>CAWHVB010000003.1:0-480831 GCA_963832715.1 uncultured Ignavibacteria bacterium | reverse complement strand
TAAATCAATGTGCTTTTGAGAGCCCTGATATTATTAAGAGTCATGTAATTGATTCATTTATTTGGAGAGATATGTTCCCCTTATTTCAAAATTGGGTCACCTGCCGGTCGAATTCATTAAGTAAACGCTTTTTTTTATATTTGGTTCATATTAAATCAGATTGATTAAGAATATGGTTGAAGTAGGCAATATAAAAGCTGGCGGAAATAATCGTTTTGTTCTTATCGCCGGTCCCTGCGTGGTTGAAAGTGAAAAGCTTGTGAGAGAAACTGCTGCAGAGATTAAATCAATAACAGCTTCACTTGATATACCTTTTATATTTAAGGCAAGCTATAAAAAAGCCAACCGCACCAGTCCGGATTCTTTTACCGGTATCGGAGATAAGGAAGCGCTTAAGATATTGGGAGCTGTCAGAGATGAATTTGAAGTGCCGGTGTTAACCGATATCCACCTGCCCGCAGAGGCTCAGATTGCAGCAGAATATGCTGATGTTCTTCAGATCCCTGCGTTTTTATGCAGGCAGACAGATCTGCTTATTGCTGCCGGTGAGACAGGAAAAGTTGTTAATATCAAAAAAGGTCAGTTCCTGGCTCCTGAGGATATGAAATATGCTGCCGGTAAAGTTTTGTCAACCGGCAATAAAAAGATTATGCTCACTGAAAGAGGCACGACATTCGGATATCATAACCTCGTCGTAGATATGAGATCCCTGGTAATCATGCGTAAACTCGGTTATCCTGTGGTGATGGATGCAACTCATTCGGTTCAGCTTCCTTCAAAAGGAAATACGAGCGGAGGTCAGCCGGAATACATAAAGTACCTCGCTAAAGCCGCCGCGGCAGTCGGCATCGATGCACTCTTCCTTGAAGTACATCCCGAACCGGAAAAGGCGTTAAGCGATGCATCAAGCCAGTTCCCGCTGGCCGGACTTAAGGCTCTCCTCCAGGACGTTAAAAGAATTGATATAATATCAAAAGGATCAGAGTGAATTCCGGTATTCAACAATTTCCAAGACAATTAACCGGTCAGGAGAGATACCTTCTCTTTTCTGTTCTGCCTGAAGAAAAACCGGGTTATAAACGTTACAGGGAAAAAATTGACAGGCTTATGGTGACCGGTTATGGAAGATTTCAAAACAATAATTTTATACTAGGTAAGGAGAATACTATACCTGATTTATCATTTTCGTCAACCCCTGTATTTACAGCCGGAACTATTATAGTTCCCGGGGACGAGATAGATATCCTTATAAATGAAGAAATCGATGATGAGATCGAGTTCGATCTTTCGGTCAGGAACTCCGGGAGTATTCCGGATGAGATTACTGAACTGGGAAAATGGAGCTACTCTGATTGGAATCCCGGAGATAAATCTCCCGGCGATAATAAAGATGTAAGAGAAGTAGTTATATCCAAAAATAAATATGTACTGGTATTCGCTCCTTCGCACAAAAAAATATGGCTTCACGAAAGTGAAAGCGGGGTTAACCACCTGGTACCTCTTACGAATTACTACAATGAGTTGATGCGCTTTAAACGAATTAAAGATCCAAAAGAGGCTTTGAATCCGCGCTTGATGTTCGCCAAACAGGAGGAGTTTTCCGATAATGATCTGATTAATGCTTTCGTTCTTTATAATAAATATATGAGAAGGTTCTCAATAGATTTTTCAAGATACCTTAATCAGGACGTACCCGTCAGTCGTCCTAAAAGTATAAAAGATTTGTTCAGGAAGGGAAAAAGTTGAACTCCGAAGAAATAATAAAAAAAGGCAGGGAGGTTATCAGGATTGAAGCAGCGGCTGTTGCAGGTCTTGAGAATAATATAGATGCAGAATTCGTTAAAGCAGTGGAGGCCATCTATGGCTGTAAAGGACGTGTTGTTTTAACCGGTATGGGAAAGTCGGGTCTTATAGCACGCAAAATAGTTGCTACTTTAAACTCAACCGGAACTGCTTCAATCTATCTTCATCCCACCGATGCACTTCACGGCGATCTCGGAATGGTTAGACAGGAAGATGTTGTTATACTGATAAGCAAAAGCGGTGATACAGAGGAAATTTCTAATTTGCTTCCGATGTTAAAACGTTTGAAGGTTTCCCTGATTGCAATGTGCGGCTCGAGGGAATCCCGCCTTGCCGGGGAATGCGATATTTTCCTGAATATCGGAATTAAAGAGGAAGCATGTCCCCACGACCTTGCCCCGACAGCCTCAACAACTGCAACTCTGGCAATGGGTGACGCCCTCTCCGTTGCATTGCTGGAGAAAAGAGATTTTACTGCTGAGGACTTTGCCTTTCTGCATCCGGGAGGAAGTCTTGGTAAACGGCTCTCGCTTCAGATCAAAGAAATAATGATCAAGGGAGATAAAATACCTTCAGTATATGAAAATGCATCGATTAAGGATGTTATTCTTGAGATAACTTCCAAAAGACTTGGAACCACCTGCGTTGTAAATAGTGCAGGTGTTCTTGCAGGGATCATTACTGACGGTGATTTAAGAAGGCTGTTGGAAAAAACACTTGAGATAAAGAGTCTTACTGCCGCGGATATTATGACAAAAAATCCAAAGGTTACGAAGGAATTTTATCTTGCTTCGCTTGCACTACAGCAGATGGAAAATTTTAAAATCACCACCCTCGTAATTGTGGATGACAACAATAAACCCGTGGGTATATTACATCTGCATGATTTAATCAACCTTGGACTGCAGCAGAGATGAGATATTTTTTATTCCTGGCCGCTGCATTGATATTTATTTACATCGGCTGCGGTGAACAAAAAGTTAAACCGCATATCAACCCGGATCTGAATGAGGAGGAAATACCTGCACAGGAAAGCTGGGATGCCAAGGTGATTTTTTCGGATTCAGGGAGGACAACGGCTATACTTTATGCAGGTCACCTCAGAGTATTTGCTGAGTCAAAGGAAACCTTGCTCGATAGCGGGGTTAAGGTTGACTTCTACAATCCTGCTGAAATAAAAACAACGACCCTGACATCAAAAAAAGGGAAGGTTGATGATGCCACAAAAAATCTTTATGCGACGGATAGTGTGGTTGCTGTAAGCGACAGCGGTGTAACAATTAAAACTGATGAATTAATGTGGCGGAATAAGGATGCAAAGATTGTTTCTGATAAATTTGTTACTATTCTTACTGCTAAAGAAAAAATTCAGGGTTATGGATTTGAGTCAAACCAGAACCTTACTAATTATGTCATTTATAATATAACTTATACCGCCAGGGCTGATAGTCTTAAATAACAATGAGTAAATATTTTCAAATAACTTTAATGTTCATTCTCTTTTCGGTGACCGTATTTTCGCAGGAAAAGGGAGAGATGATCACTGTCGTGGGCGACAGCCTGGTAGGGAAGGTAGTGAGCGGGGAAACTACGCGTGAGGTTTATGGAAACGTTGTGCTTACCCAGGGGAATGTTATTATCACCTGCAATAAAGCTATCCAGTACATCTCCCGCAACGACGCTGAGCTTATAGGGAATGTTGTGGTGAAGCAGGATAGTATGACAATTAAAACCCCCCGCGGATTTTATTACGGCGATGAAAGACGTGCGGAAAGCAGCGCCGGGGTTCAGCTCGATGATAAAAAGGTAATCCTTTCGGCTGACTCAGGCGAATATTTTTTTAATGATGATAAAGCGGTGTTCAGAAGCAAGGTAACTTTGTATGATACCGCAAGTACTTTGACTTCGCAGAAGCTGACTTATTTCAAGAAAGAAGACCGCGCCATAGCCGTCGGCAGCGTCAGGATTGTTCAGAAGGACAACGTTATCGATGCGGATACGCTGGAGCATTTCAGGAATTCACGGGTAACGTTTGCAACCAGTGACGTAAGGATAGAGAATACAAGTAATAATGTTCAGATTTTCGGTGAACATCTTATAGATTACGGGCAGGAATATCACACGGTGATTGATGTGAAGCCCCTGCTGCTGCAGGTGGATACTATACTTACACGCAGACCTGATTCTCTTATAGTAGGGAATGACAGCATGCAGACGACGCTTGATACACTTCTAATAAAATCCAAATCAATGGAATCCTGGCGCGATACAACGAACCTGTTTAAAGCGGAAGATTCTGTCAAAATCTGGCGGGGAGCGTTTGCCTCTCTGAATGATTACTCAGTTTATGAAAAAGATGATGAGAAGATTATTACATATCGCAGGAAAGAAGGAGATATGAAGCCCGTTCTGTGGAATGAGCAGACGCAGCTGACAGGAGATTCCATCATCATATTTTTAAGCGATAACGAGGTAAAGGCGCTTGAGGACATCGGTAATGCTTTTGTGCTTTCACCTAATGATATTTATCAAGACAGGTATAACCAGATTTCAGGGGATGGATTAATTATGTATTTTGATAAAGGAAATATAACCCGGGTTGAGGTGAAGGGAAGCGTTTATAACGTTTATTATATGTATAATGATGAACAAAAACCTAACGGACTGACACAGTCATCCGCCGAATCGGCATCTTTGAATTTTAAAGGAAAGAAGATAAATGAAGTCCGCTTATATGGTTCTCCCAAAAGTGAATATTATCCCGAGAACCTGGTAAAAGGCAAGGAACAGACTTTTGCACTGCCGAAGTTCAACCTTGTCACCAACCGTCCGGTTAAGAGTGAACTTATTAAACAGATCAGGCCGGCAGGAAAAATATTTTCACCAATGGATACACTGAAATAATTATGGATGAAAAGACATTAAGAAGCGAGGACCTTGTAAAAGTTTATAAACACAGAACCGTAGTTAATAAAGCTTCGGTAAAAGTTTCAAAGGGAGAAATAGTAGGATTACTTGGTCCCAACGGCGCAGGAAAGACAACTACCTTTTATATGATAACCGGAATGATACGTCCCGACAGCGGGAAGGTTTTTCTGGACAATTCAGAAATTACTAAAGTCCCGATGTATAAACGCGCCCGCATGGGTGTCGGTTATCTTCCACAGGAGGCTTCAATATTCCGGAAACTTTCAGTAGAAGATAACCTTATGGCTGTTCTGCAGATGATTAAACTCTCAAATAAGGAAAGAAAAGAGAAGTGCGAGAGTCTGCTGGAAGACCTTGGTATCACACACATCCGGAAAAGCATCGGGTTTCAGCTGAGCGGCGGGGAAAGGCGGCGTACTGAGATAGCACGTGCCCTTGCTACCGATCCAAGTTTTATCCTTCTTGACGAACCATTCGCAGGGATCGACCCCATTGCGGTGGAAGATATAATGAACATTGTTGCTAATCTTAAAAACCGCGGAATAGGCGTACTGATTACCGACCATAATGTGCACGAGACGCTGAGCATTGTTGATAATGCGTACATACTCATCAGCGGAGTTATTTTTAAATCGGGGGGTGCAGAAATGCTGGCTGAAGATGAGGAAGTCCGCAAACTCTACCTCGGTGAAAAGTTCCGTCTTGACCGTTACCAGTAGGGCTGGATTGGCAGACGGCAGGCGGTTTTTGAGACATAAGGTTTCACTTTAATGGAAATAGCAAAAAATTATTCCCTCAAAAGATTCAATACATTCGGTGTAGATGCCTCGGCGAAAGCGTTTGTAGATGCCCGCAGCGAAGATGAACTGTTTGAGATCCTTTCTTATAAAGAATTAAAATCATATTCAAGATTTATCCTTGGGGGGGGAAGCAATATCCTGCTGACTAAAGACTATGACGGGCTTGTTATAAAGAATTCCATCCCGGGCATTGAAATAATCAGCGAAGATGGACAAACTGCAATTGTTGAAGCAGGTGCAGGTGTTAACTGGAATGATCTGGTGACGTACTGTGTAAACAGAAACCTCGGGGGGATTGAAAATCTTGCGCTCATACCCGGAACCGCAGGAGCAGCCCCTATTCAGAATATCGGGGCGTACGGCGAGGAACTAAGTGAAACGTTTGAGTACCTCCGCGGATTTTATACTGAAACAGCAAAACCGGCAATATTTTATAAAGCTGACTGCAGATTCGGCTACCGTTACAGCATCTTTAAAGATGAACTTAAAAATAAATTTGCTGTTTCTAAGATACGATTGAAACTGAATAAGAATCCTGAAATAAGGACCAGCTACGGAAACGTAAAAGAAGAACTTGAGAAGACAGGCAGAAGCAGTTTTACTATAAAAGATGTTAGTGAAGCCGTCGCTAAGATCAGAAGAGAAAAACTTCCGGATCCCGAGGTAACCGGTAACGCGGGAAGTTTCTTTAAGAATCCCGAGATCGGTTCCGGACAGTACGATCTGTTAAAACAAAGCTACCCGGATTTAAAAGGCTACCCGCTCGAAAGCGGAAAGATAAAATTGCCTGCAGCCTGGTTAATAGATAAAGCCGGATGGAAGGGAGTCAGGATGGGGAAAACCGGTACGCACAGCAGACAGGCACTTGTAATAGTGAATCACGGCGGAGCAACAGGCGAGGAAATTCTTCATTTTGCCAAAGAAATAAAACGTTCGGTATATGAACAATTTGAAGTTGTACTGGAAGAAGAAGTGAACATTATCTGATCTAGCCCTTCTTTTTGTGTTTTACTTCTTCCTTGTCACTTTTTTCTTTATTCTTTTCCCTCCCCCTATGCGCTGTGTGGTTGAAATTAATACTCATAATATTTATGTTCCGTTAAATTCCAAACAAGAATAATCCGGGAAGTTAAAATGAACGATCCAAAGGATGAGAAGATTGTATCTGCTTATGAGAAGGCTGCACAGGAGGGTGTGGATCCGCGATGTATTCCTCAGAGGTTAACCGGCCCGGTACCCACCCACGATGAAATCCCTTATCCCGATTACCCGGAATCCGACCATGAAATATGGAAATTTCTGTACGAAAGGCAGATGAAATATCTTCCCGGCAGAGTCTGTGAAGAATATCTGGAAGGAACCAGGAAGCTGAACTTCACAGCCGATAAGATCCCTGCTCTTAAAGATTTAAGCAGGGTATTTAATAAAGCTACAGGCTGGAAAATTGCCAGGGTACCGGGACTGATCCACGAGCAGAATTTTTTTGAGCTTCTGCAAAAGAGAATCTTTCCTTCCACTGATTATATAAGAGGCAGGGATGAACTTGATTATACTCCCGCCCCCGACTGCTTTCACGATATGTTCGGACATATGCCTCTGCTGACGGATGAGAACTTTGCATCCTTTTACCAGATGTTCGGTGAAGCTGCCTTCCACGCCGAAGGAATTAACCGCAAATACCTGGAGACTTTTCACTGGTTCACTGTTGAGTTCGGTCTCATAAAAAAACCTGAAGGGATGAGAATATACGGTGCCGGGATTATATCCTCAAAGGAAGAAGTCGCTCATGCACTGTCACAAGATGTGGAAGTCAGGGACTTCGATCCGGACAAGCTTGTGCGGCAGGATTATGATGTCTGGCATCTTCAGCCTATCCTCTGGGCGATTGATTCGTTTGAACACCTCGAGGACGGATTCAAATTCTGGACGAAAAAAGAGGGACTTTTATGAACTGAAGGGCCTTCTGATTTTCCCTTCCGAAAGGGAGATGCCGAATCTCCCCCGAAAAACCCGCTAACCGTAGACGAACAGCATCTACAATGAACTTTTTTGTTTCTGCCGGTGTTGCAAATTACAGTTAAACTTACAACCTTGAATGTGCCCCGTAGATTATATAATTTTAAATGATATTATCATAAGTTTTTATATTCAAAATAGTTACAACCATCTAAAGAAAGAAGGAAGTGATAATTATGCCTGTTGAAATTGGCAATACCGCACCTGATTTTACACTAAAGAACCAGGAGTCGGAAGATATCTCGCTGTCTGATTATAAAGGCGAGAATGTTGTACTCCTTTTCTTTCCGTTTGCATTTTCTTCCGTGTGTACCAAAGAGATGAGAAAAATGCAGGATGAATTTAACAATAATATGGACATCGATGCGCAGGTTGTTGCTGTAAGTGTCGATAGTCCATATACTTTAAAGATATTCAGGGAAATGAATAAACTGAACTTCAACCTGCTGAGTGATTTCAACAAAGATGTATCACGAACTTATGATTCACTATATGAACTTTATTACCCGGAAAAATATTCCTACAACGGAGTTTCTAAAAGATCGGCTTTTGTTATAGGGAAGGACGGAAAAATAAAATATAAGGAGATTTGTCCTACTCCGGGAGATCAGCCCGATTACGATTCAATAAAAAAAATACTGGAGAATGATTAATATGTTTAAAGATTCAGGAAATCAACTGATTAAATTCAAAGATTTAAATCCAGCCGAAGTTAAGCAGATCCTTGAGAATAAAAGCGGTACAAGGCTTATAGATGTAAGAGAAGAATGGGAGCATAAGATTGCACACCTTGAAGGTTCTGAGCTGATGCCGATGAGTAATTTTATACAGCATATGAATGAACTCGGCAAGGATGACGAGCTCATCTTTTACTGTCATACCGGTGTAAGGAGTGCTAATATCTGCAGCTACCTCGCCGATAAAGGATTCAGAAATTTAATTAATCTCAAAGGAGGCATCGAAGCATGGTCTCGTGAGATAGATCCTTCGATACCGCGATACTGACCATCTAAACGGAGAATAAAATGATAGAAGAAGGTAAAAAGGCTCCTGATTTTAAATTGCAGAACCAGGATGGCAAAACTATTTCTTTAAAAGATTTTAAGGGAAAGAATGTTATCCTGTATTTTTATCCTAAGGATAATACTTCGGGCTGTACGAAAGAAGCCTGTAATTTCAGAGATGAATTCCCTAAGTTTAACAACGTTGATGCAGTTATTCTTGGCGTAAGCCCGGATTCTGTTGCATCTCATAAAAAGTTTGCTGAAAAATACGATCTGCCCTTCAGCCTGCTTAGCGATGAGGATAAGAACGTGCTTGAAACATACGGAGTTTGGAAAGAAAAAAGTATGTACGGCAGAAAATATATGGGAGTAGAAAGAACAACAGTAGTAATAGATGAGAACGGAAAAATCAAAAAGATTTTCCCGAAAGTGAAGGTGGACGGGCATAATAAGGAATTACTCGACGCGCTTAAAAATTAAGAGGGCTAAATGGTTTATGTGACAAGGAGAGAAACCTTCAGTGCAGCTCACCGCCTGTATAATCCTTCCTACAGCGATGAAAAGAACCTGGAGATATTCGGGAAGTGCAGCAATCCTAACTGGCATGGACATAATTACGTCCTTGAAGTTACCGTTGCGGGCGAACCCGACCCTGAGACGGGATTCGTCATCGATCTGAAAATTCTTAAGAATATAATTAGTGAAAATGTTCTGATGAAAGTCGACCACAAGAATCTGAATATAGAAACGGATTTTATGAAGAACATAATCCCATCTGCAGAAAATATAGCTAAAGCAATATATCACCGGTTAAAGGATAAACTGCCTTCGGGTAAATTGTATTCTGTTAAATTGTTCGAGACAGAAAAAAATATTGTTGAATATCGAGGAGAATAATTTGGAGTACGCAAAAGTTCAGAATCTTGTTTCTGAGTTATTAAAAGAAATAGGAGAGGATCCTAAGCGGGAAGGTTTGCTAAATACTCCCAAAA
This sequence comes from uncultured Ignavibacteria bacterium, assembly GCA_963832715.1. Taxonomy (GTDB): domain Bacteria; phylum Bacteroidota; class Ignavibacteria; order Ignavibacteriales; family Ignavibacteriaceae; genus DATFVA01. The sequence goes on along the minus strand of CAWHVB010000003.1, from coordinate 471,288 downwards.
GAGTCGCAAAAGCATATGACTTCCTTACTTCAGGCTATCATAAAAAAATAGAAGAAGTGCTGAATAATGCCGTTTTCAATGAAAAATATGATGAGATGGTTCTGGTTAAGAATATTGATTTTTACAGCTTGTGTGAACACCATATGCTGCCTTTTTACGGAAAGGTGCACGTAGCATATATTCCGGATGGAAAGATCGTCGGTTTAAGCAAGATTCCCAGGATTGTGGATGTCTTCTCAAGGCGGCTCCAGGTGCAGGAAAGAATGACCCAGGAGATTGCCGATACCTTAGACGAATACCTGAAGCCCCAGGGTGTTGCAGTAGTATCTGAAGCTTACCATATGTGCATGATGATGCGGGGAGTTGAAAAGCAGAATTCTGCTGCAGTTGCCAGTGCAGTGCACGGTGTATTTAAGGAAGATGCACGGACGAGAGCGGAGTTTATGACACTAATAAAAGGGAAACTGAGCGATGGCTAAGGAAAAAGCCGCGGTATGGATAACAGGTGCAAGCAGCGGGATAGGAAGAGCAGCTGCCTCCGAGTTTGCCAGGGTCGGCAGCAAAGTTTTTGTCTCTGCACGGAGGGTTACTGAGCTGGAGAGACTGAACAGGGAATTAAAAAAAGACAAACTGTCGGTCGATATCTTTCCATGCAATGTAGCTTCCTCAGCCAATGTTGATCAGACAGTAAAGAAAATACTCGCTGAAAGCGATGTCGACTGTCTTGTGAATAATGCGGGAATTACTTCCTGGAAACTTGCAGAAGAAAACTCCGCAAACGAAATTGATGATGTCATAAATACCAACCTGCTTGGTTCAATCTACACAATAAAATACCTGCTGCCTCATTTTATCGAACGGGGCGGCGGAACTATTATTCAATATTCTTTCAATTGTAACCAAAAAGATTTTTACTCACAGCAGTGCCTATGCTGCATCGAAGATGGGACTGCTGGGCTACTCAAATGTTCTGAGGGAGGAAGTCCGAAAGCATAAGATCCGGGTAATTAATGTTATACCGGGAACGACTGAAACCCCAATGTGGCCTGCAGCTGTTCGGGAAGAACATTCGGAAAGAATGCTTAATCCCGAAGAGATCGCAAGAGTAATAGTTTCTGCCTACCTTGAAAAGAGCAGTATGGTTACTGAGGAGATACTCGTAAGACCAATTCAGGGAGATCTGTAATATATTGTAACGAATTATGTGAATGCTTTTATGAGGACGGCTGTTCCGCGATCAATTACCGGGAACAGCCGTAAATCCGCGTCAGTAAGTAGTTATAGACAAATCATCGAAATACACTGTCCCTGAAGTATTTTCCCCGAATATTAAATAGAATGTAAGCGATTTAGTATCCGGTGGAACATTATTAAGTGTAATACTGTATTGCTTCCAGTCGAATGTTCCGTCAATTTGTACATGCCCCTGTGTACTTGCAAAGGATTCGGCACTCCCCATAGGAGTCAATGTTTCATCTCCCCGGATGGCAATATAAACTCCATTCCCGGAAAGATCCGAAGCTTTTATGTTTGCTGTCAGCCTGATCTTTTGATTTAACAGATCTTCAGCGGCTATGGTCTGAGCCCAGTACGCAAAGGCATCTTCTGATTCGTCTGAAGATATTTTTATTGAATGACCGGGTGAAAGATGTTCATCCGTAGACCATTCATAGTTAAAATTTGATGACTTCGATACACCGGCCCACCAGAAATCGGGTGAATCATTTCCGGATTCAAGATCTCCATTCATCATTGTTGTTGGAACCGGAGTCGGTTCGGATGCATTTATGCTAAGATCATCAAAATACACCGAGCCGCTGCCCGCAGAAATCAACATGTAAATCGTGAGTGATTTTATTCCTTCAGGAACAGGATCCAGGTCAACTTCTACAGTTCTCCAGCTGCTTGAACCGTTCATGATGATTTTGTTCTGAGTGGTAGAAAAAGCTTCTGCAGTTCCCTGGGGTAATTCTGAATCGTCCCCGCGGAGAACAATCATTACTCCATCACCTTCAACATCGGAATATTTTACATTGACTTTAACTGATGCCTTCTTACCCGCAAAAGCAGATGCATCAAAAGTTTGTGCCCAATAAGCAAAACTGTTCGGTGCTGCTCCTGAGGCATTAATATTCAGTGAATGGGTCGGAGAAACGTATTCCTTACCTGAATAATTAAACTGGTAAGCGCTTATGAGATAACTGCCTTTCCAGTAACCATCGGTTCCGTTATCCATATCTCCGTTTGTGAATGATGTTTCATACAGTGGAGATTCGGAACCGATCATTACCTTGCCTTTATCCTGCTGGGTATTATCAGGCTGCACAATTGTATTCTTGTTATCCTGGCATCCGCCGAAAAATAGTACAATGGTAAAAACAAAAAGTGAGAGAAAAATTCTTGTCTGCTTCATTCAGATACCTCCCTGATTTTATTTAATATCCGGGGAAACAGCTTATAGAGAATTGGTTGAATAATTTACTGATCCTCAACGTCCTTAATTTAATTTTCGGTTATACTTAAGTCAATTCAATAATAAAATATGCGTTGTATTTGAAATTTTATTTCCATACATTTTTCTGTGTCCTTACAACACAATTTGAAACAATTAGTGCGGGAAATGTCAGGGAGACTTAAAATAGGGACAGGAACACTTACTTCTTTACCATTTCGGGGGGGGGGGGACGGTGTTCATAATTTATGGACTTCTGAAAATTATTATCTATCATTCCGATCTATTCCGAGAGTACGTTACCAATGCCGCGGATAATATTATTTCCTTTATTTGTATTTCAAAATCTGCGGCTTTTAAGGACTCATATTCTTTCAGACACTATTATCCAACCGGATTTACATAGCTATATAGTTGGAGAATTATTTCTTTCCCTATAAACAAAACAGGGTATCTTAAATGCAGAAGTTATTTATTCTTTTGTTTGTAATTCTTAATTCCGGGTTAATAGCACAGTCAAATGAAAACTCTCTTGAAGAAAAGACCATCGGTCTTAAAAATAACAGAGATATAAAGGTAACCGAACCTGAGCAGGGAATTCTAAAGCTTGAATTCAGGAATAATAAAACTGTATTCAAGAATACAAATGAATATGAATGCCGGACCCGGGTTAAATACTCACCCAACTTCGACTCAACCATTATAAACCTTTGGACAATTGATACCCTCCCGTATTACCATAAGTACAATTACTGGCAGACAGTTCCGCTGCACAACTGGCAATTTGATTATTTACGGCTTGGGGATGTCAATAATAATGGGAAATCCGAGTTATATGGTTGTAAAAAGCAAGGGAGTGGTGATTTTGAACCGGTAAATATTTACGAACTGGATAATTTTAATAATTATGAATTTAAGTTTTTATATGATTCGTTATTTCTTGTCAGAAGTATATATGATATTGATCGAAATGATCAAATGGATGTTTGTTTAACTGCATCATATTTATTATTTGCATACGACCAGAGAATATTTTCACAACCATCCGATTCTTCTCTGGCTACGGAATTGAATTTCTCGTTCAATTTTATTGACCAGCTAAATTATTTGACTTTGGGAAATACTGATAATGATTATTTCACCGATTTAACATTCGCCGGTTTATCAACGGCAGCAGTTTATATATATGAGTATAATCCTTTTGTAAATAATTTCGATTCAGTTTATTGCTTTAAAATGCCTGATGAATACGTCTACGGAGGATTCTCAATTGGTGATTTTGATCTTGATGGAAATACTGATATTGTCTGTGCAACAATGGAAGGAAATGTATACGTAATAGAGAACAGGGGAGACAATACTTATGTAAATAGCTGGCAGGGAATGGTCGAGACCTATAATGCATACATCCATACCTGGACGCACGATGTAGACAAGAATGGAAAGCCTGAATTCTGGGTGCTGGGAGACTCATATTTTAATGGTGTACCGAAAACAAGGATAACACTTTTCGAAACCGATGGAGACAACAGCTACAAGGCTGTAGGCAAAATTGACCTGATAGGGGTATTTTCATTCGGTGCAGGCAATATGCAGACGGTGGATATAGATAATGACGGCACAGATGAAGTTGCTGTCTGTATAGACGGCAATTTTCTGATATTGAAGTTTAACGGGAAGGAGAATTACCAGAGTTATGAGGTATATTATATAAAGCAGCCCGGAGAAGGTGAAGGGTATATGGGCGGGATAACAGCAGACTTGCTGAATAACGGCAAAAAGGACATCCTGATCTCAATGGGGGTAAACCAGACAGTTGCTTTAACCCGGATTCTGATGCCTGACAGTACGACTGCAATTCTAAAGGAACAGGAGAGAGAGAACACATTTAATTTATACCAGAATTATCCAAATCCCTTTAATCCTGCAACAAATATAAGATTTGAGATTAACAAATCAGAAAAGGTTACAATAAGGGTCTATAATATTTTAGGGAAAGAAATAACCATCATAACAAATAAAACATATACCCCGGGCAGTTATAGTATTGCCTGGGAAGCAAAGGATAGTAATGGACAGTTACTTCCTTCAGGGGTGTATTTGATAAACATTTCTACAGCAGAATACACTAAAACAATAAAAGCATTGCTGCTTAAATAGTTTTTTATTGATGGGATCATTTTAAGAGATATCATCTCTTTTATTTATTAGGTAGTAATATGATAAATACAATAAAACTTTTAATACACTTATTATTGTTAGGAACTACAGTTATATATTCACAACAGGCAGAATGGACAAATTATGCCAATACAAGCAGGATAACGTCACTGATGAAGGATGGTGAGGATATGTGGATTGGAACAACCGGAGGACTAATAAAGATGAATATTCTTACCGGTGATAAAATTCTTTATAATAAAGCAACGGAACACTATCCCGGGAATTATGTAACTTCAATTAAGAAAACTCCCGAAGGGGTAATCTGGATCGGCACTAAGGATGGAGGGATAGGCAAATTCGAAGGAGAAAACTGGGAATCGATAAATACAGATAATTCTATTCTGCCTGTTGATTATATAAATTGCCTTGAATACGGTTTCGATCAAAAAATCTGGGCATCAGCCTGGGGAGGAGGGTTGATTAAAGTTAATAGCTCTTATAGTCTCATAGTTTATAATACTTCAAACTCAATTTTGCCGAGTAACTATATAAATTCTTTTATAATTAATGAAAGGGGAGAGAATTTTCTGATCGGTGTTCTAAACTACGACTATTTTTGGTTTGATGGAGTTCGGGGAGCTTCGCTCCATAATGGCCCTTACAATTTTAATATCTGCTCATTTTTAATAGATCAGGAATGCTTCGAATTAGCCAATGAAGGTTATTACTCCCAATACAATTTGGATAATTCTAATGACCACTTATTTTTAACCCTCCCTGATCCTGTATATATCAACTGTATCTCAGCAGATTCAGCAAATGTAAAATGGCTTGGAACCAGGGGAAAGGGAATATATGTACTGCAGCCTGATACAAGCTGGCTGGTTCTTGATACCGCCAATTCAGGACTTCCTGGAAATGATGTACGGGCAATTGAAGCTGAGCAGGCAGAAGAATGGATAGGAACTCTTGATGGAGGCTTGGCAAAATATGACGGCATCAGCTGGAGACCTGTTAACACAAATACTTCAGCTCCTTTTCAGGGTGGAGTAAAATGTATTTACGTAGATGAGAATAATAACAAATGGATAGGATTTGAATCAGATGGCATATGGAAATATAACGGCAATTCAGAGTGGTCTAATATCAATTCATTAAACTCAGGTCTTAGCGATAACTATGTAACTTCATTGCTTAAGGATAACCAGGGAAATTACTGGGCTGGAACTTATAAGGGCGGAATAAATAAGTATGATGGAAGCCAGTGGATAAACTTTAACCCATTAAACTCCGGACTATCGGATACAAACATTATTTCTATTGCTTCCGACTCTGATAATAACCTCTGGATAGCAACCTGGGGAGGAGGGCTGAATAAGTATGACGGCAGCAGCTGGGAAGTATATAATACCTCAAATTCAGGAATAGCAGATAATTATATTCTCTCAATGTGCATTGATGCCTCCGGTAACATATGGCTGGGAACCTATGGAAACGGACTCATAAAATACAACGGGGAAGACTGGGAGGTATACAATACAATAAATTCAGGTATCCCTTCGGATTATATATCAGCGCTTGCCCCTGATAAAAACAATAACCTGTGGATCGGAACCTGGTTCGATGGACTGGCAGAATATGATAACTTCTCTTTCAAAATATTTAACAGCAGTAATACCTCATTGCCTGTTGATAATATCAGCTGTATATCGGTTGATGATTCAAATAATATTTATGCGGGCACCAGGGATGCCGGCATTGCCAGGTTTAATGCAAACGACACCCTGACTGCAGACTGGAAACTTTATAGCAGGTATAACTCGGGACTAATCAGCAATAAAATAAATTCAATTGCTGAGGATAAGGAGGGTAAAACCTGGATAGGATCTGATGACGGTGTTGCTGTATTTAACCCTGCAGCTGCTGTGGGTATAAAAGATGAAACACCGAGCGATAAAGTTGAAAGCTATACATTATCACAGAATTACCCTAACCCATTTAATCCGTCGACAACTATTAACTACAGTATTCCCCGCTCGGGATATGTAACATTAATAGTTTATGATATACTCGGGGAAGAAATTGCTGTTTTGGCAGACGAAAAAAAGAATCAGGGCAGCTATTCAGTTGTATTCAATGCATCCAATTTCCCCAGCGGTATATACATCTACCGTCTTAAAGTTAATGAGTATCAGAAATCCGGAAAAATGATTTTTTTGAAATGAGCCTGATTCCACGATAAAAGTAACAAGGAACGTCCAAAAATCTGCCTTCTTTTATCTTCTTACTCGTTAATTGTCACTTGTTACTTTTATCTTGATACTTGTTACTTGAACCGTCCGCCGCGGGGACCATTTCCGTCCATCATCCCTCCGCAGCTGCGGTGTCCGCCCATCATCGGCATCTGATCGAATATTTTTTTCTGCTGATCGTTAAGAACTTCATAAACATCCATCCTGTGGTTTGCCATAGATGATGCAATGTTATCCCGGGCTGAGTTCAGATCCTTAACACGATTCAGGTAATCCGACCGTGAATAATTTCCTTTTTGTGTCAGTTCTTTTACTGCAAGGCGTTTTTTCTGTAAGTCGGCTCTGAGGTCTATCATAGCTTTCTGATGCTCTATACGAAGATCCTCGATTTTTGTTTGTTGTTCATCGGTAAGATTTAATTTCTCCAGCATTCTCCCTTTGAATCTTTGGCCGCGCGGCTGATCGTTATTCTGGGGATAAAAGTTAACAGCAGCCGCAAATAGTAAAACTGCGGCTATTCCGCCGATTAAAAATAATTTCTTCAATTTAAACTCCGTAATATTTCTTATTAAAGTTTTTTGCATTTCAGCTGTTTGACATCAGGAATTTTCTTAAGGTTTAAATTATTATAATATTAAACCTTTGAGAATGACTTTTTGTCTAAAAAATGAGTAAAAAACGGAGAAATGGCAGTTCCGAATCCAGATTTTGAGTTAATTAAAAGGTTTAATGCCGGTGATGAAGCTGCTTTTAATGATATTGTAAAAAAATATCAGAAAAAAATATACTGGCATGCACGGAGGATGACCGGAAACCATCTGGATGCCGATGAAGTTACTCAGGAAGTTCTTATTGTAATTTACGACAATCTTAAGAAGTTCAGGTTTCAATCATCATTGTACACCTGGATATACAGGATAACATCTACAAGAACACTTAACTTTCTGAACCGGAGTAAAGTTAAGAGACTCCTGGGTTACGATGAGAGCAATGCCCGGGAACTCAGTTCGAATGAAGATATAATTGAAGATTATGAACAGCGGGAAAAGTTCGCTGAACTTGAACAAAAGCTTCAGATGCTGCCGGCAAAACAGCGTGAGGTTTTTATAATGAGAAATTTTGATGATATGAGCTATAAGGAGATATCTGAAATTACCGGCAGAAGCGAAGGAGGCTTGAAAGCGAATTATTTTCACGCGATAAATAAATTGACGGAGCTAATGGAAAAAAATGGATAGAGGAAAAGAAAATATAGTAAGGTATATCGACGGGGAAATGAATGCAGAGGAAAAACTTCAGTTTGAAAAAATGCTGAACGAAGATTCCGGGCTTCGGGCGGAAATAAGCAGAATTAGAAATTTGCTTGGTGAAATGAAATCAAATGCCTCTCCCGCTGCCAGTGAAACATACTTTATAAATATACTGCCCGAATTTTATTCGCGGAAGAGCAAAAAAAGAAGGTTCATTTTTTCCAGGCTGGCCTATTCATTATCTACTGCAGCTGCTGTCGTACTCCTGTTGTTTATGGTATTCAAACCGGGGAGTTCGGTTGAGTATTCGAACTTTAATGATTTAAGCAAAAGTTTCACTGAGAGCGATCTTAATGAAATTTTAAACCAGTATGCAGATCAATACTCTATCAGTGATCTGGCAGGATCAGCCACAACGAAAACAGATTCAATCGTGAGCAATCTAATGGCTGATGAACTCGATCTTTCAGGCTCTTCTGAAGGAGCGGTAGCAGAAAAATATTTAAATACGGATGAACTTCTCAGTTCAATTAACGAGACTGAGGCAAATGAATTATATTCACAACTTATTAATGAAGATATTATTAAGGGACAGAAACAATGAAAATTACATTATTTCTATTGCTGATCTTAATGCTCATACCGGCACTATCTTTTGCTCAGGATAGAAGAGACCATAAAGGTCCCAGGGAAAGGATTGAGCAGCTGGAAAAATTAAAGCTGATTGAGGCACTTGATATGGATGAAACGACCACGCTTAAGTTTTTTGCAAGAAGGAATGAACTACGCGGAAAAGTCGATATGCTCAATGATTCCCTTGGTACAATCACCGATAACCTCGAAACAAAATTCTCAAATGGAGACGATTCGGGATATAAAGACCTGGTGAATAAATATCTCTCTATTGAAAAGCAGATTGCTTCAGAGCACACGCAATTTATTAACTCTCTGTACGATATTCTCACGCCTCAGCAGGTGGCAAAGCTGATTGTATTCGAAAAGAGGTTCCGGGAAGAAATCAGGCATCTCCTCTTTAAAGGCAGGCAGCCGCCTCCGGATATGCGCTAGGGAACAAATCACATCGACAAAAGTAAACATAAAGTAAGTTAAATTAAAAATTATGCCGGTTTAGGGTTGATTTTGTTGTATAACGGATATATCTTTTCCACCAAAATTTGCGGAAGTGGTGAAATTGGTATACACGCTATCTTGAGGGGGTAGTGCCTTAATTGGCGTACGGGTTCAAGTCCCGTCTTCCGCACAAGAATTTTAGGAAATAAATAAATAAAGGAAGTTATTTATGAAGACTCTAATCAAAGTCTTGACAGGAATGTTTTTAGCTTTGCTGATTACCGTTTCTGCATTTGCCCAGGATATGAAACCTGATGCAGGCAAATTATATAACGATGGTAATCAAAAACTAAAAGCCGGGGACTATACGGCAGCGATCAATAGTTATAACCAGGCTTTAGCAATTGAAAAGGATTACCGGATTTATTACCAGATGGGAATTGCGCTTAAAAAGCTTAATAAACTGGATGAGGCTAAAACTGCATTTGAACAGAGTCTCCAGCAGAAATCTGATTTTGAAGCTGCTTATAATGCCCTGGGCGGAGTTTATTTCTCGATGGGTAATTATGAGAAAGCAGTTGAGAATTTTGAAAAAGTCCTTGCATCTGCTAAGAATGAGAATATTAAATCAGCAGTAAAGAAAAACCTTGCCATAGCTTATGCAAAGATGGGAAGTAATGCAATGACTGAAGGGAACTCTAATAAGGCAATTGATTACCTCCAGAAAGCCGTGAGTAATGATAATTACGATGCAGCATATCTTTCACTCGCAAAACTTTACTCTGAGTTAGGCGATTGGGATAAATCAATTTCCGCAGCTGAGAATGCTTTGAAATACCGGTCATCCATAGGTAAAGGCGGGCCTTATTATTACATGGGTGTTTCCTATAAAGGCAAAGGCGATACTGAAAAAGCTAAAGACATGTTCAACCAGGCGAAGTCTGATGCGACATATAAGAAAACAGCTGAGTACGAACTTTCATTACTGAAATAAACTAAATTAATAGATGATTTTAATTACCCCCGTGAACTCCGCGGGGGTTTTTTATTTATGATAAAAATAAAATCCTTCCTCAATTCTGCACTCTCTGAAAAAAATTATCATCCGGTACTTGCCCTGCTTGCTGCATCGGCTGTGCTTAGAAAAGAAAAAGTACTCAGGGAAACGCTGTTATTTCTTAAAGAGAATAAATTCAATAAAAGAAAAATATACGAGGTACTCCTGCAGACCTACCTTTTTGCCGGTTATCCATCAGCCCTGATCTCACTTTCAGTTTATTCTGAATATTTTAAGGCTGATGAAAGATGGTTTGAGGATTGGGATATAAATAAATTCAAAAAAAGAGGCGGGAAAAATTGCAGAAATATCTACGGCAGCAAATTTGAGAAGCTGATATCAAATATTAGTTCATTCTCTCCGGAATTGTCCGACTGGCTGGTGACCGAAGGATATGGAAAAGTTATAGGACGCAAAGGGTTGTCGCTTAAAGAGAGGGAAGTATGCAATATTGCAGTGCTATCTGCTCTGAAGTTTGAAAGTCAGCTCTATTCTCATTTAAACGGCGGTCATAGAACAGGACTGCATTGGAAAGAAATCGAATCAGTAATAGATTCCCTGGCACTTCTGGATAATAATTGTATGAAGTTCGGAAAGAAAGTCCTGAATACTTTTATCCGTACGAAAGGTCTGTAAGACTTATTTTCCCCGAATCATACTTACGAATCTTTCGCGGATAAAAAAAAGGAGCGCAGGGTCTGATATTCCTTCGCTCCTCATTAAAAAATCCTGTATGTTACTCCTGATTTTTATATCAGAGACATTCTGACCGGTTCCAAATTAAAAGAAAATCGCTGCATTCAGATTAATAATACCTATTGTTTCTTCCCCGCTCTCTTTCCCGAACAAATTCAGCATCTGATACTTCAGACTGACATCAAAATCAATCGGCAGCAATGTCAGCATTGCACCGGCACCTATTCCTAATCCCATTCTTGAAACACCGGAGGCAGTGGGGGAACCGGTAGTTTCAAAATCGCCGAGACTGTTAAACTCGATATCCAGTCCCACATAAGGACTTAGAGGTCCGGGCAGAAGTGATAATTCTCCCCCTACTCCTATAGATAATATATTCTGTTTTGTATCTGCTCCTGCTGGTGTCAGACCCCGGAAGAAATGGTATTCAACGAAGCCGATAGGTGTAATCGGTATTACCGGCAGGCTTAATTTACCTTTAACTCCGATATGGTATTCAGAAGAAAAGCCTGCGTTATCAGTATAATAAGTAGGGGACTGAACCGAGGAAAGGCCGCCGCCGATTCCTAACTTAATGGTCTGGGCCTGTGCATTCTGATAAGCCAAAAATGAGACAGCAATAAACAGAAATAGTACAAATGATTTTTTCATTGGTATTCCTTTATTAATGTTTGGAATTCGAAATAATATGTAAATATACAGCCAAAATGAATTATACCGCTCACATAATAATCCAAATATACTAAAGACCGTCTATCTTTAACAAATATCTTTAAGTGAAATCCTGTATGCTATTTTAAGTATTGACTTTATGAAAGCAGAAAAACTATATTGGGCATCAAAACTGAGAAATTATTTTTTCAGGGCAGCAGCATTTGATAGCATTAACTCAACCGGGTAGTTCTGTAACTATTAATCAAATTATAACGGGATTTTTTCTCGCCTTACTGATTTCCCTTTTTTCACTAAAGCTGAAATTTCTGACAAAAAGCGGGATTTTTGCCGCCTTCATCCTGGGATTTCTGTTTTTCAGCCTCGGAAGCTGGCAGTGGACGGTTCCCATATTTTCATTTTTTATTCTTTCAAGCCTGCTTTCTAAAATAAGGGAAAAGAAAAATCATTCTGTGAATAATTATTTTGAGAAATCCGGGGCTCGTGATTTTTACCAGGTCCTCGCAAACGGGGGAGTTGGAGGGATCCTTGTAGTGATCAACTATTTTTTCCCTGATCCGGTATGGTATTTAGCCTACTTGGGTATTATTGCTGCATCCTGTGCTGATACCTGGGCAACTGAAATCGGAACTATGTCGCCTTACCGTACGTATGACATCCTGAGATTCAGAATAACTGAACAAGGCACTTCGGGAGGTGTTTCGGCCGCAGGTTTTGCCGGTTCACTTTTCGGTGCATTAATTATTTCTCTGATTTCTGTTTTATGGATTGATAACCACCGTATAGATTTTATATTAATAATCACTTTTGCAGGATTCGCCGCAGGTTTTTTTGATTCTATATTAGGCGCTTCTATACAGGCGCAGTACAAATGCACGCAGTGCGGAAGAATTATCGACAAAAAAATTCATTGCGGAGGCAATGCTGAGAAGTACAGGGGATTCAGTTTTATCAATAATGATTTTGTAAACCTTGCTTCCGGTTTGTTCGGAGGCATAGTAGTTTTTTCTTTAACCACGTTCTGAAAAACCGAATGAAGATATACCTGGTAATTTTCATAATATTGTTTGCGGCAGGTGCCTTTGCACAGACCGATGCTGACAGATACAACCGTGCAATGACTGCGTATAATAATACTCAGTATGCGACAGCTGTGCGTTTGTTCGACGATTTTTTTACCGCTTATAAACTGGTAGACGAACAGTACGCAACGGCAAAATATTATTATTCCGATGCATTATTAAACCTGGGTGAAAGAAACGCCGCTGCTGCAGGATTTGAATTCATTATAAACGATTTCAGATGGTCGGCCTTCCGGTATAAATCCTTGTATAAACTCGGTATAATATACTTTGAAGAAGGGGAGTATGAGAACAGCAGGAAATATCTTAAACAGCTGCTCGATGAATACCCGGAAACAGAGCATTCGGGATCGGCCCTCTATCTTGTGGGTGAATCATATACAAAGCAGAACCGTCTGGATGACGCAATTTCATTTCTTGAGGAAGCAGTAAATAATAAAAGAAATAATAAGTACCTGGATTATTCCATATATACCCTTGCAAACGCTTACGAAAAAACCGGTAACTATGCGAAAGCCGTTGAATATTACGACCAGCTTTTATCATATCATAAGGAAAGTCCGCTCGCTTTATCAGCACAGATTAGGATAGGCATCTGTTATTTTAAGCTGAAAGACTACCAGTCGTCTATACTTGAACTTAACAATCCGCGCCTTACCAACCTTCCGGCGGATATTTATTCCGAGAGCCTTTACCTGCTGGCAAACTCGTACTACAGGGTGCAGGAATACGATAATGCGGAAAGAACTTACAATGAAGTAATAGAAAGTTTCCCGTCTTCGGATGTCTTCCGGGACGCCCGTTATGGACTGGCCTGGTGCTATTTCCAGCAGCAGAAATACAATGATGCCTACAGTGTATTTAATTCTTTGTCGGAGGGAGAAGATTCTCTCGCTGTCAAATCGTTTTACTGGAAAGCGGAAGCAAAAAGATATTCGGGTAAAGAAGATGAGGCTTTCAGGATCTATAACCAGTTCATAAAAAAATTCCCGGGGAGTAAACTTGCGGAAGATGTCAGGTACCAGCTCGGAGGATATTATTTTAATAATAAGGACTATATAAATTCTGAAAGCTACCTTAAGGCTGCTGCCAATTCAAACGACCCGGTGGTAAAAGGAAGGGCACTTACCATGCTCGGGGAAGTCTCGCTTAATAAGAAGGATTATAACCAGGCTGCGGCTTACTTTAACGGGACGATCAATTTAAATAATGTGAAACCGGAAATGGTGAACCGGGCCACCCTTGGTCTTGGTACTACATATTACTTCCAGGGGGACTATGACAAAGCAATTGAATTATTAAAAAATCTGGAAGAAGGCGGCTCTGATGTTGAAAATGATAAAATAAATTTTTACCTGGCCGAAAGTTATTATGCCGATGGTAAGTATCAGAATGCCCTTAAATCATATAATATGGTGAGTACAAACGATACTCTGCTGGCGGCCCAGGCCATTTACGGCAAGGCATATTGCTATTTTAATCTGAAGAATTTTGATTCTTCAGCAGATCTGTTCTCAGACTTTGTAAAAAAATATCCCCGTAATAAAAGAACTGTGGATGCGAAATTAAGGCTGGCAGACAGCTATTACGGCACTAAAAATTATGCGGCTGCAAGCAGGATATACAAAAACTTATTCGCAGGAGGGGCATCTTCGATCGACAATCCATATGGTTTCTACCAGTATGCCCAGGCTCTTTATAAGGCCGGCAATACCGATGAAGCTATCAATGAATTTAATACACTCAGGATGAAATTCCCCGATTCGGAATATGCCCAGGGATCGATGTATACTGTAGGCTGGATCTATTTTCAGAAAGAAAATTTTAACGAGGCGATTGCACAGTACCATGAGCTGATGAAAGTTTATCCGTCATCTTCACTTATACCGCTTGCCTATTACTCAATAGGTGATTCCTATTTCAACCAGGCTAAATATGATTCAGCTATCGCGAATTATGAGAAAGTAATTACACTTTATCCTTCCTCGAACTATGTCTTTGATGCTGTCAACGGTATCCAGTACAGCTATGTTGCAAAGAATGAGCCGCAAAAGGCCGTTACTTTAATTGATAATTTTGTTTCAAAAAACCCCGGGTTAAGCTTTTCTGATCAGCTCTTTTTTAAGAAGGGTGAAATCTATTACAGTATGCGCGAGTATGAAAAAGCCGAAGTAAGTTATAAGGAATTCGTCTCAGATTATCCCTCCAGCAAACAGGTTTCCGATGCCTATTACTGGATAGGTAAAAGCGCACAGAATCTCGGACAGAATGAAGAAGCCGTCTTTAATTTTAAGAAGGTTTTTGAATCCTATCCGAATAGCGAGGCTGCGGGAGCGGCTGTCCTTGAAATAGGGAACATCTATAACACAATGAAAGATTTTGATTCCGCCATCGAAATATATGATAAGGCGCTTGATAAAATTCCTAAATCTCCCAGAATTGCCGAGATCCTATTTATGAAAGGCGTTACTTACAGTAATAAAAAGGACCCTGATAATGCCTACAGTGTTTTCCAGGATGTTGTGCAGTATTACAGCGGTACAATATTCGCGGAAAAGGCTAAACTCGAACTCGGCTTGATTGAACTTGCAGCTTCGCGTTACAGCAACGCAGAGTTCTATTTTAAAAGTCTTGCCGACTCAAGATCAGATGATATAGGTGCTGAAGCTCAGTATTACCTGGGAGCTTCATTTGCAGAAGAAGGGGATACTCTGAATGCTATTGATGCACTGGGAAGGGTGAGATCAATTTTTTCAGGGTATGATGAGTGGCTGACCAAATCGTATATGAAACTGGGCGATATTTATACAGGACAGGAAAACTATGATAAGGCTAAAGAATATTACAGATCCGTTCTTACAAGGCATAAAGGAGACCAGTTCGGCCAGGAAGCCCAGAGTAAACTGAGGAAACTGAAATGATGAATAAACTTATTGTAATGCTTGCCGTTATTTTTTCAATGCAGGCCGCTGCGCAGGAATCTCAAAAATCCAATCCTAATGTGGAGCTGCCCGATTTTATCATTACAGGCAAAGAAGTAGTAAATGTTGATCAGGCAAAGAAAATAGCTCCGGATTTCGTATCTACCATTTCGGGTAAATTTGTACTGCCGTCCTATTCTCCTGAAGAACTTCAGCTTAAAGAATTCCCTGACCCGATGAAAAATAAACTTGATCTGTTTGATTCGCTTAATTATGATAAAGGATGGCTGGAAGCTGACCTCGGCACTTATTACCTTCCTGCAGCGAAACTTGTATATTCAAGTCCTTTAGGCGGCGGAATTTTTGAGGGAAGAGCCGGTGCTTTAAACCAGAGAGAATATTCGCTTAACAGTGCGGAAAATTCGCTTAACGCCGGTGCAACTTTATACTATTTCATCAGGAGCGAAACTCCTGCATTCAATGGTATGAAACTTAAGCTCAATGGCGACCTTGCTGCGGATAATTATAAGCTCTACGGAGCATATTATGACCTCGGTCCGGCAGAGAAAAGATCCCTCACTACAGGGAATTTTTCTTTTCTCGTAAACAATCTTTCGAATAAAAGTTTTATCTACGAGCTGAATTTCTCGGATCAGCTTGCTTCACTGGATAACCCGAATTTTTCAGAAAATCTTCTGGGCTTCAACGGCTTCGCCCGTGGAGAATTTTCTGCTTTTAATGTAAATGTTAACCTCGACTATAAAAGGCAGTATATCCTGAACAAAATGCAGGATAACTCCGAATTTTATTTTATAAATGTCCGACCTACTGTGGGTCTTAATTTATCAGATGTTCTGAGAGCGGACTTCGGCATAAGCTATGCACAGGACGGCAGCCACACTTTCAGCGCTCCTTATGCTGCCGCAGCATTACACCTGGAAAGTAATATTACATTGTACGGTGAGTTTGCTCCTTCTGCTGAATTCCTCACGGAAAATTATTTTATCAGGCAGAATCCTTATCTGAATGTCAGTACTTTCACCAACCTTTTCTTTGAAAAATCAAATGTCTTAAAGGCAGTACTTAAATATGAATACGGCAGGTATTTTGAAATTGACGGAGGTGTTAAATACTATACTTCTGATGAAATTCCTTACTTTAAGAATAATATAATTACCGGGGCGTTTGATCTTGTCTCAACAGGTGGGAGTAGTGCAGCAGTATTCTTAAATATGCTGTTCCATCCGGGTCCCTATGGATTATTTTACGGCACTGCCCGGTATGAAGACACAAAAGATGACGGGGGAAAATTTATACCATACTACCCGGAATGGACCGCTTCTCTGAATTATGGTTATGATTTTGATTTCGGACTGGGTACGGAAGCTGAACTCTATTATGCCTCAAAAACTTTTGCTGATTTGATAAATACACAAACTCTAAATTCTTATATTGATCTCGGGTTAAATTTTTCTTATAAACTAACACCGGGATTTTTCATCACATTTAAGATGAATAACCTTTTGAACAACAGGAATTATAAATGGCACGGGTACGAACTGCTTCCATTTAATGTGACCGGCGGAATTAAGGTTGCCTGGTAAATTATAATTTAATAAGTGCTGAATCATGAAAAAAGCAGAAATTATTAGAAAGATCTCTAAGAAAGCCGGTGTGCCTGATACTGAGGCAAAGAAGTTCTTCGAGATATTTTTGAAAAATGCTTCGGAAAAGCTTAAGCCGGGTCAGTCGCTCAGGATCGGCGGTGTCGGGTTATTCCAGCTTCGGGTTGGCCAGATTGAGAACAAATCGAGACAGGAGTCCGGTGATAAGTTTATTTATTCTGATCTTATCGTCTTTATAGACGATGAAAATGGAGGCGAAGAGATAATCTTCAATGTGCCTTCGGGATTTGAAGAAGAGTATCACACTGTCGATTCATACTTCAGCCTGAGCATTGGTAAGCCGGTCATTCCTTTAAAAGGAGTAAGAGAAACCGAATTTTTTATTCCGCCATCCGGCACAGAATTGAGAAGTTTGATTGAATCCAAAATAGAAAGATTGATTGAAGAATCGGAGAGAACTGAAGGCGGGAAGGAAACCGAGACCATACATCTGAAATCGTCGGAAGATGAAGGAGAGGGACCGTTTGACTGGAAGAAGCTGGGAGTGGGGAATAGTCCGGTTGAACCCGAAGTTCCTACACGAAGCGATTTTATGCGGACCCGCGAATTTGAAAACCTCTCCTGGGATTTTGGGGAAAACCTTTCCGAAGAATTTGTAGAGGAAGATGCTCCCGGTGATGTGAATGAACCTGCTGCAGAAAGTTCTGACGAAAATTTATTGCATAAGTATGAGATAAATTCTGATGAGCCCGAAGAGACAGTCCCTTTGTTCGAGGAGGAAAAAGAAGATCAGACGGATGAAAATATATTTGAAGAGGTGATAGACGACGAGGATGAAGAGATCCCGCTGTATGAGGAAGAAACAGAATTATCAGTACAGCAACCGGAAAAACGATCAAACGATGAGATAGAAGATAAAGAAGCGGAAGCTTCCGAAGAAAAATATCAGCCGGAAATTGAAGATGAAGAAATAATTGACGAACAGCCGGAGCCGGAAACTCCTGCTGAACCTGAACATCAGGAGCCTGTTCCGAAGAACTTTCAGCGGGTTACATCTCTTACTAAAGAATTCACGACATCACACTTTGATGAATCTGAAGAACAGGAAGAAGAGAAACCCAGGCGTATTACGGAAGTGCGCGGCGGGTATCAGAAAGTAAGACGTACCACTGCAGAATTTGATTTTGATCTTTCCGGAATTGAAGGACTCGATGAAATTGAAGAACCGCCTGTTAAAAAGAAAAGCAGCCGGAATCATGAATACCGCGGATACAGGGAGAGGAGCAGCCTCCCTTCCTTCATAATTGCCCTGGTAGTGATAATTGCCCTGGCAGGTATAATATTTCTATATCTTAAATTAAAGAGCGCTGACAATGAGACAGGCGCGAACCAGCAGGGTGAAGCCGGACAGCAGACTAAGGTGATTGAAAGAGATTATGATGTACCGGTTACTTATCCGTATGAAAAACCGGGCGAGAAAACACCCGCTGATTTAAATGGCCCGGGAAATGCAAAAAATTCTCTTGATAAAACACCAGGGAACGGCAGTCAGATCAATAATGCAAAGCAGGATTTAACGGAAGTTAGAGAACCGGTTGATGCCGAACGAATAGGAAACTATATCTATAAATATCCTGATGGCATAATGGTGCAGACTTCATCATGGAAAAGTCAGACTATAGCGCTTGCTCAGGTAAAGAAATATCGCGATGCGGGATACACCGCTTTTGCTGAGAAATCTACAATACCGGGAATGGGATTGTATTACAGGGTGAGAGTGGGATATTTTAACTCGTTAAATGAGGCTGAAAATTTCGTAAACGGTAAATAAAATAATCGAAAAGGAAAAGGAAGACTATGGAGTTGTTTTCAATATTTCTCAAGGGCGGAATAATTATGTGGTTTATTCTGGCCTGCTCTATAATTGGATTGACGGTGATTATAGACAGATATATTGTGATCAGGAAAGCTAAAATTAACGTCCCTGCCTTTATGGTCAGGATCAGGGGGATGTTAAAAAAGAAGGATATATCCGGAGCGATAAGTTATTGTATGGAAGAGAAGTCGCCCGTTGCAAATATCATCCGGAAAGGCCTGACTAAATATAAGCTCGGTCATGAGAGAGTTAAAGAGGCTATCGAAAACGCGGGGCGCCAGGAAATCAGTAAACTTGAAAAAGGACTGGCTGTGCTGGCTTCGATCTCCGGTATTGCTCCTCTGCTCGGTTTTCTCGGAACGGTAACTGGAATGATTACAGCTTTTATGACTATCGAAGACCTTGCCGGCTCTGCTAACCCGAGCGATCTTGCCGGCGGAATATGGGAAGCACTACTTACAACTGCATTCGGACTGATGGTAGGCATCCCGGCTCTAGCTTTCTACAATTATTTCCTTAGTGCGGTGAAAAAGCTGGTAGGCGATATGGAAACCGTGGCAAATGATGTGGTAGATATTATACAGGACAGTTCTTCGGCCCA
Organism: uncultured Ignavibacteria bacterium; assembly: GCA_963832715.1. Lineage (GTDB taxonomy): Bacteria > Bacteroidota > Ignavibacteria > Ignavibacteriales > Ignavibacteriaceae > DATFVA01. Next base: position 451,570 of record CAWHVB010000003.1, on the reverse strand, counting down.
GTCGGAATTTGAAGAAGAAATAGAAATTGATATATAGGTTGATCAATGAAATTTAATACATCAAACGAACCGCTGGCCATTTTTAGTTATTCATCCTTAACGGATATCGTAATGCTGCTGCTTATATTCTTTCTTCTTACTTCGCAGTTCGTAATTCAGACGGGTGTAAAGGTTAAACTGCCGGGTTCGAAGACAAACGAACAAACATCTCCGTCTCAATTAATCGTGACGCTTACAGCTGCGGGAGGAATTTATGCCGGCGAGGATGAGGTAACTGTTGATGAACTCCCTGCAAGACTTGCCTTGATGAAGGGTGAGGGAAAAGAGCAGAACCTTATTATTCGTGCTGACAAAACTGTGGCCGTCGACCTCGTAATTAAGGTAATTGACGCTGCGAAAGCTACGGGTATAGATAAATTTACGATTCAGACTGAGAAAGAAAAACTGTAAAGAATAATGACATATAACTCGATCAGACATATTTCATTTTCGATCTCGATGATTATCCATATACTCATCTTTATTCTGCTTCTGTTTATAAAGTTTACTATGGATTATCCGCCCCGCGAATACGTTGAACTTTCTTTTGGAAAATCCAACCAGCAGGGTTCATCAGGTGCGATCGGAACCGAGATAAACCAGGTTGAAGAAAAGGCAAAAGCTGAAACGAATGAGACGGTGGATAAGAATAAGATAGTGAAAGAAGTTGAACTGCCGAAAGCAAAGAATACTTCCGAAGAGAATGTAGTAAAACCCGCAGATAAGCAGAAGGAAGAGACAAAAACGGTTAAAACTGAAACTAAAGAAAATACTGATTCAAAAGTTACAACAGCGGGGCAGGGGAATAAGGCCGAAGGAGAGGGGAGCTTCGGGTATGATATTGACTGGGGCGGCCAGGGTCAGCGTAGAATATACAGCTATATAATTCCCGATTACCCGGATGGTGTTAATAAAGAAATTGATATAAGACTTAGATTTTCGATACTGCCTGACGGCACTGTCGGGAATATCCTGCCTCTTACAAAAGCTGATACAAGGCTTGAAAATGCGGCTATAAATTCCTTAAGACAATGGCGGTTTGAAGCCCTGGCTCCCGGTCAGAAACAGTCAGAGCAGACCGCAGTTATCGTTTTCCCTTACCGCCTTCAATAACTCGTTTGTTGTCTTAAACACAGTCTAAACTTTATTTTCCTGAGCCTGATCAGGTACTTCCTTGTAATAAATCCTGTAGAAAAAGATTTCCCCGATCGTCAGAAGAGTGAGCGAAAAGGTATCCCTGTCAAAGTACAATCCCAGTCCTTTTGAGTCCATCACTGCCTTTGCAATAATCCCGGTTATAGACCAACCCACGGCGAACAGAACCCCTATTAACCCGAGATTAAGAAAGCCTGATTTAAGGTTTTCGCTCTGCCATTTTTTGGTAAAAATAATTAGAGCAAAAATCAGGTGTAGAAAAAATATAAATGCAGATATCATATGGTGTTAAATTTAGGGTGTCGGCGGAGTTCTCCTGTTTACAATCATTCTGCCGATTATACCGCCTAACAGGCCGAAAATAGAATCAACAATAAGATTGCTTATCAGGATAAAAAGGGTATACAGTAAAGAGAAACCTGTCGAGGTAATCTGTTTTGCCATCCCCTCCATTAAATCGATTGTCTGTTTGGCTGCTTCACCGAGCTTAAAGCTTTCGAGTACCTGCCTTGTCTGAGGCAAGGTCTCAACAAAATCATTTGAACGCGTAAAGAGCGTAATGATAACATCAAAAAATGTCGAGAACAGCGCCGCAAATAAACCGGTCAGGAAACCAATTAATAAACTCGTTTTAACTGTGACATTGGTGTCTTGATTTAGTGTTTTTCTGTAAAGGAGAAGTGCTGTAAAAACTGCAAGAGGGACTATGAGACAGCATCCGAATTCTCTTACACCCGGTACGGTAGTAAGGACCGCTGCACCGAAACCTGCAACAAGGGGAGGCAAATAAACTTTATTGGACATTTGAACTTAATTTTAACTCTATAAAATATTCTTCAATACCCGCAAAAATATAAAGAATCGAAACTGATCCCAAAATCAGTCCGGTAGTAAAAGCAATCCACTTTGAATAATGATAGAATCCCGATGAATAAAACAGCACATCACCGGCCATAATTGCCATACTTAAAAAAAGCCATACTCTGGTCTTTGGCCGCAGCTGCGGAAGGAATAAAGCTGCCAGGGAAAAAATTAAAGCTCCTGAATAAATGCCTGAACATCTCGCGCAGACCTCAAGTTTATTACCGAAAATATAAAATGATTTTGTGGGATCCTGGTGACAGACAAGTGAATATAGTCTGTCCAGGAAAATTCCCGGAAATAACTTTGCAAAATAAGGCGGCAGCATAATGGGGGAGATAATTCCCCAGCACCAGGTCACGATTAAAAAGATTAAAATGGATTTTATGTAAATGACTCTATAATTCAACTTTTTACCAGGCTGTATATCCTGATCTCACCCTGCATAAGAACATAAAGTTTGCCGTTAAAAATGAGACTGCTTACTATCGGTGAGATGCTGTTCTCATCATCGGTCTTTATCTCGGAAAACTTAAAGACACCCGATTTGAGGTTAGACATTATTATTTTACTTTCGGTGTTCAGCAGCAGATTATTAAAAATGAGAGTCATGCTCCTGAGGTTATAATTCGTCTCAATTTCATTTACACCATTACCGTACTGATCGTAAATTATTATATTTTTACCGTCGAGCACATAGAGATTATTCCCCTGAGAGACTACCATTTGTTTGGGATTTGTCAGGGAATAAGTCCCGCCGTCGAAACCTCCGAAATTAAGAATGAAATGACCGAATAAATCGAATTTCAATACCCGTTTATTTTCGGAATCGAGTATGAATAAATCACCCTGGTTGGAAGTAACCGCACTTAACGGGTACCCGAACCTTTCCGCCGGGTTATCGCTCTCCCGTGTATATAACTTTGAGATGAAATTAAGGTCCTTATCAAACCTCTGGATACGGTGATTATTTTTATCAGCCACGTAAACATTCAGAGGGTTTGCAAAAACGTCAACAGGCTGATCAAACGATCCCTCATCCCATCCGTATCCGCCTACATACTTCAGTTCGGATCCGAGAGTATCCAGCTTGTAAATTTCATCCGAACCGGCATCAGTGATATATAGTATTCCTGCAGAACTGATAGTGAATGACGAAGCATTTTTGAATTTACCAATTGAAAGCTGGTAGGTAAATGTCTGTGCGAATGTCTGCAGCGAAACCAGCAGAAAGGTAATCAACCCTGTATAAAATGACATTTTATATAAACCATTAAAGTATTTGATCTTAAAATATATATTGATGATTAAAATTAAAAGGCAGATGTATCAGGAAAGCCTTGGTTTAGTATATATATGAATAGATAATGAAAAATAATAACACTTAGTCAGAAAGTTGTCTCGGGCCTGATGCTGTTCCGAATGCATCAAAAACTCCTTCAGCATAATCTTAACCAATATTACTAAAACATCTGAAGGTTAAACAAGGGGTAAGAGGTTTATTGTTGTTGATGGGATTGTTCATTATTTTTAAGGCAGTAAAGAAGTGCGGGAAGAAAACACTTCGTATAGAGTGGGAAACTTACAAAATCACGTGGAAAGACAAAACAATAGGATCCCGACGGCAGATTCTTTGCCGTTGTTACAAGAGGAAACAAAATAATTTTATATGATACGGAAACCTGGAATGAAGTTGGCAAGTTGACCCTTGTGGTGAAACAAGATAAGTTGTGGAAGAAACTGAAGCGAGCAGCGTATTGGGCGGCAAAAAAGAAACAGCCTGATGAAAAGAAAAAAAGGCAATTGAAGCGGGTATAAAAATGAGATACGGGCAGAGACAGGTGCAAACAACCTGCGACGTTAAATACCGTCCTTCGATCTCGTGGCCGATATTCAGAGAAATCTTATTATTATTGAAACACAACTAACTGAAACATTTCTTTAAGAAAATCTTTTTTATTCGGGTTTTGAAAACAGATATAAATATTCCCTGAATTCAAAAATCCTATTCCGTTTATAACCGGTAGTCTCAGTAAGTACTCCAATATTACTCAAGTCCTCAATAAGAGACGTAGCTGTTGTAGGATGAACTTTCAGGTATGTTGCTGCATCGGCTATTGATATAACCGGATTTGAGTACAAAAAATTCATAAGAGATCTTGCTTTTGATAGCCTCTTGCCGATATTATTATCCATTTTATGTTCGATTTCTTCTTTCAGTTTCAATATAGATATGAATGTTTCTACTCCTTTTTTACTTGTCTCAATTACTGCTACTAAAAAGAATTTAACCCATTGAACCATATCATTTGTTAATCTGACCTTATTCAAATTATCATAGTACAAAGTCCTGTGCTTCTCGAAATAGTCAGAAAGGTATAAAGTTGGTTTCTGAAGAAAACCTGTATCCACCAGGAATAATGTAATCAGAAGTCTTCCCAACCTTCCATTACCGTCAAGGAATGGATGTATTGTTTCAAACTGATAATGAGCAATTGCTATTCTGATAAGCTCGGGAACATTTATCTGTTCGTTATGAAGGAAATTTTCCAAATCACCCATAAGCTCAGACATATTTTCAAAATGTGGTGGAATAAAGGTTGCATCATTTAGGGTTGCCCCACCTATCCAGTTCTGACTCACCCTGAAATTACCTGGAGTCTTGTTTTCACCTCTTACACCTTGCATTAAAATTTCATGGAGCTTCTTTTATCAATCGTGTTGATATAGGTACTTTCTTCAATCTGTTTACTGAGTCGTTCATTGCAATGATATAATTCTGAACTTCTTGCCAATCGTCTTTTTTCTCAGGGTCAACATCGCTCTCCTTTAGCAGAACTTCCCCAACTTCTGTTCTGGTGCCTTCTATTCTGCTAGATGTGGTAGCCTCTTTAACAACGTGCATCCTTATAAAAATATCAATATTGGGAACATAGAGGGAGAAAGCATTCAATTCACCAAGTCTGAGATTTGCTTCCGAAAGAAGTGTATTTAGTTTCCCATCTTCCCATACCCATTCATGGTTTATTTTCTCAGGTAAAAAACTTTTATACTTATATTGCTGTATATACTTGCCGGAGCTGAAATTTTCAATTTTCATTAGAATATGATATTTGCTTATTCTAAGTTAATCAATTTACTTAGAATAACAAAGATCCTTAATCTAAATTGCCTATAGAAACTTCCTGATTTTTACTCGTTTTCCGGCTTTGGCTTTCCTACTCATCCAACCACTATTCTTAAGTTATTTGGAATATTTTAACATGATTAAACATAGAAATTGTTTGATTTTGCCTGCGAAATAGCTTCTGTAGAGTATGTATCGGGCCCCCGCTACAAGCTCTACTGAAGAATCCTGGTTGACATAGTTCAGTCAGGATTTTTTTTATTAGCGAAGTAATTTGCCTTCGTAATTACCGTACTTCAATCGATGAATCAAATTACGGTTTCTTCCAAATTGACAAAGGTTATCTTCTCGATAACGATAATTATTGGGGATATGGGGTTGAAATCGATTGGAAAGAAATTAGAACTGCTATCCTCGATAAAATAAAAACTATTAAATCTTGGTAGGATGAAAAAACTGCGGTTAACATTATTTTAAGTTCTGGGCCTGATGAATTTTTTGAAGTGAGTTGTAGTTCCCCGATTAAAGGTGGGAAAATTGTAGGCCTAAAAAAGATAGATATTCTAAGACTATGGCTATCTTTTCAATTATTTCGAAATTGGATTGGTAGCGCGTACGGGATTCGAACCCGTGATCTCCGCCTTGAGAGGGCGGCGTCCTAAGCCACTAGACGAACGCGCCTGTATAAAAATAATAATTGCCTCGCCAGGGCTTCCCGCCTACACTTCGTTTCAGCGGGATAAACTTCTCACCCTGGAGTAAGATTTCGTGACTTTTCATTAGTTGCCTCGCCAGGGCTCGAACCTGGACTCTTCTGATCCAGAGTCAGACGTGTTGCCAATTACACCACGAGGCAATTTTTATTTGAGGTTCAAAAATAAAACATTTCCCTCAATATAACCAAATATAAATACGGTACTAAACTATATTAATTTGATCATCTGGCATGATTTCCTGCCATTTACCCCATAATAATCCGGTGACGCTTATTCCCCGCCATTTGAATATCACGTTTAGATATTTATTAGTAACTTTTATAATTGTTAATTATTCATTTTTAATTGTAAATTATTTCTTATGAAGCGTTACGAAAAACATATTTTTGTGTGTGAAAATAAAAGGCCTCCAGACGATCCGCGAGGCTGCTGTTCTGATAAGGGGAGTGTTGAGATCAGGGCAAAGATGAAGCAAAGGGTGAAGGAGCTTGGATTGAAACCAAAAGTGAGGGTTAATTCTTCGGGGTGTCTTGATTCATGTGAATTCGGCCCCAGCATTGTGGTTTACCCTGAACAGATCTGGTATAGTTATGTTACCATCGACGACGTTGAGGAAATCATCCAGAGTCATATAATAAATAATAAACCTGTAGAGCGGCTGCTGAATAAGCATCCAAAATTTAATCAGGATAAAAATGGCGACTAAAAAAGAAATAAACCATGCCTGCAAAAATATTTGACGCCTTGAAAAAAGAATATCCTGAAGTGAAATCAGCGTTAAATTTTAAAACCCCTTTCCAGCTTCTTATTGCTACTATTCTCTCTGCTCAATGCACTGATGAGAGGGTGAATATAGTTACGAAAACATTGTTCAAAAAATATAAAAAACCGCAGGATTTTATTGATGTAAATACCGCAGAACTTGAAAAGGATATTTATTCAACCGGGTTTTACAGGCAGAAGGCTAAGAGTATCAGGCAATGCTGCCAGGCGCTTCTTCAGGATCATAAGGGAAAAGTTCCCGCTGATTTTGAAGCGTTAAATAAGCTGCCCGGTGTGGGAAGAAAAACTGCTTCGGTCGTAGCCGGGAATGCTTTCGGCATTCCTGCTATTGCTGTTGATACTCATGTAAAAAGACTTTCCAATCTTCTTGGCTTTATCGATTCATCCGACCCTGAAAAGATAGAGTATAAACTGAAAGAATTACTTCCTGAAGAGGACTGGGTCAAGGCTTCTCACTTACTGGCTGCGCATGGACGTAATATATGTGTAGCAAGGAGACCTAAATGTCTGCAGTGTACGGTCGGTACCTTATGTCCGTCTTTTAATCCTGCTAACGGCTGATGTAAAATGGAGGAATTATGCCTGATATTATGAGAGACAGGGAATACTGTCTCAATCTATTAAAAGAATATACGGAGGGCGACAGCCTTCTTAAACATGCGTTTGCGGTCGAAACCTGTGTAAAAGCTTATGCCGAAAAGTTCGGAGAGGATGTCGAGTATTGGGGGAATGTAGCTCTTCTCCACGACTTCGATTATGAGAAATATCCCTCTGCCGAAGAACATCCTTATAAGGGATCGGAAATACTTAAAGAAAAAGGATTTGATGAGAATTTCCGGAAGGCAATTTTATCTCACGCTGATTATACCGGTGTTCCGAAAGATACCCTCCTTGCAAAAACTCTGTATGCCTGCGATGAGCTCGCCGGCTTTATTACGGCCGTGACTTATGTAAGGCCGAACAAAACAGTGGATGAAGTCGAAGTAAAGTCGGTGAAAAAGAAGATGAAGGATAAAGCTTTTGCAAGGAATGTTAATCGTGATGATATAACGAACGGAGCCGGGAACCTGGGTGTTCCTCTTGATGAACATATCGCTTTCTGTATAGATGCCATGAGAAAAAATAAGGAAGCCCTGGGATTATAAATGGCTCTTAAAAAAGCTGGGAACTTCACCCTCAAAGATCAGTTCGGTAATGAATTTGAACTGTATAAAAACCTTGATAAAAAAATACTCCTTGTTTTTTATCCCAAAGATGAATCACCGGTATGTTCAAGGCAGCTGAATAACTACCAGGTAAACGTCGGTCTCTTCGAAAAAGAGGGGATCCTGCCTGTAGGAATAAACATTGAATCTGTCGATTCTCATAAGTCGTTCTGCAATTTTAAGAGCATTGAATTTCCCCTGTTATCAGATGAGGATAAAACGGTCAGCAGGCAGTTTAATGCACTGAATTTTTTGGCAATCAATAAAAGAAAACTGGTTCTGATAAATACTTCAGCGGAAATTGTTTATGAAAAGACCACCCCCTCATTTTTCTACACAACCGCTGAAAAGATACTGGAAGATATCCGCATTAAACATATTATCTAAATGACTTGACAATTTGGCTAAAATAAGCCTAAATTGTGACAAATTATTAGGAGAATTTTTACAGAGTATTTGCTACCTTACTTAATAAATCGGCTCTCGGAATATTATTAATCTGAAGTGGGAAGCCTTTAACAAATCGATTGATTAGAAAATTTTAATGATAGGCAAATTCTCCTTAATATTACTATCTCTTTTCACTGCTTCTGTATTCGCCCAGTCCGAATTAAGAATCATATCATCCGACAGAAACTCCATTACTGTTGAATATTCACCTGTTTATACAGACAGTTCCCTCGTTAGAATACAGGATAGGGATTTTATTAAACTGAGTGTAAAAGATGGTTCGGTACCCGGAAGCGAGGAATGGGGAATGCCCGCAGTTCCGGTCTCAGGCTTCAATATCGGCGTGCCTTCCGAATTCGGCAATACCATCGAGATTTTAAGCTCATCATCCAAAAAGATAAACGGACAGATAGTACCTAAACCTAAACCGGTTAAAAAGGGAATTTCACCAGCCTTTGAGTATGAGATCGGTTCCGGCTACAATAATTATGAAGGACCTGCAGAAACAGTTAGTTTCGGTGATTTCGGATATATTCGCAATCTACCTGTCCAGACCATTGTTATTCACCCGGTTAAATTCGAGCCGATGTCGCAGACAATAACGATCTATAAGACAATCCGCTTCAGGATTAATTTCAGCGGCAGTCAGCAGACTGCTTCTCAGCCTGCCGATGATTTTGCTGCCGGATCAATAATAAATTTTGATCAGGCAAAATATTGGGTGCGGCCCCGTAAAGTTCAGTCGCTTAAAAAGACGATTATAAACAGTGTGCTTGAGAACGGTAAGTGGGTAAAATTTGAGGCTCCTGAAGAGGGGATCTATAAAATAACTTATTCGATGCTGTCCTCATATGGTATTGACCCTGCTTCGGTTGATCCGCGAACAATAAAAATTTATAATAACGGCGGAGCGCCGCTGCCTGAGAATCCGCTTAGTCCCCGGCCCGCTGATCTCATTGAGAATGCTATTATTGTTTCAGGAGAAGCTGACGGCAAATTTGATGAGAGTGATTATATCCTGTTTTACGGAAGAGGGACTCAATTCTGGGATTATGATACATCCTCCGGCAGCTTTAACAGAATAAACAACGTATATACCGATCATAATTATTATTGGATAACTTCGGGCGGAACTGCCGGCAAACGGGTGCAGAATGAAGCAAATCTGAACCAGACAGGCGCCTATTCACAGACTTCAAGTACTGCCTTTGTAAGCAGGGATGATTCTAAGATAAATATTCTTAATTCCGGGCGTAATTTTCTGGGTGATGAATTTACTAATGTAGTTGTATCGCGTAATTATACTAATAAGCTTGATGGAAGGATAAACGGCATACCGGTAAAATATAAGTTTAATTTTGTCTCCGCCTCCCAGAATCCGACAATTATAGATGTATATGAAAACGATTTTCAGATCTGGCATAAGACGATGCCGACGAGTGTTAGTGAGTTTGTTGATGGGGCCAGTTATGCAGGAACCGTTTACTACAATTCCCAGCTGCCGGATAACAGGAGCAACCTCAGGTTCGAGTTTACTCCGAATTCACAGACTGCCAAAGGATATCTTGATTATTTTGAGATTACTTATCAGAAGGAATTAAAAGCTTTCAATGATTACCTTTTGTTCTTCTCAAAAGATACTACCGCGGTTATCGATTACCGTCTTACCGGGTTTACCAACAGCAATATCAAAGTTTATGAAGTTACCGATTATGCCGGGATGAAACTGGTTACAAACACATCTATCAGCGGCGGTGAATGCCGTTTCCAGCTGAACGAAACGGCGGGGAATGTTTCAAAATACATAGCAATTGCGGGTGATAACTATAAAACCCCGGCCAATCCGCAGGAGGGTGAAAACTCTAATATACACGGAATCGCTAATGGTGCTAAGTTCATTATTATTACTCATAAGAATTTCATCGAAGCAGCAGACAGGCTGAAAAATTACCGTGAGAACCAGGCAAGAAATAAAATATCGACTATCGTGATTGATGTAGATCAGATTTTCAATGAATTTGCCGGCGGACTGCCGGACATTTCGGGTATACGTGATTTTCTTAAATATGCATTCGATAACTGGCAGACAGCCCCTGAGTATGTTCTCTTCCTTGGAAGCGGGAACTTTGATTATAAAAATATTCTGGGCTTTAATACTAATTTTCTCCCTCCTTACGAAACACCTAATTACCTGAGTGAGATTGATTCATGGACCTCGGATGATTATTTCGTAAACCTTGATACGGATCAGAAAGTTGATCTTGCAGCCGGAAGAATAACCTGCAAAACACTGGAACAGGCAAATAGTACTGTCGATAAAATAATCTATTACGAGAATGACAGTGAAAAAGGGCTATGGAGAAATTTAATCACTCTGGTCGCCGATGATGGCTACCAGGGAGCCGACTATCAAGGTATAGCTTTCACATCCTCTTCGGAAAACCTGGCAAATATTTATATTCCGTCATCCTATAATTTTAATAAATTATATATGGCGGCATTTCCCATAGTGCTTACCGGAAATGGTAAACGTATGCCTTCGGGAAACAAAGCTATACTAAATTCAATGAATGACGGAACTTTGATTGTGAATTATGTGGGACATGGAGCCCCTTATGTTTGGGCCGATGAATATATTTTTGAACAGGGAGTATCAATACCTCAGCTTCATAATGATAAATATTTCTTCCTTTCCGCCGCCACCTGCGATTTTGGATATTTTGATGATCCTGCATTTGTAAGCGCTGCTGAAGAACTCGTATTGGATCCAAATGCAGGTGCTATCGCAAGCCTGTCATCGGTAAGACCGGTGTTTCAGGAAAATAATGCTGCACTTATGTACAAATATTTCTCTGAATTAATGAAACAGGGAAGCGATTCTACGCGGGGTGTTCCCGTAGGGAAGGCAATGTTTTATACAAAACAGGAGACTTCTTTCACAGATCAGAATGCAAGGAAATTTTTCATATTCGGAGATCCTACCTTAAAACTATTGTCTCCCGAATATAACGCTGTTATAGATTCAATAAACGGCCAGCCTGTAGCCGAAGGTATCCAGATAAAAGCATTAAGTCATACCAGGATCTCAGGAAAAATAATCAGACCCGACTCATCTTTATGGAACAACTTTAGCGGTGAAGGTACACTTGAAGTTTTCGATTCAAAGAGAACTGAAGTTCTCCAGAATCTTAGCAATTATACTGTTACGCGACAGGGAGGTATAATCTTCCGCGGACGTGTATCGGTGAACAGCGGAAGGTTTGATGCGGATTTTGTTGTCCCTAAGGATATTTCTTACCAGGACCAGAATGGAAAAATTGTATTTTATTTTTCTGATCCTTCTTCTGACGGGCTGGGTTATACAAATAAAATAATTGTAGGCGGGACGGATACCACTACTGTAAATGACGGAAAAGGACCCGATATTGATATTTTATTTGATAATGCTTCCGCAAGCAATTCAAATTTGATTACTCCGAATTCTAATCTCGTTATCAAATTATCGGACGAAACCGGGCTGAACACCACGGGTACCGGTATAGGGCATCAGCTGGAAGGAATTCTAAACGGCCAGGAGCAGAACCCAATTGATTTTACACAGTACTTTACCGGGGACCTTGATGCCGGTGGAAAAACCGGTGAGGTCAATTATAAATTTAATAATCTAGATCAGGGTGATTATTCTCTTCAGGTGAAAGCCTGGGATGTTTTTAATAATTTCAGCACTCAGACAGTATATTTTTCTGTAGTCAGCGGAGATGATCTTGAAATAAGAGATGTTTATAATTATCCTAACCCCTTTTCAAGTAATACGACTTTTACTTTCCAGCGGAACCAGGTAAACGATGCGGATGTAAGGATAAAAATATATACGGTCAGCGGCCGTCTTATCCGTGAGATCGAGAAATATCATACAACCGATAAGTTTGTCAGGGTAGACTGGGATGGCCGTGACCAGGACGGGAACATTATTGCAAATGGAACGTACCTGTACAAAATTATTGTAAAGAACCTTGATGGTAACTATACGAAAAGCGTTCTTGGTAAACTTGCTGTGATTCGTTAGGCATGAAATTTTGGACTTATATAGGTTAAATTTTTAACTTTATTATTGATATTTTTTTAAGACATATTTATGAAAAAGCAAATAAGAAAAATAGAATATTTATTTATCGGAGGTAATATAAAATGAAAACCATTTTCAGGCTATTGATGGTCAGCGTTATGTTTATGGGAATGCAGCAGGTAACGCATGCACAGGGAGAAGCCGCTGTTCCATTTCTGCTTTTAGCTCCTGATTCCAGGGCAGGCGGTCTCGGTGAATCGGGCGCCGGTCTGGCAGATAACTCTGCAGCTATATTCTGGAATCCGGCCGGTCTCGCTTTTCAGACCGGAACCGAATTGAGTATAACTCATAGCAACTGGCTGCCTCAGTTTAACCTCGATCTCTTCTATGATTACCTGACCTATAGGGAATACATGGAAGACTTGAGCGGTACAGTTTCAGCGAGCATCACATATATGAACTTCGGAGAGTTTGTTCGTACCGGTGAAACTTCCCCCGATCCGCTTGGAACTTTTAGATCATTCGATGCTGCGCTTACGCTTGGATATGCTACCAAGATATCGCCTGACTGGGGTCTTGGATTTAACTTCAGAATAATCCATAGCCGGCTCGCAGATAAAGGCGCTGGTGAGGAGCAGGGTAAGGGTGTTGCAACCTCCGTTAGTTTTGATATTGCTGCTATGTGGAGACCTGAAAAACTGGTTTTACCTTTTATTGATGAGGATATCGGGAATAAAATTAGTATCGGCGCTAACCTTAGCAACCTCGGTCCTAAAATTTATTATATAGACCGCGCCCAGGCAGATCCTATTCCTACAAATTTCCGCCTTGGTTTTGCCTACAGGATATTTGAAGATGAATTCAATTCACTTACCTATACTCTTGATTTCAGTAAACTGCTTGTAAGCAGGGACAGCAGCGGGCATTCTAAAGAATTTTACCAGGCAATATTTACTTCCTGGGGTGATAAGCCTTTTAGTGAGGAACTCAGGGATATTGTTACTTCGATGGGATTTGAATACTGGTATGGTCAGCCCGGCGACTTCCTGTTCGCACTTAGAACTGGCTACTTTTACGAAGATCCTTCCTATGGTAACAGAAAATTCCTGACCTTCGGTGCAGGTATCAGGTATGACATCTACGGATTTGATTTCAGTTATATTACTACCGATGTTTTCAAGGGCGGTGAAAATCATCCACTGTCGAATACTTTGAGGTTTAGCGTCATAATCGGATGGGGAGGAGTTCCTGAAAGCGGCCACGGCCTGCCAAGAGGAATTTAATCCTATATGCATAGAATAATCCGGTCAACACTTCTGATTCTATTTGGTTTGGGCAGTTTATCTGCCCAAACGTTTATTGGAAATATTAATCCTTTTCCTTCTTCAGGCCCGGCAAATATAACAGCCGGAGATACACTCAGAATATTAGCTGTAATGGTGAACTTTCAGGACGACCGCGACGGAACTACGTTCGGTAACGGGAAATTCGGTTCTATCTATTCACAGGATTATGGGAACACTATCCTCGACCCTCTGCCCCATAATAAACCGTATTTCGAATCGCATCTTCAATTCGTAAAGAATTATTTTGAAAAGGTTTCTAATGGAAATCTTTATATAGAATATTTTGTATTCCCGGATACCTTCTCAGTCTCACAGACTATGCGGAACTATTCGCCTCCGAATAATTCAGATGACTTTACAGGACTGGCTGATTTTGCTCAGGAAGTCTGGCAGAAAGCCGATGCTGAATATCCGGGCTTTAATTTTTCAGATTATGATGTCTTTACAATTTTTCACGCTGGCGTCGGGCGAGATATTTCTCTTCCCGGAAGCCTGGGTAACGAGAATGATCTGCCGTCGGTTTATCTTAGCTTTGATGCGCTTCAGAATATCTTCGGAAGTACGTTTACAGGTTTTCCCGTATCGGGAAATAATTTCCAGATAAGGAATACGATGATAATACCGGAAACAGAAAGCAGGGAAATCGAGTCGATCGGAGGCTCCGTTCTGTTCCAGGTTTCAATAAATGGTCTTTTGGCTGCCAGCATCGGAAGTTACCTCGGACTTCCTGATCTGTTTGATACGGAAACTGGTCTTAGTGCTATCGGCAGGTTTGGTCTGATGGACGGTCAGTCGATATTCGCATATAATGGCATATTTCCTCCACAGCCTTCTGCCTGGGAAAAAATATATCTCGGCTGGGCTCAACCCGTTGAAATAAACCCGGGAAATTATTCCGTTGATATAGCTGCAGATCTTGCTTCATCTGTTGCCGATACTACCATACTGAAGGTGCCGATTAACTCAACGGAATATTACCTTGTTGAGAACAGGGAAAGAGATGTAAATAATGATGGTTCGAAGGTTACGTATGTGTTGAATGGCAACACTTTAACAAGAACATTTTATAAGGACACTACCGGATATGTGAGCTATGATGTTGATTCGGTTGATGGCGTCGTCACTAATGTTGATGAATACGACTGGGCTGTTCCGGGCAATGGAATTGTAATCTGGCATATCGATCAGAATATTATAGATGCAAAAATTGGTTCAAATAAGATAAATACAGATAAATATAAACGCGGCGTCGATGTAGAGGAAGCTGATGGTGTACAGGATATAGGCGAGCAGTTTACTACTATTTTCGGGGATGTTGTAATCGGTGAAGGAGGGCCTGAGGATTTCTGGTACAGCAGCAATCCCGCTGAACTTTATGAAAATAAATTTTCGAAAGATACAAGACCTCCGGCAGTTACAAACTCCGGGGCCAATAGTCTTATTACAATGTCCGGCTTTTCCGATATAAGTAATAAGATGAGTTTAAAAATCTCTTATGGCGATTCCACAATTGTACCTGTATTTTCGAAAAATTTAAACATTAACGGGACAAAATTTCAGCTTACTGCAGCTCAGGAATACTATAATTTCGGTCTGCAGGCAGATTCGCTGCTTCATTTCATAAACAGTGACGGTACAGAAACCTTTAATTATATAGCAGGTCTTAGTGATTATAAAATTGCTGCTTTTAGTACAGCCGGCGTTCAGCAGGTTATCGGTGTAAGCGGCAGTCGTTTGAATGCTTTCCTTACAAACAGCACTACACAGGGAACTCTGGTTGTGAATACAGGTAATGTGTTTACAGCTCCTCCTGTCATAAGGTATTTGCCTGAGCCTCAGATCCTTGTAGGAACATCGGATGGAAAGATCCTTATGTACAAACCTGGCGAACTTCCTTCTACTCTGATGTCGGTTCAGGATAGTCTGAGCTTCGGCCCTGGATTGACCGTGCAGCAGATCGCTGCCGACAGTAGTTTCATTGCAGCTGTCTTTTCGTCTGTTAACCGGACTGTTTCATATAAAGGTTATCAGGATAATCAGGGCAATAGCATCACTTTCACTGATGAAAGTCCAATCAAGCTTGCAGCTACCCGGGATAAGACCGGGGCTTATGTATCCGTAGTTTTAACAGACAAAAACTTCTATGTGGTTAAAGGTAGTAAGATAATTGCCTCCTGGAAAATCTCTGCTGATGCCGGGTTAAATTCATTTATTGTGGCAGATCTGAAACAGGACGGTGAGAATTATGTGGTTTATAATAACGGCAGTGCGATTGAAGCAAGAAACTTAAGCGGCTCCCTTGCGGATAATTTCCCTTTCAATGATCCCGATAACCTTGAGTTTACCGGAAACATTCTAAGTGCGGATTTTGAAGGCGATAATAATGCAGAAATTATTGCTTCTACTGTAGATGGAAGGATTTTTGCGATAGACGGCGGCACAGGAAAAACTGTCTATGGATTCCCGATCTCAACCGGTTCAGCCCTGGCTGCATACCCTGTATTGTATGAAGATGATAATAAAATTTCCCTGGCAGCTTTCAACAGCAGCATGAACCTTTCTGCCTGGAACATCGGGCTGACAGAAGGAAATGTTTTTTGGGGCGGAGAGTACGGCAATTCTGAAAATAGTTCTTTTGTTCAGGCAGCTTCCGGTAAAAACACGATAGCTGACTTCCTGCCGGCTGACCGGGCTTATAATTATCCCAATCCCGTTTATGATAGTCAGACTTATATCAGGTATTATGTTTCTGAGGATGCTAAAATAAATATTAAGATATTCGACCTTGCAGGAGATTATGTCGCCGAACTGAATGATGATGCACGCGGGGGACTGGATAATGAGACGGTGTGGAATGTAAGCAATATACAAAGCGGAGTTTATCTTGCAAGAATTGAGGCTGCCGGTATCAGCGGCAAAACCGATTCAAAAATTATTAAGATCGCAGTAGTTAAGTAAAAAAAACAACTCTTCAACTTTGAGGATTAGATCTGAGAAACGTCTACATAACTCATCAACTATCCCGATGTGAGTAATGCAGTTTATTCTGTTCGTCTATCCCAAAACGAATTAAACTCTATATGAAAATATTTTTTTCTTTTATTTTTACATTCCTGGTTTGTTATTCAACGGCTTTTGCACAGTTTACTGAGTTCCACCCCGAACTGAACTGGTATACTATTAAAGGAAAACACGTACAGGTCCATTTCCACGAAGGTGCTGAAAGGACCGCACGGGTCGTCTGTAAGATTGCTGATGAAGTCTGGGGACCTATTACTTCACTTTACGATTACGAACCCGGAACAGTTCATTTCGTAATAAAAGATATCGATGATTATTCGAACGGCGCAACTTATTTCTTCGATAATAAGATTGAGATATGGACCAGTGCACTCGATTTTGATCTGCGGGGCGCTCACAACTGGCTGCGCAATGTTATCTCTCACGAGTTTACCCACATGGTTCAGATACAGTCATCGATGAAAATGTCCCGCAGCATTCCTGCGGTCTTCCTCCAGGTTTTGAATTATGAGGACGAGAGAAGACCGGATATCCTTTACGGTTATCCGAATGTTATAGTCTCCTATCCGCTTTCTTCAGTTAATATGCCGGCATGGTTTGCCGAGGGCACTGCACAGTATATGAGAAAAGAATTTAATTATGACCAGTGGGATACTCACAGGGACATGATCCTGCGCGAATATGCTCTTAACGGAAATATGCTTACCTGGAATGAAATGGGTGAGTTCGGAAAAACGAGCCTTGGAAATGAGTCTGTTTATAATGCCGGGTTTGCACTTACCCGCTATATTTCTCAGCAGTATGGTGAGGAGAAGCTTAAGGAAATTACCCGCGCCCTTGGTAAGCTCACTAATTTTACAATCGATGCTGCATTCAAAGATGTCCTGGGAAAAGACGGGGATGAAATCTATAATGAATGGAAGGATTATCTTACCGCCGATTATAAAAAGAGATCTGACGGCGTTATGAATAATCTCGTGGAAGGTGATTTGATGGATAAAGAGGGATTCGGAAACTTCTATCCGACTTTCTCGAAGGACGGCAAAAAATATGTGTATATCTCTAATAAATCATCCGACTACTTTTCTCCGGCAGGTATTTATCTTCACGATATGACAACAGGAGAGGAGAAAGAGCTTGTAGGGGGGGTAAGATCTACAATGGGCTGGGTTGGAAATGAAAATAAATTGATATATGCTAAGCTGACTGACGATAATCCCAATTGGTACAATGTCCACGATCTTTATCTGTATGATATTGATAAGGATAAAGAAACACGTCTTACATACGACCTTAGGGCGAATCAGCCCTGCGTTTCCCATGATGGTAAAAAGATAGCGTTCCTCTTTCAAAAAGACGGAACCACAAACCTTGGTATCGTGGACATAGACGGTAAAAATTTCAAAAGACTTACCTTTTTTGAAAACGGCGAGCAGGTTTATAACCCTAAATTCTCAAATGATGATTCATATGTAGTATTTGATTACTCCTATACCCACGGCAGGGATATAGCCCGTGTGGATACAAATGCGAGTAATTATAAGGATATTATTGCCACTCCCGGTGATGAGAGGAATCCTGAATTCGCATCGGACGGCAGCCTGATCTATTCTTCTGATGAAACAGGCATCTTTAATATCTACCGTTATAATCCAGCAACAGGCGAAAAAACCAGGCTTACCAATGTGCTCGGCGGTGCTTTTATGCCGTCTGTCTCTGATGATGGCACTATCCTTTATTCCGGTTATACTGCCGGCGGATATAAAATATTTAAGATTACTCCGGAAGAACAGTCTAAAGTTGAACCTCAGGATCAGTATGTCTGGATTGATAATCCTCCTATTGGAAAAGACCAGCCGAAAGGCGACCTTGCAAAATTTGACCTGGAAAAACTCAGAAATTATAATGACTTCGAGGTTCCTGATTATAAAGAAGAAAAATACGGCGGCGCTTTTTCAAGACTAACATTTTTCCCGTTCATCAGGTTCGATAATTATAATACCGGGAATACCTTCATTGAAAAATTTAAGCCCGGTGTATATGTCTCCTCAAGCGATATGCTCAACCGTTATTCTTTGTTTGCAGGAGGTTCGATCAATGCAAGGTTTGAAAGGGATCTTTTCCTGATATTTGAGTACAGGAATAAGCTGCCTTTGCTTTTTAACCTCGGCATCAAACCTGAATTATCCCTGGAACTTTATAATATAAGCCGTAAATCCGATGCTGACATTTTCTTCGGGGTTGATACGCTGCCCGATGGTACTGTCCATTATGATGATATTGTAAATACGGATATAGCATATAACTTATTCGAAGTTGACCTGGCAGCCAAACACCGGATCTTTTCAAGGAACCAGAACGTTGAGTTCAGGTTCGTCTGGAGCAGGTATACCGCAACTCTTAATAGTTTTATTTTCCCGAATTCTTCAATATTATATCCTACTACAAATGACGAATATTTTATCGGCAGGGATCTCAGGTTCACGTATGATTTTGATCTGATACTTCCATCCCGTGATATGGAGATAAATCCTGTCGGAGCAGAATTTAAGCTGCAGTATGATTACGAATTTGATAAGTTTAATTCGGATGGAGAGTATACGGTTGAAGATGGTGTACTGAAACCAAAGTATAACGATTATGATTTTCATAAAGTTGAACTTAATACAAAATTGCACTTCCCTCTGCCGTTTAAGGCTCATACTCTCACAGCTCAGATCAGGGCGGGTTCAATTCTTGGTCCGCAGGTTCCCGACTTTTTCGACTTTTTCCTGGGGGGACTCTCAGGTATGAAAGCTTATCCTTTTTATGCTATCAGCGGTAATGAAATAGGCTGGCTGAACCTTACCTACCGCTTCCCGCTTTTCAGGGAAATTGATACAAGGATTGGTCATATTTATCTTGATAAAATGTTCCTTGCTTTCTATGGCGACCTGGGGAATGCATGGAATGGCAAAATACCTTCACTTGATACATTTAAAAAAGGTGCCGGCGTGGAACTTAGAGTGCAGATGAATTCTTACTACCTGTTCCCGACAAACTTGTTTGTTAATGCATCATACGGATTCGATAAGGTTACAAGAGAAGTGAATAATGAAACGATTACTTATGGAAAAGAATGGAGATTTTACGGTGGAATATTATTCGGATTCGATTTTTGACCGAAAAAAAATATGAGGATGTTATGTTAAAAAGAAATTTTCTTTTATTGTTATTCGTTTTCTTAACTACAGGATTCTTATCTGCTCAGACTGAAAAAGAATCTATGCATCCCGGTTTTTCTATCAAAGGATTAAATGACCCCGGGATAAGCTTTACCGGGAACCTGAATTTCGATAGCAAATTATCGTTTGATGAAGTTGGAAAGGAAATTAATCATATCCAGCTTAATCCGCAGATTGAGGACAAAAAATCTCCCTGGCTCGGCGCTTTATTTTCATTAATACTGCCGGGTTCAGGTGAATTTTATGCAGAAAGATACTTGAAGGCAGGAATATTTGTAGTCGTTGAAGCAGCTGTTGTTACTGCCGCAGTGATCTATAATAATAAAGGAATAAAAGCTACGGATGATTTCCAGAACTTTGCTGATAATGTTTCCGATAACTCAGGCTGGAGTGTCGTACGCTACGCACAATGGTTGAATCAGACCTACGGGAGTAATATTCACATTGATAATTCGACCCAATTTTACCACCATGGCAGAGAGTGAATTTTGATGATATCCATGCCGTGGAAGTTCAGCATTCCGAACTTTCTCACCAGCTCGCTTATTATCCTGAACAGCAGTATTATGAAATGATAGGAAAGTATCACCAGTTCAGGGCTGGCTGGGCAGATTATACCCCCTCCCTTGGATTCAATGTTTCGCCCATGTTTCTTCAGTATACCGGAATGAGAGCTACTGCGAATGATTATTTTAATACAGCATCTAAAGCAGTTATCGGTATATATCTCAACCACTTCCTTAGTGCTATTGATGCATATTGGAGTACCTCAGTCTATAATAAAGAACTCGCGGCAAAGATTACTGTCGAAAACAAGCAGTATGCTGACTATATGGAGCTCGTCCCGACGCTTAACTTCAAATTCAGTTTCTGAGTTTCTGGATCTAACATCTCGACCTGTTACACCGACATTTTGTCCCGGGTATATTTTTATTCCAAATACTCCGCCTGTCTTGCAATTTTTACCCATTTACCCGCCTATCTGGCAGGCATCTAATCATTTACCCATTCAGCCAATCACCCAATCACCCAATCAATCATTTATCATTCACCCAATCACCCAATCACCCAATCACCCAATCAATCAATCACCCAATCACCCAATCAATCATTTATCATTCAGCCAATCACCCATTCACCCATTCACTCATTCACTCATTCACTCATTCACTCATTCACTCATTCACCCAATCACCCAATCATCCAATCATCCAATCACCAATCACCCAATCACCCAATCACCCAATCACCCTATGGTGAACCCCTTCAGCTAGACAGGTTTTTCCTTAATTTAAGGTGGATGAATTAAGTACTTACCATGTTATTTTAAGAATACTTCAGCCGGAGTTTTATAGCCTAATGACTGATGTGTTCTTTTATTGTTATAAAAATAGAAATAATTATTTAATCCCTCAAATAATTCCTGATAATTTCGATATTCCTTTAAATAAATATCTTCATATTTTAAACTTCTCCATAAACGTTCAATGAAAATATTATCTAAAGCTCTGCCTTTGGAATCCATACTTAGTCTTACATTATTGTCCAGGACTTTATTGACAAAACTAAGACTGGTAAACTGACTGCCCTGGTCGGTATTAAATATTTCCGGCTTACCTGAACGCAATGCTTTATCCAGAGCGCTAAGACAGAAATGGACATCAAGGCTGTTAGATATTTCCCAGGACAGAACATATTTACTAAACCAGTCCATTACTGCAACAAGATAGGCAAAGCTTCTGTAGAGCGGGATATATGTTATATCTGTACTCCATACCTGATTGGTTTTTGTTATGCTTACATTTCTTAGCAGATACGGAAATATCAGGTGATCCTTGTTTGGTTTGCTCAGATTCATTTTCGGTGTAAGTGCTTGTATTCCCATTACTTGCATCAATCTTAGTATCCGTTTATGGTTAATGACTTTACCGTTATTCCTTAACTCCTGGGTTATTTTTCTGTAACCGTAAAAAGGCCAGGTTGTATATATTTTATCCATCCGTTTCATTATTTCGAGATCTTCGTCCGTTATGCCTAACGGATCAAAGTAATAACTCGAACGTGGTAATTCTATCAAAGAACATTGCTCAGTTATACTGAGGAAATCATCTCCGGGTTCTATGAGTCTTTTGAGATCTTCAACTGAATGGCTCGTACTTTTTTTTTAACCATTCAACCTCTACCTGAAGTTTTCCTATCTGCCGGTAGAGCTGATCAATCAACTCTGAGCTCCCATCAGTTTTTGGTCCCCTCGGATTATCAAACACAGAAGGAAGTATCTCAAGCAACTGTTTCTTCCATAGACTTATCTGATTTGGGTGGACTCTGTACTCTTTTGCAATTTCGTTTATACTGGTGAATCCCTTGACTGCCTCTAGTGCAATTTTTGCTTTTAGTTCGCTGCTGTAATTTTTTCTCTTGGTGGACATTTTAGCCTCCTTTGGCTTATATAAATTTAAGATTTTTCCACCTTAAATTTTTGTCCAGTTTTTGGGGTTCACTATACCCATTCACCCATTCACTCATTCACTCATTCAGCCAATCACCCAATCACCCAATCACCCAATCATCCAATCACCATTCACCCATTCACTCAATCACCCATTCACCCAATCAATCATTTATCATTCACCCATTCACCCATTCACCCATTCACCCATTCAGCCAATCACCCATTCACCCAATCACCCATTCACCCATTCAGCCATTCAGCCAATCACCATTCACTCAATCACCCAATCACCCATTCACCCATTCACCCATTCAATCTTTCACCCTTTCTTCCTTTGATGCTAATGCGAACAGTTTTATATTTTAACCCACTAATTATTGAACTTTATATATGAAAATACCGATTGTTGTAATTGTAGGACGGCCAAACGTAGGAAAATCAACCCTTTTTAACAGACTCGTGGGAAGAAGGGAAGCCATTGTAGATGACGTAAGCGGGGTAACCCGCGACAGGAATTACGGTGAGGTTGAATGGGCCGGGAAGAAATTTGAACTTATGGATACCGGCGGCTATGTCCCTGATTCCACTGATCTGTTCGAAAGAGCTATCCGTGAACAGGTTGAGATTGCAATAAACCAGGCCGATGCGATAATATTCCTTGTAGATGTGAGAGCCGGGATAACCCCCGTTGATGAAGAGATCGCCAGGATACTCCGCAATTCCGGTAAGAAATATTTCCTTCTTGCTAATAAAGTGGACTCGGAGAAATATGAACCTATGGCAGCAGAATTTTACAGGTTCGGAGTCGATATTATATATGATGTGTCTGCTATAGTCGGAAGAAAAATTGGTGATTTCCTGGATGACCTGACGGGTGATTTCCCCGATACTGATAATGAATCTGTGGATCCCCGGATGAAAGTTGCTGTTGTCGGCCGTCCGAATGTAGGTAAATCATCACTTACAAATGCACTGCTTGGATATGACAGGAGCATCGTAACCGATATTCCGGGTACCACAAGGGACAGCGTTGATTCTGTCCTGAAGTATTATGGCGAAGAAATAATCCTTGTGGATACTTCAGGACTCAGAAAAAAGAAACGTATTGATGAAAGTATTGAATTCTTTTCTATGATTCGTACCTTAAAGTCAATAGGTGAGTGTGACGTTGCAGTCGTTATGATTGATGCAAGTGTAGGCCTTGATAAACAGGATCAGAAAATAATCGATGAAGCTGTCCGCTGGAGAAAGGGAATAGTAATTGCAGTTAATAAGTGGGACCTGGTTGAAAAGGATACAAATACTTCAAGGCAGTTTGAACTTACGATAAAAGATAAGCTTGGCCGGACGAGTTATTTTCCCGTCATTTTTATCTCAGCCTTAACAAAGCAGAGAATCTATAAACTTATAGAACTTGTAAAAGAAGTAAATGCTGAAAGGAAAAAGAAGATCCCTACCAGCGAATTGAATGAAAAGCTGCTCGCCGAAATTGAAAAGAATCCTCCTCCGTCTACTCATACAGGCAGAGAGGTTAAAATAAAATACATAACACAGGTAGGGGATAATTACCCTGTCTTCCTTTTCTTTTCAAATTATCCTAAAGATATCCCCGATCATTATAAAAGATTCCTTGAAAATAAGATCCGCGAGATCTTTGGGTTTAACGGCGTCCCTTTTACTTTGAGTTTTAAGAATAAATAAATTGAAGTGTTTAAGCCTGCAAAAATAATCGTCGTCGGAGGAAATGCTGCAGGTCCTGCCGCGGCTGCAAAAGCTAAAAGGATCAGCCCCGATGCTGAAGTATTAATGTTTGAATCCGGTGAGTTTATTTCTACCGGCACTTGCGAAATCCCTTACGTACTTTCCGGTGATATCCCCCGGTATGAAGACATAATAACTTATACTCCTGAAGAGTTCCGGAAATCGAAAGGTGTCAAGGCCTATACATCTTGTGAAGTTACCAGCATTGACAGAACCCGCAAAGTATTAAGTATAAGGAACCTTAAATCACGTAAAGAATTTGAAGAGAGTTATGATTCCCTGGTGCTTGCTACCGGTGCAGTCCCCAAAAAAATTCAGGGTTTTCCGGAATTCATTCCCAACCTATTTACACTTAAGAGTATAGCCGACTTAAATAATATAACCGGTTATATTATTTCTAAAAAAATCGACTCTGTACTCATTATCGGTTCGGGATATATAGGACTTGAAGCTGCCGATGCCTTTCACAAGCTGAATAAAGACGTCACTATAATTGAAAAGGAAAATCTCCCTCTGCCTTATACGGAACCTGAAATAAGGCGTATGATACGGGATCTTCTTAAACAAGAAGGTATCGTATTTCACGGAGCTTACCATAATTTATCAGTCAATACTGAAAAAGGGTTTATTAAATCGATTAACCTTGACGGCAGGATCATAGAACCTCAACTCATAATCTCTGCAGTCGGCTTTCTACCCAATTCAATTCTTGCCGAAAAAGCCGGACTCCATTTAACACCCCGCGGAGCGGTCAAAGTGGATAGAAACCTTAAAACTTCCGATCCTTCTATTTTTGCCTGCGGAGATAATATTGAGATAATAAATGAAGTTACCAGGAGAACAGATTATTTCCCCGTAGCTGCGGTCGCGCACGATTTTGCACATATAGCCGGAGAGAATGCGGCCGGAGGCTCAGCGGTCGTGAACACAGTAGTGAAGAATATTGCAGTTAAGATCCTCAACAAATTTCAGCTTTCGGTCGGAATCACTGAAGCAGAAGCGAAGCAGAATTCAATTCCTTTTAAGAGCGTTCAGGCCTCGGCTCCCGATCTCGTAAAAGTAATGCCGGGAAGTATGGAGGTCTTTGGAAAGATCGTTTACCATGCATTGAATAAAAATATACTTGGTGCTGCATTTCTTGGGGGAAGGGAAGTATCCGGATACGGGGATCTGGTATCAGCTCTTATAAGATTGAAATCTCCGGCGGGCTTTCTTGCGGAAGTTAATTATAATTATACTCCGCCTCTTTCTCCTTTCATAAATCTTTTGTCTATTTTGGGAAGAAAAGTAAAATAATTTTTCTACAATGAAGTCAATGAAAATGGAACCGGAATACAAAAACTTTACTCTTCTTGACAACCCGATTGTCAAAAGAGAACTGACTCAGCTTAGGGATAAAAATACCAGCCCTGAATTTTTCCGTGCCGCTGTTAACCGGTTATCAATTATCCTTGCTATAGAGATCAGTAAAAAATTTAAAGTGCAGGAAATTGAGATCGAAACACCGCTTGAGAAAACAACCGGGTACCGGCTGTCGCAGGAAATAATACTCGTCCCTATATTGCGGGCAGGACTCGGAATGGTAAACGGGTTCCTTGAGGTGATTCCCGATGCTAAAGTCGGTCATATCGGCCTGGAAAGAAATGAAAAAACTTTAGAACCCAATAGTTATTATTTTAAGATACCTTCTACTAAGGCAAATACAAAGATGATAATACTCGATCCTATGCTGGCAACAGGCGGCAGTGTAATAGCAGCAATATCAAAATTGAAGAACAGCGGCATAACTGATTGTACTTTCGCCTCACTCGTTTCTGCTCCCGAAGGAATAAAAAGAGTCTTTGAAAAACATCCCGACATAGATCTCTTCACCACAGCGCTGGACAGAGAACTTAATGATAAAGGTTATATCCTGCCGGGTTTGGGAGATGCCGGCGACCGTACTTTTGGAACACTTTAATGTGAAGACTATTATCCTGGCAGTAATATTCTTATTTCCGGTCCCGGGCTTATGCCAGACCTATCCCGGCCATTCGGTGGATTCAACTCTGAAATCCGGGATCAGTCAGATTATCCTTCAGGATTATTCTTCTGCAGAAATTACTTTCAAAAAACTTGACCATAATTATCCCCGTCTTCCTCTCGGCAGAATTTATTGCGCTGCTGTAAGTATAGCTGAATCTTATGACTATGGCAGCGAGTATGATGCAGTTTATATTGATTCTCTCCTTAACCTTGCTGAAGAACAATCGCGCCTGCTTATAAATGCTGATAAGAATAATCCCTGGAATAAATATTTTCTGGGTCTGTCTGAAGGGTACCTGGCATACTTTAAAGCCCTTAATGGTCAGTGGATGAGTTCATTGTCGTCCGGTGCTGATGCTCTTGAGGATTTCAGTGAACTTGCCTCAATGGATGAGAATTTTTATGAAGCGTATATCGCCATCGGTACTTATAAATATTGGAAGAGCAGGAAAACAGAATTTCTCGAATGGATTCCCGGTTATAAGGATGAGAGAGCGGAAGGGATAAACCTTCTTGAGAAGTCAATAGATCATTCGACTTATAATACATACCTGGCCATCAACTCGCTGATATGGATTTATATCGATCAGATAAAATATAGTAAAGCTGCAGAACTTGCTGAAAATGCTCTTAAAAAATATCCCGGGAGCAGGTTTTTTGAATGGGGACTTGGAAGAGCCTATGAAGACCTGGACGCTGTAAAAGCTATCAGTGTATATCAGAAAATTCTTGAGTCCTATCCCCCTAATCTGAATCATTACAATGAAATCGTACTCAAACACCTGATGGCTCAGCAGTACATAAAGATTGGTGAAAATCAGAAGGCAGCCTTGCTCTGTGACGAGATCCTTTCGGTTAGCTTAAGTGATGAAGTGCGTTCAAAACTAGAAGACCGGCTGAAGAGAGTAGAGGAATTAAAAAGCCGGCTTTCATCGCTGCAATAAATTGAGCTGTCTGCTTGTTCCGCAGCAGCCTATCATAAAATTGGTCCTCGCAAAATAGACAGCGAATCAAATGGTATATTGGCTTTTAAGGAACCATTTTGCTCTCTTTCTGTATAAATGAAGATGGAGTTTTAGTTTATATAAACCTGAATGAGTTGATCCCTGAAAATCACACCTGTTATGCAAATGATTATTTGGATTATATCCTGTTGACTTTCACCATTCTAATAAATATAGTATGTTATCTGTAGTATAAATTTTTAGCGTATTACCCAAATATGAGCGTTCTGGAACCGAAATATCAGAAAATGCTGGATGATCTGCTGGCACTTTGTCATAAAAATCTGCCAGTAGTTGATGATGCATTAATTAAGAAAAGCTTTGAGTTTTCGCTTGAGGCGCACAAGCACGATCTGCGTGCTTCCGGTGAGCCGTATTTTACCCATCCTTACCAGGTGGCAATAATCGTAGCCGAAGAACTGCCTCTTGATGATATAACTATTGCCAGCACCTTGCTCCACGATGTTGTCGAAGATACAGAACTTAATCTGGATCTGCTGTCTAAAGAGTTCGGAAAAGAAGTGGCAGAAATAGTTGACGGCGTTACTAAAATTAGCGGAATATTTAAGGGACAGGAGATTACTGTAGCGGAAAACTACAGGAAACTGCTCCTCTCTATGGTTAAGGATGTCAGGGTGATCCTGGTTAAATTTGCTGACAGACTCCACAATATGCGAACTCTGGAGTTTGTTAATCCCGATAAACAGCGGCGGATTGCTCAGGAAACTCTTGAGATATATGCTCCCTTCGCTCATAGGTTTGGTCTTGGAAGGGTTAAATGGGAACTTGAAGATCTCTCATTTAAATACCTTAACAGGGAGGCTTATGAAGAACTCGTTGATAAGGTAAAGAATAAAAGGAAAGAACGTGAAGCCTACATAAAGAAGTTTACTGAACCGATTCTTGAAAAGCTCGATGAGTATAAGTTCAAATACGAGGTTAGCGGCAGACCTAAACACCTTTATTCCATATACAGGAAGATGGTGCGCAGGAATAAACCTTTTGAAGAAATATATGACCTTTTCGCAATCAGGGTTATTCTCGATACAGAAAACGCTAATGAATGTTATACTACCCTCGGTATTGTTAACCAGATCTACCTGCCTGTACCCGATAGGTTTAAAGATTATATCTCGATCCCTAAAACAAATAATTACCAGTCAATTCATACAACTGTTGTAGGCCCTGAGGGACGGCTGGTCGAAGTCCAGATCCGGACAGCGAAGATGCATGAAGTTGCTGAAAAAGGTGTGGCAGCCCATTGGCGGTATAAAGAGAGTAAAACTGCAAGCGACAAGGATCTGGAGAACTGGGTAAACTGGATAAGGGATATTTTTGAGAATGCTTCAAGGGATGAAGCAAGAAAAGATCTGCTTGAGAGTTTTAAGCTAAACCTTTATCAGGACGAGATTTACGTGTTTACACCAAAAGGAGATTTGAGGCGTCTTCCTGTCCATTCAACTCCTGTCGATTTCGCATTTGAAATCCACTCGAAGGTCGGTTTTCATTGTATCGGAGCAAAGGTGAACGGCAGGATTGTTCCGCTTGACACAATACTTCATAGCGGTGACCAGCTTGAGATCATTACCTCTAAAAACCAGCATCCTAATAAAAACTGGGTGAAATTTGTTGTCACCCATAAAGCCAAATCTGCTGTCCGTAAGTGGATCAATAAAGAGGAAGATGATATAGTTAAAGGCGGTAAGGAAATCTGGGACAAAAAGATTAAAAAGATGAAATTATCATTTACCCCGGATGATCTTGCTAAGCTTACTTCCGACTTGAAATTTGAAAATACAAGAACCTTTTTAAATCGATTGCCCAGGGAAAAGTTAATCTTGATGAAGTCCTTACTGCTACAAAATCCAAAGAAGAGAAGAAAGAGGCTGCTCCCGTTCTTGAGTTTGAAGATTTTGCAAAAACTGCAAGGCGTGATATCGGCGGTGTCCTCGTCGAAGGAAAGAAAACAAAAATCCTCTACTCCTATGCGAAATGCTGCAACCCGATTCCGGGTGATCCCGTTATCGGCTACATAACGATCGGGGAGGGGATCAAAGTACACCGGAAGACTTGTCCGAACCTGATCCGGATTTCAGAAAATGATCCCAGTAAGCTGATCCCGATTCAATGGCCGGAAGGTGAAGGGAATTTATTTGTGGCAGGGCTTACGGTTATGGGTGAGGATTCACCCGGATTATTAAATGAAATTTCCCATGCTATTGTAGCTTATCAGAATACAAATATTAAATCAATTAATATAAATACCAGCGACTCAACTTTTGAGGGCAGCGTAACTCTCTATGTCCATAATCTGGAGCACCTTTCAAGAATAATAGAAAGACTTAAAAAGCTCAAAGGTATTTATTCGGTTGAAAGATTTGAAGGAGCCTGATGCCCGGAGATCAGTTTGATGAACACTCCAGGGTACTGGGCATCGATTTCGGATCTAAAAGAATCGGTCTTGCCTTAAGTGATCCCCTGAGGATTTTTGCCTATCCTTATAAAACATTGAATAATGATCAGAATTTCTGGAATGATTTTAAGAAAATTATTGAAGAAAAAAATGTAGATAAGATAATTTTGGGGTACCCGATGGACGACAGCGGTAGTAAATCAGAGGTCGCCGGCAAAGTGGAAAAATTCTCAAAGGAACTGTCGAAGAAATTTAAAATTGAAATTATTTTCTGGGATGAAAGATATACTTCTGTAATGGCTCAGGAGAAAATACTTGAATCGGTGACAAAAAAATCAAAAAGAAGAAACAAGGGTCTGCTCGATAGTAATTCTGCCGCAATAATTTTACAGGAATACCTGAATACTTTAAATTGACATTTATTAGCTGATAAGCTATTTTCGAACATCATAAATTCAATATTGGGAGCACGTTTATGTCACTTGATGCACTGGGAATGATCGAAACCAAGGGGTTGGTCGGAGCTATTGAAGCTGCCGATGCAATGGTTAAAGCCGCTAAGGTAGAGTTGCTTGGAAAAGAAACTATCGGAGGCGGGTATGTAACTGTAATGGTTAGAGGGGATGTCGGTGCTGTTAAAGCAGCTACTGATGCCGGTGCCGCTGCCGCCCAGAGAGTTGGCGAGTTAGTCTCAGTTCATGTAATTCCGCGCCCGCATACCGAAGTAGAGTCAATACTGCCGAAAAGAAAGTAAGATATGCCTAAAGCATTAGGTTTGGTAGAGACCCGTGGTCTCGTCGCTGCTATTGAGGCAGCGGATGCCATGGTTAAGACATCAAACGTTACTCTGATTGGTAAAGAAGTAACCAACCCTGCACTTGTAACAATTAAAGTTGTCGGCGATGTTGCGGCTGTTAAAGCCTCCGTCGATGCTGGAGCAGCAGCAGCAAGAAGGGTCGGTGAGCTCGTCTCTGTTCATGTAATTCCCCAGCCTGATTCACAGATGGTTGCTATGATCCCCGGTATAGATGATGACGGCGGTGTTCCGGAAAGAAAAATTTCACGGCCTTCTGAGAAGCCTGCTGCAAAGAAAGAACCGGAAGTAGAGGTAAAAGAGGAAGCGGATGTCAAGCTGAAGGAGGAATCCGGATCAGTTTCTGCAGAAGAAGCGGTGCAGACTCCTGTGAAGAAAGAGGAGCCGCAGCAGAAAGTTAAAAAAGAGAAACCGGTTAAAAAAAATCCTGCTGGAAAGATAGCTGAAATTAAAGAATCACAGGTTAGTGAAAATTTATTTACCGGTACAACGGATCACCTCGAACAGTTGAGGAGGGAAGCCCTCGGAATCAAACCCGAAAAAGAGTCGGTTAAGAAAGAATTAAAACCTGAAAGCCCTGTTGAACGGGTCTCACTTGAAGAACTGGAAAAACTTAATGTCCACCAGTTGCGGAAACACGCTCGCGCTACCGACGGATTCCCGATCCAGGGAAGAGAAATTTCGCGGGCTAACAGAAATAAACTGTTAGACTATTTCAGGAAACTGTTCTGAGCTTAACAATTATATCAGATTTAGAAACTCCGCTTTATGGTGGAGTTTTTTTATTTATATTTAAGAAATGAAAAAAAATCTGCATATAGTAGTATTATCTGTAATTTTTTCAATTATCCTCTGGATATCTATTTCTTTGTCGAATGACTATTATGCTACGGTTAATGTGCCTGTTAAACTTGTTAATTTCCCCATCGGGTACTCTACTGCATCTAATATCCCCGATTTTATATCCGTTAAACTTAAAGGAAAAGGCTGGAAGCTTCTTGGTGTAAATCTCAGTACGAAGTCTGATTATACCATTTCTGTGGAGGATAGCGGAAAGATAAATGTCAACCTCTATAACTTTCTCGGTGAGAATCAGTGGCTCTCCTCCGATATTGAGGTCATTGATATGACTCCTGATACTTTGTCTTTTTATGTTGAAAAAGACTATATGAGAAAAGTTGCTATTATACCCGACCTTGATCTTGCGTATAAACCCGGGTACGGACTGGCTTCCCCTATTAAGATCACCCCCGATTCTACAACTCTTTACGGACCTAAAAGTGTAGTCAGAAACCTTACGTTCGTTTATACCAAAAGGCAAAGCTTTGGAAAACTTGATGATCAGACAACCGGACAGGTCTCTCTGGAGGATTTACCCGGGGTTATATATAAGGACAGGGAAGTGCAGGTAAACCTGGATGTTCAGAAGATAGTAGATAAAAATTTTGAAGGAATTGATGTAAATATTGTCGATCAGCCTATCGATAGAGATGTTGTACTTCTTCCCAATAAAATCTCGGTGGGTGTAAGAGCCGGCATTGAAATATTAGGTAAGATGAGCCGGGATAAAATAAAAGCCTACGTAAATTATCGTGATATTGTTCTGGATACTCTTGGAAGTATTCCCCCTAAAATCGAACTGCCGGAAAACACAGAGCTTGAATTCACTAAACCCGAGCGGTTGAGATATATTATCAAAAAATTTAACTGAAAAGAAAGATAATCCTCTATGTTTATCACTTTTGAAGGAATTGATTTTTGCGGTAAATCTACCCAGGTGGAACTGCTTAAAAAATTTTTTCAGGATCAGAAAAAGGAGGTCGAGATAATCCGCGAACCGGGAGGAACGGAAATTTCGGAAATGGTACGTTCGATTCTTCTGGATAAAAAACATTACCATATGGTTATGGAAACGGAGATATTCCTGTTTTCAGCGGCCCGTGCTCAGCTGGTTAGGGAAAAAATCAGGCCTTATCTTAGTCGGAGAATCTATGTAATTTCGGATAGATTCCATGATTCTACAACTGCCTACCAGGGCTTTGGCCGTGGTATAGATATTGAATCGGTAAATCATATAAATAGCCTGGCTATCGGTGACACAGTACCGGATGTAACTTTCTTTATAGATATAACTGTTGAAGAAGCCGATAGAAGAAAAAAAATGATGCAGAATTTTGATCCCGATAGGATTGAAGTTTCTGACTCATCTTTTTATGAACGGGTGCGCGCAGGTTATCTTTACATAGCAGATCACGAAAGCAGAATTAAAGTTATTGACGGAATGAAATCTATCGAAGAAATTCATAATGATATTCTTGAAGAAATAAGTTTTTTAGAGAAGAAGGAGATAAGGTAAAATGAAATTAAAGAGCTGGAGATCATATTTGACGGGCGCCCTCGTTATTTTATTATTTTCGGGATTCTTTCCCGGTGAGGATGATGTTTATTTCCAGATTTCCAAGAATATTGATCTGTTCGGAAAGGTGTATAAAGAAATTTCTCTTAATTATGTCGACAATATAAACCCCGAGCAGTTTATGCGGGCAGGTATTGAAGGTATGCTTAATACCCTCGATCCCTATACCATTTTTATCGACGGTGATAAGAAGGATGAAATTGATCTTATAACCAGCGGCAAATATGGAGGCGTGGGTGTCTCTATAGGTGTCCGCGGGAATTCGGTTACTGTGGTCGAAGTACTTGATGGTTACTCGGCTCAGCGGCAGGGTATAAGGATCGGCGATGAAATAATCGCAGCCGATAGTGTTGCGATTACCCCTGAAAATATAGATGATGTATCCCAGCTCGTTAAAGGCGAACCTGGTACTACCGTAAACCTTACTATTGTTAGAAATGAAGAAAGTGATACGATTAACTTCAGTCTTGTCAGAGAGGAAGTGAAAGTTAAGAATCTTACTTATTATGGTTTTATGCCTGAGAACAGCAGCAATGCTTATCTTAAACTTTCAAGCTTCAGCCGTTCGGCAGCTTCAGAAGTTCTGGACGCCCTTAAAGAGCTCAAAGCTAAAAGAGAAATTAAATCAATCGTGCTTGATCTGCGTGGTAACCCCGGAGGACTACTGGACGTTGCTGCCGATATCTGTGATAAGTTTTTGCCCAAAGGCGATCTTATCGTTACCACAAAGGGAAGAGACGATACGAATATCAATCATTATTATGCCGACCAGGAACCTCTTGTAGGCCAGGCCCGTCTTGTTGTTTTGATTAACCAGGGCTCTGCCTCTGCTTCAGAAATTGTGGCAGGTGCTATGCAGGATCACGATAGGGGCGTTCTCATCGGAACGAAATCCTACGGCAAAGGTCTTGTGCAGACTATTACACCTTTGAATTATAATGCATCGCTGAAAATTACTACGGCTAAATATTATACTCCAAGCGGCAGATGTATTCAGAAAATCAATTATGCTGAGAACAATAAAGTTATAACCGACGCTGATTCAATATTAAGCAGTAAATATCTTACAGATAATAAGAGACCGGTTTATGGGGCAGGCGGAATCACACCTGATTCGACTGTTGAATATAAAATCGACGGGGATGTGACGGAGTACCTTCTTGCAAAGGGAATGTTCTTTAAATTTGCCGATCACTATTATTATAATCATCAGGATGCACCTTTTTCATCAATAAAGGATGATAAGATATTTTCCGAATTTGAAAAATATCTCAAGGATGAACATTTTGAGTATAGTTCGGAGGCAGAAAAAGCGGTGAATAAACTCATCACTGATGCTGATAATAAAAAACTTGATTCATCTATTCGTTCGGAACTTAAAAAACTCAAAGATCAATTCGGCCAGCTGGACGGAAGCGAGTTTAAAATATATAAGAATGAAATCGTCCGTGAATTGAAATCTGAACTTGCAGCAAGATACCTCGGTTCGGAGGGACGGGTTGAGGAAGCGCTGGATAATGATCCCCAGTTCCAGGCAGCCTTATCTGTGCTGGCGGATACAACAACATATAACAGGTTATTGAATTATCATTAAAAAAAATCTTATTTTAATCTCTGAGGAAGGGGAGTGTTATAACTCCTTTTCGGGAAAGTATAATTAAATGGAAATCCCTGTCAGCAAAATGAAATCCTTTAATTTCATTCAGAGGAAGAATCCGGTTTTCGAGAGATGTCCTTCATGTTCAACCTCCGGTACGATATACAGGTCTCATTCGCACAACTGGAGG
This sequence comes from uncultured Ignavibacteria bacterium, assembly GCA_963832715.1. Lineage (GTDB taxonomy): Bacteria > Bacteroidota > Ignavibacteria > Ignavibacteriales > Ignavibacteriaceae > DATFVA01. Next base: position 416,905 of record CAWHVB010000003.1, on the reverse strand, counting down.
GAGAAAATGGTGAAGAGAATAACTTTCCTGAAGTTGTACAGGTGTAAGCAGTGCGGCTGGAGAGGATATCGTTCAACAGCAGCAATTACTGTTAAATCATTGCAGGCTTTTCTTCTTTATGTTGGGATCGCTATCATAATAGCTCTGATTGTAAGAATAATTCTTAGTAAAGTTGCTTCCTGAATCCCGTTCTTTATTTGCTTTCATAGTAACCGGTTTATAAATGAATTCTTCAGTAAAAGAAAAAATCAGGAACATTGTCGGAGCACAAAACTTTTCTGATTCGGCTGAAGATAAACTTACTTATTCCTCAGATGCTACCCCTTTATTTAATCAGCCTCCCGGTGCAATAGTCTTCCCCCGGAATGAAGATCAGATTTCTCAGCTTATTATGCTTGCTAATCACGAACAGTTTGCGGTCGTTCCGAGAGGATCGGGCACAGGACTGAGCGGAGGCGCCGTTCCGGTTGAAAATTCTCTGCTTATGGTGATGACCAGGTGGAATAAAATACTTGAAATTGATCCTGCTAACCTTACCGCACTTGTTGAACCCGGCGTAATTACAGGCGAATTACAGAGTGAGGTGGAGAAGCTTGGTTTGTTCTACCCGCCCGACCCCGGAAGTCTTAATGTCTGCACCATCGGCGGAAATGTAGCTAATAATGCCGGCGGACTCAGAGGATTAAAATACGGGGTTACTAAAAATTATGTTCTCGGCGTTGAAATGATTTTACCCGATGGAGAACTGCTGAAGACCGGTGGAAAAAATATGAAGGACGTGGCAGGTTATAACCTGAGAGATTTTATAGTAGGAAGTGAAGGTACTCTTGGTGTAATTACTAAAATACTTCTTAAACTTATTCCAAAGCCGACTCTTTCAATTACACTACTGGCTTATTTTGATAAATTGAATGATGCAGCCCGGGCTGTTGCTGATATAATATCTGCTCATATAACTCCCTCTATGATGGAGTTCCTGGATAAAACAACAATAAGCTGCGTGGAGGATTATACTCATATCGGACTCCCGGTCGGCAGCGAAGCCGTTCTCCTTATTGAAGTGGACGGCCGCGGCAGTATTGTTCAGGAGGATGCTGATACAATTCAGGGGCTGCTTAAAAAGAATAATTCCACATTTGTAAAATCCGCAAAGAATAAAACAGAATCTGATCTGCTGAAAACTGCAAGGAGATCGGCATTCAGTGCCCTGGCAAGAAAAAGACCTACAGCTATTCTTGAAGATGCCACGGTACCCCGCAGCGAATTGCCGGTAATGATTGAAAAAGTTAATCAGGCTGCACAAAAGTTCGATGTCGTATTTGGTAATTTCGGCCATGCAGGTGACGGCAACATCCATCCTACCTGCCTTACAGATGAACGGGATAAAAATGAAATTCTGAAGGCTCACCGTGCTTTCGAATTTATCTTTAATGAAGCTATAAAGCTCGGCGGAACTATTACCGGTGAACACGGAACGGGACTTGCTAAAAAACAGTTCCTTGAAAATGTTGCAGGACTGCCGGGACTTGAGATGATGAAGAAAATTAAAGCATCAATCGATGAAAATAATATTCTTAATCCCGGTAAAATTTTTACTCTGAAACCTAGGTGCGAAGTTCTCACAAACTCGCCCCCTAAAATATAAGTCGAACTAATCCAGGAAATGGTAAAGCGGATACTCTAAGAGAAATAAAGGAACTGACAGATATTTATACACAGTGCATTCACTGTGGAATGTGTCTTACTTCCTGTCCTACTTATCAACTGACCCGTCTCGAAACGTCCTCCCCGAGAGGAAGAATTAAATTAATTAAATCCGTCGCCGAAGGAATTCTTCCTGTTACAGATACCTTTGCATACGAAATGAATTTCTGCCTCGACTGTCAGGCCTGTGAGACAGCATGCCCTGCAGGCGTCAGGTATGGAAGGATGGTGGAAGCTGCAAGAGTCGAAGTAGAAAAACACGGCTATGGTTCTTTTGTTAAATCTTTTTTCCTAAAAAGAATTATTCCTTATAAGAACAGGCTTAAATCTGCAGCGGTTCTTCTCAGGATTTACCGGAAATCAGGTCTGCAGAAATTTATCCGTACTGCAAAAATTCTGGACAGTCTATTTCCGAAGCTCGCACAGGTTGAAAAATTTTCCCCAGTCATCCCTGATAAATTCAGCGATGCTTTCATTAAAGAAATTAATAATCCTTCCGGCGATACAAAGTACAAACTTGCATTCTCATACGGCTGCCTAATGAATGTGATGCTTCCTGAAGTAAATAAAGATACCGTGGAACTGCTGAATAAGATCGGTGCTGTAGTAATTTCTCCTCCCCGTCAGTCCTGCTGCGGCTCCCTGAACGCCCATAATGGCGATATGAAGACTGCCCGGGAACTTGCAGCAAAAAATATAAGGGAGTTCGGCAGATATGAGTACGATTACCTCATCTCCAATTCTGCGGGATGCGGCGCGTTTATGAAAGAGTACGGAGAATTATTTAAAGATGACGATGATCTGGCTGAACAAGCTGCTGAATTTTCAGCAAAGGTTAAAGACATTACAGAGTTCCTATCTGAAATTGATTTTCCCTCATTAGTAAATAACTCTGACGAAACTATTACTTATCACGATGCCTGCCACCTTGTTCATACCCAGAAAATTTTTAATCAGCCCAGGGAAGTAATTAATAAAATTCCGACCATAAAACTGCTCCCCCTGGCAGATTCAACAAAATGCTGCGGAAGTGCAGGCATTTATAATCTTCTGCATACAGAAACCTCCCTCGAACTGCTTAAAGAAAAAATGGATAATATTAAAAAAACTGGTGCGGAAATCGTATTAACCGGCAATCCGGGTTGTATGCTTCAGATAAAATATGGCGCCGATAAGTTCAACACACCCGTCAGGATAGAACATACTGTTTCATTTCTCAACAGGCATATTTAACCTGTCAACCCGACAATTTATCACCCCTGGTTCCCAAATTTTCACCTCTAATCCACCAGGCTTCTGCCAAGCTTCTGCCAAGCTTCTGCCAGGCCTCTGCCAGGCCTCAAAATTTACCATTGCTGCTAGCCCGAATTCCCGCCTTTTTTATCAAACACAGTCCCCTGAATTCCTGCGCAGCTCTTCTTTTATTTCTCATATATTGTTGAAATAATCAACAAGAATTCGACAGCAAGTATAATAATTTCCTATAATTATACTGACGGGTCAATTATTCAAGCTTTTAAAGATTAATCTTTGTTAACCTTCAGCTAAAAGTATAATTATAAGTCCAAACTTTTTTGCTTTATATCTATAATTTTTTAATTTTGGCGATTAACTAAAATCACTTTGTTACAAGTTATACTAACTCTTGTACAACAAATTTGCTGTGCAAAGAGCTATTTTTTACCTTTATAAAAAAACTAAGAAGACGAGATTTTTTTCAGGTACAGGTTACTGTATGAGGATTCATTTTGTTCGACACTCAACCTGCAATCTCAGGAATAACTAATGAAAAAATCTTTACTTGACTACACACTTCGGATCCGTGTTCCGGTTACGATCTTTGTTATACTTGCCTCTTTTACTATCACTTACTTTGCCGGAAAAGCAGAGCGTGACGGTGTGGGCTACCAGCCTGTTCAGCCTATAAACTTTTCACATAATCTGCATGCAGGACAAATGAAAATTGACTGCCAGTACTGTCATACAGGTGTGGAAAAATCAAGGCATGCAATGGTCCCTCCGGTCAGCACCTGTATGAATTGTCATAAAATTGCCCGCAAAGACAGACCTGAAATTCAAAAACTTACGGCATATTATAACGAAGGAAGAGCACTCCCCTGGAAAAGAATTCATAAAACACCAGACTTCACCTATTTTAATCACAGCGTTCACGTAAATAAAGGAATTGACTGTGTGAACTGCCACGGTGAGGTGCGGAATATGGATAGGGTTCTCCAGGTAAGTTCATTTACAATGTCAGCCTGTCTCGATTGTCACAGGAATGCTCACGAGCGATTACCCGATGTTAAAGGCATAACAAAAGGACCGGACAACTGCTGGGCTTGTCACCGTTAACAGGAGATGAAATGGAATCAGAAAAAATAAATTCCCGGAAAATAAATCGTAAAAAGTTTTTTTCCTCTTTGGGCACAGGAGTATTCGGCTATTTTGTATTTAAGTCGATCCCTTTTTCTTTTTTGAGCAGAAATATCAAAGATAAAAAGGTAACAATTGAAATAAACCCTGATGCCGTTCGCAGAACAAAAATAGGTGAAAAGAATGTCTGAAAATCAGGACAATAAAAATAACAGCAGCCCTGAAAATAACCCCGATGTTAACTATTGGCGCAGTCTTGAAGAGCTATATAATGATCCCGGTGTAATGGAAGCAAGTCATCATGAATTTAAAGAAGGAGTAACTGAAGATTTTAATCCTTTAAAGCTTCCTGGCTTATCAAGAAGAAAATTCCTTGCCCTTGTCGGTGCATCTGCTGCCCTCGCCGGTGCAGGATGTTCTGATTACCGCGACAAAGGTGATATTATTCCTTATATAAAAAAGCCGGAAGAAATTACGCTCGGCAAATCAGACTATTATGCCTCAACATGTAATGCCTGCTCCAATGCCTGCGGAATATTGATAAAGACGCGTGAGGGAAGGCCTATTAAAGCTGACGGCAATCCTGATCATCCTGTAAGTAAAGGAAAGCTCTGTGCAAAAGGTCATGCAAATATTCTGAACTTGTATGATCCTGAACGACTGCAGGGTCCGAAAAAAAGAAGCGGGGGAACCTTTGACGATATTTCCTGGGAAAATGCCGATACTGAAATTACAGCTGCTCTTTCCAAAACCGGCAGTAAAGAAATCGCGGTCATATCAAAAAGAATAAATTCCCCTTCAGCAAAGAAGGTCCTCGATGATTTTAAGACTAAATATCCGTCTGCAAAAGTATATTCATATGAACTGTTTAATAATGAAGTTAAAAACGCTGCCTGGCAGAAGAGCTACGGAAGCGGTTCGTTCCCTTTAATTAAATGGAATGAAGCAAAAATCATACTAGCACTCGAATCAGATTTTCTCGGTACCGAAGGACACAGCATTGAGAATGCAAGACTCTTCTCTGAAGGCAGGAATGTTTCCGATCTTAAGAATTTTAACAGGCTGTATGTGCTTGAAGGAAATATGTCGCTTACAGGAAGTAATGCTGATTACAGGTTAAGACTTACTCCCGATGCCCAGTACGAGTTTGTGTCAATGCTGATAAATGAACTTGGCGGAGGGGGCCAGGGTACTACAGCTGATTTGTTCGCTCAAGGGTATAACCTGCCTCTGGGAACCCTCAGGCATCTCATCTCAGACCTAAATAAATACAAAGGTTCATCGATAGTATACTCCGGCTTTAATCTTCCGGAAGAAGTTCATATAGCTGTAAACCACCTCAATTCACTTCTTGGAAATAATGCAATGTACCGTACTGATCAGTCGGAGTTTTCAGTGCTTGCCTTATCTTCAAAAGAGGAATGGATGAACCTGGTTAATAATTTGAAGAGCGGCAATGTCGGAGCCGTTATTCATTATGACAGCAACCCTGTTTATCATCTTCCTGACGATCTCGGTTATAAGGATGCTTTGAATAAAGCAGGTCTTATTATAAGCCTTACTGAGAGCGAGAACGAGTCTTCCGAACCTGCTCAATATGTGCTTCCGATAAATCATACCTTTGAATCATGGGGAGATGCCAAAACAAGAACAGGATTCTCATCTCTGCAGCAGCCTGTAATATGGCCTATATTCAATACAAGGCAGAAGGAAACAATTCTCCTCAACTGGATCAATGGCGATCCGCAGAAATATGACTTTAAGGTATATCATAAGTACCTGATGAAGAACTGGAAAGAGAATGTTTATTCATCATTGAATCCGCATCTAGATTTTGAACGATTCTGGTTTGGTGTTCTTCAGGATGGAGTTGCACTAACCGGTGAAGGCACAGGCTCTGGTGGAAATTTTAATACTTCTGCTTTCCAGACTACCGGCAACAAATCAAAAGAAGCGAACGGCTATACTATTGTTTTAAGAGAGAGTTATGCAACAGGAGATGGTTCTTTTGCAAACAACGGATGGATGCAGGAACTTCCGCACCCCGTTTCAAAAATTACCTGGGATAATTATGCAGCCGTTTCAAGCAGCACAGCCAAAGAGTTAGGTGTTGACTCAAACGACCTGATAGATATAGAGATTAGCGGCAGAAAACTCCGTATCCCTGTTTTTATTCAGCCGGGAGCCGCAGATAAAACATTGACGGTGGAACTTGGATACGGCAGATCCAAAGTAGGGATTGTAGGATCGGGTGTCGGCTTTAATGCAAATGTACTTTTATCCAAAGACGGAGGATTGTCTCCGTGGATATATACAGGTGCATTAGTAAAAAAAGCAGGCGGTACCTATAAACTCGTAACAGCCCAGGAACATCATGCTTTTGACAAGGATCTTACACGTGATGCTGTTGAAAAAAGACATATAATCCGTGAAGGCACAGTAGATCAGTATAAGAAGAACCCTAAATTTATCCGCGAGGAAACTGAAGAAGAAAATAAATCTCTATATCCTGAGTATGAATATACCGGTGTGAAATGGGGAATGGCAGTAGATCTGAATAAATGTCTCGGATGCGGTGAATGTGTAGTTGCCTGCCACTCTGAAAATAACGTTCCGATTGTAGGAAAAGACCAGGTGGAAAAGGGAAGGGAAATGCACTGGCTGAGGATCGACAGATATTATTCAGGGTCGATTGATGAACCTAAAGTCAGCACGCAGCCGATGCTTTGCCAGCATTGCGATCATGCACCATGTGAGAACGTTTGTCCCGTTGTTGCAACTACCCATAGTCCGGATGGACTCAACCAGATGGTATACAACAGATGCGTAGGCACAAGGTACTGCTCAAATAACTGTCCATATAAAGTCAGACGATTCAACTTCTTTAACTTCAGAGATCATTTCAGAGATTCTTACCAGGAGAATAACCTTTTCAACCTGGTTTATAACCCTGAAGTTACAATACGTTCAAGAGGAGTTATGGAGAAATGCACTTTCTGCATCCAGAGGATCATGGAGGCAAGAGCAGATGCTATCCGCGGGAACAGACAGTTAAAAGGATCCGATGTAAAAACAGCCTGCCAGGAAGCATGCAGTACAAGTGCAATTAAGTTCGGTGATATAAACGATAAAGAAGCAGAATTCCATAAATACAGGAATCATGAACTCGGATATTATGTACTCGACTTCGTTAACACACGTCCTAATGTTACCTATATAGCGAAATTAAGAAATACTCATTCGGAGGAAGTTTAATTGAAAGAACCAGAGATTACCGATTATCCTTTTGTAGACTACTCGAGAGAGATCCCGGTTGTTGAAGGCGGTTTAACCCGTGCTGAAATAGAGCAGATCGTTGCGAAGCCGATGGATACCAAACCGACGAAGAAGTACCTGATTGCATTGACAATATCGGTAAGCTTTCTTCTCTTCGGCGCAATCTGTCTTGCTATCAGCTTTTATTACGGTGTCGGAATGTGGGGGAACGATCAGCCGGTCGCCTGGGGATTTCCGATTATTAACTTCGTCTTCTGGGTAGGTATTGGTCATGCTGGTACTTTGATCTCTGCAATCCTTTTCCTGTTAAGACAGAGATGGAGAACAGGTATTGCCCGTTTCGCAGAGGCAATGACGATATTCGCTGTAATGTGCGCAGGGTTATTTCCCCTGATCCACGTAGGCCGTCCCTGGCTAGCCGGCTACCTGATCCCTTATCCTAATCAGCACAGTTTGTGGGTTAATTTTATTTCACCTCTGGTATGGGACGTATTTGCTGTATCGACTTACTTCACCGTATCGCTAGTATTCTGGTACACAGGTCTGATCCCTGATTTTGCAATGCTTCGCGACAGGACAACATCAAAAGTTAAAAAATTGATCTATAGAGTATTCAGTCTTGGCTGGAGACATTCCAACCGCCAGTGGCAGCATTATGAAAAAGCTTATATGATACTGGCAGGCCTTGCAACTCCCCTGGTATTATCCGTTCATACGGTAGTAAGTTTCGACTTTGCTGTAGCAGTGCTTCCGGGATGGCATTCAACTATTTTTCCTCCATACTTCGTAGCCGGCGCAATTTTCTCCGGATTTGCAATGGTTGTAACGGTGCTCGTTTTTGTGAGGAAGGTTTTCGATCTTGAAAATATTATAACCATCAACCACCTCGATAATATGAATAAGGTTATTCTTCTTACAGGTTCGATGGTCGGTTATGCATACGGCACTGAATTTTTTATGGCGTGGTACAGCGGCAATCCTATCGAACAGTTTGTTTTTATAAACCGCGCTTTCGGTCCTTTTGCGTGGTCCTACTGGATAATGGTAAGCTGCAATGTGCTTTTCCCGCAGTTATTCTGGTTCAGGAAAATAAGGAGATCAGTTCCTATTATGCTTGTAATAGCAATACTTGTAAACGTGGGTATGTGGTTTGAAAGATTTGTAATTGTTGTTACTTCTCTGCATAGAGATTTTCTTCCGTCAAGCTGGGGAACTTTCGTTCCCACAATATTTGACATCGGAATACTTGCCGGAAGTTTCGGTTTATTCTTCACTCTGGTAATTCTTTTTACAAAGACACTGCCTGTCGTTTCAATGTCGGAGATTAAAGCTATGTCCGAAGGTGCACAGCCTTCTCATCACGGAGGTCATGAATAATGGATAGAACAGATAAATTATTCGGTATAACTGCTCTGTTTGATAATCCTGATTCTATCATAAACGCTGCGAAGAAAGTTGTCAGCGAGGGCTATAAGAAATTCGATGTAAACACGCCATACCCGCTGCATGGAATGGATCCTGCGATGGGGCTGAAGAGATCTAAACTTGGATTTGTAACATTATTTTTCGGATTCTCAGGAACAGCATTTATACTGTTGTTTATGTACTGGTCAATGTCAATTGACTACCCTATGGTTATAGGCGGCAAACCATATTTTGCACTTCCTGCCTTTATCCCGATCACGTTTGAATTTACGGTTCTTCTTGCCGCATTATCAACCGTGTTCGGTATGATAATAGCATTCTTCAACCTTCCATTTAACGATCACCCGCTTCACGATACCGAATACATGAAGCGTGTTTCTGTTGATCGGTATGGACTGGTAATACTTGCAGACGACCTGATCTTCGACGAAAATAAAGTTCAGGAACTGTTCAGGAGTCTTGGTGCTGTTGAGATTGAAAAAGTCTTTTACCCGGAGAAAGTTTCCTACCCGGTCTTTGATGCAAAGTTTATAACTTTCCTCATAATTGTGGCTGCTTCGGTATCTGCACTGACCTATTTTACGCTTAACAAATTTATGTATATGGTTCCTTATAACTGGATGTCGGAACAGGATAAAGTTATTCCCCAGGAAAAAAGTGTTTTCTTCTCAGATAAATTCGGTATGAGGGAACCCGTTGAAGGCACCGTTGCAAGAGGGTTTGTTCCTTATCCTTATATGGGTATAGCAGAACCAAAGGAGTATCTGGTCAATCCGATACTTCCCACTAAGGAGTCGATCGTATTGGGTAAACGGAAATTTCTTACATTCTGTTCCCCTTGTCACGGCAACCAGGCCGACGGCGACAGCAGGTTGAGAGGACAGTTTCCGAGTCCGCCCTCTCTGCATACACAAAGGGCTATTGATTTTCCCGACGGAAGGATTTACCATGTAATCACCAATGGTCAGAATGCTATGCCGTCTTATGCAGCCCAGGTCACGCGGGAGGAAAGATGGGCGATCGTAAATTATATTAGAGTTCTTCAGCGTTCAAAGAATGCAACCGACGAAGATATCAAAGAGATTAAAAAGGAGTCTGCCAGCAATGTCCAAAAATGATTCCGGATATATAAAGCGGCCATTACCGCAGAAATTCTTAAACCTCGGGTTAGCACTACTAGGTATCGGGCTGGTGCTAGGAATAATAGCCTATGTAATTGATCCGCAGAGAGCGTCTTACAGTTACCTGACCTCTTTTATGTTTTTAATAAGTCTTGGAGTCGGCTCACTATTCCTGGTTTCACTTGAATATCTTGCGGGTGCTGTATGGAGCACTCCTTTTAGAAGAATAAGCGAGTTCTTTGCAGGCACTATCCCTTATCTTGTTATTATCAGTATTCCGCTTCTGTTTACGATGCACGACCTTTTCCACTGGACTCATTCAGCTGTAGTTCAGTCTGATGCAGTGCTCAAGGGGAAGGAATCGTATCTGAATATACCGTTTTTCGTTGTACGCAATATAGCGATCTTCTTTATCTGGACACTGTTCTACTTTTTAATTACAACAAGGTCGAGGAAGCAGGACGAATCAGGCGACCAGTCGCTTACAAAGACGAATATAAAATTGTCAACGGGATTTATATTCTTATTTGCGATTACGATTACAATGTCCGGTGTTGACTGGATGATGAGTCTGGAGCCCCACTGGTATTCAACCATATTCGGAGTGTATTATTTTTCAGGTACAGTATGGTGCGCTCTAGCAGCTTTAACTCTTGCGGTCGTTCTTCTCAGAGAAAATGGCTACCTGATTCCGGGCTTAAAAGATGATCATTATTATAGTCTCGGAACAATGATGTTTGCATTCACTGCATTCTGGGGTTATATAGCCTTTTCCCAATATATGCTTATCTGGTACGCCGATCTTCCTGAAGAAACGTCATGGTTTTTCCATCGATGGGAAGGCGGCTGGATGTATGCCTCAATAATATTTAATAATAGTTCATTTTGTAGTACCGTTCTTCGCACTGCTTTCGTTTCCTGCAAAAACAAATCCGAAACGACTGAAGTTTGTAGCCGTCTGGATTTTAGCTGCACATTTCTTCGATCTTTACTGGCTGATTATGCCGGGAATGGTGCAGGCAGGAAGAGCATATTATTTCAGCTGGATGGATCTTGTCTTTCCTGTAGCGGTAGTCGGTTTTGTTATGATGATATTCAGGATGATGACAAATAAATACAACCTTATACCTGTAAAAGATCCTAAGCTTCAGAGAGGTTTGGATTATAGTCTTTAATAAAGGAATTTTTAGGAACACTTGAAATGAGTAATCTGGAACAATTTATAAAAGAAAAGCGGGAACAGATCAGGAAAGATCCCGGAAAGATATTCGGGCTCGTTTATCCGTATCTGCTGATAATCGGTGTCGGTATCGGATTATTCTATGTGAATAAAATGAATTTCATAGGAAGACAGGAAGTACCGACAGCCGTGCCGGATACATCGAATGTTCCTGAAGAACTTACTATCCAGGAATCCAGGTTTGTACCTGCTGCCGATGTTATGAAATTATCTCAGCCTACCGATTCACTTGTTCAGATAGGCAAAAAGATTTTCCAGACCACCTGTGTTTCCTGTCATGGTACTGATGGCAGAGGGGACGGTCCTGCTTCAACCGGGTTAAATCCTTCCCCGAGAAATTTCACAAGTAAACAGGGATGGGTTAACGGTCCTAAACTTACAAGTATTTACCAGACTCTCCAGGAAGGGATTAAAGGAAGTGCCATGGTCGCTTACCAGCAGTTCTCCCCTGTAGAAAAGTTTGCGCTTGCGCATTATATAAGGACGACTTTCGTCCCGGATCCACCGCCTCCTACTAAAGATGACTTGACAATGCTCGATCAGTTATATAATCTTTCGGAAAAAAGATTTATACCTGCGCAGATACCAATTGCAGATGCGGAAAAGTTGATCATCGAAGAAAATCAGGATAAGGCCGGGAAAGTTAAAGACATTATACAGCGCATAGGAAAGAACGGAAACAGCCCGGTCTCACAATTGTTCAATAAAATTACCAGCAATAAAGACAACGCTGTAACTATACTTCTGAATTCGGATGACTGGAAAAATAGCGAGCAGGAATTTATAAACATTATAGTGGATAATGTGAATCAGGACGGGTTCAATGGCAGGGTATTCAATCTTTCAGATTCAGAGTGGAATGAACTTTACAATTATATGAAAAGTGTTTTTGCCTGAAGGCGGAATTTATGAAAACTGTATATCAAATAGTTTTAATTTTATTTACCGGGGTGTTCTCTGTTTTTGCATCACAGAATGATGCCGATATCACTGAACATCTGGGTGCAAAATTACCGCTTAATCTGTCTTTTAATGATGCGGATGGTAATCCTGTTGTATTGAAGAACCTTGTTGACAAACCGACTATAATAGATTTTGTTTATTATGAATGTCCCGGTATATGCAGTCCGTTGATGACAGAAGTCGCTCACGTAGTAAATGCCTCTGACCTGGTTCCAGGAGTTGACTACCAGATTTTATCAATAAGTATGGACGAAACTGAAACACCTGCAATTGCATTAAAGAAAAAACAGACATTTTTAAGCCTGATTGATAATAAAGCTTTCCCGGATTCTGCATGGCGTTTCCTGACAGGTGACAGCTTGAGCATTGATAGGCTCACGAGGGCTGCAGGATTCAACTTCAAGAGAACCGGCAGAAATTTCATTCACGCAGGCGTGCTGATTTTCGTTTCTCCGCAAGGAGAGGTATGCAGGTATTTGTACCCTGATTATTCACAGACAAGAGGATTCGGAATTCTGCCATTTGATTTTAAGATGGCCGTGCTTGAAACTGCACAGGGGAAGAAGACCCCAGTTATAGGCCGGGTTCTCCAGTTTTGTTTCAGCTATGATCCCCAGGGAAAGACTTATGTATTTAATATTCTGAGAATTTTCGGTGCGGGTATTCTACTTGGAGTAGTGGTTTTTGTTGTAGTAATTATAAAAGTTAAACCTAAGAAAGATAAGAGAAATAAGAGGTAGAAATTATGGCGAGTGATGCTGCTGCATTAGATCAGAACGGCCATCCAAGCTATCTGGTAAATACAGGAAAACACCAGGGAATAAAAGCCTGGATACTATCGACTGATCACAAAAGGATCGGTATCCTCTACCTGATTGCTTTGTTGTCATTTTTTGCTGTGGGTGTAACGTTCGGATTTCTAATCAGGCTTGAACTCCTGACACCCGGGCGAACCATTGTAGATGCACAGACATATAATGAATTTTTTACGCTGCACGGCGTAATAATGATTTTCCTGTTTGTAATCCCGGGACTGCCTGCAGTCTTCGGAAATTTTTTCCTCCCTATTCTGATAGGGGCGAAGGATGTTGCTTTTCCAAGGCTTAATCTGCTATCGTGGTATCTTTATGTCACCGGCGGACTGCTCGTTTTGTTATCAATTCTTTTACCCGGCGGTCCTGCAGATACAGGCTGGACATTTTATATACCTTACAGCGTAAGAACAGGTACCAATGTAATATTCACAATGTCCGCTGCATTTATTTTAGGCTTCTCTTCTATCCTGACAGGATTGAACTTTGTTACTACCATCCACCGGTTGAGAGCTCCGGGAATGGGCTGGTTCAAGATGCCGTTATTCACCTGGAGTTTATATGCAACAGCCTGGATCCAGATATTAGCTACCCCTATCATCGGTATAACACTCCTGCTTGTAATAGTAGAAAGGGTTTTCGGCGTAGGTTTATTTGATCCCGCGCTTGGAGGCGATCCGATCCTGTTCCAGCATTTGTTCTGGATATATTCCCACCCGGCGGTATATATCATGATTGTGCCTGCGATGGGTGTGATATCCGAGATTATTCCTGTTTTCGCACATCGAACGATTTTTGGATATAAGTTTATAGCATTTTCGAGTATCGGGATTGCGTTGTTCGGATCTCTTGTTTGGGCCCATCATATGTTTGCAGTAGGCATGAGCGATACCGGTCAGTTTGTTTTTTCTTTACTCACATTTCTTGTGGCTATACCGAGCGCTATTAAAGTCTTCAACTGGACTGCGACTTTATACAAAGGTTCAATCGAACTTGAGCCACCTATGCTTTATGCGCTTGCTTTTATATTCCTGTTCTCGATAGGCGGATTGACAGGTGTAATACAGGGAGCACTATCTGTCGATATACAGATAACCGATACCTCGTTTATTGTCGGTCATTTTCACTACGTGATGTTCGGCGGTACCGGGTTTGGAATTTTTGCAGCCCTGCATTACTGGCTTCCGAAGATGTTCGGGAGGATGTACAACAAGAAAACGGCAAAGGTCGCTTTCTGGATTATTTTTGTCGGATTCAATACACTTTATTTCCCGATGTTCATAATGGGCTGGCTCGGAATGCCGAGAAGGTACTATGACTATCTTCCCCAGTACCAGCCTTACCATGTTATTTCCACAGTAGGTTCCTGGATACTTATTACCGGTATGATAATAATGTTCACTAATCTGATTAAGAGTTTGAAATCGGGACCCGTGGTAACACAAAAGAATATCTGGGGCGGAGAGACTCTTGAATGGACAGTTGATACTCCTCCGACACACGAGAACTTTGATGAAATTCCTATTATAACCGGAGGTCCTTATGAGTATAAAGAAAACGACGAACCCGTATTAGAACAGGAGGTGAAGTGAGTAATCCGCAGGAACAAGCCGTAACTCATATCCACAGAGACGATATCGGAACAAGGATGGGAATGTGGTTATTCCTGTTCACAGAACTGCTGTTGTTCGGAGGTATGTTCTTCCTGTATTCTGTTTACCGGTTTACACATCAGCAGGACTTTCATATTGCAGCCAAAGAACTGAATACACTCATTGGAACATTTAATACTGCAATACTTCTTACGAGCAGTCTTACTATGGCGCTATCAATCGCAGCCATTCAGAAAAGAAATATCAAGCTTTCGATATTTTTTCAGCTTTTGACCATACTGCTCGCACTGGGATTTATGATCAACAAATATTTTGAGTGGATGCATCATATAAGTCTAGGACTTTATCCCGGTGGGGATGTGCTGCTGTCTAAAGGTCCCGGCGAAGTATTATTCTACGGATTATATTATACTATGACAGGCCTGCACGGGCTCCATGTTGTAATCGGTGCAATCGTTATTGGTACAATGACCAGGTTTACAGCCAAAGGAGTAATTACTCCTGATAACTACGTTAAACTGGAAGCTGCCGGTTTATACTGGCATCTTGTGGATATCATCTGGATATTCCTTTTCCCGTTATTTTATCTTATCACCTGAGGTATTAAAGAATGGAAAAACATGCAGACCATCAGCATGATGAACATGTAACGAATTATGGTATATATATTTTAGTCTGGCTTGCCCTGATGATCCTTACCGGACTGACTGTAACTGTTGCCGGGATAAATTTCGGGCAGCTGACAGTAACTACGGCAATTGTTATCGCAAGCGTTAAGTCATACCTGGTGCTGACTATTTTTATGCATCTCAGGGTAGAACAGAAAGCCTTTAGAGTATTTATAGGAATTGCTCTGTTCTTTATTATTATTTCATTCATACTGTTATTTGCTGATTATTCCTTTTATGTAAGGTGAAAAATATATGTTTTCCGGAGCTTCAAATTTTGTAAACTCAACAGATACCACCTTCTTTTTTATTGTCGCGGTATCGGTCTTCTTTCTTGTTGTAATAACGGCAAGTATGATCTACTTCGTTATAAGGTACAGCAGGAAAAGAAACCCAAGAGCAAAAAACATACACGGCAATATTCCGCTGGAGGTGACCTGGACTGTAATTCCAACCATACTCGTTCTTATCATGTTCTGGATGGGGTGGGCAGGTTACAAACAGCTCGCTGATGCTCCGTCTGATGCTATGAATATTGACGTGACTGCACAAATGTGGAGATGGACATTCAAATATCCGAATGGTGTAACTGCGGATTCATTATTTGTTCCTGTGAACAAACCTGTGAAAGTTCTGCTGCATTCGAGGGATGTCAACCATTCGTTTTTTGTACCGGCTTTCCGCGTTAAAAAGGATGTAATCCCAAATAGAAATAACTCAGCCTGGTTTAAAGCTGATAAAGTAGGAACATACGATCTTTTCTGTGCAGAATACTGCGGGCTGAACCATTCACATATGCTCAGTAAAGTTGTGGTTATGCCTCAAAATAGTTTTAACAGCTGGTTGAGCAACAAGGCGCTTCAGGATTCATTAAAATCGGTTCCTGCACCTGTTAAGAATTCGACTGCCGCTAAACCAGACACAACAAAGGCGATGTAATTATTTGAAAGCTAAACTGAAAATACTGGCAGAACTTACAAAGATCAGGATAACAATTTTTGTTACCGTAACTATGCTGTTCGGTTTTATTTCTGCATCCGGTGAATTGAACTGGTCGGCTTTGCTTCCAACCCTTGGAATACTTTTGCTTGCATGCGGATCTGCGGTTGTCAATCATTACCAGGAAAGAGAAACCGACGCACTAATGAACAGGACAAAAAACAGACCAATCCCGTCGGGAAAGATTTCACCGCTGAATGCTTTAAAGACAGCTATTGTTCTTTTAGCTGCGGGTTCGTTGATGCTGTATGCCGGAGCAGGACTGCTTGCACTTGGCCTCGGGTTACTCAACCTTGTATGGTACAATGGTATTTACACACCGCTAAAAAAAATAAATCCTCTTGCAATAATTCCCGGATCACTTGTAGGCGCTATACCACCTGCAGTGGGTTGGGTGGCAGCAGGCGGGAGTATTTTTGATCCCCAGATATTAATTATCGCATCTTTCTTTTTTATATGGCAGATACCGCACTTCTGGCTGTTACTGCTGGTGCTTGACAAAGATTATGAAAGGGCAGGGTTTCCTACTCTTACAAGGATCTTTAATCCCGACCAGCTGGCAAGGATCACGTTTACCTGGATAGCTGCAACCGTTGTAACCTGCCTGATGATCCCCTTATTCGGAACTCTGCAATCGCCGTTTGTAGGTTACGGATTATTCCTTGCAGGAGTGTGGCTTGTATGGAATTCATTTAAGCTGGTAAGGTTTACAAAAGAGAGAATACATTTTACTACTGCTTTCAGAGAGATTAATATCTTTGCAATTTTAGTTGTGCTGCTGCTTTCACTGGATAAACTCATAATTATCTTTTAATACATAAGGTGAGAAAAATACATGGAATTTCTTGATAAACTGGTTATACCCCAATCCGCGGAGCATATTCAGTTATTACATTATCTCCTGATGCTGATCCTATTCCTGTTTATTCCTTTTATGAGCGCGGTATTCGGATCGACAATTTTATCACTTTATTATAAAGCAAAAGGATTTAAAGAATCGAATAATATCTACCTTAAGTTTTCCAAAGATTTAATAGAAACATTAACAATTAATAAAAGCATAGGGATTATACTGGGTATTGTACCGGTTATAACAGCCATGCTAATCTACACCCAGCTTCTCCAGGGTAC
The DNA here is from genome assembly GCA_963832715.1 of uncultured Ignavibacteria bacterium. Lineage (GTDB taxonomy): Bacteria > Bacteroidota > Ignavibacteria > Ignavibacteriales > Ignavibacteriaceae > DATFVA01. The sequence goes on along the minus strand of CAWHVB010000003.1, from coordinate 399,577 downwards.
TAACTCTAATGTGAGTGTATACCTGATATTTTCTGTTTTCTTCCTGGCTATAGGATTAATATTTAATCTATACCTACCGTTATTCAATGACCTTTATGGAAATCTACGATGCCCTGAAGAATTTTACCCCCGAAGATGAATCTGTCTCACGTGAAATATCAAGGTTCAGAAAAGCTAATATTGGTTTGAGCGGCAGGTCGGGAAGATATGGTATATTCTTCATTTTCATGGGAATCTGGCTTTTTATTTCATCGGCTACAGTTGCAGCATACCCTACGATGTGGGGTAAATATAATATCATCTACCTGATGTTTTCGTGGGAAGTGCTTGCACATCTCTTCAGTTTTTTCTCATCGGCAATTGCATTAACAGGGGCTGCAATATTTTTTGCTTTCTTTTACTGGGAGGGGGGCAAACATCTGCAGGCGGGTCCTTATTCCGATTTTGTGAGAAGGACGGCAGCAAGGGTCACGTTTGCCGGTGCCTTGCTGATGCCGGTTTTTATAATGACCGATATATTTGCCTTCCCTTCATCTTCCTTGTCGGGTGCGATTTTCTTTTTTGCCACAATCGCTCTGATCCTGCTTTTTATAGCATATCATTTTTTGTATTCGATGATAAAGAACTCCGACCTGAGGTTCAGCGGAGCTATTTTCTTTATGATCCTTTTTACACTGGTCGCTTTGATAATCAAAGATCAGCTTGCACTGCAGAACTCGACTGAAGTACAGACTGCCGTAATGAATGTTAAATTTCAGAAAATGCTTGCCGAATTAACAGGGGAGGGAAAAGCTTCAAAAGCAATCAGCGGAGAGCAGATATACAAAAATATATGTTCGTCGTGCCATTCGTTTGATCACAAGGTTGTTGGACCGCCTTACGAACAAACCCTTCCTAAATACGAAGGTCATATTGATCAGCTTATTGCTTTTATCAGGAATCCTGTGAAAAAAAATCCGGGTTATCCGCCGATGCCTAATCCGGGGCTTACTCCTGTGGAAGCAGATTCAATAGCTCACTATATAATGGCAACATATAAGAAAAAATAATTCCGGACAGCCGGTCTGATGCACTGCTAACGAAATACCCATTTTATACCTTTTAGTATCTTTCAATTTTAACAGGATATATGTATTTTAATTTCTGATATGGAAAAAAGTATTCTTTTCAGGCAATTAATTAATTTATTAAAATAAAATTCGAGGAGTAAAATGTTTAAGAGAATTTTTACTGTATTTCTTCTCTTAACAGGATTTGTTTCTTTCGTTTATGGACAGGCCTACAATGGTCCTGCTCAGGGAAGCATTCCTTCAGGGGCAGTAATTTCAACTGACGATTTCTCCAAAGTTTCCCCTATTGTAAACCCTAAGGAGCGCATAGGAAACGAGGAAGCAGAATATGTTGACCAATCACATTTTGTTGATTTCGGCTTTCCCACACCAAGAGAGGGTTCTAATTATTACCAGGATCCAAGTCTTAGCGGAAAAGTTGAAGGCTCAGATAGTCCCATCTTATTAAGAGACTTTGAGGGAATTCCCCAGACTAACTCTATTCCGCCCGATCCGCACTGTGCAGTTGGCCCGGATTATTTTATGGCTGTAGTGAATACTAACTTCAGTATTTATGATAGAGATGGTAATGTACTTACAACTATCGGTGCGGACAACTGGTTCAGTAATGTATTCCCGAACGCGGGCGCATTTGACCCGAAAGTTGTTTACGATATATACGACCAGCGTTGGATTATGGTCTGGCTTCAGCAGAATGATGGGGCTCAGACGGCAACCCTTCTTATTTCTGTGTCGGATGATGATAACCCATTAGGAACCTGGTACAACTGGGCACTGCCTGCAAACTTAAATGGAACTACCAATTCAAACACATGGACAGACTACCAGGGAGTAGGATACGATCAGGATGCATTGTATATAACCTGCAACCAGTTTTCTTTTACAGGATTTTATCAGTATGCTAAAATCAGAGTCATCCCAAAAGCACAATTATTCACAAATACAGCCGGTTCTGTAACATGGATGGATATGTGGGGCATAGGTTTACCGCCCGGAGTATCCGGTTCTCCATTCCATCTCAGGCCTGCAGTTATGTATACTGCTGACTCACAATTTTACCTGATATACTCCCCGAACGGAGGTAACTTTGTATCTTTATACAAGATCACAGATCCGTTAGGTACTCCTGCTTTAACAGGTGTGAATATACCTGTAACTACTTTTGCATCTGCTCCTAATGCCAATCAGCTTGGCGGCAGCACAATGCTCATTGAAACAGGCGGTACCAACATGCAGAATGAACCTAAATACCGCGACGGTTTCCTATATATGGTACATTCTGTTAGAAATCCAACTTCCTCTGCATATTCTTCTATTCATTTTTTGAAGATCAACGTAAATACAAACACTGCAGATATGGATTTTGTTTTCGGAGAAACGGGTTACTGGCATTTCTATCCTGCTGTTGAAGTAGACAAGGATGGAAATGTAGCTGTAACATACAGCCGCTCAGGTGATACAGAATATATCGGAGCTTATTTTACTACAAGGCTTGCAGGAGATCCTGCAGGGTTCAGCGGAAGTGTTGTACTGAAAGCCGGTGAAGCGAATTATGTTAAGGACTTCGGCGGCGGACGAAACCGTTGGGGTGACTATATGGGAATTCAGCTTGATCCTGTCGATCAGAATAATTTCTGGATACTCTCCGAATATGCAAAGTCTCCAGCAAATACCTGGGGTACCAGAGTTGGTGAGATCAGGGCAGCTCCTTACTCAGGTGCTCATATATTCACGAGAGTAAGCAGTTTTAATCTTGGAAATATTGAGGTAGGTACTGTTAGTAATTCACAGCAAGTTAAATTATTTAATTTTGGTACAGATGACCTCGTGATAACTGATATCCCTGCTGAAGTAGGTCCTTTCCAGACATTGAACGTACCGTCTTTACCAATTACTGTTGCACCATATGATTCGCTTGTTTTCGATGTAGCGTTTGCGCCTGTTGATCCCGGGGTCTACGATATGAACCTTAACATTACAAGCAATGATCCTTCATTTTCCGGGGTGGAGCTTACTGGACACGGATACAGGATAAATCCAGTAGCAGCGAACACAATGTATGCTTCCTCTGGAATTCATAGCAATGGTGTTCTGTTTACCGTTAACCCTCTCACAGGTGCTGCAGATTCAATAGGTACGAGTCTCAATGATGATGTTGATTATTTCTCATCAATTACCATAAATCCCCATACAAATGTTATGTATGCACTATACCCGCAGACTGCCAGTTCGTACCTGCTGAGGGTAAATCCTGTTGAAGGCGATGCATATATAACTTATACATTGGATTTGAGTAATGTTCAGAGTATAGCATTTGACACATCAGGAACGCTGTACCTGGCTAAAAAGTCTGGTGAAATATACACGATTGATTTATCCGATGGATCATACACCCAGGTTGCTTCTTCCGGTATAAATATAGCTTCTATTGCGTTCGATCCGGCAACAAATATGATGTATGCATCTGCCCTGGTAATAGTAGGAAGTAACAAGGATCGTGTCTATACCATCGATCTGCCATCCGGAACACCAACAATTTTAGGCAATACAGGTTTTGGTGTAGTTACTAATGCCCTTGAGTTTGACGGACAAGGCAACCTGTACGGTACTAAAGGTGCGGCGACTTCAGAAAGTGATTTTATCCAGATTGATAAAGCCACAGGCGCAGGAACAGTTATTGGTTCCTCAGGTGTAATGGAAGTTAACGGACTTGCCTATGCACGTACGGGAACGGTAGGCATTAAGGATGAAGGCAACTCTCAGCTTCCCAAAGACTACAGCTTAAAACAGAATTATCCCAATCCATTCAACCCGTCAACAAGGATAGATTATTCATTACCGGTTTCTGCAAATGTACAGGTAACAATCTACAATCTTCTCGGAGAGGTTGTGAATGTACTGGTAAACAATCAGCAGACTGCCGGCTCCCATTCTATCACCTGGAACTCACAGGATGCCCACGGGAACAAAGTAGGAAGCGGTGTTTATTTTTATGAATTGAAAGCGAATGGCATGAACGGATCAGATTTCACACAAATAAGAAAAATGATCCTTCTTAAGTAACATTCTGCATATATGAACTGAAAGAAAGCCGGGATAAATCACCGGCTTTCTTTTGTTTTAAAGAAAAACCTATCAGGGTCACGATTTTTTATCCAGTTTAGATTATTTATATTTTCTGATTAAATTTTTATTTAGAGAACGGAGTAAGTATGCGTAAATTCCTGGGAACATATAATGTTGTCCCATCACTTCCTGAGAACCTTGAAAAACTAAGAGAGATAGCATATAACCTGCATTGGACGTGGCATTCAGATTCAAGGGAGCTTTTCAGGAGACTGGACAGGGAATTATGGGAGGATACAAATCATAATCCTGTTATGATCCTCGGCAACGTCAGCCAGGAAAGGCTTGAGGAGGTTTCACACGATGACGGATTTATAGCCCACCTGGAACGTGTCTACAATAAGCTTACAGAATACCTTAATGAGAAGACATGGTACCAGAAGAATTACAATTTCTCATCTTCATTTAATATAATATACTTCTCTGCAGAGTTCGGACTGACCGAATGTCTCCAGACATATTCCGGCGGTCTTGGCGTGCTTGCCGGTGATCATCTTAAAGCTTCGAGCGACCTCGGTATCCCCCTTACGGGAATGGGCCTGCTATATAAGGAAGGCTACTTCCAGCAGTATCTCAATTCAGACGGCTGGCGGCATGAGCGTTATGAGCTTAACGATTTCGACAACCTTCCGATGATGCTGGTAAGAAATGACAAAAATGAACCACTGATATTATCCGTTTCCTTTGCCAACCGCGAGGTTTTTTTCCAGGTCTGGAAGATTCAAATAGGGCGGATTCCGCTTTATCTGATGGACACTAATGTTTTAATGAACTCAGAGGAAGATAGAATTATCACCAGGACATTGTACGGCGGAAATGTTGAGACGAGAATTGAACAGGAGATAATTCTAGGGATAGGCGGAATAAAAACACTTCACGCTTTAGGGATCCGGCCTATGGTATGTCATATGAATGAAGGCCATTCAGCATTTTTATCTCTCGAGAGAATAAGATACCTGATCCAGAATGAAGGATTAAGTTTTACGGAAGCAAAAGAGATAGGTTACTCCTCAAATATTTTCACTACACATACTCCGGTACCGGCTGGAATAGATGTATTTGCTAACGAACTTGTCGAAAAGTATCTGGGGAATTATTATCGCAATGAAATGAAAATATCCGATAAAGATTTCTACAGCCTCGGGACAATATACAGGGACAAGGAATCGAGTGTATTTAATATGGCTCACCTTGCTATGAATACTGCCGGATATATTAACGGCGTCAGCAAACTGCACGGTAAAGTTTCTAAAAAAATGTGGGTCAGCGGATTCAGAGATGTTCCTTTTAATGAAATACCGATAGGGAGCATTACCAATGGCGTCCACATAAGATCTCATATCTCAAAGGAAATGGAAGAACTACTCGTTCAGTATATCGGTGAGAAGTGGCTGGAGAATCCCGCATCCCCCAGCCTCTGGCAGAGAATAGATAAGATACCTGATGAAGAGCTGTGGAGAACACATGAAAGAAGGCGTGAAAGACTTGTAGCATTTGCAAGAAGAAGGCTGATCAGACAGGTTAAATCGCGCGGGGGAAGCCAGTCAGAGCTTACAACCGCAGCTGAAGTACTTGACCCGACAGCATTGACTATAGGATTCGCAAGACGTTTTGCAACATATAAGAGAGCAACTTTATTGTTCAGGAACCTGGAGAGGCTTAATCAGATTGTCGGAGACAGAACTCATCCAGTTCAGTTTATTATTGCAGGAAAAGCGCATCCAAAGGATGAGGAAGGTAAAAAACTTATACAGGATATCTGCGAGATATCAAAAGATGAAGCCTTCAGAAGAAAAATAGTATTTATTGAAAATTACGATATCAATGTAGCTCATTATCTTGTTGAGGGCTGCGATGTATGGCTGAATACTCCACGCAGACCTCTTGAAGCCAGCGGTACATCCGGTATGAAAATCATCGCTAACGGAGGATTGAACTTCAGTGTGCTTGACGGCTGGTGGGACGAAGGATTTGATCCCGAAGTAGGCTGGAAGATAGGGAACGGGGAGGAATATACTGATCCCGATTACCAGGATGAACTTGAATCGAGACAGTTATACAATACCCTTGAAACTCAGATCATTCCACTGTTTTATTCAAGAGGGGAAGACGGACTGCCTCGAGAGTGGATACAGAAGGTTAAGCAGTCGATGAAGAAACTGGGGCCTTATTTCAATACGCACCGGATGGTGCAGCAGTATTTCGAAAGCTATTATAAAGCAGCACTTGAGAAGCGTCAGATATTCAGTGAGAGAAAATGGAGCAATGCTAAAGAACTTGCCGCCTGGAAAGAGAACATGAGAAATAACTGGAACAGCATCAGGCTGGTAGATCTCACTACTCCTGATAATTCAAAGTCCATTTTTGTGGGTGAAGAGCTTTCGATCACTGCCGAGATAGCGCTCGGTGAGCTCACACCTCAGGATGTGGAAGTGCAGGTTTATTATGGTCCCCTTGATCACCAGGATAATCCCGAATATAATGAAACCATAATCCTCAAGTCGGAGACACGCAAATCGAAGGACGGTCAGTTTAAGTTCACGGGAAGTATAACGACAAGAAGATCCGGGCAGCAGGGATACACTATAAGAGTGCTGCCTAAACATCCGCTGCTCATAAATCCTTTTGAGCTGGGACTGATTTATTGGGCGGGGTGACAGGCGTTCGATGGAGAGTCAAAGCCTGGAGTATTAGAGAATTGGAGAGGCTGTGTGAAAATCAAGAACAACCCAGCGGCGGCTGAATCCACAAATTTTAGATTTTTACTGGTGTAGGCAAGCGAAACAGCGTTTCGCTTTACATTTCTTCGGAACCGGGATTTCGTACTGAAGCTGCATTGGTCATTCGATGGGGTTATGGGGAGGTCAGTCTTTTTCTCTATCAATTCCCGATGCATCTGCATCATCAATAATTTTTTCAAATAACTCAGGAAGGTTGCTGAAGTCGCTGGAGGAAAGGTAATTTTCGATGTTTGATTTGAAATCAATTATCTTTTCCGATTGAAAGAACCGAACGATGCCTTTTGAAATTGCTTCAGGACTTCCCGGTTCCACAATAATACCTGTATAATTATCCCTGATGAATTCACCGAGACCTCCTACATTGGCAGCAATTACAGGTTTTCTGAAACTGTAGGAAACATTTAGCACAGCACTCTGGGTAGCGCTCCGGTACGGAAGTACAACCACATCAGCTGCTGTATAATACCTTCCAACTTCCTCATTGGGAATAAATCTGTTTATCAGGGTAACCGTATTTTGTAGTTCCAGTTTCTTGATTTGTTCCGAATATGAGGATACATCATCATAGAACTCACCGACTATGAAGAGCTTAAGTTCAGGGAATTGTTTCAGTGCCATGGGAAGTGCTGCTATCAGCAAATCCAATCCCTTATATTTCCTTACATATCCGAAGAAAAGAAGCACTTTGTCATTTGTCTGTATCTGTAGTTCTTTCCTGCTTGTTTCCCTGTCAAAATTATTGTCGGCGATATAGCAGTCGAATGGAGGGAGAGTAGAGCGGTATATTTTTCTTCGGCCGGCAATCTTTTGAAGTTCTGTATAAACCACATCTGAAAGTGCGAGAAAAATATCTGCATTGCTTAATCCCAGTCTCGTCAGGAAGCTATCTACGAATCTTGATTCGTGCGAAATGAAATTTTCTGTGATGAATAGTATTTTCCCTTTGTACTGTTTTTTTAAAAGGAGAGAGATGGTATAATGGCAGGGGCCGAAAAACGGCTGCCACCAATCAAATACAACCAGATCAGCTTTCTCCTTTTTGATCCTGGAGGCAGTTTTTATCCAGTTTAACGGGGAAATAGAATTTATTAACCTTTCGCTGGGAACTCTGAGCGCAGTGGATTTACTTTGATCAAACTGAGTAGTGCCGGGGAAGAGAAAATCAGGGTACAGGAGTGTGTAGTTAATTACTTTAACGTCGAACCTGGTGTTTAATGTCCGGTAAAGGTAAGAAACATAAGTGGAAGGACCGCCCCTATAGGGATAAGCAGGTCCGACAATGATAATTTTCTTCCGGGAGTTTTCTTTCATACTAAATGATTTTATTCATTCAGTTGAAGTTAAGGAAAAATGGAGTGATGAAAAAATGGGGAAGATTTATTAAGCAGCGGAGCGAAACGGTGTTTCGCTCCGGAAATATAAATCTAATAATTAATTTTTCGGCTATCACCTGTAAAAATCTGTGTTGTCATTGTCAGGTTCATCATTTTCATCTTCCGATGACATTGTGAACATCGAGCTGAGCATATCCTTAAACTGCACACCCGATTCCATTCTGAACTTGCTTAGAAGCGAATACTCTGTTAAACCATGCAGAACAAACTCCATCAGCAGCAGGTGATTCTTTTTATCTGCTTTTGGAAAGTATTTCTTTACAAGCTCTGAGAGACCAGGTACCTTATTGAGAGCCTGTTCATATTCTTTCTCATTCAGATTATTAAGAATATCGATGAAATTCCCTTTATTAAACCAGTTTGTAATTTCCTGGTAAATATTTGTATCCTGAGCTTTCTTAAGTTTATCCGGGGTAGGGAAATATTCGGCAAAAGTATCTCTTATTGCTTTACTTATAAGTATATGAGCAACCTTCGACGGACCTTCCTGTTCACCTTCGTAGACGAGTTCTATCTTACCGGTGATAGAGGGGATCACTCCGTAAAGATCGGATACTCTGGCAAATGTTCCGGCTTCTTTATTTATAATTGCTCTTCGTTCAGCTGTGCTGACAAGGTTTTCGTAAGCTGAGATTGTCAATCGTGCTGAAACTCCGCTTTTTGCATCAATATATTCACTCTGGCGGGCTTCGAAAGCTATCTGTTCGATCAGGTCTTTTAGGAGTTCATGAATAAGTACAAGTGTTTTCTGTTCTTCAGAAGATCTTGCTTCCTGTTCGGTTATTGATCTGGAGACCTGTATGGATTTAGGATAATGAGTAAGTATCTGGCTATCGATCCTGTCCTTAAGAGGAGTTACAATAGATCCGCGGTTTGTATAGTCTTCCGGATTAGCTGTAAAGACAAACTGAATGTCGAGCGGAAGGCGTACCTTAAAGCCGCGTATCTGTATATCATTTTCCTGGAGGATATTAAACAATGCAACCTGTATCCTTGCCTGGAGATCAGGTAATTCATTTATGACAAAAATACTTCTGTGCGATCTGGGGATCAGGCCGAAGTGGATAACTCTTTCATCTGAATAGGGGAGTTTAAGCGCCGCGGCTTTTATAGGGTCTACATCGCCTATAAGGTCTGCAACAGAAACATCAGGAGTTGCCAGTTTTTCCGTATACCTTTCGGACCGGTGGATCCATTCAATTTTTGTTTCATCTCCATCTTTATTTATCAGCTCACGGGTGATATGCGATATAGGATGAAACGGATCCTCATTCAGATCACTTCCTTTAACTATAGGAATATATTCATCTAATAAATTGATTAACAAGCGCGCAATTTTAGTCTTCGCCTGTCCGCGTAACCCGAGCAGGATTATGTTGTGGCGGGACAGTATAGCTGTCTGGATATCGGGTATTACAGTCTCATCATACCCTATTATTCCTTTGAATGGGTTTTCGCCTTTCTGCAGTGCACAGATCAGGTTTTCTCTAAGTTCATTTTTTATCGACCTGGTTTTATAACCGCTGCTTTTCAGTTCGCCCAATGTTGACATTGAAACTAAATCCATTAAATCTCCTTTTAAGTTATGGAAAAGAATGCAGAAGATTACCTCATTCTGCGTCTCCGGTTCCGTATATAATCTTCAAAAATATATTCTCCGAGTCCTGTGAGACTGCTATAGAAAGCGCGCCCCTTATTAGTGGAAGTGAATTCCCTTACAAACTGCTGAAGATAAGGATCACGGGCAATCATAAAAGTTGTAATAGATATACCAAGCTTCCGGCACCTGGCGGCCTGGTCGAGCGTTTTGTTAACGATCTTCCTGTCGAGACCGAAACTATTCTTATAGTAACGGGCACCCTCTTTCAGGCAGGTTGGTTTACCGTCCGTGATCATAAATATCTGCTTATTTGATGTCTTCCTTCGTCTGAGGATATTAAGTGCGAGATCAATACCCGCAACAGTATTGGTATGATAGGGGCCTACCTGGAGGTAGGGGAGATCCTTAATTGCTATAGGCCAGGCATCATTACCGAATACTATAATGTCAAGAGTATCTTTAGGATATTTGGTTGTGATCAGTTCAGACAGGGCCATAGCAACTTTCTTTGCAGGAGTTATTCTGTCTTCACCGTACAATATCATCGAGTGAGAAATATCGATCATCAGCACAGTGGATGTAAGTGCTTTAAAATCTTTCTCTTCTACTTCAAGATCATCTTCAGTTAATTTGAAATCATCGATACCATGATTGATCTGTGAATTCTTGATTGAATTAGTCACATCGATCTGATCCATTGTATCGCCGAAACTAAACTCACGTCTGTCGGAAGTGAGCTCATCGCCGCTGCCGGAATAAGGTGTGCGGTGGTTTCCACGTCTTGATTTTTTCAGCTTCCCGAAAATTTCCTCGAGAGACTGTTTGCGGATCGACTGTTCACTTTTAGCAGTAATGATGAAGACATTAGTATCGGGATCCTCCTCGATATAATTTTTATCCTTAAGCTCGTTGATAAAATCACCCATACCGTAGTTGTTGTCGGTCAGGTTATATTTCTTATCAAGTTCATTCATCCAGTTCAACGCTTCACTGACATCGCCTGATGTTATTGTCAAAAGCTGAAGGAATATCTTCAGAAGATCTTCAAAGCGGTTCTCACCGCTGGTTCCCGGAATAAATTCCGTAAATCTGTGTCCTAGCATAATATTTTATTGTTGTTAAGCTCTAAGCCCTAATTTGTATACTAAAGTTCAGTAATGCAAGGAAAATATTTAAGGTTTAATTCAGGTCACTTTGATCCGGTGATTTTCCGTATCATACTGAGCACGTAAACATTAGTTTTTTCAGCAAGAAATGCGAGTCTATAGTGCCGCAGGGCAAGACCAATATTTCCGTCTTTATAATAGGCATCTGCAAGACCTATCAAAGGTTTTGCCTGATCGGGGAATCTGCCGGTCACGAACCTGAAATATCTAACGGCGTCTGAAGTCTTGTGTATATTCAGAAGATCATAACCGAATTGACAGATCTCATTGAGAGAGGCGTTGTAAACGTTTGCGGAATCGGAAGTAATCATTTTATAATCTGATAGAACAGAATCAACTCCAGAGGAGAGGAAAGCTTTCATTAAACGGTCGGAGAGCAAGGCGGAAGGATAAATGACTGTATCATCAAGGACAATAGAGGCAAGATTGAATGCCGGGGTTCCATTATTACGATCCCTGATATTTATCAGGTCGACAACTGCGAGTTTTTCGGAGGGATAGATAACCAGCAGAGAAGTTCCGCTATAGCCTTCGTGTGCAAAATATTTTCTGCCTTTGTTGTCTTTTCCGAGAGTAAAACCGAGTCCATAATTTATCTTAACTCCGTTTTTCAGTTTAGCGGGCACAAGCATTGTATCAAGATATTCATGCTTAATCAATTTACCTTCAAGCAAACTCATTGAAAACTTAAGCAGGTCCTCTGCAGTTGACAGCAGTCCTCCCCCGGGGTACTTATTGCTGAGGTCGGCAAGAGGCGCATTCTCAAGGATCCTGTAATTATTCCTGGTATACATTCCAGCACGCCCGGTTATAATCTCCTGCTGATAGCCTGGTAAAGTTGAGTTCATCCCGGCTGGCTCAAAAATATTTTTACGGAGGTACTCTCCGTAAGAGAGCCCGGATACATTTTCAATCACCGCTCCAAGCAGATTATAGCCAAGAGTTGTATAGATATATTTTGTCCCGGGTTTGTAGGCAAGAGTATCATACATAATTATGCCGACTGCATCTTTGATGGTAGAGTAGTGATCCTTGTCGTCAAACTCTCCATGATAATAATTGCGGATACCAGCAGTGTGGTTGAGAAGCTGCCTTACTGTAAACTTCCATTTCTTTTTCGGAAAATAGGGGATATAGGTCCTTGCATCGGCATCAAGCTGTACCTTTCCCTGTTCAACGAGCTGCATTACAGCTACTGCCGTGATAGATTTGGAAATGGATGCTATACGGAAACGGGTAGTTGTAAATGCGGGAACATTATTTTCAACATCTGCCAGGCCGTATGCATCCAGCCACAATATTTCATCATTTTGGGCAACTCCCGCAGAAACTCCGGGGATAAGTTTATTTTTCTGTAATTCTTTAAGGTAAGTGCTAAGGTTACTGATGAGAGCCGTATCTGAAACCCTTAACTTTCCCTTACCATGTTCCTGAACTTTAAGCTGGTTTTTCTGTGCTAATATGACCGGGACGGATGAGCAGCAGAATGCGCTGATCAAAAGGAAAAAAATAATATAGTTCGTTTTACTTTGCATATAAAGAAATAAAAAAAGACGATAGGTAATATAGCCGTTATGATGGGAAATAAGAATAATTGAATTGCTATGTAATTTGATAATGACGAATCGGGGAATAACGGAATGTAGTTTGAATTAAATGTTTGAGATGCCGGGATAAGGTATGTTGTGTAAATAAGAGTAGAGAAATGCGGTGTAAATCTAAGTTCAAGTGGAAGAAATATTTGTTGAAATACTCAACAGGATTGACAAAATGTCAGTCGCCATACTAATATCGGTTTAGGGTCGGGGAAAGGACGGAGAAGGGACGGAGAAGGACTCAAAATGAGACACGAGGAAAACTGCGAAAAAACGCGATTTTCGAGTGTTGAAACAATCAACATATGACAAATTGTCATACCTCAAAATGAGACGGGGGAAGTATTAAACCTGCTAATTTTCTCTTACGGATATGGGTTAAAAGAATGAGTTAATTTCCTCTGAGACCCTGTCGAATTGAGATTTGAATAAAGAGATTGAGCACTGAAACCGGTACTTTCTTTTTCCCTGCATTTCAGCACTCAATTCAAATAATAAAAGGATCTTTACTTTTTAGTTTCGAGACCTATTCTTTTGTCGATGATGTTATCGATTAGTTTATAATCCTTAGCTTCCTGAGCTGAAAGGAAATAGTCTCTATCGCAATCTTTTGTAATCTGTTCAACAGATTTTCCGGTATGTTCTGCAAGGATCTTATAGAGAGTATCGCGTGTTTTCAGCATTTCTTTTGCGTGTATTTCGATATCGGAAGTTTGTCCCTGCAATCCTCCTACCCACGGCTGGTGAATCATAATCTTTGAGTTAGGGAGGGAAGTTCTTTTTCCTGCAGCGCCGCCCGCAAGCAGGATTGCGCCCATACTTGCTGCCATGCCAACGCAGATGGTGGCGACGGCCGGTTTTACGTACTTCATTGTATCATAAATTGCCAGACCAGCGGTAACGCTGCCGCCGGGCGAATTAATATAAACATTTATATCTTTTTCAGAATCTTCAGCCTCAAGGAATATCAGCTGAGCAATTATCAAACTTGCAATATGATCATCTATTGGAGTACCTATGAAAATTATTCTTTCCCTTAAGAGGCGGGAAAAAATGTCCATCCCGCGTTCACCGCGGCCTGTCTGTTCAATAACATAAGGTACCAGCTGGTTATAAATAGTGCCCGGAACAGGGCTGTTTTCAGGATGATTTATCATTTAGTTTCCTCTGATTTAGTATTTATTAATTTCGACGGATCCACTTTGTTAATCTTATTATTTTCTTTTAAGAATTCAAGTAACTTCTGATCCCTGAGTCTTTCCGCAAAATTAGATGATTTATAATAATTAAGAAGTTTATCCTCCGGCAGTCCTGTTTTCTCTGCATCCTTCTTTACAAGTTCCATCAGGTCGTCATCAGTTACTTCAATATTTTCTTTCTTCTCTATTTCATTTTTAATAAGGTACCATTTTACCTCATTTTCAGCGTAATCTTTTAATCTCTTTGCAGCTTCGGCTCGGTCGTATTTTCCATATCCTTTTTTCTTCATATCCTGTTCCTCATGATCGATCAGGTCATTGAGAAAATTAGTAACAAGTGAAGCAGGGGGGGTAAAATCATTAGTCTTAACGATTTCCTGGATCAGCTTATCGCGTGTGATTTCATCAGTTTTCTGATCAAAATAATGCTGCATATCGTTCCTGATGTTTTCTCTGAAGTCACTCTCATTAGTCACCTTATCCTTTGTGATCTTTTTAAGGAATTCCTCATTCAATTCAGGGAGAAAATATTTTTTAATGTCTTTAATCTCTGCCTTATAGAGGAATTCCTCCTTAACAGTTTCCTCTTCATCCTTATCGTTCTTTACCTTTCGTTCATCGGTGAAAGTAAATTCAAATGAATCGCCGATCTTCTTACCTCTCGATTTTTCTACAATATCTTTCTGAACATTTTCATTTGCAAGATCAACATCAAATGTTTCAGGCTTACTTCCTTCATAAGGTTCGCCTTTATCATTCATACGCTGCAGGTTTAATTTAATGACATAATTATTCTCTTCACCCACAACATCCTCTTCAACCTGAGTTGTATTTGCCTTACGGACGTGTTCAATCTCGTGTTCAATTTCCTCTTCTGTGACTTTGAAGTCGGGTATATCCATACTGATATCCTTATATCCCTTTACGTCGAGCTGAGGTATAATTTCATAGTGGACTTTAAATTGGAAATCCTCGCCGGGATTAAATTTTATATCCGAGAGAACGGGCTGACCTATCGGCTGGAGGTTTTTGTCTTTGACAATTTTCCAGAAGTTTGCATTTGCAACTTTTTCAGAGGCATCGTATTCGAGAGCATCACCGTACATTTTTTTAATTATTGCTAAGGGGACTTTGCCTTTCCTGAACCCGGGCACCTGGAGCTTCTTCGTCTGCTTTTTAACCTCAGTGTCGATATCGGGTTTAATCTCATCATACGTCATTGTAACTTCAACTTCATTCTCCGAAGCTGAGATCTCATTAACTTTTACTTCCAATTTTATCCTCTGCCTGTTTTTATATTAAAAAATTTTGTTGTTCGTGGACAGTCAGTCTCCGCGACATCAGTCCGGGTTTATCTGCTTGTTTTTAAATTTTAAGACTTTAAAGATAATAAAAAGTGGTGAAATTAAACATTTTCGGGATCATAGATTGAGTCGATCAGAACCCGAGTGTTTATGAGGATCAATATTAACTGATAACAGACCTATTTCGGCGGTAATTCTTTGATCGCAGAAGATTTCTTTATAACAGTCCAGTTAATATCATTTTTTATTTTAAGGATCACACTTTGTATCCCCCAAAAACCTACCGGGAATGCTGCCCCAGCATAGACAGACACAGATTTCTGTATTTCTTTAATTTTAACCGAAATAATTGTTTTGGGCCGGTCAGAAACCCTGCTGTAATATTTGTCATTATAATTGAAGAAACATTGCGATAGGATGAAATCGCTTAAATGTGAATAAGCCAGAATGTCGATAGAACCTTCCGTTTCTGTTATTTGACCTCTGTCCCATTCTCTATAATGTGCTTTACCATCTTTCTTTAAAACTATTAGTTTCTGAAAATACGGCATATTTCCTGTGAACTCGAGCTGTATCTCGTCGAGAATAAACTCCGGTTCATCAAAAACGTGCTTAATTTCGAATTTTACATAAACAAGCACTTCAGCATTAACATTTTTATTATTGATCACTGCGGGAGTAAACTTTATATACTTCAATGCGTCGAGGCAGCATTCATCAAGCCCGGCACCAAGCCCCTTTTCCAGCGAAACTTTTGTTGTATTCCCGGTACTATCAACAAATAATCTAAAAACATTTATCCCGGAAATTTCTGCCCGCAGAGCTATTTCGGGGAATACGATCAATTTGACAATTGAGTCCGCATTGCTTGCAAGTGATGGCTGTGAATTATATTGATCGGGATACTTTGCACGAATCTTCTCTATTGATATGCTGTAATTGCTTATTGAGGAGTGCGTAAGTTGTTCCGGGCAACCGCAATCTGTCTTTTTAATTGAATCGTCCTGAGCAAGTATAAAGAAGGATGAGGATAGTATTAAAAGAAAAACTGCTATACCTTTTGGAAATCCCGACATTCTTAGTTCCCCATGATAAAAATTTACGTCATAATTTATTATAAACATTAAGATAAGTCCATCAGAAATATTTATCAAGCCACAGAAAGCAGTAATTCTCATATTGCTTTAGATTGAAAGATTGCGGTTTAATCTTCAATTATTTATGTTATAATTATTATTACGGGAATGTTAGTAAAAGGAGGGTAAATGAGATCTGCAATACGTTTTATCGTTATCACGGCATCCATCGTATTCTTATTCAATTCATATTCGCCGGCGCAATTTTCTGATAACTTCGAATATTATTTTCCCGACCAGCCGGTAGCATGTCAGAAACCACAATACTGGACTACATGGAGTTCAGACCCCTGCGGCTCTGAAGATCCGTATGTATCAACTGATAACTCATACTCGGGTACTCATTCCCTCAAAATTGTTCAGGACAATGACCTGGTAAAGCCTGATACTGAACAAATGACTGCAGGTATCGGACTTATGGTTTATATACCCGCAGGAAAGTCGGGATACTTTAATATCCTCAGCAGGTTCCCCACGAATCCCCAATGGGGAATGGAGTGTTATTTTGATGCCGATGGAACCGCCAGACTGATACATGGGGCTACAGATAACTTCAGCTGGACACCCGACACATGGCACGATATTTATCTTTACCTGGAACTACCGGTAAATAACACAGTTTATTTTTCAATGGATGGTAATTTAATATCAACCTGGGAATGGTCCCAGGGAGGAATAATTGATCCGACAGTACAAGCAGTAGACTTTTTCGGGGCGACAGCCAACGATGAAATGTACGTTGATGATTTTGTTATATGGGATGGATGCCTTTCCTGCGGTCCGCCCGATCCGTCATTTAACTTAACTTCTGAAGAGCTTTTTAATGCAACACCCGCCGTAAAATTAAACTGGGAAAACAATTCGTTTTACATATATGAATATTATGTTATCAGGAAAGACGGTTATCCAAATGATCCGGGAAATTATCAGTATATAGGAGGGAGTCCTGTCGGAACTAACGAGTTTATTGATTCGATGGTTGCCGTAGATCAGAGATACAGTTACGGGGTAGTAACATACGGCAGATATGGTTACTCTGATACGAGTAACTTCACCACAATACTGGTCCTGGCCACACCCGTGGAACTGACTTCATTCACGTATTCTCTCAATTCATCAAATGAGATAGTTTTATCCTGGATAACGGCAACAGAGACCAACAACCGTGGATTTGAAGTAGAAAGAAAACAGGGGGAGAAAGATAACTGGGAGACGATCGGGTTTGTCCCGGGAACGGCACTACGACCTCAGAGCACTCGTACTCATATACCGATAACGATGCTGAAGCCGGGAAATACTTTTACAGGTTAAAACAGGTTGATCTTGACGGACACTTTGAATACAGTAAAGAGATTGAAGCGGATGCTGCTGCACCTAAAAATTATACCCTGGAGCAGAATTATCCTAATCCTTTTAACCCGGCAACAACCATCAGCTACACATTAAAGAATGACGAGTTTGTATCATTGAAAATTTACAATGTACTTGGTCAGGCAACCGCTGACCTGGTAAATAAAAATCAGAAAGCCGGACATTACACCGTCAACTTTGATGCTTCGGATTTCCCATCGGGAGTATATTTATACACTCTGAGCACATCCGGGTATACTGCAAGCAGGAAGATGCTGCTGATAAGGTGAAAGATATTGTTTGGGATGAAAATGAGTGCGGGTAAGCGTGACATTGTAAAAGTGAAATATAAGCTGGAATTTCCCTTTAGTGCGAGAACGGGGACTCGAACCCCGACACCTTGCGGTACTAGATCCTAAGTCTAGCGCGTCTGCCAATTCCGCCATTCTCGCAGTGGTTTTCAGAATGTTTTCTGAAAAGAGAGATCAAAAATAAAGGTTTTGATATATAAAACAAAGGGGAAGGTTAGAAGGGCGGGTGAGGAGGAAGGGAGATGGGAGAGAAACAGCGTCTAAATGTACAGGGGGGCGAGAAACAGCGTTTTGCTGTACAGAGAGGAAGCGAAACAGCGTTTCGCTTTACAGGGAGGAAGCGAAACGGCGTTTCGCTTTACAGAGTTAAAATTTTATCGGCGGATCTGCCTGAGGTGGGCGGCCTTCTTCTCTGCACTGGATCTGCCAGATGGTATTTGTGAATTCTTTCAACGATTCGGGGATGATGCTTTCTTCATAGACCTTATAGGCTATCCCTGTTCTTCCGATGAATGACCAGAAAATATCCAGGTTATTCATAGTGATATCGAAGTGAAGGATCATCTCTTCAAGTTTTTCAAAAAGTTTTGTCCTGGTTTTATCCGGAAGATTTCTTGCTGAAGTTATATCCTTCTGAAGAACTGAAAACATATTTAATATCTTCTCAAATTCTTTTTGGGTAAAGAAATAATTTTTTCGAATTGAATTTTCCCCGGTGTTCATACTATTTCCCTACAGAAATTATTCTCCCGCTGTTTTCTCAAACATAGTTATTTTTCTTGAAAAAAAAAGCAGTCGGTGAATAAAAATTTCTTATTTTCTTCCAAACTTGTCATAGATAGCTGAATCGGTTAAAGGATTCTTAAAATTGGAGATGGCTCAACTTCCCGAGGACGGGCCAATGCCCCTTCTCTACTTTGAAAAGAAACCCGACTTAATCAAAAGGGGATTCAAACTAAGAAGTAGAATTTATTTTTGACAGCACTGATTCTTTTAGAGATTTATTATAAATTACCACCAAGGATTTTTTTCGGGTAGAAATGCCGAAGGATCTTCAGACATAACCCGCATAATTATTATCCAATACCTCAGTGAGCTCAACCCTTTACGATCCTGAGGAATACGATAATAAATATTTCAATTCTATTAAGATTAAATCTTAACTTTAGGGGTAATATTCTAAAAGCTGCCGGGATTACCCGCGGTTTAATAAATCTAAAATTTTTTCACATGAAATTTTTAATAAATTTATTCCCGGGTAATGTCAGATATGTTATTAGAAAATGGTAAAAACAACACTTGATTAAATGTTTATAACGATAAATATGAATAAAATGATAATTTTCTTAATAAAGACAGGGCAATAAAGCAGGTATGAAAATTGATAAGATTAGCACGAAATATTCTATAAAACATAAAATTTGGATACTGCTATTTTCAAATTTCTTATTCCAAACAATCAGCCGGCCGGGGAAAAAATGAAATATACCCACGTATCCGTATCGAAAGACCGGACTTCGCCGAATCGAAAATGAAGATTCATTCGGGGTATTTGAACTTGACAGCGGCTTATTAACTGTATTATGTGATGGTCTGGGAGGCAACAAAGCCGGTGAGGTTGCATCCAGTCTGACAGTTGAAACAATTTATAACTCTTTTATGAGGTCGGATAAACAGGATTATCTTGAAAGGATAAAAGATGCAATACTGGATGCCAACAGAATGATAATTCAGGAATCAAATTCTACTCCTGCATTTAAAGGTATGGCAACCACAGTTGAGGTGCTTTTTCTGAATACCAACACAGCCTACTGGGGACATATAGGCGATTCGCGTATTTACAAGTATAATGATCAGAAGATCAGGCAGCTGACGAAAGACCATTCCCTTGTTCAGCGTCTTGTTGATGAAGGTTATCTAACTCTTAAAGAAGCCGAAAATCATCCCAATAGAAATATTATTATGAAAGCCCTCGGCGACACAACCGATGTAGAAGCCGATCTGAGCAAACTTAAGCTTACCTCCAAAGAACATGCTAAATTCTTTGTATGCTCGGATGGAGTTAACTGTGTTGTCAGTGACGAAGAACTTGAGCAGATAATCGGAAATGAAGACGCAAATGATACAGCGGAAAAACTATCGAAATTAATAGAAGAACAGAGGAGCCCGGATAATTATTCATTCGTGTTAATAAACCGGGAAGTATAATGATAGGCACGAATATAGAAAATTATAAGGTTGTTGAGGTTATAGGCGAAGGGGGGATGGGTGTCGTCTATAAGGCTCTCGATCTTAAACTTGAGCGATATGTTGCAATAAAAATACTGAATACCAGCAAACCACCGAATCCGCAGTTTATAGAACGTTTCAAACGCGAAGCAAGGAACCAGGCAAAACTCAACCATACCAATATTATTCCTGTTTACGGTTTCACTGATGCTGACAATACCCTCGGCATCGTGATGGAGTATATAGAAGGTGAAACACTCGAGGAATTAATCAAGAAGAGAAGGAAGGCTCGATCTGCGGTTTTCTCTTGATGTGATGAGACAGGTGCTGAGCGGAGTTGCTTTCGCTCATCAAAAAGGATTTATACACAGGGATCTTAAGCCTTCAAATATTATCATCAGCAATGAAGGCATCGCAAAGATAATGGATTTTGGCATATCCAAATCAATTAATGAGACAAAGGATATTACCAAAGCAGGTACAAAAATAGGGACGATATTTTATATGAGTCCCGAACAGATCAGAGGAAAACCTCCAACAACACAGAGCGACCTGTATTCACTAGGTGTTACTTTTTATGAGATGCTTTCAGGGAAGACTCCTTTCGATTACCCTACGGAATTTGAAATAATGGAAGCGCATATCAAGAAGATGCCTGCCCGTCTGTCAACGCATCTGCCAGATATTCCGCCGGAAATTGACCGGATAATCTCCAAAGCACTTGAAAAACCTGTCCAGAAAAGATATCAGACTGCAGAAGAATTTCTGGAAGATGTAGATCGTGTATTCGAACATCTTACAGTGGTGGATATAGTGGAGCCGCAGGTTTTTCAGAATAAAAGGAAAGTTTCAAAACACTTAATTAAGAAAGCATCTTTAACATTCGGGATCCTTCTTATAAGCGCAGTCCTTTTTTATTATTTCTACAGTAATATCTCCAGTCTTATGAGGGATAAAAATCCGGCCGGAGGGGCGGATGACAGCGGAGGAGTAACCCTGACTTCCAACACATCGGGTATTATCCATTCGGGATGGAAACCCGTAACCCTTTCAACAGGGACGACGTTAAACTCCATAAATTTTGTTAATCCTCTTGTAGGGTACGTCTGCGGTTTTAACGGACTGATATTAAAAACCGAGGACGGCGGAAAGACCTGGCAGAAGAATACCTTCGACAGCCGGGTTAATTTCTTTAATGTTCTCTTTCTTACAACTGAGAGAGGATTTATTACAGGAGATAACGGGACAATCATCTTTACAGATGACGGCGGAAGAAACTGGAAAATCCTTAATGCCTATGTGAAGGAATCTATTTTTGACATTTGTTTCCTTAGTGATAAAAAAACAGGATCTATGGCTGGCAGTCACGGAACAATCCTTAAAACGCTGAATGGCGGAAATACCTGGTACCCGGTATACACGCCTACAAGGGAATTACTATACAGCATCAGCTTTAAGGATGACAGAAACGGGTTTGCTGTCGGCTGGAACGGAACTATTCTGAAAACCACAAATTCCGGCAGATCGTGGAAGCAACTTGAAAAACTCACGAATAATTATCTCAGGGATATTACATTCTTAGATCAGAACAACGGGTTTATTTCCGGAGGCGGAGGAATTGTTCTGAGAACTACAGACGGCGGCGAGAGCTGGGCGGAAGTTCCCTCAAATACGATATCAGGTCTGTACTCAATACACTTTGTAGACAATAAAGACGGTCTGATCCTGGGAAGCAGGGGGGAGATACTGGTAACAGATGATTCGGGTGCCAACTGGAAATTAACACAGTCGGGCAACTACGCTACATTAACTGATGCGGCAGTTACCGGAGAGGATAAGATCTTCGTGATAGGTTTTAACGGTACAATGCTTACAAACCAGGCGATGCAGTAACCTGCTTTAAACAAATCTCTATTTTTCCCTCAAACTTTAATCTAATTATCCTTAATTTCTTTATTAAAATTTTTCTTTTTATGAGGTTAAAGTGGACAAATTTGTTATCAAGGGCGGCAGGAAATTAAAAGGTTCAGTTGAAGTAAGCGGCGCAAAGAATGCCTCGCTTGCATTAATGCCGGCGTGTCTTCTTGGAATGGGTGAATCCATCCTTTCGAATACGCCCGAACTGAACGATGTTTACACAATGATAAAGCTCCTGACTTTCCTTGGTGCTGAATGTTCATTTGAGGGGCATACTCTTAAAGTCAATACCAGTAACATTACCTCACACGAAGCACCTTATGAGCATGTTAAAAAGATGCGTGCTTCGGTTTACGTACTTGGACCACTATTAGCGAGATACGGCAAAGCCAAGGTATCTCTTCCGGGTGGATGTGCATGGGGACCGCGGCCGATAAACCTTCATCTTGAAGCACTTGAAAAAATGGGAGCCGAAATCGAACTGGATTCAGGCTATATAATGGCCCGGGCAAAAAAGCTTAAGGGTGCAAAGATAAACTTCGATATTTCTTCTGTAGGTGCAACGGGTAATACACTAATGGCAGCCTCTCTTGCAAAAGGAACCACGATTATTAATAATGCGGCTATGGAACCGGAGATCACAAATCTTGCAGAATTTCTCGTAAAGATGGGTGCAAAAATCAGCGGGATAGGAACGTCTACACTTGAGATCGAAGGCGTTGATGATCTTTCCTCTGTAAGTATGGAAACCATACCGGACAGAATAGAAGCAGGCACGCTGCTTGTCGCCGGTGCAATAACAGGAGGCAGCATTACTTTGAAGAGAATCAGACCAGGCTACCTCCAGGCCGTTATTTCCAAACTGGAAGACAGCGGATGCAACATTATTTCAGATGAAAACTCTATAAGTTTAACCGGGCCCGGCAGGATCAAACCGGTTAACGTATCGACTTCAATTTTCCCCGGATACCCGACCGATATGCAGGCACAATGGATTGCATATATGAGTCTTGCAGGCGGAGTCTCTACCATCACCGATACAATTTATATAGACAGGTTCAAGCATGTTCCCGAGCTTGTCAGGCTAGGGGCCGATATTTCAGTAAGCGAGAATAGTGCTGTAGTAAAAGGAGTAAAGCAGCTTAACGGTGCCAAAGTAATGTCCACCGACCTGAGGGCCAGCGCGTCACTGGTGCTTGCCGGGCTTGCAGCTGAAGGTGAAACAGAAGTATTAAGAGTCTACCATCTCGACAGAGGATACCAGAGAATCGAAGAGAAACTAAAATCACTGGGAGCCGAAATAAGCAGAATAGCGGGAGCCGAATATTAAATTGCCCTCAATGAAAAAAATAATTTCAGGGAGAGATCACCTCGCATTTTACCTCAGCCTGGTCATCCTTTTTAATCTTCTGCTGCTGGAATTTCCTTTGACTAATGTATTCGGGTTTGAGTTCTCCGTACTAAATTCATTTTTCCTTGTCCTGCTTTCTGGATTTTATACACTTTCCGTCATTAAGAGCCAGAGCAGTTTGGGGGAATTCTTTAGGAAAACTTTATCCGCTTTCATGTTGTTCCTGCTGATACCGCTGCTTATTTCGATTGTACACGACCAGCTTACAGTAAGCTGTTCGCTATGGGACGGACTGCTTTTTTATTCGTTTATTACGTTACCATCTGTAATAATCGGTTCCGCACTTGCGCTGCTTTCTGTTTTTATTTCTTTGAAATTCAGGCACCTGGTGTTTATAATAATTTTCCTTGGTGTCTTATCTATTACCTTCTTTGAGCTTTTTTATAATCCTCAGATCTATTTTTACAATCCTTTGTATGCTTATTTTCCGGGGACAATCTATGACGAGGCAGTAAGTGTTGATTTAAAACTGATGATTTACAGGTCTCTCAATCTTCTCTTCTTCGGGACGGTTTATATTGTATCTGCATATGTATTTTATAAGAAAACAGTTATCACAAAAAAACTTATAATATACCTGGCTCTGCTGATCACGGCTGTATTTCTTTACCTGTCACCTGATTTCGGGTATTCTACTACCCAGAACAAACTAAAAAATGTACTTGGAAAGCTGGTAAAGACAGAACATTTCGATATTTATTTTTCAAAAAATATAAGCGGCGACCAGATAAAGATAATTACACTTAACCACGAATATTATTACGATCAGCTTGTCAAGTTTTACCAAACGGTTCCAAAGGAAAAATACATCTCATTCGTCTTCAGGGATGACGCGCAGAAAAAGAAATATTTCGGGTCTGAGAATGCAGATGTTGCAAAACCCTGGCTGAAAGAGGTCTTTACGATAGCAGACAATTACAATTCTTCATTAAGGCACGAAATAGCTCATTGTTTTGCCGGGGAATTCGGCTGGAGCATCTTCAGGGTTGCTGACAACTTCAATCCCGCATTAATTGAAGGAGCGGCAGTCGCAGGGGCTCCGGAATACGATATGAACAATATTCACTATATGGCATCGCTTGCCTATCATAACGGTTACAGGATAAAACTCGAAAACCTGTTTGAGGGATTAAACTTTTTCGGACAGACTTCCGGTTTATCATATATCTATGCAGGTTCGTTCTGCAGCTACCTAATCGATAAATACGGTATAGAGAATTTCAAAAAACTATATAGAAATTCGGATTTTAAGGAGATATATAACCAAAGTCCCGACAGCCTCGAAAGTGAATACTTCAGGTTCATTTCGGGAAGATTTAGGGCAGAGAATCCAGCCGAAGCCGATTATTATTACGGCAGGAAGCCGATAATCTACAAGACATGTCCGAGATATGTAGCTGACAGACTGAACGAGGCATGGGAATACTATGCAGAACAGAATTATCCAGAGGCATTGAAAATCTTTTCGGAAGTCCTTGACCTGACAGACAATTATTCTGCGCTTACGGGATATGCGCACTCATTATTCAATTCCGGGAGCAGATCCGGAGCAATCGAATTCCTGCAGGATAAAATTGGCAATTATAAAAAGACCTCGTATTATTACAATATAGAATTCAACCTTGCTGACTTCTGTTCCCAGGTTCAGGATACGACCGGTGCTGATTCACTTTACAAAAATATAATTTCACAAAATCCCAACAGGACATTATATTACCTCTCTCATTTGAGAGAAAATTTAATAGACTCGGATTCACTTATTGTCCCTTACCTGAGCGGAAGTGATGTAGATAAATACTTGATCGTAACCGGGTTGAACAACAAAACTTATGATTATTTTAGCATCCCTGTTATGATTGACCTTGCACAGTCGCTCGGCGAGAGTTATGAGCTATTCCTGAAAATGTTCAATCAGACTATAGTCGTAAACGATTATCAAAGCAGCTTTGCCGTGTACAGACTTTCGATTTATCTGCTGGAACACCTGGATTTTATCAGGGCGCGTAAAATGGCAGCACTATCGATGAGGTATGATAGAGATAAAAATTTTAATTTTATACTGAGAGAAAATTTTAATAAGACAGACTGGCTTTATGAAAACGGTACCAGGATACTTTCAACAATAAATTTTAAGTGAGCTATATGGTCCAGGAAAAATCTGTGAACAAACACATGAAAGCCGCGGCATATTTTCTTGGATTCATTTCCTTCGTTCTTTTTGTTTATATCCTGATGGCTCTGAGTGAGATACTCGTTCCGGTAACCATAGCAGTCTTTCTTACCTACCTTTTTCATCCGCTCCTGGCATACCTGCATAAACAGGGTGTACCAAAATGGCTGGCCCTGGTGATGATACTGGTAGTTGTAGCTATAATAGGATACCTGACCGGACTTCTTTTAATCTCAGCTGTCAGCGATCTGCCCGATAAACTACAGGCATATTCGAAAAATATTTCAGGTTTTTTTTCTGAAATACTCAAACCCTTCGATGTAACACTGAGAGAATTTGCGTCGTGGATTAATATAGACATCAGAAGATTAAAAGTGTCCACGCTATTTGAAAAACTTTTTGAAGCAGGTGTAATTCAGAACCTGTTTAATTCACTATCCTCTATGCTGGGAGATTTTTTTATTTCTCTGATCTTCTGGGTATTTATGATGCTCGGTAAAGTAAAATTTGAGGAGAGACTCGGGGTCGCTTTTTCTGAAAAAAAGTATGCGGTACAGCAAAATCTGAATAATATCAACGTGCAGCTGCAGTCGTACCTGATAATTAAAACTATTCTCAGCCTGATATTAGGTACAATCGTAACTATTGTCCTGATGATCTACAATGTTGATTTTGCTATTTTATGGGGCTTACTGACTTTTGTATTTAACTTTATTCCCAACATTGGGGCGCTGATAGCGACCATAGGGCCTATAGCTATCGCACTGCTCCAATACGGACTTGGACTTACCTCAATTTCCTTAGCCGCAGTACTGTTCGTATTACATAATATTGTGGGAAACCTGATCGAACCGCATTACCTCGGAAGACATATGGATCTCAGTCCCGTCTTCGTTCTTTTCTCACTTATTTTCTGGGGCTGGGTATGGGGCATTGTAGGCATGTTCCTGGCGGTGCCTATTGCTGCTGCGATGAAGATCCTGTTCAGCAATATTGAACCTTTGAAGCCTATTGCTATATTGATGGGGAGCAAAGCCCACAATCTGAATTCTATAATTATCGAGCCAAAGAACATTAATGAAGAGCAGTAAAAAAATTACAAAAGAACTCATAAACTTTGAACTGGAACTTAAGAAATATCCCTTCATCAAATCAGCGACCGACGCTGCTGAAGAAAAGAACTATGATGTTTTTATTGTCGGCGGTTTTGTACGCGATCTGATACTTAAGCGAGAAAGAGACGAGATTGATTTTCTTGTAGTGGGGAATGGTGAGGAATACGCGCGGTCGTTTGCGGCGAAGCTCGGTATAGAGAAGGTTGACGTATTCAGGAATTTCGGTACAGCTCATTTTAAATACGGCGATTTTGATCTAGAATTTGTGGGGGCAAGAAAAGAATCCTACAGGAGAGAAAGCAGAAAACCCGAAGTTATAGCAGGCACATTCGAAGAGGACATTTTACGGCGGGACTTTACCATAAATACACTTGCGGTATCCCTTTCAAAGAAAGATTTCGGAACACTTGTAGATGAATTCGGCGGGCTGGACGACATCGGAAAAAAGTTAATCAGAACACCGCAGGACCCGCTAAAGACTTTTGATGATGACCCCCTTAGAATATTAAGAGCCTTCCGATTCGCCTCACAGCTGAAGTTTAAAGTGGACGATTCCATAATGGAAGCAGCAGAAGAGATGAAGGAGAGACTGAAAATTGTATCACAGGAAAGGATCAGCGATGAATTTCTTAAAATACTTGCATCACCTAAACCGTCCATCGGATTAAAACTATTATACAATTCAGGAGTAATGGGAATTATTTTCCCAGAAGCTGCAAGACTCGGCGGGATAGAACAGAGAAAGGATTACCATCATAAGGACGTTTTTCTGCACACCTGTGAAGTAGTGGATAATATTTCCAGGGTGACCGAGGATGTATGGCTGCGGTTTGCAGCTTTAGTCCATGATATTGCGAAGCCCCAGACGAAGAGATTCGTGGAAGGGACGGGATGGACATTTCACGGTCACGAGGAGATGGGTGCCAGACAGATGAAATCAATTTTCAAAAAAATGAAGCTGCCTTTTTCCAAACTTGAATATGTAGAAAAGCTTGTACGACTTCATTTAAGACCAATTGCACTGGCAAAAGAGGAAGTTACAGATTCCGCCATAAGGAGATTGATAGTATCAGCGGGTGAGGATCTTGAGGATCTGATAACTCTCTGCCGTGCAGATATTACCAGTAAAAACCGCGACAAAGTGGACCGCTACCTTGAAAATTATGAAAAAGTAATGAAGAAGGTCTGGGAAGTTGAGGAGAAAGATAAACTCAGGGCATTTCAGTCGCCGGTAAGGGGTGACACCATTATGGAGGTATGCAATCTCAAACCTTCAAAAAAGGTAGGTGAAATAAAGCAGGCCATAGAGGATGCAATTCTTGACGGCGAAATAGGGAATAATTATGAAGAGGCTTACCAGTATCTTCTGAAGATTAAGGACAGGTTTATCTGAAAGGGAAAAGGTTTTACGGCACTTCTTATAACGATAATGATTCTTTTACCGCATATGTAATTATTCCGCCGTTTATACTTAAAATTTTATATACGGCTGAAGATAATTTATTTTTGTAAGGAATTCTTTATATGTTCTTTGCAAATAAAGAAAATATCGAAACTTAAGTAACTTAATATTGTATCCTAGTGTCTAAAGAAAAACAATAAAATTCTGATTCTCACAAATAATTTGCCGGGAGAAAAATAATGCGTTTAATTCTAAGCTTAATATGTCTGATAACTTTCACTTTTGCCTCGTACGCACAGAAGACATTAAGCCTCGATGAAGCAATCAACACAGCACTGAATAAGAACACGACACTTCAAAAAAGTGAAAATACGATTAATACATATGAATCGGGTGTAAAAGCAGCTTACGGAAATTTTCTGCCGACACTCGGAGCATACGGATACTGGAACTGGACAAAAGCAGAAGAAGCGGGCGGAAGTGTGATTATCCAGGGATCAGTTTTCAATCTTCCAACATCAACCTCGCAGAGCAGGAATTATACTGTAGGGGCAAACAGCGACATCACTTTGTTTGACGGACTTTCAAACATTGCCACTCTTTCACAGTCGAAGAACGACCTTGAAGCCGGTCAGCTAAGCTTAGAAAGATTGAAACAGGATATAGTCTTTCAGACTATTACACTTTTCTACGATGTAATTAATGCAAAACAGCTATTAAATGTAAAAGAAGATGATGTAAAGTGGAACCAGAAAAACCTTGAAACGATAACAGAAAGAAATAAGCTCGGTGCGGTTACGCTGGCTGATGTATATAATCAGCAGGTTCAGGCAGGGAATGCAGAGCTTGCACTGATCCAGGCTAAAAATGATCTGGAAACTGCACGAACCAATTTATTATATTACCTGGGACTGGATGTACTTGAACAGTATGAATTCGAAGAACCCGCAAATACAGAAACAGGAACCTCAGGCACCCCTAATGATACAGATTACCAGGATATATCGGAACTTGTTACAAAGGCTTTAAGTACAAGGAGCGATTATAAAAGCGCTCAATTAAGCCTGAAAAGTGCTGAAAACGGCGTTACGATTGCCCAATCAGGTTATTTTCCAAGGCTAACAGGAAGCATAAGCTACCAGCTCAGAGCCGATGCGATTGAAAATTTAAATGACTCGAAATATCTTAATGTAAGTGCTACATTAAGCATACCGATATTCTCAGGTTTTTCAACAGAAAACCGTGTTGAGATTGCAGAGGTTAATGCACAGAATAAGGATATCGAACTAACAGAGCTTGAACGAAATATTAAACGAAACCTGCAGAAAAATTATCTTGATCTCCAGGCTGCTGAGAAGAGTCTGAGCGTAAATGAAAAAAATGTAAAAGCTGCTGAAGAAAACAGAAGAATCGAAGAGGAAAAATATTCTCTCGGTTCCGGAACACTTCTTAACGTTCTTATCGCGAATTCGAATTACACTATTGCTCGAACCAACTATATAAATGCAAAGTTTGCATACGTAGTTTTAAGTGAACAGCTAAGGTATTACCTAGGCGTTCTGAACTATCAGCAATACGAATAAAAAATATTTGAAATAAATTTATTATCGGGAGTATTTTCTAATGGCTAACGGGAAAACAAAAAAATCAAAAAAGAAGCTTTACATTTTCGGCGGAATAGGTGTGCTGGTTGTAGCACTTATCCTCATTGCTTTAATAGGAGGCAGTAAAGAGGAAATAATACCTGTTCAGGTTGAAAAAGTTATCAGGAAAGATATAACTCAGACTGTTGCAGCAACAGGCAAGATCAACCCCGAATTCCAGGTGGTAATTACTCCTGAAGTTACAGGTGAGATTGTATCACTTCCGGTTAAAGAAGGCAATCACGTCAAAAAGGGAGATCTTTTAATAAAGATAAAAGCAGATTCCTATATCGCCCAGAAGGACAGAGCCGAAGCAAATCTACAGGGAGCCAAAGCCACACTTGCAATGAGAAAAGCTGAACTTGACAAATTAACATCCGACTACAACAGGGTGAAGGAACTTCATGCAAAAGGCTTATCGAGTGATTCAGAGCTCGAAGCTTCAAAAAGTTCATATTTATCTTCACAGGCATCGTATGAAGCAGCCCAGGCAAATGTATCCCAGATGGCTGCAGCCCTTAAAGAATCAGATGAACAGCTTAATAAGACAGCAATCTATTCACCAATGACAGGAACTATTACAAAACTGAATGTAGAACTTGGAGAAAGGGTTCTGGGAAGCGGATTCAGCCAGGGCACTGACATGATGACTGTTTCTGATCTCGGGAATATTGAAGCAAGTGTTGACGTGGACGAAAATGATGTTGTGCTTGTTGCAATTGGCGATACTGCTCTGATTAAAGTAGATGCATTCGGCGACAGAATATTTAAAGGAAAAGTGACCGAGATAGGCAATAGTGCAATTTCAGAAGGCCTTGGCACACAGGAACAGGTTGTGAATTTTGATGTAAAAATAAAATTATTCAACCCCGATGATCAGCTAAGACCAGGTATGTCGTGCAACGCGGATATACAGACTGAGACAAAACATAATGTTGTTGCAGTTCCGATACAAAGCGTAACTGCAAGAAATAAATCTGAACTCACAATGGATAAAGATGAAGAAAATAGTGGGAATGTAAAAGCAGAGAAAAAGGCTGAATTTGGTCCGAATAAACTTCAGGAAATCGTATTTGTTGTTAAAGATAATAAAGCCAGGACCATTAATGTTGAAACAGGAATAAGCGACGACAACTTTATTGAAGTAAAATCAGGTCTTGATACAACACAGAAGGTAGTCAGCGGAAGTTACCGTGCGATCTCAAAAGAACTGGCAGACGGCTCTAATGTCAGGGTAGAAGAAAAAAGCCAGGCTTTCGGATCCAATAATAAATAAAACGGAATTGCAGAATGAATATCATCAACATTGAACATATAGCTAAGATTTACCAGGTTGGAAGTGAAGAGGTTAATGCATTAAGAGATGTTTCGCTAAAAATAGATAAAAATGAATATGTAGCAATTATGGGACCTTCAGGCTCGGGCAAATCTACCCTAATGAATATGCTGGGCTGTCTCGATACCCCGACATCAGGGATATACGATTTTAAAGGAAACAGTGTAAGTGAAATGACCGATAACCAGCTTGCCGCCATCAGGAACAGGGAGATCGGATTTGTATTCCAGACATTCAACCTGCTTTCCAGATCCGATGCTATCCACAACGTGGAACTGCCCCTCATTTATGCAGGACTCGCCTATGCTGAAAGAAGAGAGAGAGCGGAGGCATCCCTGATAGATGTAGGTCTTAAGGACAGGATGCATCACAAACCAAACGAACTTTCGGGCGGTCAAAGACAGAGGGTTGCAATCGCAAGAGCCCTGGTTACCAAACCTGCCATCATACTTGCAGACGAACCTACCGGAAACCTTGATTCCAAGACCGGTGAAGAAATTATGATACTATTTAATGAGATATACGAAAAAGGAAATACAATTATTCTGGTTACTCACGAGGAATATATAGCAGAACATGCTGCAAGGATTATCCGTATAAAGGATGGACTTATAGAAAATGACTTTCCCGTTCAGAACCGTTATATTCCTAAACCAAGAGCAGCAGCAGGGCTTTGATTAAAACTTAAACTAATCGGCTGGATTAATTATGAGTACATTTTTGTTTGAAATGAAAGAAAGTATGATGATAGCACTGAGAGCGATCCGGGCTAACAAAGTACGATCTATCCTGACAATGCTCGGGATAATTATTGGTGTGACATCTGTCGTTGTTATGACCACTGCAATTAAAGGAATTGACAATTCTTTCCAGAACGGCATAAGTGCGCTGGGATCTGATGTTCTGTATATTGATAAATGGGCCTGGTTCTCTAACGAGGACTGGTGGAAAATGCGGAACAGGAAAAACCTTACGATGGAAGATTATGAAGAGTTTAAGAATATGGCTAAACTTCCGGCAGCTACTGCCCCTGTAGCCGGTACCCGCCAGACAGTTAAGTATGAAGACAGAAGGACTGATGCCGTCAATGTGAACGGATCATCTGCCGATTATGTGAAAACTACAAATTTTACTTTCGCTGAAGGAAGGTTTTATAGTGAAATCGAAAGCAAAAGCTCGAGACAGGTTGCGGTGCTGGGCAGCGAACTGGCTAAGAACCTTTTTCCCAGGGAAAATGCCATTGATAAAACCATTAAGATCGGCGGTGTCAATTATAAAGTTGTAGGCGTGCTTACTGAGCAGGGAAGTTTTATGCTCGGTAGTTTCAATCCCGATAACCAGGTATTTGTACCTATAGGAACAATTTTTAAGAACTTTACCAGCGAAATGCATGGATCAATTACGATCAATGTAAGAGCGGCAAGTCCTGCCCTTCTTGAAGATACCAAAGCGGAAGCGGAAGGTATAATGAGAAAGATACGGGGACTTACTTACAGTGAAGAAAATGATTTCTCAATAAACCAGCAGGAAGGATTGATGGATAACTATAACAGCATAGTCGGGGTTATTCAGATTGCCGGTTTATTCATTACAGGTCTTTCTCTTTTTGTAGGAGCTATAGGCATTATGAATATAATGTTTGTCTCTGTTAAAGAAAGAACAAAAGAAATCGGACTTAGAAAAGCCATTGGGGCCAAGAGACGGACCATCCTGGGACAATTTTTATTAGAGTCATCCACAATATGCATTATGGGCGGGCTTATCGGACTTCTCTTTGCCATTCTGATAAGCATGATGGTAAATCAATTTATACCAACATCTGTACAATACGATGCCGTAATTATTGCAATTTTAATTTCTTTGCTCACCGGAATTATAGCCGGTCTTGCGCCTGCATACTCGGCTGCGAAGATGGACCCGGTGGAAGCGTTGAGGTATGAGTAGAGGCGGGTGGATGGCGGAGTGGAAAGATGGAATGGTGTAATGATTTGGGGATTGGATGAGTGAATGGTTGAATGAGTGAATGGATGAATGCATTTGGCGGATTGGTTGATTGAGATGTTGTGGATGATTGAATGGTGTGAATGAGTGATGAATGGATGAATGAGTGAATGGCGGATGATTTTTAATTTTGAAAATTTGTAATCCTGAGATTAGGTAAAAATGAGATTAAATGAAGTTGTAACGGTTGCTTTCAGATCACTTAGAAGCAATAAGCTGCGTACTATGCTGACTGTGCTCGGTGTTGTGGTCGGAATATTCTCTATAATTGTGATTATGACAATTATCACTATGCTGCAGAAATCTATTGAGAGCGGGTTTTCTCAATTAAACAAGAACACATTTCAAATTCAGAAATTTCCATCGATGATGGGACACGGTCCCGGGATGCGCGACAAATTCAGAAATCGTCCTGATATAACTCTCGAAGATTTTTACCGACTTGAAGGAATGCTTAACCAGGCGATGTATGTCGGAGCGGAACAGTGGCAATTCGGGAAGCAGATCACTTTCGGCAATAAAGAGACTAATCCAAACATAAGCGTAGCCGGGATTACGCTTGGTGCGATGAGGACAAATAACTGGAACGTGGAGCGCGGAAGAGACTTACGTCAGTCCGATATTAAATATTCAAATGATGTATGCGAATTGGGCCAGGAAGTAGTTAATAAACTTTTTATTAATGTGGATCCTATCGGTCAGATTATAAGGGTTGACGGAAAACCTCTACAGGTAATCGGCGTACTTGAAAAACAGCCGTCAATGTTCGGCCAGTCAAGAGATTCTTATATAGTCATGCCTATTACAACATTTCAGCAGAAGTACGGCAAGTACAGCAACAGCATAAATATAACTGTAATGTCAAAAACCAAAGAAGATTATAATGATGTAATCGATGCTGCAACAGGATACATGCGAACCATTCGTAAAGTAACACCGGGTGAGGACGATAATTTTTATATCTTCAGTAATGAATCTATGATCACTCAGGTCAACGATATCACCTCAGGAATCAGGATAGGTGCATTGGTTGTATCAATCATAGCCCTGCTTGCTGCCGGCATAGGAATAATGAATATAATGCTTGTATCGGTAACGGAAAGAACTCGTGAGATCGGTATCCGCAAAGCAATAGGAGCACGAAAAACTAATATACTTTTCCAGTTCCTTCTCGAAGCGGTAACGTTATGTATTGTAGGAGGCTTCGTTGGTATTGTCCTCGGTGTTGGGATCGGAAATCTTGCAGGAAGCTTTTTAAATGCTAAGGCGGCAATTCCATATGATTGGGTTTTAATAGGATTATCCTTGTGCGTGTTTGTCGGGGTTGTTTTCGGAACATATCCTGCGTACAAAGCCGCAAACCTTGATCCTATCGAGGCCTTGAGATACGAATAATACAATATGAAACGGGGACAAAGATATGCAGAGCGCCGGTTCTGCTGCCGGATTCAGGAGAGATAATTCCGGAATTTGAATCTCCCTTTAATATTTATTGTCCGGTTTTTAATTTAGAACAATAATATTTTAGTATAATGCAGATTACACAGATCCTTTCGTTGTCCTTCGATTCACTTAAGACCAACCGCCTTAGAACAATGCTTACTATTCTCGGTGTTGTAGTAGGAATCTTTTCAATTATAGTTATTATGACTGTGATTACAATGCTGCAGAATACTATCGAAAGCGGGGTATCATTTCTCAATAAAAATACATTTCAAATCCAGAAATATCCTGCGATTCACACCGGCGGTCCGGGTTCGTGGCAGAAATACCGCAACAGGAAGGACATTACTCTCGACGATTTTTACAGATTTGAAGAAATGATGAAGCAGGCGAAATACGTAGGCGCACAACAGGAAATGCATGGGAAGATCGTGAAATTCGGCAGTACGGAAACCAACCCTAATATATCGGTTATCGGAGTTACAATGGGTGCATTCAGAACCAACTCTGTAACGGTAAAGGAAGGCAGGGAAATTAATGAAACGGATGTTGAGCATTCTAATAATGTATGCGTACTCGGGGACGATGTAACCAAAAAACTTTTTACCAATATTGACCCGGTTGGAATGACTGTGAGGGTGGACGGATACCCGTTGAAAGTAATAGGTACACTTGAGAAGCAGCCGGAGTTTTTCGGACAGTCGATGGATAACTATATAGTTATGCCTATCACGGCTTTTCAGTCAATGTACGGCAGAAGAGCCCATAGCATCAGCATTACTGTACAGTCATACGGCAAACAGGATTATAATTCTGCAATGGATGCAGCTACGGGATATATGCGGACCATAAGAAAAGTTGCTCCCGGCGAGGATAATGATTTCGATATTTTCAGTAATGAATCACTTGTCGGACAAATTAATGATATTACAGGTGGAGTCAGGATCGGGGCAATTGTAGTTTCGATCATTGCGCTTCTGGCTGCCGGAGTCGGAATTATGAATATCATGCTTGTCTCGGTTACCGAAAGAACAAGAGAGATAGGAATAAGAAAAGCTGTAGGAGCTAAAAGATTGAATATTCTTGCCAGTTTCTTTTTGAAGCAATAGTCCTCTGCATCATCGGCGGCTTTATCGGTATCGCGCTCGGCATAGGTA
The DNA here is from genome assembly GCA_963832715.1 of uncultured Ignavibacteria bacterium. GTDB lineage: Bacteria > Bacteroidota > Ignavibacteria > Ignavibacteriales > Ignavibacteriaceae > DATFVA01. The sequence goes on along the minus strand of CAWHVB010000003.1, from coordinate 363,761 downwards.
TAGGAAATATTGCAGGCAGTTTTCTGAATGCTGAAACTGCCATTCCTGTCGACTGGGTCTTAATAGGGCTAGGGCTGTGTATTTTTGTGGGTGTTGTTTTCGGTACCTATCCGGCTTATAAGGCGGCTAACCTTGATCCCATTGAAGCTTTGAGATATGAATAAATTAGTTATTTAATAGCGGGAAAACTCTTTTTTTTATATTTTTGAAAAAACATTTTGGCAGTTTTGGATTGATTAATCAATACAAACATACGGGGGGAACATGGAACCGCTGCAATTAATCTTCATTTCATTACAGTCTCTGAAAACTAACCGCCTGAGAACTCTGCTTACTGTGCTCGGCGTAGTTGTAGGTATTTTTTCTATTATAGTTATAATGACTATCATAACGATGCTGCAGAATACAATTGAAAGCGGCATTCAATTCCTTAATAAGAACTCCTTTGAAATTCAAAAGTGGCCGGTAATTCACGCGGGTGATCACGATTGGGAAAAATACCGCAACAGGAAAGACATAACTCTGGATGATTTTTACAGGCTTGAAAACTTAATGACTGATGTAAAAGGGATGGGGGCGCATATAGGAGCCGGAGGTAAGATCATCAGATTTGGAAACAAAAAGACCAATCCCGATACGTATGTAATCGGAGTAACAGAAGGGACTTATAAAACATTAAACCTCGAAATAAAAGACGGAAGGGAAATAAGAAAAAGCGATATAGATTATTCGAACGATGTATGCGTACTTGGTAATTTTATTGTGGAAAAACTCTTTTACAACATTGATCCAGTAGGGCAGACGGTCAGGGTTGATGGAAAGCCTTTTAAAGTAATCGGAATACTGAAGAAGCAGCCTGAATTTTTCGGCCAGTCGCAGGATAACTATATAGTACTTCCCATTTCTACCTTCCAGGCTGTTTACGGAAAGAGAACTCAGAGCGTTGCTATCACAATAATGTCCTTCGGTCCCCAGGATTATAATGCTGCTATGGAAACTGCTATCGGATATATGAGAACAATCAGGAAAGTTCCCCCGGGCGAGGATAATGATTTTGATATTTTCAGCAACGAATCGATAATGGGGCAGATAAACGATATGACAGGAAGCATACGGATAGGAGCGCTTGTTGTTTCTATTATTGCTTTGCTTGCTGCAGGTGTGGGTATAATGAATATAATGCTTGTGTCGGTTACTGAAAGAACAAAAGAGATAGGGATAAGAAAAGCTGTAGGCGCAAGAAGGTCCAGCATTCTTCTGCAGTTCCTTTTTGAAGCAATTATCCTCTGTCTAATCGGGGGTTTCGTGGGAATTTTCCTGGGTATTCTGATAGGAAATTTCGCGGGGAGCTTTTTAAATGCTCAGATAGCCATTCCGTATGACTGGGTTCTGATAGGATTGTCGCTTTGCCTGTTCGTTGGGATATTGTTCGGGACTTACCCAGCATATAAAGCTGCAAGTCTTGATCCCATTGAAGCATTAAGATATGAATAGACGAAGAGTGAGAAGGACTATTCTTTAATCCATTCATTTTTATTCTTCCGGTAGGTTGTTCTCTGAGCTACTTCAAAATTATCACCATTCCATTCCCTTATAGAGATCAGGATGTTTTCTTTGTCGGCTTCTATATAATTAAAAGCATTCGGCTCACCCCTTACACGATTGGAGATTGCGGTGCCTGCTTGTACAGAAATGATTGAACTATTTTGAGAAGGATAAAATGGCCTGACATCACCATTATATCCCTGATGGAGATGGCCTGCAAGCAGAAGATCAATTGAACATTTATCAATTATCTTCAGTGCCATCGCCGATCTCCCTACCAGTTTTATTCCAAGATCGCCCGCGGGAGGAATAAACGGATGGTGAGTTACAATGATTTTGAATATGCTGTTATCAATTGTGCAAAGTTTTCATTTTAAGTTCTTCGATTTGGTCCTCAGATATTCTGCCTGATTTCCATGTAAGCGACCTGGCAGTATTTATTCCAAGCACAGCAATTGATTTATCATAGTAAAAAGGGGAAAGATCTTTTGTTATAATATTTTTATAGTTTGTCAAAGGAAGCAAAAACCTTGCGAATAAATTGAATAACGGCACATCATGGTTTCCGGGGATTATTATTTTTACATAATCAAGCTGGTCAAGAAATTCCTTTGCCTGAATAAACTGACTTTTCCTTGCACGCTGCGTTAAATCTCCGCTCACAATCAGCAGATCAGGGTTAAGCTCTTTTATATCCTTTAGAATAACCCGGGCAATCTTATCTTCGACAGTTCCGAAATGAAGGTCAGATATATGTACAATTCTTTTCAATATCATTCCGGTACAATTAATTTTAACGATTTAGGTCTTATTTTATAATGTAAAGGAGTCTTCAAGTCTGAAAACTTCTCCATCAATAGAAACTTCAAGCTTCTTTTTATCAGAATAAATAATAATTTCTTCATTATGCAGGATCTGAAAATTTTTCTCCTGGTCAAGCTTCCCGAGCAATGTTTTTAAGATCAGGCGGATGTATGAAATCCTGCCGCTATACCTGGGATAATAAATACTCAGCCTGCCGTCGGTTAAGGCCTTCCCTCCGTCCCAGGTTGAACAGATCAAATTTATAATCGTTATTGCCAATGAACACGAAAGGGGTTCTGCATTTGATCGTTTGACCGTCTGCTTTTATTGTTATGCTTATCCTGGGAATAGATTTGAACACTGCTAAAGATGCTTTAAACATTGCAGTCCATTTATTTCCTCCGAATCTCATCTGTCTTTTCTCTTTTTTTAACCACTTTGGGATAAAGACCGATCGAAGAATTATTCAGAAAAATTCTTCCATTTATTTCGCCGGTGTCAATAAGAGCCGTAATGCCGCTTTTCAAAACAGAAACCGCTTCTTCGATATTCAGCGGGATACCTGTATCTTTAGCGAAATGATTCAGCGTACCGGCAGGAATGATTCCAAGGGTTCGGTCAAGTTTTACAGCCGTGGCCGCTACAGTACTAACTGTGCCGTCACCTCCCGCAGCGGCAAGCACACTATAATTTTCAGAACTAACTCTCTTAAGGATTTCATCCAGGTTTCCGCTTTTAATCGTAAACAGATCGAAGGAAAATTTGTCATCCTGCAATGGCAGTAGTCTTTCAGCAAGGGTTTTTCCCTGTCCGGCTTCTTCATTTAATATTATTGCTGAGTTCATATATCCAGTTTAATTAATCATATAAAATAAACTTTACCCTGCTTTTAAGTTTAATATCAGTCACACGGTCGTGGATAAAGCGGCATTTTGCAATTGCAAATTATTCCCCGAGGGAAAAGGCAGTGTAAGAATCAATATAGACTTGATAAAAGAAGTATGTAAATTTAGATTATTGCTTCACAAATCTTGTCATCATTTGAGATTCAAGCTTTATTTAATTATACCGGGTGTACTCTTTTTATTGACAATTTCATTAAGGGCGCAGGATCAATACCTGGTAAAAACCGTCACAGATACTATTCCGGTCAGCCTGGATAATAAGTACTCTTTATCCAGGGTTTCAATTATTCCTTTTTCTGAGAAAATAGAGTTAAGAGGCCATACTCTCGGAAGGAAGGATTATACAATTTCGTATAAGACAGCCTCATTCAGTCTCTCCGATTCGCTTGCCTATTCAATTTTTGACACGATTTATGTTTCATACAGGTCATATCAGCTATCCCTGAAAAAAGAGTATAAAAAACGGAGTCTTGTTGTTAAAGTAAAAGAAGGGGGCACGGATACAATCCAGGTAGCACAGGCTGAGACGGGCGGGTTTACTCCCGAGGATATTTTCGGGAACAGGATCGAAAAAAGCGGGACTCTTGTCCGCGGTTTTACTGTGGGAACAACCAAAGACTTTACACTGAACAGCGGGCTGCGATTGCAGCTTTCGGGAAAGCTTTCGGACGATATTGAAGTTGTAGCAGCACTGACGGATGAAAATACACCCATTCAGCCTGAAGGAAATACGGAACGCCTGGAAGAACTTGATAAGGTTTTTATCCAGATTAAGCATCCTAACGCCACAGGAACTTTCGGGGATTACCAGCTGCTTCGCAAGCAGGGGGAGTTCGGAGTAATTGACAGGAAGCTGCAGGGACTAATGGGAGAATTCCAATATGCCGGTCAATCGGGTTATATCTCTCTGGCAAGCTCACGTGGTAAATTTAATACAAATAATTTTACCGGGGTCGACGGCGTTCAGGGACCATACAGGCTATCAGGAATAAATAATGAAAAAGATATTGTTGTAATTGCAGGCACCGAGCAGGTTTTTCTTGATGGTGTTCCTATGAAGAGAGGCGAGGCAAACGATTACACGATCGAATATTCAAATGCTCAGATTACTTTTACTCCCCAGAGACTAATAACATCTGCAAGCCGAATCTCTGTCGACTTTGAATATACAGACAGACGCTTTACACGTAACTTTTTCGGCACAGGTGTGAAATCTTCTCTTCTTGATGACAAGCTGGGGATTCAGATGCAGTACCTAAGAGAAGGGGACGACCCTAATGCCCCTATAGATGTGACTCTGACAAATGCCGATAAAGCGATACTCCAGAATGCCGGCGACGACAGGAGCAAGGCTTCAAAATCAGGAATTTCCCTGGCGCAGCCGGATTCACTTGGAAATATTCACGGCACATATTATAAGGTAGATACACTTATCAACAATCAGCCTTTTTCTTATTATGTATATAATCCGGGGGATTCAGCCTCTATTTACAATGTTTCATTCAGTTATGTCGGGGAATCAACCGGAGATTACAATAAGATCAGCCTGGGTAATTACGTTTTTGCAGGTAAAGGTCAGGGGGGGTATCTGCCGATAATATATATACCCATACCGGAAAGAAAGCAGATAGGGAATATTGTTGTTGACGCAAATCCTTTCCAGGATTTTTTTATAAGTCTTGAATATGCAGGCAGTTTGTGGGATCGGAACCTTTTATCCAGCCTGGATGATGGGGATAATTACGGCTATGCAAGGAATATTTTTTTGAAAATGGATCCGAAGAAAATACAACTTGGAAATATCGACCTTGGAAAAGCAGGATTTTCTGTGAAAGACAGGTTTATCCAGGGGAAGTTTACCTCTGCCGACAGGATAAATGAGGTTGAATTCGACAGGTATTATAATGTGTCGCAGAACCAGGCACAAGCAGATGAAACTCTGCGTGAGTTTAACCTGAATCTCCTGCCTATTAATAATATGCTTGTTACTTCTTCGATCGGATTGTTAAAAAGGGGCGAGGATTTCCGGGCGACGAGATATAACAACAATTTTATTTTTACAGATAACACAAATTATTCGCTATTATATAACCTGGATTATGTTGAATCGCAGAATAATAACATCAAAACAAACTGGGTACGCCAGAAGGGGAGCGGGTATTATGTTTTCTGGTATTTAAAACCCGGAGTGGAATTCCTGGCTGAAAAGAAAAAAGATAAATCCGGCAGCTCCGATTCACTGCTCAGCAGCAGTCTGAAATACTATGAAATTGATCCTTTCCTTCAGCTGGTAAACATAAACGGACTAAAAGTCGGCGGAAAATATTCGGTCAGAGAAGACTATGCTCCCCTGGGCGGACTAATGATGAAACAGGATAAGGCACTGACTCAATTCTACGAACTCACGTACAGCGGGATCAGTGAAGTAAACTCGACTATCAACCTGACTGTCAGAGATAAAAAATTTACTGAACAGTTTAAGAAAAAAGGATTTCTGGATAACCAGACAGTGTTAATCCGCTCGCAGTCAAAATTTAATTTCTGGAACCCTGTCCTGAACGGGGATCTGTTTTACGAAGTCTCAACTGAAAGAACGGCAAAATTAGAAAAAGTATTTATCCGTGTACCACAGGGTACCGGTAACTACAGGTACCTTGGAGATTTAAACAATAACGGCATTGCCGATGAGAATGAATTTGAACCTGCGTTATATGATGCCGATTATATACAAGTGACTGTTCCGACCGATGAGCTTTTCCCTGTCATCAATCTCAAAACAAGTACCCGGTGGAAGGTACAATACGGAGATATTTTTGAGAATGGATCGCTTGCCTATAAACTTCTGAAGCCGTTTTCGACTGAAACATACTGGAGAATCGAAGAAAACAGCAGGGAACCGGATTATAAACGTATTTATCTCCTTGATTTTTCAGCCTTTCAAAATGAAAAGACTACGGTAAACGGTTCCAATTATATCCAGCAGGATATCTTCCTATTTGAAAACGATCCAGATCTGTCTTTCAGATTTCGATATGCCCAGACAAAAGGGCTGAACCAGTTCAGCGGGGGAACCGAAAGATCCTACAACAGGGAAAGAAGTCTCAGGATAACATTCCGGCTGGTGAAAGAATTAAGCAACCAGACTGACCTTGTAAATTCAAAGGATGCCGTGTTTGCTCCACTGGAATCCAACAGAAAAAGAAATATTGACGGGAACAGTGCTGCTTCAGATTTTTCATACAGGCCGGAGAATGATATTGAAGTCGGCTTTAAGATTAAAGTGGGCAGGAATACAGATTATTATCCTGCGATCCCAACGGTAGTCGATCTAAATTCCCAGACAATGAGGTTCAACTGGTCCTTTGCCGGGACAGGCAGGCTCAGAATAGAGATTGAGAGGGATGAATTAACAGGCAATACATCCGAAAATTTCTTACCTTTTGAAATCACCGGTGGAAATGAAATCGGCAAAAATTATTACTGGAGACTCAACTTTGATTATCGGATAAACACGTTTCTGCAGTCGACCGTTAGCTATGACGGCAGGCTCCAGGGATCAAGCAAAGCTATTCACACTGCAAGAGCAGAAGTAAGAGCATATTTTTAATAAGCAGGATAAATATGAGAATTATTTCAAACATGATTGAAGCCCATATTTTCAGAGAAACAGAAAACGGGCTGGAATTTCTTCTTCTCAAGAGGGCAGAAAAAGAAATTTATCCGGGGCTGTGGCAGATGGTCACCGGAGAGGTTGAAGCCGACGAAACTGCCTACCAGGCAGCACTGCGTGAAATAAAAGAAGAAACCGGACTGACGCCTGAAAGAATCTGGGTTGTTCCTAATGTTAATACATTCTATTCGCACGAATTGAATGTTATATCTTTGCTGCCAGTATTTGCAGCGAGGGTAAAGGTGAATGAGACGGTGAAAATATGTGAGGAACATTCAGATTCCTGCTGGTACAATCCCGAAGAGGCGAAGAACCTTCTTGCATGGGAAGGTCAGCGCCATTCGGTAGAGTTAATAACGAGATATCATTCGAAAGACAGGATTTTCTGGGATTATATCGAGATAAATCTGCGTTAGTTACTCCATTTATTATGGTTTTCAAAACGTAAATACTTATTTTTATAATTCTTAATTCAAAAATTACAGGAGAAAAATTGAGTTTACTAGTTGTAGGATCTCTCGCGTTAGATACAGTTGCCACCCCGTTCGACAGGATTAATGATGCGCTCGGCGGATCAGCAACATATATTTCACTGGCAGCAAGTTATTTCAGCGGACCTGTTAATCTTGTAGGTGTTGTTGGAAAAGATTTCCCTAAAAAGTACATACACCTTCTTGAAGAGCATAATATTGATACTGATGGTCTGCAGGTAATGGATGGGAAGACATTTCGCTGGTCAGGGAAATATCATTACGATCTCAATGTAAGAGATACCCTCCTGACGGAGCTGAATGTATTTGAAAAATTTGATCCCGTAATTCCCGAAAAATTCAGGAAAGCCAGGTTTGTCTGTCTTGGTAATATTGATCCTGCTCTGCAGCTAAAAGTATTGAACCAGATGGTCAGTCCTCATTTTGTGGTCTGTGATACAATGAATTATTGGATCGAGGGGAAGAAAGATGAACTTCTTGAAGTACTGAAAAGAGTAAACGTCCTGATCATAAACGATTCTGAAGCAAGACTCCTTGCGCATGAGCCCAACCTGATAAAAGCCGCACGGAAGATCAGGGAAATGGGTCCCGAGATCCTTATCATCAAAAAAGGTGAACATGGAGCCCTTCTTTTTATGGAAGAGATTGTATTCTCAGCACCTGCATATCCCCTGGAAATGATTTATGATCCTACCGGTGCAGGCGACACGTTCGCAGGCGGTTTCATCGGGTATCTGCATAAAATAAATGACCTTGACGTAGAGAGCGTTAAATCTGCGGTAGTTTTCGGGAGCACGCTTGCTTCTTTCTGTGTGGAGAAGTTCAGCGTGGACGGATTCCGCGATCTTAATTATCTAAGGATACACGATAGATACCGTGAATTTCACAATATGACAAGATTTGATGAGAAAGACTGATTATTTTTCTCTGAAATTTGAAGATGATAAACTGATCTTTCTTGATCAGACGAAGCTTCCGTTTACAGAGGAATATGTCGAAACTGATGATTACAACAGAATTGCAGATGCCATAGAACGTCTGGAGGTAAGAGGAGCCCCTGCTATAGGGATTACGGCGGCATATGGAATGGCTCTCTCCGTGAAAAATTCGGGGTCGGCTGAATTGGAAAAACATTTCAGTGCTGCATATAAACGGCTGGAAAGAACAAGACCGACTGCGGTTAATCTTTTTATGGCTCTTGAGGAGATGCAGAAGGTTTTTAATTCACTTAGTCCTTCCGAAGATGCATACCGGGCATTACTTGACAGAGCAGTAGAACTTCATAATGATGATATAAACAAATGCACTAAAATCGGAAGACACGGACTGAATATCTTTTTGAAAAAATCTACCATAATTACCCACTGCAATACCGGTAAGCTTGCAACAGGAGGGGATGGGACTGCTTTCAATGTGATTAAGACGGGATTTGAAAACGGCCTTGTTAATTATGTTTATGCAGATGAAACAAGACCTCTGCTTCAGGGATTAAGACTAACAGCCTTTGAGCTCGGAAAATACGGCATACCTTATTCCGTGCTCAGCGATTCTTCTGCGGCATCCCTGCTTAAAACCGGAAAGGTTGATTTTGCGATTGCCGGAGCCGACAGGATTGCTTTAAACGGAGATACAGCTAATAAGATTGGTACATACAGTCTTGCCGTAAACTGCTTTTACCACGAAGTCCCGTTTTATATTGCCGCACCTACCACTACGATTGACAGGAAAATTGCGAGCGGCGCGGAAATAATAATCGAATTCAGGAACAAGAATGAGATTACCCGGCCGAATGGAATTGAGCTTTCGCCGGGTATTGATGAGGCTTATACGCCTGCTTTTGATATTACTCCTGCACATCTGATAAAAGGCATTATCACCGAAGAAGGAATATTCAGCTTCCCATATAATTTTATAAAATGAGCGAGATTATAAAGACTGAAGCCTTAGTACTTACCAAACTCAACTATGGCGATACCAGTATGATTGCGGCTTTTTATACAAAAGAATACGGCAGATTGTCTGGAATTCTTAAGGGGGGGAGAAGCTCAAAAAGTAAGATCGGCGCTGCAGTTAATCCATTAAACCACCTGGAAATCGTATTGTATAAAAAGGACTCACGTGAAGTCCAACTTGTATCCGGTGCCTCTATCATTTCACACTTCCCGGGTATAAAGGACAATTTTGAAAAACTCCAATATGCCTTTGCTGTTATAGAATTATTAAAAAAACTGACTCCCGAGAATGAATCAAACTACAGACTTTTTTCAGGAACGGTAAGAATCCTTTCACTGCTCGATACATCAAACGAAGAACCTTTGGTTACATTCGGCAGATATTTCTTATTTTTCCTGGCGGAGTCCGGGTATGAGCCCCAGCTTGAAAAATGTACAGCTTGCGGCAGATCAAAGTTTGCAAATGAAAATTTGGCATACAACTACGATTTAGGTATTTTTTGTGAACAGTGCAGCCGGGAAAATCTTTATTCTTATACGATAGATATGGAACTTTTTAACTACCTGCTGTGTCTAAAATACAATAAACAGGCAGATAAAATAAGCAAACCGACGAAGGAAAAGGCAATTGGATTTCTCGAACGTTTTACCAGGCACCATATCCACGATTTTAAAGGACTACAGTCACTTCAATTACTCAAATGAGGCATTATAGATAGTTGATACAAATGCAGCAATGCAGTCTAATTCTTAAAAATGAATTTAATTCGGAGGAATAGAACATGAGATCAAAAAGATTATTTGGTGCATTTGCGTTAGTGTTTGCCGGAATCCTGTTCGGAGCCCTGCTTGTTTCAGGTTTTGGACTGGTAAGGCCGGGACTTGCGGATATAAACCTTGGTGCGAATAACCCTCCCGTTAACCTTGATGCGGATGCAACTTCTTTCAGTAAGGCTTTTATAGAAACAGCAGCAAAAGTTACACCTACTATTGTTCAGATTACAGTAGTTTCTTCTGCTGAGAATCCCCACAACGACTTTTTCTTTTTCCCTTTTAAAGATATGCCCCAGGAAGAAAAAGGAACCGGAAGCGGGATTATTATTTCAGATGATGGATACATACTTACAAACAACCACGTAGTTGAGAATGCTAATAAAGTAACCGTTGGACTTTATGATAAAAGAACATTTGATGCAACAGTTGTCGGTACCGATCCGCTTACAGATCTGGCCGTTATAAAAATTGACGCCAAGGATCTGCCCGTTGCTTACCTGGGAGATTCTGATAATCTGAAGGTCGGCCAATGGGTAATGGCAATAGGCAATCCTCTTTCACTCTCTTCCACGGTAACTGCAGGCATAGTAAGCGCTATTGGAAGAGGGCAGCTTGGATTAATTAAAAACAGCTATGGTGTTGAGAATTTCATCCAGACGGATGCAGCTATCAACCCGGGCAACAGCGGCGGTGCTCTTGTCGATTTATCCGGAGCTGTTATCGGAGTGAATTCTGCAATAGCCGCCGGAAGAACAGGCACTTATATAGGATACGGATTTGCAATTCCTATCAATATGGCCAAGTCGGTTGCTAAAGATCTTATAGCACACGGCAAAATCAGCCGGGGCTACATTGGCGTGAATATCGGCGAAGTTGATAATGCAATGGCAAAAGCTCTTGGTTTAAGCAAACCGGAAGGTGTGATTGTTCAGGGATTGGTTGATGGCGGAGCTGCCAGTAAAGCTGACATTAAAGCCGGTGATGTTATTCTTAAAATCGACGGAAAAGAAGTTAATGAACCCAATACCCTCCAGAGCTATATTGCAGGTAAAAGTGCCGGATCAAAGGTGACATTAACTATATACCGCGACGGGAAAGAGATTGAAAGGGATGTAACCCTGAAAGCAAGGGAAACAGAACAATCCAATGAACCGGTTGTGAATAAAGAAAATGATAATAACGAATCTAACGGAAATAATTCTTCAACAGCTTTTGATAATCTTGGATTAACTGTCAGGAATCTCAATTCCCAGGAAAAAACTAAATTTAATGTTGATCATGGAGTTTTGATTACTGAGGTTAAGCCTTACAGTAATGCTGAGGACCAGAAATTATTCCAGGGACTAATTATCCTCGAAGCTAACAAAAAACAAATTGATTCCGTAAGCGACTTCAAAAGTATAATTGACGACAATAAAGGCAGTTCAGTAATGCTGAGAGTTGCTGACGAACAGGGGAATAAAAGATTCTATGCACTCGAGATACCTGAATAAGGTACAGAAATATTTATAAAAGAACGCCCGGTATTCGGGCGTTTTTTTTATATTAACTGCTCAACATTTTACAGGATTTAAAATGATACGCTTCTTAACGGCAGGGGAATCCCACGGTAAGGCCCTTACGGTAATAATAGATGGAATTCCTTCCAACCTCTGTTTAGAAAATAGCTACCTGAACTATCATCTGAAAAGACGGCAGGCCGGCTACGGCCGCGGCCACCGTATGAAGATAGAATCAGATACCGCAGAGATTTTGTCGGGCATCAGGTTTCAGAAGACAATCGGTTCACCGGTTTCTCTGCTGATCAGGAACAAGGACTGGGAGAACTGGAAAAATCAGATGTCGCCTGAAGCCGGCGGCAAAAAAATAGAAAAGGTTACAATTCCAAGACCGGGCCACGCTGACCTCGTCGGGATTAGCAAGTACAACTACAATGACATCAGAAACTCAATTGAACGTTCAAGCGCCAGAGAAACCGCGGCCAGGGTTGCAGCCGGGTCCATAGCACGCAGGCTGCTTGAAGAATTTAATATTTTTATCGGCAGTTATGTAGAAAGTATCGGTGGTGAGTATTCAGATCAGGATATGTTTGCAGATATAACTCAGAATAAACTCCCGAAAAATTTTTCGGCCTGGGATTTATCGATCGAAGCCGATAAAAGCGATGTACGGGTATTCGATAAAGATCATGAAAACAGGATTATAGAAAGGATAAAACAGGTAAAAAAGAAAGGGGATACACTTGGAGGAACCTTTGTTACAGTTGCTTCGGGAGTTCCGGCCGGACTTGGCAGTTTTATGCAGTATGATCTCAAGCTTGATGCTGATATTGCTTCTGCAATGATGTCAATTAATGCAGTGAAAGCTGTTTCAATTGGGACCGGGTTTGAATCTGCCGGAAGCACAGGTTCTGAATCTCATGATGAAATAATTAGATCAGGCGAAAAGCTTAAAAGGAAGACCAATCGTGCCGGCGGAATTGAAGGCGGAATATCCAATGGAATGCCGGTGATTGTCAGATCTGCGATGAAACCTATAGCAACTCTTATGAGTCCCGTTGAAAGTGTAGATCTTAGTACGATGAAAAAAATAGAATCGAGAAGAGAAAGAAGCGACTTCGTAGCTGTACCAGCATGTGCAGTAATATCGGAATCAATGCTTGCCTGGGTACTGGCGAAACACTTTCTGATGAAATTCGGGGGAGATTCGTTTGAAGAAATAAAAGACAACTATAACAATTATAACAAGAAATTATTTCCAAGAATAAAGAGAAATTTCAGGTAATGGTTAAAATAAAGAAGTTTGTATTCAATCCTTTCAGCGAGAATACTTTTATTGTATGGGATGATCATACAAAAGATTGCGCTGTAATAGATCCCGGATGTTCAGATGAGGTAGAAGAGAATGAACTTTCAGAATTTATCCGGAATAACGACCTGGTGCCGAAATACCTGATAAATACACACTGTCATCTTGATCATATATGGGGATGTAAATATGTTAAAGAAAAATATAACCCGGAGTATCTCATCCCGGAAGATGATCTTATTCTCTTAAAGAATGCCGGCACACAGGCAGAGAGATATAATGTGCAGTTTAACGAACCCCCGGAGCCCGATAACTTTATTTCTGAAAAACTAAACATTGTATTGGGTGAATCGCCAATTAAGTTTCTTTATACACCAGGACATACACCGGGAGAATTCTGTCTTTATTTTCCGAATGAAAATTTCTGTCTCGTAGGCGATGTACTCTTTAAAGACAGCATTGGCAGAACCGACCTGTGGGGCGGGGACTATGAAACTCTTCTCAACTCAATAACCCATAAATTGCTCACCCTCAAGGACGATGTGGTTATCTACTCAGGCCACGGCGAAGAGAGCACGATCGGAAGGGAACGGGAAAAGAACCCGTTCCTTAATGAATTGTAGAAAAGCCTGCCTCACTTTCGCTCCCCGTCTTCACTTAACCTCTCTCGTCCAACTTTGATGGTTCCATTCTTCAGTATTCAAATTGCTTTTCCTTTAGTGACAATTCAAATGATTAAAAAAAAGGGAAAGCCGTCAGGAGCCTTCCCTTGAGATGTCCAATTAAGTATTCCTTATTTTAGCAACAACATCTTCTTTGAACTTACATAATCATTGACCTGTAAACGGTAGATGTAAACGCCGCTTGCAAGTTTTGAGGCATCGAAATTCACAGAGTATCTTCCCTGATTCTTCTGCTCATTAACGAGAGTGGCAACTTCTTTCCCGAGTATATCATAAATCTTAAGTGTAACGGATCCATTTTGGGGCAACTGATAGTTTATGGTTGTGACAGGATTAAATGGATTAGGGAAGTTCTGTGAAAGCTCATAAGTTGTTGGCACTTCGTTTCCTGTATAGAGTATTTTATTATAATTCTTCTTTCCCAGAATCGACCCATCATTCAAGGTGTTTATCAGGGAATATACTGCATCCCCAGTCTGGTTTGTCACTATGCGCAGAAAATAATTCCCTGCTGGTATTCCTGAACAGTCAACCTGATAACTTATATTCTCGTAATCATCGAGGTTCGTTTTTGTATATGTTATGTTATCAAATGTTCCTACTACCTCAGAGGTTAAACTATTTACCAGTTCGACCTTGAAGTTCACTGATTCATTCTCTGTAAGCAGGGTATCTGCTCCGTCTTTGTTTATCACATAATAATAGTTCGTAAAAAGAAGGGAGGAACTGTGGTCGAGATGAAATTCTTCTGTTCTTAGAGGCTGATTAAGTTCATTGATGGAATGACAGACTAAAGTATCGGGCATTTCAATAAATTTGATAACGCTATCGTCATTTATAATATCCCCTGTATTGAATACAAACTCGATTCCATTTTTTAATATAACTCCCGACCTTGAATACATAAAATCTATAGTTGAAGTTTCTTTAGTTATTCCACCGCAGTCGGGTGTTGCACTGAAATTTGTAACTCCCTGGTTAAGGATGCTCGGCAATACTGATGGATCATACGTAAAGGCTTTTATACTTGAAAAACCAATTCCAGTGCTAATATTTGGAATTAGTCCAGCAGGTTCAAGACAAAATACGACGCTGTAGCTTGTGCCGTCTCTTCGTATCCAATTAGATACGGTACCATTAGATTCACTCCAGGCAATCACACTTTGATTTGTCGTCGATGAGATAACAGAATTATTATAACTATAATTGACATTCTGTCCGGTTACAAAACAGCTCCCCCAGCTATTATCACTATTTTGTTGTCTACATACCATCCTGGGTTCAGGTATCGAAGTCCCGGCCTCAGAGTTTGATTTATGGAGCTCTCCGCCGCTGCGCGCCGTCCAGCTAACCATCGGCCTATACGCCGGGTAAAGACTTTCTATCCGGTATAAGCTAATACTTGGCGAATAATTTAAGTTATAACCACTGCCTGTAGAAATCGTAGAATCGCCAAAGTTTAAAGGAGCAGCCATCCCAACTACGGAAAAGTTAATTGTGGTATTGATATTACCCTGCTGAAAAGCCAGATAAACATTATTCCGTGCCGGGCCGTCCTTCACAGAGGCAATAGTCGGATTCAGACTTGTGAAATCCGTATGCGATATTTGAATTCCCTCCTCATATGTCCAGGGATCATTATCATCTACCCTGTATTTCCTGGCATAATACAGCCCTGCCGTTTCAGACGGTTTATAGACGACTATAAGCTGGTTTTGACTGAATGCGGTAACTGGTAGAACAGAGTTTATATAATCATAATCAAGTACAACATTTGAATAACTATGTGTTTCTACGACAGCACCAGTATTTTTATCGATTATGGTGTGATACATAAATGGGCCATCCTCGGAAATATAAACGATAGCAATCTGATCGCTCCCATTATAATCTACAGATAAACAAAAAGGATAAGAACAATTTGGATTGAGCGTAATAGCTTCTTCCTGGCTCCAGGCACCACTAAAATTAGAAGTCAGGCTATGGGTATGCCATATCTTATTCATTGAAATATAAAATAGATGATAAATACTGTTCACATCCCGTATAAGATTCCTTTGCCCGTTTGAGGCAAATGCTGTAGTCTTATCCGATAGCAGGTGTCCTTTCATTACCGCGGTTGCGGTTGCGTTAGAAGAAGTAAACACTACTGCAGAAGTTGCTGTTCCTGAATGCTCAAATTGTACTCCAGAACCTGCCCATCTATCAAAATAGAAATCTCTAGGGCCGTATTTAACGCCGAGATTGATCGATTGAGTTGGGGCTTGGACTAAATAATATGGATGTCCGGGAATATTATAATCTTGATTAAGGAAAACACCTTGATAAGTATGAGGCGGATCTTCTACACCATTTTCAATATTTGTATACTCAGTATTGTAATCAGGGTAAAAAGGAGAGTTTCTATTTCGGTATTTTAATGCATCCTCTCCATCGTTTTTCATACCACGGTTTCTTAGACTAGTTACATTCGTATTGGTGAAATTTAAATCTTTATAATCTATGTACCAAGGATCTGCAAATTTTATATTGCCATTGTTCAAAGATGTACCTTCAAGTGATGTTTGAACTGTAACGCCATCATAAGCTAATTCATACTTCGCTATGAAGCGATCAAAACTACTTGATGTTACGAAACTATAATGATTCTGCGTGATTATATCATCATTTTGTTTCCATTGCCAGTATTTTTGATAACTATTCTCTTTAAACTCCTGATGACTTTTTAATGGCAGAGTATAACCTGCTTGATTATTGAGAGTAAATGGGACGGGATAATAATACCACCGTGCAAGCAGCCATCTTCCTGCTTCCCCAAATGGGGCATCGTCTTTGTCAACCTGTGTCACTGTAATCTGATTGAGTGTATATGTTACTCTAAGACTTACGTTATATTGGTAATAAATATACTTGTTAGAATTAGATTCATCCAGATTTTTGATCCCTATGTGGACTTCATTTGTAGCACCATTTACGGCCTCTTGGACTTTCTGTTTTAATTCTGGGAATGAATATTCTAAAGTAGATGCGGATTTAGTTCCCCAAGATGTTCCATTTCCAATGTTATCATAAGTTTGTGTGATATTGCTACCAATAGAAAAATCAAGGTAATCTACTTGTGCTGTGGAAGCTCCATTTCCTGCCCATGTAATGAAAAATTTTACTTCTGACAATTGTGAATTTGAAGGAATATATGAACGTATATTGTCCCATTTAATATAACTTCGGTATGTATTGCCATTTAATCCGGCAAATAAAGAATTATTTCCATACCCATAACCACTATTATGATAAATATATGTATCTATTCCAGGAATATCCTGGGTATATGTCTGGGCATAAATAACACCAAAAGACATCAAAAATATGGTAATAAGAAATATTATACAGCTCTTCATTGGATGCTCCTATAGTATTTATTTAAATTAAATAGTTAACTATCTTTGCACTGGAAATAAAAAACCTGAATTTCCCTAATTATTCGGAAATTCTATTTTGGTCACCAGCCAATAGGTATTTATTTCCATTTTTAGCGGGACGGTGCATACGTCCCGCTGTATTTATTCTGGTATAATTTCTCCTTTCATTGTCAAAACTACAATCTATCCCCTATGACGATTAAAGCTTTGTCTCCATCAGAGCCTACAGCAACTATAAGATTGTCCTTCACAGAAAGAGAATAGAGAGCTGAGCCGTTTAGCTGAAGTAACTCAGGGAATACTTTCCAGCTAACTCCGTTATAGTGTGCTAAATACCCATAATTGCCGCAGACAAAAATATCATTCAGGTTGTTTCCTCTTATCCGATAAGTATAGGAACCCGGGGTGATTGGTTCAGCAGTCCAACTTCCGGTTTTATTGGTATATATCCCATCACCGCTGGTATAAATTATTTTCCCAGTTTTTGTCCAGCAAGAGGTTGCTATCTTTCCATTCCAATGGATAGAATCGACAATATTATTTTCACCTATAGACAGTATTCGTCTTTTCGAAGGTTCGAGACCCGAGGGAACAGAACAATAAATCGAGCTTTGATTTGATGTGCTTATGCCGGTTCCCCAGATATCAGAAATTTTCGCGTCTGTTCCGCTTTCTATTTTTGTCCATTGGCCGTTGAAATAAGCAATGTTACCATTATTCCCTACCACATATATATCATTGTCTGATGTTCCCCAAATCTTATTTATTGCACCAGAAAGCAGCGGGTGTACCTCACAATCTAATTTTACAGTATTTCCATCATACCATCCGATACTTCCACCATTAGTAATAATAATATCTGAAGCAGAAAACGCCCATATAGCATAAAGAGGAGGAAATTCTACGGCACTACAATTCCCATAGTATCTAAGTCTTTTTAACTCCCATTCCACCCCATCCCAGTGAACAGCATTATAGGTTGTAAAACCATTTATACTTGTATCCGCGATATTTATTCGACCCACTGCCCATATATCATTTTGATCAATTATTGCAACATCATAAAGTTCACATCCACCGGCATCTCCACCGAACGTCCACGTCTGCCAAGTAAAGTTGTGTGAAGTTGTATCCATAGTAGTAACAGGCAAGGATGGACTTGTGATTGACCGGTCGCTTGATTGGATGATTGAGGTAAAACTATATGAATTATTCGGGAGGAGTGCATCTATATAAAGAATCGTATCTGTTGAAGTTAAATTGATTGTTTCTGAATGGATATTGTCTTTAAGTAATTCCACATTTGCAGGTAAACTAATGTTAGCTGTTGTTAATTTTACCCAGGCTTCCGTGCAGCTTACATCTTCAAGAGTTAAATTTAGCTGAGGCTGCTGCTCAGGAGGGAGAGGATTATCCTTTTTGCAGGAAAAAAGACCAAACGTCAATAATACCGTAAAAAACACTAATAAAGATGTTTTCATAAATCCCCTGGATTTATTGAATCAATTTATAAATGGGTTTCAGGATGAAGTAGTTCAGGTACCCGTTTTTCAAAGTAACTCCTGTAAGCGCGTAGCTAATCTCATAAAAATAAAAACTATAGTCAAATTAATCTTTTAAATGCTGCTAAAGCGAACTGTTTTTGGTAGAAAATAAAAAGAAATAGTCTATCATCAGGTATCAAGGAACAAGTAAGAAGATAAGAGGGAGATCGGAGATCGGAGACCGGAAGTCAGAGACCAGAGGACGGAGTGGCGGAGATCGGAGGGAGAAGGTAAGAAGTTGAGAAGATTGGGGGTAAGGCGATAAGAAAGTTAACGGGAATAGTTGTGTTTCCATCAGCATAAACCGGTATCAAACTTTTTTGCTCAGTTCAGAGGACTAAGCTATTCGCAGGGTTCAATGCACTCAGTCATAACACCGCATTATATTCTGGTCGGCAAGTCGGCCTGACGGGAAACGGTTAAAACCGTTATTGGGGTTTTTGTGTTGTACAGGGAACCGAATGGCTGAAGCCATTGGTTAATGAGAGCACCTGCAGACCGCATCTGGGATCAAGGAACGAGTTGCCAGTATCCCTTCCATCTGGAGCTCCCCTCTGTTTTGATAACCCTAAATATCTTCTATTATTTACTGACATTTCTATCGAGTCCAATTACTGACATGCTTAACGAGTCATTACAAGAGCTTTACTTTTTTTATTTTTTAATTGCCTCTTTTAACTAATTATACTAATTTGAATCAACGAAGGACTACTGAAATTCTGGGGAGATGTTTGAATTAGGAAATGCAGCTGACCCGCAGTCTGCAGGATATTTATAGTGGAGAAAAATTCCTGAGTAACCGTTCCTGAAATTGTGCATGAAAGTCTTAAATATTCAAATATTAAATCCGTCGGATTTAGCGTATGCAGTGTATTAATTGTCCATTTTATTTTTCAGGATAAGAATCTTTTATCCTTGTAATCCCTTTTGAATTATTTGATGTATAACGTTTGAAGTTTCCGATGAGGAGAAACGATATGAGGACGGGGATTATATAGTGTAAATGCTCTTTGATAAACAGGAATCTAAATAATCCACATTCAAACATTTATGAGGTCAGCTATGAAAAAAACAATTACTATTTTTTCGGCTTTGATGATGGTGATATTCTTCGGGAATGCATCTGTAGTTCCTGCCCAAACTTTATATACAGAGGACTTTGAATCCGGCTCTGCCGACCCGGGCTGGGCTACTTTTTATGCATCTGAAGATGCTTTAGAAGCAGTTCCGATGGCAACTGCTCCTGATGTACTTCCCGGCGGCGGTGATTATATAGGCTGGCTGCAGGATGTCGATGGATCGTACACGGGTTCTGCTGTTGCATATTACGGAGATTTTGGTATGTCTGACTATTCTATTGAAGCTGATGTTTACTGTTATGTAAATAATTCCGGGGGTTCTGCTTACACAGGTCTGGTTGTTTACGCAGATACCAATAGGCATGATTTTTATAAACTCCGTGCAGATTTTGACGCCAGCGACCGCATTAATTTTTCCGGGCTTAGATCCGATACATTAACTTTTCTTCCTCTTTACAGTCATGATTTTCATGGCTCCGATAATCCAGGACTTTTTCCTACTTCAGATGGCTGGCACAAAATGAAGATAGAAGTGAAAACCCTGAATGCCGACAGCACAGCATTCTGGTGTTATTTTGATGAAACACTCTTAAATGGCTGTCCGATCTATGATACTAACGCTACAAGAAATATGTCGGGAGCCTTCGGCTTATACACTTTCCAGATGGATGGAGACGGAATTCCGGGATACTTTGATAATATCCTTGTGAATTCACTGACTACGGGTGTAGAATATAATTCTTCCGATGTTCCGAAGAGATTTTCTCTTGAACAAAATTATCCTAACCCTTTCAACCCGGAAACTCAGATAGGCTATGAGCTTTCCGAACGAAGTTTTGTTTCCCTTACTATATACGATCTACTGGGACGTGAAATCAAAACTCTGCTTAACGAAGAACAGTCCTCAGGGAGGCACCAGCTTGCCTGGAACGGAACGGATCATTTCGGAAATAAAGTGCCTTCAGGAATATATATGTATACCCTGAGAACCGGTAATTCTGTGATAAGCAAAAAAATGGTTTTGATGAAATAAAATCCGGTCCTTCAGAGGATTGAATTTTATTTTGTTCCGGTGACCATCCTGCTTGTGCAGCACAGGCAGGATAATACCGGTTCATCCTGGATAGCATCGTTTGATATCAACCGAATTTAGGAGAGAGTTCTCTTGAAAAATTATATTTATCGATCCATCATTCTTTCACTGCTGATCATTTTCTTTCTTTTAACGAGTGTTGTTTCCGCAGGCACAACCGGGAAAATTGCCGGCCGTGTAATAGACACTGAAACCGGTGAGCCTTTGCCGGGATGCAACATTCTGATTGAAGGAAGTAATTACGGATCTGCAACGAACCCCGATGGGGAATTTTTCATTATAAACATTCCCCCTGGTACTTATACTGTACGTGCCAGCATGATCGGTTATAAGACATACCGAATTGAAAATGTCAGGGTGCTGATAGATCTGACTACGTCACTGGAATTTAAAATGCAGGTTCAGGTACTTAACCTCAATGAAGAAGTTGTGGTCACAGCCGAACGTCCGCTTATCCAGAAAGATGTCACTTCCAAACAGTCAATCGTCAGTTCCGAAGAAATACTGAGTATGCCTGTTAATAGTGTAAAAGATATTCTCACTACGAAAGCCGGATTTACAACTGATTCTGAAGGACAAATCCACGTGAGAGGAGGGCGAACCGGGGAGATCGGCTACCTGATAGATGGGGTGAAGGTGGACGACCCGCTCTACGGAAACTTCAGCAACACTCTTAATAAGGATGCGATAAATGAGATGGAGGTCATCAGCGGCACATTCAATGCTGAATACGGCGATGCAATGTCGAGTATAGTCAACCTGGTCACCAAAGAAGGCGGGCCTTCGCTTCACGCAAGAATGGAATATACGTCTCCTATGCTAAATAGCTCTCCTTACAGGAAAGCAAATCCTTTCGCCGGCGTTCAGGATGAAGGTGCATATGTAAGCAAAAAAATGTACACGGAACAATCGATCCCGCTGCCCGGCACATTCAATCTCTCGCTGAACGGTCCTGTTGCTTCGGATCTGACATTCCTGCTCTCCGGGGTTTACCGGAATGAGGACAGTTACCTCCCACATGGATATAATGTTGAATCGGACGGCCTGGCCAAGCTGACTTATCATTTCTCACCTACAATAAAAATTGCAGCTTCAGGACAGCTAAGCGGGCAGAAGTATCAATCATATGACCATGCCTGGAAGTACCTGAGTGAAAACCAGGCGCATACAGATATAAAATCAAACAGGCTCGGACTTATATTTACCCATACCCTGAGCAACAGCTTTTTCTATACAGTAAATTTCTCACGCTTCGAAAATAACAGGGTAGTGCAGGTCGGTAATAAACTCCCTCAGGATTATGTAATGGGGAAAACAGGTGAATCGGTTTATTTCTTTGTTTCAGGTGATGATTCAGAATACGCAGATAATACAACTGTTACCTACAGAGCAAAAGCGGATGCAACATTCCAGGCGAATATAAATCATCAGTTTAAGAGCGGGGCAGAATTAGTTGCACATAACCTTCGTGTACATGAAGAATCAGAACCATGGCCTTCGGGTGTAAATTTCAAGGATGATTATACAAAAAAACCTGTTGAGTTTGCTGCATACCTTCAGGATAAGATCGAGTATAATTATCTAATCCTGAATATAGGACTCAGGTTCGATTATGCTGATCCAAATGCAACAATGTGGCCGGATATACGCAGGTTCGGACATTTCGATGAGAATAATAACTGGGTGCTTGCAAAGGAAGTTAAAGTTGACCCTAAAACACAGTTTAGCCCCCGCATAGGTCTCGCTCATCCTATAACTGATGATGCCGTTCTTCATTTTGCATACGGGCACTTTTTTCAGAACCCCGACTATAATTCACTCTACTATAATCTCCGAAAGGACATAAACACATCACTTCCTCTTATCGGTAATCCTGCAGTTAAGGCCCAAAAAACGATTTCATACGAAGCAGGAATTAAATATAAGCTGAGTGAGAGCTGGGCACTTGATCTGACCGCATGGTATAAAGATATAACCGACCTCCTTTCGACTCTGCAGGTAAGCTACCTGTCGCAGGATTATGTAGTATTTTACAATTCAGATTATGCAGGAGTTAAAGGCATCGACCTTACTCTTCATAAACGTTACAGCAGCTATTTCTCAGGATCAATTGACTATACGTATATGGTTGCTAAAGGCAATAATTCGCAGCCTCTCGGGGGCTATATCGATGCCTTTTCGGGTGAAGAGATTCCTCACCAGGAGTATTACCTGGATTTCGACCAGCGCCATAAAATTGCGCTCAACCTGAATTTTAATATACCCGGGAAAAGCGGTCCCGAAATATTCGGGGCGGATATCTTAGCAGACTTTAACCTTAATATACTCATCAGAGCCAACAGCGGACTGCCTTATACACCTTACGTTGACCCTACCGTAAGGATCGATGTTAACTCAGGCAGAAAACCGTGGACTTCAAGTGTAGATCTGAGAGCTGTGAAAACTATTTCCCTGGGAGCTCTGTCAGCTGCGGTTGTTCTTGAAATAACGAATCTGTTTGATACTCAAAATGTTGTCTATGTTTACTCGCGTACCGGGAAACCTTTTGATACCGGATTATCGGGACTTGTCGGCTCATCCCCTGATGCCGACCATAATCCCAATTATGTGGGACCTCCAAGGATACTAAAGATGGGATTTCAAATAATATTGTAATCAACAGGAATTTTTATGATCAAATCTCTTATTAAATACTGTTCCCTTTTTATTTTGATTGGTCTGAGTACCGAGGCGGCTTACCCACAGTCATCCGGCTGCATTAGCTGCCATAGAGATGAGAAGGTTAAGGATATGATACCTATGCATAAAGTCATGTCCAATGAGGAACGGGGCCTCGGGGTGATGGATAAAGGACAGGTTGCCAACTATCTAGGAAACTACGGCGTACTTTCTAACTTTCATGAGTATTTTAATGAAGCTATACGCTGGCCGGCTGCAGCGGGCGATCAGACCCATTACTGCTTCGGTCTTGGATTAATAGTCGCGTCTAAAGGGAACGTTATTACGTCAGTTATAGGTGCTGGTACCGATAAATATGACTGGTCTCCAAAAGACGGGTCAAGGGGACAGATCTTCTCAGGTGATGTTACAGTGCCTCCGCCGGATGAAACACCTTTTCTTGCGATGAGTGATAACCCTGAAACATGGCCCGAGGGATATTTCAATGAAAGCGGCAGCTGGATCAGTACACCGGGAGAACGGCATTGGCCTGGAAAGTTCAGACTAAATATAGATGAAACCTCCCCCGACTATGGCAAACAGGTTCAGGGTGAATTCGTTTCAGACAGGGATATTTATTCTGTCTTTGATGATCAGGATAACTCAAATCCTGCAGGGCCTCTCGGAATTGAAGTTGAAGAAACAGCGTATACCTACGGACGGCCTTATGCAGAAGATATGTTGATTTGGGAGTTCACAATTCACAATACAAGCGGCCGTCAGCTTGATAGTGTTTATGCAGGATATTATGCAATATTCAGACCTGACTTCGATAATATGGATTACATAAATATAATTGACAGTAATCCCCAGGATAATAATCCTAACGGTGATTTCGTTTATGTATGGGATATCAATAATACAAAAGATGGTGCCTGGGGGTCAGACCCTACTAATATGGGTATCCCGGGATTAAATGTCCTGAAAACTCCAAAAGATATGGGGGTTACCGATTTTCACTATTTCAGCAGAGATGTAGCTCCATCAATCGATGAACAAATGTGGCCCATTATAAGCAGTAATCCTGCAGATCCGAATCTGCCCAATCGTGGTTTTTATTTCCACGGCAGCAACAGGCGAATGGATACAACGAATCCCGACAGCCTTCAAAAGTATTTCCCGGAAGGAGCTCCAATAAATTATTTTATTATGACAGGCCCGTTCACCCTGGCTCCGGGTGAGACAGTTTCATCTTCTGTTGCAGTAGTGATGGGCGATGCAGGGAATATTCCTTTTCAGCCAGATACATCCGACCTGATGAATAATATGAGAGTGACGCAGGAAATGTATCCAGAGGTCCTACCAGGGGTCAGGACCCCCAAGGACGCCCGTTGTGCAGGTTCATGCAGGAGATAAGAAGGCAAGAATTGTATGGGATGCTGCTGCTGAAAATTCACGCGATATACTCACAGGTAAACAGGATTTTGAAGGATATAAGATTTACCGCAGTGAAGATCTTGGAAAAACCTGGGGGACGCCGATTACCAACTCCTATGGAGAAGTTATAGGGTATAAACCAATAAAGATATTTGATATTATAGACGGAATAAAAGGACCTGATCCTGCTTTCAACCAGTCGTTAGGCGATGATTCCGGGCTGAAGCACAGCTTCACCGATGAGAACCTCATAAATGGAATTGAATACTGGTACTGCGTTACATCATACGATAAAGGCAACCAGAACCCTGACAGCCTTGAACAATCTTATCAGTCATCCCTGGGACATTCAATTATGGAAAGTCATACAGCATCCGTGACCCCGGGAGTGCTGCCTCAGAATTATGATGATGCCGGTTATGATCCGGCTGTTAATCCCGACGGTTCAATACCTCCAGTCGGAGGGGTCTGCCAGGGATTGGTTAAACTTGACATCATTAATCCTGAGCTTATAACTGATGATGAGTACCTGGTTACTTTCGCTGATTCTTCGCTCCAGGTTACGGGCTCCGATAGCAGCTACGTCCTTGGGTTTAACCTGCTGCGCGTTTCCGCTGAAACCGGGGATACTACTGTACTTCTGGATCATCATTTGTTCTCAGATGATACAGAGGACAATTTGCCGGTAACGGATGGATTCAGACTCACCGTTCTTAATTCCCCATCTGGAACTGAGTTTGCCGGGTGGACTAAAGTTAATGGCGACACGTCAACCTTTTACTGGAACACTAAGCCTGTTGATAAATACATAGGTGATCAGTCCGTAGTCCAGGAGGATATTTATACGGTAGATGATTACCGTATAACTATCGATACTACTATAGGAGGGGGATTGAACGCCCGATGGTACGATTTCTTTACCGGGATAGCATATGATACAACTTTTCACCTCCCGTTAAAGGTTGAAGTAGTGACTGATCCTGAAAACCCTATAGACGTCAGCAGCAACACGTGGCTAATTGAATTCGCAGTGCAGGCACCCTGGGAAGAATACCGGAAGTACTATTATAGTCAGCTCGGATGGGATCTTATACCAGGGGGACTCTCATACACTCAGGGAAGTCCCGGTTTTTATGAAAGATATCTTGACGTCCTTAATTTTGAAAAATATGATATAAACCCTCAGACAGGTGATACCACCTTTACAGGGCTGCTTCTTCAGACCAACAATATGCCTGACACCTATATTAATGCCTACGGCGATACCGTCCATATAAATGCATCTGCTCCATCACAGGGAGATCAGTTCACAATCAGAACTTATAAACCCTTCAGAAAGGAAATTTATTATTCATTTAAAACAAAAAGTGCCGGTTATACAAATAATGATAAAATTGATCTAAATAAAATTCGCGTAGTTCCGGATCCTTATATAGTTTCGAACGAATGGGAGACAAATCAGTTTGGAAAGAAGTTGATGTTTAACCATCTGCCTGACCGATGCAGAATTTCCATTTTTACCGTTGCCGGAGATCATATTGTAGACCTGGACCATGATGATAACCTGGGATTTATGTTCTGGGACATGAGAACATACAATGATCAATATATAGCGTACGGGCTTTATGTGTATGTGGTTTCGCTTCCTGACGGGCAGAAGAAAGTCGGTAAATTCCTGGTAATAAAATAAGCATGTGAAATCGGAGTAAATTAGATGAAAAAACTTTTAGTTGTAATTACCATAATATTTCTTCAGACAGCAGCATATTCGGGTGATTTTTCAAAAGTCGGTACTGCAGCTGCGCAATTTCTTAAGATCGGTGTGGGTGCAAGAGCTAATGCGCTAGGCGGTTCATTTACTGCGGTTGCAAATGATGTCAGCACTATATACTGGAATCCGGCCGGAATTACCAACATCGACGGTTTTTCACTGGCCGTTACTCATAACGAGTGGTTTGCGGATATCTCACACGATTTTGCCGGTGCTGTCTACCCTTTAAGCCAGAGCGACTTCCTGGCTCTTCACGTCGTAGCACTTAATACCGGAGAACAGGAAGTAACTACCGTTACTCAGCCTGAAGGAACAGGGATTTACTATGATGTAAGTGATCTTGCTATTGGGTTAAGTTATGCAAGAACATTAACAGACCGGTTCTCCGTAGGTCTTACTGTAAAATATATTCAGCAGAATCTCTACAATGAATCTGCTAATACTTTCGCATTAGATCTGGGCACTTTCCTGAGAACTGGTTTTCACGATCTTATTATTGCGATGAGCATTTCAAACTTCGGCGGAAATATGCAGCTTGAGGGGCGCGATCTTATTACCATCACCGACATTAATAACCAATTCTCCGGTAATTATAATCCTGACGCACAATTAAAGACTGAGCCCTGGCCTCTTCCTCTCACATTCAGAGTTGGTGTGGCGATGGATCTTGTTGGAGGTGCCGAGCCGGTGGTTGAATCTTCCCAGAATCGTTTTACATTGTCTGTTGATGGGGTTCATCCGAATGATAATACCGAAAAAGTAAATGTCGGCGGTGAGTATGCTTGGGATGAAACTGTATTTGCCAGGGCAGGTTATAAGGTCAATTACTACCTTGAGAAATGGACATTCGGGATAGGGTTAAGAATGAATGTAATAAATCAGCAGGTGGGTTTTGATTACGCCCTGGTTGACTTCGGCGATCTTGGAAAAGTTTCTCAGTTCTCTCTTGAATTGAGATTTTGAATCGTTCTGACAAATTCCGGCAGAATCGGGATGAGAAGTACGCAGGTATTAGTTATTTTAGTTGAGTTAATATTTATAAAATCGGTTACAGGGAGAGTGGAGTCATGAATAAAAAATATATTCTGGTTATAAGTTTATTTTTTATAATGCTGTTGAACCCGTACATAAATTTATCCTACTCACAGGAGAACGGGACGGCATCCGGGGATGCACCCGGAATACAGATACTGCCCAAAGGTGTATCAGTTTATCAGCTGGATAACGGGATGGAGGTGCTTTTTATAGAAAATCCTGCACTTCCGATGGTAGGTGTAAATGCTGCAATTAAAGTCGGCTCGGCATACGAGACCTTCTCTACAAGCGGAATGAGCCATATGCTTGAACATCTGCTTTTCAACGGCACAACATCCAGAACACAGAAAGAACTGTATGATGATGTTGATTTTATAGGCGGATATAACAATGCCCATACAGCAGAGTACTATACCGATTTTATGATGGTTACTCCTGCCGAAAATATTATTAAAGGAATGGAAATACAGGCAGATATGCTTTTCAATTCAACCCTTCCCATGGAAAAGTTTGAAAAGGAAAAAGGAATTGTGCTTGAAGAGATATCTAAAAGCCTGGCCGACCCGGGAGAACAGATGGAACGAAATACGATCTCTATCATCTACAGCGGACATGCACTATCCCTGCCTACACTGGGAACTTACTCAACGATTCAATCGCTTTCACGCGATGATGTCTACTCATTTTATAAGAACAATTATGTTCCGAATAATATTATTCTCAGCGTTATCGGAAATTTTAATACCAGGGATATGCTCAAAGCTGTTAAAGATATATACGGAAAAGCCGCACCCGGCATTGTCAAAAATGAAAATTTCCGAAATTGGAGTACCGGTTTTCAAAAACCGGCTCAGACTAACTCTGAAAAAGGTCTGGTATACGACCGCTTCTATGACGGAAAGGATATGGTTGTCCAGGCATTTTATGAATTCCCCGGGTTTGAGTCTTCCAAATCACCCGGGCTTTTAAGTATGGTTCTGGATAATAATAAAGATCAATTACTGGATGCCCTCAAATCGGAATTTCCCTCGGAAATAAATTCATTAAACTTATCGACCCGGTTATCTCCTGTTAAAAGCTATGTGGAAGCTGATATTACCACCGGGGACGGTGCCAATTATGATAAAATTATAAATTCGTTAACACAGAAGCTTGCAGGACTTAATTTTTCGCTTCCCGGGGAAACGATTAAATCTGAGGCAGTGAAAGCAAGAACCGAATTTCTAAAGAATATTGAAAAACCGCATATGTTTGGCATATACAATTCTGACGTTCTGGTTGAAGGCGGTGTTGAAGCAGTACTGGCATCATATAACAGCAGCGAATATTATAAAGCAGCTTCAGAATTGAGCAAATTGAAACTGGATACTCACCCTCTTATTATTTTACAAACACCTTCGAACAAAAGCGAAATAGAATCTGCCGATACTGCAAACATTGTCAGGCAATTCAAAGATATTCCAGGCGGCGCAGACATAATTGCTGTTCAGAATGATGTCAGCGATTTGCTTGCGATCCATTACTTAATTAAGCATAAAGCATATTACGAATCGAAATACGGAAAAGATGCCGCCAAAATTCTTCACGATTGTATTGAACAACGAATGAACTCAGATGAAGGTACGAAGACAGGGGATCAGTTCGGTTTTACATATGTATTTAATGATAATCCATTTATACCTATGGATAATATTTATCTTCATCCGGATTTCGGTTATATACGGGCGGAAGGTCTGGCTGAAGATCTCCCGGGAGCCATCGGTTATCTTAATAGTATGTTCCTGAATTTTGTACCTACTGAAGAGGAATTTAATAAAGCGCTTGAAAGAACACAGGGACATAGCATGATGGGAATGATGGGTATGGGAGGGGATAATTCAAGACTCTTGTTCGACAAAACGTATGAATCGCTCATTTATGAACCTTCACCTTATACTGACAAAACTCCTGATCTGACGTATGATAAACTGACGGCTTTCAGCAAAGAATATTTCCAGCCGGCAAATATGATAATCTCGGTTGTTTCACCCGCATCTCCCGAAACCATTAATTCCCTTTTTTCCAGTTTTAAAGGTAATCCTGCTGTTGAAGATCCTCCCGTCTATTCAAAAAGTTTCCTCGAAGTTTCTAAGGATACAGTGTTTGAAAAAGATCTGCAGGGGAAAAGATCATATTTGTTCTGGGGATTTACCACTAAAATCGATCCTGAAGACGCTCCTGCACTTCAGGCGCTATCCCTCATGCTATCTGATAAGATTGTCTTTGATATAAGAGAGAAGCAGGGTATGGCATATAATATGAGCGCCGGGATTGACATAGAGAACAACAAAGCTCTTTTCTACGTTTCCCAGGGAACGCGTCCTCAGAATGTGGATGTTCTGGTGCCGCAATACCCCGGATTCTTTAATCCTTCAGCCGTAGATACTCTGACAGAAGAGGAACTGCAGAAATCTGTGAATATGTATCTTGGAAGAATGATGTTCCGGCGGCTTTCCAGTATCAATAAGGCTTATTATCTGGCAAACTCAGACTACTTCCACAATGATTTTAATTATGACAGAAAGTTTCTGGAGGAATTAAAGAATGTTAAGCTGGCTGATGTAAAAAACGCGGCAAAGAAATATATGATTGCCGAAAACACCGTGACAATTATTGTAAGATGAAACTTAATATATCTGAACTCAGCCTTCAGTGTAAATAATAGATTTATCGGGAGAATTATATGCATAAAAGAATCATCCTTTTATTAGCCGTATTCGTGTGTACATCTGCAGTCTTCGCAGGGGATATTATCCACCACAAAATTTCTGTCAGCATCGAACCAGGCAGGCACTACCTCGAAGTTACAGACAACATTACTATTCCTGCCGGTCAGATGAAGCCGGTGCTTAATTTCCTGCTGAATAAAAATCTAAGCATTACAAGTGAATCGCCGGAAGTTATTCTTGAACTCAATAAGAGTGGAGTAAAAGCCGAAGATTTCGGAATGGACCGAGAGGATTTTGATCAGCAGGGGGGCAATTCTGAAAATCAGTACTCACTTACATTTAAGAATAATCCCGGGAAGGAAACAATACTTACTCTAAAGTATAAAGGAGTAATTGATTTTCCCATTCAGCAGCTGGGAGAGGAATATGCGAGAGGATTTAGTCAGACTCCTGGTATTATTGACACGGAAGGTGTATACCTTGCAGGCTCTACTTACTGGATTCCCTGGTTTAATAATAACTGGATAAGCTTTGAGATGACTATTGAGATGCCGCAGCCGTGGGATGTTGTCAGTCAGGGTAAAAGGACGCTGAATGATACTAAGAATGGGCGGCACATTATTACCTGGGATTCACCGGAGCCAATGGAGGAAATTTATCTGATTGCTGCTAAGTTCACAGAGTATTCAAAAGCAGCGGGCTCAATAGACGTAATGGCTTTTCTGCGGACTCCGGATGAGACTCTTGCTAATAAATACCTGGAAGCAACAGCGCAGTATCTCGAAATGTACAGGAAGCTAGTCGGTCCTTACCCGTTTACAAAATTTGCGCTGGTTGAAAATTTTTGGGAAACCGGTTACGGCATGCCGTCATTTACGCTGCTTGGAGAACAGATAATAAGGTTTCCGTTTATACTTAATTCCTCTTATCCTCACGAACTTCTGCATAATTACTGGGGGAATAGTGTTTATGTCGACTTTAAAACCGGGAACTGGTGTGAAGGTCTTACTGCCTATATGGCCGATCATCTTATTGCTGAGCAGCGGGGACAGGGGGCAGAATACCGCCGTTCTACACTCCAGAAATATACGGATTATGTAAAATCCTCAAATGATTTTCCATTAAGTGAATTTGGTTCACGATATAACGCATCTTCGGAGGCAATAGGGTACGGTAAGAGTCTTATGATGTGGAATATGCTCAGGGACCTCATCGGGGATGATAATTTTGTGAAGGGCTTTCAGAAATTTTACCGGGACAATAAATTTAAAGCTGCATCCTTTGACGATATCCGTGTTTCGATGGAAGCTGTAACAGGAAAAGATCTTAAACAATTCTTCCATCAGTGGGTTACAAGAAAAGGTGCTCCGGAACTAAGTTTATCTGATGTTTCAGTTAAAGACGTGAATGGTCAGTATCAGCTTATGTTTACACTAAAACAGGTACAAGATGAAGATGTGTTCGACCTGAACATTCCTGTGGCGGTAGCTTCGGCAAACAAAGTTGAGATGAAAACAGTTGAGATGCATCAGAAAGTGCAGTCGTATACAATGAATTTCAACGAAAGACCATCGTTGGTTCAGGTTGATCCACAGTTCAATATTTTCCGAAAACTGCACTATAACGAAATCCCGCCTTCTCTTTCAAAGATCTTCGGATCTGATGAAATAACCATAATCCTTCCTTCGAAAGCCAGTGAAGCTGAACGGGAATATTATAAGAGTCTTGCCGATACATGGTCCGCTGACAGCAGTAAGAAGATTAAAATAGTTTCGGATAACGAAATAAAAAATCTCCCGGCGGAGTCGGCAGTCTGGATCTTCGGCACTGAAAACCTGTTTGCTGAAAAGGTTAAGGAAGGGATGAAAGACTATGATGCGACGCTATCGAAAGATACCGTCAGGTTCGGAAGCACTTCTTATCCCGTGGACAAAACAAGTTTCATTATTTCAGTTCGTCATCCTGAAGACCCGGCTTCCGTTATCGTACTTCTTTCCGCCGACAATAAAGAGGCCGTAAGCGGATTAGCAAGAAAACTGCCTCACTACGGCAAATACAGTTACCTGGTTTTCGAAGGAACCGAACCAACCAATATCGGAAAAGGTGAATGGGAAACAGTTAACTCACCTCTTGAATATTCACTTGAATCGAAAAACAATCTTAACCATCAGGCAGATTTGCCTGTGCTGCCTAAACGGGCAGCCCTTGCTTCACTGGATCCTGTATTTTCATCTGAAAGGATGCTGAAGACCGTGAACTACCTTGCCAGTGATGAACTGCAGGGACGAGGACCGGGGAGTGAAGGAATAAACAAGGCGGCAGATTTTATAGCGGAACATTTCAAGGAAGCAGGACTTCTGCCTGGTTCTGATGACGGCACTTATTTTCAGTCGTGGGAAGAAGTTGTCGATGCACATGGCAACAAAGCTGTGGTCAAAAATATAATAGGAATAATTCCCGGGACTAATCCTGATCTCAAAGATGAATCCGTGATTGTATGTGCTCACTATGATCACCTTGGACTTGGGTGGCCCGGTGCGAATAAAGGCAATGAAGGCAAGATTCATCCCGGTGCGGATGATAATGCAAGCGGGGTTGCTGTAATGATTGAGATGGCGGAACTCCTCGGTAAAACACTGAAGCCGCAGCGGACAATTATATTTATTGCATTCACTTGTGAAGAAAGCGGATTACTTGGTTCAAAATATTATGTCAAAAATATGAAACGCTTCCCCGCTAAGAAAGTCATCGGCGTACTGAATTTTGATACGGTCGGCCGGCTCGGTGAAAACAAAGTGCTTGTTCTAAGCAGCAATAGTGCAAGGGAATGGAAATTCATTTTTATGGGTGCAGGTTATGTAACCGGGGTTGAATCTGACATGGTTACGCAGGATCTTGATGCAAGTGATCAGAGAAGCTTCATTGAAGCAGGTGTTCCAGGGGTTCAGATTTTTTCCGGTGCTAATGAAGATTACCATAAACCTACCGACACCCCTGATAAAATTGATGGTGCGGGGATGGTTAAAATAGCTATGTTTGCCCGTGAAGGAATTCTTTACCTGGCTGACAGGATTGAACCCTTGACTTTCCAGGGAGAAATACCTAAAAAGGGAGATGCTTCACAAATAAAACCCGGAGAAAGGAAAGTATCGACAGGAAGTGTTCCTGATTTTGCTTATTCCGGAGAAGGGGTAAGGATAGCTGATCTTACATCAGGTTCTGCCGCAGAAAAAAGCGGACTGCAGAAAGGAGATATCATAATACAACTCGGTCAATACAAAGTTGCAAACCTCCGCGAGTATTCAGATGCTCTCAAGAAATTTAATCCGGGAGATCAGGTTGAATTGATATACATACGTGATGGTAAAGAGTCTAAAACCAGCCTCGTCCTTATGGAAAAATAGCAGAGAATCCGAAGAAACCCGGGATCAGCAGGGAACCAGGATCAAAACGCTATAATTCGGCAGCAAATTATTTGGCTGAAATGAACTCCCTCATATTTCCTTCTTAATACATAGCGAATTGCCGGTTTCCGGCAATTCGCATAAATAAGGCAAGGTTCTTGTCCAATCCAGTATCGATTAATATTCTTGTGTCACTTTTATAGTTCCGGATATTACTATATCGTTTGTGAGAATACACAAATCAAATTAAAAATATCTTTAATATTATAATTCATTATAGGATTTGATATGAAGCTGAAATTATTTCTGTTTACTGTTTTAATATTTAGTCTGATCGGAAAAGCATCTGCGAGCTGCGGCTCTTCAAACTGTCCGCTTTATAATTTCCATTACAATCTCGAAGGGGGACTGCATTTAAGATTATACAATGAATACATAAACCAGGATAAAGTTTATCTCGGTTCAAAACTAAGTACTGTAGGCGCTGTGCCTGAAGACCACGATGAGGTGAGCACTCTTAATTCTATAACAGCATTCCAGGTCGGCTACGGGATCACCAACAGACTGGACATCGGAATAATTCTGCCATACATACACAGGGAACACAATCATATTCATCACGATGATGGGCAGGATCATTGGGAAAACTGGAACTTCAGCGGTATGGGAGACATTCTGCTTACAGGAAATTATTCATTGATACTTCCTACAATGGAAAAAGAAATTTATTTCGGCATCACTGCCGGAATTAAACTGCCGACGGGAGTCACTAATGCGGTTAATGCTGAAGGTGAAACCGCGGAAGTTACCATTCAGCCGGGAACAGGTTCATATGATGAAATAATCGGAGCTAACTTTCGCTACCCGTTGTTCACTATTCAAACTACCGAAAAAGATGTGTACTCCACTATCCCGATAATAGCAGGAGTTTCGTATAAAATATCCGGAAAGGGAACCGACGATTATAAATTCGGTAACTCTTTGCTTCTGACGGCTGGTACCAGTTACCAGTTTACAAAAAAAGCCGGTGTTACTCTTCAGTTTAATGTAAGAAACCAGGACTATGCCGATACCGGCATAACAGGTGAACCGCAGGATAACACTGGCGGCACCTGGATGTACTTAAGTCCCGGATTGAACCTGAACGTCACAGATAACATCGCATTCTTCGGAATTATTCAGATACCGGTTTACATCAATGTGCACGGACTTCAGCAGGCATCTTCGTTCAATGCCCAATTTGGAATATCAGCAAATACAAGCTTACTTTAACAAATTGTGACAAATTTATGAGAGCAATTTGCCTGTTTTAGCACATTAAATTAAATTTGCAGCAAATGATGAGTTAAAGCATATATAAAATTCAGGGAAGATTGCCGAAAGGGATATAACTAAAAAATGATAAAGAAATCATTTTCGATAGAGTTAAACCTGATTCTATCCTTCAGTAGCACGTCTGGAAAGAAATAATAATGAGATATTTATACATTTCCATCCTGTTATTTCTTACTCTTCTGTTATACGGCTGCACAAAAAAAATAGCGGAGCCGGAGATCGTAATAACACACATCTCGATAGAAAATACTAACGGTATGCCGTTCGGCGTTAAAGTATGGTTTAGCCATAGCTCAGGTGTTCCTTTTACTTACAAAGTGATACATGGCAAAGAACAAAAAGAGATTACCGGAATAAGCGGGACTCCCCCTTCAGATTTACTCGATTCTATCGGAATATATGATACTTTATACAGTGTTAAATATAGAAATATAGTTAAGCCAGTACCAACTGCGGAGGAAAATAAGCTGCTGTATAAAATTAAAATGCCGCCGCGAAAGTCGGGTGTACTTGTACTCAGGAACAATGGCGTCAGCTTCATACGGTCAGGCAGCCTGTGGATAGGTTTCACAACCACCGACCAGATATTCGGTTATCAGTCTTTTTATCATTCAGATGAAAACTTTAACAATATAATATTGGAATTCTTACCCGCGTTGAGTGACGGCTGGGTAATTGATGCTGTAAATGGGTCTGAAATTTATGCTCATGATTCAGATCCCTACTCCGGGTATGTAAGGATGATGATCAGCACCGATATGGGTTCAGACTGGAAACTTGTTGTTAATGTTCAAACAGAGCTATTTGGTTTTGGAACCAGTAACCTGGGAGGGTATTTCCTTGATGATTCTCACCAGTGGTATTTCTTGTATGAGGATTGGGCGCGTACCAGGATATTCACAGTTGTAAATGATTCTTCTTCACAGGCTGCTTTGCTCGAAGGCTACTGTGCCCACCGCTATAAATTTCTCGATTCTAATATTGGTTTTATACTTGCAAACACAAATGATAACGTGACTCCTTCAACTGCATCTGATACTTATATTTTAAGAACTACAGACGGTGGTAAGACCTGGGGAACTCCAGTGCTGATTTCAGCTACCGAAAGTCCTGTCAATCTTTGGGTCTTTAATTCGGACAGCCTTATAGTAACAGCCCGCCCATATTCAGGTGGTATTAAATACTTCTACAGATCAGTGGATGGTGGTCATATGTGGAGTAAAATCAACATACCGGTAGATGATTTTGTCAGCAGCCTAACTTTTATTAATGCTTCGACAGGGTTTCTGAAGACGGGTACTAACATCGCCTGGTCGCAGTTTAATAAAGGATTTGTCTATAAGACTGTTGATGGAGGCGATACCTGGAGTAAAGTAGGTAATGCAGAACAGTATGGATCTTCGATATATTTTTACGATGAGCTTCATGGACAGATGCAGGATCTGATATACGGGAAGGGACAGATACTCCTAACTACTTCTGACGGGGGAGTGAGCTGGGAGGAATTACTTTATCCTTATGATTATATTAGCGAGTAAACAGCAAAGAATTTATACTGCGGGATGGGCATTTGTTGTTATCAGGCAAGGATTGATTTTGAACCTGCCACTGCTTTGTGATTTATAATCCTTACTCACAAGAGCCCCAGGATTATTCTTTAATAATGAGTAAACGGGAAATCACTTAATAATATTTTGTAGAAACATATTTCTGATATCCAATACAAACAGATTCTGATTAATCATGGAATAAAAATGTTTAAGCTTATAATTGTACTTTATATTTTTCAAACCTCAATACTTTTTTGCCAGGTCGGTGATTCTGCCGAAGTTTTTGATTATACAAAAGATGTTCCGGGATGGTTAAAAGAAAAAATTTTGACAATGTCACTGGATGAAAAACATTATGCTGGTGCCAAAGTTTTCAGGTATTCATTTGAAGGCGACTATGTTTACTGGATAAATAATCCCTGGAGTTCCTGTATATACTGTGAGCTTTATTATGCCGACTCTACCAGGCTGACCGGCGAATCGCTTAGAGAATTTGAGAAAGAAAAAGATGAGCCTCTGCTGATATGGCAGAATTATCCCGCCGTATCTTTTGATTCCCTTAACATTAAATATTAAACCTCCTCCTGAGGGTGAAAAAGAAGATGGATTCAAGCATTGAGTGTATAGTTGAGAATCCTGATTAGATTTCACTTATAACTCATTAAAAATCATTAATATGGAAAAAGAATACATTGAGAATAAAATAATTGAAAAAGGTGACTTCAGGAAAAAAAGTCTTGAAGCGAATGAATATGAGAATTGCAAATTTATCCAATGCGATTTTTCAAAATCGGATCTCAGCAGCATAAAGTTTATCGACTGCACTTTTGAGGATTGTAACTTTAGCGCAGCCGCGCTTAATCTCACCGTGCTGAACAATGCTGATTTCAGGAATTGTAAAATGGAGGGACTTCGCTTCGATACCTGCAATGATTTTGCTCTCTCCTTTAGTTTTGAAAACTGCATTCTCAACCACTCAACTTTTTTTAAAAGGAGGATTAAAAAGACCCTGTTCAAAAATTGTCAGCTTAATGGCACGGATTTCACAGGGTGTGATCTGACAGAATCAGTGTTCGCTAATTGCGATCTTGACAGCTCAACCTTTGATAGGACGATACTTGTTAAAGCTGACTTCCGGACTTCTTTTAATTACCTGATTGACCCTGAAAACAACAACATAAAAAAAGCCAGGTTTTCAGTTCATGGGTTAAAGGGACTGTTGAATAAATATGATATATTCATAGAGACCTGAAAATGAAACCCGAAATAAGAAGGATGGCTGAGAAAAAGTTCATTGGTAAAAAGCTTCAAATGTCTTTTGCAAGTAATAGAACATCTGAACTCTGGAAAAGCTTTATGCCTCACAGGAATGAAATTGTTCACAGGAATGGCAGCGAACTTTTCTCAATTGAGATATATCCGCCTGACTTTTTTGATAACTTTGATCCTGCGAATGAGTTTGAAAAATGGGCTGCTATTGAAGTCAGCAGCTTCAGTTATATTCCATCCGGGATGGAGTCTATAGTTTCACCTGAAGGACTATATGCGGTATTTATCCACAGAGGCCCTGCCTCAGCAGGTCCAAAAACTTTTAATTATATCTTCCGGGAATGGCTCCCTTCCTCAGAATACCTTATCGATAATCGTCCTCATTTTGCCGTAATGGGAGAAAAATATAAATTTGATGATCCGTTATCAGAAGAAGAAATATGGATCCCCATTTTGCCGCAGGTTTCCGGATGAAGAAAAGACGTTTATATAATCATTTGGAATTTTGATATTTTTAATACAGAGTTTTTTTCCATTAAAGCAGGCGGGGTTCAGAAATGAAAAGTTTACATTTTCTATTGTTGAATTTGTCTATTCTGTTAATAATGGTTCCGAATGTGCCGGGTCAGACAGCTATCGTCAGGTTTGAAGTACATACACCCTGGGAAACTAATCCCGACCACGCGTCAGTTTTTCTCACAGGTTCATTTAACTGCTGGAACCCTGCCGATTCATTATATATGATGAAAAATTCGGGGAATAATTCGTACACACTTGATGTTCCGCTGTTCAGCGGGCATGTTTATGAGTATAAATATACACGCGGTGACTGGGCAAGAGTTGAATTATCTTCGGGAGGGGAGCAGAACAGAAAGATGATGTCGGCAGACGGGCTTGTAATTAAAGACACCGTGACAGGTTGGGCATTACCATCCGCTCCAGTTATGAGTGATACCTCAGCAATAGATAAGGAACGGATGCAGGCAGTTATGAAACTTAAGGATGACCTGAGTTCAAAAGTTTATGATCAGATTAAACCTGTTGTTGAACTATTGAAGAAAACTGTAGAAAATATGTTATCGGAAAAACCCGATGTCGATCTGCGGAGAGAATATCATACAGCACTTATTTCAAGCGTTGATTCCATTTTGGGTTCCGCATCTGATTTCCTATGGAAGCTTACTTCTATGCTGACTCCCGAACAAAAAAGTGAAGTTGCTGCCAGACTGAAGGAAACTGATGATCCGGGCGAAATAATTAATATAATTGCTAATACGGCTGTAAAACCGAAGAATAAGTAACACACATCCCGGAATTATACAGACATTATAATTATTTTTTTAAATATAGGAGTAGTTAATGGAGGATTTGAAGAAGTATAAATATAATGGGGCAAGGTCACTGGTGTTACTACACGACAGGCAGCTTAGGTCTTGTATTCAAACCTGGCGTGAAGCCAAAGAATTAAATATTAAACTGCCTGTGACTGAAGACGAAGATTATCAATCCCTGGAAACCCTGCTGAGACATATTTTAAGAGCTGCCCGAGGATATATGACATGGATTTGTGATAAGCTGAGTCTCCCTGATCCGGGAATAGATAACCCTCCGGATCCCGGATCAATCGAAAAGGAAGCTGATGAATATATATCCCACTTACTTGAAAAATGGAAATTGCCGTTGGCTGATATTGAAGAAGAAAAATTCCATAGTCCCGTTTATACTTCCAGATGGGGGGTTGATTACTGCATAGATGCTATGCTTGAACATGCTGTTATGCACCCGATAAGGCATGAATTTCAGCTGAAAAATCTCATCAGGGATCAAAGCACCTGATCTGAATCCTTCTTAACAGTTGAGTCTCCCCGGTATGAAATTACACATAAAGATTTTGTTGATCCTGATCTCTGCAATTCTGATAGCTGTTCCTGTAAGCATCTGTATAACAATCTTTTTAACACCTGTCTGGTCTTTTTGGGAATCATTTGCGGGAATAGAATCAATAGGTCATTCGGGACCAGCAGATTGGTGCTATATCTTTATTTATATACTATTTACTGTCTCAGGATTTCTGCTGGTATATAAAAAAATTAGAAACATAAAGAATATAAGTGGTGAATAAAGGCTGCCACAGCATTGCTATGGCAGCTTATAAATAGTACTATTCAAACTCTACAACATCTGCTCTTATACTTATCTTTGCGCTTGTATAGAGGAACAGTACATTCAATGCATCCGTGTCATATCTTACATTGGTAAGAGCCAGCTTTTTACCGGCAGCAGGACCGTTGTCTTTTTCAAAATTATTCCACAGATCCTGCAGAGCCTCCTGGTAGACAAGGCCTGTTCCGGAAACGCGGAAAAATGCAAGTGTATTTGTCATCGGTCCGTTTGGGAATGTAAATCCAAGCAAGTATCCTGCTTCGGATGAACCCGCGATATTGGTAGCAACAATTTTATAATTTGCTTCACGCAGATCTACATTTGTGGAGTTGATTGATGTGAACATACCCGATGTGGAACAGGCGTAGAAACTTATTGAAAGAGCAAGAAGCATAATTAATAGAATGACATTTTTTTTCACTTTACCTCCGGTAATTTATTTGATATAGTTTTTGTTATTTAATCCTGCAGTCTTGTGCAGGAAACCTGGTATTAATTGATCAGTGTTTATGTCCATCACAAAAACATTAGTTTTTTCCCCGGGCGATGTGCAGCAAATTTACAGTGTGCTCAAAAGGAGTAATTATAAGTTAAATATTAGTATTAAAATATAATAATTAAAGCTTTAAATGCCTGAATTTTGATAAAGTATGTTTACTAAATTGTTTTTGATTGCCAGAAAATGAACGGGGATTGAATGTGTATATGGATAGCTTCGGTTTGTTAATTTAAACTGTATTCATTAATATCTAAAGTAAGAAATTTTAACATCCTTTGTAAATTATTATGAATCTTAATGTTCTGATCTCCTTAATTGAGGAAGCGTTTGAGAATGTCGAGCTTGGCGATGGTATAGGTTTGTCAGAGGCGCAGGCGATTGATGACTATATGACTGAAGATATTATAAAAGAGGCAAGAAAAAATGATGAAACGAGAGTCTGGAGGAATCTTGATGCGGGGATGCTTGACAGATATTACAGCAGCCCGTCTTTTTTTGATGATAAAGGGATGCGGTTTCATATACCTGCTTACATGATAGCTGATCTGATGGGATTGCTGAAGACAGCTGATCCGGTTTTCTTTCTCTGGCATGGATTGACCACCGACGAATCAGTCCAGGACAGTGAAAGTATAAAATGGAGGGATTATGCGAAGGATCGTTTCAAACTCTTGAATTCTGCTCAGAGAAGAGCTGTCAGGGAGTACTTGATGTTCCGGTTAGCCGGAAACCACATCAATGCTGCTGAAATAGAACTGGCTATTAAAAATTACTGGAAAATGGACAACCCGGGAGAGAAGGTTTGATATGAAAAAAGTATTTTTCTGTGTCTATATCTTGCTCCTCGGATATTCTAATCTTCTGTCACAGGTACAAAGTGATTCTGCAGGTAAAATCCGGGCTGTATATTTTTTCGGACCTTCAGCAACCGAGAGTGATACAATTAATGAAAATGATGCTGCAGCATTGGATGATTTCAATTATTATACAAGCCTGGCCATTCCCTTTATAGAGCAGAACAATTTGAAAGTTGAATATACATCAGAAAGATCGATTAAAATACCGTATAATTCGGACAGATTTTTTATTGTTTGCCGTGACTCAGTTGATTTCGGCACGATACTGAGTGATGGTGTTAATCCTCCGAAAATCCTTAAATATGTATTGACGGATGATCAATTAAAAGATGAAGTTAAAGCATACTTTAAACTTAAATGAATACAGTTAGATTCTGGTTTGCTTTTATAATCAATAATAAAAAATTATCAGGAAGGGATATTTTATGAATGGGCCCGATCCCGGGGATATTCATCCAATGAGCGGTTTTCAGCAGGTCTGTTATATTAAGAAGACGATCAAAAATCCTAATATTATTGTCGGAGATTATACTTATTATGACGATCCGGATGGTTCAGAAAATTTTGAGAAGAATGTACTTTATCATTTCCCGTTCATTGGAGATAAGCTGATAATAGGGAAGTTTTGTGCGATAGCTAAAGACGTAAAGTTTATAATGAACGGAGCAAACCATAAAGCAGACGGATTCTCAGCGTACCCTTTTTATATTTTCGGCGCAGGATGGGAAAAAATTACGCCGGAAACGAACCAGCTGCCGAATAAAGGAGACACAATAATCGGTAATGATGTGTGGATCGGCTATGATAGTTTAATAATGCCTGGTATTAAAGTAGCAGACGGCGCAATCATTGCTTCAAGATCAGTGGTAACTAAGGATATAGGACCTTATGAAATATTTGGTGGTAATCCAGCCGTCCTGATCAGAAAAAGGTTTGATCCTGAGATCATTTCCCGCCTTGTTTCTATTGCATGGTGGGATTGGGATGCCGAAAAAATCACTGGAAACCTGGAGGCTATCGCTGGCGGAGATATCACACTCCTTGAAAATGCTTAAAATCGGTAATAAAATCTCTCCGGTAAATAACTGATTAACATGATTGATCAAATTGTCTGCCGGCAGAACATATTTGCCTAATTCTATGTTAACTTTCCTTTATCTCAACAATTCTTTATTTTTTTACTTCGGAAATAACAAAGCATTTGACATTTATGGTAAGCAGAAACAACTTTGCAGGGAAATCTTTCTTTTACATCCTGTTTGCAGCATTTGTTCTCTGGATAATATTATTCGAATTTATTTTCCCCGCCAACAATTTTCTTCCCGCACCGCGGATCGTCATACTGTCAATTCCAGCCTTGTTTAATGATTATCATCTGATTGTAAATTTTTTTGAAACGATTTCTGTGGTTTATCTTCCGCCTCTTCTTGCTTATCTTTTTTTATATTTTATACGCGGATCTTTATTCAGTCAATCGGTCTCGACAAAGTTTATAATGGACTTTCTTTCTCAAATTCCCCTCTACTTTCCAGCTATTCTGGTTGGTATATTATTTATCCTATGGTTTCCCGATTCATTTGCATTTGCATATTTTTTTTCCTTTATCGTGTCTCTTTATGTGGTGGATAATTGGAATGAGGTACTTCAGCGGATCAACATGATCAGAATTATGCTGTCGTATTTAAATCTCTTGGGGCGGATAACTCATTTATAAATAAAAACATCGTCTGGAATGAAATTAAACCCGGAATATTTGCTCATTTAAACCGATTCCATATTCATTTGTGGACACTCATTTTATTTTTCGAATTTGGTTCAAAGAGATATGGACTCGGTTCATTACTTCAGCAGACACTCGAATTCCGTGATCGGTCAGCACTTTGTCTGTCCATATTAATAATTACACTTACAATTTCGGCTGGCTCTTTTCTCCTGCGTTATATAGAAAATAAATTCGTTTTCTGGAGTTCGGAATGAGTAACAATAAAGATATTCTCCGCCTGTCTGGAATTACGAAAACCTTTTCCGATGATTATGGTACAAAGAAAAAAGTACTTGAGGATGTCTCGTTCACAATTCCTGCCGGTACATCAAAAATAGCGTCAATTCTTGCGTCATTCGGGAGCGGTAAATCGACTCTTTTTAAGATTATTTCCGGAGTTGAATAAACCGACATCGGGGGAGATCATTCTTAGAGGAGAGAAATATTTACAAGCCTCAGGTAAAATAGTTTTAATTCCTGAGAAATCTTCCTCTCTGCCGTGGTTAAATGTTATAAATAATATAGAGTTAGCATGCAGGCTCGAAACTTGTGGAAAAAATAACAATGGTTATACTATCAAGGATATGATCGGTTTAACAGGTTTATCCGGATATGAAAATCATTTTCCTCATAATTTGAGCTTTGGCTTCAGATTCAGAATAAGTATCGCCAGGGCGCTGATGTTTAATCCCATTGTTCTTTTACTTGATGATTGTTTCAAAAAAATGGATGCCGACGCCAGGGAAGAGATGTATGGTCTTATCTGTGAAATTTCGCGGGAAGTTGATACTCACTTTCTTCTTGCCACAACTAATGTTACGGAAGCATTACGTTTGTCGGGAAGTATTTTCCTTATGAGCAAAGAACCTGCGAAAATTTACGGTAAATTTGAGATCCCGGGAGAGTTTATCAATGATTATAAAAATGAAAAATTCGTCGAATACCGCAGGCTGATTGAGAAAGCCTACTATCAGGAAAATCAGCTGGGAACCATGAATTTTTCCATTTAATAAAAAGTAAGAGATAGTTAGATTTATTTTTTATATATAATTATGTATGGAGTTAAATGCAGGAAAAGATAGACCGTCTTCTTAAAAACAAGGAAAAAGCAAAGCTTGGCGGCGGACCGGAACGTATTGAAAGCCAGCATAAAAAAGGCAAGCTTACTGCCCGTGAAAGAATTGAACTTCTCGTGGATGAAGGCAGTTTTGACGAGGTTGATACTTTTGTAAAGCATCGCGTTACTGATTTCGGTCTCGATAAACAGCACTATCCCGGGGATGGCGTGGTTACCGGAACTGCGAGGATAGACGGCCGGCCGGTTGCGTTGTTCAGTCAGGATTTCACTGTATTCGGCGGCTCCCTTTCTGAAGCTCATGCCGAAAAGATCGTGAAAATGATGAACCTGGCAATGAAAGCTGGAATACCCGTTATAGGTTTGAATGATTCCGGCGGTGCAAGAATACAGGAAGGCGTTGTCAGTCTCGGCGGTTATGCAGATATCTTTTTACTGAATACATTAGCTTCAGGAGTGGTTCCTCAGATATCGGTTATTCTTGGTCCCTGTGCAGGCGGTGCAGTTTATTCTCCGGCAATTACAGATTTTGTTTTTATGGTGAAGAATACAAGCTATATGTTTGTGACCGGACCTAATGTTGTAAAAACCGTTACCCACGAAGATGTAAGTTTTGAAGACCTTGGAGGTGCAGATACTCATGCTTCCAAATCCGGCGTAGCTC
This sequence comes from uncultured Ignavibacteria bacterium, assembly GCA_963832715.1. Lineage (GTDB taxonomy): Bacteria > Bacteroidota > Ignavibacteria > Ignavibacteriales > Ignavibacteriaceae > DATFVA01. The sequence goes on along the minus strand of CAWHVB010000003.1, from coordinate 318,807 downwards.
ACTTTACTAACGAAAATGAAATTGAAGCATTACTTAACGTACGCAGGCTGATGAGTTTTCTGCCGCTTAATTATCTGGACAGAACGCCAGAAAAAGAGTTTGACCGTTCGCACCTCGTACCCATTAAAGAGCTTGACAAGATAATTCCTGATAATCCGAACAAGCCTTATGATATGAAAGATGTAATCGGGCTTCTTGTGGATGACGGCGACTTTTTCGAAGTTCATTCATCTTATGCAGAAAATATCATCGTCGGGTTTGCCAGGATGGGAGGAATGTCTGTTAGGTATCGTAGCTAATCAGCCATCCGTACTGGCGGGAGTTCTAGATATCAACTGTTCGGTTAAAGGTGCAAGATTTGTCCGTTTTTGCGATTCATTTAATATTCCTCTCCTCGTTCTGGAAGATGTGCCCGGTTTTTTGCCGGGGACGGAACAGGAATGGAACGGTATTATCAGGCATGGCGCTAAGCTTCTTTATGCATTCTGTGAAGCAACCGTTCCAAAAGTTACTGTAATAACCAGGAAAGCGTATGGTGGAGCATACGATGTTATGAACTCCAAACATATTCGCGGAGATTTTAATTTTGCCTGGCCCTCCGCAGAAATTGCAGTTATGGGACCAAAAGGCGCGGTCGAGATAATATTCAAAAAGGAGATCTCTTCTGCTGAGGATCCTGCAGCAGAAACTGAAAAAAAACTTGCTGAATATATTGACAAATTTGCTAATCCATATAAAGCTGCTGAACGCGGCTACCTGGATGACATTATTTTGCCGAGAGATACAAAGATCAGGCTGATAAATGCTTTTGAATTATTGAAAACTAAGGTGGACAAAAATCCGAAAAAGAAGCATGGCAATATTCCATTGTAATGATTTAAAATTCTAAATGCTTGTTATAAATGAAATTAACCAGATTATCTAATTATTTACTTGATAAAAAATGATTCTAAACTTATATTGCTCATTAAATAAAATACGGAGTGGTGCATGAAGCAAAAAATCCTACCATTTATTGGTATTTCTTTATTTGCTCTGTTATTCAGTTCCTGCGGAGGAAATAAAGAAATAACAAGAGATGATAACACCTCGTACAATGCTACAAGTGTACATAAAGGGGGAATCGTCTCAGAAATGATGGAACAGGCAAGACAGTATTATATTTCCGCCCTTGCAAAGCAAGATATCAACAGTACTTCTGAGACTGTTTCTAACTATGAATCAGCCCTGAGAATTATAAATAACCTCAGTTATTATCCCGGAATTGAAGAAAATGAAGCTTACCTCGAGCTTGAAAAGTCTATTATAGAGGACTACCAAAAGTATGTCGACGGACTTCCTGAGCTCCCTGTAGAGGTTTCGTTTGCCGCTCTTGAGGAATGGATGGGAAAAAATATGCCCGATGAACAGTTCTCTCTTAAAGATAGAGGGAAAGATGAAAAACCGGTTGTCATCCCCGCCGACGTTCCTCTTGAGGTAAATTCCTATGTTGAACAATGGGTTGAATATTTCACGGGTAAAGGACGTAAACATATGGAACTCTGGCTCGCACGGTCGGGCAGATATTTCCCTATGATGACAAAAATTTTCGAGGAAGAACATATCCCGAAACAACTGGTTTACTTAAGTATGGTTGAAAGCGGTCTTAATCCTGTGGCACGCTCCTGGGCTAGTGCTGTTGGTTTATGGCAGTTTATTAAATCGACCGGAAGAATGTATGGATTGGAATCAGAGTTTTATTTTGATGAAAGACGGGATCCTGAAAAATCTACAAGAGCTGCAGCAAGACATTTAAGAGATCTTTATTCATCTTTAAATGACTGGTATCTTGCCCTTGCCGCATATAATGCGGGTGAAGGCAGAATTACCCGTGCTGTACGCAGAGCGGGCGAAAGTAATTTCTGGGCCGCACGCAACTACCTGCCGAGGGAAACAAGAAGTTACGTCCCACAGTATATTGCAGTATGCCTTATCGCAATGAATCCGGAAAAATACGGGTTCACAAATATTCAGCTCGACAAACCTGTGGTATATGAAACTTGTAAGGTTAATGATGCCGTCGATCTGAACTATATCGCTCAAAGCTGCGGTACTGATGTTGAGACATTGCTTGATATGAACCCGGAACTTACGCAAATGAGCACGCCGAGAAATTATCCCGGCGGCTACGATCTGAAAATTCCTAAAGGAACTTCTGAAAACCTTTTAGCAAGTCTTCAGAATATTCCTGAAACAGCTAAGAGAAACTACCTCGTCCATACCATCAGAAGAGGGGAAACATTGTCCCGTATAGCTGCCAGGTATGGTATCTCAACTAATGATCTTGCAGATGCTAACAATATCTCGGTAAAATCCAGGCTTTATTCCGGCGTTACCCTGAAAATCCCGGTATCTAATGTTTCGGACAGGGATTTTGCATATAACACAAATACTGAGGAAGCCGGCGAGACCGGAACAGACAGCGATGGCTATGTTTCACCGTATGCCGCGTTATTGAAAGACAGCAATATTGATACTGATACTGCTTCCGGCGGAGAGATTGTGGCCGTGCTTGATGATGACAGTAAGAATGACGTTACAAAGGATGACAGCGCTATTACAGGTGAAGATGGATCGACGATTGCTGTAATACCGGCTGGTAAAGCCATGGTTTCATATACTGTTAAAAAAGGCGAAAGTCTTCTTGGTATAGCAGATCTGTTTAATTCAAGGGTAAGCGATATAAGAAACTGGAATAATATTCCTTATACCCAGACAGTAAGCGTAGGGCAGAAACTTGTACTCTACGTGCCTCAGGATAAGAAGGATTTTTATGCAAGTCTCGATAATCAGACACCGATTGAAAAATCCGTTACCAAATCCAATTCAACCAATACAGCCGCATCCTATGTGTACCACCGTATCAGAAGAGGTGAAAATCTCTACTCGATAGCCAAAAGATACCGGGTATATGTTAGTAATATCCGCGATTGGAATAACATCTCCGGCAACAAAATTTATGCGGGACAAAAGTTAAAAATATATACAAACAATACTTCAATTGCCGATAATACCTCCGTGCCTTCACGCTCCAGCCTGTACCGTTATAAAGTCCGAAAAGGAGATACTATCAGTGAGCTGGCTGAGAGATTTAATGTTTCCTCTTCACAGATTATGAGCTGGAATTCATTGAGCTCCAACAGAATCAATTACGGTCAGACCCTCAAGATATATTCACGTGAAAGCGTTGAATCACTTGGCGATAATACAACCAAGAACTCGGCAAATGTAAACTACTATAAGATTAAACCTGGAGATTCGATCGGTCAGATTGCCGAGCTTTACCAGGTATCGTCATCCAGCATAAGGAAGTGGAATGGGCTAAGAAGTAATAAAATCATTGCTGGTAAAACATTAAAAATATATTCCGATGCTGACGTAAACGATGTGCCTGAAACACCCCGAAGGAGTGCAAACGGTATACATACTGTAACACGCGGCGAATCGCTTTATTCTATAGCAAGGATGTATTCTACTTCGGTTGAGAATCTTAAAAAAATTAACAAGCTTTCGAGCACAAAGATCGTTGCCGGTCAGAAACTCAGAGTTGAGTAGCCGAATACTTTATTTTTATAAATACATAGTTTAACTTTGCAGAGAAATTTGGAGGAAATCCAAAACTAATTTTTTGAAATCTTGACGAGCCGTTAGGGGTGTTGCCCATTTGCCGGGCGACTGAGAGCATACCCTAAAACCTGATCTGGATAATACCAGCGTAGGGAAACGGGCTAAATGCCTCTTAAGGAATAATTAAGTATTTAGCCGTTTCTTAAAACGGCTATTTTTATTTGGAGTAAATAAATGAAATACTTGGTTATTCTTCTTTTCTTTTTAACCCTTTCGATTTTTCCCCAGGACCTTACTATCAAAGGAAAAGTTATAGACTCTGAAACACTTCAGCCTCTTCCTTCTGCTAACATTATTATTGAGGGGACAGATATAGGCATATCGACTGAAGATGACGGTACTTTTATACTTTCGGGTGAAATTCACGATGATGCGATTCTAAAGGTCAGTTATGTGGGATATTCACCGAAAGAAATTTCACTGAAAGATAAGGACCTTCTGAATATGATAATTGAACTGCTGCCCCGGATTATTCCATCGCAGACAGTTTTTGTAGAAGGGAGTATAGCTAAGAAAGGGTATACCCCTGTAACTTTTGATAAGATCAGCAGGAAAGAAATAGAGGAAAATTATACGGTCCAGGATATTCCAAAATATCTTAGTTCGCTCCCGTCGACTACATTCTATTCCGAAAATGGAAACGGAATAGGATATAATTACCTTAGTATTCGCGGATTTGATCAGAGAAGAATTTCTGTTTCTATTAATGGTATCCCTCAGAATGATCCTGAAGACCATAATGTTTACTGGCTCGATTTTCCCGATCTGCTTGCTGGTACTGACCTGATACAGGTTCAGAGAGGTGCAGGGAATGGGGCTTCAGGGTATCCGTCGATTGGGGGAAGTATAAATATCATAACTTCAACTTTTACGAATGATCCGCAGACTAACTTCCTGGCTGCTGCAGGAAGCTATAATACACGAAAGTATAGTGCTTCGTTTTCAAGCGGATTGATAGATAAAAAGTATTCGGTCTATGCAAAACTATCGCAGATACTAAGTAGCGGCTACAGGCTAAGTTCATGGGTTAAGTTTAACTCTTACCATCTTTCCGCTGTAAGGTATGACGATAATCTGACTACCCAGGTAAACTTTTACGGCGGCCCAATAGCGGACGGACTAGCGTACTTCGGGCTGCCGAAGTTTGCAGTAAAAGATCGAGAACTCAGGAAGGCTAATTACTCTTACTGGGAAGCTGGTGAAAATGGATATACTTATACTCTACAAAGGAGACCGGAAGAGATCGAGAATTTTTCGCAGCCGCATTATGAATTATTAAATGAATTCAGGTTTAATGACAACCTGACTTTAAACTCGGCGCTTTTTCTCGTTACCGGAGATGGTTTCTTCGATTTCGATGGGTCCTGGGCAGATACAACTTATCTCAGGCTTACAAATGAATATGGATTTCATCCGTCCGGGAACCCCGGGAATGTCCTGATCCGGGCACAAGTTGATAATACTCAGTATGGCTGGATCCCGCGAATGAGCTATAAGCATCAGAATGGCGAACTGATTGTCGGAGCTGAAATAAGGAAACATAGATCGGATCACTGGGGGTCTGTTAATTATGGAGAAAATCTGCCGGAGGGGCTCACAAAGAACTTCCGTTATTATTATTATAACGGGGGGAAAGATATCATTAATGGATTTGTTCACGAAGAATATAATATAAATCCTATGTTTAATCTTCTCGGCGAACTGCAGGCGGCATTTCATAAATACAGACTTTACAATGAAAAATACCTGGGACATGATTTCTCCGTAAGTAATCTCTTTTTTAATCCCAGGCTGGGATTAAACACCAAGTTCAATGAGAACTTAAATATATATCTTTCTTATGCGCGGGTTTCGCGTGAGCCGCGGTTGAATACTTATTACGATGCAGCCGAATCCAGCGATGGAGCTCTTCCTCAGTTTGAACGGAATCCGGATGGATCTTATAACTATGATGAGCCTCTTGTAAAACCGGAAACAATGAATGACTTTGAGCTTGGTTCTTCTTTTAATGCAGGAAGTGTTAATCTCACATTGAACATTTTCTATATGTTATTTAATAATGAAATTGTAAAAAATGGTCAGATCGACAGGTTTGGACAGCCTATAACGGGTAATGTTAACAGTACTATACATACAGGAGTAGAATTTTCGGGTATCATAAAGCTTGTAAGCGGCCTGCAGGTAACCGGGAATGCAGCCTTTAGTAAAAATGAGATCAAAGAGGGCAGGGAATACCTTGGCACTGATGAATCCCTTGATCTCAGCGGGAACAGGGTTAGCGGGTTTCCTGACTTTCTGGCTAACTTTGGTATTGGTTATAATAATTACGGCATAAACCTTCAGTTTACCGGAAGGTATGTCGGATCATTCTTTTCTGATAATTATGATAATAAAATTTCAAACTATCTGGATCAGTATCCGGGATTTATTTCTTATTCCGATAACAAAAATGAAGCTTACTTTACGGCAGATTTTACAGGCAGCTATGAATTTAATCCTTTTAGTGCTTTGAATAATTCGAAGGTATTCATTCAGATTAATAATATTTTTGATAAACTTTATTCAGCAAATGCAATCGGATCGGAATTCTTTCCCGCAGCCGAAAGAAATTTTCTTGCCGGTCTCCAGGTTGGCTTGTAGTATCTCGTCCATTGTAGGAGGGTATTTTGAAAAAATGCATAATTCTCGCTAACGGTAAACAGCCTGCAAAATCAGTAGTCGGATATTTACAATCAACCGGCTATAATATGCTTATTTGTGCAGACGGCGGTGCGGATAGCGCAAAGAAAATTGGTGTTATTCCTGACTACATCATCGGAGATTTTGATTCGATAAAAGATGAAACACTTACTTTTTTCAAAACAAGATCTAAAATCATCAGGTTAAAGAGGCAAAATGACACCGATGTTGAGAAATGTCTCAAGTTTGCAATAGGTAAGCATTGTGAAGAAGCAGTCTTGCTCGGAGCAGTCGGCGACAGGCTTGACCATAGCTTCTGTAATCTGGGGATAGTAATCAAGTTTTTCAATAGGATTAGAGTTAGAATTATTTCGGATAAATCAATTCTATCTCCCTATACCGGTGAAGTTGTTTTAAAGAGTGTCCCGGATGAAACGATCTCTCTGTATGGATTCAATGCAAAAACAAAAATCACATCCATAGGGTTAAAATATCCTCTAAAACAGACTGCACTTCCGTTTGGACAAAAAGAAAGTACCAGCAATGTGGCCGTAAAAGAAAAAGTTGCCTTAAAGATTACCGGCGGGATGATTTTCGTGATAAGAGATTTCAATTTGCTTAAAAAGAATGATCTCATTTAATCCTCTCGATATAAGCATAATCATACTTTTCTTCGGCATCGTACTGCTTATCGGCTTCACATCCGGCAGAGATACAAAAGGAGAGGCGGATGATTATCTTCTGTCAGGCCGCAAAGTGGGACTCTTTCTTTTCATTCTTACAAATGTTTCTACCTGGTACGGCGGAATACTGGGAGTGGGGGAATTCACTTACCGCTACGGAATAGCAAGCTGGTTTACCCAGGGATTTCCTTATTACATTTTTGCATTCCTGTTCGCCCTGTTTTTTGCAAAAAAGATCCGGTCTGCATCTCTGTTTACTATTCCGGATAAAATAACTGATACCTATGGAAAGACTGCCGGGTTAATTTCTGCGGTCCTTGTATTTGTACTCGTATCGCCTGCTCCTTATGTTCTTATGACCGCCAATTTAATTTCGTTGATCTTTCACACCGGGATACTGCTCAGTCTTTTTATCTCTGTTATTCTTTCTATGGCTTACCTCCTGCAGGGAGGTTTCCGTTCAAATGTTTTTACTGATTCTTTCCAGTTCTTTGTAATGTTCGGCGGGTTCATCCTGATGCTCATATTCTGCGGACTGAATTTCGGAGGTTACGGCTACCTTTCTTCTGCTCTCCCTGAGTCTCACCTTGAACTCACCGGCGGAGCATCACCCCTATTTATCACAGTATGGTTCCTAATCGCAATGTGGACATTTGCAGATCCCGGTTTCCATCAAAGATGCTATGCGGCTAAAACAGGTGACGTTGCGGTTAAAGGAATAATTATTTCAATTATCTTCTGGGCACTTTTCGATTTTCTTACCACTTCAACTGGTTTATTCGCCAGGGCAAGTCTTCCGGGAATAGATCAGCCCGTTCTCTCTTATCCCCTTCTTGCAGAAAAAATCCTTCCTTCAGGAATAAAAGGAATCTTTTATGCGGGATTGTTCGCAACTATAATGTCAACATCCAATAGCTTTCTTTTTCTCAGCGGTACAACAATCGGACGTGACTTCATCTTCAGACTGAAGAAAAAGGGGAGTGAGCAAAGATTAAAAGCTTATACAATAACAGGGTTAATAATAAGCGGACTTCTTTCAATCCTGCTTGCATATGAAATCCCTTCTGTCATCGAAATATGGTATACCCTTGGTTCACTTTGTATCCCGGCAGTAATACCCGCCGTTATAAGCGCGTACTATCCTAAGATAAAGATAAAGAACAGAGTAATGATTATTGAAATGGTTGCAGCAGTTGTTCTCAGTACTGTGTGGTATATATTACGGGAGAGATCCCTTATAACAGGTCCTCTCTATGAAATCGAACCTATGATCCTCGGTGTCTTAATCGCCTCCGGAATCCATGCCATAGCTTTGATCCGAAAACGTTAATATTACCGTTTCGGCTTTAGCCAACGGTTGCGGCTTTAGCCGCATTTGTTTGTTATAAATATTTAATTAAAAAACTTCCTCAAAATTCCTTTCTACCCGCTTCTTTACCTTTTTAGCCTCTCATCTTCTTACCATCTTATCTTCTAATCAGCCTACCCTCTAACCTTCATATCTTCACACACTCCGCGCCTCCGGTGAATCCTTCCTCCGTGGTAGTCAATCACTGCTTCTTACGCATTAAGGATAAAATTACTGATCCGGCAAGTAATAGAATTATTATTCCTAAAGAAACTGGTGTCGGGATATGGTAGATATCAGAGATCATCATCTTGACACCTACATAAAATAAGATTATGGCAACGCCGTATTTTAAATAGACAAAAAGATCGACAATCCCTGCCAGGGAGAAGTACAGCGCTCTCAATCCCATTATTGCAAATATGTTCGAAGTTATAATTATGAATGGATCCCTTGTTATGGCGATAATCGCGGGTATTGAATCAACTGCAAAGACTATATCTGAAGATTCAATCAGGAGCAGTGTTATAAAAACAGGAGTGGCGAATATTGTTCCGTTTTTCTTCGTAAAGAACTTCTTGCCTTTATAATCAGGAAGGATATTAAAAAACCTTCTTATGAATTTTATAACAGGATGCCGCTCCAGGTTTATTTCCTTATCTTCGCCAAACGCCATTTTATATGCGCCGTATAAAAGGATAAGTCCGAATAAATATATAATCGGCTGGAAAAGATTTATCAGGCCTACGCCGATTAGAATGAATATTACCCTCAGCACTATTGCACTGAGGATTCCCCACTTAAGAACATGAGGCTGGTTCTCGCTGCTGATTCCCATAGTCTTAAAGATCAGCAGGAATACAAAAAGGTTGTCGACAGATAAGGAATATTCGATGAGGTAGCCGGTTATGAACTCCAGGCTGCGATGGGGACCTCGTTCAAGAAAGAAATGAATAGCGACGAAAAAAAGAAGAGCGGTGCTAATCCAGACACCGCTCCACATAAGACTTTTTTTTAGACCTATTACGCCTTGTCTATGATCTGTTACATATAAATCGATTATAATTATTATAAATGCGATTATTACAAATACAATCCAGAACGTAAACTCATTAAACAAATTTAATCCTGCTCTTATGGTAAAAGAACACCAATGGCCAGCACAGTGGTCCACAAGCCGTTCTTGTCGCCTTCGGCCGATTGTGTAATATTGAAAGACCTTACAATCTTTCCCGACATTTTATAAATATTCTCTCTTTCACTCCAGTCTATATCGGGGTTGAATTCAACACCGAGGGTGGTTGCCAGCATTGTCGCGGCCAGGTCTTCTGCGTATTCACCTGCCACTTTTTCTGTTTCACCAAATGGGTGATGCTCGGACAGATATCCGTACTGAGAAGGGTCAGCGGGAAGCGCAGCTCCAATGGACGCTGCTATTAGTCTGTTCGGTTCATTTGTGGAATTTCGGGCCATTACAGCGAAGGTTATCTGGCCGGGTGAGAGTTCCTTTAATCCTTCTTCTTTACTTATTTTTTTACAACCAACGGGATAGATGCTGCTTACAGTCACCAAATTACATATCTCTACCCCGGCACTTCTAAGGGCAAGCTCAAAAGATGTTAAATACTCTTTATGTCTGCCTACCCCTTTGGTAAAGAAAATTTTAGTTGGAACATACAATATATCATCTCCTTTCTAAGCTATGATGTGATTTTAATAAACTTTCTTTTTCCTACTTTAAGTACTTTTGGCTTCTCCAGGGTTATCTCTGCATTTATGTCGCTGATCTTTTCACCATCTATCGATACACCGCCCTGGGTTACGAGCCTTCTTGCCTCTCCTCTGGAAGAAGCGAAATTTACCTTAACAATCAGATCGAGTATTCCGATTCCGCTGTTCTCATCTAATGTTATTTCCGGAATATCATCCGGGACTTCTTTTTGAATAAAGATCTTATCGAATTCTTTTTCAGCTTCCTCTGAGGCTTCAATGCTGTGATACATTCGGATAAGAATTTTCGCCAGCTGTCTTTTTAAATCGCGGGGATTTACCCTTTGTGAATCCAGCTGATTTTTTATCTCCGAAAGTTCCGTGTTTGGAATATCCGTTGCAAGTTCAAAATACGTATATATTAATTCATCCGGAATCGAAAGTGTCTTACCGAACATCTCTCCGGGAGTATCAGAAACGCCGATATAATTATTGTATGATTTACTCATTTTTTCGACGCCATCAGTACCTACCAGCAGAGGCATTGTTAAAATTACCTGCGGCTCTACATTGAATTCACGCTGAATGTCTCTCCCGACCAGAAGATTAAATTTCTGATCTGTTCCGCCTAGTTCAACATCACTTTTAATCGCAACCGAATCCATAGCCTGCGCGAGCGGGTAAAGGAGTTCATGGAGACTTATAGGCTCGCCGCCCTTGTACCTTTTGGTGAAATCATCCCTCTCAAGCATCCGTGCAACTGTGTACTTAGAAGCCAGTCGGATTACATCTTCAAAACTCATTTTGGCAAGCCATTCCGAGTTGTATGCAATTTTTGTCTGATCTTTATGGAGTATTTTTGAGGCCTGCTCGAAATATGTTAAACCGTTCTGCCTGGTTTCCTCCAGTGAGAGGGAAGGGCGTGTTACATTTCTGCCTGACGGATCACCTATCATTCCTGTAAAATCACCAATTATAAGAATCGCCTGGTGCCCGAGTTCCTGAAACTGCGCCAGCTTTCTCAAAACGACCGAATGACCAATATGAAGATCCGGCCTGCTTGGGTCGCAGCCTAATTTAATATTTAACGGAATATTCTTCTTGAGTGAATTTTCTAATTTCTTAACTAGTTCATCTTCCGGAATTATTTCAAATGCACCCCTTTTAATAAGGTCCATTTGTTCATTTAGTGCTGGAAACGACAATTTCTCTCTCAATTTATTTCTTAATAATTATTTAAATCCCATCCCATCATGTGCATACAGCCAGGCAACAATTCAGTCACTCAAACCATTCAGTCATTCAAACCATTCAACCATTCAGTCATTCAGTTATTCAGTCATTCAGTCAATCCCGTTCCCCGCAAAGTGGGGTTTCGCCTCGAGGCTCAACAATCATTCAATCACTCAATCATCCAATCATTCATTTTACTTCATACTTCTTTCCTGGTCTCTCTGCCTGTCTCTCTTCGCAATCGATTCTCTCTTATCGTACACCTTCTTTCCTTTTGCCAGCGCCAGCTCAACTTTTGCTTTTCCATTCCTGAAATATAATCTTAATGGAATTAATGTTAAGCCCTTCTCTTTAACTTTTCCTATTAATTTTTTGATCTCGCTTTTATTCAGGAGTAGTTTCCGGGTCCGGGTAGGTTCATGATTATTGATGTTGCCTTGTTCATAAGCGCTTATATGTGCCCCGAAAAGAAAAACTTCGCCGTTAACCAGGTTTGCATAACTGTCAACCAGGTTTGCTTTTCCCTGCCTGAGTGATTTAACCTCAGTACCCTGAAGAACAATGCCGGCTTCGTAAGTCTGCAGAATAGTGTATTCGTGCCGGGCTTTTCTGTTTACGGTAATATTTTTTTCGTCGGTCTCTTTGGCCATAATTCCACAAAATTAGGGATAAAAATTATTTTTATACGGGATTAAATGCAAATAATGAATTCCAAATGTAATACTATTCACTATTAAATTATAGATAATGCTCGAATGAAGCTAAAAAAGTAGAAATTTCGTTATTTGCCGCTGATCTTCCTTGTTCTTTAACTTCTTTCTGTCCCCACCCGCTTACCTTCTCATCTTCTCATCTTCTTATCTTCATATCCTCCTATCTTCCTTTCCTCCAGCCTACTTGTTCCTTTTCTCTTTTTTCTTGAAAAATATTCCTTGTATATTCCGCTTTATGAAAAGTACCGTCCAGAATATCACTTTCACCGCTTCAAAAAACTCCGGCAAGGTGAGCGGGATTGTAATTATGCCTGAGAAAGCAAAGTTGTTCCTGGTGCTGGCTCATGGTGCAGGTGCTGATATGCATCATTCGTTTATGGAGACTTTTGCAGGTTATCTTGCTGATGAAAAAATCGGAACATTGAGATATAATTTCCCTTATACTGAAAATAAGAAAAAGAGACCCGATTTTGCACCGGTGTTAATGGAAACCGTTCGTTCTGCAGTTAAAACTGCCCGCGATTTTTCAGGTAGTCTCCCGGTCTTCGCAGGCGGCAAATCGATGGGCGGAAGAATGACATCTATGGTTGCTTCTAAAGCGCCGCTTGAAAATGTTAAAGGGATAGTTTTTATTGGTTTCCCTCTGCATCCTCCCGGCAAACCTTCAACTGAAAGATCAGAACATTTGTTCAACGTAGACGTACCTTTGCTTTTCCTGCAGGGGACAAGGGATAAACTGGCAGAGCCCGAATTGTTGAAGCCGGTCGTGAAGAAACTAGGTGACAAAGCCGCCCTTCATGTAATAGACGGGGCTGATCATTCCTTTCATATGCTTAAGAGTTCAGGTAGAACTGATGATTCAGTCTTGAGGGAACTTGCCTCAACAATTGGTAATTGGGCGTCCTCCGGCAGCTAACTGATACTTTTCAATAACCCACTTTCAACATTCTATCCCATTGCCTATTTTAACGCAGCTATTTTCAGGTAATTAATGATCAGCCCAAAATATCTTTTCATATCTCTAATTCTTATTGCTGTTTTTTTCTCAGGGTGTGCCCATAAGGAACCGGAAAACCAGATCGTCATCTGGCATAATATGCGTCCCGAGGAAAAGAACGTTCTCCAGAGGCAGATAGATGAATATATGAATCTGCATCCCGGGATAAAGATAATTCAGTTGTACAAGGAAACCGAGGAAATGCGGTCGGGGTATATCGTCGCGGCAATAGGCGGACAGGGCCCTGATCTTATTTATGGCCCATCTGACCAGGTAGGACCTTTTGCGGATATGGAGATTATTAAACCGCTCGAAAATGTATTTTCAAAAGACTATCTCTCCCATTTTAACGATAAAGCTTTGATAACTTATAAGGGCCACCTCTGGCAGCTGGCGGATAAACTCGGCAACCATCTGACTCTGGTTTATAATAAAGACCTTGTTCCTGTTCCTCCCAAAACGGATAAAGAATTGATTGAGATAGGGAAGAAGCTTACAAAAGATTTAAACGGCGACGGCAGAATTGATCAGTACGGACTTGTCTGGAACTATACGGAACCATATTTCTTTATCCCTTTCCTTACAGGGTTCGGCGGATGGGTGCTCGATAGTACCGATACGCCTACTCTGAATACTCCGGCAATGGTGAATGCTCTTAATTTTATAGCAGATCTGCGGGATAAATATAAGATCATCCCCGGTGAGGCTGATTATGATATCGCAGATGTCCTTTTTAAAGAAGGCAAGGCTGGAATGATAATTAATGGCGACTGGTCATGGTCGAGCTATGGTAATGCCGGCATCAACTATGGCATTTCTATCTTGCCGTTGATTACTGAGACTGGAAAATATGCCACTCCTATGGTTGCTCCAAAAGGTTATTCTATTAACAAAAATGTAGATGAAAAGAAACTGGGTGAGATAAAAGACCTCCTGAAATTTTTAATGAGTCCTGAAAAACAGCTTGAGACTGCGCTCGAAGTAAAGACTTTCCCCAGCAGGAAGGAACTCTACACCAACCCGAAACTCACCAACGATGAAATATTTATAAACTCAAAGAACCAGATAGATCACGGCATAGCACTTCCTATTGTTACAGAAATGCGGGCAATTTGGGATGCAATGCGTCCTGCATACCAGGCCGTATTGGGCGGTGCAATCACGCCTCAGAAAGCTGCAAAACAGATGCAGGAGGATGCGGTAAAAAAAATTAAAGAACTGAGAGAGGATTATGTAGATCCGGTTGGCAGGACTATTGTATTTGTTATTTTCTTCCTTGCTGTCGTCGCACTTTTGTTCTTTACCAGGAAAAGTTTAGCCGCTTTCTTTAAGAACTTTAAGCGTAACAGATTTGCATATTATCTTCTTCTTCCCGCGATGATAATTATGATCGCCGTAATTCTGTATCCCTTTATTTATAATATTATACTTTCGGTTTCTAATATGAGCCTCGCTCATATCAATGATTGGAGTATTGTTGGATTTTACCAGTATGCTAAGGTATTTGCCGAACCGCAGTTCTATGAATTCTTTTTGAAGACAATAATATGGACAGGCACAAACATTGTTTTTCACGTCGTACTTGGTGTTACCCTTGCACTGCTTATAAACCGCAGCCTCCCTGGCTCCGGGGTATTCAGGACATTACTCATCCTCCCCTGGGCAATACCGCAGTACATAGTAGCATTAACATGGCGCGGCATGTTTAATTATGAGTACGGCGCAATTAACCTTATAATCGTGAAGTTTCTTTCGATGTCGCCTGTCGAATGGCTGAAGTCTCCTGTAGAAGCATTTATGGCTGTTATCATAACAAACATCTGGCTCGGCTTTCCCTTTATGATGATCATAGCTCTGGGGGCCCTGCAGAGCATACCGAAAGAACTTTATGAAGCGGCTGACATTGACGGTGCTAAGTGGTACCAAAAATTGAAATCCATTACGATACCCCTCATAAAACCAGTAATGATCCCGGCAATCACGCTGGGGGTTATATGGACCTTTAACAATATTAACGTTGTCTGGCTTGTAAGCAACGCAGGAGAACCTTCCGATAAAACTCATATCCTGGTGTCTTTTGTATATAAGGCAGCGTTTAACCTGTACCGGTACGGCTATGCCGCTGCGTTCAGCGTTGTCATATTTTTAATTCTCCTTGCATTCGGATTGACTTTTCTCAGGAGAACGAGGGCGACGGAATCAATATATTAATACGAAAATAATATGAACCGTAAAAAATTACTTGCAGATATTTTAACATACTTATTTCTGATATTATTTACCCTGGTCGCATTATATCCGGTCATAAATGTTTTTACGATATCTATCAGACCAAACGACAGACTTCTTTCGACATCTTTATCGATCATTCCTGATAATGCAACTTTTAAGCAGTATGTGGAATTATTCACAAACAGACCTTTTCTTCTGTGGGTATGGAATAGTACTATCGTGTCTTTTGTCGTTACCGTTACAGGGGTTGCCCTGGCATCAACCGCAGGATATGCCCTCTCGAGATTTCACTTTATAGGTAAACAGTTCAGTATGCTGGGATTGTTAACAACCCAGATGTTCCCCGCAACCATGCTGCTCCTTCCTATGTATATTATGCTTATTAAGCTTGGACTAATAAATAGCTACCTCGGAATTATCATCGTCTATTCCGCAACCGCACTGCCTTTCTGCGTATGGCAGATGAAAGGGTATTATGATACGATCCCTCTTAGTCTTGAGGAAAGTGCACGTATAGATGGATGCAGCAGGTGGCAGGCATTTTATAAAATAATTTTCCCGTTGGCGGCTCCTGCATTAGTCATCACAGCATTGTTTTCTTTTATGACAGCCTGGTCTGAATATATTGTAGCCGCACAGGTTCTGCAGGATACATCGCTTTATACACTGCCCCTGGGATTAAAATCTTTCCAGTCGAACTTAACAACTGAATGGGGCTTATATGCCGCCGCTGCTTTAATCGTGAGCATCCCGGTGGTAATATTATTCATTGTATTAAGCAAATGGCTGGTCTCCGGCCTAACCCTCGGCAGCGTCAAAGGTTAATCATTTATCAATTCATAATTATAAATTACAAATTACTAATTGTTAATTGTTAATTGTTAATTGCTAATTGCTAATTAGTATTTATTCCCCGACACTTCATCCACATCCTTCACAAACATCACCATCACACCGGCAAAGATCATTGAAGCGCCGCCGAGTAATAATGCATAAATTGCCTCACCCCCGAAAGGTACTCTTACAAACCATCCTAATATAGCTGCTGCGGTAATCTGGGGAATGACTATAAAAAAATTAAATATCCCCATATACACACCCATCTTCTCAGGTGGAATTGAACCGGCAAGTATTGCATACGGCATAGCAAGTATTGATGCCCACGCTAGTCCGATCCCCAGTTCAGAAATCAGAAGGAGGTCGGGATTCTGAATTACATAAAATGAGGCGAAGGAGATTCCGCCTATCACGAGACTAATCATATGTACGCTTTTCCGGCTGGTTCTTTTTGCCAGCCATACCAGTACAAATGCCATTACCGCGGCAAAACCGTTATAAACAGACATAAGTACACCTACCCAGTCAGCCCCTTTATTAAATAGTTCGGAGGTTGGATCTGTTGCTCCGAATATATGGTGCGTTACCGCCGGAGTAGTATAAATCCACATTGCAAATAAAGCAAACCATGAGAAAAACTGAACCACGGCAAGCTGCTTCATTGTGGCAGGCATTTTATATAAATCATTGGTAACAACTACAAAACCGTTTTTAATATTTCCTGCTTTCGTCATCAGTCCTGCGATTAGCTGTACAAAACCGAATACTGCCAGTCCTACGAACAAAACATATAATCCGAAATCAGTTTCATTTAAAATGAAATACAACACGGATGAACATGCAGCCCCGGCTAATACCCAGATAAATCCATTCGTAAAAAATTTAGAAGCTGTTACATCAAGGGGAATCTGATAGCCCGCTTCTTTTTGGAGTGCAGCCTCACTCTCAGCAAATCGTTTAAGTTCTTCGGGAGGATATTCTTTTGTCGTTGCTACTGTCCAGAGCACCGCCAGAAAGAAAACCGCTCCTCCGATATAAAATGAAAACTTTACCGAATCAGGAATTTGTCCCGCCGGTGCAGTATTGGCAATGTTAAACCAGTTAGTGAGCATATAAGGAAGAGCAGATGCTACAACAGCGCCGATGCCTATAAAAAAACTCTGCATTGAATAGCCGATAGTCCGCTGCTCTGATGGAAGGTTATCTGCAACAAATGCACGGAATGGTTCCATTGAGATGTTTATCGATGCATCCATTATCCACAGCATTCCGGCAGCTACCCAGAGGGCAGGGGAGTTGGGCATAAAAATTATAGCTGTGGATGCAAGAACAGCACCCCCGAAGAAGTAAGGTCTTCTTCTCCCGAGTCTTGTCCACGTTTTATCGCTGAAATGCCCTATGATCGGCTGGATGATTAGTCCTGTCACTGGTGCCGCGATCCACAAAATTGGGATTGAGTCAATGTCGGCTCCCAGAGTTTCAAATATCCTGCTGACATTAGCGTTTTGAAGGGCGAACCCGAATTGGATCCCCAGGAATCCGAAACTCATATTCCAGATCTGCCAGAAACTTAAGCGGGGTTTATTCATTTGCCGGTCCTCTTGTGAAATCTTAACTTAATCGGTAAAAACATAGTCTTTTTTTGAATTTAAAACAAAAGCTTAACTACTCTTTCTTGGATAAAATCTAATCACGGCGCATTTCCTTTCTGCCTGGTGCTCCTGCCACTGTAGTATTCTCCCGCCGTCAGGCAGGTCGTACTATCAGCCACCCATTCATCCATTCTCCCATCCATTCATTCATCCATCCATGCAGTCATGCCTCTAAACTTCCTTACACTACCTCACCCCTCCCATACTCCACACTACTTCTCCTTTGTAACTCCAAATTATTTATAAAGGGCTGGAAGTGTATTGATTTTTAGAATATGTTATGGTAAACCCTTTTATAAATTCAGAAAAATCGGAGGCATAGGTTTATGTTCAGGAAACTTTCTATTCTTGCATCAATTATATTCCTTTCATCAGTATTGTCACACGCTCAGGTACCTGATAAATTTACTAATCTGCAGGTGCTGCCTAAACTTATTTCTAAAGAAAAGCTGCTGGGCACGATGAGATCATTTACCGGGGCACTCGGTGTTAATTGCGAATTCTGCCACGCTGAACAGGAGGGTACTGATAAGCTCGATTTCCCTTCGGATAAAAAACCTGAGAAAGAGGAAGCCAGGATCATGCTGAAAATGGTTATGGGTATAAACAAGGATTATCTCTCGCAGCTCTCGGAATACACAAAGGATGTGATGAGCGTGCAGTGCGTTACCTGCCACCGTGGAAATAAGAAACCCCTTATGCTTGAGGATGTCCTCATGACCACTATCAAAGACAAAGGACTTCCGCAGGCTGTCAGCACTTACCATCAGCTCCACGATCAGTACTACGGGAGTTTTACTTACGACTTCTCCGACCGCACACTGGTTAAGCTTGTGGAAATGCTGAATGATGAAAAGAGATACGATGACGCCCTCGGAATAGCTAATCTTAATGTCGAAATGTACCCCCAGTCGGGAATAGCTTATTACGGACTTGGAGAGGCTTACCAGGCAAAGGGCGATAAGGATAAGGCATTGCGGAATTATGAAAAGGCAAAAAAATTGATGCCTGAGGGCCGCTTTATCGATAGAAAAATTCAGGAACTTAATCAGTAACTTTGCTCCCTGTCATGCAGATTGCACTAATAGATAATAATGATTCCTTTACGTATAACATTGTTGAGCTTATCCGGAGGATTACGGGGTATGACCCTGCGGTAATCCCTTCGGATTCTCTCAGCATAGGTGAATTGAAAAATTATCAGAGACTAATACTTTCTCCTGGACCGGGACTCCCGGATGAGTTCCCCGTTCTGAATGGAATCTTAAAAGAATATCATAAAACAATTCCTGTACTTGGAATCTGCCTGGGACACGAAGCCATAGCCTGTTATTTCGGAGCTGAACTGGAGCATCTTCCTTCTGTAGTCCACGGACAGCCAAAAGAGATTAACGTTATTAGTGAATCTGTACTTTTCAGCGGAATACCCCCAAAGTTTAATGCCGGCTTGTACCATTCGTGGATTATTAAAAAGCTGACTTTTCCCGATGAATTGGAAATTACTGCAATTTCTGAAGATGAAAAAATAATGTCTTTCCGTCATAAGAAGTTCGCTCTCTTCGGTGTTCAATTTCATCCTGAATCAATCATCACGGAATACGGCAGTGAAATGATGCAGAACTTTCTGAGTCCGGAACTGAGGTAATGGAACTGCAGGAATTCAACAGGCAGGTGAATGGTTTTGCAGCGGGTGGTATACCGTTTTTCTTTATAGTGGATTTCGAAATGAAGAAACCTTTTGTATGCAGGCTTGAACAAGCTGAAGAAAACGGAATATTTTATGATATTAAAGGAAAGACAAACAGAAAAGTAAAAAATGACCCGGCTGAATTAAAGGTCTTCAGAAAATTTCCCGTTGATAAACAAAAATACCATGACGCTTTTGAAAAGGTTAAGTCTCATCTTGATCGGGGAGATACTTATCTCCTTAACCTTACTTTCCCCACAGGGATTGAGACAAATCTCTTGCTGACGGACCTTTATGACGCCTCATCCGCTCCCTATAAACTTCTTTATAAAAATGAATTTATTTCATTTTCACCGGAATGTTTTGTTAAAATAATTGATAACCGGATATTTTCTTACCCGATGAAAGGGACTATCGATGCTGAAATTCCCGGTGCAGAATCTAAACTTCTGAATAGTAAAAAGGAGTTATTTGAACATAATACTATTGTCGATCTGATAAGGAATGATCTGTCAGTTATTTCCAAAAATGTTGAGGTAGAAAAATTCAGGTATATCGATAGGATACGTACCAATCAGAAAGACCTTTTGCAGGTAAGTTCGGAGATCACCGGAACCCTTAATGAGAATTGGAGAGCGGATCTTGCGGGTATGCTTTTTAAAATGCTTCCGGCAGGATCAATCAGCGGTGCACCCAAAAGGAAAACTATTGAGATAATTAAGACTTCTGAAAAGGATCCGCGGGGATTCTACACTGGTATTTTCGGGATCTTTGACGGTAAGGATTTAGATAGCGCCGTGAATATCAGGTATATTGAAAAGACCGCTAATGGGCTTCAGTTTAGAAGCGGCGGGGGAATAACAGCATTAAGTGATCCGGAGAATGAATATTATGAAATGATAAGTAAAGTTTATGTACCAACTGGTTGAATCAATTAAAATTGACAACAGTGAGCCTCAGAATCTGAAATGGCACCAGGAACGGTACGAAAGATCGTATCGGTCCCTGTTTGGAAAGATTCCGGCTCTTAAACTCGGGGAAGAAGTTAAGGTACCGGCTGCATACAGAAAAGGTATCGTGAAGTGCCGCCTGCTTTATAATAGCGAATCCTTTGCTGTCGAATTTGAGATATATAAACCTCCCTCAATCAAATCGCTCAAGCTGGTAGAGGATAATCGAATAGAATACACATTTAAATACAACGACAGGACTTCCATAAATGAACTTTTGAAATCTAAGGAAGATTGCGATGATATCCTGATTGTTAAATCCAACCGGGTTACCGATTCATCAATCGCGAATATTGTTCTCTTCGATGGAGAAAAATGGTTTACCCCCGCGCACCCTCTCCTGCAGGGCACAGCCAGAGAAAAGCTGCTTCATGAACAAAAAATAATTCCCCTGGATATACTTAAAGACGATTTGAAAAATTTCTCCCATTACAAACTGATCAATGCGATGCTGGATTTCGGTGCAGAGGAAATGAGGGATATTTCAAGTATAAAATAAATTTAAATTAAAAAAAGGCTGTCTCACACTGATCTTTTGAGACAGCCTCAATAATCAAGACGTAATTACGCTCTTGCTTCACGGTTTATTCCGTGCGTAGCAAGTCTTGTAAGTATTGAATTAGCTTCACCTTCCTCGTTGAGTGTAGTCTGCAGTTTGTCTGCAACACCGTCGAACTCAAGCATCTCTGCATAAGTCCTGAGTGAACCGTAAGAAGCCATCTCATAGTGCTCAACTTTCTGAGCTGCGGCTATCAAAGCAGCATCCAGGGCAGGGGATCTTGAGAAATTTTTCATCATCTGCTCGCCTTCGTGAACAATCCCTTTCATACCATCACAGGTCCGGCTCTCTTTCTTCTCATCTATCTGGTTGAAGATCTCTTCAACTCTTTTAATATGCTGTTTTGTCTGATCGAGATGATCCTTAAATGCTTTCCTCAGATCATCCGAATGTGCATGTTCAGCCATTACCGGCAGTGCTTTCACCAGCTGGTGTTCGGCATCGTAGATGTCTTTCAACTCATCTATAAACAGGTTTCTCAAAGTTTTCTGAGCCATACCATATCTCCTTTCGTTGTATTATACATCAGTTACTTGATCCTGAACGAACTTACAATAATTGCACAATAAATTTTATGTAAAAATTCACGATTGAAGATTTAATGGAATTAGACACAAACCGCCCACGGAGAAAATTTTAGAAATTGACTTTAGATGTCAGGCTTCGCATGTATTTTCTGATATTCGGTTACCGACCGGGCTTAGCAGTTTTTTGAAGGAGATATCCGCAGGCAGGTCTTTTCTTCGCGGCATCTTCCTGATTCGCCGATCTGCCTGGGCAATAATCAGATCCGCATGTGTTTTCACGGCACTCTCCTGACCTGGAAATTCGCTCAATCCACCAAATTCAGAACGGTATTTTTAACAAATTTTTGATATTTTGTCTGACCCGAAAATTAATAAAATAAATTATTTTCAAATGACCCGGAATACTGATTCAATTTCAACCCGAAAAAAGGAGCACATTGAACTGTCCCTGACAGATAAAGTTGCGTTTAAAAGCAAAACAAACGGCTTTGAATTCTATGACTTTGAGCATTATGCAATTACCGAAGTGGATATCACTAAAATTGAACTCGGGACAGTATTATTCGGCAAGAAAATAGATTACCCGTTCCTGATTTCTTGTATGACGGGAGGTACTTCTGAAGCAGAGAATATAAACGCCAGACTTTCGGTTACTGCAAATAACCTTAATATTCCGTTAGGTGTCGGCAGCCAGCGCCAAGCCCTTGAGAATAAAGACTATCACAACACTTATAAGGTAATAAGGGAAAATGCCCCTTCCATTCCTATGCTGGGAAATATTGGCGCGGCTCAGCTGGTATAAATGGATACCTTCGACCCAGTTAACTTCTTTGTCGATCTCATCGGGGCGGATGCGATGGTTGTTCATGTGAATCCTTTGCAGGAACTAATACAAAAAAACGGTGAACCTGAATTTACCGGACTTTTAAAAAAATTAAGCAATCTGGTCAAAGCAGGTAAATATTCCTGTGATAGTTAAAGAAGTAGGTGCGGGTATATCAGCAAAAGCTGCAATCAAACTGCTTGATTGCGGAGTTCAAGGAATTGATGTTGCCGGCGCAGGCGGAACAAGCTGGGCAGGGGTAGAGATTCTAAGAAATAAAAATGATAAATATGAAGAATTCTGGGACTGGGGACTGCCGACTTCTTTTTGTATAAGAACTATCTCAGAGTTAAAAAAGAAATATGATTTCACCCTGATTGGATCAGGCGGTATAAATTCCCCCATTGAAGCCGCTAAAGCACTCGCACTTGGTTCTGATATAGTTGCTTCTGCCAGGATTATACTACAGACGCTATGGATAAAGATAACATTGGTGTTGAGATTTTAATTAAGGAATGGTTTGATTATGTAAAGAAAATTATGTATCTAACAGGTTCCTCTTCATTGGAGGAATTAAGAAAAAATAAGATTATTAAGAGGGGAGAAATTTTATTAAGTATGAGTGACAACAGGAAATTTAACTCCATTTATAAAAACGAACAAAAGCAGGTAGATCGAATCCTGAGAACATCTTTATCGAAAAGAAAACCCGAAAATCTCTATTCACCGGCGTATTACATTATTGAAAGCGGCGGGAAAAGGACTACAGACCTTTGCTTGTTCTTCTTTCTGCAAAAGCTGTCGGCGGACAGTTCAGAGATGTATACAGGGCAGGTGCTGCTGTTGAACTTCTGCATAATTTTACCCTTGTACATGATGATATAATGGATAATGCAGATAAACGAAGAGGAAGACCTACTCTTCATGTAAAATATGATAACAGTACTGCAATACTTGCGGGAGATAGTCTGCTCGCAGTTGCATATGAGTATCTTTTGAAAGACTGTAAAGGAAATTCAGTAAAAGTATATTTGAAATTTTACAACAGGATTGCTCGAAGTTTGTGAAGGACAAAGTCTGGATAAAGAATTTGAAACGAAGAAACAGATTTCAATCTGATGAGTATCTTTGTAATGATAAAAAAGAAAACTGCGGCAATGCTCGAAATGTGCTGTTCCATCGGTGCAGACTTCGGGAACGGTTCTGCAGTTGAAATAAGAGCATTGCCATGTTTTGGCAGAAATATAGGAATTGCATTCCAGATTCAGGATGATCTGCTCGATATAACTAGCAGATGAAACTGAATTCGGAAAATCTATAGGCGGCGATCTTGTTGAAGGGAAAAAAACTTATCTGTTTCTTAAAGCTCTTGAAAAAGCAAAAGGACAGGATAAACTAAGCTTGAAAAGCATTATCAGGATCAAAGGGAATAAAACGAAATCAGATGCCCAGTATAAAAAACTTTATCAAAAACTGAATGTAATTGAAGATGCTAAAAGAGAAATAAATAAATATACAAACCGCGCATTACGTTCTCTGAAAGTATTGAAAGAACAGAGAAGATCGTGAAATATTTAAATGGCTTGCAGAAAATTTAATTAAGAGAAATAAATAATGATTGAAAATACGGTAAAAATTATTAACAAAGCAGGAATGCATACACGACCTGCTGCAACAATTGTAAAAATGGCTTCAAAATATAAATGTGAATTTTATATTTCTAAAGACGGATTAAATATTAACGGAAAAAGTATTATTGGCGTTATGACTCTTGCTGCTGAGATGGGTTCGGATGTTACCTTACATTTCGATGGTGAAGATGAAGAAGAAGCCGCCTGAAGAAATAATGGATTATTTTAAGAGAGGATTCGACGAATTGTGAAATCATTCAGACAAATATTCCGCGATGCGGAAAATAAGATTGCAGGTATTGCAGCAGCACCTGGAATTGTTATTGGTAAAGCATATCTCTTTACAAAAGAAAAGATAGATGTTAAGCAGGGGAGAAATCACAGATATTGATGAAGCTAAAAGGAATCTTATGAAGCACTCAATAAATCAAAGAAAGAACTGAATAAAATTCTCGGTATTGCCCGTGAAAAAATGGGAGATGAAAGAGCCGCTATTTTTGAAGCTCAGATAATGATACTTGATGATCCTGTTCTTATTAGATAATATAAATAAACGAATTGAACAGGAAAGGAAACAGCCTGAATTTATTGTCGATGATGAAATTTCAAAATACCAGGATCTGATGATGATTTCTCATGAAACATATATGAAAGAAAGAGCGCACGATATTGAAGATATTAAAAACAGGATTATCAGGAATCTACAGAAAAAAAGATGGCAATCGAAAATTAAACATGATGTGGTTGTAGTGAGTGATTCACTTACTCCTGCGGATACGATTCTGCTTAGCAGGAGTAATGTTCAGGGATTTGTAACCGATCACGGCGGACTTACCTCTACACGCGGCAATAGTTTCAAGATCATTAAACATTCCTGCTGTTGTTGGAACTCATAATGCAACACTTCATATAAAAGAAGACGATACAATTATTGTTGATGGTTTTCACGGTTATGTTATTGTAAATCCCAATGAAGAACAAATTGAATTTTTCAATCAGAAACTTGAAAAACTTAAAGCAGCTTCAGAAAGAACTTGAAGAACTAAAAGATAAACCTGCAGTAACTACAGACGGAAAAAAAATTACACTGCAGGCAAATGTGGATGTAACTGGTGAGATTGATCTTGTCATCACCAGCGGTGCTGAAGGTATAGGTCTTTACAGGACAGAACAGATACTTGAAGAACTCGGAGAATTCCCGTATGAAGATGAGCAGACAAGAATCTATACCAATCTTTCCAGCAGAATTTATCCTGAGACATTTACAATAAGAGTTTTCGATATCGGCGGTGATAAATTCAAACTTCTCGATTATGATGAACCTAATCCATTCCTTGGATTGAGAGGCATAAGACTTCTTCTTGAGAATCAGGGAATCTTCAGGACTCAGATAAAAGCAATTCTCAGGGCAAGCGTAAATAAGAATATCCAGGTAATGCTGCCAATGGTTGCAACAATTAAAGAGATCCGGCGGGCAAAGGAAATAATAGAAGAATGCAAGCAGGAACTGAGAAAGAACAAAATTCCATTCGATAAAGAATATGAAAATCGGAATAATGATGGAAGTTCCCTCTGCAGCTTTAATGGCTAAAGAATTTGCAAATGAAGTCGATTTTCTAAGCATCGGAACAAATGATCTTATCCAATATCTTATGGCAGTTGACCGCGGCAATGACCTTGTTTCTGATCTTTTCCAGGAATTCAGCCCGGCTGTTGTAAGAACATTATATCATATCGTTCAGGAAGCAAAAAAATCTCATAAAAGCGTCAGTCTCTGCGGGGAAATGGCCGCCGATACTCTCGCTATGCCCCTTCTTGTCGGACTCGGACTGGAATCTCTCAGTATGTCGCCATCAACAATAGCTTATGCAAAAAGAATTATAAGAAGCTGCTCAATGGAAAAACTGAATGAACTAGCTCAGGACTGTCTCTCTTTGGTTACACAGGAGGAAATACTCGAAAGGATAGAGAAATTCTTTAAAGACAACTCAATTACCCGCACAAGAAATATTATATAAGGATTTAAATGAATATCAATGATTATGTAGCTAAATACGATCCTCAGAAACAGTTTAAAGTGCTGGAAGAAACTTACACGCAGATCGAATCGGCATGGCAGAATGAAATAGATATTGAAAAACTTAAGACTAAGAAATTCAGAAATATCATTGTTACCGGGCTGGGCGGTTCGGCAATAAGCGGCGACCTTATGCAGAATTTTCTCAGAGACGAAATGCCGCTTCCTTTCTTTGTAAACAGGAATTATAATCTTCCTCTTTTCGCGGATAAAAATACACTGCTTATTGTATCATCATACTCCGGAAATACGGAAGAAACGATTTCAGTTTTTGAGGAGGGAATAAATAAGAAATGCGGTATTGTTTGTATAACTACAGGGGGGAAGGCTGAGACTATAGCGCTGAAGAACAAAATACCCGTGGTTAAAATGAAATCGGGTTTTCAGCCCAGGTTTGCGCTTGGCTTGAGTTTTTTCTCGTTATTAAAGGTATTCTCCGGCCTGGGATTGATTTCCGGTCAGGATGAGGTAGTCGATAGGATAAAAAAACTATGGATGCTTAAGGGGAAAGAATATACCCGGGAAAACAATATTGCATTTAATTGTGCCATGCAGCTGATAGGGTTTATCCCTGTAATATATTCTGCTGCCGATATTACTTCTGCCGCAGGGTACCGTCTGAAATGCCAGTTGAATGAGAACTCGAAATTACACGCCTTCCACAATGTTATCCCGGAATTGAATCACAATGAAATAATTGGATGGGAAAGTTACAGCGAAAAGCAGCTTTCTGCAAAACTGATCAATATTCTTGATGAAACATATCACCCGCAGGTAAGAAAGCGATTCGAGATTACAACCGAACTCGCTGGTAAAAAAGGTCTTGATTATATAAATATTGAAAGTGAGGAAGAAGATTTCAAGATCAGATTAATGGATTTGATTTATTTATTTGATTGGATAACTTATTACACAGCCGTCCTCAGAGGATATGATCCATCTGAGATAGATAACATTCAAACATTAAAAGAAAGATTATCTTAAATCCTTTCATATCCGTTGTTTAATAAATTATGAAGGGCCTGTGAAATTCATTAGACTGATTTTATTTTTACTCATAATTTTATCCTGCACCGCCGAGGCCCAGCTCTATTATTTCGGCAGAAATAAGGTGCAGTATCAGAAATTCGACTGGAAGGTCCTCCGCACAGACCATTTTAATATTTATTACTACGGTGAGTTTGAGGAGATAGCTGAGATAGGTGCGTCGTATGCCGAAGATGCGTATGACGAATTGAAGGTGAAATTTGATAACCTGGTAACAAAACCGATCCCTCTTATTTTCTATAATACCTCTCTCCATTTTCAGCAGACGAATACAACTCCGGGACTAATTCCGGATGCAGTCGGCGGCTTTTTCGAATTCCTTAAAGGGCGGGTTGTAATCCCCTACACGGGATCTATACACGATTTTAAGCATGTCATAAGACACGAGCTTGTACATGTTTTTATGACAACAAAGGTTATTCATATCCTTTCCGATCATCGTCTGCCAACCGACAGGTTTCCTCCTCTCTGGTTCACAGAAGGTCTGGCTGAATATATGTCGACAGATATTGATGCTCAGGCAGAAATGGTAATGAGAGACGCCGTAATAAATAATTACTTTGTGAACCTCGAGGATATGTATAATATCTACGGCACTTTCCTGATGTATAAGGAGGGACAGAACTTCCTTCACTTTGTGGAAGACAAATACGGACCGGAAAAAGTAATGATCCTGATAGATAATATCTGGATGAACAGTGATTTTACTAAAGTTCTTGAGTATACTCTTGGAAAATCAATCGAAGAAATTGATTCAGAGTGGCTGTTTTATTTAAAACGAAAATACTATCCTCTTCTTGCCGATAAATCGCCCCTGGAACACTCTGCTCAGCAGCTTACGCATTTCGGCTTTAATTTTTCCCCGGTGCCTTACAGGATTAACGGTGATACCTGGCTCTATTTCCCTGCAAACCGCGATGGTTATTCTTCACTCTACAGGATGAAAATTAATGTAGAAAAAAAATCCGACCTGGAACCAGAGCTTGTAATACGTGGTGAAAAGACTGCGGAATTCGAGGCCTTTCACCTCTTTCAATCATCGATTGATATATCAAAAGACGGACTCGTAGCATTTGTTACAAAGTCAGGTGCTACTGATGCCATCCATTTCTATTCAATCCCGGCTGATGAAGTGGAGTTCGATTTCCATGATGAAAACCTGATTAACATTACCTCACCGAAATTCTCTGAAGATGGTAAAAGGGTCGTGTTCCAGGCTATTGATCAGAAGGGTTTCAGCGATTTATATATTTATGATCTGGACAAAGAGAAGCTGACAAGGCTGACTAATGATTATTATGACGAACGAGACCCTGTGTTCGGAATGACGGATTCGCAGATTATTTTTTCATCTGATAGAACATCCGGTAAAAATGAAAGATATTACAACCTTTTTTCTTACAACATCAACAATCACAGGATAGAATATATAACCAACCTGGCAGCCAACGAATCTTCACCCGTTCTTTCTCCCGATAAAAAGACTCTGCTGTTTACCTCGGATCTCGATAAGGTTCAGAATATCTGGAGGATGAAGTTTGTAAATAATTCATTTTCAGATTCTGTCTGGAAAGTAACCCATTTCATTACGAGTGCATTTTATCCCAGGTATATTGATTCTGCTTCAATTACATTTTCAGGATTCGAAAAATTTTCTTTCAACCTGTATAAGGATAAGATAGATTCGATCCCTGAGGATTCAACCTTTAGGATCGTAATGAATTTTGATTCTACACAAGGTAAATGGGAAGAGTCGGAGCTTAAAGTTTATGCTGAAAAAGAAAAATATAAGTATGAAAAAGAATATACACTTGATTATGCGCAGAGTGATGTTACAACTGATCCTGTATACGGAACCAGGGGAGGCGCCGTACTTTCTCTGAGCGACCTTCTGGGAGATGATAATTATTATTTTCTCATCTATAACACAGCTAATGTTCAGAGTGATTTTCTAAAAAGCTTCAATATCATGCTTGAGCGAATCGATTTAAGCAAAAGAACAAATTACGGCTTTGGTGTCTTTCACTTCAGCGGTAACAGGTACGATATTAGGGAATCTGATGAATATTTTTATGAAAGAAGTTTCGGCGGTTTCTTTGTGCTCGATTTTCCTTTGTCAAAGTTTCAGAGGATTGAGACCGGTGTTTCTATTGCAAACAGTGATAAAGAAGTAATACAGGGGGTCATTGAGAGGAAGGCCCTGCTTTTAAGCAACAGTATTTCTTATGTGGCTGATAATTCAATTTGGGGACCTACAGGTCCTCTTGATGGAGTGAGAGCAAGGCTCCTGTTCGGCTATACAAGCGATGTTAAATACAGTAATGTTAACTTCTTTACCGCAATCGCAGATTACAGGCAGTACTACAGGATAGGCTTTACTACAACTATTGCTTTCCGGGGTGCACTATTTTATAACCAGGGGAAAGAAGCCCGCAGATATTTTATGGGGGGCAGCTGGGATTTAAGAGGATGGCCGAGATGGTCGATACGCGGAGAAAAACTATGGATATCCTCGCTCGAGCTGCGTTTTCCGATGATAGATCAGATTAATATCAAATTTCCATTCGTGAATCTTGGTTTTTGGGGAATTAGAGGAGCTGTATTTTCTGATTTTGGAGGTGCCTGGGATGAACATTACGATCAGACACTCGGCAGCGTCGGGTTCGGTTTCAGGATGAATCTGCTCGGCGTTATAGTCTTGAGGTATGATATCGGGAAAAAAATTGAGGATAACCTCTCAAGCTTTCAGCCGGGACTCTTTTATCAATTTTTCTTCGGATGGGACTTTTGAAATCTCTTAAATTCATATTGCTCATTTTTACCCTGCTTAATGCAGGATGTGTAACTTCTCTGATCAGGACTACCGCTCACCGTGACGAAAATGCTTATACAAGTTTCGGCAAAAATCCGGGACGCGAATTTGTCGCTGATCAGAATGTTTCAGATTCACTTTCACTGAAATGGCAGAATGATGCTAATGGGAGTTTTACTAATTCATCGGTTGTTGTATATGATTCACTTGTTTTTGTTAGTGATCTGTCCGGCCGGATCTACTGTTATAACTTTGAAACCGGGAAGAAAGTAGGTCAGCTTAAAAACCGGGGGACTATCTTCACATCGCCGTTCATTTATAAGTTTTATGTTATATATGCAGCTGCTGACGACGATGAAAACGTGACGCACCTGGTATACTATGATTATGTGGCTGGTGAGATACAGCATGATGTTCAGGTTGAAGGAAGATGCCTCACCCAGATAATTGGTACACCTGAAGCTGTAATATTTAATACTGAAAAAGGAAACATCTATAAATACGATATGAATGGTAATGAGGTGTGGAAAACAGAAACTAAATCGATGGTGCATAGCTCTCCGTCAATGGGGAATGACATTATCGTTTTTGGAAATGATGATGGTGAACTCCTTGGAATAAATGCTGTTGACGGTAAGATAAAGTATAGGAGGAAAATTGGTAAATCATTCTTCAGCGGTACGGCCGTCTCCGGAAATAATGCCTATGCAGGCAGCGATGATGGAAACCTTTATGCAGTCGATCTCGAAAGTGGCAGGGTTAATTGGAAGTTCTCTTCCGGTGCAAGAATTATAATGACTCCATCGGTTACCTCGTCCGTAATTTATTTTGGTAATCTCAATGGAGATCTTTTTTGTATTAATAAGTCGGATGGTACTCAGCTTTGGAAAGTCTCTACAGGAGGGATATTAAATGCTACTCCTTATGCTACAGCTAACTTCCTTGTAGTTCCCGACCTGAATGATAAATTTTATTTTGTTGATAGAAAAAATGGTGAGATTACACGTACATTTCTTCTCGATGGAAGAAATAAATTATCCCCCCTCATCTTCAGAAATACATTATTTGTAGGTTTTGACCGTGGAGAATTACAGGCTTATGAATTTAAATAAAATTACATTTTTAATGCTATTTATTTTTCCTGTATTATGTACGTACGGACAGGAGTGCAAATCGAAAGTGTTGATCAAAACTGATATTCCTTCTTCTAAGATCTATGTAAATAATGAACTTGCCGGAAGGGGAAACACTGAGCTCGAACTTGAAAGGGGAGTATATGATATTGTCGTTATGGAAGAATCCGACAGGTGGGATGCAAAATCATACCGAGACTCATTAAATTTAGAGAACTGCCGTGATACGGTTTTATCTTATCATTTCAAATCTGAAGTTTACCTCGATACTGATCCGCAGGATGTTTATGTCTATCAGGATAGTTCCTTAATAGGTCACACTCCCTTATTCCTTCCGGTTAATAATGACACAATTGTTCTGAAGAAGCCTGGATATGAAGATAAGCTCTTAACAGTTGACGAACTTAATCCCGGTGAAAAAGTTAACCTGAATTTTACCGGACAAGCAGCAGGAAAAAACTTCTTCGAAAAGAACGTTTTCAAAATACTTGTCGGTGGAATCCTTGCTCTGGGTGGAGTGACTGCTTACTATAAACTCAAAGCCGATGATTATTTTGATCAATACCAGTTTTATGGAGATAAGCACGATCTCGATCAAACCCATAAATATGATTTGATCAGCGGTATTACTTTCGGTGCTCTTCAGGTCGGCTTCGGATTCCTCATATATTATTTCCTCTCCGATTAAACTTGTCTTTTAACCACCGAGTGACATCAAAAGGCAACCTAATGTCACTAATCCGCCTATATTCAACCACATGTTTCTTGTCGTAGTGTAATGCTTTCTTGTCCATCGAAGATTAACCCCGCGGCTTTAGATACTGCTATTAATAGGCAACGCATTAAACGTTATAACTTGAGGCTGACCAAAAAGTAAGGAAAAGTCATTCCGAAGGGAGCGTGCCAGCCTATGCCGTCAGGCAGGCAGATCTTCGCGGCTAATAAATGCTAAACCTCCCGTATTTCTTTAGGAGCTAACTAAGAAGGGTTTTTGTCATTCCGACCGAAGGGAGAAATCCTGGACAGATTTCCCGGTCTTTGTTTCCACGTTACGTTTTTTTCCAGGAACCCTGATTGCGTTTTATTCTGTCAAATTTTTATACTATGCAAAGATCATCTCCTTAAAGTTCCCGGTTACATATATTATTACCGAATGACAGCGTTATAGCATTTGGAATCTGTGTAGTTAACATTAACCCCTGATCTAATATAGAAGAAAGAACATTATTAGCAATCTGGGCTGCCTTGAAGGGAAGTTAAAAGGTTAACGCCGGGATTTATCCCGGTGATATAAGTATTTAAAATTCAGTGTAACTGTTTTAACAGTTTATCAAAACTTGCTAAACCGTTTATAGATCAATCGGATTACTATCACTGGCAAACGGAGGGGAAAAGATTCTTTAATCTTTCGCCCTGATGCAAAATATTTTTAGGCAGTAACCCTTGCTTTTCAAAAAGTCATTCTTGTCCGCCATTTAACCAAAGTTGTCCCAACGTTGTGCTTAGAAATAGTTGGTATAGAGAAGGAAATAAGCCTGATATAAGCCGGACTAATTACGGTTAAAGTGATACTGTATACTAAGAATCAAAAAAGAACATCATAGAGTTAAATCCTTTGCAGAGAAATACCAGTAATTCGTCAAAAGGTTAACACCTCGATTTATCGAGGTGCAGGCAGATTACAGGACAACTACACCAACCGTTTTAACGGTTTATGTTTAATTTCTATTTACTTAGCAATATATAGAGGAGATCAACCGGATTACCACCGACTTTTACCTAAAATTGTCCTATTGTTTTGCTTAGAAATAGTTGGTATAGAGAAGGAAATAAGCCTGATATAAGCCGGACTGATTTATGCTATGATTAAATTGTATTAATAAAAAATACAGGTTTTAGGGGAAAAATAATTTGACACTATTGCTACTTATACTGATGCGGAATAAATAAATCTTATATATATTATATGACACCTTTACCGATATCTTTATCCTCAAATACTACTTCTTTCGGTAAAATTAAAAAATATGGCCGGGGTACTCTTTTTTGGGTACTACAGGGAATTCATCAAAACCTTTAGGGGATAAGATGATACTGAAACAAATTTACACCTTACTTAATTTGTTGGATTTCATTTATTCGGCAAAATCCTGCCTGCATAGGAGTCAAATATGAAAAAACTACTACTTTTCTTCTCATTGTTAATTATTAATTGTCAATTGTCAATTGCTTCAGTCCGTTATGTCAGCCACTCAGGCAGCAACACGCCTCCTTACCTTACCTGGGAGACAGCTGCAGATTCAATTATGAGTGCAATAAATATCTCCTCATTTGGGGATACAATTTATGTGGCAAATGGGGTTTATGAAGAAGTTGTAGATATGATCGATGGACTATCCTTAATCGGAGCTGGCTCAGATAGCTGCATTATTGATACAAGGAACATATTAAATTATCCAGGTTACAGTATACAAGTAGCCGATAGCTGTGTACTTTCGAATTTTAATATTTATTCGTTTAATAGTAATACTGGTATAGGCATCTATGTTGGTGGCGGTAATAGAAACTTAGCAGTTCAATTTTGTAAAATTCAGGATGCAGAATGGGGAATAGAAGTATGGACAGCTTTTCAGAACAAACCCCTAATATTTAAGAATATCGTTCTAAATACTACAGAGGGAATTTCCAATTTATTCTCTCAGGCAATTATCAAGGGAAATATTGTATATGCGATTAATCCTTCTTATGGGTTAGGTGGCGGAACAAATTCCAGGGCCACATTTCTGAATAATGTAGTTATATGTAATTCCTGTACCGATGCTTATGGTGGTACGAACTCAATCTTAAAAAATAACCTGTTTTATGGCAATGGTGATTTTGCGATGTTCTCCTACTCAGATATTATTCAGAATAATGTCATCTTAGGGGTAAATGGAAATTGGGATGATGGCATATTTGGAGCTGATCTGGACATAAGAAACAACCATATTGAAAATACCACAAATGGCATCAGGTATGATGTTGGGGGAGGCTCTTTCATAACAGTTAAATATAATAATCTCTGGAATAATCAAATCAACTATAAGAATTTCACTGCTGATAGTACAAATATTAATTCGAACCCAATGTTTAGGAATCCGGATAGTTTGGATTTTCACCTCCAGATGTTCTCACCGCTTATTGATGCCGGGGATCCAGCGATATTAGATGTCGACGGGAGTAGGAGTGATATTGGAATATACGGCGGGCCGTTCGGTGAGCGTTATGCTTATAATGATTTGGCACCAGCAATACCGGTTAACTTCACTGCAGCTTTAGATACTGATTACATAATCTTAAGGTGGGATAAAAACACCGAAGCTGATTTCAGTCATTATAATCTTTACAGGGATACAATTCAGGGCTTCACAATTGATTCAACTAATCTAGCCGCCTCAGTAACTGATACATTTTACCTGAATATAATCCCTGAGGGCATCTCAGATTATTTCTTCAAACTTACCGCCATCGATAACCAGGGGAATGAGTCAGGGCCTTCAATCGAACTGCACGTAATGCTTACCGCAATAAACCGTGATAAACCCCCAACATTTAGTGATTATCGATTATACCAGAATTATCCAAATCCATTTAACCCAACGACAAGGATTTCTTATCATCTAAAGGAAAGAGGATATGTTAAACTTTATGTTTATGATATAAAAGGGGAGCTAGTTGAAACCTTAGTAAACCAATACCAGGAAGGAGGTTATTATGAGGTGGTATTCACCCCGGAGGTTCCCGGTGATCCGGCATCCGGAAAATCCCGGTTGGCATCGGGCATATATATCTACCAAATAATGGTAAGCAATGAACAAAATATTCCGGTTTTTACAGACATAAATAAAATGATTTATTTAAAATAAACAAGAGTAAGAAATGGGAAGTGGGCGCATATCAACTATTGTCCTTTTATCTGTAATGGTTTTTTCTATTTCAATCCATATACAAGCACAGGATACTTTACAGAGCTCAGATAATTTTATTGTAGGAACATTTATTGCTTCCTCCAGTGATCAGGATTATACTTTCTATAACCGATATTACCAGGTAAAAAACCTGGGAGTAAATTCAATTTTTCAGCGGGTTGTTAAAAGCGTGCCCGAGTTAAATCAGGCGTCCAACTTTGACAGCCTGATGTTGTTCCCATATACCTATGCAGCAAATGATTCCGGAACGGGAACCGGTGCATCATATATTGACGCTCAATGGCAAAATATAGACTGGATCAGTTATTTCACCAGTGCTAAATATAGAAAATGGGAAGCAGAAGTTGACCTACTATTCCCTGAAACCGGAAATGTGCGTATCAGACGAGACCACGGTGTAAATTATACTGATCCTGATGGCACTACAGGGTACAAAACCGATAATTCGACGCAGGTTGGTGATACAATAATAAAAGGTCCTAAATATTATCAATATCCAAGATATACATATACCCTGCCGGGTTGGAATCCGCTGGCAATACCTTACAGGGCGGACTTTAGATTAAAAATCGATTCTCCTTCTGGCACTTCAGTACCGGTATGTTCTTTGTTTGTAACCACATCTTATTATGATGATTCGCACCATTGGAGAGAGGATATATTAGCAAGCAGACTTTTAACTTCAGATGACCTGGATACGGACTACGGGGACTATCTGCTTGATTATAATTATTCCAATTACTTTAGTGCAAATCAATACCCTCAGGAACAAACTCCGATATTCAAGCCTTATTCAATGGAAGAACCGGACGGTTTATCCTTTAATATTGGAGCTAAAGTTCAATTTAAAATACAATGGCTAGGAAATAAACAGCTATTCGTAGATCGGATTGAAGTTTATGATGGTGGTCCAAATGGTATCTGGAATAGATATTTTAAAGGTCAAATTAATTACACTAATATGGTGGATAGCATAATCACTTATAATAAGTCTTTCGAAGCTTTAGGGAATAAATTGAAATATTATTACACAATGGATGAACCCCATTCTATAGATTCTTACGAGCCTCTTAGAGTAGTCCAGCATATTCTTGATTCGTTAAATATCAATGCTGATCTGCTGACCCACTTCTGCCCGGAATGGGATGGCTACCGTGATGGAGATCCGACTTTTCCTCAGTATGTTCCACTGGCACAACCAAAGAAGCTATTTTTCTGGTACGCACCTTTTGGAATGGATAATACAGTAGATCCTCCTGTACCGGTATCGAGAGATTTTTCTTTGTACCAACTAAGGGCTAATTTAGAATCGGCCTCTTTACAACAACCCGGCTTCTTTTTTTCAGCTCAGACGTTTCCCTCCTATGCAGCTTCCAAAATTTTCTTGTACATTCATGACTATCTGATTTTGCACTAAGGGCTTGTTTATTCATTTACCGAAGTAATTGAAATTCGATATGACTTAAACAATATATGGATACATAATCCATATTCAACTGGTTGAAAAAATCGCCGGCTGGGATAACGGTGTTTATATATCATTAGGATCAGCTCTTAACCGATTTTATTTGCCTATCCTAAATCCTGCAGGATTCAACCCACTAGAAAAAGATCAAATCTTAGCAGTATTTTCTTATTCCTACCTACACTTCTTTTCCTATTCTCCTCATAAATATTTAAATTTTAAAATAAATTCTGAATACTTTTACTGACTTATAATGACCGTCCTTGAATCTATAAAATTATCCACAGATTACCTTGAGAAGAA
The DNA here is from genome assembly GCA_963832715.1 of uncultured Ignavibacteria bacterium. Lineage (GTDB taxonomy): Bacteria > Bacteroidota > Ignavibacteria > Ignavibacteriales > Ignavibacteriaceae > DATFVA01. The sequence continues at coordinate 282,015 of CAWHVB010000003.1, read as the reverse complement.
GGGAGTGGAATCGCCGCGGATCAATGCCGAACTCATGCTCGCTCATATCCTGAATTGTAAAAGACTTGACTTATACCTGACCTTTGACAGACCTCTCAGTGAGGAAGAAGTCTCCGTATATCGTAAATATTTAAAAAGAAGAAGTGAGTTCGAACCTCTGCAGTATATTCTCGGTTCTGTTGAATTCTACGGGTTACCGTTTGCGGTAAATTCCTCCGTCCTTATTCCGCGGCCCGAAACTGAAATACTTGTAGAGGAAATAATCAACCGGTACAGAACGAAAACGGATATTGCTATTCTCGACATCGGAACTGGAAGTGGGAATATTGCTATATCACTCGCTCATAATCTCCCCGATTCACTCATTACTGCCACAGATATAAGTAAGGATGCTCTTGAACTTGCTGAAAAGAATGCTGTGATGAATAAGGTCGAAAACCGGATAAAATTTATTCAGCATGATATACTAAAAGGTGAGCCTCCCGGCCGAAACTTTGATCTAATAGTTTCCAATCCCCCATATGTTTCAGTCAGGGAATTTGAAGAACTCCGTCCCGAACTTAAAGTTTATGAGCCAAGACATGCTCTGACAGATGATTCAGACGGCCTCATTTACTACAGGGCAATAATTGCAAAATCTGATGGCTTGTTAAAACCGGGGGGAAGGCTGTTTTTCGAAATTGGAGCGGGACAGGCTGAAGATATTAAAATAATCTTCGGTAACAATAATTATTCCGGTATGCAGATTACTAATGATTATCTTGGAATCCAGCGGGTTATTACAGGAGAACTGTCTTGAGGGTAGTTGTACAAAGAGTTTCCGAGGGTGGAGTCGAAATAGCATCGGAAAATTATGTCCGGAACATAGGAAAAGGTATGGTCATTCTCCTCGGTATAAAATCCGGTGATACTGAAAAGGAAGTTAATTTCCTGGCGGATAAATGCAGCAGCCTGAGAATATTTTCTCCGCCGGATAGCACGCCCGAAACCGATAACAGTAAGATGAATTATTCTCTTAAAGATATAAATGGGGAGGCATTGATCATTTCCCAGTTTACGCTGTATGGTGATGCCTCAAGAGGGAACAGACCCGGATTTACTGATGCGGCAAAACCGGGGGAAGCAGTGCCTTTGTATGAAAAATTTATCGGGAGAATGAAGCAGAATATAGCGAGTGAAAAAGTGAAGACCGGCATCTTCGGCGCAATGATGAATGTTAAAATCATTAACGATGGTCCCGTAACAATAATTATTGATTCAAAATAATAAGTGAATGCGTGAATCCTCTATTAATGATATTCCTTGATGGTGTTGGAATAGGTGAGAAAGACTATGAAAATAATCCTTTCTTCCGGTTTGGATTTAAGACCTTTACTGAATTATTCGGGACGATTCCTTCTTCTGCAAATCAATATCTTTCCCGTAATGGTTTCTTCTTAACTCCCGTCGATGCTAATCTCGGTGTCGGAGGATTGCCCCAGAGCGGTACAGGGCAGACCTCTATATTCTGTGGAATGAATGCTGCAGAATATGTCGGTAAGCATTTCGGTCCTTATCCCTATTCAACTCTCATCCCTGTAATAAAAGAAACTAATATTTTCGCAGATTACCTGCGGAATGGAAGGAAGCCATTCTTTGCTAACGCATACCCGAAGATTTTTTTTGATTACATTGAATCGGGAAAATCAAGGTTAAGTGTTACTTCTCTGAGTGCCAGACTCAGCGGTTTGAAACTGAACCGGGAATCTGATGTAAGAAGGGGAGAGGCGTTAACGGCCGAAATCACAAATGAAAGATGGAATACTAAACTCGGCTACAGCCTGCCCGTAATAAGACCTTCTACTGCGGCAAGACGGCTGATCCGTTCTGCTATGAAAAATGATTTTACACTCTATGAGTATTTTTTAACAGATCACCTGGGACACGGCAGGTACGACGGAGATTTGCAGGCAACGATGCATGTACTTGATGAATTTTTATTTACGGTTTTGAATGAATCCGATAAGTCGGAATTTACTATAGTAATATGCTCTGATCACGGCAACTTCGAGGATTTATCGGTTAAAACACACACATTTAATCCCAGTGTTTTTATTACCGCCGGAAAGCATGCAGAAGAAATTTCCGGCAATGTTGAAAACCTTACCCAGATTAAAGGAGAGATACTGAGGGCTTGCGGATTGCAGACTTTCCGTTAATAAAATTCACACTGTTTTTTATTACCGGAATATTAATAAGGGAATATTTTGAAGTGAGCATTGAGATGAATGTATTTCTTCTCGTTGCTCTCGTTTTAATCTTCCCTGTGGTTTTCCTATATGAAAAACGAAACTCTACCTTTTTACTAACTTCACTTTTCGTTTGTCTGATGGCACTGATGTCCGGTTTTTCCTCTTCGAATTTTGAAAATCATGCACGGAATTTTGTCCCCGATTCGATTTATGCGGTTAAAAATTATAAAGCTTACGGAAGGATTGAAAATATCAATCTCCCGGCTGGGAATGCTTTTTCATTTCTGCTCACAACCGATTCCATTAAAGCAGAAAAGACAATTCAGACCAGAGTAAATATTCTTTGCAGAGTCTCAGGTACAACCGGACTGTGCGACAGCATTTACCCCGGCAATTCCGTGATGGTTTCAGGTACTTACCGGAAGGGCAGGGAGACACGTAATATTGGTGAATTCGATTATAATAAATATCTGCATTCTAAAGATATAAGCGGAACATTGTTGATATATAACCGCGCTGATATTTCGATTTTATCCTCCGAAGTCTATCGTTTTAATAACCTGGTATTTTCAGCGAGGAAAGCCCTGTACAGGATAATTTATAGCTTGCATAACCCTGCTGCTGCCGGCTTACTGAAAGGTTTAATCCTGGCTGACAGAAATGATATAAACTATGAGACAAAAACACAGTTTATAAATGCGGGCATCGTTCACATACTGGCTGTCTCGGGACTTCATGTCGGTTTTATAGCGTTAATTTTTTATGCCCTGCTGGGTAGATTAAATTTATACCTGCGTTCTTTTACGACAATCCTTGGGGTTCTGCTATTTATGCTGCTGACAGGAATCCCGCCGTCGGTATTCCGGGCTTCTATGATGACCATAGTTATCATCACAGCATTCGTGCTAAACCGTTCAACTAATATCTATAATTCTCTGGCGATAGCTGCTTTAATAATCCTTCTGCTTAATCCTTCAGAACTTTTCAATCCTGGCTTTCAGTTATCTTTTACCTCAGTTTTATCTATAGCTTATTTTTACCCTGCCCTGAAGCATACTATAGACAGAATCGCGGCCGATAATAAAATGATAAAACATTTTCTGCTTTTTATTGCTGTGTCAATCAGTGTTCAGGCAGGAACTCTTCCGCTGATATTATTTTATTCCGGGAAGTTTTCACTAATCTCTTTGATATCAAACGTGATTGTAATTCCGCTCACCGGGATAATCATCGGAACTTCACTCACCACCCTGGTATTGTATCCAATTTCTCTGCAGGCTGCATCGATTTATGCCGCAGCCAACAATTTGTTTTCAGATCTCTTGTTTAAGATTGCCGAATATGCCGGAACAATAAAGTATGGTTTTATTGAGTTCCGGCATTATTCTGCTTCCAATGTTATTCTCTTTTATTTACTCATTTTTACAGGGATAATTTTATCCAGGTATATGCAGACGGTAAAGGCAAAGATTATCTTTATCTTTTTGATAATTATTACCTCGGCTCTATGGTCTGCACCGCTGCCTGATAATATACTTGTGGAAAATAAATTAAGCGTTTATATGATTGATGTCGGACAGGGGGATTCATTCCTTATTAAATTCCCGGATGGTGAAACCGCCCTTGTAGATGCCGGGGAGGCTTCTCCTTTTTACGATAACGGCGAAAGCGTGATATTGCCGTTATTAAACCGGCTGGAAATTAAGACAATCGATTATGCTTTCATCTCGCATATTGATGCCGACCACTACAGCGGTTTCTACTCATTGATCGAACAGGGAAAGGTGAAGAATATCTATAAACCTCTTGCAGATAGTTCTTCATCTAAAGATATCCGTTTTGAAACATTCCTGAGGCATAAAAATATTCCGATCGCTTATTATAGGAAAACAATGCTTAAAATCGGAAATGCGGAAGTCTTCATTTTGAATGATAGTACTTCCTCAGGTAAAGGATTATTTTCAACAAATAACAATAGCGGTGTCTTGAAATTGACTTATGGCAGCACTTCATTCCTCTTTACAGGAGATCTTGAAGTTCCGGGAGAGAAATATTATATAAATAAGTATAAAGATTTTTTAAAAGCTGATGTCCTTAAAGTTGGTCATCACGGCAGTAAATCTGGCTCATCATCATATTTTTTAAATGCGGCAGCACCGAGGATCAGTTTGATCAGCTGCGGAATTAAGAATAAATTCGGACATCCTTCGGATGAAGTATTGGAAAGATTAAGTGAAACAGGCTGCAAAGTTTTTCGGACGGACAGAGACGGAGGGGTGCTGCTTCAATCGGATGGAAACAGCATCATTAAAGTTGACTGGAGAAATTCTGAGCTGTCCAATTAATATCAAAATAATTTAAGCATTAGAAAATAAATGACAGAATTATCTGTGTCCTGCGTTAAATCTTGAGTTTAGACTCCGTGTAAATGATTTAGCAGGACATATCGTACCTCACTTAATTAGACAGGTTTGGAGAAATTATTATTAAATTAGTAATCAAACTTTGGAATTAATGACCCATATTATGAAGAAACGAATTAGAATTGGAATACTCGGGGGCGGACAGTTAGCGCGTATGTCTGCTTACCAGGCATACAAACTGGGATTTGAAGTGGCAATACTTGAAAAGAAGGCACAGTCGCCTGCCGGCCAGCTGACAAAATTTGAATATGTAGGCTGGGTGGATGATAAGGGGCTTCTTAAAAAATTTATAAGTGATTGCGATATTATCACACTTGAAAATGAATTTATTGATTATAAAGATCTGGAATTCATCGAACGGATGGGGAAGAAAGTACTGCCTTCGTCCGGAACGATTTCACTTATACAGGATAAGTTTATTCAGAAGAAAACATTTTTGCGAAACGGGTTACCGGTACCTGCCTTCGTTGAAATTAAAAATTCTTCGCATTACAAATCTGTTTCTAAAAAGCTCGGAAATAAATTTGTGCTCAAATCCAGAAAAATGGGTTATGACGGCTATGGGAACGCACTGGTGACTGATGAGAAAAGTTTTAATGACGGGATAAATAAACTCTCAGACCGGCATTCTGAATTGATGGCAGAGGAGTTTATTGATTTCAGTAAGGAACTTGCGGTTATGATTGCAAGAACCCGGAATGAAATAAAGGCGTATCCGGTTGTTGAGACAATTCAGAAGAACCATATATGTCATACCGTAATAGCTCCCGCAAGGATCACCCCGCAATTACAGAAAAAGATCACCGATATTGCTGTTCGTTCTGTTGAGGCTGTTAAAGGTATCGGCATATTCGGAGTTGAATTATTTATTACGGCAGATAATAAAACATTAATTAATGAGATGGCTCCCCGTCCCCATAATTCGGGGCATTATACTATAGAAGCCTGTACCACATCGCAATTTGAAAACCATATCCGTGCTGTGTTAGGTTTGCCTTTGGGCTCTGCAGAATTGGTTAAACCATGTGCGGTAATGATAAATCTGCTGGGAAAAAAAGAAGGTCCGGGAATTGTTGATGATTATAAAAAATCATTGAAAAATGAAAATCTTCATCTTCATATCTATGGAAAAGATGTATCAAGACCTGGTAGGAAGATGGGACATATTACAATGCTTGGAGAAAAGATCGGGCCTGTATTATCGGAATTAAAAAAAATGGAACAAAAAATTATTATTTAGGTGAACCATGAAAACCAAACCAGTTGTGGGAATTATAATGGGGAGTGATTCAGATCTGCCGGTCATGAAAGAAGCAGCAGATATTCTCAATGAATTTAGTATTCCTTACGAAATCAAAATTGTATCAGCACATCGTACCCCTAAATATATGGCTGAATATGGTTCAACTGCTCATGAACGGGGGATTAAGGTAATAATAGCAGGGGCGGGCGGTGCTGCTCATCTCCCCGGAATGACCGCTGCTCATTCACCTCTTCCTGTTATTGGAGTGCCGGTTAAGTCTAAATCCCTCGACGGACTTGATTCCCTTCTTTCAATTGTACAGATGCCCGGTGGAGTACCCGTTGCAGCTGTCGGGATTAACCAGGCTAAAAACGCAGGTCTTTTGGCAGCTCAGATTTTGGGAACCAGTACCCCGGTTCTGATGGATAAAATAATTGCTTACAAAAAAAGCCTTGAGGATGCATCTCTTAAAAAAAATGAAAAACTAATGTAAAGCGGCCTGCCTGCCGGACACTTCGCAATCAACTGGATCTGGTCGACTACCAGGCTGATCGCTTCAATGTATATTCAATGTATAGCGACCGGTCATCTTGGTTAAGATCTTCTTTTCTCAATATTCATCTTTGTCCTGTATCCCTGCACCGACTTTCATGTATTTTTTCAAATAAATAATTTGATTTTTATCTGCTTTTTTCTTGCAATATTGAACAAATTTATTTAACGTTGATCTAATCGTTGAGATACTAAATAACAATACAAACTATGGCTCTGCCGGCGGTAAAGGTAATGCTGATTCTTACTAAACCTTTTTCGGTTACATTATACTTTTATTGAGGTACTGCATGCTTAAGGTTTTTTATCATTTCTTTCCGGGATTGCTTCTGGTTTCTGTTTCTTATGTGAAAATTATACGGGGAAATATATTATCTATTGGCCGCAAACTTTCAGCTATTGACGGTGACAGTAACAGTATTACATTTCTGCAATTATTATTTCCCGCAAAACGGATGAATGTACAATTGCTGGAAATTTATTTGAAAGTATCTGATTATTGATTTACTTAAAAGATTATTTCTTTCAGTTTCTAAAATAAGGAGACGGGTACTGATTTATTATTATCGCGTACCTTTAATTAATATGATTTATCCTAATCCTTAACTAACTAATACATATAACAAATCCTATAGGAGGTTCTTACATGAACAAACTTTTCCATGCTTTTCTTTGGTGTCTTATAGCTGGAATGACATTCGTCAACGTCTACGCTCAACAGGCATCCCAAGTACCAAAACCGGAAAAACAATACACCCCTTATGTTATGAATCCTGAAGCCGAATGCACAGGCAGCGGCGAATTGATTTATGATGATGGCGTATTTGAAAACGGTTACGGGTGGAATCCGACAGTATCTGACGGAAGATTTGTTTCGTTATTTACACCGTTGAATTACCCCTGGCAGTTTAATACATTCTGTTTATCATTAACAAGAGTGGCTACATCTCCGGCAGATTTCACTTTTGATATTGTAGTATATGACGGCAACGGGGGCGGAGTACCGGGAACATTAGTTGCAACAATATCAGGAGTTACAGCGACTGCTATTCCTATTTATCCATCATTTGCTTTCTATGATTATGATGTTTCTTCAATACCGCAGCTGGCTAGCGGTTCCTATTATATAGGAATTAAATACGATCCATCTATAGTAGCAGCTCCTCACTATAGTGCTGCAGATGAATCACCAACCACGGCATTACATCCTGGATATGCATATGACGGTACTTCCTGGTCAACAATTCAAACATTATTCACAGCCTACCGTGCATTGGGATATAGAACCCTTGGCAGCGGCGGATCAGGACCTGGCCCTGCAACAGATCCGATGCCTGCAGATGGTGCAACAGATGTCGACATTAACCAGGATATAAGCTGGACGAACCCTGGCGGAGAAACAAGCGTTGAAGTATTCTGGGGAACAGATCCCGGATCATTAACTTCAGTATACTCAGGAGCTCCGATTTCTTCATTCGATCCCGGAACGTTAGATTATCTGACTGACTATTACTGGAAAATAGCTGAGACAGATGGCGCAGGTACAACTAATGGACCAACCTGGCACTTTACTACAATGCAGGATCCAAGTATAGTAACTCTTTATCTGGATGATTTTGAATCCGGAACAGGTAACTGGACGATTACTACTGCTAACGGCTGTCCCTGGGATGTAATCCCGATTTCATCACGCCCATATACACTCCCGGCAACTGCCCAGGGTAATGCGTTCGCTTCGGATGCAGATCTCTGCGGAAGCAGCGGCGGCGGATCTTCAAGTACTGCAGTGCTTACTAATCCTATTGATGCAACAAACTATCAATCAGTTGGAGTTGAATGGGATAATGACTGGCAGGCAATAAATTCAGCTGACTTTGCATATGTTGATGTCAGCGTAGACGGCGGTGCAACCTGGATGAACGTAGTAACATTCGATGTAAATGACGTAAGAAATACACACGAATTTTATAATATTTCATCAATGGTTGGAACTCAGACCTTTATGCTCCGCCTCGTATCTGTACAGCCCGCATGGGACTGGTGGTGGGCAATTGATAACCTCCAGGTAACAGGCTGGGATTTTGTACCGGTAGAACTGTCATCATTTACTGCTAATAACTTAAATGGAAATGTTGTACTTAACTGGACAACAGCTTCAGAAACCAATAACAAGGGATTTGAAGTTCAGAGAAGTACTGGCGGTGAATACCAGACAATAGGATTTGTACAGGGTAATGGAACTTCAACACAGCAGCATTCATATGCCTACTCAGATCAGAACGTTGTAAATGGAAATTACAGCTACAGACTGAGACAAGTAGACTTTGACGGCAGCAGTGAATATTCAAAGGTAGTGGAAGTTAGTGTAAACAGCCCGGTTGAATTCAGCCTGGCTCAGAATTATCCTAACCCGTTCAACCCGAGCACAAAGATTAATTATGCTCTGAAGGTTGATTCAAAAGTAACGTTGAAGGTATTCGATGTACTCGGACAGCAAGTAGCAACTTTACTGAATGAGAATATCGCAGCAGGAGCACACAATGTTACCTTTGATGCTTCCAAACTGAACAGCGGCGTATATCTGTATAAGATAGAAGCTAATGGAGTAGATGGAAGCAGCTTTACATCAGTTAAGAAAATGATCTTAACCAAGTAAAATTCCTTTACTTATAAAAAGCCGGCCCGGTAACAGGCCGGCTTTTTTTATACCCATCACCCAATCACTCAATTTTGCCCGTTTAGCCGCCCTTGTGGCGAGGCTCTGGCGGGTACCCCCTCATCCATTCACCCAATACTACTTCCTTGTTCCTTTTTTCTTTTTTCTTGCTCTCCCTTTTCCTCGATTCTTGCGTCTATCAAGAAGATTTTGTACTTTACTCACGACTAAAAATGATCATCTCTTTTTGCTGGCTCAATAATGATAGGAGATTTTATTTTTATACGTAAATGGGTTAAGTAGTTCTAAAATTCTATTCTTGTTCAGTACGAAGATAGCAGCGGCTCTGGATCATTTATAAGTAAGATTCGGCTTAGGTGAATAAACTTCGTTCCTTTTCTTTTATCAGATTAAAGATTTTTAATTAAATTTCTTTCAAAGTATCTATGAGGAGGTCTATCTATTCCTAAATACAGCTTTCAATAGTTCTATTAATTCAATCTAATATTCATTCAGGAGGTCATATTATGACAAGAAACTTTTTACTTGCTTTGTTCGCTTTTGTCATTAGTGCGGTTCTAATCTTCCCGCAGTCCGGCGCACCCGGAACTTTTGATAAATCTCCCAACCTTTCCCCTAAATATCAAAAGAACTTTAATGTGAGAGCTCAGTGGGATCTCGAATTAACCTTTAATTTGAATACTGCCAGCGGTGCTGCAGGTAATGCAGGAGCCGAGTTCGATGGTACTTATTTATATACCACACGCTGGGCATCAAATCTTATTCATAAATACGATATGGCCGGAAACCTCGTGGAAGAATTTTCAATTCCCGGAGTTACCGGGTTGAGGGACCTGGCATTTGACGGTACGTATTTCTATGGCGGAGCTGCCTCGAACACTATCTACCAGATGGATTTCGTTACCAAAACACTGGTCGGAACAATTCCGAGTCCTGTTGCGGTCAGATTTATTGCTTATGATGAAGATAATGACGCTTTCTGGTGCGGTACATGGTCTGACAACCCGACTTTGGTCAGCAGAACTGGTACAAACCTTGGTTCTTTTGTAACAGGTCTTAGCGGACAATACGGCGCTGCTTACGACAATGTTACACCAGGCGGTCCTTTTCTATGGATATTTGATCAGGGTACTACCGGAGCATGCCCCGGAAGTTTAATGATTATCCAGTATGAAATCGCTACCGGAACAGCTACCGGTCTTGCACACGATGGCTGCGCGGATCTTCCAGACGGTATCGCAGGCGGATTATTCTCAACTGTTGATTATGTCGCTGGTAAGTTTTCAATCGGCGGTGTAGATCAAAGTAATTCAGGTCTTGATGACACTTTCTTTATTTATGAAGTCGGTGATGCAGGTCCTCCGGTTGGTCCTGGTCCGGCAACAGATCCTGTTCCGGCTAATGGAACTAATGACGTTGATATAAACCAGGATATTTCTTGGGCAAATCCGGCGGGTGCTACGTCAATTGAAGTATTCTTCGGAACTCCTGGAAACCTGACTTCAGTATATTCAGGTTCTCCAATTACAACTTTTGATCCGGGTGAACTGGATTATAGTACTACCTATTCCTGGAGAATAAATGAGACAGATGGTTCGGGTACAACTAATGGCCCAACCTGGGGTTTCACTACAATGCAGGATCCAAGTATAGTAACTCTTTATCTGGATGATTTTGAATCCGGAACGGGTAACTGGACGATTACTACTGCTAACGGCTGTCCCTGGGATGTAATCCCGATTTCATCACGCCCATATACACTCCCGGCAACTGCCCAGGGTAATGCGTTCGCTTCGGATGCAGATCTCTGCGGAAGCAGCGGCGGGGGATCTTCAAGTACTGCAGTGCTTACTAATCCTATTGATGCAACAAATTATCAATCCGTTGCAGTAGAATGGGATAATGACTGGCAGGCAATAAATTCAGCTGACTTTGCATATGTTGATGTCAGCGTAGACGGCGGCGCAACCTGGACTAATGTTGTAACATTCGATGTAAATGATGTAAGAAATACACACGAATATTATAATATTTCATCAATGGTTGGAACTCAGACATTTATGCTGCGCCTTGTAACTGTACAGCCCGCATGGGACTGGTGGTGGGCAATTGATAACCTCCAGGTAACAGGCTGGGATTTTGTACCGGTAGAACTGTCATCATTTACTGCTAATAACTTAAATGGAAATGTTGTACTTAACTGGACAACAGCTTCAGAAACCAATAACAAGGGATTTGAAGTTCAGAGAAGTACTGGCGGTGAATACCAGACAATAGGATTCGTACAGGGTAATGGAACTTCAACACAGCAGCATTCATATGCCTACTCAGATCAGAACGTTGTAAATGGAAATTACAGCTACAGACTGAGACAAGTAGACTTTGACGGCAGCAGTGAATATTCAAAGGTAGTGGAAGTTAGTGTAAACAGCCCGGTTGAATTCAGCCTGGCTCAGAATTATCCTAACCCGTTCAACCCGAGCACAAAGATTAATTATGCTCTGAAGGTTGATTCAAAAGTAACGTTGAAAGTATTCGATGTACTCGGACAGCAAGTAGCAACTTTACTGAATGAGAATATCGCAGCAGGAGCACACAATGTTACCTTTGATGCTTCCAAACTGAACAGCGGCGTATATCTGTATAAGATAGAAGCTAATGGAGTAGATGGAAGCAGCTTTACATCAGTTAAGAAAATGATCTTAACTAAGTAAAATTCCTTTACTTATAAAAAGCCGGCCCGGTAACAGGCCGGCTTTTTTTTTACCCAATTTACCTGCCGAAGCGAAGCGTAGGCAGGTCAACCAATCAATCATTCATTTAGTCACTCAATCACTCATGCAGCCATCCATTCATGCCTCACTCATCCCTGCAATCCTCACCCCTTTCTCATTCGCTCTCTCCTCAATCATTCAATCGTGCAATCATGCAATCGATGTCCGATCATGCAATTTTGTAATCTTACAATCACCCAATCACTAATCACCCGCCTTCCTTTTACCTTTTTCTCTGATCCTTGCGTCTAACAAGAAGATTTTGTACTTTACTTCCGGTTAAAAATTAGTCATTTCGTACACTAACTGGATGATGATGGGAGCATTAAATTAAGTGAATGCAGTTAGTTATATAAAAATTCCATATACAGAGCGTTGGTTGCGGCAATATTGGATCAAATAAAAATTAAGATTCAGTGTGGTTTAAAAAACTTCGTTCCTTTTCTTATATAAACTTAAAATATTAAATATTTTCTTTCAAAAAATTCCAGAAGGAGGTCTGACTACGCTTTAAACGTGTATTTCTAGTTCTGCTTACTGTATAATTAATTTTAATTTATACTAATTCTTATCGGAGGTTCATTTATGACTAAATTTTTTCAAACTATCCTTTGGTGTCTTATAGCTGGAATGACATTTGTCAACGTCTACGCTCAACAGGCATCCCAAGTACCAAAACCGGAAAAACAATACACCCCTTATGTTATGAATCCAGAAGCCGAATGCACAGGCAGCGGCGAATTGATTTATGATGATGGTGTATTTGAAAACGGTTACGGGTGGAATCCGACAGTATCTGACGGAAGATTTGTTTCGTTATTTACACCGTTGAATTACCCCTGGCAGTTTAATACATTCTGTTTATCATTAACAAGAGTGGCTACATCTCCGGCAGATTTCACTTTTGATATTGTAGTATATGACGGCAACGGGGGCGGAGTACCGGGAACATTAGTTGCAACAATATCAGGAGTTACAGCGACTGCTATTCCTATTTATCCATCATTTGCTTTCTATGATTATGATGTTTCTTCAATACCGCAGCTGGCTAGCGGTTCCTATTATATAGGAATTAAATACGATCCATCTATAGTAGCAGCTCCTCACTATAGTGCTGCAGATGAATCACCAACCACGGCATTACATCCTGGATATGCATATGACGGTACTTCCTGGTCAACAATTCAAACATTATTCACAGCCTACCGTGCATTGGGATATAGAACCCTTGGCAGCGGCGGATCAGGACCTGGCCCTGCAACAGATCCGATGCCTGCAGATGGTGCAACAGATGTCGACATTAACCAGGATATAAGCTGGACGAACCCTGGCGGAGAAACAAGCGTTGAAGTATTCTGGGGAACAGATCCCGGATCATTAACTTCAGTATACTCAGGAGCTCCGATTTCTTCATTCGATCCCGGAACGTTAGATTATCTGACTGACTATTACTGGAAAATAGCTGAGACAGATGGCGCAGGTACAACTAATGGACCAACCTGGCACTTTACTACAATGCAGGATCCAAGTATAGTAACTCTTTATCTGGATGATTTTGAATCCGGAACAGGTAACTGGACGATTACTACTGCTAACGGCTGTCCCTGGGATGTAATCCCGATTTCATCACGCCCATATACACTCCCGGCAACTGCCCAGGGTAATGCGTTCGCTTCGGATGCAGATCTCTGCGGAAGCAGCGGCGGCGGATCTTCAAGTACTGCAATCTTAAATAACCCAATCGATGCGACAGGTTATTCAGGTGTTGCGGTAGAATGGGATAATGACTGGCAGGCAATAAATTCAGCTGACTTTGCATATGTTGATGTCAGCGTAGACGGCGGTGCAACCTGGATGAACGTAGTAACATTCGATGTAAATGACGTAAGAAATACACACGAATTTTATAATATTTCATCAATGGTAGCAAATCAGTCCTTTATGCTCCGTCTCGTATCTGTACAGCCCGCATGGGACTGGTGGTGGGCAATTGACAACCTCCAGGTAACAGGCTGGGGCGCAAGCGGTACATATTTCTTCTCAGATAATTTCGATTCTTATACCGCAGGAGATCAGCTAGCATGCCAGAATCCAGCCGACTGGACAACATGGAATCTGACTCCTTGCGATGCTGTTACCGATGCTTATATTTCAAGCAACTTCTCACATAGCGCTCCTAATTCATTCGTAGTAGTTGCGGACAATGATGAAGTTCATTACTGGGGCCCTGAAACATCAGGTTTATGGGAAGTTGGTTTCTACAATTACATACCTACTGGTAAAACGGGTTACTTTAATACTTTGAGCCAGTTTGTCGCTGCCCAGGAATGGGGACTCGAAGTATACTTCAATCCGTCTGGTGCAGCCGCTATAAATGCAGGCGGAAATAATGCGGCTACCTTTACCTATAGTTACGATACATGGGTATTTAACCAGGTTATCGTGGACCTTGATAATGATCTTGCTCAATACTGGTACAATGGTACTATGATATATCAGTGGCAATGGACACTTGGTGCCAGCGGAACACCAATTGCATTATCAATTGCTGCTAATGATTTCTATGGTAATGCAGCTACTGACGAAATGTATGTAGATGATTACTATGTAAATTTTGTTGTCCCGGTTGAGTTTACTACATTCAATGCAGATGTAAATAATGGAACAGTTGTTCTTAACTGGTCAACTGCTACAGAAACAAATAACCAGGGATTTGAAGTTCAGAGAAATTCAGGTAATGGATTTGAAGCATTGGCTTTTATCCAGGGCAACGGAACTTCAACCCAATCACATAGCTATTCATTTACAGATAATACAGTCCGTGACGGTAAGTATTCTTACAGGCTGAAACAGGTTGATTTCGATGGTACTTCATCTTATTCTAATACCGTTGATGTTGACATTGCAATGCCGAAAGTTTATTCGCTTTCACAGAATTATCCCAACCCGTTCAACCCATCAACTCAGATTAATTTCAGTCTTGCTGCGGACTCAAAAGTAACACTGAAAATATTTGATATTCTCGGACAGGAAGTTGCAACTCTCCTGAACGGAAACCTGGTAGCGGGTGCTCATACTGCAAACTTTGATGCTTCCAGATTAACCAGTGGTGTATACCTTTATAGGATTGACGCCGCAGGTGTAGATGGAAGTAAATTTACTTCAGTTAAGAAAATGATCTTAACCAAGTAAAAATTCATTACTTACAAAAGCCGGCCCTGTAACAGGCCGGCTTTTTTTATACCCAATTTACCTGCCGAACCGAAAGGTAGGCAGGTCAATCAGTCATTCAGTCAATCCCCCAATCCCCCAATCCCCCAATCCCCAATCCCCAATCCCCCAATCCCCCAATCACCCAATCACCCATCCATTCATCCATCCATTCATCCATGCACCCATTCCTTCATCCCTTCTTACTTCCAGTTTTTTTTTAGTTTTATTGATAATTGAAATCATGTTTTGTAGATTGAAATGAGTTCTGAAAATTTTTTATAAGTGGAAAACTTTTTTACTTCCTTTAAAATATTCTCCAATGAATCTTATAATCAGAATCAAAACCGGTACCATTCTTAATAAACTATCACTATCCAATAACATTCACTCTATATCAGGAGGTATAAAATGACGCGAAAGCTTCTATTTACATTTTTTGCTCTTGTATTTGGTTTATCATTTGTCCTGTCTCCGACGGCATATGCGCAGACCAATTCAGCTGAAATCACGCCGAATATCGGTAACGGCAGTAATGCACCCCACGGAATAAACGCTATGTGGGATCTTGAGCTGACATTCAACTTAAACACAGCTACAGGCGCTGCTGGTAATGCCGGGGCTGAATTTGACGGTACTTATTTATATACAACCCGTTGGGCATCTAATCTTATTCATAAGTATGATATGTCCGGCAACCTTGTTGAAGAATTTTCAATCCCTGGTGTTACCGGGTTGAGGGACCTTGCATTTGACGGCACCTATTTCTACGGCGGAGCCGCATCAAATACAATCTACCAGATGGATTTTACTTCAAAAACTTTAATCGGAACAATTCCAAGCCCTGTAGCGGTAAGATTCATTGCTTATGATGAAGACAATGATGCTTTCTGGTGCGGGACCTGGTCAGATAACCCGACACTTGTCAGCCGGACAGGTACAAATATGGGCTCAATTACTACCGGGTTATCAGGTCAGTACGGAGCTGCGTATGATAATGTAAGTTCAGGCGGACCGTATCTCTGGATGTTCGACCAGGGTACTACAGGCGCTTGCCCCGGAAGTATGATGATTATTCAGTATAATATTGCAACTGGTACTGCTACCGGTGTTTCCCACGATGCATGCGGAGATCTTACTGATGGAATAGCCGGCGGTTTATTTTCTACTGTAGATTTTGTTTCAGGAAAGTTCTCCATAGGCGGTGTAGAGCAGAGCAATTCCGGTCTTGATGATACATTTTTCATATATGAGGCTGGTGACGCGGGTACTACTACAACTCCGATTTCCATTGTTCGTGAAGATCTTAACAATGATTTTGTACCCGATCATTTAGGTGAAACCTTTACCGTCCAGGGTGTTGTGATTTCTCCTAATTTTCAAACAGTAAATATCTCATATTTTATTGATGACGGCACAGGCGGAATCGACGTTTTCCACGCGGGATCAACTTCTCCCGTATTAAACCTTGGCGATGAAGTAATGGTTACTGGTGAAGTTCAGCAGTTTAGCGGAGTTACTGAAATTGTTCCGGCTGATACTACAGATATCGTCGTTGTAAGTACAGGAAATCCGGTTCCGGATCCGATCGTATTAACTCTTGCTCAATATTTCGCAGCTCCCGAGATGTATGAAAGCAGGCTGGTTGGTTTCATGAACCTTTCTAAGGCCGGAGGAACCTGGCCTGCAACCGGTTCTAATGGAACAATCCAGATGACCGATGGTTCTGATACAATAGATGTATTCATTGATAAGGATACGGATATTGATGGCACTGCAGAACCAACATGGCCGAGGGATATAGTTGCAATCGGAAGTCAGTACTCAACAGTCACTCCTCCGAATGACGGGTATGAAGTAGATCCAAGGTACTATGATACCGATTTTCTGCCTCCCGGAACTTTACCTGTTGAATTGACTTCTTTCACGGCTGCTGCTAATCTGAATTCTGTTATGATGAACTGGAATACAGAATCAGAGACCAATAATCATGGTTTCGAAATCCAGAGAGATAATGGCAGCGGATTTATTACTATAGGATTTGTACAGGGTCAGGGTACTTCTGCTCAGCCCCATTCATATTCATATATAGATCAGAATTTACCAGTAGGTCACTATACTTACAGATTAAAACAAATGGATTTTCAGGGAACATTTATGTTCAGCTCTGAAGTATCGGTTGATATATTCCCTGCAAGTTATTCTCTGGCACAGAATTACCCCAATCCATTTAACCCATCAACTATCATCAATTTTAACCTGAAAGTTGATTCGAAAGTGACGCTGAAAATCTTTAATGTACTTGGTCAGGAAGTTGCTAAGCTGGTTAGCGGAGCAATGACAGCAGGGTCTCATCAGGTCGATTTTAATGCTTCTAAACTAAATAGCGGTGTCTATCTGTATCGCATGGAAGCAGCCGGAATTGACGGTTCTACATTCTCAGCTGTTAAGAAAATGATGCTTACCAAGTAAGATTCCATTTTTACTCAAAAAAAGCCGGTTTTATGCCGGCTTTTTTTATTCATTTCAGCATCCATTAATTATTACTCCATTGCTACTTCTGTTCTATTTTAATAATTTTACTCCGGTTTTTTATTAACTAAGAGTGAAAAAATGAAATATTTTATTCTATCTGTGCTGTTTTCCGGGGTAATGTTGTTGAACGGGTGCAGCAGTAAATCTGCTGATGATTATATGAAAGCCGCTAAGCAAGATGTTATGGACAAGAAAATGACTGAAGCTGTAAATAATTATCAATCCGTTGTAAATGAATTTCCGGAAAGTCCCCAGGCTCCTGAAGCACTATTTCAGATTGCAACCCTTTATCAGAATAAAATGGTGACAAACTTATCCGACAAGGAATCTTTCAAAAAAGCGGAAGAAACCTTTCGGGAAGTTTATAATAAATTTCCCGGGGATCCTAAAGCCCCGATGGCTTTGTTTCTTTCAGGATTCATCCTGGCAAACGATCTGAAGAATTTTGAGAGTGCAACTTCAACCTACAACCTCTTCCTTGAAAAATATCCGAAACATGAAACTTGCTGCATCTGCCAAAGAAGAACTTGAAAATATGGGGTTAAGCCCCGATCAGATTCTGCAGAATAAATCTCAGAAAAATATCTAGATGGCAAAGACTGCGCAGGATTATAAGAATTATCTTAATCCTTCAGTTGTCTCTAAGTTAAATTCGCTGGAATTAAAAGCCAGGCTTGTGGTGGAAGGCTTTATGGTAGGACTCCATAAAAGTCCCTACCATGGCTTCAGCGTTGAATTCACTGAACACCGTCCCTACATGCAGGGTGATAGTCTGAAAGATATTGACTGGAAAGTGTACGGCAAATCGGACAGATTTTTCATTAAACAGTATGAGGAAGAAACAAATTTAAAGAGCTATATTCTTCTCGATTCAAGTAAATCTATGAAATATAGTTCAGGCAAAAATGTCTCTAAACTTGATTACGGTGTTATGCTTGTTGCCGCCCTCAGCTACCTGATGATAAAGCAGAAGGATGCCGTGGGACTGACTGTCTACGCTGATGAGATTAAAAGTTATTTCCCCCCAAAAGCGGCTAAAACATACCTGCAGGAAATCCTTAAAATACTTAGTTCCCTGGAAGCTTCAAGCAGGACGAATACCGCATCGTGCCTCAATTCAATTGCTGAAAAAATTAAGAGAAGGGGACTGGTAATAATAGTTTCAGATTTATTCGATGATGTGAAGTCGATTTTATCCGCATTAAAACATTTCAGGTATCAAAAGAACGAGGTGATTGTCTTCCAGCTGCTCGATCCGGCTGAACGAAGTTTTTCGTTCGGCAATGATGCAGTATTCAAAGATCTCGAGACTGATGAGGAAATGACTACTCGTCCTTACCAGATACAAAAAGCTTACCAGCAGGCTATGAAAGACTTTGTGGAAACGATTAAGAAGGAATGCCTTAATTCAAATATTGAATATAACCTGATAGACACTTCGATGCCTTTCGATAAAGCCCTTTTCAGCTACATACAGAAAAGAAGTATGCTCTATTGATTATTTCGCTCCGGGGTAATTACATTTAACCAGCAAGCTTTTTTATGACCTCAACATATCTTTCTGATAAATCTTGAGAGGTGTTTTTATCCTTGGCTTCAGTAATTATCCTGATAATCGGCTCTGTATTTGATTTTCTAAAATGAACCCAGTGATCCTTAAAATCAATCCTGAGCCCGTCATCTGTATTAATTTTTTCGGTTTTATATTTTTCCGCCAATGAAGAGATTACGGCATCAGGATTATTTTCTCCTGTCATTATTTTCTTCTTGGTAATAAAGTAGGATGGGAGCGATATCTTAAGTTCGTCCATTGTCCCGCCGGATTCAAGCAGATGCTGTAGAGTGATGGCAATGCCGACCAGCGCATCTCTACCGTAATGAAGTGCAGGATATATGACTCCGCCGCTTCCTTCGCCGCCGATTACTGCATCTGCCTCTTTCATTTTTTTTACTACATTGGCTTCTCCCACAGGGGAACGGAGAACTTTGCAGCCTTCAGCTTCAGCCACATCATCAACCCCTCGTGTTGTGGAAAGATTAACTACAACATTTCCTTTTTCTTTAGATAATATAAACTTAACAGCTTGCGTGATCGTATTTTCCTCGCCGAAAGGTTCGCCGGTATTGGTTATAAGTACTAATCGGTCGACATCCGGGTCGACGACCACCCCAATATCCGCTTTATGCTTTTTTACTTCTTCCATTGTTTTAGTCAGATTCTCGGGAATTGGCTCCGGAAGTCTGGGAAAGATACCGGTCTTCTCACAATTAAATTCAATCACTTCACATCCCAAATCCCGAAGTAGTTCGGGAATAACATAAACCCCGGCTCCGTTTACGCAATCAGCCAGCACTTTGAATTTTCTTTTTCTTATAGCCTCCTTGTCGATGTACTTCATACTGAGTACGTCCTGCATATGTTTCTTAATACCTTCAGCATAGAATCTTGTATTCCCGATCTCGTTCCAGCTTTTATATTTATTCTGACTGAGGTTAAGTATTTCCAGGAGTTCTGTATTTTCTTCCGGTGTCATGAATTGCCCTGTGGAATTCAGGAGTTTAAGAGCGTTCCATTCATTAGGGTTGTGACTTGCTGATATCGCAATTCCTCCCTGTGCATTGAGAGTTTTTACAGTGTACTGAACTGTTGGGGTGGGGCAGATCCCGATATCAATTACATCGATTCCCTTCGCATTTAAAGTGGCGGTTACGATTCTGTTGACCATACCCCCGGTAATCCGGGCATCACGTCCTACAACAACAGTTCCTTTACCCGTAAAATCGGCGTAGGCAGATGTAAAATTGACTAAAACATTAGGATCTAATCCATCGCCGACTATACCGCGGATTCCTGAAATACTAACCATCAATGTGGACATTTATCCTCCGCACATTTTTATAATTCAAAAAACAAAAATAAGATTATTTCGGCTTATTCTTACCCCAGAATTTTCTCAATCATAGAATTAAAATTATATGGCACTAAGTTTTTTCTTAACCATCCTAACTATAACCTGAAAACGTTCTGAATACGTTCTGAATACGTCCTGAATACGTCTTGAAAACGTCTTGAATACGTTTTGAATACACTGAAATTGTACTCTAAATTCATCTTCGGCGCTTTGTTTAAGGGATAACAAGTCGAAATTTTTAATTTAGTATACTTTGGTTATATTAAATCGTAATAAAATGGAGGGAAAAATTAATAGGATAGATTCTTAAATGAATATTCGGGTTCTTGCTTCAAAAATCAAAAAAGTAAATAGTCTGCTGGTAAAGAAATTCGGCGTTCCGCATAAAAACCCTAAAACACCTGATCCTGTTGATCTTCTCATTGCTACCATACTTTCTCAGAACACGAATGACAGGAATTCATACAAAGCATTTAGTAATCTTAAGGAAAAGTTCAGCAGCCGGGATGAACTTGAAAAACTTCCTGCTTCAAAGATAGAAAAGTATATTAAGGTCGCCGGGTTGGGAAAACAGAAATCGAACGCCATAAAAGACTTCCTCCGCCAATTAAAAAAGGACAAGGGGAACATTTCTTTGAGTTACCTTGATAAAAAAAGCAATTTTGATATCATTGAGGATCTCTCCGGCTATAAAGGTATCGGGATTAAAACTGCAAGTTGCGTCCTTTTATTTTCACTTGGGAGAAATATATGCCCTGTGGATACTCACGTTCATCGAACCGCTAACAGAATTGGTCTTGTGGATACGAAATCTCCCGATAAGACTTTTTTTATACTTAACCAGGACCTGCCTGAAGGGATTGCCCATCAGTTTCATACTAATCTCATAAGGCTGGGCAGGGAGATATGCAGACCGGCAAAGCCTTTATGTTCCGTTTGTCCCCTGGTAAAAATTTGCCTGTATCCTGGTAAAAATCTTAACCCGGTTGTTAAACAAGGATCAAATCATTTTATGCTGCTGGATAACGTTTCCTGAGAACCGCTGCAATCGCTAAGTAATTGTGACATAGAAGATTATCAACCCTTATTAAATGCACATTTCTTTTATTTTTGTCTAAATTCACTTAAATTAGTTTACTTTAATAATCCATCAAAAAATCACAGGAGAATTTTAATGTCAGGACAATTAGGCATTATTGGTTACGATTATCTGGAATTTTATGTTGGTTCTGCCAAAATGTGGGCATACTGGCACGCAAAAGCTATGGGCTTTCAGTTAAAAGGTTACCTCGGACCCGAAACGGGTGTCAGAGATAGAGTCTCATATTACCTCGTGAAAAACAAGCTTCAGTTTGTGGTAACATCCTTTGTTAAACCAACAAATTTTGATGTTGCTAATTTTGTACACCAGCATGGTGATGGAGTAAAACGCTGGTCATTAAAAGTAAAAGACGTTAAAAAAGCGTTTGATACCGCGGTGGCAAACGGGGGAATACCGGTCAGATCCCCGAAGAAGTTAACCGATGATGACGGATATGTCGAAGAAGCAGCAATAAAATTGTATGACGATGCCGAGATTGTTTTTATAAACAGGGATAATTATAAAGGAATTTTCAAGCCGGGTTTCAGCGAACCAAGGCTGAAAATTGAAGTTGAAGCTAAAGAAACCGGTCTGAATGAAGTTGACCATATTGTGGGTAATGTAAGGACTAATGAAATGAATCTCTGGGAGAATTACATGAATAAAACCCTGAACTTCGAAACTTTTATCGAGTTTGGAGCAGGGGATATATCAACCCAGTATTCGGCTCTTCTTTCAAAGGTCGTCCGTTCAAAAGATGGGGCTCCAGTTAAGAACCCATTAAATGAACCATATGAAGGACTCAAAAAATCACAGATAGAGGAATATATTGATGAGTATGTCGGTTCCGGTATACAGCACATCGCAATTTCAACAGATAATATTCTAACTACAATTGATAACATGAGGAAGAACGGGGTTGAATTCCTCACTGTACCAGGCTCCTATTATGATATTCTGAAGGAAAAAAAATTAAGTTATATTGAAGAGGATATAGAAGACTTAAGGAAATACGGAATCCTCTGCGATACCGAAGGGAAAGGCTATCTTCTTCAATTGTTTACAAAACCAATCGGCGACCGTCCCACATTCTTCTATGAAATTATTCAGAGAAAACAGGGTGCTGAAGGATTCGGACAGGGAAACTTCCAGGCGTTGTTTGAATCAATCGAAAGAGATCAGCAGGATAGAGGAAACTTTGACAGAGAGTAATCAGATTTAGTTAAAAATTTTTTAAATAAATACCGGAGGTTTGAAATGCCGTACTATGTTAGAGTGGGAAAGGTTCCTCCTAAAAGACATATAACTTTTTATAAACCCGATGGTAAATCATTATACCGGGAAGAGCTCTTCAGTACAAAGGGTTTTTCGGGAATTTATTCGAATAAGTATCACCTCTATATGCCTCCCCAGGTGGAGTCAATAAGGGAAGTGGAAAAGGATACCACCAATAACTGGGACGATGCTCCGCTGCAGTACTACCATTTCTTTACTGATGCAAAGCAGACTGAAGGGAACTTCCTGACTGCAAGAAATGTATTCCTCCAGAATGAGCACTGTATAATTTCAACTGCACGCATTTCTGAGGATACCGGTTTATTCTATCGTAACAGCTATAAGCATGAGCTGTTATTCGTCCATCACGGTGAGGGCGAGTTCCTGTCGGAATACGGAAGGCTTGAATTCGGGCAATGGGATTATATCGTTGTCCCGAAGGGTACTACTTACCAGATGAACTTTAAGAGTTTTGACGACGTAAAACTGTTTATTGTTGAATCAGATACTCCTTTTGATATCCCTGCTCACTTCAGGAATGAATATGGACAGTTAAAAGAAGATGCCCCGTATTATGAACGCGATTTCCGGCCGCCGGAATTTATGGAACCTGTAGATAAAAAGGGAAGTTTTCCCCTGATGCTGAAGGTTTCCAATCGAACGTTTGAGTATCATCTTCCCCATCATCCGTTCGATGTTGTCGGCTGGGATGGATATTTATACCCGTACGCATTCAATATCAAAGAATACGCTCCGAAAGTAGGAAAAATACACTTGCCTCCTCCTATACACCTGATGTTTACTACTGAACATTTTGTGGTATGTAATTTTGTTCCCCGATTGTTCGACTTTCATCCCCAATCAATCCCTGCTCCGTACTATCACTCGAATGTAGATAGTGACGAAGTTCTGTATTATGTGTACGGCGACTTTATGTCAAGAACAGGGGTGAAGGAAGGGTCTATCACCCTCCACCCGATGGGAATACCTCATGGCCCTCAGCCCGGAAAAACAGAAGCATCGATCGGTAAGAAAGAAACTGATGAATACGCCGTTATGATCGATACATTTACACCTTTGAAAGTGACTAAAAATGTCAGGGAGACTATGGTCGAGGATTATCATCATTCCTGGCTTGAAAAATAATTGCTTAAATTAGTTGTGCCGGATTACAGAAATCCGGAATAACTTTTTATTCATAATAACCGAAATGAAATGATAAAAATACCCGAACACATCCGGAATCTTCAGCCGTATAAAGCCGGTAAACCAATTGAAGAATTAGCACGTGAAAAGGGGATTAAGAAGATCGTGAAGCTCGCATCAAACGAGAATCCTCTTGGACCTTCACCAAAAGCCATTGAAGAGATAAAGAAACACATAAATGAACTGCACCGTTACACAAACCCTTCCGCCTATAAACTTGTAAATGCAATAGCTGCCAGGTATGGTAAACAGCCGGGACAGATTGTTACCGGGAGCGGTTCAGATTCGTTACTTCAATACCTTATCACAGCGTTCAGCGATGAAGATGATGAATTTATCACTTCTGAAGGTACATTCATCGGCTGGTATGTTAACGCAAACAAATATGGACGAAAATCGAAATTGGTTCCTCTGAAGAATTATCATTTTGACCTCGATGCCATTGCTGAAAGTGTAAATAATAAAACAAAAATTATTTACCTGGCAAATCCCAATAATCCTACCGGAACGATGTTTACTAAAACGGAATTTGAAAAATTTATGGAGCGGATTCCCGATAGGGTTCTTGTGGTACTTGATGAAGCTTATACAGTATATGCAGAATCCAATCCCCGTTATCCTAACGGACTTAGCTATGACCTCGATAATCTTCTTGTCCTGAGAACTTTATCCAAGGCTTACGGTCTGGCAGGCATAAGAATCGGTTTTGCCTTCGGTAAAGAGTATCTTATCCGTGAAATGTATAAAGTTAAGCTCCCGTTCGAACCAAACCAGCTGGCCCAGGATGCAGCAATCGCAGCTCTTCAGGATGATGAATTCCTTAATAGAACAATTGAGCTGAATAAGGAATCACTGAATTTAATGCAGAAGAGCTTTGATGATCTGGGTATCGATTATGTTCCTTCTGCTGCTAACTTCTTCCTTTTATTATTTCCGGATGAAGAATTTACCACAAAATTTAATGAGGAATGCCTCAACAGGGGATTGATTCTGAGACACGTTAATACTTTCGGTATACCCAATGGAATCAGGATAAATTCCGGAACACTTGAAGAAACAGAATTTGCTTTAAATGTACTGACAGAGGTTTATAATCTAATGATGGAAAAACATAACCGTTAGATGTTAAATAATTAAGGGAGATATAATTAGTTACCATTCACACACAAGGAGTTAAAAAGATTATTCTATGAGATTTGTAAGCTACCTCCAGAATAAAGGTGAGAGATTAGGATTATTTCATAATGATAAAATTTACGATCTAAAAAACAGTGCATTAAAATTAGATATTACTCTGCCGGATAATATGCTGGAATTCCTCTGGGGCGGCGAGAGAAATACTGACCTTGCACGTAAGGTTGATGAAAATATTAAAAGCGGAAATATCGAACCATCGTATAATAAAAAGGATTTAAGGCTTCTTGCTCCTGTGCCTCATCCGACATCCTGCCGGGATGCTTACGCCTTCCGTCAGCACGTGGCAACGGCAAGAAGAAATCGTGGCGTTGAAATGATCCCTGAGTTTGATCAGTTCCCGGTTTTTTACTTTACTAATCATAATGCTATCTATGGAGAGGGTCCTGTAGCGGTGGAGAAGGATCACTTTGAAAAGCTGGATTTTGAACTTGAGGCTGCGATCGTGCTAAACAGGGAAGGCATAAATATAGATGTTAAGGATGCCGATTCATATATTGCCGGTTATATGGTGATGAATGATCTTTCTGCAAGAAGGCTGCAGATGGAAGAAATGAAACTTAACCTGGGTCCGATGAAGGGAAAAGATTTTGCGACAGTAATTGGTCCCTGGCTTGTTACTCCCGATGAACTTGAAAAATATAAAAGTGAGAGCACCAGCGGATTAAAGTTTGATCTGAAGATGAAAGCTTTCCACAACGGTAAACAGGTTTCAGAAGGGACAATGAAAGATATGAACTGGTCTTTTGCTGAAATTATTGAACGTGCCTCTTATGGAGTAAAATTATTTCCCGGTGATGTAATTGGTTCCGGTACAGTCGGTACCGGCTGTTATCTTGAATTAAATGGTACATGGGCAATAGAAGCAAAAGAGAAGGGTGAGGAATTTACTCCTGTTTGGTTAAAAGAGGGAGATACGATAACCTGTGAAATTGAAGGACTGGGAAAGCTTGAGAATACTATTCAAAAAAAATCTGACTACTCAATACTCGCTAAAAAGAAAAAAGTATAATGTTTCATATTGAACCTAAAGACGTCACTGTTCCCGAAGTCCACAGGCTCCTTCTCGGGGGAGTCGGCCCCAGGCCTATAGCATTAGTCTCGACGATTTCAAAGGAGGGTATTCCCAATCTAACCCCGTTTTCTTTTTTCAATGTGTTCGGTGCTAATCCCCCCATAATTGCTTTTTCTCCTTCCCGCAGGGGAAGAAATGCAACTTTGAAGGACACATATTTTAACCTGATGGATAATGGTGAATGTGTGGTTCAATCTGTCACATACCCTATGGTAGAACAAATCAGCCTTGCTTCTACTGAATATGATCCTCATATCGATGAGTTCAAAAAAAGCGGACTTACTCCTGTAGATTCTGATCTGGTAAAGCCTAAAAGAGTAAAGGAATCTCCTTTTCAGATGGAGTGCAGGCTCCTCGAGATGAAAAGCTTTGGAGAGGGAGGTGCTTCGGCAAATATAGCAATATGTGAAGTTATAAAGTTTCATATAGCTGAAGATATTTTCAGGGAAGGTATTATCCACCCCGATCTGATAGACCTTGCTGCAAGGATGTCCTCAAATTTTTACTGCAGGGCAAGCGGTGCTGCTGTATTTGAAGTAGAAAAACCAGTTCTTAAAAAGGGAATAGGGTATGACATGCTTCCGGATTTTATCAGGGATTCGGATATCTATACCGGCAGCAGCCTGGGGAAACTTGGAAATATTGAACAGATTCCATCCGATGAAGAAGTAAATGAATTTATATCCGGGTATGAGAATAAAGAAATTAAATCTTTCGAACCTACACTGGAAGCTTTTTTCAGGTATCAAAGACACTCTGATCTCGACAGGATGCTGAAGGCGGCACTCGAATTAAAAAAACAGAAATATATTAAAAGTAAAATGCTGCTTGAGATGACTGCTAAATGTGCTCTTGAAAAAAATGATATTCAATTTGCCTGGAAAACTGCGTTGTATGCAGGTAGAATAGATTAAGCCCGGGAGTTAAACTTGAAAAAATCGTTATGGACCCCTTCCGCAGAAAGAGTCTCTAAATCCAACCTCACAGCTTTTACAAGATACACTGAAGAACTGTTGGGCAGAAAGATTTCTTCCTATCAGGAGCTTTATGATTGGTCTGTGACAGATATAGAGGAATTCTGGAAGTCTATTTGGATTTTATCAGGTCTCATACATTCTAAACCTTATAATAGGATCCTTAGCGGCAAGGGAATGTTCGGCACTAAATGGTTTGAGGGTGCAGAACTGAACTTTGCAGAGAACCTTTTACGGTACCGGGATGACAACACTGCATTGATCAGTTCAAGGGAGAATTCACCAACATTCAGGCTGAGCTATTCTGAACTTTATAATAATGCTGCAGCGCTTGCCCGCTCCCTGAAGGAAATGGGAGTTAAAAAAGGGGATAGGATAGCGGGATTTGTCAACAATATCCCTGAAGCTGTAATCGGGATGCTTGCTGCCGCAAGTATGGGAGCAATGTGGTCATCGTGCTCCCCCGATTTTGGTCATAAAGGGGTTCTTGATCGTTTCGGACAAATTCTGCCAAAGATACTGATCGCCATCGAAAGCTATTTTTATAATGGTAAACTAATTGACTGCTCAGCAAAGGTTGAGGCTATCAGAAAAAGCATACCATCAATTGAAAAGGTTATATTAATAAGAAGATTTAATGATTTTAAAGGTAATATAGTATCCGATAAAACTTCTGATAAAGTTAATAACTCCCTATATTTTAATGAATTAGTCATTAATACTTCAAATAAATTAGAGTTTGTTCAGCTGCCTTTCGATTACCCGGTTTATATCATGTATTCTTCGGGCACTACGGGGATACCTAAGTGTATTGTCCATGGGGCCGGAGGAACTCTGCTCCAGCACTTTAAAGAGTTATATCTGCATACTAATCTAAAACGGGAAGACGTAATTACCTATTATACCACCTGCGGCTGGATGATGTGGAACTGGCTTATA
Organism: uncultured Ignavibacteria bacterium; assembly: GCA_963832715.1. GTDB lineage: Bacteria > Bacteroidota > Ignavibacteria > Ignavibacteriales > Ignavibacteriaceae > DATFVA01. The sequence goes on along the minus strand of CAWHVB010000003.1, from coordinate 253,714 downwards.
AGTTCCCTGAGTGTGGGAGCAAGTGTTTTCTTATATGATGGGAGCCCGGTATATCCGGCTAAGAATGCTCTCTGGAAAAAGATCGGGGAGGAAAAGATATCGGTTTTCGGGACAAGTCCTAAATACTTAACGATGATACAAAAATCAGGTTTTTCTCCTAAAGATAACTTCGACCTATCGTCGCTTAAGACAATACTCTCTACCGGATCTCCTCTCGCCGTTGAAAATTTTGAGTGGGTCTATGAAAATGTAAAAAGCGATCTGCAGCTTTCTTCCATTTCCGGCGGTACAGATATCATCTCATGTTTTATGCTCGGCAACCCGAATCTTCCGGTTTATGCCGGAGAAATACAGTGTAAGGGGCTGGGGATGAAAGTTGAAGCGTTTAATGAAAAAGGTGAATCGGTTATAGAAGAAAAAGGTGAGCTTGTCTGCACTAAACCGTTTCCTTCAATGCCTGTATATTTCTGGAATGATCCCGAAGGAGTTAAGTACAGATCAGCATATTTCAGCTACTATCCGGATGTATGGAGACACGGTGATTATATAAAGATTACCGAACATGGGGGGATTATTGTATATGGCAGGTCAGACGCAACTCTTAATCCGGGAGGAGTAAGAATAGGCACAGCAGAAATTTACCGCATAGTCGAAGCAATGGATGAAATAACCGACAGCCTGGTAATAGGACATAACTGGAGAAACGATGTGAGAATTATTTTGTTTGTCGTTCTAAAACAGAACAGTGTATTGAATGATAAACTAGTGGAAAAGATAAAGGATACAATACGCAAAAATGCTACCCCGAGGCATGTACCTGCGAGGGTTATCCAGGTTAGTGATATTCCCAGGACTATAAGCGGTAAAAAGGTTGAGCTTGCGGTCACAAGAATAATTCATAATGAAAACGTAGAAAACCGGGATGCACTGGCTAATCCCGAAGCGCTTGACCAGTTCAAAAAAATTATCCCGTATTTAAGCGAATAAAAAATCAGATATAAAGAGCTCCTCCAAAATCTCTCCGGTGCCTGAGTGTTATTTCGTTTTCCTCACCGAGGTATTTGAAGATTGCAATGCAGGCTTTTCTTGCTCCGTCATCATCAAGACTTCTGTCCGTTTTAATGACATCAATAAATTTTTCCAGGGCAGTATCAAAATTCTTTTTTTTGAGTTCGGCTATTGCAGCTCTGTATTCTCCTGCTGCATCACTTCCATTTATTTCTTGAAGAGAAAATAAATGGGAAATGGTCTTGATTGAATCAACAAGTTCAGAATGTTCAACATCATTTTCTGCTTCAGATGCGAGTTTCTCTGCGGTACCAGGTTCCTTAAATAATACTGATTTTGCCAGGAGGATCTTCAACTCAGTACTATCCGGTTCAGTTTTTACCAGCTTTTTTAACAAGGCAGCAGCTTTTTCATCCTGACCTGCATTCAGCATGTCCTTTGCTTTTTCTATTTCACCGGCATTTTTCCCCGGGATAGCTTTTTTAAGCCATTGTTCCACAGAAGCTTCCGGAAGAGCCCCGGTAAATTCATCTGCTGCATTACCATTAATAAATAATTTAACATTGGGAATTCCCCGAATGCCGTAACTGGCAGCTATTTCCTGGTTTTCATCCGTATTAACTTTTACAAGTTTAAACCTGCCGTTGTATTTTGCCGCAAGTTTTTCGAGAACAGGCCCAAGTGTTTTACAGGGGCCGCACCACTCAGCCCAGAAATCTACAAGCACCGGAATGGTTTTACTTTGTTCAATTACATCTTGATTAAAATCTTTCACTTCAAAATCCATTTAGAAACTCCGGGTATATTTATAAAAATTATTCATATAAAAATAAAAATGAGTCTGCTTAATTTAAATATGAAGGATTATCCGTTTGACAGGGGATAAGACTCAAATAATTAAAATCAGCAGACTCACAAAATATGTTACTCTAGTCTTCTACGATTGCAAGGATGTCGGACCGCTGAATGAGCTTTAATTCTTTCCCATCCATCTCAACTTCATCTCCGCCGTATTTAGCAAATAACACTTTGTTTCCTTCTTTTATTTTTTCACGGAGGTCTTCATCTGTTCCTACTGCTATCACAATTCCCATTCTTGGTTTTTCTTTTGCAGTATCAGGGATGATAATTCCGGATGCAGTTTTTTCTTCAGCCTGCATTGGTTCAAGTAAAATGCGGTCGTCTATAGGTTTAATGGTCATTTTTCTCCTCAATTTTTTAAGTTTAACATTTGCATGATCCTGGGTTTATCGAACCCCACGATCGGTTTATTATTGATAAGTATTACCGGCACCCCCATCTGTCCTGTTCTTCTCTGCATATCCCTGGCTGCACTTTCATCCCGGGAGACATCAACGTCGGTAAACCGGATATTCTTTTCCCTGAAATATCTTTTGGCGGCAGTGCAGAAACTGCAGGTTGGTGTAGAAAATATTATTACTTTTGGCTGTGTCATCATCTTCCTGCTAATTTTTTTTATTAACCTGAAATATGATTCATTTATGCAGGATTAGATTCAGAAGGATTTTCGATCTTCAGTCAGATCTTTAATATTGTTCCTTATGAGGAAGAGACGTCCAATAAAAAAGGGAATTGAATTTGATCATTCAATTCCCTCATAAAATGTTAACTAGCCGGAAATGCTTTAGCAGCCTCCAAGCACTCTTTTTGTTTTCTTTACAGGAACGACAACATTCTTATTCTTCTCTATAAGCACCGGGATAATCTTGCTTGCCTGCTGACGAAAACGGTCAGTGTCAACAGCTTCCCGTGAATTCAGCAGAGAAGTTTTTTTATAATTTATAATATCCCGCTTGAACTCAGTTAGTCCTCCACGGAGATAGGAAATATTATCATACCCGAGGCGGTCAGCTATAATAGCAGCCTTTTTTGATGAGAGATCATCGTCCCCGATAAAAACGTATTTTTTATGTTTAACGGCAAGAATGGCTCTGGCGTCCTTTACAAAAAGATTTCTTAAAGTGAAAGAAAGAGAATGCGGGAGACTCAGCTCCTTAAATTCCTCTACCGGTCTGACATCAATAATTTGTAATGTATTATCATCATCCATTAAGCGGAAAGCAAGCTCATCAGAAGTCATCTGTTTTATGTTATAATCATTTACATAATTTATATTGCTGATATCATTCAGATATGAGTCTTTTATATCAGGCATAATGAATGCAGAGAGACCGATTAAAAATGCAATACCGGTGAGTCCGATATAAAGCCTGCCGGGTTTAAACTCCGGATTAGGTTTGCCGTTTACTTTATTCTCCACGAGGGACGTAAACCAAAAGGCGCCCACCGCTATAAATGTAAGCAGGAAGGCGAACAAACCCTGCGACATTCCGAGAGTTTCGAATATTCTCACATTTCCCCAGTATTCTGCCTTATAGAAATTTTCAAACATTGGATAGCCTTCAGCGAATATGAAGACACCGATCGCCGAACCTACTACAAAGATCATGGCGTCTATCTTTCCGATAGCTGCAGCAGTAATGCTTGTCCCGGGACAAAATCCGCCTATTACGAAACCTAAACCCATTATTAGTCCGCCTACTATTGCTGACCATAAGAAAGTAGGGTTAATGTAGATCAGGCTCAGATCCAGTAACCCGAAATGTCCGAGCACAATTACCCCTATCATCGCCGTGACTCCGCCGGTGAAGAAAACCCGAAGCACCGTGAAATCGTAGCCGTAGAATAATCCAACTAATTTCTTTGAGGTGGAAAACCCCGCTTGTTCAAGTATAAACCCGAAGGCTATACCGATAAAAATAGCAATTATAAAGTTTAATTCATTGCCGATAACGTCAGGTACTAATGGTCCCAATTTTATATCCTTTCAAAATTTATTGCAGAAGTTTGATCGATCAAATTTCTGTCTATATCCAAAGTTTTCTGAAAAAGTAAGCGAACATATATGCACCGCCGAAAATTGCCATCATTGTGATGATGCCGCCGGTTGACATAACTGCCATGCCGCTGAGGGCGGCGCCGCTCGTGCATCCTCGTCCGAATTGTGCACCCAGACCAAAGAGAAGTCCTCCCGCTAAAGCCCCGGCAATCCTCGTCCCGGATTTTATCTTGGGTGAATGTTCCAGGGTAAATTTCAGTCTGTTGGAGATTAATCCTGAGATAAATGCCCCCAGGATTACCCCGAGTACTTCAAAAACTAGCCAGTTCTTCATAGGCATATTCTGATGTTCGGTAAGGTACTCTTCGTAAAACTTCTGATCCTTGATATGATCTGGTGCAACGGACTGCATGGTAGAAACTACAACGCTTTTAACCGACCCGCTTGCACCTAAACCCCGTCCGGTAATATAAATTGTTGCTAATAAAATCAAGCCGAGGAAAAACCCGGCCAGATATGGATTCATAAATTTTTTTGGTTCCATAGATTCCTCACTCGCTTAAAGTTAATTCTTTTTCCGACTCAGCCGGGGATTCGACTCCGGGAGATACGGGCTCCTCTTCCAACTCTTCGTATCCGGTGATCATGGCTTTAAGGTTTGAAGTAAGAGTTGAGCCGGTTGTAATCAGGTAAATATGAGCAATAATAAATGCTACAAGGAGAAAAGCTCCTGCAGTATGGAGCAGTGCTATTCCCTTTATTGAATGTATGTTTAAAGGTTCTATTGAATTACCCTGCGGGTATCTGTAGAACATATATAATAATCCGGATATGACCATCACAGGGATTACCATGACTTTTAGCCCGAGGTATATCAGTCTCTGCAGCGGATTTAATTTACTAAGTACTGTTTTCCTTGTGGGGTGGGGAGCATTCTGAAAAATTCCCAGAAGGTAAAACCTCAACTGTGCTTTCAGATTATTTAGTGTCGGAAGATATTGTCTCCATTCACCTGTTGTAAAATGCCAGAAGATCGCGAATACAATCAGGATCATAAAAGAATAAGCTGCTATATTATGATAGGCAACAGCATTCTGATAGCCGAAGAAACTAATTGCACCATGAATCTCAAATCCCGTCAATGCGAGGAATAAGATCAGGAAGGACTGCGTCCAGTGCCAGAATCTTTCGAATGATTTATATATATATACCTGAGTTTTCATTATTTGCCTCCAGTTCTGACTTTTCTCGTTGAGACAAATCGGAGCACACCGTGAGCAAGTATTCCGATGAGTGTAAGAAATATTATTAAGGTTCCGCCTGTCTCTATGATTGAGGAATAATCTCTCGCCGGCATATAAAAGTCGGTAAGAGCAGCAAGGCGGCTGTTGTTTCTCGTATGGCATTCATTGCATTGAACAGCAAGATCTTTATTAGAAACCATATGATTCAGAGGCCAGTACATCTCCGTATTTATGAACGATACCTCTCCGCTGAAAGGGACGTGTATTTCTTCCATCCCAACTTCTGATGCTCTTCTCCAGTTGAAATCCTGCCAGAAAGCTCCTTCACCTTTTTTATCAGCAAAAAGTTTGGGTTGAATTAGCACTTTCATGATCGGATCATAGGGCTGTCTCGACCTATGAATTTTAACCGGGATGATCTTCGCTTCAGGATCGCTGTATGAACCGAACAGCTTATTTATCTGCAGAGGTTTCGTTGTATCTGAAATCGTATCCCCGATCAGGTAGTGATCAGCTGTTCCGTTAAACCATACATACTCGGGTTTTACGTTTTTTCCCCATTTGAAACTTCCTTTGATTGAAAGATATGTATGATTACCGTCAGCGTCATCGATCTCAAAAGGTTTTCCGTCTTTTAATCTGCCGGCGGTCGACCAATCCCAGAATAACTTGGTTGCATTTACTTTTGCATATACAGGAATGTGGCAGGTCTGACAAGCAACCTTAATGGTATGCTCGTTCAGGATCTCTGCAGTGTGGGGGCTGGAAGTGTGGCATTCTTCGCAAGTTGCCCTGTTCCTGTTCATTGATGACAATGAATACATTTTACCTGAAATATTGTGATTTTTAGTTATATGACAGTCAACGCACTGAAGGTTATCTCCCTCAACCGCCATATGCACATCAACATCCGCCGTAGGCTGGAACATCGATTCTTCAAGGTCGCCGTGTTTTACATTATTTCCGCCTCCGCCAAAAAAGTGACAGACGCCGCAGTTTGAACGGGTAGGCTTACCAACATGCTGGGCAATGTTGTTTAAGTTCAGGGACGGATCGGGGAGTCCGGCTTCATCAGGAGCCTTTATATAGGATTCTGTTTGATCATGACAGACAAGACAGTCGATATTTTTAGCATCTGTAAAGCTGAACATTGAACTGGTCATTCCATATCCAATATGGCATTTTGCGCAGCTCTGCTCATTTCCTTCAACCCCGATACAAAAATTATTAATCGCATTCTTTTTGCCTAAATATACAATCCCTCTACCTTCAACATACTCGGCGCTTTCCCAATTCCAGTGGTTTGATCTCATTACTTCAGAATCCCTGCCGTTGTGGCAGGAGATGCATGCTTCGGTGACTTCCTGGGGACTGTTGAAATGCTTTTTGAGTTCAGCGAATTGTGTATGGTCCACAGAAGATGAATCTTTGTGAGAGTATTTCTCTTTAAGTATTGTCAGACCGGTTGCTTCCTGGTTTTTATCCTGCAGAATTGTTACTGCAGAGATAATCACCAGTCCGGCCATTACAAGTGTTATTACGATTTTTTTCATTGAGAATTTATTTTTGAGTTAAGATTACCTTATTTAAAGATTTTATGTGGTCAGTTTTGTTATGTTGTCCTTAATTGATTTGCAGTCCGAGAAATTTTTATAAATCATGCAGTCCCGGCAATCAGATTCGGCACAAATGTTTTTATCGTGCCTGAATGACCAGCATGGATTGGAATGACTTATAAATGCCTGACAGTTTATCCGGTCGTCTTCACTGCAGTTCTTGATGCTCCAGCAGGGGATAAGTGAATAGATTGTTTTTATTCCCTCTATGCTTATTTTTTTCTCGTTGATCGATTGTCTGATACATTTTATACGTTCAATATCGTCAATCGAATAGAGCCGGTGCCCGGTTTCTTTCCTGAATGGTATTATTAAACCCTCTCTCTCATATAATCTTAAGGAATGAACAGAGATGTTAAGCATTCTTGCAGCAGCACTTATCGGGAAGAGAGGCGTGTCACTATTATTATTTTCCATAATTATTAAATACCGGATAAATATTTAGTATTTATAAATATCAACTTTTCTGCCAGTTAAAAATCTATATACTTTGTTGAATATTTATACAATTCCACTAATTATTTTATCACTCGAAAGAAAAACAATTGCCTTCTTTCCTTGGTATGAGAAAAAGATGCTAATAACAATAGTTTTTTTTATTGATAAAAATTGTGCCGAAATGAAGTGTGATAGCGCTAACTAATTTATATTAAATCTTAATAAAGAGAGTAAGATTTAAGATTCTTTTTCCGTCAAAACAATTATATTATACATTGTTCTAAATATTTCTTTAATAATTCATTTTGTGGAGACTACTATGAAAAAATATTTACTGCTTGTATTGTTTTTCATCACCTGCCTGCCCGCGATTCAATTTGCACAGGGAAGTATTGAAAAAGGTTCGGTTTACTGCAGTCAGAAGAAAATGAATTCAAATTCACTTTTCGCCCCGAATGAAATAACTGCTGATATTCAGCATACTTATGATGTGCTGAATTATGAACTCAACCTAAACATTTACAGCTGTTTTATCAGTCCTTATCCAAAATCGTTCACTGGATTTGAAGTAATGACCTTCGAGGTTGATTCCACTTTGAATTCTATCCCAATGAATGCTGTTAATTCATCTTTAACTATTGATTCGGTGTCCATGGCGGGTGTATCCTTTACCCATTCTAATGATATTTTAACTGTCAACCTGGACAGGACATACAATGTAGGAGAAACGGCCAGTATAAAGATCTACTACAGGCATAATAATGTCAGTGATGGTGCATTTTACGTCAGTAATGGATTTTTATTCACCGACTGTGAACCAGAGGGTGCTAGGAAATGGTTCCCATGCTGGGATAAACCTTCTGATAAGGCAACTACCGACCTTACAGTAAAGGTTCCAACCAATGTTAAATTCGGTTCAAACGGAGTGCTGGTTGATTCAATTCAGAACGCAGATACACTCTATTATCACTGGGTGAGTTCACATAATGTTGCTACCTATCTAACGGTGATGACCAGTAAAGTAAACTACAATCTTGATATAGTTTACTGGCATAAATTATCCAACCCGAACGACAGCATACCGATAAGATTCTACTGGAATTCAGGCGAAAATCAAAATAACCTTCATAATATTGAAACAAAAATTATCGATATGACCACGACTTATTCGGGATTGTTCGGTGAACATCCGTTTGACAAAAACGGGTTTGCAACGCTTAACAACCAGTTCGTATGGGGCGGTATGGAAAACCAGACCCTTACAAGTCTTTGTCCCAACTGCTGGTCGGAAAGTCTGGTTTCTCATGAATTTGCTCATCAATGGTTTGGTGATATGATAACATGCGCAACCTGGGCCGATATATGGCTTAACGAAGGATTTGCCACTTATTGTGAGGCTTTGTGGATAGAACATACATCGGGTTATGCTTCCTATAAGAGTGAAATTAATTCCGATGCCAGCTATTATATGAGCGCGAATCCGGGCTGGCCGATTTATAATCCTGATTGGATCATTAATACACCCCCTGTAAGCATACTTTTCAATACTGCAATAACGTATGATAAAGGTGCTTGTGTTCATCATATGCTGAGATATGTAATGGGAGATTCTCTTTATTTCGCCGGGATGTATCATTACGCTAATGATCCGTCACTCAAATATCACAGTGCTGTCACTACAGATTTTCGTGATGATATGAGTGAAGTTTACGGTCAGGATCTTAGCTGGTTCTTTAACGAATGGATACTCGAACCTGATCATCCGGTATATGCGAATAAATACTGGATCGCCGATATGGGATCAGGAAACTGGCAGGTTGGTTTTGTTGCTGATCAGACACAAACGAGCACTCCTTTTCACCAGATGCCTATCCAGATTAAAGTTCACTTTACAACAGGTGCCGACACTACGATGAGAGTGATGAATGATTCAAATAACCAGATTTTCACATTCGGATTTAACCGGCAGCCAGCTAATGTTTATTTTGATCCTGATAATAATATTGTCCTGAAAGTTGCAACACTCACACAGATACCTCCTATCCCTGTTGAATTGACAAGCTTTACTGCAGCAGCAAGAGGGAGTTTTGTTGTTCTAGATTGGACAACTGCAACTGAAAAGAATAACAGGGGCTTCGAGATTGAAAGGAAAAATTCAGCCGGCACCGACAACTGGCAGAGAATCGGCTATGTTGAAGGAAACGGAACAACTACGATTCCTCATTCTTATTCATACACAGATCATTTAAATAATTTTGGAAACTTCACTTACAGGTTGAAACAGATAGATTTTGATGGTAGTTTTGAATACAGTAATGAAATCGAAGTTAAGGGTGGCGATGTTCCTTTTGATTATAGTCTTAGTCAGAATTATCCGAATCCATTTAATCCTTCCACAGTTATAAATTTTGATCTTCCTGAAGCGGCAAAGGTCAGATTGGTGGTATATAACGTACTCGGACAGGTGGTAAGGACATTAGCTGACGGAAATTTTGAAGCAGGCTCTTATAAAAAATATTTTGATGGTTCTGATTTAAGCAGCGGTGTATACATTTACGAATTGAGGGCCAATAATATCGTATTGAAGCACAAGATGATTTTGATGAAATAAACAGGGGGGGATAAATGCGCTCACAGGAGTAGGGACAGGGAGAGAAATTTCCCTATCCCTTTCCTGGGTTTAATATTTATACCTCAGCCATTTTGCTACTTCGGACCACTTTGGTTTCTTCCCGCTCATAAGTATTCCTACTCTGTAAACTTTTCCTGCAAGAGGGAACAAAAGCACCATCGTTGCTATATTAACAACGAATGAAACAACAAACTGCCATACCGGGATTTCAGCTAACACCATCCTGGCAGGCATCACTATAATAGATGCGAAAGGCAGCATAGAGGCAACCCTTGCTATACTGTTATTTGAATTCTCCAGCATTGCAATAGCAATAAAGAAGGGAATCATTATTAACATCATTATCGGCCACATACCGGATTGAGTGTCCTGCTCATTATCGAAAATAGCACCCACGGAGGTAAAGAGTCCCATGAATGTTACAAGTCCGATAAAATAATTTAGTAGGAAATAAACTATCTGAAACATATTGAGCTTAAGAGTAAATTCCGGTGGAAGAGTGAACCAGGCTGTTGTAACCAAGAGTATAACAGGGAGAAGCCAGATAGCCATCTGTATCAGTCCCGTAATACTGGTACCCATAATCTTTCCGGTCATTAATTCTTTACTATTAGCAGATGATAGGAGTATTTCTACTATTCGGTTTGATTTTTCAGCTACTACAGAGCGCATCATCATCTGGCCTATAAAAATCAGGCTGAAGTAAAGGAGAAAAGTAAAGAGGAATGCTACTATGACTGTCCCGGCTCCTTCTTCTTCTACAGCTTTGTCGCTGCTGATCCTGAAAGTATTAAATCCTACATTTTGTCTTGCGTAGGAAATATCCTCTTCCGAGATATCCTTTCCGCGGAAATAATTTGTTACAAGAACATTATTGATGGTTGGTCTTACTTTATCAAACAAAGTTTTGTTAGTAGGATTCTTTGAAAAATACTGCAGCTGCTTTGTATATTTCGCTGAGTCGGGGACGAAAATAAGGCCGGTTAGTTTTTCGCTAAGCAGTTCGGACTTACGTTTGTTGATGTAACTATCCACTTCTGAACTTTTTATACTTTCAAAACTGATTTTATAGTACCCGCTCTGTACAAACGGCAGCTGATCAAACTCTTTTTCCATCTCTGCTTTCAGAGAATCCGAATCTGTTGCGATTATAAGATTTGTGTTGCTGTCGCCTTCATAGGAATAGAGGAATGTCTGGAAAGCGAGTATACCTATCATAAAGAGAGGAAGGAGTATTGTCATTATAATGAAAGTTCTCGACATGAGCTTTTCCCGCAGCTCTCTTTTGATGATAGCAAGGGTTCTCCTGTTAAACATTTGAAGCCTCCATTCTGTACTTATCAGCGGATTTCTTTCCGGCAGCTTCTACAAATATCTGGTGGAGTGAAATATCCTCTGCGTCAAATTTTTTAATAATGGTATTTTTTTCTACCAGAGTTTTAAGGAGATCCTGTATCTGAGAGGGCTGCTTAACCCTGATGCTTGTAACATTTCCGAAGGTTTCGAATTTTTCTATGAATGGGCTGCTTTTTACAAAAGAGATATCTCCGGCGTGAGAGATAGTAACATTCCTCTGTCCGAAGGACTTTTTGATTTCCTCAAGGTTGCCGTGCAGAATTATTTTACCCTCATCGATCATTGCTATATGGTCACACATACGTTCTGCAAAATCCATCAAATGCGTGGAAAATATTATTACTTTTTCCTTTTTCTTCAGCTCGAGAATAATTTCTCTGAGCAGATTTGTATTTATTGGATCGAGACCGGAAAATGGTTCATCAAGAATTATGAATTCCGGATCGTGAAGTATGGTAGTGATAAACTGAACCTTCTGCTGATTACCTTTCGAAAGATCTTCGAGTTTGGAATTCTTCCTTTCGGTTAGATCAAATCTTTCAAGATACTCATTCGCTTTATCCTCTACCTCGCGTCCTGTTTTTCCTTTTAGCTCGGCAAAGAAGAGCAGGGTTTCCATAACCTTCATCTTTTTGTAGAGGCCTCTTTCTTCGGGGAGGTAGCCGACTTTGTCTTTAAATTCCTGTCCGATTTTAGATCCTCGCAGAATAACCTCCCCGGAATCGGGAAGATAGATATTCATCATCATACGAATGGTTGTAGTTTTACCTGCGCCATTCCTTCCTATTAGTCCGAATACTGATCCTTCCGGTACTGAAAAAGAAACATCATCTACCGCTTTCAAAGTGTCAAATGACTTTGAAAGGTTTCGTACTTCTAATGCATACATCTAAACCTTCTGAGAAAATTGTAAAAAAGATAATTAAAGTTAAAGAAACCGGAGGCATAATGACAAGACAGATAATGGAAGATTGCGAAAGAAGCTTACCGCCCGATCAGGATATAACTAAGCTGGCAGGCTGAACTCTATTCTTCTTTACCTGTGTCCCCAAAATTTTAAGTCGTACTTTTAGATAGAAACCGGAATGATTATTTATCTAATCTTATTCGGGAAAAGATCAGGTTTGGTTCTTTGGGGAGGTGTTGTTAAAAAAAGCCAGCACTTCCAGCGCCTGGTTATAATGTCTTCCCTCGTGCGTAACGATTATCTCGAAAGCGGTCTCCAGTTTATAAACAATATTCTTATTAGCAGGAGATGAAATAATTGTTTTGCTTCTGATTAAGTCAGATGAATTGTTTATCAGTGTCTTTAGTTCTGCCTGATGTTTTTTCAATCTGTCGATAATCCCTTCAGGTATACTGCTGTTTGAGGGCTCCCAGACCTGAAATGTTTTTACTTTTCTTTTTCTGTCAGGCTGAACGCCTTTTAAAATCACTTTTCCCAGAAACGATACAAGAAAATCCATCCGTGATATGAAGGGTGGTTTATATTGGCCATTACGAATCTGATCTATGACAGGGTAGTATGATTCATTTGTCCTGATGATATGATCAATAATCTGAGCGATACTCCAGGTCTGCGGGTCAGGTTTCCGGTTGAGTTGTTCAATGCCCAGGGTACCGAATGATCTGATAAAATTTTCAGTAATCTTATCAATTTCTGATAATAGCTTTTCAATAGTCTTCATGAGGGATACTGATTATATTGATTTTTAATATTTTGCAGACGGGAATATAAATATAAAATTCTCTTAAGATGACAAAATTTAATATACTATCTATTAAATCTCTGTGAATTTTATTTTAGAAATATAAAACTTTTAGGAATTAATAGGACTACTTTTATCGTAAAAATACTGCTGACAAATTAAACAGTTTTGACAAAATGGCAGACTCAGTAGTAATGTCGTATTAGGGACGGAGAAATGACGGAGAAGGGACGGAGAAGGACTCAAAATGAGACACTCCAAAAACAGCGAAAAAACCCCATTTTCCACTGTTGAAAAAATTTATATATGACAAAATGTCAGTGTCTCAGATTGAAATCAATTATCAATTATTAATTATTAATTATTAATTATTAATTTCTATTTGCTCATTGCGAATTGTTATTTGCTAAAAGGAGAGAATTCTATTCTCCTGCAAGTGTTGAATGTAGATGAAATCGGGGGAACCCGGGCGGCAGGATCATTTCTTGCAAGAATCTATTCAATTATCTATATTTACACGCTAAAATTGAATTTTTTAGTCCTGCAGCTTGGAAACTACCACAGTTTGATAAGTTGAGATTTAACAATACTTCTTTATGAATCTTAATGGCAATAATTTGCCAGAGTTCTTAAAAAAAATTGAATGACTTGTATTTGCCGGGGTGGCGGAATTGGTAGACGCACAGGACTTAAAATCCTGTGGGTATTTATACCCGTGCCGGTTCGAGTCCGGCCCTCGGTACTAAAATCAATGAACAATTTATAATTATTCATTGATAATTATTAATTATAAGGTACAAAGTCAGGGCTCTTAGCTCAGTTGGTTAGAGCGTCTGCTTGACGTGCAGAAGGTCAGAGGTTCGACTCCTCTAGAGCCCACCAGACTATTAAAAATTAACAATTAATAATTGTTAATTGTTCTGTTGCCTATCGGAGTACGTCTCCGATTTTTTATTAGAAAAGTAAAAATGGAAAAAATTCAAATTACATTTCCTGACGGTAAATCCCGGGAGTATGATAAAGGCATCTCCGGTTACCAGGTTGCTGAATCAATCTCTCCAAGATTGGCGCAGGATACTCTCGCCGTTGAAGTAAACGGATCTGTTAGAGATCTGAGAGCTCCGATTGAACACAATGCCGTTGTAAAATTTCTTACCTTCGAAGATGAAAAGGGAAAGGAAGTATACTGGCATTCTACTTCTCATTTAATGGCGCATGCAATTCTTTCGTTATATCCGGAAGCGAAGTTCGGCGTGGGTCCGGCTATTGAGAACGGCTTCTACTATGATTTCGATATTAATAAAAAGCTTAGCGAGGATGATCTCCGGGTAATTGAAGAGAGAATGAATAAGATATCGAAGGAGGATAATTCTTTTGAGCGTGTTGAATTGTCAAAAAATAAGGCTCTCGAATTCTTCAGCAGCAAAGGCGATGAGTACAAAATCGAAATCATCAGTGAGATAAATGAGGAAGATGAAGCTATAAGTATTTATAATGAGGGTGATTTTACTGATCTATGCACTGGTCCTCACCTTCCGTCAGCGGGAAAGATAAAATATGTAAAGCTGTTAAGCGTATCCGGATCTTACTGGCGTGGAGATGAACATAACAAGCAGCTTCAGAGAATTTACGGGATTTCTTTTCCTAAGAAAAAGATGCTTGATGAATACCTTGAGAGGCTTGAAGAGGCTAAGAAAAGGGATCACCGCAGATTAGGCAAGGACCTCGAGTTGTTTCTCATATCGAATAGCGTTGGAAGCGGACTTCCCATATGGCTTCCGAAGGGTGCTATATTAAGAGAAACTCTTGAGAATTATCTTCGCGGCGAGCAGAGGAAGCGCAATTATGAACCGGTAATTACACCGCATATCGGAAATATTAATTTATATAAGACAAGCGGACATTATCCTTACTACAAAGATAGTCAGTTTCCTCCTATTCAGTTAGAAGATGGTAAGGAGGAATATCTGCTTAAGCCGATGAATTGTCCTCATCACTTTATGATTTATGCCAGCAAGCCGAGGAGCTACCGGGATCTTCCTATAAGATATGCTGAGTTCGGGACAGTTTACCGTTATGAACAGTCGGGTGAACTTAACGGCTTGACAAGGGTACGTTCATTCGCAGTTGATGATTCACATATATTTGTCCGTGAAGATCAATTGAAAGACGAAGTATGCAATGTAATTGAACTTATTCAGGTTGTCTTTGAACAGATGGGTTTTAAAGATTTCAGAACCCAGCTGTCATTCAGAGATGAAAATGTAGAAAAATACGGCGGTGATATAAAAATGTGGGACAGGGCCCAGAGAGAGATTAAAGAAGCAGCAGACCAGATGGGATTAAAATATCATATTGAAGAAGGTGAAGCCGCTTTCTATGGTCCTAAAATAGATTTTATGGTTAAGGACGCACTCGGCAGACAGTGGCAGCTTGGAACTGTACAGGTTGATTACGTTATGCCCGAAAGATTCGATCTGGAATATACAGGCAGCGACGGACAAAAGCACAGACCGGTAGTTATTCACCGCGCTCCATTCGGATCGCTGGAAAGATTTATCGGCGTACTCATTGAACATTATGCCGGCGAGTTTCCCTTATGGCTGGCCCCGGTGCAGATTGCTGTTCTTCCTGTATCTCAGAATTTCTTCGAATTTGCTCAGTCGATCATCTCGAAATTAAAGGAAGAAGGTATCCGGGCTGAATTTGATGAGAGAAACGAAAAACTCGGTTATAAGATAAGAGACTGGGAGACAAAGAAGGTTCCTTATATGTTGATAATCGGGGAAAAAGAGCAGGAGTCAGGTAATGTTTCAGTCAGGAAACATAAAAAAGGTGACATTGGAACATTTTCTTTATCCGATTTTATTTATAATATTAAAGAAGAAATTTTAAAAAGAATCAATAACAAAAAGAGAGGTTAATAATCGCTCAAAAAGATAGTGTCAGGGTAAACGAGGAAATAAAAGCCCCCAAAGTAAGGGTTATAGACGTTGATGGTTCCCAGGCCGGTATTTACACAGTAAGAGATGCAATGAAAATTGCACAGGAGAGAGGTCTCGATCTGGTTGAGATTGCTCCCCAGGCCAAGCCACCAGTCTGTAAAGTAATTGATTTCGGAAAATTCAAATATGAACAACAGAAGCGGGAAAAGATACAAAGGAAAAACCAGCAAATTACTCTGCTGAAAGAAATCAGGCTTCATCCGAATACCGATATACACGATTTTGATTTCAAAGTAAAACACGCTATTAATTTCCTTGAAGAAGGAAATAAAGTAAAAGCTGTGGTAATGTTCAAAGGAAGGGAGATGGCATACACCGAACAAGGCGAAGAACTGTTAAACCGGTTCATAGAACAAACTGAAGACCTTGCCAAGGTTGAATCTCCCATTAAAATGGAAGGACGCAATATGAGCGTTATCCTCGTTCCCACAGCAAAACCAAAAACCAAAAAAACCAAATAGGAAAAGCTATGCCGAAAATGAAAAGCAACCGCGGTGCTTCTAAAACATTTAAGAAGACCGCATCCGGAAGGTTTTAAAGGAAAAACGCTTACAAGAGCCATATCCTTACCTCCAAATCCACAAAACGGAAAAGAAATCTTCGCCATTCATCCATGGTTTCCGTTGCAGATTCAAAACATGTTAAAACAATGCTTCAATAGAGAGGAGTGAACAAAAATGCCAAGATCGAAAAACAAAGTCGCTTCTCACCTGAGAAGGAAGAAGGTGCTGAAACAGGCCAAAGGATACTGGGGCGCCAGAAGCAAAGTTTATACTATTGCGAAGAACCATGTTGAAAAAGGCCTTGTCCATGCGTACAGGGACAGAAGACTTAAAAAGAGAACTTTCAGGAGTCTCTGGATTACCAGGATAAATGCTGCTGCCAGGGAAAACGGAACAACTTACTCCAGGCTTATCCACGCACTTGATACAAAGGGCGTTGAGGTAAACCGGAAAGTTCTTGCAAACCTTGCTGTTGAGAATCCATCAGCATTTGCAGAGCTCGTTAAGTTTTCTGCTAATTAATATTTACCCTTCCATATCGTTATATTTGTATATGGAAGGGTATTACTTTAAATAATCGGAATGAAATGTTGAATGAAAAAATTGGTTCCCTGAGGGAAGAATTTAATATCGAAATTAACCTGGCCGATTCTCCCGAGAAGTTGGAGGATGTCAGGATAAAATATTTAAGCCGTAACGGACTGCTCTCTAAGCTTTTTGATGAACTCAAAGAAGTTCCAAAAGATCAAAAACCAATGATGGGAAAGGAACTTAATCTTCTTCGCAATGAGCTTTCGGATAAATTCAATTCGCTAAAAGAAGAGATCGAATCGTCCGGTACTTCCCTCGAAAGCAGAATCGACCTGACACTTCCGGGAAAATATAAACCCGTCGGCAGCAAACATATCCTTACTCAGACAGTTGATGAGATAAAAAATATTTTCAAAGGCCTTGGTTTTGCTGTTGCTGTCGGACCTGAGATAGAATCAGATTATTACAATTTTGAGGCTTTGAATTTCCCGCCGGATCATCCTGCAAGGGATATGCAGGACACTTATTTTGTCAGCAGCAGTTTTCTGCTCCGTACCCATACTACTCCTGTGCAGATACGAATAATGGAAAAACATCAGCCTCCGGTCAGGGCAATTATGCCAGGAAGGGTATACAGGAATGAAGCGGTGAGCGCGAGGAGCTACTGTATGTTCCACCAGGTTGATGGAATTTACGTCGATACCGATGTAACATTCGCCGAATTGAAAGGCACCCTTGTTTCTTTTGCAAAGCAGTTTTACGGTGAGGATATTAAATATCGGTTCAGGCCGAGTTATTTTCCGTTTACAGAACCCAGTGCGGAAATGGATATTACCTGTTTCCTTTGTCACGGCAAAGGCTGCCGTGTATGCAAGTATTCAGGCTGGCTTGAGGTGCTGGGATGCGGAATGGTTGATCCCAATGTATTTAAGAAAGTCGGTTATGATCCTGAAAAGTATACGGGATATGCTTTTGGTATGGGTATCGAAAGGACAGCTATGCTGAAGTATGGAATAGATGATATAAGATTATTTTTCGAGAATGATGTTAGATTCCTTAAACAGTTTTGATCCGGAGAAATTAAGTTGAAACTCTCTTTAAATTGGTTAAAAGAATTAGTCGATCTTTCGGACGTATCCGCTTCAGAGATAGTCCAGCAGCTTACAATGAGCGGCCTTGAAGTTGAAGAGGTTATAGATCAGAATTCACTCTATAAGAATTTCGTTGTAGGGTTCGTAAAGGAAAAGAAAAAACATCCCAATGCCGATAAACTTTCACTTTGTACTGTCAGTACAGGAGAAAATGAATACCAGGTAATCTGCGGTGCCCCAAATGTTGATGCAGGACAGAAAGTGGTATTTGCTCAGATTGGTGCTGTTGTACCAAAAGGAAATTTTAAGATTACAAAGGCAAAGATCCGCGGCATTGAATCCAATGGAATGATTTGTTCTGAGGCTGAGCTTCAGATCAGCGATAACCATGACGGTATAATGGTACTTGATAATGATGTTGAAGAAGGTACCCCCATATCTGATGCACTCCACCTAAATGATGTTATTCTTGAGATCGCCATAACCCCTAACAGACCTGATGCGCTGTCGCATATTGGAGTGGCAAGGGATCTTGCGGCGATTTTTAAGAGAGAAGTTAAACTTCCTGTTGTTGATTTCGAAGAAACGGAGGAAAAAGCTTTTGAGGCCGCCGAGATTGAAATAATTGATACAGAAAATTGTCCGAGGTATTCTTCACGGATTCTGAAGGGAGTTACAGTACAGGATTCGCCTGTCTGGCTGAAAAGACGCTTAAAAAATATCGGACTAAGACCTATTAATAATATTGTTGATATTTCAAATTATATAATGTACGAAACCGGTCAGCCGCTCCATGCGTTCGACCTTGAAAATCTTTCCAACCATAAGATTATTGTCAGGAGCACTGAAAAGGAAACAAACTTTACAACTCTGGATTCAAAAAAACGAAAACTTCCTGCCGGAACTCTTATGATTTGCGATGGAGAAAAGCCTGTTGCTATTGCAGGAGTAATGGGAGGAGAGAACTCGGAAGTAACCCCGGCGACCAGGAATATCCTTATCGAAAGTGCTTATTTTAATCCTTCGAGTGTACGGTATGCATCCAAGGTGCTGGGCTTAAGCACTGACGCATCCTACCGGTTTGAAAGAGGAACTGATCCGAACGGGACTGTATTCGCGGCAGAGAGGGCGGCGCAGCTTATTTTGCAGTTTGCGGGGGGTGAAATACTAAAGGGAGTGCTTGATGTTTATCCCGAAAAAATCGAACCAAAGGAAATAAGGCTGCGGTTTGAAAGGGTGGAAAAAATATTAGGCTACAGCATCGGCAAAGCTGTAATTTCTGATATCATGGTGAAGCTTGGAATGCGGATATTAGTTGAGACAAATGAAGAACTTCACGTTTCAGTTCCGGCATTTCGCCCCGATATCGAGCGTGAAATAGACCTTATTGAGGAAATTGCGCGTATTCACGGATACGATAATATTCCCACAGTGACTAAAATTTCGATCACCCTCGGTGAAAAGAAAGATGAATCCGATTTCACAACTAAAGTAAAAGAAACTGCTGTGGAACTTGGTTTTTATGAAATGATAAACAACCCTCTTCAGAGTGAAAAAACTGCTTCGTTGACAGGAAACCCGATAAAAATACTGAATCCTCAGAGTTCGGATATGGCCTTTCTCAGGACATCGCTTCTGACGGGAGCCCTGCAGACAGTCTCAGCAAATATAAATGTCGGTGAAAAAGATCTTCAGCTTTTCGAGGTAGGGAACATTTTTCAATTAAAATCAGAAAAAATGATTGCAGACTTTGAGGATTTTAATGAAAATGAAAGCCTTATCTTTGTAATTACAGGCAAATCCAGGAGAAAATCGTGGTATTCGCAGGAGGAAACAGCAGACCTTTATGACTTAAAGGGATTTATTAAGTCATTTATCTCAAAATTTTCGCTTGACAATGTTTTAGAGTATTCATATAATCACGAAAGGAATCCGTATTATAATGCAGTTTTTACTCTCAAAGGCGGAAATTCTGAAATCGGATCAGGCGGTTCTGTTCATAAAAATCTTCTGAAATTATTTGATATAGAACAGGAAGTTTATTGTTTCGAGATAAATCTTAATAAATTAAGCAAACTGCCTGCGGCAAAAAGCCAATATAGAGAACTCCTAAGGTTCCCGAAAGTTCTCAGAGACTTTGCTTTTATATTCGATAAATCAGTAACTTATAAGCAGGTTTCTGATTTCATACTTGAACAGAGCAGCGGATTACTGAAATCTGTAAACCTGTTCGATCTGTTTGAGAGTGATACACTTGGAGAGAACAAAAAGAGTATGGCTTTTACGCTGGAGTTTTTTGACAGAGAAAGAACGCTGACAGATGACGAAGTTGAAAAAGAATTCCTTCATCTGATATCGGCTGTGACTGAAAAGTTTAATGCTAAATTAAGAGGAAATTAGTTGCCGGATTTAACAAAGCACGAAGTGCTCCTAAATGAACTTTCAGAAATTCAGACCCTTGTTGCTGAACTGATAAGTAGTAAAAAAACGCTGCTTGAAGAAAAAAGCAAGCTTGAAAGATCATTTTCCGGATTAAGAGAAGAAAACAAAATTCTGCATCAGAGAATGGAAGCACTTGAAAAACAACTTGATGAAAACGGAAATAATTCGTTAAATTCAATGTTTGGTTCAATGGATAATAATGAAAAAGAGGAATTAAAAAATAAAATTCAGAACCTGGTTAACAGGATAGATTTACATTTGAGTTCTTAAGTATATTGATGGTTGGATGGTAAAACCATGACGGATAAAAAGAAGCTTAAAATTAAAATATTTGATAAAGAATATTCTTTATTGGTCGAGAATGAAGAAATAGCCAAAGAATTGGCTGTTTATGTTAATAAAGTAATGGAAGAAACAAAAGACGAACTTCCCGACCAACCAGCTCAAACAATAGCGATCATAGCTTGTCTGAATATTGCTTACGATCTTTTTCTCGAGAAAAATAAAAACAGAGAATTATTGATTCAAGCTGCAGATAAAGTCAAAAAATTAAAGCTTCTTCTTAGTGATCCTAGTCTGGCCGAACCATCCTAAAAAAGTTTCCGCCCTGTCAGTCCCTTAATAAATGAAAAACTAACTTTCATAACATAGGGAGTTTGACTCAAAGCGCCTATTACAGGCCTCATCCGGCATTGCCGGATCCGGTTTTACGACCGGACTGGAGGAAGCAAAAAGCGTTTTGGCAGGTTCCCACATTGTCATATTAAAGTTTTTCTGATTAAGGCGCACTGACAGGAGCGGATTTATTAAAATACCGCATTGGAGGAAAAATGGACATATTATTTCTCATTCCTATGGTGATTGTCCTCGTTGTGATATTTTTTTACTTCGGATGGTGGTTTAACTCCCGCATAGGCAAAAAAAGCCTGGTGTCAGCTGAAGAAAGAGCAAAACACCTTATTGAAGATGCACAGAAAGAAGCTACTAATCTAAAACGGGAAAAACTATTAGAAGTAAAAGATGAATGGTATAAGAAGAAAGTTGAATTTGATGGAGAAATTAATCAAAAGAGACAGAAGCTTTCACATCTCGAGAAACAATTAATTACCAGGGAAGAAAATATTGAGAAAAAATTTGATATTGTTATTAAAAAGGAAAAGGAGAACAAGCAATTTGAAAAAGAGCTACTTGATTTAAAGAAGACCGTAGAAACACGGCTGGCTGAAGTATCGAAATTAGAGAAGGAACAGAACTTAAGGCTTGAAAAAATCTCCGGGTTAACATCTGAAGAAGCAAAGAATATGCTTGTTCAGAATATGACCAACCAGGCAAGGGCCGATGCCTCCCATATAACAAGGGAACTGATCGAAAAAGCTAAAGCTGATGCAAAGAAAGAAGCTCAAAAGATCATTGTACAGTCGATTCAGAGGACTGCAGCCGACCACTCCATAGAAACTACTCTCTCCGTTGTTCAGATCCAGAATGATGATATGAAGGGAAGGATCATCGGTAAGGAAGGACGTAATATCCGTTCATTTGAAGCTGCTACCGGTGTTGATGTAATTGTTGATGATACTCCCGAAGCTGTTATTCTGTCTTCTTTTGATCAGTTCAGAAGGGAAGTCGCAAGAGTTTCTCTCGAAAAACTGATTGCTGACGGAAGGATCCATCCTGCAAGGATTGAAGAAGTAGTTGAAAAAGTAAAGCTGGAGCTTGAAGAGGAAATGATCAAGGAAGGTGAGAACACAATCCTTCAGCTTGGTCTTCATAATATGCATTCAGAACTTATTAAGCATGTTGGTAAGATGAAGTACCGCTCAAGTTACGGCCAGAATCTGCTTCAGCATAGTATTGAAGTAGGATACCTGACCGGTATAATGGCAGCGGAGCTCGGACTGGATACCCAGCTGGCTAAAAGAGCCGGACTCCTTCACGATATCGGAAAAACAATAGACAAGTCGGTGGAAGGTCCCATGCTCTCCTTGGCTATGACCTCACCAAAAAGTATAAAGAAAACCCGATCGTCGTTAATGCTGTGGGTTCTCACCATGAAGATATTGAAATGGAAAGTCCTATCGCAGCACTTGTGCAGGCTGCCGATGCTATAAGCGGTGCAAGACCCGGTGCCCGCAGAGAACCTCTTGAAGGATATGTTAAGAGACTTGAAACTCTTGAAGCGCTCGCTAAATCATTTGAAGGCGTTGCTAAAACATACGCGATACAGGCCGGTAGGGAAATAAGAGTTGTTGTAGAACAGGATAAAGTTGATGATGTCGTTGCAGATAAACTTGCACACGATATCGCTCAGAAAATAGAAGGTGAAATGGAATACCCGGGACAGATCAAAGTTACGGTTATCCGCGAGGTTAGAAAAATAGGATACGCCAGGTAATCAGTTTATTACATTTTTAGTTAAAGCCCATCTGTTTTGATGGGCTTTTTTTTTAATTTTGTAAAGCGACACGCTGATTCGCTTCAATGTAAAGCGAATCTCTGGTTCGCTTCAATGCAAAGTGAAATGCTGTTTCGCTTACTAATATCAATTATCAAAATATAGCTCATTCATTATTACATGCAGGTACTATGTCCGGTAAGAAATTAAGAATAGCAATAACAGGCAGCATAGGCTCCGGAAAATCTGCCTTCGCAGGTTTTATTGAACAAGCCGGATATACAATTATCAAAGCCGATGATATATCAAAAGAAATTCTCGCAGGAAATAGTAAGGTTAAGGAGAAAGTAATAGAAGCTTTTGGGAAAGAGTCTTTCGCGGGCAATGAAATAAACAGGAAATACCTCGCGGAGAAAGTTTTTCCGGATCCTGAAAATGTTATGATCATTAATTCAATACTTCATCCTCCTGTAATTGAAAAGATAAATGAGCTTATGATGGCAGAACTAAAGAAAAGCGACAGGGTTTTTGTGGAAGCTGCTTTAATATATGAAGCCGATATGGAGGAGATGTTCGATTATGTCGTGCTGATTACCGCCGGAAAAGAAATGCGATTTAATAGAAAATCAGATAGCCTGACCCCTGAAGATTTTGAAAGAAGAGACTTCAACCAGATTCCCGATGAAGAAAAGAAAAAAAGAGCTGATTTTATCTTCGAAAATAACGGCAGTTTAGATGATCTCAGGGGAAAAGCTAAGCTTCTGCTTTCATTAATCTGATACAACTGCGTGTGGTACTTTAAATCTTTAGAATTAAAGCATCAATTTCTGCTCTAAGATTGTCCGGATATCTGTATTAGAATAGCGTCTTAATGCGACTGACAAAATGTCAAATTTTATAATCAAACTCTCTTTAAAAATGTCAGTTTTCGGGTATTTCAGGGCAATTTCCACCAGGCCTCCACCAAGCCTCTGCCAAGCCTCCTCCAGGCCTTCAAAATCCTTAATAGAAATCATTAAAAATCACCTCTGAATTGTCTGCCATTTTTGTCAATTTCCAGTAATCCTTCTACCACTTAAAAAGTAACTTTAAGCTGTCTGACTGCCCGGCAGAATTGATATCGATAATTCAGGTTTCTTTGTATAGTAAAACAATCAAAAGTTGCTTAAGTTTCATACCGCATTATTAAAAATTATGGTCATCAACCAGGGAGAATATAAAAATTGTCGTTCATAAATAAACTTATTGTTGCAGTAGTACAATTGATGCCCAAATCAGTTGTTGGCTTTTTTTCTAAAAAATATATTGCAGGGGATACGATAGAAAAGGCAGTCAAGTGTGTAAAGGATCTGAATTCCAGGGGTATCTTTGCAACTATGGATGTGCTTGGAGAATCTATAACCCGCAAAGAAGAGGCAGTTGAGGCTAAGAATAAATGTATTGAGGTGCTTGATACCATTGTGAAGCACAAACTCATGGCGAATCTTTCTTTAAAACCCACCCAGATGGGATTAGCTATAGATGAAGATTTTGCTTACAAACAAATTAAAGAACTGGTAGAAAAGGCTAAGGGTATCGATAATTTTGTCAGGATTGACATGGAGGATTCTCCTTACACCGACAAAACTATCAATTTATTCAAGAGATTAAGAAGCGATTTTAATAATGTGGGGATCGTCCTTCAGGCTTACCTTAAACGTACAACCAGCGATGTGATTACTTTGAATAAGCTTGGAACAAACTACAGACTTTGCAAAGGCATTTATATTGAATCTGCAACTATTGCTTATAAAGACCGCCAGGAGATCCGCAGCAATTATCTCAAATCACTTGAACTTATGCTGAAAAATGGTAATTATGTCGGAATTGCCACACACGATGAATACCTGATAAATGAAGCATACCGTATGATAAAGGAAATGAACATTCCCAAGGATAAATTTGAGTTCCAGATGCTTCTTGGTGTAAGAGAGGATTTAAGAGAAAAAATTAATAAAGACGGATATAAAATAAGGATATATGTGCCGTTCGGAGAAGACTGGTATCCGTATTCTATAAGACGATTAAAGGAAAATCCCCAGGTCGCGGGACAGATTTTTAAGAATATATTTTCTTTTGAGAAATGAATGTATTAGGAATTGAAACATCCTGTGATGAAACCTCTGTTGCTGTTATCTCCAACGGTGAACTGAAAGCAAACTTAATTTCCTCACAGGATTTTCATTCTGAATACGGCGGTGTAGTTCCCGAGCTTTCCAGCCGCGCCCACCTTCAGATCATTATCCCTCTTCTAAGAAATGCATTAAGTAAGGCTGATATTGAATTAAAGGATGTTGATCTTATATGCGCTACGGCCGGTCCGGGACTGATCGGTGCTCTGCTAGTAGGTTTAACTTTTGCTAAAGGTCTTGCATATTCTGCCGCCAAAACTTTCATTCCGGTGAACCATATTGAAGGTCATATCTTCTCGGGATTCCTTATGAAGGATAAACCGGAATTTCCTTATCTTGCTCTCGTTGCTTCAGGAGGTCATTCACTTCTCCTCCTTGTGGAAAGTTTTACTACAGTTAAGAAGCTGGGAACAACTGTAGATGATGCCGCAGGCGAGGCTTTTGACAAAGTTGCTAAGATGCTGGGACTTGGATATCCCGGCGGACCCAAAATTCAAAAGGCAGCCGCTGCCGGTGATAAAAATAAGATTAGTTTTCCGGTTGCCGACTTATCCGGCAGGTATGATTTTTCATTCAGCGGACTTAAGACTTCTGTACTGAGATATATACAAAAAAAATACGGCCATGATGAAAAAGTACCGGAAAAAGATCTCCCTGATATTGCCGCCTCTTTCCAGGAAGCAGTGATCAAAGCTTTGTTACGCAGCACGGAGAGAGCATTAAATGATTTCGAAGTGAAATCAATTTCACTTGCAGGCGGTGTTGCAGCAAACAGAGAGTTAAGAAACAGCATCTCGCAGCTTGCGGAAAAGTATCATCAGAAAATTGTCATTCCCGATATGGAATTCTGCGGAGATAATGCAGCTATGATTGCTTACAGGGGGTTAAAGGTTTACGAGTCAGGACAACAATTTGATTTAAGCTTTAGCCCTTTCCCCGGATTAGACGAAGAACATTTCGCACATATCAATTCATAATTAGCTTTTAGTTTGACAGAAAATCATCTACATATTTTAAAAACAGAAATCGAAAAATTAAATCCGGCAGAAAAGGATGAATTACTTACGAAGCTGAGGAATGAAGTTGACCGGACCGACGAAGCGATAATAGAATTATTATTGAAACGTTTAGATTTATCAATTGAAATCGGCAGGATAAAAAGTTCCATCGGACTCAACACTTATGATGCCCGTCGTGAGAAAGAGATTGACAGCAATATCGATAAACTTACCGAAACGCAGGATATCAAAAAACACTTAAAAAGAATATACGAAAGAATCATCGATGAGTCCCGTGCAATACAGAGAGAGAGGGAAAAATAGACGGCAATAATTCTCCCGGAAAAAGATCAAAGATTTCATACAGGAGTCTTCTTTCAAAAAAAGAATTCTTCCTGATATTCCTTTTTTTCGCTGCGTTACTAATAGTTCTCTACTTTACTTTCTTCACACCTAATTATTATGAAGGCCCGTCCCCCCGTAAATTTGAAATAAGAACAGGTGAAACGCTCAGCTCAATTTCAGATAGTCTTGAAAGCCAGGGGATTATCCCCGGCTCAACTAATTTTAATATTGCAGCTTTTTTATATGGAGCAGAGAAGGACATCAGGGCAGGGAGGTATTATATACCAAATGGATTATCGTACCTGGACCTGGTTGAGTTTTTCCTTCATGCAAAAGTCGATTATTCGCATACAGTTACAATTCCTCCCGGTTCGACAATCAAATTCATTGCTGCCAAAGTTAAATACGATCTTTTTATGGATTCAGCCGCAGTGGTGAAGAAGGCTAACAATAAGACTTTTATAGATTCTCTAGGGCTCAATGTTTCATCGCTTGAAGGCTACCTTCTTCCCGGTAAATACGATCTCTATGAAAGAAGCACTCCAACCGAAATTATTGGTATATTTTATAACAACTTTAAAAAGTTTATGACTGATTCACTCAGGAGGAGAGCTGATTCTCTCGGTTACTCTGTCCATCAAATCCTTACTTTAGCTTCGATAGTTGAAGGTGAGACAAATAAAAAAGATGAGATGCCCTTAATATCATCGGTGTACTGGAACAGGTTGAAAATCGGGATGCCGCTTGAGGCTGATCCTACAATTCAATATTTACTCCAGCCTGATGGATGGAAAAGATTATTGTATAAAGATCTTAAGGTTAAATCACCGTATAATACATATATTAATGCAGGTCTTCCCCCGGGACCAATAAATAATCCCGGCAGGGAAGCAATACTTGCATCACTATATCCTGCAGATACCGATTACCTGTATTTTGTGGCTGATGGTAAAGGCGGGCACAAGTTTGCAGAAAAATATTCTCAGCACCTCAAAAATGTTAATGAATACCGAAGATGGTTAAAACAACAGCAGAAAAAATAAAATACTTAGTACTCTTTTCAATCGGATTAGTCCTCTCCGGCTGTGCAAATCAGCTTCCGCCCGGCGGAGGAGAGATAGACAAGATCCCGCCCACTATCGTGGAAACATACCCCGAAAACGGCACCACAAGTTTCATGATGAGTACATTGAGTTTACATTTTCTGAATACGTTGACAAGCGGACAGTGAAAGATGCTCTTTTTATATCGCCGGCAGTTGATGGCGATCTGGAACTTGACTGGAGCGGTAAATCTGTAAGAGTTTATTTTCCTAATCCCCTAAAAGACAGTGTTACATACGTCGTTACTCTTGGAACTGATGTTGTTGACTACAATAATAAGAACCGGATGGCGGAATCATACACGCTCACATTTTCAACCGGGTCTGAAATAGACAGAAGAGTTATCTCCGGCAGGGTTTACGATGAGAAGCCCAGCGGTACGATGATATTCGCATACAAGCTCGCTGCCGATACTGTTAATCCTTCCACTACCAAACCTGATTATATTTCGCAGGCAGGAGATAACGGCAGTTTCAAGTTAGCTGGTTTGGCTGCGGGAACATACAGAGTCTTTGCCGTTGCAGATCAATTCCGTGATCTCCTATACCAGGTTGAACAGGACAGAATCGGCGTACCGTTTGAAGACATAAAACTTGCGCCTGAGGATACATTGTTTGCAGGACTTCATTTCTTCCTCACAGAGGATGATACAACTTCTCCCCGGCTTATTAAGACTATTATGACCGATAGTCTCCACATACTTGCAGAATTCAGTGAAGAAATCGATTCTACTCTGATCACCACGGACAATTTTGCAATAATAGACTCTACCGATAAATCCATGTTCAAGCCGCTGTATATCTATCATAAAATAGCAGATCCGAAACAACTTGTACTGGTTGCAGATACATCCTTCAACAGTAAAAATGATTATTTCCTGAAAGCTGTTCTGCTCAAAGATAAAAAAGGCAATACATACAAAAATGATCTTTCACAGATTTCCATAAGCAGCAAACCTGATACAACCAAACCTCAGATAATAAAATCGATTCCCCCGGACGGCGGTCAGGCTGATTTCCTGAACCCATCTCTCGCGTTTTATTTCGATGATGCATTCGATACAACTCTGGCTAAAACCGGAATAATTTTATCTGATACGACCAACAGGAAAGCGGGATATTCTTTATCATTCCCTGACAATGCAACCATCATTCTCAAGCCAACCGGTAAATTAAAGAGTGGAGAACATTACCTCGTAAAATTTGATCAGTCCAAATTCCGTGATGCTGCCGGCAACAGGGGAGATACTGTGTACACCTACCGGTTTAATACGATAAATGAAATAGATTTTACGGGTGCCAGCGGCACTATCCTGAATGTGCAGCTTTCCGACAATCCATTTGTTCTGCTTCAGAGTACTGATAAGACAAACGGGAAGATTTACTCACAATACCTGCAGAAAGGAAGCAGGTTCGAGTTCAACAGGGTTTTCCCCGGTACATACATGTTATGGTGTTTTCTTGACAGGGACAGCAGCAGAACTTACGACATGGGCAATCCCTATCCATTTAAACCATCGGAAGATTTTTCCTTTTACTCCGATACACTAAACCTCAGGGCACGCTGGGGCCAGATGGATATTAAATTTAATTTTAAATAGGAAGTAACAGGCCTTCAAACCCGCACTGAGATGGTGGCGGATTTCTACTTCTGCAGCTTTTTCTTTATCTCCGAACTGATAAACTGACTAATCTGTTTTACTTCCCCCAGGATTATTTCATTCTTCTTTAATATTTCACCCGCTACCGTCTGATTTGAGAGTGAAGAACAATTTATCAGCACATTCAAATACGCACCTTCTGCGGCAGTCGATATGAGTGCAGCAGCAACTCCCGCATCTGATACAGAATTCTGATTGCCTTTTTCAGCGAGGGTTTGAAATAATGGAATAATTTTACCGCAATAATGCAGAACCTCGGCAGGAGCCTCAGCAGCTTCAAGAGTTGCAGCTTCGATACTCGCACTCCTTGCTTTCTTCTGTTCATCAGTATCTTTTGGAAGCTTAAATGAATTCATCACCTTCTCAAAAGCCTGGTTATCTTTTTCGGCAAGGGTTAGGAATTCTTCTTTAGCAACGGACAGTTCGAATTTTATATCCTTCATCTCTTCTTCAACATCAGCGTACTTTTTCTTTCCGATAGTGAGATTACACACCATTATGCCGAGACTGCAGGCCATTGCCCCGCTGAATGCTGAAACATTCCCTCCTCCCGGAGTAGGGTTACTGGATGAGATATCATCTAAATAATTACGGATTGAATCATCTATGTTCATTTCTGTTCCTGTAGGTTTAATTGATGATTAACGGAATAACGAATAAGCGAATTAATTTGTGGATGCTTTTAGTAAAAGTTCGTTAATCCCCGATCATATAATCTATAATTTTTTCTTTCTTATTGAACCGGTTCAGGGTGCTGAGGCCGAGTTTCTCAATAGCAAGGTCAACCAGTTCGTCTTCTTTAAGATCTTTTTTGTCAGCGTAGAACCGGCCTGCCATTAGTAATGCTTCAAGGGGAACAAGACCTACAACTTCACTGCCGTCAACTTCTACTCCAAGCCGCTCTGCTTCTTTCTTAACTTCTTCAAACGCCACATGAAGAGGGGTAACCTCATAATTTGTAAGGTTAATAGAGACTTGTGTTATATTATATTTCTCAAGAGCTACACCCATTCCCTTGAAATCTTTTAATCTTCCGGGTATCCGGACAGTCTTTCCATTTTCTTTTACGATATTGCCCTGATCATCTCTTTTAGGTCTTCCGGATTCACGAAGTATCTCCGCAATTTCTTTTGAATAGCTAACATCAGTTGATTTAATATTAACATTATAAGCAATCAGAAAGAACCTTGCCCCGGTTACCAGAGCACCCAGCTTAGGATTAAAATCAGCCTTTCCAAAATCAGGTTTCCACTCAGGATCTTTAAGTTTTTCTTCAAGTCCTTCATACTCTCCCTTCCTGATATTAGAAAGGTTGCTCCGTTCAGGCTTCCTTGCTGCATTTTCATACAGATAAACAGGCAGATCTAATTCCTTTGAGATTCTTTCTCCAAACTTTTCTGATATTTTCACACAATCATCCATGGTTGCATTCTTCACCGGTACGAAGGGGACTACATCTATTGCTCCCAGTCTAGGATGCTCTCCTTTATGATTCCGCATATCTATATGGCCGGCAGCAGCTTTGCAGGCTTGTACAGCCGCTTCTATTATCCCATTTTCATCACCTGCCATTGTTACTACCACGCGGTTATAATCGGGATCCGGTTCAAGATTCAGAAGCTTTGCTCCGGATGTTGAATTTATTGCTTTTATAATGTCATCAAAAGTTTCCTGGTTTTTTCCTTCACTGAAATTTGGTACGCACTCAATTATTTTCAATTTTACCTCCGTTTACATCAAATATAATTTTTCCGTTTTTAATTGTCATGGAATTGATATTTTTCCCGACCTGGTATATAATATCGGCATATTCCTTAGTATCGAATACAGCAAAGTCGGCTTTCTTACCGATCTCGATACTTCCAACCTCGTGATTCCTGTTTAATGCTTTGGCGGCATTTATAGTTACCGCTGAAATGCTTTCTTCAATGGTCATATGCATTTTCAGGCAGGCAAGGCTCATAATAAAGTTCAGATTTGCAATATGTGACGACCCGGGATTATAATCAGTTGCAAGTGCAACAATGGCGTCAGCTTCAATAAGTTTTTTTGCAGGAGCATAATCATAGTTAAGAAAAAATGAAACTCCCGGAAGCAGTACCGCAACGGTATCAGACTCAGCAACTATCAAAACATCACTATCCTTTAATACTTCAAGGTGGTCTACACTTGCAGCGTGGTGCTTAAGAGCTGTCTGGAGTCCGCCGATATTATTAAACTGTTCTGTATGAAGCTTCAATCCCATACCTGATTCAGATGCTTTGGTAAAGATTGCGTCGACTTCAGAAGAACTGAAAGCCGTCTTCTCACAGAAAGCATCACAAAAAACCGCAAGTTTGTTTTTAGCAATGTGCGGGATCATTTTATTTATTATCAAATCAATATATCCCTGGCGGTTTTCCCTAAACTCAGCGGGTATGGTATGGGCTCCAAGAAAGGTGGGTATAATATCAACCGAGTAAATTTCATTCATATAATTAATTAAATGCAGCAGCTTCAGCTCGTTTTCTAAATCAAGGCCGTAACCGCTCTTAATCTCAAGAGTTGTTATTCCCTGGGAAATAAAATACCTTATTCTTGGAGACACTATCCGTACAAGCTCCTCAAACGATGATTCCCTGACTGCTTTAACAGTAGAAAGAATACCGCCGCCTTTTGAGGCGATTTCCTCATAATGAACCCCGGCAATCTTCATTCTGAATTCATCGGCACGGGAACCTGCAAAAGCAGTATGGGTATGACACTCAACAAGTCCCGGGAGAACTGTTTTATCCTTAACATCAATAATCTGGTCAGTGCCGAAGTTTTTCAGGGATGAATCAGGTACGATATCCTTTATAATATCGTTCTCAATTACAATTGAGTGATCCGTAATAGGGTTTATTTGATTGAGTTCAGACCCTCGTTTATAATTTTTACCTGCGGTATCTACCGTAACTATTAATGCAGGGTTTAGCAGTACTTTCACCATTATTCAAAGATATTTACGGTTGATGCTATAACTCTCGATTCAGTATACCCCATCTGGTTCAGTTTAAAGTTAAGGTCTTTTGCATCGCTCATATTTACAAAGTCTCCCACTTCAACCTTATAAAATGGAGGATCAAAGATTACATAGATATTTTTCTGAGTCACCTTGAGAGAGACTTCGGTTTTGAGTGAATCAGCTTCATCAAGTTTATCAGTAGCAAGAACCTGCACCCTGAAGCCATTAGTAGTGCCCACAATAGCTTTTTCCAGGACTGAGCTTGTATCTTTTTCCTTATATCCATACCATGGATTTATGTCAGGGGCTGCAGTTGTATTTTCCGGTTTTTCCTTTATATCAATTATTGTTCGGAAGGGAATAATATCAAAATCCTCTTTATATTTTTTCGTTTCATTCTCTTTACCCGTTTCTTTTTTCTCTTTTTCACGATCATACCTTGTTGTACTGGATGCGCTGCAGGAATAGAATAGGAGGGGGAGTGTCAAAAGGGATATCAAGGATATGTATATAGTCATTTTATGCATCTGATTACAATTCTTAATGAGAAAATATCACCATTTAAATTTAATAATCTTTTCACAAAAATTACGATTTTACCAAAATATAAGGGTTCTAATTGATTAATAGAATAACTTGACGACCATCACCATTGAATTCATTCCGCATCCATTTTCAGCTATTTATAAAGAAGATGTTATTAAAGTGCATAAGACGTATTTAAGACGTATTTAAGACGTATTCAAGACGCATTCAAGACGTATTCAGGACGTATTCAGGACGTATTCAGGACGTATTCAGGACGTATTCAGATTATAGTTTACCCAGACTTAAAAGGGTCTTAAGAGGACGTTTAAGGGCCTCATTTAAGTATTTATACTGAGCTGGATTAAAATGTGTATAGAAAGGCGATAATCAGAGCAAATTGCTCATATTTGACAGATTTGGAATTGACCTTTAATTCAGTGGTGTTATACAAACTTTTTTTTGAGAAACATACTGAAATTTCGTAAATTACGACATTCATTTAAAATAAACTTACAAAATGCCCGCAAAAAAATTAAAAATCCTTTTCGTATCATCGGAAGTAGTTCCGTTTGTAAAAACAGGCGGTTTAGCGGATGTTTCCGCTGCATTACCGCAAATGCTTTCGGAAATGGGACATGAAGTCCGCATAGTCGTACCAAAATATGGTGCAGTCGACGACAGAAAATTCAAGATACACGAAGTCGTTAGGTTAAAAGATCTTACTATTAAAATCGGTGATAAGGATGTCGTCTTCTCACTGAAATCCTGTTTTTTACCCGGGCAGAAGGTAAGGGTGCAAATTTATTTTCTGGATAACCAGGAATATTTCGGCAGCCGGAACAGCCTTTATGTAGATCCAATGACCGGTGAAGACTATCCTGATAATGACGAACGATTCATACTGCTTAGCCGGTCGGTGTTCGAACTGATATGTAAACTCGGCTGGATACCTGATATAATACATTGTAATGATTGGCAGTGCGGACTAATTCCGGCATATCTCAAAACCATCTACAAGGATGAGGAACAGTTTAAAAGTTTTAAGACGTTATTTACGATTCACAATCTTGCTTACCAGGGAACATTCCCTAAAACCGTATTCAAGAAAACAGGTTTACCTGACGAGCTTAATTCTGAAAAGGGAGTTGAGATATACGGTAAAGTCAATTTCATGAAAAGCGGACTTATGTTTGCGGATGCGATAAATACAGTAAGCGAAACCTATGCTAATGAGATCAGGACTGATGAGGAATTAGGAGCCGGGTTAAAACAAGTATTAGCCAAGAGGAAAAACGATCTATACGGAATTATTAACGGTATCGATCCCAAAGTCTGGTCACCAGAAAAAGATAAACATCTTCCCAAAAAATATTCTATAAAGAATATTGAATTTAAGGAAGCGAATAAGAAAGAGCTTGCCGATAAATTCAGGATCGAGTATAGTCCGGAAACACCCATCGTGGGAGTAATCGCGCGTCTTTTTGATTCTAAGGGTATGGATCTCATTAAAGATGCGTTTGCCGATATCATGAAACTGAATCTGCAAATGATACTGCTCGGCACAGGAGATAAGAAGTATCATAAATTTTTTGACAGTATGGCCTCAAAACATAAGGGCAGATTTGCAGCATACCTGGGATTCAATGATGACCTTGCTCATTTAATTGAGGGCGGATCTGACATCTTCCTTATGCCTTCCCGCTACGAACCCTGCGGTCTGAACCAGATGTACAGTCTGATGTACGGTACAGTCCCGCTTGTAAGGGAAACAGGCGGACTTGCGGATACCGTAATCAAATATGATGAGAAGACCGGCGAAGGCAACGGATTTGTGTTTAAGCAGTATGAAGCAGCTGCAATGGTCAAAGAATTGAAAAGAGCCCTGAAAATATTTGAAGATAAGAAGGCATGGCTGAAAATTATGAAAAATGGTATGAGATCTGATTTCAGCTGGAATTCATCCGCCAAGAAGTATATTGATTTATATAAAACGATTTTATCGAACGACAACTGATGCCTCAGTACGCCGTGTTTCTTGATAGAGACGGGACCATAAATGAGGATCCCGGATACCTGGGTGATCCTGAAAAAGTTATCTTATTTCCCGGAACCGGCCGAGCGCTCTCTTTACTAAAAAATAAGCTTAATTTTAAATTAATTGTTATTTCAAATCAATCCGGAATTGCCAGGGGATTAATAACAGATAAGAATGTTATTGCAGTAAATGACCGGATCAATGAATTATTAAAATGTGATAATGTTTCTATCGATGCCTTCTATTATTGTCCCTACCATCCGGAATTCAGCAGCAGGGAAGAGGTTGAATGCAGGAAGCCATCTCCATCGATGATTTACAGGGCTTCAGATGAATTGAAGCTGGAGTTGAACGGCTCTTATTTTATCGGGGATACGCCTGCGGACATTCTGTGCGGAATCAATGCAGGGTTAAAGACTGTGCTTGTCAAAACAGGTTATGGAACGGAAAGTATTTCTATATTGCAAAAGCAAAATATATTTCCAAGCTTTGTAGCCGAAAATATTACTGATGCGTGTAATTTTATTTTTGAAGATTTTACAGGTGAAATAATTGATAAATAAAAGGATTTTTTTAATTCCTGCTCTGTTTTTACTGTTCTTGTTTTATTCCTGCAGCGATTCTCCATCCTCAATCGGAAATAATTTACTATCCCCTGATTATGTTAATGTTAATAAGGTAGATTCTTACCAGGATTCAATCGGACAATCATCCTTTGACTATAAAATCCCGGTCCAGTTAAGTGATTCACCAAGACTGCTCGTCGGCATATTTAATAATGTCGAAGCTACAACCTTAATGAGATTTGCTATTTTTCTGCCGGACAGTCTGAAGCAGGCGGTTCTGGGTTCTTCACTTAACATTGTGAGCGCCAGGGTTGAGCTTACAAAGGAGTATAATATAGGTCCAACTACCGGCTCACTAAACTACACTGTACATTTTGTGCATAATACATGGTCAGCCCTATATAATGCCGACAGTCTTTCTTTACTTAACTACGATGCAGAGGATATCAGTTCAAATAAATCATCCTCAGATTCGCTGTATTCATTTGAACTTGATAATCAAACGATTTTATCCTGGCTAACTTCCGCCTCTGATACTTCGGTAAAAACAAACAACGGAATTTATATCAAGCCTGATCCGGCCTCTGACAGGATAGTGGGTTTTGATGCGTACAATGTGAATGCACTTGGGCTTCCCACGCTGACGATAGTTGTGTCGGAATCCGGAAATGTTGATACTTTGAAGTATATAAGTTTGCCGGATGTAAGTATTTTAACCGGAGATAAACCTGTAATTCCTGCCGGTGATATTGCTGTTCAAGCAGGGTTGGCTGTTGATGCACGGGTGAAATTTGATCTTTCCTTCCTACAGAAAGGAGCAATAGTAAATAAAGCTCAGTTTACAGTTTCCCTGGACACCAGCGCCACAAAAACAGGCGACAACTACACTAATTCAATAGTTGCATATTTTGCAACAGATTCTCCGGTACAGCATATGATTCAACTTCCGGAATAATACTAAACCGGGACGGCGATACCTTTACAGGAAATATTACCCGCTTTATACAAAGCATTGCAAGCGGATATCATGAAAACTAACGGATTTATATTTGACTGCCGGCGGACAGAATCATGCGTGTTGATTTGTTTGCATTGAAAGGAAGCGACGCTTCAGAGACTTCACTAAGACCTCGATTGGTAATTATTTATACAGGCAAATAATGAAATTAAACTATAAAAATATTGTTCTTATTTTTAATGCTTATTGTCTTTCTGTGTTCCGGAGATATACTCTCAATCTTCTTCACCTTACTCACGATTAGGTATAGGTGATGTCAATTTTGCTTATTCTGCCAGGAAACTTGGAATGGGACAATTGGCAGTTGCCGATGCTCCGAATAACTTTATTAGTTTTTATAACCCGGCGGATTTATTTCATCTTAAAAGAACCAGAATTGAATTTAACCTGAATTATCATGGATCATTTCTTATCAGATAATAATCTTCCAATTATTATGCAAAAGCAGAGTTCGGGGATTTATTTTAGCTTTTCCAATCAGCAGCTGGTTATGGTGTTGGCGCAGCAGCCGGGCTTAGTTCCGTTTACCAATGTGAGTTATGATGTTGACAATTCGATTCAATCTTCTAACGGAGATTATCAAACTACTTACAAAGGAAGAGGCGGACTTTCAAGATTATTCTTTGGTCTTCTTATAAACTTCCTTTTGATTTGATTATAGGAGCAACACTTGATTATTATTTGGTAATATTGATTATTATCAAGCTTCATTTCCTTGATGCAACAAATGCCAGATGCAGAATTTACTAAACGAATACCGACCAAAAGGAATTAGGAACGTACACTTAGGAATAATTTCACCTGATTCTCCAGGTTTGTTTAACTCTTGACGGGATTACTGATATGCGGATTGGGATTTTCTTATAACTACATTTCAGAATTAAGAACTGATACTGTTTTCACATCCAGCACAACTCTTGGGCAGGATACTGTTGCAAACGGGATTGTTAATATGAAAGTGCCTGGAAGAATTTCCGCAGGTTTAAGTTTTGTCTTGAATAATAAATATTTATTAAGTTTAGATTATGCATTTCAGGCAATGGGAAAAATTTTCAGTTTAACGGCGTGAAAAGTGCTAATCTGAGGAATGCATCAAAAATCAGTGCTTGGTTTTGAATATACGCCGGAACGGAAGTTAGGCGCAACATTCTGGGAACAAATAATCTGGCGTGCAGGTTTAAGTTATGAGCAAACTCAATATCTATTGAAAATGACAGGTATCAATCAATATTCAGTTTCAGGAGGATTTTCGCTACCATTAACCACGGCCAATACACTAGATCTCGGATCTCAGTACGCGATGCGAGGCAGTACAGATCCGGGTCTATATAAAGAAAACATAATTAAATTATATTTAACATTCAGCCTCGGCGATATTTGGTTTATTCGAGAGGAAAAATAAAATGAAAAAAACTAAACAAAACATAAATCCGGATTACACTTCTCCAAATTTTCGCTCTTCACTGCATCCCTGCTTATCCTCAGTGTTTTTTCTGCTTTTCCCAAAAACATAAATTACAAAATTGATGTGGCTGATGATTCAACTAAAATTCTTGAATTATACAGCTTGTTTTCAGAATATTATAAAAATAAGGATTATCAGAGCGCAATTCCATACGGATGGCAGGTCCTTCAGATAGAATCCGGAAAAATTTTCAAAATATATTTATTATAAGATGGAAGATGCTCTCTGGTATTTGCATGATTCTTCCGATATCTCGCCGGAACAGAAAACAGCAATAGCTGATACAATGGATTATCTATATAATCTTGCAGAAAAATATAATTCTGATTCGAAGGATTATTTTCGAGGTTAGGAAAGCTTTCGTTGATGAGGATTGGTTGAAATGCCTCACCGGACACAGTCATTGCTGAATATGAACACGCTTTTAAAGTTAAACCCGAACTTGATCTCTTATTATTATAATATACTTGGGAGCTGTA
The DNA here is from genome assembly GCA_963832715.1 of uncultured Ignavibacteria bacterium. GTDB lineage: Bacteria > Bacteroidota > Ignavibacteria > Ignavibacteriales > Ignavibacteriaceae > DATFVA01. The sequence goes on along the minus strand of CAWHVB010000003.1, from coordinate 215,533 downwards.
TTTAGCTAACGCAACTGACTCAAATGATTATAAGATCGAATGCAATTGATTTATACACAATGCTAAATGATAAATATCCCGATGATCCTCAGTGGGAGCAGAAGCTTGATGGTCTGGTTGATAATCCGGAACAGGCTGCTGATTTTGCAAAAAGCGCGTGGGAAAAAGATAAAGAAAATGCTGAAAAAGCATGGAAATATGCCCAGGCAGCTATCAAAGCAAATATGTACCAGGATGCAATTGTGCCGCTTGAATTTTTAGTTCAAAAAATCTCCCGAATCAGTAAACTACTGGACGCAGTTGCACAGGCTTATCAGAAAACTGACAGTTAACTAAAGCGGAAGATTCTTATAAAAAATTAATTCAGATTGATCCCCAGAATAAGAACCATTACCTGAATCTAGGACTTGATTTATAAAGATAAGGGACAATTAGCAGCTGCAAGAACTCAATTTCAGAAAGCAAATGAAGTTGGCGGCGGATGGGCACAAGCTATTTATTACGAAGGTTTACTGTATGAACAAGCTGCCAGTAATTGTACATTTGATTTCGATGCGAAAGTTACTTACCAGATAGCTGTTGATACTTATAAAAAAGCTCTATCTATTGATCCTAATTTTCAGCCAGGCAAGAGAAAGAATAAATGCTCTTTCAAGTTCATTGCCTACACAAGAAGATTACTTCTTCCGTAAATATAAATCAGGACAAACTGTAACTCCATCAGGGAGATTGTTATTCGTGGATTGGAAAGAAGTGTCACAGTTCCATAAAGTCAAACTAAAATAGTTTTTAAATTAAAGGTTCCAGGATTATACCTCGGAACCTTTTCTTTTTATTTGTTATATTTTCTGATTGAATTATTTTCTTATAAACATTGAAATAAAATGAACTACTCAAATATTCAAAAAGATAAAGAAATCTTTGAAGTTTTAAATCTTGAAACTCAAAGACAGCAGGAAAAACTTGAACTGATTGCATCGGAAAATTTTGTTAGTCCGGCTGTTCTTGAAGCAGCTGGATCAGTACTGACAAATAAATATGCAGAAGGTTATCCGGGTAAAAGATATTACGGCGGATGTGAATTTGTTGATATGGCTGAAAATATTGCACGAGACAGATTGAAAAAATTATTCGATGCAGAATATGTTAATGTTCAGCCGCATAGCGGATCTCAGGCTAATATGGCTGTTTATATGACTCTTCTGAAACCAGGGGATAAAATTCTAGGATTAAGTCTTGCTCACGGCGGACATTTAACACACGGCTCACCTGTTAATTTTTCAGGTCAACTTTACCAGGCTGTTGGTTATACTTTAAATAAAGAAACAAAACTCTTGATTATAATCTTATTGAAGATCTTGCAAAAAAAGAAAAACCAAAAATTATTGTTATGGTGCAAGTGCTTATTCACGTGATTGGGATTATAAAAAGTTCAGGGAAATTGCAGATTCAGTCGGTGCATTTTTAATGTGCGATATGGCTCATCCTGCCGGACTTATTGCTAAAGGATTTCTGAATAATCCTCTTCCGTATTGCGATGTTGTAACTTCCACTACACATAAAACTTTACGCGGACCAAGAGGCGGAATTATTCTTATGGGAAAAGATAATGAAAATCCATTGGGAATTAAAACTCCGAAAGGCGACAGGATTAAAATGATGTCTGAACTTTTTGATAGCATGGTTATGCCGGGAATTCAGGGCGGACCATTGATGCATATAATTATGGCAAAAGCTGTTGCTTTCGGTGAAGCACTGCAGGATTCATTTACAGATTATGCAAAACAAATTATTAAAAATGCAAAAGCACTTGCTGCATGAATTATCAGAATATGATTTCAATATTATTTCCGGCGGAACAGATAATCATTTAATGCTTGTTGATTTAACAAATAAAAATTTAAGCGGTAAAAAAGTTGAAAATGCTCTTGGTCATGCCGGTATTACTGTAATAAAAATATGATTCCGTTTGATACAAGAAGTCCTTTTGTTACAAGCGGAATAAGAGTCGGAACTCCTGCTGTTACAACAAGAGGAATGAAAGAAAATGAAATGAATATGATTGCCGGATTTATTAATAATGCCGTAAATAATTTGAAAATGAACAAAACTTGAAGAAATAAAAAAGGAAGTGAAAAACTTTGTTCTAAATTTCCTTTATATCCCGATTTAAACTGAGCAGAATATTCGTGGCAACTAAAGAACTTAATAGTACTGACTGATTTAGAGTGAAGAAGACCTAATGAAGTTGAAATGACCTTCCTTGATCATCTTGAAGAATTAAGATGGAGAATTATTTATTCTATTATCGGCGTTGTTGTCGGTACAATAATATGCCTGGATATTTATTGATTTTCTGGTAACAGATGTTCTTTTAAAACCCGCACAGAGATACATGGTCTGCATCTTCAAAACCTAAAACCCTTTCGGACAGTTATTCCTTTATTTCCAGGTTGCTATTATCGGCGGAGTTATATTAAGCATTCCGAATATTTTTTACCAGTTCTGGAAATTCATTTCACCCGCATTAAAGAAAGAAAGAAAGAAAATATATTACTTCTCATTGTCGTTCTACACTACTGTTGTTTTCTTAATCGGAATTGTTTTTGCATATTTCGTTATGCTTCCGCTTACTTTGAAATTCGCTGCTCAGTTTGGCACAGAACTGAATCAAAAATGAATTTGCGATTGATGAATATTTTTCTATAATTGTAAGTGTTATGCTTGGTGCCGGTGTTGTATTTGAACTTCCGATGATCTCATTCTTCCTTACAAAACTCGGAATTCTTAACCCCGCCTTTATGAAGAAATACAGGAAGCATGCAATTGTAATAATAATGTGCTTGCCGCATTTCTTACTCCCGGTACAGATCCTGTTTCACAAGTCGTACTTGCTGTTCCATTGGTTTTATTATATGAAATAAGTATTTTCATTTCAAAATTAGCCACAAAAAAACATTGATAAAAAAAGCTTTATGTGAAATAAGTCATCCTATTAAAACGGAACTTGAAGAATTTGACGAGTCTGTTTAAAAAATCTATGAAAAGCAACGTCGGACTAGTTGATCTTATTGCAAAATATCTTATAAGGCAAAAAGGGAAAAAAATAAGACCGCTTCTTGTTCTCCTTTCGGCTAAATTATCGGGTGGAGTTACTGAGAGAAGCTACCGGGGTGCAGTTCTTGTTGAACTGCTTCATACAGCCACTCTTGTTCATGACGATGTAGTTGATAATGCCGATAAAAGACGAGGGTTCTGGTCGATAAATGCTGTATTCAAAAATAAAGCGGCTGTACTTATGGGGGATTATCTGCTTTCAAGCGGATTGATGATAGCAGTTGAAGGAAATGATTTTGATTTTCTCGGTGTAATTACCAATGCAGTAAAAAGAATGTCGGAAGGTGAACTCCTTCAAATACAGAAAACACGCAAACTTGATATTGATGAAGAAACATATTTCAAAATTATTTCCGATAAAACAGCATCATTGCTTGAGACTTGCTGTATGATAGGATCAATGAGCACATCGGAGAATAAAGAATATCATCAGGCGATGAAAAACTTCGGGGAGTCCATCGGTATGGCATTTCAGATAAGAGATGATATCCTTGATTATGAAGGGAGCTCAAAAATTACAGGGAAACCAGTAGGAGGCGATATTAAAGAAAAGAAAATAACGCTGCCTCTGATCTATTCTCTGAAGAAAGTCCCGAAGAATGAAGCTGATAAAATCAGGCGGCTGTTAAAAAACAATGATGGCAAAGAGAACACAAGACAGATTATAGAGTTTGTGAGGAATAACCAGGGGATTGATTACGCATTAAAAACTGCACACGACTATTCCGAGAGAGCTAAAAACTCATTGAAGATATTCCCGGATTCTCCAGCAAAAATTGCGCTTGAAGGTCTGGTGGATTTTGTGATAGATCGAAAAAATTAATCAGGAATTTGATTTTTCCTTTTTCAGCTCATCTTTAAACAAAAATCCCTTGATCGGTTCTCTCAATGTAAGTACAGGGCAGGGCGCCTTCCTTACCACTTTCTCAGCGGTGCTTCCAAATAAAATATGTTCCATGCCGGTATGACCGTGAGTCGCAATGATGATTAGGTCGATATCTTCTTCCTCAGCAATTTCAATAATTTCAACAAAAGGTTTTCCGGTTTTGACAATCGATTTTACTTTTATACCTGCCGGAATTTCGTGTCCGGCAAGTTTATTAAGCTCATCGATTGCTCTCTTATCCATTTCAAGATCGACTGACGGAATAGCGATCTGCCCCATACTGAAATCGGGCGGATAAATTACCGGTTCAACAACATATACAAGATAAAGCTGAGCTTGAAAGTGTCTGACAAAGTTCACTGCGTACTTTAAAGCATTCTTGGAATAATCAGAAAAATCAATAGGAACAAGTACTTTGGATATATCAGGTTCCATAAGTTGCCTCAATTTTAACGTCTAATTTATTTTGAAGGTTGAAATTATCTTCATTTAATTTTCTCAATCTTGTGGCTATAATCTCTGAAATTCCCCTGAGTATCTTTATCCCGCTTTTAGGGTAGTTTTCAATAAATTCATCAAGATCGGGTTTAAAGATAACTGCAAGGCGTGTATCAGAATTACTTATTGCAGATGCAGAACGCTTCTCACCGTCAATCAACGCAAGTTCACCGAAGAAATCGCCTTTATTAAAGGAAGCTAGCGATATAATTTCCTCTTCCTCCTTTTTCCGCTGAATAATTACTTCGCCATCCCGGATTAAGTACAATCCAAGTCCCGGGTCGCCCTGGTAAAAAATATATTCGCCAGCAGACGTAATTCCTGTTATGGATGATATTGATCAGCATACCCAGTTCTCTCCTCGTGAGTCTGCTGAAAATAGGAATTGAAAGCAGGGATTTCTGAAGATCAACTTTTTCTGTAGGCGATTTGAAAAAGTTTGACCAGAAACTGCTGTGAACCACTCTTTTATTGTTTTCCATTATCACTCCATTAGTTGAACAAACCGGCTTCAGCTACCCGCCATAACTTCTGACAGGGGAACCTGTTTTCATAAAGTGCGCGGCCGACAATTACCGAATCTATCCCAAGTGGAATTAATGCCTGAACATCCATCAATTCATCCTTGTTTCTAACACCGCCGGAGACCGTCACTTTCTGATTGGTTGCTTTAGCTATTCTTTTAGAGAGCTCAAGATTTGGTCCCGACATAGTTCCATTTCTGTCTACATCAGTCACAATAAATCTTTCAACACCCATATCCGAAAGTTTTTTAGAATAATCCAGATAATTCAGACCGGTTTTTTTTCTTCTGCCTCGTACTATCATCTCATCGTTGAGCACATCAAGCGACATCACGATTTTTGCTGGGCCGAATTTCTCAAAGACCCTTGCAAATTCATCCGGATTTTCATAAGCCATAGTATTTATAGCCAGGCGGCTGACACCCAAATCAAACATTCTTTCGGCATCATCCATTGACCGAATTCCCCCTGTGTATTCAACAGGAATTATCACAGAAGAACAAATCTCACGTATAGTCTCTATATTCCGTTTTGAATGCTCAAAAGCCCCGTCAAAATCTACAACATGAAGCAGTTTAGCATTTTCTGAACGCCATATCCTTGCCATTTCCACAGGATCGCTGCCATATTCTTTACAATCAAGCTCAGGGATGCCCTGCACAACTCTGACTGTTTTGCCGTTTTTAATATCAATTGAAGGAATTACCAGCAGGTATCTCAAAATTTTTCCTATACTTTACATTCTCTGCAGGAGAAAATACTTAAATGAAAAACAAAAAGAAATAATACAGATATCACACAAATCTTAAAAGTTTGATTTATGCCCTGTTTTCTTGACTTTTCTTACTTTAATGACCATATTTGACACAATGAGCAAAGATTTTATACTTACTACCGAAAAGCACGACAGTCTTAGGATCACTGCTTACGGGGTAGAAAATCTGCGTTTATCTCCGTGCCTTATTTTTGTCCATGGTTTCAAAGGTTTTAAAGATTGGGGATTTGGACCATATATAGGAAATTATTTTTCCTCTAAAGGTTTCTTTGTTCTTAGTTTTAATTTTTCACATAATGGTATCGGTGAAAGCCTCACTGAATTTGATGAATTGGATAGATTTGCTGAGAATACCTTTTCACTCGAAATAGATGAGCTTTCCCAACTAATTAGTGCGTATTCCAACGGATTCTTTGGCGGCACCTCAAAATACAATCTTGGTTTACTGGGTCACAGCCGCGGAGGAGGGATATCTCTTCTGACGGCCAGCAGAAACCCGGAAGTAGATGCAGTTGCAGCATGGTCGTCCGTTTCAACGTTTGACAGGTATTCTAAAAGGCAAAAAGAAGTATGGAGAAGAAAAGGGGTTTTTGAAGTTATGAATACAAGGACCAGGCAGATAATGAGGCTGAACGTATCATTACTGGATGACCTTGAAAAGAATAAGGATGATAAACTAAATATCGAAAAGGCTGTGAGGGAATTGAAAAAACCTTTACTTATCGTTCATGGCGAACAGGATCTGGCAGTACCTCTAAAAGAGGCTGAAAACCTGTACTCCATTTCTGACAAAGAATTAACTGAATTGTATGTTGTTCCAGCAGCCGGTCATACGTTTGATATTAAGCATCCTTTTGAAGGAACTAACGAAAAATTTGAAGCAATCCTTGAAAAAACATATCAATTTTTTAACCAAAACCTTAACTGAGGAATTTATGATCTCAAAGAATAATGCTATTGTTGACTCCAAAATATTAACAAGAGTGATATCTAAGGATTTATTCTGGATTTTCTCTTTCACACTTCTGACTGCAGTGGCTGCTCAGATTAGTATTCCGGTAAAACCGGTTCCATTTACATTACAGACCCTGATGGTCGGATTATCAGGTGCATTCCTGGGAGCTAAAAAGGGAGCCTACAGCCAGCTTCTTTATTTATCTCTTGGTGTTATCGGGCTGCCGGTATTTGCACCTACTGCCGATGGTTTTTATGGCTTTGCGAGCTTATTTGGACCAACCGGCGGTTACCTTCTTGCATTCCCTTTAGCGGCATTTGCTGCAGGGTATATCGTTGAAAAAAACAGGAAATACTTTTCTGTTGTAGCGGCGATGATTGCTGCGGAAGTAATTATCATCGGAAGCGGTATGGTCTTTCTAAATTCATTTTATCTGCACGACTGGACGGAAGCTTTAAAAGCAGGAGCAATTATTTTTTCTGTCTGGACTGTAATTAAAATATTTACAGGTGCAGCTATTTATTCCGGTATTTATAAAAATCGCGGCAGAAAATGATTTTTTTCATAATGTTCTCAGGCTTCTGTTAATATGGAAATAAAAAATATCATATTTATCATTTTCCTGATTTTTGCTCTGGGTGTGTTTACCTGGAGCTGCAGGAAACTTATTGTCTACATGTTCCTGGCTAAGAAAAAAGATGACAGAAGCGGCAGAGTAGGAGACCGGATTAAAAGGGTCTGGACTGTTGCCTTTGCGCAGACAAAATTATTAAGAGATCCTAAAGCCGGACTGCTCCACCTTACAATATTCTGGGGTTTCGTCCTCTTTCTTTTTGCTGTAGTTGAAGCCTTTATACAGGGTTTTTATAGCCCTTTCAGCTGGCATTTTGCGGGACCGTTTTATTCTGCCGTAACAATTATTCAGGATGTGTTTTCTGTTCTAGTAATCATTGCGTGTCTGTATGCTCTCTACAGAAGGTTTGTGATACACGTTCCCAGGCTGGAGGTTGAGAAATCAGGCAAGCTTGATGCGGCATTCATTCTCGTCCTCATAATGCTGGTTTGTATTTCTATGCTTGGAGAAAATTCAGCTTTAGTAGCTATGCATAATTTTAAGCTGAATACATACGAGATACGGCCTGTTTCTGCTGCCTTGAGCAAATGGTTTTACTCGGGAGGAACACAGAATGCACATATTTATTTCGGGCTTTTCTGGTGGATGCATATAGTTGTGATTCTTGGATTTCTGAATTTTCTACCTTATTCCAAGCATCTGCATGTTCTTACATCCATTCCGAATACTTACCTGGCAAATGTTGATGAAATCCGGAATACAATAAAACCGCTTAACCTCGAAGATGAGAGTGTTGAAGTATTCGGTGCCTCCGATTTTGAACATCTTTCATGGAAACAGATACTCGATGGATATTCTTGTACCGAATGCGGACGATGCACAGCATCATGTCCCGCAGCGACCGTCGGAAAATCACTCTCACCAAGAAAGATAATAGTTGATATAAGACGGAGAACCAAAGATAAAGCTCCTCTTATGGAACAGGGAATTACTGAAGGTGAGGTGTTTGAGAAGACTTTGGTGCACGACTATATTTCTGATATCGAGCTGTGGCAATGCACTACCTGTATGGCCTGTGTACAGGAATGTCCTGTTATGATCGAACATGTTGATTCAATAGTAGATATGAGAAGAGACCTTGTGCTGACGGAATCACAATTCCCGTCTAATCTGAACCCGGTATTTAAGAGTCTGGAAACTAATTTTACTCCCTGGGCTTTCAACCAGGCGGACCGTGCAAACTGGGCAGAAGGCTTAGATATCAAAACGATGGCAGAAGATTCCGAATGCGACATACTCTTCTGGGTTGGCTGCGCAGGATCATTTGATGAGCGATATAAGAAAGTTTCACGGGCCTTTGCACAGATTATGCAGAAAGCCGGTGTTAACTTCAGGATTCTTGGAACTGAAGAAAAATGTAATGGTGATACTGCAAGAAGACTTGGAAATGAATATCTTGCCCAGATGCTGATTATGGAAAATATAGAGACGCTGAACAATTACAAAGTTAAAAAGATTGTTACCGCCTGCCCACATTGTTTTCATTCCCTCGGCAGGGAATATAAACAATTCGGCGGTGATTATGAGGTAATGCATCACTCCCAGTTCATAGATCAGCTGATTTCCGGGAATAAAATTACGCTGAATAATAATCAGGAAAATCATAGGGTAACTTATCATGATTCCTGTTATCTTGGCAGGTATAATAATGTTTATGAGCAGCCGAGAAATACTTTGCGAAGTATCAGCGGGCTGGAGTTTGTTGAAATGGAAAGAATTAAATCCCGCGGTTTTTGCTGCGGCGCCGGAGGCGGAAGGATGTTCCTTGAGGATGAAGAAGGCGGTAGGATAAATGTTGAAAGGACATCGGAAGCCCTCAGAACCAATTCAGATACAATAGCTTCTGCCTGTCCGTTCTGTATGACAATGCTGACGGACGGAGTTAAACATTTTGAAAAAACTGAAGAAGTAGCAGTAAAGGATATTGCCGAGATAGTACTAGAACATTCTAAATAACTTATTTCAAATTATTTCTTAGGAGGTTTCAATGAACAAATACGAAGACTTAATTCAGGCTGTACAAAATCTTCACACTGATTTTGAAAAGTTTTATGAGAAAGGTCAGGCAGCTGCCGGCACCCGTCTTCGCAAAGGATTAAGCGAACTCAGAAAAATGGCTCAGGATGTTCGTAAGGATGTCCAGGAGGTAAAAATCCAGAGAAAAGCTGAGAAACAAGGATAATAAAGTTTATTACAACTTAAAGAAGGCTGGCTATTTATAAATAGTTCAGCCTTTTATTTTTTTATATGCGGTACATTTTCTTTTCTCTTTTAATATTTGGTTTGCTGAATACCACTGACAGAAATATTTCCCGTGATAAGCATATTCAGCCTACACAGAGAGATTCGCTGATAACTGTTTCGTTCAGCGTTGTGGGGGATATAATGTGTCATTCTGTCCAGTACAATTACGCAAGAGTATCAGCAGACAGCTTCAATTTCAATCCTGAGTTCTCAGTGATTAAAAAATATCTGGATCAGTCTGACTTTCTGTTCGGCAACCTGGAAACCGTTACTGCGGGAGCGAAGGCAGGATATTCGGGGTATCCTTTTTTTAATACCCCTGATGCGTTTATAAGGAGCCTAAAATACGCAGGATTTGATCTGCTGAGTACTGCTAATAATCATGCCATTGACAGGGGAGAGGCGGGTATAAGAAGAACCATTCAACAGATAAATCTTAATAAGTTAAACTATAATGGTACGTTTCTGTCCGAAAGAGACAGAGATTCGATCAGGATATTCGACGTTAGGGGGATAAAGACTGCGTTCCTTGCCTATACATACGGCACTAACGGCAACCCTGTTCCTAAGGGAAAGGAGTATCTCGTTAATATTATCGATACAACCACGATCAGAAAAGATATTGAAGCTGCAAGAAAAAAAGGGACGGATATTGTAATCGTTCACTTTCATTTCGGTGAAGAATATCAGCGGCTGCCGGATAGTTACCAGAAGACAATAGTTGACCAGACAATCAGGAATGGGGCAGATATTATTATAGGCGGCCATACACACGTGCTTCAGCCTATTAGCTTATTTAAAACCAGGAATGCCGGGATGGATTCAGGTTTCGTAATTTATTCGATGGGCAATTTCATTTCAAACCAGAGATGGCGGTATTCTGACGGGGGTACTATCCTGAGTTTTTCCATTACTAAAAATACATTAAATGATTCAATCTGGCTGGCAGACATAAACTACCTTCCGATCTGGGTCTTCAAAGGAGATACTGATTCGGGAAGGAGATATATTATTATTCCTGCACAGGCTGCCTTTTCAGATTCTCTTTTTTCATTCATGGGATCATCCGACAGGGAACTGGCTGCACAATCATTTTACGATACAAAGGATATACTTACAAAGTTTTCTAATAAACCTGCACTTAAGAGTATCCTTCCTGATATACTTTCAGGAACAAAACACTTATCATTTCATTAAATCTTTATATATTTGTTAATCTGAATTAATCCAATACAGAAAATTACCGGAACGAATTTGGCACATCATCTTACATTAATTCCGGGAGATGGTATCGGCCCTGAGATTACCGTCGCCGCAACTAAGATTATTGAAAGTGCAGGTGTTAAAATAGAATGGGAAGTTGTGGAAGCAGGTATGACTGCACTGGAAAAGTATCGCGACCCGCTGCCCCAGGAAGTTATTGATTCGATCGATAAAAATTGTGTGGTCTTGAAAGGACCTCTAACAACACCCGTAGGTAAAGGCTTCAGAAGTATTAATGTTGCACTGCGTAAGGAATTTGAACTTTACGTTAATCAGAGGCCGGCAAAGACATTCAAAGGGATTAAAACCCTGTACTTCGATCATATTGACCTCATCATTTTCCGCGAGAACCTGGAAGAGTTTTACTCAGGAATTGAACACTATATCGACAGCAGTAAATCAGCTGCTGAATCAATAGGGATAATTACCCGCAAGGGTTCTGAAAGAATAATCCGGTATGCCTTCGAATATGCGAAAAAGCATGGCAGAAAGAAAATGACTGTTGTCCATAAAGCGAATATTCTGAAATTTACCGGCGGCTTGTTCCTGGATATAGCAGAAGAAATCGCACCTGAATACCCTGAAATTCAGTTCGAAAATAAAATAGTCGATAATATGGCAATGCAGATGGTAATGAATCCTTACCAGTTCGACTGTATAGTTACAACAAATCTATTCGGTGATATTCTTTCTGATCTTGCCTCTGGTCTTGTAGGCGGACTGGGAATGGCCCCGGGAGCAAATATTGGTGATGATGTTGCTATTTTTGAAGCGGTACATGGTTCGGCTCCTGATATCGCAGGACAAAACATAGCTAACCCCTCTGCACTGATACTTGGTGCGGTTATGATGCTTGAATATATAGGAGAACAGGAGGCGGCGAATAAAATAGAGGCGGCGCTGGCAAAGGTTATTAAGAAAGGGGAAAAAGTTACAAAAGATATAAATCCTCATAATTTTGTGGGCACAGCGGAATTTGCTGATGCCGTAATAAAAGAATTGTAGTTAAGTGAAAAACAGATCTGCTCTTACTTTAATTTTTACAGCAGTGTTCATTGACCTTCTAGGTTTCGGAATACTGATTCCAATACTCCCTACCTTTGCGACAAAGGAACTCCATGTTGATGAAACCGCTATTGGGATTGCTATTGCCGTCTATTCGTTTGTTCAGTTTTTCTTCAATTCATTCCTTGGAGAATTATCGGACAAACATGGCCGGAAACCAATTATTGTAATATGTCTGCTGCTAAATGCTGTAGGATATATCATCTTTGCATTTACTAATACTTATTTTGTACTGATTGTTTCAAGAATAGTCGGGGGCATTGGTGGAAGCAGCATCGGAGTAGCCCAGGCATATATTTCAGACATAACAACAAAGGAAGACCGTTCAAAGGGTATGGGAATGATAGGCGCTGCTTTCGGATTGGGTTTTGTGTTTGGGCCCTTAATAGGCGGCCTGCTTTCAAAGTTCGGGTATGAAGTTACCGGATTTGCAAGTGCCGGATTTTCTTTCCTGGCTTTCATCGTTACAATTTTTCTACTGCCTGAATCCAATATCCATCGGGAAGAAGCGCAGAAAAGGAAACGAAAACTATTTGATGTATCTGCAGTGAAGAATATCTTCAAAAGGAAGGACTTAGGGCTGCTTGTCGTCCTTTTCTTCATATTAACTTTTTCTGTTGCTAATATCTACGGTACTTTTGCCCTGCTTGGTTATGAAGTTTATCATTTTACTGATCTGCAGAATGGTTATATGCTGGGGATAGTAGGCATTGCATCTGCCATTGTTCAGGGAGGTTTGATACGAGTTGCATCAAAATACATTAAGGAAACCAGGCTTGTGGCTGCAGGGTCATTTCTTATGATGATAGGACTTGGTCTGCTTCCATACGGTGGTAATTTTGCGGGACTTACTATAATAGTAATTATTATGGCACTCGGTATGGGTTTTCTTCAGCCTACACTGCTTAGCCTTATTTCTGAGATCATTTCAGATAAGGAGCAGGGTGCCATCCTCGGAATTAACCAGTCATTTTCAGCTTTTGCCCGTGTATTGGGTCCGCTCTGGGGCGGGTTTGCATTTGAATACTTCGGATATCCTTTCCCATTCCTCACAGGTGCATTTTTTACACTATTTATCGTACTGCTTGCAGTTTTCTACCTTCCAAAGGCTCTGAAAGCGGATACAGGTGAAGAACTTTAGGCCCATGTTTTTTAATAATTACTTTTTGCGACATTATTCTTATTTTAATATAAACCATTACAGAAAAGTATGTTTACAGTAGATAAAATAAATATTAATAAGGCCATCCTCCTTGCACCCATGGAGGATGTAACAGATATTTCATTCCGCCTGGTATGCCGGGAACTGGGAGCAGATGTAGTTTACACAGAGTTCGTGAACTCAGAAGGTCTTGTCCGTAAAAGTGAAAGGACACATAAAAAGCTGGAGATCATTGAAGAGGAAAGACCGGTAGGGATACAGATATACGGTTCCGGGATAGAATCTATGGTAGGCGCTGCGAGGATTGCTGAGAAAGAGAATCCTGATTTAATCGATATAAATGCAGGATGCTGGGTGAAAAACATAGTCGGGCATGGCGCGGGGTCTGCCTTGCTGAAAGATCCTCCTTTTATGCAGAAGATGGTAAAGGAAATAGTCGATGCGGTATCATTACCTGTAACCGTAAAAACACGCCTCGGATGGGATCACGAAAGTATACAGATCATAGATGTTGCAAAAAGGATAGAAGATGCCGGGGCAAGAGCATTAACCATTCATTGCCGGACAAGAGCAATGGGTCATAAAGGCGAAGCTGAATGGTCCTGGATCCCAAAGATTAAGGAGGCTGTCAGTATACCTGTTGTACTTAACGGAAATGTACTGACTGCTGAAGATGTAAAAAGAGCTTTCGATGAAACCAATGCTGACGGTGTTATGATAGCGAGAGGTGCCATAGGTAATCCCTGGATTTTTACTGAAGCTAAAGAACTGCTGAAAGATGGATTTATAAGTACTAAAATGGATGTTGATAAAAAAGTTAAAATTGGTTTAAGACATCTGCATCTTGCAATAAAAGTGAAGGGTGAACGCCGTGCAGTACTTGAACACAGGAAGTTCTATAGCGGCTACCTGAAAGGAGAGTATAATGCTTCTCAGATCAGGCAATCACTGATGAGTGTGGTTGAGTATAATGCAGTAGAAGATATCCTTCTTAACTATCTCGAGTGGCTTAAAAATTACGGAGTAGCTGTCTAAAAACCGGTGAATGACCAGGTATCAATAAAATTTGCCAGAATAATATCCACTCTCTTTGTCCCGCCTTCTTTTACCATAATTATTTTCACTGTCTTTGCCTTTCTTCTTGAATTGAGCCAGGTGAACAGGTTCATTCTGATATCTACAGCCATGGTTTTCGGTTTCATTATGCCGGTAATTATGTTCGCAGCTTTCAGAAGGAAGGGATTAATAACAGACATAGATGCTAAAATTAAAGAAGAGAGAACCTTCCCGTTTACACTCTCCGTCTTCTTTTACATATTGGGATTGTTGATATTAATATATTACAGAATAAATATTATTTCGATAGCATTCTGGTTTTGTTATATTTCGAATACGATATTAGTCGTTATTATAAACAAAATCTGGAAAATAAGTGCTCATATGATGGGAGCCTCCGGACCTTTTGCCGCCCTTGTTTTTGTTTTCGGCCTGGCTGCTTTACCTTTCCTGGTATTGCTGTTTCTTATCGGATGGTCGCGGATAAAACTTGAATGTCATAACCTCAGCCAGGTTCTGACAGGCGCATTCCTTGGATTCATATCAACTTATATTCAGATATACTTTATTATCAAATATTTTGGATATGCCTGATAAAAAAGATACAATTGCAATGCTTGAGAGTATTGCGGATATAATGGACTTCAAAGGAGAAAATAAATTTAAGGTGGGAGCCTACCGTAACGGTGCAATATCAATAAGGCGATTTGAAGGCGATTTTGCCGAAGCGGTTGCTAAAAAGGAACTTGATAAGATTAAGGGTATAGGAAAAGGCCTCCAGGCAGTTATTTATGAATTCATGGAAGAGGGAGAATCTTCACTTTATAAACAGCTGAAAGAGGAAGTGCCAGACGGGATTGAAGAACTTCTGAAGATTAAAGGGATGGGCGCAAGAAAAATAAATCAGCTGTATAATGAACTGGGCATCTCAAGTATTGGAGAATTAGAGTACGCCTGCAAGGAAAACAGACTCGCCCTGTTGAAAGGCTTCGGTGAAGCTACACAGAATAAGATCCTTAAAGAAATAGAAAAACAGAAGTACCATAGTAAGTTTGTCCTGTTAAACACTGCAGAAGAATTTGCCGCAGAAATCCTTTCAAAACTGGGCTCTATTAAAGAGATACAGAAATCAGAACTTACCGGTGAATTAAGAAGGGGGCAGGAGATAATCTCTTCAATCGGCTTCGTCCTGCTGCTCAGCGATAAGAATAAATTTCTGCGGGAAATTAAAAAGAAATTTGAATATGAAACTGAAAATGGCGTAATCTTCGTTAAGGAATATTTTTCTATTCCGGTTAGTCTGCATCTTACTTCTACTGAAGCGGAGTTCAGCAGAACTTTGTTCTTAACAACCGGCTCTGATGCTTTTCTTACCAGGCTCAAGATTAATCCCGGTGAAGTTAAAGGAAAAACAGAGGGGGATATATTCAAGTCTCTGAAAGTCCCATATATCATTCCGGAAATGAGGGAGGAAGAGTTTTTTGATGCCAGAAAGAAATCGCTGACCACTAATTCAGATCTTAGTACAGGTGCGTTCAAAGGGCTCCTCCATTTCCATACTATTTACTCAGACGGGAGAAGTACTCTCGATGAAATGATTACTGCTGCCGAAGTGAGAGACTTTAAATATGCTGCAGTATGTGATCATAGTAAAGCGGCCTTTTATGCAAATGGCCTTTCAGAAGAAAGGATACTGAAACAGAAAGAGGAAGTGGAGAAATTAAACCCTGGTAAGAAGGTTCATATCTTCCAGGGAATTGAGTCTGACATCTTATCTGACGGTAGTCTTGATTATTCAGATCAATTTTTATCTAACTTCCAATTTGTGGTTGCCTCAATTCATTCAAGATTCAGTATGGATGAGGAACAAATGACAGCCAGGATACTGAAGGCGGTTGAGAACCCTTTTACAGACCTTTTAGCTCATCCATCAGGAAGACTATTATTATCCCGCGACCCTTACAAGTTTAATGTCAAAAAAATCATTGATGCATGTGCCGCGAATGATGTGGCAATCGAGATCAACTCAAACCCCAGAAGACTCGATCTAGATTGGAAATGGATATACTATGCCCGGGAAAAAGGCTGCAGGTTTTCAATAAACCCGGATGCTCATTCAGTTAAAGAAATCGATTTGATTAAATATGGTGTAATAATGGGAAGAAAGGGAGGACTAATGAATTCCGAGGTTATAAACTGTTACGAACTTCCGGAATTCAAGAAATATCTTACCAGGAAAGTAAACCGCAAAATTTAGAGGGAAAAATGATGATTACATATGCAGTGAACAATAAAATTGCCCTGATAAAACTGAACCGGCCTGAAAAACGTAACGCTCTTCATCCTGATCTTGTTAAGGCGTTCAGGCAGAAGCTTCAGGAGGCTGAAAAAGATGTTAACGTCAGCGTGCTTATAATTTCGGGTGAAGGCAAAAGCTTCTGTGCGGGGGCAGATTTATCGTATTTGAATGATTTGAAGGATTATTCCTCTCTGGAAAATGAACAGGATTCAAGGTCTCTCGCGGAGTTATTCCTGGATATTTACAATTTTCCAAAACCTACTATTGCCGCAGTTAACGGCGCTGCTATCGCAGGAGGGTGCGGACTGGCAAGCGTTTGTGATATAATTATAGCAGACAGCCGGCATGCTAAATTCGGCTACTCGGAAGTCAAGATCGGATTTATTCCTGCAATAGTTTCAGTTTTTCTCATCAGGAAAATAGGTGAGGGAAGGGCGAAACATCTTCTGTTGACGGGAGAAATTATTGATGCTGAAAAAGCCTATCAATCCGGACTTGTTAATTATCTTTCCGATAATGTTCAGGCTTTTTCATTTGAGCTTGCCAATGAATTACTAAAGAATTCAGACTTTAGTATGCAGTTCACTAAAAAAATGGTTAATGATATTTCATTGATGCCTGTTGATAAGGCTGTAGAATACTGTACGGGGTTGAATGCTGTCAGCAGAACTTCTGAAGACTTTAAAAAAGGTTTATCTTTATTCTTAAACAAAAAATAAAATGCTATGAATACGGATCTTAAAAAATACATAAGAACAGTAAAAGATTTCCCAAAACCGGGGATTATGTTCAGAGACATCACAACTCTCCTTAAAGAACCTGAAGGATTAAAATCATCGTTTAATGCCCTCCTTGAATTCACAAAGGATTTGAAGATTAATAAAGTGGTTGGGATAGAATCCCGCGGCTTTATGCTGGGGGCTATGATTGCTGAAGGTCTGAATGCCGGATTTGTTCCTATACGAAAACCGGGTAAACTGCCGGCGGAAACGGTTAAAGAAGAATATTCACTCGAATACGGAACTGATGCAATTGAAATCCATAGAGATGCAATTGAACCGGGTGAATCTATATTGCTTCATGATGACCTTCTCGCTACAGGAGGAACAGCAAAGGCGGCTGTAAATCTTATTGAAAAGCTTGGAGGCAATGTAATTCAGGTTTCGTTTATTATTGAATTAAGTTTTCTCAAAGGAAGGGATAAACTTAAAGGTTACGATGTTCGATCGCTTGTTGTGTATGACGGTGAGTGAAGTAAATTTAAGTACGCTCTTCCCAATCAAGGGGAGCAATAACTACTGCAAATTCACCTTTAATAGTTTTTTCACTAAGGGTTTGTAGGATATCTTTGGGGTATCCCCTCCAGGTTTCCTCAAACTTTTTGGTGATTTCCCGGCACACTACAATAAGCCTACCGGGCATGTATACATTTAACTCATTCAACAGCTTTTCAATTCTATAAGTAGACTCATAAAGAACTATGGTCCTGACCTCTTCAGAAAGTTCTTTCAGCTTTTTCTGCCGCCCTTTTTTCTGGGGAACAAACCCCTCAAAAACAAATGAATTAGTAGGCAGGCCGCTAAGGGTTAAAGCAGCCGTTACCGCAGAGGGACCCGGTATTGCGGCGATAGTGATGCCTTTTTTAATTGCGGCTGATATCAGGCGTATTCCTGGATCTGAAATAGCGGGCGTACCTGCATCCGAAACCAAAGCACAGCTTTCACCATCGGTAATTCTATTCAGGATGTATTCGGATTTTTGATTTTCATTATTTGCATTAAGCGTGACCAGCTCTTTCTTTATTTCGTAATGGTTCAGTAAGAAACCGGTGACCCTGGTATCCTCGCAAGAAATAAAATCAACTTCCTTAAGGATTTCAAGGGCACGCAAAGTAATATCCTTCAGGTTGCCGATTGGTGTGCTGACTATATAAAGCGCTGTCTCCATCTAATCCTTTTATTTCTGCTGTGAAAATAGGGAAAAGTGACAAAATGTCATACTCTGTGAACATTTATTGGTGAGGCCGGAAGGAGGCTTGTTAGAGGCTTGCTGAAGCGCATCAGAATAGACTGCGTTTGTATGGTTATTCAATAAAATAGTATCCCCGGACTGCTTAACCACTTTAAAATGATAATCCCGCCGAAGAGGCGGGATATCATGCAAGTAGTTAAATAATATTTTAGTTATTAGTACTAAGCAAAAATAGAACTTTTTTAATAATTTTCAAGCCCTCAGTCAGGTCCTCTTTTTTTACATTCAGAGGGGGACGGAACCGGATAGATTTTTCGCCGCAGCCCAGAATGAGGAGTTTATGTTTATAGCATTCTTCACGGAATTTATTTCTGATCTCTGCATTAGGAAGATCAAAAGAACACATTAAGCCCAATCCGCGTACGCTGGTAACAATAGAAGGATATTCATTCTGGATATCCCGGAGACCTTCAAGGAGAAACTTTCCCGTTATTTCAGCATTCTCTACCAGGTTTTCTTCATTAATGATTCTCATGATGTGCTTTGATCTGACCATATCGGTGAGGTTTGCACCCCAGGTAGAATTGATCCTGCTTGATTTATGGAAACAGTTCTCTTCTACTTCATCAACTCTGTCTGAAACCATTATTCCGCAAACCTGGGCTTTCTTCCCGAAGGAAATAATATCGGGTTTAACATAATAATCTGATGCCCAGAATTTGCCTGTTAGTCCGAATCCTGTCTGAACTTCATCGAACATCAGAAGGATATCATTTTCATCGGAAATTTCCCTGAGTTTTTCAAAAAATTCTTTCCTGAAGAAATTATCGCCGCCTTCTCCCTGTATCGGCTCAAGGATTATAGCAGCAATGTCATCAGGATTATTCTTTATTGCAGCATAAATTTCATCGACGGCCTGGTTCTCTGATTGAATGATTTGATTAAGATTATCCTCGAGAGGGAACTTTATCTTAGGATTTATTATTCTCGGCCAGTTAAACTTAGGGAAGTATCTGATCTTGTTAGGTTCGGTATTTGTCAGGGAGAGAGTATATCCGCTTCTTCCATGAAAAGCCTGGCGGAAATGAATTACCTGCTGACCCTTTTCTTCTTTAATACCTTTCATAAAGTTCTTCTGTACTTTCCAGTCGAATGCAACTTTTAATCCATTCTCAACTGCAAGAGCCCCTCCGGCGATAAAGAACAGGTATTTCATATAATCCGGTTTAGCTATCTTCGAAAAAGTATCGACGAATTCTGCCATAAGCACTGTGTATATATCCGAATTGGATGGCTTATTTACTGATGCAAATGCAAGCTCTTCAATAACTTCTTTTGAATGAAGCTTAGGGTGATTTAGTCCAAGCGGGGAAGAAGCAAAAAATGTAAATAAATCCAGGTAAACATCGCCGGTTTTTTCATCAACCAGGCGCATACCTTTACTATTTTTCAAATCAAGCACTAATCCGAATCCATCAGCCAGCATATTCCTGGCAATAATTTCGTGTACTTTATCTGCTGTTATTTTATTTGAATCTTCCAATACCATGCTTTCAGTTTTTTCTGTATTATTCATAAATCCTCCTGAATAATGAGTAGTAGTAAAATGTAGAATTATTTAGGAATTGAGTACCAGGTAATGGTATTAGAATACGTTTTCGAAACGGGATATGAAATAGCTTCTGAGATCGTTGAAGCCTGTTATTTCGCGGTATGTTAAATAAGTGAGCATAATATTACCAACCTTATACTTAAAATTATGTAAAAAGTATTCGATTAGCAATAATCCGGGTTACACTTATTAAATAAAAATCCCGGCTTTTCGGATGAAAAACCGGGATTAGAGAAGGTGTCTGGATGATGTTTATTTAACCAGCATCATCTTTTTAACGGAATTGAAATCTCTCTTTCCATCAACAGATTTTGCCTGGATTGTATAGATATACATTCCGGATGACATGTTGAGACCATTGAACTGTATGTCATGATAACCAACTGTTCTGACTTCATCAAGAATAACATCAACTAATTCACCGAGGATATTATACACAGAAATCTTCACACGGCTATCGAAAGGCAGCGCAAATTTTATCTTTGTTGCAGGATTGAAAGGATTAGGATAATTCTGATAGAGAGTATATTCTTTTGGAGTAAAGTCAACATCAACATTCAGTATATTTGAGTAATTGAATGTGCCGTTAAAGTCTACCTGTTTTAGTCTGTACACGATGACGCCGGATACCGATTGATACTTGAAATCATCAGTATAAGAATAATCAGTTTTTTCTGTTGTGGTACCCTTACCTTTGAGGAATGTAACTTTCTCCCAGTTATCCTTGATCTTACGTTGTACTTCGAATCCGTTGTTGTTTGTCTCTGTAGCAGTGCTCCAGCTGATGGTGACTGCTTTCTCTCCCACTTTAGCTGTAAAGGAGGTTAATTCAACAGGAACTGGTGTTGTTGCCTGAGCAATATTGCTGTAGGCAGACACAGATTCGTTGTTATAAGCATAGAGCCTGTAGGTGTATGTAGTCAGAGGTTCAACATTAGTATCGAAATAATAAACTTCGTTTGCGATGGTAGTGTCTATAACTTCGAAAGGATTAACGCTGGTTGTATCTCCGAGTCTTCTTTCAATAACAAACCCGAGTTCATTATTTGAGTTATCGGTCCATTCCAGGTAAACCATATTAGTGTCGCCTGTTGCTGTTAAACCGGACGGTGCAGCTAAAATAGTAACTACGCTGTTTTCATATGCACCTATGGTTGGAGGGTTGTTCCTGGTATCTCCGAGAATATCCGTAGTGATACCTGCAATCGTTAAGCCTGCCCCGAGCAGCGGGGAAGTGGTTGCGGGGCGATAATCCAGATTAGATGCAAATTGAGGATCGTTGCTGATTGAGTTAGCATCCTGAGATGTGGCAGTCTGCCAATCAGTTAGCGTTGAATAATCAGTTGTTCCATAGCGTCCTAACATTCCTCCTGTACCGTCTGTATAGTAATCATTATTATTCAGTTCGAATGTTGTGGCTGTATTATTTGACAGGTATATACCGTAGTGAATACCAGTTCCGGCTCCGTTTGACCGGGTGTTGTATACAGCGTTATCATATACTTTATATACTGTTGCTACATCGCGTTTTGTGATGCCGGCTGTTGTTCCTCCGGATACATTAGCTCCGCCGATATATACAGTATTAAAGTACATTTCAACCGAGTTTGCTGCATAGCCGTAGTAGTCGAGTCCGCGTAATGTGCCTGCGGCCAGTTCATCAGATGGCGATAACGAAACCACATTGTTTTCAATATATACGTCAACAGGATTTCCGCTAGATCCGATTATATAAACACCTGCAATAGTCGGACTTGAAGCAGTCGACATCAAATTGGAAATATAATTTCCTTCGATTAATAGTCCATACTGCCTGGCCACATAGATACCGTATATTGTAGTCTTGGCTGATGGCAGGACATGATATATATTATTGCCAATAATACTGTTATTTGTTGAAGGTGCACCCTGGAGTGTAAATCCTCTGTCTGTGAAATTTAAGATTTCGCAATCCTTAACAATGTTGCCTGTACTTAAATTTGAAGAGAAGAAATATACACCGACAGCATGTTTTACTACGGATGTATCATTATCTCTTATTGTACAGTTTTCAATCATATTATTATCACCTGACGCACTGGCTCCAAACAAGAATGTTCCTGAACCGGTACTGGAATTCATACTGCTGAAGTTTGTATTCATTACAACATTGTTATCTGATGCTCCGTAGAAATGAAATGCCGGAGAACTATTCAAGGCCTCAATCGTGAGGTCTTTAGTAGTCCCGCCTGCTGTATTTGATCCATCGATAGTAACATAATCAGCCCCGCCCAGCTGGAACGTTGAGGTTGACTGATCGACAGCTCCGGGGATCAATGTTACAACACCAGGAGCAGGTTTAAATGTTACTGTATTGGTTGAACTAACACCTGTAAGATCCCCAATAGCAATAGGATAAGTCTCATTGGGGTAATCAGTATCTACTAATAGGAAGGTAACAGGACCATCCACGCCTCTGAGGTTAAGATCATTCACTGCTTCTGTGATTGTTGGATAATTGCCGGTGAAGTCCTTAGATTTATAGAAATCACTATTGAATGGTTTCCCATTTTCCATAAGAACTTTAGTTACCCGTGTTACCTCTTTAATGCTGCTTATTTTTGCGGGTTTGATTCCTTTTTCATTTTTATCCTGGGGAGGATTTAGATCCAGGTATGAATCCGGTTTTGATAAATCTACCTTGGCCTTATAGCTGTGGGTTTCAAAATAGACATTCTTTCCGGTAGCTTGTTTGAATGCGCTTAATCCGATTGTGTAGACACCTGCGGCAAGCGGCATATAAACTGCTTCCTCATATGCTCCTATAGTTGGTGTTGCTGCGTTTCTGGTTACACCTAGTATGTCAGTGGTGATCCCGGCGATTGGTGCTCCCGCGCTAACCAATGGTGAATTTTCTGCGGGACGCAAATCCGTGTTAGCAACATACAGAGGGTCAGAAGAAATTGAATTTGCATCCTGTCCTATGTCTGCCTGCCATTGAGCTAAAGTAGTGTCTTCAGTACTGAAGAATCCTAAGAATGAAGGGTTTGCAGAATTTACATAATAATCATTGTTATTGATCTCAATAAATGGATTTACTGTCGCTTTAATATAAATTCCGTAAGCTTTATATGCTCCCGTTCCGGTCATTTCATTTTTGATAACATTATCAATGAAATTAATACCGGAGCAGTTTACATCTATGATGATTCCTGCTGAACCCGTTGGTGCTGAATATGTTGGTCCTTCACCATACAGGTTTATTGAATTGTAATAAATATTAACACCGGATGAGAGATTTGTAACTACAATTCCGAACGGATTATATATCCAGGAAGTAGTACCAATGTTGTCGCCTGTGCCGACAATACGGTAAATAACATTGTTAGAAATAATATCGTTCGCAGCTCCGCCGGTTGATACGGTTATACCATAAGCACCATATCCTCCGGTGTTCGTATTGATGATATCATGAACTATATTACCTGTCACGGTGCCGTTAACCGCACCGCCTCCTGAGGTTGAATTATAACCCAGAAGAATACCATAATTAGGACCGGAAGTGCTGGTTATTATGCCAAACACCGTATTGTTCGAAATTGTAAATCCGTTAGTTCCAATCAAAACGATTCCGTACCTGCCAAGCTGATCTGCGGTAACATCCGATCCCAGGTCATTATCTGAGATGATAATGTTAGCGGACGCTGCCTGTGACTGAATAGCAAGGCTTGCTTTATATACCAGGTTATTTACAGCTGTGCCGTTCGTTATACCGCTGAAAATAAATCCGTATGGAGATGTACTTGTATTAGCAAAGCCGATAGTATTCTTGATAGTGATATCTGTACCACCTGAAAAGAAAGTAACACCGCCGGCGCCCGTATTCTTAAGCGTAAGATCACGTGAAGTACCGCCTGCGGTATTTGATCCATCAATAGTGATATAACTGTTGTAGGTAATGAACACAGGATTAGCGCTGGCAACAGCGATTGCTGAAGTAACACCTGTATTAGGTTTGAACGTCACGGTATTTGTAGAAGTCGGTAGATTACTGCTCGTAATGTTAATTATAATAGGAGCTGATTCATCGTATTCAGCATCATTAAGGAGAAATCTAACCGGACCGCTTACACCCCGCAAGTTCAAATCTGAAGCAGCTGCGAGTACTGTGGGATATACACCCCTGGTTCCATCCAGTCCTGCCATCCTGCTTTCTTCAGGCGTAAAGTATACATACATTGGTCCATTATAAATCTGATTTCCATCCATCAGAGCATTATACTCCTCGGTAACTTCCATCTTAGCGGTTTTTATTCCTGCTTTTCCCCAGATAGACATTTCATCTGCCTGAAGTTCTTCGCCTTTTTTAACCGTCGGTTTATTTTCGGAAGCCTGAATAGGAATTTCCTTAACAACCTTTCTCGTCATCTTTTGAATTGTCAGGTTTTTCCCGATAACGCGGTTGAAAAGGGTGAGGCCTACAGTATAATCACCTGACAAAGGCTGATCCACAATAATATAACTGCTTGGATTCGTTGGAGGTACTGAAGCTGCCGGCGGATTAGAAGTAAAACCGCCTGCACCATTTGACGGATAAGCTCCGACATTAGGTGTGCCGGCAAGATCCTGGGCAACTACATAGTAATAAACTACATCATTAGTAAGAACGCCATCGCCGAAAGTAAATGTATATTGATTTCCGCTTACATATACTCCCTGCACGCCGGTGTAAGTTCCGCTATTAATTTTCCAGTACAGCACCGGGAGTCCTATTCCTGCTGTTGGTACTCCGCTTAAGTCCGAAATATCTGCAGTTAAAGTGCGTGCCGTAAGAGATGTTGTGTTCGGCAGGGGAGTATAAGAAATTACAGGAGGGGTGAGATCAATAGGAAGACCGGCGAACTCATCAGCTCCGATATCAGGAGTAGAACCATTTCTTATATCGCCGTCAAAATCTTCTGTAATATTTGCAAGAGCAACACCGCCTGATTCCAGCTGAGTTGAAGTACCATTAGGAATATGGAGGTCTGTTGCTGA
Source organism: uncultured Ignavibacteria bacterium (assembly GCA_963832715.1). Lineage (GTDB taxonomy): Bacteria > Bacteroidota > Ignavibacteria > Ignavibacteriales > Ignavibacteriaceae > DATFVA01. Next base: position 190,456 of record CAWHVB010000003.1, on the reverse strand, counting down.
TGTAAAAGGCGGCAATTCAGCAAAACTGGCATTGTCTCCGCCGCTTGCGGTTCTCCAGTCAGCGATGGAAGCATAATCTGTGCTGACTATCCTTCCGGTAAATCGTGTTGTATCGATAGTGCCTGCATAAAGATCATTATTATCCGAAGTCATTGTCGTCTGGGCAGCAGTGCCGCTTTTAAGAATTGCCCAGGCAAATCCGGTTGAATACAAACTCTGGTTGCTAAGGATATTATTTTTAAGGAATAATTTATGTCCGGTGGTCGTTGAAGTAAAAGCTATAGCCGCAGAATTCCTTACACCATCCCCTGTTCCGGTCAAACTTACGCTATTATATGCAATGGTATCCGGAGAAGTATTAGGGCTGGCAGCAGAGAACCAGATCCCGTACACCGGGGCTGTTCCTGTAGCAGCTGTATAGCTTATGTCGTATATAAAATTATTGAATACAGCTCCCGCACGTGGAGGAGTTCCTCCTGTGGATGTGGAGGTTGAATATATGCCTGCGATTCCTGCGGTTGTTGAAGTTGATGTACTGTTTGATTTTATGTTGTGTATAATATTATCATAAACCCGAAAGTTGCCCTGGATCGATGAACCTAGTTGAATACCATATGTGGTTGTCCCGGTTCCCTCCGGTACCTGTACTTCATTATGCGAAATAATAGTGTTTGAAGCATATAGGGCATAGATACCAACCAGCCCTACATTATCAACAACATTATTCGAGATAACATTATTTAATATTAATGAATTTCCTTCCATCCTGATGCCGATTCCGGCATTAGTTACATGGTTGTTCATAATCTTTGTTTCATTTGATTCAGAACCGCTGTAGTGTACACGAATTCCGATACTCGAAGTGCTGTTCCGGTTTGCTGTAGAACCGGCCCCTGCATCAACTATCAGATTTGTAAACAGACAGTTTGGATTGTTGCCCAATGCAGTTAATCCATAAGTAGCACCGGCAATTGTGTTGATAATTGTAAGATCCCTCGTTGATCCACCTACAGTATTGGATCCGTCAATAGTAAGATACTTTACGCCCGCTGCCAGCTGCCAGACGATCCCCGCCGTACCCGTGCGTTCTACTACTACTGTCGCACCGGCGTCAGGTTTGAAAATAATAGGAGCTGTTGCAGTCCCTGTTGTCGTTGTAATATTAAGTGTATTTGCACTGCTGTAAGTGCCGCTGCCAATAAGAAAAGTAACTCCAGGGTCAACTACACCCTGTGTATTAAGATCTGTGATGGCTAACTCAATTGTAGCATAATCAGGGGTTGCACCCCCGATATACTTGGTCCCTGAAAGTTGTGCAACGGCTGAACTCCCCAAAAGAAGGAATAAGACCGGAATCAACAAAAGAAAGAGACACGGAACTTGCCGCGTCGGTAGATGATTCTTCATAGGTTTATCCTATATATAATTGGATGTGAAAGTGATTTAGATTTTGTTACGCACTGAATACTGGCAAATGCCACTACCTGACTTTTATTTACGTAACCAGCTCATCGATGTGTAGTTAAAAATTTCCCCAGCTGATTTAAGGAATAGCTGCTGCATTTATAATTTCAAAAGTCATTCTTAATTTATCCAGCCGTTACGTGGAAGTCAAGCTAAATCTTTCATTTACAGCATTTGGTTTTTTACAGTTTATTTGTTACACTTACTGTAACAAATAAAATAATTATGTCAGCATCTACAAAACTTTCTGCCGCGGTTAAAGCTCTGGCCTTTCTTGCAAAGGAGTATCCAGCACCTAAAAATAGTATTGAGATTTCTGAATTTACCGGACTCAATGCATCAAAGCTGAGGAAAATACTTTCAATGCTGGCGAAGAACGGAATAGTTGAAAGTGCTTCAGGAGCCGTTGGAGGGTTTAGTTTGAGGAAGAAACCCGCTGATATTCACCTGCAGGAAATTTATTGTGCCATAGAAGATCGAAAGGCATTCCATATGGATGTATCTAAAGCGAATGGAAAATCTTCTGAAGCTTCAAAGGTAAATGTTTATTTCCTCGACCTGTTCAGCACCATACAGATAGATATAGAGGACAGGATGAAAAAAATTTCACTACAGTCAGTAATTGATCAAATTAATTTAAAACTCTAAAGGAGTATTTATGGACTTTCTTAAAGAATTAGGAATTAAAGAAAAAAATTATGCTGCGTCAACCGGCACAGAGTGGAATAATACCACAGACCAGGGAGAACTTAAAATTTATTCGCCGACTAACGGAAAACTCATAGCGTCAGTTTACCAGGCATCGGAAAATGATTATGAAAATATTATTGCCAAAGCGTCAGAAGCTTTCAAAACCTGGAGAAAGATGCCTGCTCCAAAAAGAGGAGAAATTGTCAGGCAGATTGGCTTGAAACTCCGCGAATATAAAGAACCATTAGGCACGCTCGTTTCTTATGAAATGGGAAAGTCTCTTCAGGAAGGTTTGGGCGAAGTTCAGGAGATGATTGATATCTGCGATTTTGCAGTTGGACAGTCGCGCCAGCTTTATGGCTTCACCATGCAATCCGAACGTCCTGACCACAGAATGTACGATCAATATCATCCGCTCGGAATTGTTGCAACGATTTCAGCTTTTAATTTCCCGGTTGCAGTATACTCCTGGAATGCAATGCTTGCAGCTGTCTGCGGTGATGTAAACTTATGGAAACCCTCCTCGAAAGTACCTTTATCGGCGATTGCAACTCAGAATATTGTGGCCAAAGTACTTAAAGAAAATAAACTTCCTGAAGGAATATTTTCCCTGATTATCGGCAAAGGTTCTACGATAGGTGAGAGGTTATTGAACGATAAGAGGATCCCTCTTATTTCTGTTACAGGCTCGACTAAAGTCGGAAAGCATGCGGGTGAAGTAATACAGGGAAGGTTTGGAAGATCAATTCTTGAACTGGGCGGAAATAACGGTATTATTATTACTCCTGATGCCGACTTAAAGCTTACTATACCTGCAGTGGTGTTCGGAGCCGTAGGTACATGCGGTCAGAGATGTACTTCAACAAGAAGATTGATTATCCACGAATCAATATATGACAGGGTGAAAGAATCGCTTCTGAAAGCTTATAAATCATTGAAGATAGGTGATCCTCTCGATCAGAACGACCATGTTGGTCCGCTCATCGATAAAGGAGCTGTCAAAATGTTTGTCGATGCACTGGAAGAAGTTAAAAAAGAAGGCGGAAAAGTTATTTACGGAGGAGACGTTCTTTCTGGGAAAGGTTATGAATCTGAAACCTATATTGTTCCTGCACTTGTAGAAGCTGAGAACAAGTATAAAATCGTTCAGGAAGAAACTTTCGCACCCATTCTTTATCTTATTAAATACTCAGGCGGTATCGAAAATGCGATAAATCTTCATAACGGCGTCGTTCAGGGATTATCTTCAGCAATATTTACAAATAACCTGAAAGAGGCTGAAGCTTTTCTGTCCTCTGAAGGTTCCGACTGCGGTATCGCAAATGTAAATATCGGAACATCAGGTGCTGAGATAGGCGGGGCTTTCGGTGGCGAAAAGGAAACCGGCGGAGGACGCGAATCGGGATCAGATGCCTGGAAAGCTTACATGAGAAGACAGACAAATACCATTAATTATGGCTCTACTCTTCCGCTTGCACAGGGAATAAAATTCGATATATAGTAAAAGGAAAGTTGATAATTTGTAGGGCGGTACGGTAAATCGCTCAATTTGTAAAACGACCTGCTCGGCTCAATCTCTTTTTTCTAAAAAGGCCGGCAGGTCGTTCTGCATAATAAGATCAGCCTATTGAAAGCAGGATATAATCCGCAAGTATATGACCTGTTTCATCAAGCAGTGCATCATAATTTTTAGTTTTAACTGCAGGGGTTTCACCTTTCTGAATCAGCTTTAATCCCTGCTCTTTTCTAACCTTGTTCTCCTCTTCAAACTTTTTCTCTTCTTCAGCTTCTTTTTCTTTATCTCTCTTATCATAATTCAGTGAGACGTACTTCTTGTCGTGAGATTCCTCAGCTTCCTTAACCGACGCAACATAGTTCTGGAATTCGGGATCTTTTTTAACTCTTTCATCATGCATACTGGTCAGCTGCGGAATGTACTTTGAAAAATCGCCGTATTTTTGATATTGGGTAGGAGCTATCTGATCCCAGGGCAGAGCACTTGGTTCTGAACTTTCGCCGTACTCATTAGAGTCACCGAATGGCGTTGGATATTTAATATCCGGAATTACACCTTTATGCTGGGTACTCCCTCCGTCTATCCTGTAATATTTTGCTATAGTCAGCTTCACCTGTCCGAATTTATTATCCGAACCCGGCATAAGTCTGTTGAGATCAATTAAGTTCTGGACGGTTCCTTTTCCGTATGTCTGCTCGCCGATTATTAATCCTCTGCCGTAATCCTGAATTGCCGCTGAGAAGATCTCTGATGCTGAAGCGCTGAATCGGTTAACCAGGACAGCCAGCGGCCCGTTATACTCAATCGAAGGATCCTGATCTTTATCGACGTCAATAGAACCATCGGCATTGCGAACCTGCACCACCGGTCCCTGCTTGATAAATAACCCAGTCATCTGAACAGCTTCCTGAAGTGAGCCTCCGCCGTTATTCCGAAGATCAATTATTACTCCATCAACTTTTTCCTTCTTAAGCTGCTCCAGAAGGTTTTTTACATCCCTCGTGGTACTTTTATAATCCTTATCTCCGCGCTGCTGTGCTTCGTAATCGCTGTAAAATGCGGGCACGTTAATTATACCAATCTTAAATTCTTTTTTCTGCTCATCAAGATTAATAACCGAATCTTTTGCCGCCTGTTCTTCAAGTTTAACCTTATCCCTCTCGAGGGTTATTTCGTGAGGAGTAGCATTCGGGCCGCCGTCTGCAGGAACAATATTCAATCTGACAATTGTTCCTTTTTTGCCGCGTATAAGCTGAACTACATCAGTAATTCTCCATCCTATTACATCTTCCATCTCGCCTGTTTCACCCTGGGCTACACCGACAATTTTATCTTCCGCATGGAGTAAACCGCTTTTATAGGCAGGTCCCCCCGGTATTATTTCAACTACCTTTGTATAATCATCCTCGGTTCTTAATTGTGCGCCTATACCTTCAAGCGAAAGGCTCATATTTAATTTTAAAATTATCCGATGTTATAGGTGAGAAATAATTTGTGTGAGGATCAATAGATTCGGTATAGGCATTCATAAATTGCTGAAAAACATCTTCTCCATTATACTGGTCAACGGCTTTCCGGTAATTTTCATATCGTTTCGTCAGAGTTTTGGCTATCTCATCCCATTTCTTGCCGGTCAGCTTCAGGTTCAAAGCATCTCCTTTAACCCTCCGGTACCAGATCTCTTCAGCTTCTTTATCAGTCTTGGGCCATGGCTCATTTTCACGGTTTATTTCCAGACTGTCGTCTTTCGAAAAATCAAACTCTTTCTTTAATAAACTCTCCGCATAATCAAGACGCTGATGCATCCTATCCTTGAAAGTATTAAAGATTTCAAATGCAGGATCGATGTCTCCGTCTTTGATCATATCATCCAGCTCTGTTTTGAATGCATCGAATTTATCGATGTCTGAGGAGAGGAAATAACTATGGCTAAAATCTAGAGTATTTATATACTTCTTAAAAATTTCAGCTGAAAGAGAATCATTCAGATCCACTTTTTTATAATGATATCTTGAAATTATTGCATTTACCAGTTTATCAACCTTTGACTGGTAGGTGGCTGGCTCAACAACGCCCGTACTGTCTTTATCCCCGGTAAACGAATTTACGTTTTCCCCGGTGTATGCAAAATAGACATTTGCTGCTAAAAGAATAATAATAACCGCAAGTAGTTTTTTCATCTTTTTTGATAATTTTAGTGACATATAATTCTTTGTTAACAATACAATTTAAGAATAGTTCCTTCCCGAACAAACTGAAAAAATGGTGGAGAACCGGACAAATATAGGATGATAACACCAAACAAATTGACACCGGTATCATATCACGGCGTACATATGATCTGCAATGTGTTAGAACTCATTTAAAGAGAAATTGAAATACTTTATTATACTGGCAAATTAATGCAATGCCGAACAATAAAAAGAAAATATTAATAGTAGAAGATCAGAAAATAATCGCTCTTGACCTCAAAAAAGGTCTGATGAAAAGGGGATACGATATTGCAGGGATCTGCGATAATGCTGAAGATGCATTAAAACTCACGGAAGAAAATCACCCCGATCTTATATTGATGGATATAATGCTTACCGGGAAATTGGACGGTATTGAGGCAGCTGAACTGATAAACAAGGAGTACAAGGTTCCTGTTATCTATTTGACAGCTCTTACTGATGTCGGTACTTATCTGAAAGCGTTAAAAACAGAGCCCAGGAAATATCTAATGAAACCGGTCGATTTTGAATCCCTTAAAAGGGCTGTGGAAGAGACTCTTGAAGTAAACGGAGCTGACAATTTGTAGTTTTGAAATTAATTTCTTTTCGTTATATATATTCAATATCTTTTAATTTATTTGTGAAGATGATATAAACTATCCGGAGAATCGGCATGAAAAAAAGCGACGAGATCTTAAAGAAAAAAGCAAAAGAAGCTGATCCTCTCAGAGAGAGCATAGAAGAGGATGGGGTTCCGCCGGGGGAAGTTATCCAGAAAACAATAATTGATGAGGATGGAAAAAAGATAAGGGTTTTTGAAGATCCTCTCTATTCACGTGAAAAACGAAGCACCGTCAATTATTCCGTCTTCAGAGGAAAGTGGGAATTTGAAAATATAGATGAAATAGACGGGCTTGAGGAGCATTGCGCGGTAAAATTTTATCCCGTAAAAGACGAATCCAATTTTATAATTGCCTTTAAATCAGTGAAGGATAGGGTGGAATTTTTCGATTCTATATACAGCGATAAAGAAATGAAACAGCGGGGAGGGGGAATGAACCTGGAAAAACTTGCAAATTCGAGGGTCTTGCAAACAACCGGCGGGTTAATAAGTTTGTCGGTTCTGGGATATGGTTTGTACAAGGCTTTCAAAAAGAAATAGCCTGATAGTTGAATGATCCCCGGATTGTGAGATATATGCCGCTTATTGTTCTTAGGTTGACCGCGGGACTTGATTTACGATGAGGAAAAAGTTAATGAGACGTGCAGTTAAAACAATTAATCGTATCTCTTTTTTAGTAATATTATTTTATTCTGTGTTGTTTGCAGGACCTCCGTTTAATACGGATGATCCGGTCCCTGTCGATTATCTCCACTGGGAGTTTTATGCGGCATCATCCTATCAGATATCGAAAAATGAGAATGAAGCAACTTTGCCGCATTTTGAAGTAAATTATGGGCTAGTTCCTGATGTTCAGCTGCACCTGCTGGCTGGAATGGATTATGTAAAAGTAGATTCTGCTCATCAGTACGGATTTACGTCAACAGAGTTAGGTTTTAAATACAGATTTGTTAATGATGAAGCTGACGATTTGCAGATCGGAATCTTCCCCCTTGTTGAGCTTCCTACTGCCTCGAAGGGGAGTCTGGCCGGTCAGCAAAATACTCAAGCTTTTTTTCCGGTATGGATTCAAAAGAGCTGGGGAAAATTCACTACCTGCGGCGGTGCCGGTTATTGGCTGAATCCTGGTGATGATAATCAGAATTCCGTTTTTGCGGGCTGGCAGGCCCAGTATGATTTTACCGAAACTTTGACTTTAGGCGGCGAGCTGTACTATGAGTCGCCTGATACTAAAGACGGTTCATTCGATACAGCTTTTAAACTCGGCGGGTTCATAAATGTGAACAAGGAAAATCATATACTTTTTTCTGTCGGCCATAGTTTAAGAAATTCAGATATAATTTCAGGGTATCTGGGGTACCAGCTTACAATTTAATCAGCATCCGGTTTACCAGTTGAACGAATGCAGCCCGAATAAACACGATCCGGTCAGTCCTTCTCAATCGAACGTGAGAAAATATAGTCTACATTTTTCAGCATTTTATCATTATTAAATATCTCGTCTATGTCTTTAGAAGATAAATGTTTCTTAATTTCTTCGGATTTCATTAGCTCTTCTTTAAGGTTCTTTGTTTCGTCAGCCCATACTTCCATCGCCGGCGTCTGCACCAGTTTGTATGCATCTTCTCGGGATATCCCCTTATTTACAAGCCTCAGCATAACTGTCTGCGAAAAAATAAGTCCGCGCGTTATTCCCATATTCTTCAGCATATGTTCGGGGTATACCAGAAGATTCGTAATTAATTTTACCATCAGGTCAAGCATATAATCAAGAGTAATACAGCTGTCGGGAACGATTATCCTCTCAACTGATGAATGGGATATGTCACGTTCGTGCCACAGCGCAATGTCTTCAATCGAAGCCATTGCATTCCCCCGAAGAACTCTTGACAGACCGGTTATCCTTTCGCTTACTATCGGGTTCCGTTTATGCGGCATTGCTGATGAGCCTTTTTGTCCCTTTGAGAAATATTCTTCAGCTTCAAGGACTTCAGTACGCTGCAGGTGTCTTATTTCTATCGAAATTTTTTCAAGTGTAGCCCCAATTACAGCAATAGTCGTTAAAAACTGTGCATGCCTGTCACGCTGAATAACCTGAGTTGTAACTGGCGCTGGTTTAAGTCCCATCTTTTCGCAGACGTATTCTTCAACCTTGGGAGACAGGTGCTCAAAAGTTCCCACAGCCCCTGAAATTTGTCCCACACTTATCTCTTCTACAGCGCTTTCCAGCCTTTTAATATTTCTCTTCGTCTCTTCATACCAGAGAGCGAATTTCAAACCCATCGTTGTCGGTTCAGCATGGATCCCGTGGGATCTGCCTACACAAATTGTATTCTTATGCTCTATTGCTCTTTTCTTTAATGCCTTTTTAAGCTCTTTCAGTCTGTTAAGCAGCAATTCTCCGGCACTTTTCATCTGGTAAGAAAGTGTGGTATCAAGGATGTCTGATGAAGTCATTCCGTAGTGAATGTGCCTCGCTTCAGGACCTACATATTCAGCTACATTGGTAAGGAAAGCTATAACATCGTGTTTTGTAGTCTCTTCAATTTCAAGGATTCTCTTTATCTCAAAATTCGCTTTCTTTTTTATTACGTCTACATCCGCTTCAGGTATTTCTCCCATTTTACTTCTTGCTTCACAGGCAAGTATTTCAATTCTCAGCCAGGTATCAAACTTAAATTTATCTTCCCAGATCTTTCCCATTTCCGGAAGAGTATAGCGCTCTATCATTTGTTGTTCTCCAGTTTCATTTGAACTGTCATTGGTTTATTATCCCTTATAATGTGGAGGGTCACAGTCTGTCCCTTCCTGAATTCCTGGAATACCCCGATGATTGTCTGATCATCGTTTATGCGGTAATTCTCTACCTGCTCAATAATATCACCCACTTTCAATCCTGCACGTTTCGCGGGAGAATCGGGTAGTACCTGTGTGACAATTACACCTCGCGTTTCGTCAAGGTTGTAGTATTTGGCAATTTGCTCGTCTACAGTCTGAATCCTCATACCTGGGTCAAAATCACGGTCGATCTTTCCGTTTTCTTTTAGCTCTGAGATAATTCTTTTTATTTTATCAATGGGAATAGCAAAACCAAGTCCTATACTTCCCTGGGACCCGTTGCCCCCTGTAAAAATAAGAGTGTTCATACCAATAACTTCTCCTTCGCTGTTAACCAGCGGACCCCCGCTGTTGCCTCCATTAATAGCTGCATCCGTCTGAAGCATATTTAATATAGTACCTGTTATTTATCGGTTCGAGGTTCATACCTGTCGAGCTTATAACTCCTACAGTAACCGTGGGCTTATCGTTTATTTCGAACAATCCAAAAGGATTTCCAAGAGCAATAACCCATTCGCCGATCATAACGTCGCTGGAATTTCCGAGAATTTCATATGGTAAATCGGATGCATCAATCTTCAGCAGACAGATGTCTGTGATAGGATCTGTTCCTACAACACTCGCCTTATAATGTTTCCCGTTTGTCATCGTTACGGTAATCTCAGTAGCGTTGCCTGCTACATGATCGTTGGTAACAATATAACCGTCGGGAGAAATTATAAAACCTGATCCAAGTCCTTTTATTTTTTCTCTGTACGGACGATTGTTAAAGAACTGTTGTAAAAAGGCATCGAAAGGATTATTGTACTGATATTCCCTTATCTCAGTTACATTTATCCCTACTACAGCCGGGCTTACTTTTTTTACGGTTTGGGTAATTATATTATTTCTTGAATTTGTAATCACCGAACTATTGCTGTCCTTCTGCTGATAAGCTGCAAGCGAGTAACTGCTGTCTGAAGTTCTGAACAGAGGTTCGGGTTTATCCGGCCTGATTATCATAAAAGCAGCTGCAAGGATAACAAGCACGGCACCAGTGGTGAATAATCTTTTTTTCATTTTAGGTGTCATCGTTTCACTTTCCTGATGAAGTTTTTATTTTTAATGATTTCTTTAAATGGATCAATATGTCTTACAAATATAAGAACGAGAAGAGCTATACTGAAAAGCATTAACTCACCCTGTGTTGCAGCCTGGGGAAAGGAATATTTCACGGCTATACCGGGAGAAGTAAGAATTATAATCAGTGTCATAATGGTTGCCCAGACATTAGCCCACAAAATATCTTTCTGATAAATATACATAGCAAGCCAGAGAACTCCCCATAATACAAGGGCAAACGGAAAGAGAAGGGAAGAACCTCCTGCCGCCGTTGCCAGTCCCCGCCCGCCCTTTAATCCCAGCCATGGATTGTAGCAATGAGCGAATACCGCAAAAAACAATGCTATCGCAGGAAAAATAAAATTTAACGGGAGAATTAACAGAGTAATATAAACGCTGAACAATCCTTTTAGTGCATCAATAACCATCACAAGCAAACCTATAAATTTGGAATTGGTGAGCTCATAAGAGTTCATCGCACCCACATTACCCGAGCCTTCCTCGGTAATATTAATCCCTCTGCTTTTCTTAAGAATAATAAAACCGGCAGGGAATGATCCCAGCAGGTACCCTATAATGACACTTAAGAGATATTCCATTTTTGACGAATTCTTTAACTGATGATCATTAAATTTAATAAAATATCAAATAAATTAACTGCTGAACTAACCTGAGAAAATATTAAGGTAGGGGAGGCAAACGCTTACTTCTTCATCGTGGGATAACAAGCTGATCTCCATCTCTAATCAGCATAAGGGAGGCTCTGCTCGGATTAATCCGAAGTAAAATCGCTAGCAGAACTGACTGATAACGGTTTTAAAGGACGGATTTCTCGAAAAAAAACCTGATTCCTACAGAAGAATCAGGTTAATTGAGGCGCCGGTCGGATTCGAACCGACGAATAAAGGTTTTGCAGACCTTCGCCTTAGACCGCTTGGCTACAGCGCCATTTGCTGATATCAAATATACTTAAAGAACCATAAAAAAATAAATCCACTTTAAGTGGATTTTTTTGAGCGGGAAACGGGACTCGAACCCGCGACATCAACCTTGGCAAGGTTGCGCTCTACCAACTGAGCTATTCCCGCACTGAAAACTTGTAATATCCGCTAAATTTTAGCGTGACAAATATAAAAGGATTACACCTATCTTGCAATAAATTTTCAAATGTGTCTGAATTTTTTAGTAATTAATATTGGTTGGTTGAACTTTGGATTAAAAAATTATATAATTTACCTGTTGAAAATATGCATCTGCCGCAGGTTTTGAATTATTACTACAGACCAAAAGGTTTAATAATTCATCAATTTTCCCCCCGAAATTGGAGATGAACCGTCCAAACTCAGTTCGTACTACCAGTATAATCCTCTCTTCTTCCTTGTTAAAATCCTCGCTTTTTCAAATATGGATAGTATCTCTTTTGCTTACAGTAGATCAATTAGATCCAGGTTCCTGACAATGAATAAAGGATACCCTGACAAACGCCAATCAAATAAAAAAACCTGCAGCCTGCTCCAAAAAACAAAAATCTGAATTAGAATCTATAAGTAGAAATATGTTTTAGTTTGAAACACCCAAAATTCAAAATATTTGGTTTTTCTTCTGAATTCAACTGGCACCCGAATTGATTATGTGGATATGAATTCAGAGAGGGCAGCAGTTCAGGATCACTTAAATAATTACAGAATAAATTTAACCTGGAGAGGGAAGTGATGTTAGATTTCGAAAAAGAATATAGTGGTGATATAGTAATAATTACTGTTAATATTTCCCGTGCAACCGTTAAAGAAGCGCACGATTTCAAAAAGTTCATTGATGATGAAATGAAGAAGAAAAAACTTAAGATCGTCATCGACCTGAGTCCCTGCGATTTTCTTGATTCAACTTTTATTGGGGTGCTGGTGGTTACTCTTAAAAAACTGGCTGACCTCGGTGGAGAATTAAGAATCGTCGAACCCCCGTCAATTGCACATACAATTCTTACTGTAACAGGCACATTGAATATTTTCAACACGCATAAAACTAAATCGGAAGCGATAATGAGTCTGATGGATCCTTCACAGATCTACGATTCAATGGCTTCGTAACAGAATTCTATTTTTTGTTAACCATCCGTTTGAGGGCTGCTCCCGTTATTAACGGAGGCTGTGATGGGTTTAAAACAAATACTGCTGATTGCCATAGGAGTAATCGTTGGTATAGCAATTGCTCTGGCAAACGGTACGATGAATAGTCAGGCAGAGCAGAGAACTAAAGATAATATTATTCTTGAATGTACAAATCTTGCTACAGATGCTTTGAAGTATTTTAGAACAAATACTGCTCTGGGCGGCGGCGGCAATTCCTTTTCAGGATGGGAAATAAATTCCAGACTGGATACCACAATAAATGGCACTTACTTAAAAGTTCTCACTGATCACGCTTTACTCATAACCGGCAGACCGCTGGCATCAACGGGATATAACTGGTTTATAACTACCCGCATAATAGATTCTGAAATAGTGTCCTCTGAATCAAGTAATTAACCGCCGGCTTATTTTCTGGAGCCATGCCTGTACCCCCTGTATGGTAGCGAGTGATTAATCGTGATAAATGAATTCGGATCTACTTTCTCAATTAGAGAGACTATCCTTTTCTGAAATTTTCTCGGGGCTACAAGAACTATAATAGACACTCCTCCTGCACCGCCTTCCCCGGGTACTATGGTTACTCCAAATCTTGATTTCCTTAATTCGGCTGCAATCTCATCAGTATGATGACGTGAGATGATATTAAGCTGAATATACCCGAAACCGATCTTTTGCTCGATCGATATTCCTATTATGTTTCCAAGTGCAAATCCTAATGCGTATCCGAAGAGATTCGGTATCTGGTCAAGATGCTGCATTATAAAACGCATTGCAAAAATCCAGATAAGTACTTCAAAAAAACCCGCAATTCCTGCGAAATATTTTTTGCCCTGTACAACGAAGATTGTCCTCATAGTGCCTATGCTTACATCGCAGATTCTCATCATCATTATCAGGACTGCTCCGCCTGCAGAATTCAGAATTATATCGATCATTACGCCCTAAATTATTAATTGCAGTGCAAAATTAAAGAATTATAAATAATTAATTATCTTTGTGTGACTTAACTTTCTGGGTAATAATGTACGAAACTGAGCGAAATGATCTTATAGATAAATTAAAAAAGAGGGGCATTACGGATGAAGTAGTGCTCGGTGCAGTTTCAGAGGTGGAACGGGATAAATTTATACCCGATGCATTGAAAATACACGCTTACAAAGATATAGCACTTCCAATTGGTTATGGCCAGACAATTTCACAGCCCTACACTGTTGCCTATATGACTCAGGCTCTTCAGCTTGAAGCAGGTGATACAGTGCTGGAGATAGGCACCGGTTCAGGCTATCAGGCTGCGCTTCTCGAAAAGATGGGGATGAAGGTTTACAGCATTGAAAGACAATTCGAGATCTACATAAAAACACAGAAGTTATTTGATAATCTTGGTATAAGAGTGCATACAAAATACGGTGACGGCACTATCGGCTGGGAGGAGTATTCTCCCTATAATGGAATAATTGTTACTGCCGGTTCACCTTCTGTACCCGTCTCATTAAAAAAACAGCTGGCAATGGGCGGCCGTCTCATAATCCCGGTAGGAAATAAAAAGAGCCAGACTCTAAAAATAATCCGGAAGATAGGAGAGGATGACTTTGATGTCAGGGATATCCCTGAATTTGCATTCGTTCCTTTAATCGGCAGGGAAGGATGGAATAGGTAATTCTTATAACCAGAAATACTGTTTCAGGGAGAACCAGGAGTTTATATCTGCAGATCAACAACTAGGAAATATCCGCTTGCCGGAAAATGGGGAGCTTTATCGACTAAAATAAATCCGTTTTTTCAATTTACACTTAAACTAAAAGTTGATATATTGATTTTTAAATAAATAGGGATAGGGGAGGATTTATTTTTTAGCGGGAAAAATTTATCAGACCAGATCTTTAATTTCCCTTTAATAATAATCCTGACTGAATTTGATAGATGTGAAGTTACTTTTAATTAACTAATTAATCATCAAATATAACAGGGAGAGTAATATGGTTGGAATAGTCGGATTTGGTTCTTATCTCCCAAGATACAGAGTTAAAGTCGAAAACATTTCTAAAGAGTGGGGAGCCGATCCAGAAGCAATTAAACGAGGTTTGTTATTGTACGAGAAGACCGTTCCTGGTCTTGATGAAGATACTATAACTATCTCAGTTCAGGCAGCAAGATACGCGCTGCAGCGGTGCGGGATAAATCCTCAGGATATCGGTGCGGTTTATATTGGTTCTGAGTCGCACCCCTATGCTGTAAAACCCAGCGGTACTATTGTAATTGATGCACTCGGGATAGGTCCCGATGTGCATGTTGCAAGTTATGAGTTTGCCTGCAAAGCCGGTACAGAGGCAATGTACGTGGCCTACGGTTTGGTCAAAGCAGACGAAGTTAAGTATGCATTAGCCATTGGAGCTGATACTTCACAAGGAGCCCCCGGCGATGCGCTCGAATATTCTGCATCTGCGGGAGGGTCGGCATTCATTATCGGAAAAGATAAAGTAGCAGCCGAATTTTTATTCACTCATTCGTATACTTCAGATACTCCCGACTTCTGGAGAAGAGAAGGAGAATTCTATCCAAGGCATGCAGGACGGTTTACTGGTGAGCCGGCTTATTTCAGGCATGTCGTAAATGCAGGGAAGAGCCTTCTTGAAAAATCGGGAATGAAGCCTGAAGATTTTCAATATGCTGTGTTCCATATGCCTAATGGAAAATTCCCCCAGATGGCGGGTAAACAGCTTGGATTTACAAAAGAACAAATCGAAACCGGATGGATCGTTCCCTGGATGGGAAATACATACTCGGGATCCTCTCCTACGGGATTGTCGGCAGTGCTCGATGTTGCAAAACCCGGCGATAAAATATTTATGGTTTCCTTCGGTTCCGGTGCTGGAAGTGACGGATTTATTTTCCAGGTCACAGATGAAATACTCAATGTTCAGGATAAAGCGCCGAAGGTAAGAGATATGCTTGATAATGATAAGATCTACCTGGATTACGGTCAGTATGCAAAGTTCCGTCGTAAAATAATCTTGAATGAATAGAGGGAGAAATAAAAATGAAAGAAGTTGCTGTAATTGGTGCCGGAATGACAAAGTTCGGAGAACTCTGGGGTCAATCAATAAAAGATATATTTGTTGAAGCTGCTTTGAAAGCTATTAAAGATGCCGGTGTTGATCATATCGATTCGATGTATGTGGGAAGTATGTCGGGTGGTTTATTTGTAGGGCAGGAACACCTCGGTGCGGTAATGGCAGATTACCTTGGAGTTACTCCTATTCCGTCTACCCGTGTTGAATCGGCATGTGCCTCGGGCGGTGTCTCGTTCAGACAGGCATATCTTGAAGTTGCTTCGGGTCAGAGCGAAATTGTCCTTGCCGGCGGTGTTGAGAAAATGACTGATGGTGCAGATGTTACTGATGTACTTGCAACTGCAGCTGATCAGGATTATGAAGTGTACCAGGGTATAACCTTTCCCGGTCTGTATGCAATGATCGCAAATGCACATATGCATCAGTATAAAACAAAAAGAGAACAGCTTGCCGCAGTGTCGGTAAAGAATCACAGGAACGGTTCTAAAAATCCTAATGCCCAGTTCCGTTCTGAAATTTCCATCGAGAATGTATTGAACTCCACATTGGTTGCCGATCCTCTCAGGCTCCTTGACTGTTCGCCTGTCAGTGATGGCGGGGCGGCAGTTATCCTCTGCTCGATGGATATCGCAAAGAAGTTTACAGACTCGCCTGTAAGGGTATTAGCTTCAGCTCAGGCTTCCGATACGATCGCACTGCATAGCAGAAGAAGCCTCACCACGCTCGATGCTGTTGTTAGAGCTGCCCAAAAGGCATATAAGCAGACTGGCCTTAAACCTTCGGATATAAATTTCGCTGAAGTTCACGATTGTTTCAGCATAGCTGAGATTGTTGTCAGTGAAGACCTTGGCTTCTTCGATAAAGGATGCGGGGGTTCTGGCGTTGAAGAAGGATTGACTTCACGTGAGACCGGCAAAATCCCAATCAATACAAGCGGAGGATTAAAGTCAAAAGGTCATCCTGTGGGAGCAACCGGTGTAGCTCAGATAATTGAGCTCTATGAACAGCTTCAGGGTAAAGCAGGTGCCCGTCAGGTTAAAAATGCACATATAGGAATGGCTCAGAATATGGGCGGATCCGGTGCAAGCTGTGTAATACATATATTGGAGGCAATATGATAAGTCCAGGATATTTCCGTGAAATCCCTCAGCGCTACAGGCTCGAAGCCGGCCGCTGTAAAAAATGCGGCAAAGTATATTTCCCGCCGCGTACTCATTGCGGTGAGTGTCAATCGAATGAGTTTGAGACCATTAAGCTCTCAGATCTCGGCAAAATAGTTACCTATACCGTTATCCGTGTGGGCCCCTCAAATTTTTCACGAGAAACACCGTATGCAGTTGCTATTGTGGAAGTTAATGATGGGGTGAGATTAACGATGCAGATTGCCGACATTGATGTAAATGAAGTTGAAATCGGTCAGAACGTCAGGATCATATTCAGGAAGATCCAGGATGAAGGTAAGTCCGGACTTCATTGTTACGGCTATAAAGCGGTTGTAATTTAATTCTGCGTAATCTATATTTCTGAATCATATGAATGCTTTTTATCATTTGATTTAGAATTTTGAAAGAGACAAAGTTTTAAGTCTGATATTACTGAAAATACTTTGTCTCTGTTTTATTTTAAACTCATCCCCTGGTTGCCCCGATATCTGGTTAATCATACAGGATAAATGAAAATAAAATTATATTATACGATAATAATTACCGGAGAATATTTAATTGAAAGATAAAATAAGAATAGCTTCAGGACAGGGCTTCTGGGGAGATCTCATTGATGCTCCATATAACCAGGTCACTAAAGGAGAGGTTGATTACCTGGTGATGGATTACCTTGCTGAAGTGACTATGTCGATTTTGCAGAAACAGAAAATGAGAAATCCTAACCTGGGGTACGCTCGCGATCTTCCTGACCTCATGAAAAGAATATTGCCGATTTGTATGGAAAAGGGGATTAAAGTAATTACCAACGGCGGCGGGGTTAACCCGGTTGCATGCGCTGATGCGATACTGGATATCGCGATGAACCTCCAGATAAAAAAGCTTGATATCGCTGTAGTGATAGGTGATGATATACGCGATAATATCGATGAAATAATTTTTTCGGGCTGTGAACTGAAGAATATGGATACAGGTGAGTCAATTATTCCATATAAAGCTAAACTCGTCAGTGCAAATGTTTATTTCGGTGCATTCCCAATAGTGGAAGCATTGCAGAGAGGAGCTGATATAGTGATTACCGGGAGAACTACGGATACCGGACTTACACTGGCTCCGATGATCTATGAGTTCGGATGGGATAAGAACAATTATGATTTGATGGCTGCCGGAACTGTCGCAGGTCATATACTTGAATGCGGCGCACAATCATCCGGCGGTAATTTCCTGGGCGACTGGAAATCGATCGATAATATGGCAGAGATAGGTTTCCCTATTGCAGAAGCGTATCCCAACGGGGATGTAATTATTACAAAACATAAAAATACCGGGGGAAGAGTTTCCTTTGAGACTGTTGCCGAACAGTTGGTTTATGAAATAGGCGATCCTACATCATATATTACTCCCGATTGTGTTGCCGATTTTACATCTATAAAACTTGAAGACCTGGGAAATGACAGGGTGCGTGTATATGACGTTAAAGGAAAAGAAGCTACAGATTCTTATAAGGTTTCCTGTTCATATGCCGACGGCTATTCTGCTGTTGCCTCTCTTACGTATTCCTGGCCTGATGCATTAACAAAGGCAAAGGCGGCTGATAAAATATTAAGGCAAAGATTGGCAAATCTTAATCTGAAATTTGATGAAATAAGAACAGAGTTTGTCGGTTATAATTCTACCCACGGACCATTAGCAGCCGAAATTGATGAAGATAAAATT
Organism: uncultured Ignavibacteria bacterium; assembly: GCA_963832715.1. Lineage (GTDB taxonomy): Bacteria > Bacteroidota > Ignavibacteria > Ignavibacteriales > Ignavibacteriaceae > DATFVA01. Next base: position 171,936 of record CAWHVB010000003.1, on the reverse strand, counting down.
AATGAAATAATGCTGAGAGTTGCTGTTCGCTCAAAAGATCACGACTCCTTAAAACGGTTCGGTATGGAGATTGCCCCTTTAATACTTACCGGACCTCCAAGCGTTACCGGGTTTGCCGGAGGCAGACCAAGGCCAAGTGAAGTAATTGCTTACTGGCCTGCATTAATACCCAAAAAATTAGTTGAACCTCAGGTTAAAATATTGGAGCTGAAATGAAAAAAAGACTGCTTGATATTGCACATGGAAGAAGCGGAGATAAAGGCGATGCTGCTAATGTTGGTATTATTGCATACGATGACAAAGGTTATGAAATAATAAAGAAACAGCTCACAAAAGAAAGAGTGAAAGAACATTTTAAGGGAATATGCCTGGGTGAAGTTGAAAGATATGAACTGCCTAATATCAGGGCACTTAACTTTATATTGAATAACACCTTAGGCGGCGGAGGAACGGTATCACTCAAGCACGATGCCCAGGGCAAAACTCTTGCTGCAGCATTACTTAGAATGGAAGTAGACGAATAATCATGTGCAGCAATTCGCTGAATCGCTCCCTGTACAGCGATTCGCTGAATCGCTTCATGTACTGTGATGCGCTGAATCGCTCCATATAAAACAATTCGCCGACCCTCAGATGTAAATTATTCTTCAAGCCTGAACTATACCGGTGCATTGAATGTTGAAGATATGATGCGGATAGCTGATATATCGCCGGTACCTTGAGCTTCGAATGTGATAATAACGGCAATATTATACAGGGATTGTTCGGCGGAAAGTATTAAGAATAAGTGGTTTATCTAAAAAAATTGTTATTTTCCTGAAACCAATTTTTACAGAAATCGTTAAAACAGTATTGATGGAGATGATGTTTTATGTACGACGAAGAATTAAAACAGCTTAAAGAATATCAGAAAAGAATAGGTACTTTACGAGGTTATCTTTGACGTCGAAACAAAAGACTCAAAGATAAAAGAACTGCAGAACCAGACTACACAACCTGATTTCTGGAGTGATCAGATGGCTGCTCAAAAAGTTCTGCAGGAAATTAAATCTCTCGAAAGCTGGGTTAACCTTTGGAAAGAACTCGATAAAAAGGCCACAGCATTGCAGGAGTTTATCCAGCTTGCAGAAATTGAGAATGATGAATCCTTCAGAGCTGATATTGAAAGTGAGTTAGCCTCTGTTAATAGCGCGGTTGAAGAGGCTGAATTTAAGAACATGCTTAGCGGGAAGGATGATGATAAGAATTGCATCCTTTCGATCCATTCAGGTGCGGGAGGAACTGAGGCACAGGATTGGGCGGAAATGCTTATGCGGATGTACCTTCGATGGGGTGAACAAAATGATTATAAAATGACAATCCTTGATATGCTGGAAGGTGACGGGGCTGGTATAAAAAGTGTATCAATCGAAGTGCAGGGGGAATTTGCCTACGGGTATTTAAAAGCAGAAAATGGGGTTCATAGACTGGTACGTATCTCTCCCTTTGATTCAAACAAGAGAAGACATACTTCATTCGCTTCGGTATTTGTAATTCCTGAAGTTGATGATACTATTGAAATAGAAATAAATCCTGCCGATCTTCGGATTGATACTTATAGATCCGGGGGAAAAGGGGGGCAGAACGTAAATAAAGTTGAGACGGCTGTTCGCATCACCCACATACCCACCAACACGGTTGCTGCCTGCCAGAGTGAAAGGTCCCAGCTGCAGAACAGAACCAATGCGATGAAGCTTCTGAAATCAAAGCTTTATCAGATTGAAAAAGAGAAACAGGAAGCGGAACTCGATGAAGTCGAGAAAAGCAAAATGAAAATTGAATGGGGAAGCCAGATCCGTTCATATGTTTTCCACCCATACAACATGGTCAAGGATCATAGAACAGATGAGGAAACTTCAGATGTGCAATCTGTTATGGACGGTGATATAAACCGTTTCATTAAAGCTTTCCTGATGAAATTCAGTCAGAATTAAATGCATCGGAACCTCTTCCGGCCGACCGTTAATCAGGACAGTTCCTGGTTCATAAACTTTTGGAAACAGAACAGCTTAAGTATTCTTGTATCGGGTACTCATCCAATCCTGCACCCGTACCAATATGTAATCTGTAATTCAATGCCTCCTGAATCCCTGCTGCTTTTCTGCGTAATCCCTTGATATAAAAATATTAATTCCCCAAATTCAGATTACGCTCTTGGAAAATTAATACTGATCTTATTTGATATAACAGAGGAAGTGGTGTCAAAGTTAAATTTTAGATATATACTGACAGGCCTCATTTTACCATTCTGTTTATTTACTGCTTTGGCTCAGAACTCCTCATCTCAATTCATTAAAAAAAATATTACAGACAATTCGCCTTATCTGATAGAACCTTCTTTTAGAAATTCATTCGATGTTCAGACAGATTCATTCTCTCGTCCTGCCGTAGACTCAGTTCAGGTATTTAATCAGCTGACGGGCCCGGAAACAAAAATACATTATGCCAGGCTGGCGATTGTAAGCGGCAGCTCCCTCGCTTTCTTCGGCGGCTTTTACTACAGGATGAAGACGGCCTGGTGGAACAACGGTGAAACACATTTCCATTTTTACTATGATGGAACCTATGTAAAGAATATTGATAAGGTTGGTCATATGTATGGAGCAATATTGTTTACTGAAGGATTTGGACTAGGATTGAAATGGGCAGGTCTTGATGAAGAATCTTCTCTGTTGTACGGGGGACTATTAAGTACTTTAGTCTATGCCGGAATCGAGGTTAAGGATGGATTTGCCCCGGGGTGGGGATTTGATCCGGTTGATATGGCTGCTGATCTTGTAGGGTCTGCCTATCCGTATCTGCAGAAGAAAATTCCTTTCCTGCAGGACTTTACATTCAAATGGAGCTACTGGCCGTCAGATAGTCCCTATTATACCAGGGTCGATGAAATAAATAAAAATGATCAGTTCTTCACAGATGATTATGAGGGGCAGACATTCTGGCTGAGTGTTAATGTCAGAAATTATATGCCCGAAAAGGTCAAATCATTTTGGCCCGATTTTCTTAACCTCGCTGCAGGTATGTCCGTAAGACATCTGGACGGCGGCGGCGGTGGAGACTATGTATTTCTGATTTCACCCGATATTAGTCTTCAAAAATTATTTAAACCCGATAGCGAATTCCTCAATAGGCTGTTTTATTACCTGGATTACCTTCATATTCCATTACCTGCCATCGAGATCTCCCCCGGCTTCAAAGGATATGCAGTTTATCTGAATCCGTGAATAAGAAAAGATAACCCACTTCGAAGTTTTAGTATTGTCGCCCTTAACTATATCCTTTCACTTGATTTATCCGAAAATCATTCACAAAATAATATTAAGAAATTCATAGCCGGCTATTGCATTTTGCTTTAAGCAAAAAATATTTTCAATAATATTATTTTTTTGTTGACTATTACTTACTTTATTTTGAAATTTATACCAGGTTCTTTCAAGAGGTTACCCCTGCCTTTTGATGATAATGAATCTGACCCGCCGAGGATCCCCCTTCGGTGGGTTTTTTATTTTCACCTTAGTCTCCGCTATCAATCCTACAGCTCAAATTCAATTAACAGTAGTTTGCCATTGATGCGCTGCAAGCTGCTTAATGTTCACAAGATTCTGCCCATTTAACCGCCATTCTTCTTCCTGACCTTCTGAACCAATGTGGTTAACAAAATTCCGACTGTTGCAAACGTTGATGTGTAGCCGGCAATTTTTTTGATCTTTGACAACCTTTTTTTCGTTTTCCTTGCTCTCATTTTATCCTTTCAATATCTTTTTCTTCAAAATAAATACTGGCGGATTAATGTGCTGTAATCAAAGTTTTTGGGAACTCTTGCCATGATGAATGCCACATTTTAGAAGAATCTTTATGTGATTTTTGTTATATTTGTAGTGTAATAATCAAAAAAATAGTTTATTTGTGTCCATTCTGAGTCTGTCTAAAACAGATACCGAATTTTACCTTTATAGATCATCTGACCCTGTTTTCCACAGGCGTAGAAAAGTAATCAGGAAAATTACTCTCACTGCTCTCAGATATTCCTTCTTAGAACTTTTTTTATCATTCAGATTTAACTAATTCAAAAAACATATTCTGATTCATTCTGTACTCCGGAATGGGTGAGGATTGCTATTATATATTAATTCAGGAGAAAAATAATGTTGAGATTTAAAAAAATAACTAACGAAAAAGATTTCAATAACGAGCTGCCCAGGGAAAGATTTATTGATTTTTTATACAGACATCTGGATAAGTTCGGTGATTCAAAAGATGCTATAGGAAAATCTATCGATTATGCTTTTTCCGACGAAAAAGGATGCGGCGGATTCCTGCTGGCTGTATATAATGATGATGAGCTTATTGGAGCTCTCGTAATGAATAAGACCGGTATGTCAGGTTATATTCCCGAGAATATACTCGTATATGTTGCGGTTGATTCCAGGTTTAGAGGAAAAGGATTCGGAAGGGAAATCGTTAATAAAGCTATTTCAATGGCAGATGGTGATGTGAAACTGCACGTTGAATACGACAATCCCGCCAAACGCCTCTATGAACGCATCGGGTTTACAACAAAGTATGCAGAAATGAGATATAAAAAAGAGAATTAAAATGGCAACTTTAATTATAAATACAAACCGCATCAGGGAAAACATAAATAAACTGAGTGCTTTTCTCGCTGAAAATAATATTGAATGGTCATTAGTTGTAAAGATACTCGGTGGTAACCGCCCTGTACTTGAAAAACTTATATGTGATGAATCAATCAAAAAAGTGCATTCTATTGGAGATTCAAGGATTTCAAATCTGAAGACTATAAAAGAAATAAATCCGGACATCGTTACGATGTACATTAAGCCTCCGGCTCCTGTTCTTGCCAGAAAGATAATTCAATATGCTGATATATCTCTTAATTCATCAATCACTACTATTGAAGCGCTTAACAGGGAAGCTGAGAGGGCCGGTAAAACTCATCGTGTTATTATAATGATCGAACTCGGCGAACTGAGAGAAGGGATTCTGCGTGATAATGTCTTATCATTTTATGAGAGAATATTTGAGCTGAAAAATATAAAAGTCGAAGGATTGGGTACAAACCTTGGTTGCATGTATGGTGTAGAACCCACCTATGATAAAATGGTTCAGCTAAATCTTTATAAAATGCTCATTGAAGAAAAGTTTTCCAGAAAACTTAACCTGGTATCTGCTGGAAGTTCTATAACTCTCCCCCTCGTTATGCGTGACCGTCTGCCCGACGGGATAAACCATTTCAGGATTGGTGAAACTGCTTTCCTCGGGGTATCAATAATCGATAATAAGAGATTTAAGAACCTCTCCACTAATGTTTTTGACTTTTCAGCTGAAATTCTTGAACTCGAAGAGAAAGAAATGGTGCCCGACGGTAACCTTACTGATGCTGGTATAGGAATTACTGCACATGATTTTCAGGGAGAGATAAATATGGATATGAACAAAAAATCCTATAGGGCAATAGTAGATTTCGGTGAGATTGATGTCGATCCCTCACATATAACTCCGAAAGACAGCAATGTGAATTTTATCGGAACTACTTCTGATATGACTGTCTACGATATCGGCGATAAGAAGGGAAAATTTTCAGTCGGAAAACAAATCCACTTTAAACCCAATTATATGGCTGTTGCGCGATTAATGAACACTAAGTATGTAACAAAGGAGATTGCCTGATTATGCACTGGATAGACATTAGTATCTTTTCTGTCTACATGTTATCAATGCTGGGGATTGGATTTTTCTTTCTGCGCAAGAATAAAGATGCTGAGGATTATTATGTCGGCGGAAGAAGTATGGGAAGCTTCCACGTTGGTCTTTCAGTTGTAGCAACCGATGTGGGCGGCGGATTTTCTATAGGACTCGGCGGACTTGGGTTCGTAATGGGTATTTCGGGATCCTGGATGCTTTTTACGGGATTGATAGGTGCATGGCTCAGTGCTGTGCTTCTGATCCCTAAAGTAAATAAGATGAAAAATTTCAAAGAGTTGTATACCTTCCCGCAGATTTTTGAAAGCTTTTACAACAGGAAAGTAGCGATAATAGCCGGGTTTATTTCCGCAATCGGCTACATAGGTTTTACAAGCTCGCAGATTCTAGCCGGCGCTAAACTTGCATCCGCATCCTTTGTCTCACTTGATATGGAGACTGCACTATTGATCATGGGAGCGATTGTTGTTGTGTATACATTCCTCGGAGGCATTAAGGCCGTTATATATACCGACACTGTTCAATGGATTATTCTGATGGTTGGACTGATTTTTATTGGTATCCCTGTGGCATATGTGGCTGTAGGAGGATATTCCGAAATAACCAAAGCGCTGCCTCCCGAATTTTTCTCAATGAGCAATCTTAGCTGGCAGACTCTCGTCAACTGGTTTGTAACAATTGTTCCTATCTGGTTTGTCGGTATGACGTTATACCAGAGAATATATGCCTGCAAATCGGAAAAAGAAGCAAAGAAGGCATGGTTTATTGCAGGACTGTTTGAATGGCCGGCAATGGCCTTTATGGGTGTTTTGCTTGGCCTCTTCGCACGCGTGGCCGCAAATGATGGTATGTTTCAGTATCTGGGATATGCTACTGTCGGAAGTATGGATTCGGAAATGGGACTGCCTATGTTGTTGAGATCAATTCTTCCGGTTGGGTTAATGGGACTGATGATGTCGGCTTACTTTTCGGCAATTATGTCGACAGCAGATAGCTGCCTTATGGCAGCTTCCGGAAATGTAATGACTGATATCCTCGATAGATTTTTTAATATTAGTTCTGATCAGAAAAAATTTCTCCGTTACTCCCAGTTAATTACTCTTTTAATAGGAGTGCTTGCTTTATTCCTGGCATCCGGAATGCAGAATGTACTTCAGCTTATGCTCTATTCCTATGCATTTATGGTATCAGGCTTATTCATTCCTGTGATAGGCGCATTTTTCTGGAAAAGAAGTAATTCAACAGCAGCTCTTTGGTCAATGCTTCTTGGCGGCGGAACTACAATTTCCCTGATTGCCTCGGGTGTCAGCCTTCCTCTTGGTCTCGATGCGAATATTTATGGAATTTCAATCTCCGCAGTTACATTTGTTATATTAAGTTTTTTAACTTCACCGGAGGAGATTCCTTCAAACATTAAATTTAGTGAGGAACCGGATTGAAAAATGAACCTGCTGCAGAGCTTATAAACCTGCGAAGATCAATACATTCAGAGCCTGAATTGGCAGGCGATGAAAAACATACGGCCGCCAAAATTATAAATTTTATAGCCAGGTATTCTCCCGATCAAATTATTAAAAATATCGGCGGGTATGGTGTTGCTTTTATCTTTAATGGAAAGCGGCCGGGTCCTGTTATTCTCTTCAGATGCGAGCTTGATGCTCTTCCCATACACGAAATCAATAAGTTCGGGTATAAATCAAAGTATGCAGATAAAGGTCACAAATGCGGCCACGATGGACATATGACGGTGCTAGCAGGTTTCGCGGAAAGGATACCGCCTGACAGAGATTTTAGAGGAAAGATTGTTCTTCTTTATCAGCCCGCGGAAGAGACTGGTGAGGGTGCTGAAAGAGTTTTAACTGATCCTGCTTTTTCCCGGATAGAACCCGATTATGTTTTTGCTTTCCACAATTTACCTGGCTTTAAGCTCAATTCTGTAATCATAAAAGATGGAATTTTTGCTTCCGCCTCAAAGGGCATGATAATAAGACTTACTGGTAAAACCTCTCATGCTGCTGAACCTGAAAACGGAATAAATCCGTCTCTAGCTGTCTCTGAAATCATCAGGAAATTCTCAGAGCTTCCGCAGAATTTGAACGGCCGGGAATCTTTTACCCTGGTTACAATCGTACATGCAATGATAGGGGAGAAGGCCTTCGGTACTTCTCCCGGTTATGCTGAATTGATGGCTACTATGAGAGCGTACAGGAATGATGATATGAAATTATTAGTTGCTGAAGCGGAAAGAATAGCAAATGCGGTTGCTTCAGAGCAAAGATTAAAAGTAGAAATTGATTATACTGAAGAGTTCCCTGCAACAATGAATGACGCAGACTGCAGCAGTATCATTATAAGATCTGCAGAGGAAAATCATTATTCTGTTTTAAGAATAGAAGAACCCTTCAGATGGTCGGAGGATTTTGGCCGCTTTACAGGAAAATATCCCGGCGCTTTATTCGGCATAGGTTCGGGTGAAGATCATCCTCAGCTCCATAATCCCGATTATGATTTCCCCGATGAGATAATCCCTGCAGGCATAAATATGTTTTACTCAATTATGAATGAAATTTTGAACAGGAAATAAAAATGTTCCATACTTCTGTATTAGAACTCAGCCAGGATTCCCTTAATACCAATATTGCTTTTTTAAGGAAACTTTTCGGAAAAGATGTAAGAATTTCTTCTGTCGTTAAAGGCAACGCCTATGGACACGGTATTGAGGTATTCGTTCCGATGGCTGAAAAGGCAGGTATTGATCATTTTTCTGTCTTCAGTACCGAAGAAGCATATCGGGTCGCTTCTACACTGACAAAAGATTCCGAGATTATGATTATGGGTATGATTGATGATCACGATATCGAATGGGCTATTACAGAAAAAATACAATTCTGGGTATTCGACCTGGCTAGACTTGAACAGGCATTGAAGACTGCACAAAGAACAAACCTTCCTGCAAGAATACATATCGAACTTGAAACAGGATTTAACCGAACTGGTTTCCAGAAAAAAGACTTCGCTAAGCTCGTAGATCTCCTAAAAAAGTTTGAGGGGAACTTTATAGTTGAAGGAATTTGTACCCACTATGCCGGCGCAGAGAGTATTGCTAATTACTACAGGATTCACCAGCAGATTAAAAAGTTTAACCACTTCTATAAATGGTTCAATGAGCAGGGAATTCATCCGTCCGTGCGGCATACAGCCTGCAGTGCTGCAGCAGTTTCTTATCCGCAGACAAGAATGGAAATGGTGAGGATAGGTATACTTCAATACGGGTTCTGGCCCAGCCGTGAAACATTGATTTCCTATCTTGGTAAGCAGGACGATAAATCCGATCCATTAAAAAGGATCATTTCGTGGAAAAGTAAAATAATGAGTGTGAAGTCCGTCAGTACCGGAGAATTTGTAGGCTACGGCACATCCTATCTTGCTCAGAGAGATATGAAGATAGGCATTGTTCCGGTAGGGTATTCACAGGGATTCAGCCGTTCAATGAGCAACCATGGACGAGCTCTCGTTAATGGCTATCGGGTAGCTGTAATCGGCATAGTTAATATGAATCACCTGATAATTGACGTTACGGATGTGCCGGGAATCAAAAGGAATGAAGAGGTTGTGCTGATAGGCTGCCAGGGTGATCTGACGATTTCGGTATCTTCATTCAGTGAGCTGAGCGACCAGCTGAACTATGAATCGTTAAGCCGTCTCCCGCGCAATATTCCAAGATATGTAATTTAACGGCTTATAATTTATTTGAAATAAATAACTTATCTTATTGCGTGCTTCATCTGTCACCTTTGACATTTAATTTTTTATATAATTTTAAGTATCAGGTATTAATAATTTTACAGGAGAATTTGAATGATCAAAAGATACTGTTTACTTTCTCTTATATTTTTTCTTACCGGTATATTAAATGCCCAGACCGGGTGGTTTTCACTCAACTCGGGAACAACCAATACCCTGCATAGCGTAGATTTTTTGACTGCAGACTATGTGATTGCGGTTGGCGACGCAGGAACAATTCTAATGACAACAGATGCCGGAACAAACTGGCAGAGCATCACTTCAGGAACTACACAGAATTTAAACGGGATCAGCATAATAAATAACAGCACTGCTGTAATTGTTGGTGATGCAGGAACTATCCTGCGTACAACCGACGGCGGGATGACCTGGCAGAGTAGTTCAACTGATGTAACAGATAATCTCGTTTCTGTCTCCTTTAATGGCGTCGACGGAATTGCGGGCGGCACATCCCAGACGATAATTTACTCCACAGATGCAGGAGCAACCTGGACAACCTCACAAACCGGATTTTTCGGCGGCGGATTTTATGGGGTTCAGATGCTTGACGCAGATAATGCTTTTGTCGCCGGAGAGAACTCTATTTTTCAGCCGATGTTCGGCGCATCAGGCGACGGAGGTCAGAGTTGGAACTATACTGCATTCTATCTTAACAGCAATGAAGGACAGCTGTATGACTTGCATTTTTTCAATGTGAATAACGGAATCGCATCAGCTGCAGTATGGACAGGAGAAGGCGCTATCGCAAGTACTACCGACGGGGGACTAAGCTGGTCTACCCTGCCTTTCTTTGATAATGCACTTTATACACTTAATTTCCCTGCTAATCAGACCGATATTGGATATGCTGCCGGCGCTTCAGGGTTAATTATTAAAACAACGGATGGAGGCAGCAGCTGGAATGTCCAAACAAGCGGTACTTCAAGCATGCTTTACGGAATTACGTTCGCCGATGATCAGACAGGCTATGCTGTGGGTGAAAATGGGACAATTCTTAAAACAGTTTCCGGTGGTGTTATTCCGGTTGAGTTTACATCCTTCACCGCAAATGTTGATGAAAGGAGTGTTAGATTGACATGGCAGACTTCTACGGAGACAAACAACAGCGGTTTCTTTGTACAAAGAAAAGTCGGCGGTATCTGGGAAAACCTTAATTTTGTGCAGGGTTACGGCACTACATCCGATTCTCACTCATATGATTATATCGATAATCTGTCGGATCTTAATTACCGCGGGAAAATATATTATAGGTTGAAGCAGGTGGATTATGATGGATCCGCAAATTATTCATCAACCGAATCAGTTATTTTTGAGCCTAAACCGAATGATTTTGCACTCGATCAGAATTATCCTAATCCATTTAACCCGTCTACCTCAATAAAATATTCCCTGCCGGAAGGCGCCCGCGTAAAGCTGACAATTTATGATCTCCTGGGAAATGAAGTGGAAACGCTCGTTGATGAATTCAAACCCGCCGGAACTTATTCGGTGAAATTCAATGGTTCTGAATTGACAAGCGGAATTTATATCTACAGGATGCAGGCAGGAGATTTCGTCTCAACCAAAAGAATGGCACTGATCAAGTAATCTCATCACTGAACCATAACGTTTTATAACAACCCCGGGACGCGTGTCCCGGGGTTTTTTATGTACCGCAGGCAGAATATATCCAGCCTGCCTGGTAAGACTCAATTAGCTAGTGAATACGCTCTGAATACGCTCTGAAAACGCTATGAATACGTTGTGAATACGCTCTAAATGACTTCTGAAAACGTCTTGAATACATCATAAATACGTCTGAAAAGATGCTATTCGGTCAATAAGGGATAAAAAGAAATAGAAAAGAGTTAATTGTCTGAATAAATCCAGCCGGATGGTTTCATAATTTGCAAATTCCTGTAATTATATTATATATAATGAATTACATCACCTTGAAAAACAATAATATTTACAAAATTAAATTCATTCATAACGGAATTTCCTTATATGGCAATAATTAGAAATCATGATGATCCACTCTGGTACAAAGATGGAATAATGTACCAGGTTCACATAAAATCTTTTATGGACAGCAATGACGATGGAATTGGAGATATAAAGGGCCTGACCCGTAAACTTGACTATATTCAATCGCTTGGTATTAACATCTTATGGGTCCTCCCGTTTTATCCCTCTCCGATGAAAGATGACGGCTACGATATTTCCGACTATTTCAATATAAATCCTGATTACGGCACACTCACTGATTTTAAGGAATTTCTAAATGAGGCTCATAAAAGAAAAATACGGGTAGTTACAGAGCTTGTAATGAACCATACCTCCGACCAGCACGAATGGTTTAAACGGGCGAGGAAAAGCCCGCCCGGGAGCCCCGAAAGAGATTTCTACGTTTGGAGCGAAACCGGCGAGGAATATGAAGAAGCAAGAATTATCTTCAGCGATTTTGAAACTTCCAATTGGACCTGGGATTCAGCAGCAAATGCCTATTACTGGCATCGCTTCTATTCACATCAGCCGGATCTGAACTTCGAGAACCCTGAAGTTCATAATGCAATATTTAAGGCGGTGGATTTCTGGTTTGAGATGGGGGTAGATGGAATGAGGTTGGATGCTGTTCCTTATTTATATGAACGTGAGGGTACCAGCTGCGAGAACCTGCCTGAGACACATGGTTTTCTTAAGAAACTTAATTCGCATCTGAAAGAAAAATTCACGAATAAAATGTTCCTTGCTGAAGCTAACCAGTGGCCGGAGGATGCAGTTGCATATTTCGGCAGCGGTGATGAATGTCATATGGCTTTCCATTTCCCTTTAATGCCGCGAATGTATATGGCTGTCCAGATGGAAACAAGGTACCCTATAATCGATATACTTGAACAGACACCCGCGATACCTCCGCACTGTCAATGGGCAATGTTCCTTCGCAATCACGATGAGCTTACTCTTGAAATGGTCACAGATGAAGAACGGGACTATATGTACAGGTATTATGCAAAAGATAAACATGCGCGGCTCAACCTCGGAATCAGAAGAAGGCTTGCACCCCTTGTAGAAAATAACAGACGGAAGATTAAACTCCTCAACATCCTTCTGTTTTCGTTTCCCGGAACGCCTATTATTTATTACGGTGATGAAATAGGGATGGGGGATAATTACTACCTGGGAGACAGGAATGGCGTAAGAACACCTATGCAGTGGAGTCCCGACCGGAATGCCGGCTTCTCCCGTGTAAATCCCCAGCAGCTGTTGCTGCCCGTTATTATAGATCCCGAATATCATTTTGAAAGTGTAAATGTCGAAGTGCAAGAGAGAACCCCATCCTCTCTCCTTACATGGATGAAGCGTGCGATTGCAGTCAGGAAAAAATACCGCGCATTCGGCAGGGGAGAGATACAGTTTCTTTCACCATCAAATTCGAAGGTGCTGGCGTTCCTTCGCACATATGAAAAGGAGACGATTCTGGTTGTGGCTAATCTATCCCGTTTCAGCCAGGTTGTGGAGCTAAACCTGTCTGAATTTACCGGGAGTACTCCGGTTGAATTATTCAGCCGCAACAAGTTCCCGGACATAAAAGACTCTTATTACATGCTGACTATGAATGCATTTGATTTTTACTGGTTCCAGTTGGTCCCTGTCGAAGAAACCGGACGCAGTGCCGATCTTTATGAGCCGCCTGAACTGGAACCCTTGCAGGGTGAATTCTCATTCTTCGGTTACGATGACGAGAGCATACTTAATACGGTTGCTATTCCTGATTTCCTCAAACGCAGCCGGTGGGTCAATTCCGAAATAAATAATATAGATGAAATAAATGTATATGACGAGATTCCTCTCAGCAAAGGTGATGAATACCAGTCTCTTGTCCTTTTACAGGTAAATTATGTAGATGAATCGTCTCAGGGACTCATTATTCCATGTTCCACAACTTATTTCAACAAAGAGCAGCTGAAAGATCCCGGCAGCCTGGCCAATGTTATTGCGTACCTCGATAAACAGGGTAAAGTTCTGTGTGAGAGTCAAAATGAATCTTTTTTCAGAGATACTATTATCAATGCCGTGTTGAATTCTGCCGCTGTCAGGGGGAAACGAGGAGATTTGATCATAGATAAAGAGCAGGAGTTTGATGAACTCGCTGAACAATATCTGGATACTAAAATCTGTGAGACTGATGAAACTAATCAAAAATTTATCGACCTTAATTATGGGGGAGGATTTAAGGTGAGACTTTACAGGTGGTTGGAAGAAGCCGGACATCCCGGGATTGAGATGTTCAGAGCCCTCTCCCTGCACTCCGCTTTTGAGCATATTCCAAAGTACCTCGGAACAATAAATTATAAATCTGATGAAGGCAATCTATTTGTTTTTGGCTTTATAGAGAAGGACGTCCCGAACGAAGGGAACTTCTGGAAATACATGACGGATGCCTCAATTAACCATTATGAAAAAAGAATTAACCTGGAAAAAGAAAGTATTAAAGAATTCAGAATAGGAAGAGAGGCCCTTGTCAGTAAAAACCTGGAGGAATATGACTTCACAACGAGCTGCGATGAGCTGGATTCTCTGAACCTGGATCTAATGGAATTACTCGGGAGGAGAACCGGAGAACTCCACACAACTTTGACCTCCTTACCCGTGGATGGCTTTGAACCTGAAAACTTTAATTCTTTCTACCAGAGATCTATTTATCAGTCAAACCGTTCGCTTACCAGGAATACCTTCAGACTAATGAAGAGCTACACCGGTAATGAAAAGAATGAGATGGAGGAAATCTTCGATAGGGAGGATCTTATCCTTGATTACCTTAAGCCTTTGATTGAGGTAAGGATAAATGCAAAAAAAATCCGGATTCATGGCGACCTGAATCTTAAAAGGATCCTTCTTACAGGAAAAGATTTTCTCTTCATAAATTTTGAAGGACAGCCTGCAATTGCATCGAGCGCTAAAAGATTGAAGAGATCGCCATTCAGGGATATTGCAGGAATTATCGGCTCCATTTATTTCGCTGCACATACCTCCCTGCAGAAATTCGGTCATACTTTTAGTGAAGATGTAACGACATATAATGCTTTTGCTAACCGCTGGTGGTTCTGTATGAGCAATAAATTTCTCCGGGGATATCTTATGACAGCCGGAGAAGGCGGATTTCTCCCGGGTGATGAGAAACAGATAAATTATATGGTGAATGTTTACATGATTGAAAAGATGCTGACGGAAATAGATAAGGGTATAACACGCAATGCGAACTGGCTTAAGATTCCGGTTGAAGGTCTTAGAGTGGTAACAAGCCTGTTGAAGAAATAAGGCTTACTGTGTTTATGATTACAGCAAATTTTATTTAATAATTAAAAATTATAATTGTGATAGATAGTATAAACCTGCAAGGATCATACTGATATACTTGAAGGATAATTTAATTTAAACAAAAGGTTCAATGAGAAAAGTTGGTGCAGTTTATACGTCTGATGAATGCAGCTTTATTGTCTGGTCTCCTTTTTCAAAATCGATTGAATTGTATTTAAGTGAGGATAAAAAGATACCGATGAAGAAAGATAGTGAAGGTTACTGGAAAGTTTCTGTTAAGGATATTAAGCCGGGAACGAATTACTTTTATCTTTTAAATGGCAGCAAACGGGGTGATCCGGCTTCAAACTTTCAGCCGGAGGGAATTACAGGACCCTCACAGATTGTCGATCATTCATCATTTGAATGGACTGACCTGGAATTTAACCCTGTTAATTTGAAAGAATATATAATTTATGAATTCCATACCGGTACATTTACAAAGGAAGGAACCTTCCGTGCAGCTGTGAACAAACTGGATTACCTTAATGAACTTGGAATTACTGCTATTGAAATTATGCCGGTTGCGCAGTTTCCTGGAGAGAGAAACTGGGGATATGACGGGGTTTTCCCGTTTGCACCTCAGAATACTTACGGCGGACCGGATGGGTTAAAAACCCTCGTTAATGAAGCCCACAGGAAAGGGTTTTCAGTAATTCTGGATGTCGTTTATAATCACCTTGGTCCCGAAGGAAATTACCTTCACGAATTCGGGCCATACTTCACTGATAAATATAAATCACTGTGGGGAAACTCGGTAAACTTCGATCAGGCATATTCCGATCACGTAAGGAATTATTTTATATATAATGCTTTATACTGGTTATCCGAATACCACATCGATGCATTGAGAATCGATGCGGTGCATGCAATAAACGATCTGAGCGCTTACCCCTTCCTGGCGGAACTATCAGCCGAAGTAAGTAAATACTCTGAGAAATCCAGGCAACCGCATTACCTTATAGCAGAGAGCGATCTTAATGATGTTAAAGTGTTAAGGCCGCTGGACGATTATGGTTTTGGATGCGACGCTCAATGGAGTGATGATTTTCATCATTCAATTCATACACTTCTCACACGGGAATCTGACGGGTATTACAGTGATTTCGGGTCGACAGAGGACCTGGCTAAAGCTGTAAAAAACAATTTTGTTTATGCAGGCAGATATTCGGCGTTCAGGAAAAAGAAACATGGTAATTCACCTTCGGAATATTCATACGACAGATTTGTGCACTTTATTCAGAATCATGACCAGGTAGGAAACCGGGCATTCGGTGAAAGACTTTCGGAACTTGTTCCTTTTGAAGGATTAAAACTTGGCGCCGCAGTATTGATCCTTTCTCCGTCTTTGCCGATGTTTTTTATGGGAGAAGAATACGGCGAGAACAACCCATTTTTGTACTTTGTTAGCTTTTTAAATGAAGATCTGAACAAAGCTGTAAAGAAAGGCCGCAGTGAGGAATTTTCAGATTTTAACTGGGAAGGTGAAATTCCTGATCCTCATTCTGTAAAGACTTTTAATGATTCAAAACTGGACTGGGATAAAATTAAAGCTAATAACCATAAGTCGCTGCTGGATTTTTATAAAGATCTTATCAGAAAAAGAAAAACGATACCTTCATTGACTAATTATGATAAGCGTGATACACTTACTGAATCCTTTGAGCAGTTGAAAATTGTGACTATGGAAAGGAATAAGAACAGCAGCAAAGTTTTCGGACTTATGAGTTTTAACGATAAAAAACTAACGACGGAATTCCGTCTCCCCTCAGGGGTCTGGAAAAAGATACTCGATTCATCTGAAAAAATGTGGAATGGTCCTGGGGGCACTATGCCTGAAATGCTTGATGATACTATCAACGAAATTACCGTGCCTGCATATAATTTTTCACTTTACGAATCGGAGACAGGCTGATGGATCGCTTTATCTGCGTACACGGACATTTCTACCAGCCTCCACGTGAAAATCCCTGGCTTGAGGAAATTGAAGTCCAGGACTCGGCTTACCCATACCGCGATTGGAATGAAAGAATAAATGCTGAGTGCTATAATCCGAATACCGCCTCGCGGATTCTCGGCGATAATAAAAATATAATAGATATCATTAATAACTATTCGAGGATAAGCTTCAATTTCGGTCCCACACTTTTATCCTGGATTGAGGAACATGCACCGGATGTATATGCGAGAATCCTTGAAGCGGATGAAAAAAGCAAAAATTATTATTCAGGACATGGGTCTGCAATTGCACAAGTTTATAATCATATAATTATGCCTCTGGCAAATGAACGTGACAGAAGAACTGAGGTTATTTGGGGGATAGAAGACTTCAAATCCAGGTTCGGAAGGGATCCTGAAGGAATCTGGTTGGCTGAAACAGCCGTAGATACCCTCACACTCGAGATACTTGCCGGATATGGGATCAAATTTACAATTCTTGCCCCCTCCCAGGCTATGTCAATTAAAGAGATTAATAGTGATGAATGGATGGATGTATCTGACAGCAGTATCGATCCTAAAAGAGCTTATAAATGTAATCTTCCTTCCGGTAATTCGATCAATCTTTTTTTCTACGATGGACCGATCTCACAGGAGATTGCCTTTGGTGATCTGCTGAATAACGGATCGAACCTTCTTGAAAGAATGGAGGGAACTTTCAGGGATGATGATGAAGTTCAGCTTGCTCACATAGCTACCGATGGCGAAACATATGGACACCATCAAAAGCATGGCGATATGGCCCTTGCTTATTTTCTGCATCTGGTAGAAGAAAGGGATGATATCAGTTTGACTATTTACGGGGAATTCCTCGAGAAAAATCAGCCGGAATGGGAAGTGCGGATTATTGACAATACATCGTGGAGCTGTGTACACGGCGTTGAGAGATGGAAATCGGACTGCGGATGCAGCACAGGAATGCACCCTGGATGGAATCAGAAGTGGAGGGCGCCCCTTAGGCAAACGCTTGACTGGTTGCGAGATAAGATGATAGAAATTTATGAAAATGAAGCAGGCAGGTATACAAAGGATGTCTGGAAACTCAGGGACTCTTACATAAAAATTATCCTTAAAAGAAATCCTGAAAATATTGAAAAAGTGTTTGCTGAAAACGGCATAAAGAATCTTAATATGGAAAATACGATCCGGCTGCTTAAGCTTCTTGAAATGCAGCGTCACGCGCTTCTTATGTATACAAGCTGCGGCTGGTTCTTTGATGAAATTTCGGGTATCGAAACTGTTCAGGTAATTCAATATGCAGCCAGAGCGATGCAGATTCTTAACGAGCTTACCGGGATAAATCTGGAGGAAGAATTCATTGAAAAGTTAAAGAATGCACCGAGCAATATCCCTGGTATAATGAACGGCGCTGACGTTTATCAAAAGCATGTTAAACCGGCGGTGATTGACCTTTTGAGGGTGGCTGCACACTATGCGATTTCATCGATGTTCGAAGACTACAGTGAAAAGTCGGAAATATTTTGTTATGAAGTTATTAAGAACAATTACGAACTGATAACAGCCGGCAGGAACAGGCTTGCATTGGGTCATCCTACCATGAGATCAAAGATTACACTTGAAGAAAAACAAATAAGCTTTGCTGTTCTGTATCTCGGTGATCACCACTTTTACGGCGGTGTAAGAGAATGGCAAAGTGAAGATGACTTTGATGCAATGTGCCATGAAATCAAAAATGCCTTTAATGAACTTGATATCGCTGAAATGATTCTTTTAATGGACAAACATTTCGGAACACACAGCTATAACCTGTGGTATTTGTTTAAGGATAAAAGCAGGGAAGTATTTGATAAGATTATGCACCAGACCCTCGACTCCATTGAAATATCGTTCCGGAATGTGTACAAAAATCATTATGCTACTATGCAGGCAATGAAACGGACCGGTACCCCGCTCCCGAAAGCTTTATCAACAGCAATCGATTACGTGGTTAATGCAGATTTAAAGAGAATTTTCGATAACCCTGAAACTATTGATCACGATGAACTCCAGAACCTGCTGCACGAAGTACAGTATTGGGCCGTTGAACTGGACAAATCAACTTTAAGTTTTGTGGGAAGCAAAAGACTCGTTGCACTTATGGAAAAACTCTGCGAATACCCTGATGATATCAAAATAATCGATGAGCTTAGTGATTCGCTTAGAATACTGCAGAAGCTTGACATAGATCTCGATCTCTGGAAAGTGCAGAATATATTATTCTCCCTGATCAGTGAAAAATACCGCCATCATTATGAGGATGCAAAGTCAGGGAACAAAAAATCCGCTCAATGGATAAACAAGATTAATGAATTACAGGAAAAACTGGAGGTGAACATTCGAATTGATAAACTTACCGGAATCGACCTACAGGCTGCAGTTTAACAAAGACTTTGACTTCAATTCTGCCAGGAAGATACTGCCGTATTTGAAAGAGCTGGGGATATCACATATTTATGCATCCCCGATATTCAAAGCTTCAAAAGGCAGCACTCACGGATACGATGTTGTAGATCCGACCCAGCTTAACCCGGAACTCGGTTCAGCCGACGATTTTGATAAGCTTATATCAGAAGCTCACGAAATGGGAATTCACTGGCTGCAGGATATCGTCCCGAACCATATGGCCTTTGATTTTGAGAACAAGATGCTTGTTGACCTCCTCGAAAACGGGCCTGATTCAAGATTTTATAACTTCTTCGATGTGGAGTGGAGTTACGGTCATTTTGGTGATAAACCGAGAATGCTTGCTCCTTTCTTAGGCCGGTATTACCAGGAATCTCTTGAAGGTAAGGAGATTTCCCTGCAATATGACGAAGAAGGCTTTAGTATAAATTATTATGAAAATAAATTTCCTGTCAGAGTTGGATCATATTCAGATATACTTTCCCTTAGATTTGACAGGCTGCAGAATAAAGTTGGTCGGAATTATCCCGCAGTAATCAGGCTGCTCGGACTCCTTCATATAATCAAATTCCTGCCCACTTATGAAGATATCGATGAAAGATATAATCAGATCAAATTTATTAAAGCGCTGCTGTGGGAACTTTATTCAAGCGATGAACAGGTAAAAATGTACATTGACGAAACATTGAAAATCTATAACGGCATAAAGGGGAATCCTGAAAGTTTTGATCCGCTTGATAAATTACTGTCAGACCAGTATTTCAGACTGGCTTATTGGAAGGTAGCAAACGAAGAAATCAATTACAGGCGTTTTTTCAATATAAGTAGCCTGATATCCCTGAAAATAGAAAATGAAGAAGTTTTTAACCGGACACACTCGCTTATTCTTAAACTGATCAAGGAAGAGAAAATAGATGGTCTCAGGGTGGATCATATAGATGGACTTTATGATCCTGAAGAATATCTTAAAAGAGTGCGGGAAAGAATAGACAGCAGATACCTTATTGTCGAAAAAATCCTTGAAAGGGACGAGAAACTTCCTGCCTCGTGGCCTATTCAAGGGACAACCGGATATGAATTTCTGAACTTCGTTAATGGAATCTTCTGTAAAACTTCTAACGAAAATAAATTCAGCCGCATTTATACACAATTTACAAGAACTGCCTCATCTTTTGATGAAATGGTAGTTGATAAGAAACGTTTGATCATAAATACAAGAATGGCAGGAGAATTAGAACGTCTCAGTCTTATTGTGGAAGATATAGCTAAACAGGACCGTTATGGTGCTGATATAACTCTTAATGGCATTAAGACTGCGCTTGAGGAAATACTGGTGCATTTTCCTATTTACAGAACATATGTAAACGGAAAAAAGATTACAGAGGATGAAATTGATTATATCGAAAAAACTATCGGAGAATTGAAGTATCATAATCCAAGGATCGAATACGAAATCGGCTATATCGGGAAACTGCTTACACTCAAGCATCATTCTCTTTCGGAAGAACTGTATCAGAAATCTATCGATTTTATAATGAAATTTCAGCAGCTTACAGGTCCTTTAATGGCAAAAGGATTTGAAGATACCGCATTATATGTTTATAACCGGTTAATTTCTTTGAATGAGGTAGGAGGCAACCCTTCATATTTTGGTCTTAGTTTAAGAGAATTCCATAAAAAAATCAGGCAGAGAGGAATCAGATGGCCAAACAGTCTGAATACAACATCAACTCACGATACTAAGCGTGGTGAGGATGTAAGAGCGAGAATAAATGTACTATCTGAAATTCCTGAAGAATGGAATTCGCGGGTTAAAAAATGGCGAAATATGAACCAGAAATATAAGAAAGAATCCGGCGGCAGATTTCTGCCTGACAATAATGATGAATACTTTTTGTATCAGACTCTCGTCGGTGCCCTGCCTTTTGATGAAAGCTCATACGAATCGTTCAGAGGAAGAATAAAAGAATATGCTATAAAGGTGGTACGTGAGGCAAAGATCTATACAGCATGGGTCAAACCTGATGAAACTTACGAAAAAGCATTTCTTGCTTTTATTGATAGAATATTAACAGAATCGGAATCTAACCTTTTTCTTGAGGATTTCAGGGAATTTCAGGAATATGTATCTCATTTTGGAATATTTAATTCACTTTCCCAGGTGCTCATTAAAATGACCTGTCCGGGTATACCCGACTTCTATCAGGGAACCGAGCTATGGGATTTGAACCTTGTCGATCCGGATAATAGAAGGCCTGTGGATTATGAAGTGAGACAGCAGATCATGAACAAAATAGATAATAGTTCTGATAAAAATGAAATGTTCAAATATTTGTTTTCAAATTTGAAAAACGGTGCTGTCAAAATGTTTTTAATAAAAAAAGTGCTCGAAGCAAAGAAAAAATACAGGGGACTTTTTCATGAAGGCAAATATTCTTCTCTTAATGCTGCCGGAGAGTATAATAAAAGTATTATCTGTTATATGCGGAGGAACGATGACATGGCTGCAATTATAGCTGTACCGAGGCTTTTAACAGGCCTTTTAAAGGCCGGAAATCTTCCCTTGGGCGAAACCGTATGGAAGAATACAAACATCAGGCTTCCTTTTGAACTCAAACATATGAAGAATCTGATCACAGATGAAACTTTTGATGATGGTTCTGCTCTCTCGATCGGCAGTCTTTTTATCAGATTTCCAGCTGCATTAATCGTGGGTGAGATTAGAGGGTAAAAAAAAGAGGACGAATCTTATAACTAAATGAAAATAAAAGATTTAACATTTAGTTAACACTTCACAACAGTTAATATTGTAATATTAGACACAGCAAAGAAAAAGATTTTTGCATATAATATTATTGAGTATAAATAATAAATCGAGTGGATGGCAGCCATGAAAAGGGATGAAAAAAAATCTCAGAATAATGAAAACACCAAGGGTTTCAGTGAAAAAGAATTTATGGAATATCTTGAAGAACGCTTTCGGAAACTGAAACTGGACGAACAAAAATTCAGGGAAGAAGTCCTTACAAGGAATTCTTACCTTGAGGAATTCAGAATACACAAAACTAAATGGATAAAACATGGTTCTCAACTGGGGCACTGTTGAGAGCGACAATCGTTTTATTCTTTTTAAAATAACCTTTCCTGATCAGATCATATATGCCGAAAAGCATCTTTCCAAAATAAATGCTGTCCGGCATAAAATTATTTTTCTTATTAAAATCCTGAATGAATGAAGTCAGGGTATTATCTGATTTTGCATATCCGCCAAAATGATAATCCATAAACATTTCATAATTATATGACTGCGATCTTTTAAGCGGGGCAAGCAGTTCAGCAGTTTTTTCCTTAAGAAATGAAGCGCCTTTTAATACCGGGAATCCAAGCACCATTGTGCCCGGTAACGCCCCTGCAATCAGGCCTGCAATTGTACCGCCGGTTCCACAGGCAGTGCAGATGTATTCATATTTAACATTTATCGTGGAAGGGATCTCGGCACATCCTTTTACTGCAAACTCATTAGTACCGCCTTCGGGCAGAAGATAAAAGTTCCCGTAAACTTTGTGCAGTTTTGCGATGAAATCTTCGTCTGATCTTTTCCTGTAATCGGTTCTGCTGACATAATTAATCAGCATATTTCTTTTCCTGGCGAAGTTTAATACCGGGTTAAGGGGCAGGTGTTCTTCTCCACGGATAATACCGATGGTTTTAAATCCGAATATTGAACCAGCGGCAGCAACCGCATAAATGTGATTGGAATATGCTCCTCCGAAAGTTAATAAGGTCTTTTTATTCTGTTTGGCTGCCTCGATCAGGTTGTATTTCAGTTTATACCATTTGTTGCCGAAAACGTACGGATGAATCAGATCTTCTCTTTTTATATAGAGTGAGATTTTATTTTTTTCGAGTAGGGGATCACTAACTTTTACCAGGGGGGCCTGTTCAAGCGGAAATGACAGAACTTTTTCTTCTACAGTCATCTTATCAGAAGTCCCGTGAAATTATTTCAGTTTTATTGCCTCTGCCTATTATCACTTTGTCCGCAAGTTTGAGGAACAAACCGGTTTCGACCACGCCTGTTAATAGTTTAAGTTCGCGGTTTAATTCTTCCGGATTATGGATTACTTTGAGATTGAGGTCAACAATAAAATTACCGGCATCGGTCACATAGGGCTTGCCTTCCTTAATTCGGAGAACAGGCTTATAATCTCTTTCGGTAAACTGCCTTAGAACCTGGTTAAGTCCGTACCGGACCACCTCTACCGGCAGGGGAAATTTCCCGAGTTTATCAACTTGTTTGCCGGAATCTACTACCCAGATTATTTTATCCGACACTTCAGCAACGAGTTTCTCATATAATAATGCACCTCCTCCGCCTTTTATACCATTAAGATCAGGATCTACTTCATCGGCACCATCTATCGTCAGATCTGTTCTGGTAATCTCATTGAAGGGAAGTATTTCTATGCCGAGAGAAGATGCCAGCTGCGAAGTTGCTGAAGAGGTGGACACAGCCGAAAGATTCATTCCCTCCCGCACAAGTTCACCAATTTTTTTAATGGTATAATACACCGTTGAGCCGGTACCGAGTCCGAGAAGCATACCATCTTTTATAAACTCAACTGCTCTTTCGCCGGCAGCTAATTTTTCCAGGTTATGGTCAGTTGTCATATAATATTTCTTCTAAAAGAATAACTAAGAATAAAATTACAAAAAAAATGAAAGAAAAGATGAGAACAGGGTGGGATGCAATAACACCTGCCAAAATCTTTAACCCTGTGGTGGAAATTAATTCCCGGTCACATATGGATAATTTTTAATTTTGCTTGTTGTAAATGCTTGGTTATTCAATCCATCTGCTCCAAGTACAGTATCGTAAAACATATTATTTGCACCAAATAAAATTGATTTTACATTATACCCAAGCACCTTGAGGTATGCCGCTGCAAAAGCACTTAACTGACCGTCGGTTGAGTAAAATGCGATCTTTCTGTCTGACGGCAGAGTCTGAAGATAGGTGGTGCTGCTGAGGTCCGACGAGATAGGCGGGGGTGAATAAAGTACAGCTCCCGGGGGATGGGCGATATGAAGGATCAGCTGCCTGTATAATAATCCCTCATCATAACAAACAATAAAGTATTCATTAAAATTCAGCATAAGGTTTTGAAAATCAACTGTTGCATAGCCCGATCCCCCGGTAAGGTTATCCTCATAATTTTCCTGCATAACCTGGCCGATCCTTTTTTTTACAGCCTCAGGCAGAGAACCGCTTTCAAGTGTAACAGATGGTAAGGGACTATAATCGGGTTTTGGCACGTACTCGAGATTAAATGACGTCAGTAGATTCTCATTCTGACTGCGTGCAGCGAGCCATTGAGATGAAAACTCCTGGTTCCAGGCAGCCATTCCGTAGCTCATCGAGAAAACATTCTGAAAACCGTACAAACGGAGAAGGCTTGTATAAAAAGCCGATGATTGTCCATTTCTGCTGATTATGATAATCTTAGGATATGAAGTGTGCTCAATACTATCGAGAAAAGTTATTAAATCGGAATGAGATTTGTTTATTGCGCCTTCTATATGACCTGCTGTAAATTCAGCCGGAGGCCGGATATCCAGCAGAAGATATATCTGGAGGTTAGAGTAGACTTCGTCAACGTCAGCAAGAGAAGGCATCTCATTTGAATTTATGTAATCACCTTCATCTTCAAGATAAAACAATAATTTTGCATTATCGTTTAGCGAAGCACCTGAATCCGGATTGTTGACTGTATCCTTGATACACCCGGAAAAAATCAATATAGGGAAGAGAAGTAAAACTACTAAAGCATTTTTCATGGATGTGCCAGCGTCCCTTCCGTCATCCCGATAAAGAGGCCGATTACATCTTCTCCATAAACATTCCATACAACCGGTCCTCCGCCTGAAGTAAAAGTATTATTTATCTGACTACTGTTGGTTTTTGTAAGGAAATAATTTTTATAAGCCTTATCGAAGGCGTATACCTGGATAAAGAACCTGTCGCTGTATGTGCTTGTATTATAAGGCGGCGGTATATTCTGTGTCCTTACCAGCACATCTCCAGGGTATTGATCAGATGTTTCTATGGAGAAAAAATCATCGGCTTTTTCTGCAGGCTGTCCTCCTCCGCCTGATACTATCCAGGCTGCACCGTATGCTTCTCCCGGCTTGGCTGTCACGCGTGCAGAGAGGTAATTATTCAAAACATTGGAAACACCGGCAATATCAGGTACATCCGGGACGAGTGTTTTACTATAAATAGTTTTATTATTTATACTCACAAAAAGTTCATATTCAGTTTGGGGGAGCAGGGCTACTGTTCTTATCGGTTTATATAAACCGTCGGCAAAGTAATGTAAAGGAATTACTCTTGTGCCCGCTTCAAGCACGTAGGCGATAGCATTTTTTATTTCTGCTTTCTTAATATCATAAGGAACATTCAGCGGTAGTGTATGTGTTATGAACACCCCATTAAAAACTTTGTAAGCAGAAAGCTGAGCATTGATGACTGTATATTCTTTGTAAGGTACTCCGCCGTTTACGTCCGTACTCGTCTCGCAGGAAGTAAACAGCAGGGAAACGACCAGCAGAAATATGTTAAATATCTTCTTCATTTTAGCATAATTATGAAATACATCTTATAAATTTAATTCCCTGTGACAAACGGATAATCTCTGATTTTCGATTCTGAAAATGCTTCATTACTTAGTCCCGGAGCAGCAGCCAGGAGAGTATAAAATATATTATTTGCGCCAAACATCACTGATTGGGCATCATATCCGAGTACCCGAAGATACGCCGCTGCAAATGCACTCAGCTGTCCGTCTGTAGAATATATTGCAATCTTTTTCTGTGAAGGAATAGTCTGCAGATATGAAGCACTGCTCAGGTCGATTCCGGAAGGCGGGGGAGTATATCGTACTGCTCCTGGCGGGTGACCTATTCCGGAAATAAAATCTTTATAAAGCGGACCTGAATTGTAGCAGATAATGTAATACTGAAGAGAAATTTCTGCAGAAACAAGGTACGAATAATCAATAGTAGCTGTTCCATGAGTTCCTGTAAGGTTATCTTCATAATCAGTATTAAGTATATCCCTGATCCTGTTTTGCACAGCATCAAACAGATTTCCGTCTCCAAGCTCAACCCCGGGCAGGGGAGTATATCCGGGTTTCGAAACAATATCGGATGTAAACCTGCTAAGATCTTTATTATCTATTGCATCCAGCCATTGACCGGCAAAGACCATATTCCATGAAGCCATACCATATTCAAGAGAATAAATATTCTCATAACCGTAAAGCTGAAGGAGACACGTATAGAAGGCTGATGATTGACCGTTGCCGCTAATGATAATAATTTTTGCGTATTGAAAAGAATCGGTGTTTTGAAGGTATGAAATCAATCCGGAATGGGGTATGTTTTGTGCCCCGGCAATATGACCTGCTGCAAATTCCTCCGGAGATCTTATATCAAGGAGAAGATAAGTTTGAAGATTGGAATCAACTTCATCAGCACTTACGAATGAAGGCATTGAGGATGAGTTGAAGTAATCTCTTCCATCTTCAAGAAAAAACAATAAAGTGGCTGAATCATTCAAAGAAGTTTCGGTTACAGGAGTTATCTTATCTTTAAGACATCCTGCAACTAATACAGAAAGCATCAGGCCTACTAAAAATATTTTAGATACCTTATTCATAGACGTATTGCGTTACCTACAGTCATACCGATAAAAATTCCGATTACATTCTCTCCATAGACATTCCATGACACCGGTCCTCCGCCGGATGTAAAAGTATTAGTGACCTTATCGCTATTCTTTTTTGATATAAAATAATCTTTATAATCTTTATCAAAAGCATATACCTGAATAAAATATTTATCACTATATGCAGTAGAATTAAAGGGAGGAGAAATGTCCATCGTTCTGACTACCAGTGTGGAGGGGAAATGATCTGCGGATTCTACGGAATAAAAATCGGAGGCCATTTCATCCGGTTGTCCGCTGCCGATTGCAATGCGCCAGACAGCAGCATATGCTTCGCCGGGTTCGGCATTTACAATAGCTGAGATGTAGTTATTCCCTTCGTTATTTGTTACAACAATCTCTGGTGATTCCGGTACATACGTTTTACCATAAATTGATCTGCCGTCAATTTTTATAAAAAGTTCATAGTATGTCCCATATGCCGGATAAAGATCTTCAACAGGATAGTAGCGGCCCTCTGCACTATAATGTAAAGTTATAACTCTCTTTCCATCCTCCAGCAGATAAACGAGCGCATTCTTTATCTCTGCTTTCTGAATATCATATTGAACACCGAGAGGCAGCGTGTGAGTTATCCTCACACCTTCAAATTTTTTATAAGCAGATAGTTCAGCGTTTACCACGGTATATTCTTTATATGCGACAGCTGAATCTACATTAGTAATATTTTCGCAGGACGCGAATAAAAATGAAATAAATATAAGTGCGCCGGTAATTATCCTTATCATATTAGAATTCCAGCTTTATGCCGGCCATTGGGATTATGGGAAACAGGCTTATCTGTTTCAGTTTAGGTACATCATTACCTTCAGCATCTTTCTCAAAAGCAATGTATTGTGCGAATGCGTTATTCCTGTTATAAACATTATAAACGTTTAGGAATACCTCCCACTTTAAATCCGCCCACAAAAATCTATAAGCAGCATTCACATCAAGTTTATGATAAGCAGGCAGTTTATAACCGTTTCTTTCAGTATAATTATATTTTATACCAGTCGTTTCATCGAGACCGACACCGCTAAAAATAAATTGACCTGTCGGGAAAGTATATCCCTGGCCTGTACCATAAACCCAGGTTGCACCGAAAGTCCAGCTTTTGCCCATATCATAAGTCAGCACTACAGATACATCGTGTCTTCTATCGTAGCGGGGATAAAATATTCTGCCGGCATTTAGTTCGTCGAATTTGCTGCGTGTCCATGAAAGAGTATATCCGACCCAGCCAGTCAAATCCCCAAGTGTCCGGTTTATAAAAAATTCAATTCCATAAGCTTCTCCTTCACCTTCTGTAAACTGGTTATCAATATTCTTGTTGCGCGGATCGAGAGTGGGATTATTCTTAAATTCATAAAGATTTCTCATTCTTTTATAATAACTTTCCACTGAAAAGAAATATTCCGGAAGGGTATAGTCTAAACCAAAAACATACTGGGTCGAATTGCCAGGTTTAATATTTTCAGTTGAGGGATACCAGAGATCAGTAGGGAGTGCAATATCATTTCTTACGATCAGGTGAAGATACTGATGAGCAATTGCAAAAGCTCCTTTTATCCTGAAATGTGAAAAGAGAGAATATTCAGCTGAGACTCTTGGTTCAAGACTTAAATGTTTTTGCTTATCGAAGTAATAGGCTCTGCCGCCTATGTTCATAAACAGATCGTTTGTAATATGTGCTTCATCCTGCATATATAAAGATGCTTCAATAGAATTCAGGTTGAAACCGGCGAATGGATCGGATTCGATAATCGGATCATAAACATCGCTGTACAATAAATGGTAATTATGGACAGCCATATCAAATCCGATTTTGGACGTATTGCTCTGGTTCCAGTGCAGTTCAACATTCTGACGGATATCGAAATCCTTGAGATCAGAGGAAGAGTAGTAATTTGAGAGAGATCCCGGAGTTAGACTATCATTTATGATTGAATGAAATTTATAATCAACGTAATTCACCAGGGTGTTCAGAAACGCGGAATTCGCATTGATTTGAATCCAGTTCAAACCGAAAGCCATATTTTCCCATCCAATATCGTAACTCGTATATTTTGCAGGGGGGTTATAAATATTATCCTGATCATACATGCCGCTGATAAACAGAATACTTTGTTCGCTGAGATTAGCTGTAACTTTAGCATTCAAATCATAAAAGTTATAGCGGGGAATCGTCGTATTGCCTGAAAACTTTTTCTGGAAGAAATCGTAGTACATCTTTCTGCCTGAAATCATGTACGTGGCATTATCACCCATAGGTCCTTCCAAAGTTGCGTGCGAATTTACGGCGCCGAGACTTATAATACCTTTGTTCTTTTCCTTGGTGCCCGATCTTAATTTTATATCAAGCACACTTGAAAGCCGGCCGCCGTATTCTGCGGGGAAGGCGCCTTTAATCAGTTTGACATCCTTGAGTGCATCAGAATTAAAAGTGCTCGCAAAGTTACCAAGGTGGGCGGGGTTATATAAAATAATACCATCCACAAGTGTTAGAGTCTGATCAGGCGATCCGCCCCTGACATAAAGTCCGTTTGACAGTTCAGATGCGGCTGTAACTCCCGGCAGCAGAGCCAATGATTGAAATAAATCAACCTCACCGCTCAAAGACGGGAGCTTTTTAAGAAGCTCCGGAGAAATATCAACAGTACTAATGTCAGGATTTTTTTTCTTCTCTCCTTTAACCACTACCTCCTCAAGCTGCAGATTTTCAGGCACCATTTCAATATTAAGTCTGAAAAAGGACCTGCTTCTATCCAGTTTAATTTCCTTCACCACAGTTTTATAGCCGATATAGCGTGCAATGATGTAATAATCGGAGACAGGTACTCCGGGAAAAATATAAAACCCGAACTGATTCGTAACAGTTCCCCGAAACGGGGAAGACTTAAGGTTAAGTGTATCTTTATAAAGCAGAAGGTTAGTACTTATCAATACTTCCCCTGTTGAAGCATCGGTGACAAGGCCTGAAATCTTAATTTCCCTATTCTGGCACAGGCCCGAATGTGTAAGAAAAATAATAAGGAAACAGGTTACCGTGGTGAAAGTTTTCATCCTGTTCTTTCAAACTAATATTCTAAAATATAAAAGAAATTTTCTTTACTCAAATAAGTGGATATACAAAATTCATTTATGTTGAAAATTAAGGTGCATTCTTATTTTTTTATCAGGAAATACATATATTTCTTTAGTGAATTTCAGGCAGATGTGAAGACAGGTTCTGATTATCAAAAGCTATAACATACATCTGACAGTTCTGACTATTTTATGTGAGACCGAAAGGGAAATCAGGGAGCTTCTTAAGCGCATTTAATATAATCCATCAATCATCTAATAAAAAAGAGGAGTAAAAGGTGATGTTACGATTCAGTAAAGTTCACATAATTATAATTCTATCATTCATATTTATCGCAGGATGCAGGGATAAGGGCACAGAATATATTATTCCGCCTGCAGATGGCCGGGTAATCGGCAGCATACATGGTATTGTAACCGATAGTTATTCCCAGGAGCGGGTTGCCGGCGCTTCTGTTCAATACCTGGTTGCGGGCCAGATAAAAACAGTAACTACAGATAGTCTTGGATATTATTTTATAAACGGACTTGGAACGGGTGAATATGAACTGACTATATTTTCGGGGAGCAATTATTCAAAAAGCAAAGCTATCGCTTCGATTCCTTCGATTGAAGAGGTTGCCGGACCGAATCCTTCATCTAAAGACTATAGTGTCAGCCTAGTAAGAGATATTTATCTATATAAATTAAATGCCGGGGCTAAAGGAAGATTATATGCGAAAGACGGAAACGGAAATATGAAGCCTGTCCCGGGTGCAACAATAATTTTCCACTTTTCTGAGAGCGGTATAGAACCATCAGTATACACGACTCAGACAGACGAGCAGGGAAACTTTTTATTCGATCAGTGTCTTCCTGCGTATAACAGTTATTATACTTCTTTATATTCACTTCCATTCAATATGGACGGGACAGATTACGGTGCTGCATCTTCCGGCAGTATAAGTCTTATACCCGGGGTAAATGTTAATATTGATTATTTAACTGCACAGCTATCAGGGACAGATGTTGCCCTGCTTAGCAGTCCTTTCGGACAGGATAATTATGATGCCTCAGCCAACCTGGATTTTGTTTTTTCAAAAGAAATAAATATTTCCTCAGTGAACATTGAGCTGAGGAGGAACGATTACTATGGAACCGAAGTTTATTTTGAAAACACATGGAGTGCAGGCAATACGATGCTCACTATAGATCCTTATTCAATACTCAGAGATAATACACGATATTATATAATCATAAATGGTAAAACCGCCGATAATATTAATTTTGAATTTTATGGATATATAACCACAACAGGAGTTGAAGTGATTAAGATGATACACACAAATCTCGAGGTGGTGGAAGGTACTTATACCAATAGTTTTCCTGTTGACGATAATATAGAATTAATATTTAATTCTCCGGTTGATGTAGCCTCATCCAGTTTCACATTACAGGAATATAGTTATCCTTATAATTATGTCCCCTGTCAGTATTTCCTTTCCCAGGATGGTAAAACACTTACAATAAATCCTGATTCCACGCTTAGATATAGTTTTGATTATTATTTAGGTTATACAGCATATTCTTTATCAGGATATTATACTTCAGGTACCATCTATTTCCAAACTGCGGCTCAATAGATTTACTAAGCCGGTACACAGGGCAGCCGCTCTATGTACCGGTTTATCCTCCTTTCTTTATCCCGGATTATCGGCGAAAATTAGCCAGTGCTGGTGAATCTCCGCCAGTAGGGCCTTTAAGAAATATGTAATAATCAGGCAGATTAGAAACAAACGGGATGGCATATACTTTGGTTAAGAGTCCCGTGCATTTTACCCCCCGTATAAAAGGAATATAAAGCACAACAGTTGTTGATCGGGAAATAATTTTCGAGGGAGAAGTTGAACAAGTCATTCCGGATAAAATATACAGATAAGCTGAACTCAAATAACAGATTTTGCAGAAGGATTGCTGTGGAATCTTTTAAACAATCATATATAATAATGGAGGTCTTATGCCAGAATTAACTAATGTTGCGGAGACTAAATCTAATGCTGCAAAGGTAGATTTGCTCAACTCTTCAACACGTATTACCGATACAACAGCTAATCCTGCTCCACTTGGACTGCTGGGATTCGGTATGACAACTATTCTCCTTAATATTCACAATGCGGGATTCATCGGTTTAAGCAGTATGATCTTAGCAATGGGAATCTTTTACGGCGGAATGGCCCAAATATTTGCCGGCTGGATGGAATGGAAGAAGGGAAATACTTTCGGAACTACAGCCTTTACATCTTATGGTTTATTCTGGTTAACGCTTGTATACCTTATCGTAATGCCGAAGTGGGGAGGAGTAACTCCTGCTGAAGAAGGCGGAATGGTTGCTTATCTTTTTATGTGGGGGCTCTTCACATTTGTGATGTGGATCGCAACTTTAAAACATAATAAGGCTCTCCAGGTTGTATTCTTTACACTGTTTATATTATTTTGGCTTTTAGCACTAGGTGATGCAACAGGAAGTGCAGCTATAAAAACTTTCGCAGGCTGGGAAGGAATCTTCTGCGGTTTATCAGCTGTGTATCTTGCGCTTGCCCAGGTATTAAATGAAACATATGGTAAAGCAGTACTTCCCATTGGATAAGAAAATTTCATTGAATAAAAAATACAGGAGTTAAAGAATGTCCATAACAAAAAATGATGAAGTATCTGAATCCCAGATTGCGGTTCACTGGAAAGAAGAGGCTTACTTTCCGCCGCCTGCAGGTTTTTCAAAACAGGCCAACATAAAGGATGAAAAAGTTCTTCAGAGATTTTCTATGGAAAATTTCCCCGATTGCTTTAAGGAGTATGCTGACATGCTTGACTGGTATAAACCTTATACTAATGTTCTTGATTCCAGCAATCCGCCATTCTTTAAATGGTTTACCGGCGGCAAGATCAACGCTTCTTATAATTGTATAGACAGACACCTTGATAAGTATAAAAACAAAACTGCTATACACTTTGTACCTGAACCTGAAGATGAAGCGATACAGCATATAACTTTCCAGGAGCTGTACATAAAGGTTAACGAATTCGCGGCTCTGCTGAAAGATTTCTGCGGCGTTAAACCCGGAGATACAGTCACACTTCATATGCCTATGATCCCTGAGATTGCTGTTGCTATGCTTGCGTGTGCACGTATAGGTGCTATTCACTCCCAGGTGTTCTCCGGTTTTTCCGGTAAAGCCTGTGGAGAAAGAGTTGCAGATGCAAAGAGCAAAGTACTCATTACTGCAGATTCGTATTACAGGGCCGGTACTTTGATCGATCATAAAGAAAAAGCTGATATCGCGTATGACGAAGCTTTAAAAGAAGGACAGAAAATAGAAAAGGTTCTAATCTTTGAACGTTACCCCGGTAAGTATTCTGCGAAGACACCGCTGGTAGAAGGACGGGACTTCCTTGTAAATGATGTAATAAAAAAATATTATCATCAGAAAGTTGAACCCGAACAGCTTGCTTCCGAGGATACGCTTTTTATAATGTATACATCGGGCTCAACCGGTAAACCCAAGGGTGCACAGCATTCAATCGGCGGTTATATGTCTTATGTTACAGGAACATCAAAATATATTCAGGATATCCATCCGGAAGATGTTTACTGGTGTATGGCTGATATCGGCTGGATTACGGGGCACTCATACATAATATACGGGCCTCTGGCTCTTGCGGCATCTTCTGTAATATTTGAAGGAGTTCCTACTCATCCGGATGCCGGCAGACCATGGCGTGTTGCTGAAGAACTTGATGTTAATATTTTCCATACTTCACCGACTGCCATACGTGCATTACGCCGCGTCGGACCCGATGAACCAGCAAAGTATAATTACCATTTTAAACATATGACGACAGTAGGTGAACCAATAGAACCTGAAGTATGGAGATGGTATTACAATACAGTCGGTAAAAAAGAAGCCGCTATTGTAGATACATGGTGGCAGACTGAAACCGGAGGATTCTTATGTTCGACCCTTCCCGGAGTTCATAATATGAAACCGGGCAGTGCAGGTCCTGGCGTACCGGGAATTTACCCGATAATTTTTGATGAAGAAGGGAAACCACTTCCTGCAGGAAGCGGCAAAGCTGGAAACATCTGCATACAAAATCCCTGGCCCGGCAGAATGCTGACAATCTGGGGAGATGACGACAGATTCGTACGGCAGTACTATCAGCGTTATAATAAGGATCCGGAAAGCAAGAAATGGCAGGACTGGCCTTACTTTGCCGGTGACGGCGCTGTAGAAGCTCCTGACGGATATTTCAGAATCCTTGGAAGAATTGATGATGTTATAAATGTTGCAGGTCACCGGCTCGGTACTAAGGAACTGGAATCTGCTGCACTTATGTGCCAGGAAGTCGGAGAAGCCGCAGTTGTACCTGTTGCCGATCCGATCAAAGGAAAAATCCCTCACATATTTGTTTCCTTAAAGCCGGGGATTCAGCCCAGCAAGGAAATAGAAAAGAAGGTTTCTGATACACTTGCAAGCGAGATCGGACCTATTGCAAAGCCTGGTAAGGTCTGGATAGTTTCCGATATGCCTAAGACAAGATCCGGCAAGATAATGCGCCGTATTCTCTCGGCCATTGCAAACAAACAGGATACCGGTGATATTACAACACTGGCTAATCCACAGGTCGTTGAAGAAATAAAGAATATGGCCTGACAACTGATGCTCTTAATAAACGGAGGTTCACTTGGAACCTCCGTTTTTTTTATATATAATTCCCATGCTCAATAATGGGAAATAATGAACAATGTTCAGAATAATACCAGAAGGTCTCACCTATAAAGAACACGTCTTATTGAAAAACGGGCAGGGACTAATATTCAGACCCGCAGATCTTTCCGATATTCCAAAAGTTGAATCATTTATGACCAGGGTTTCCCGTGAAAGCCTTAGAATGCGGTTCATGGCTTCCATTTCACAGGTTTCCTCCGATGTTATCAGGCAGCTCTGCAGCGGAGACTTCAAAACCAGCGGATGTCTGGTAGCTTTAACGGGTGATAATAAAGATTCCAAAATTGTTGGTCTTGGTAATTATATAGCAGGAGGGAACAGCCACACAGCCGAAGTTGCATTTCTTATAGAGGATGATTTCCAGGGAAAAGGTATAGGTACGCTGCTTTTGGAAAGACTTGCAGGACTGGCTGCTGCAAACGGCTTTATTGAGTTTGAAGCCGAGGTGCTTCCCGATAATCAGCCTATGATAAATGTCTTTAAAAGCTCAGGCTTTGAGCGGCACCAGGTATGGGCTTCTGATACGGTGCATATTGAACTGCCCGTCGGCAGTGCCGCTGCGCTTTGGGAAATAACCGGATTGAGGGAGAGAATCGCTGTTGCTAATTCTCTCATTCCTTTGCTTCGGCCAAAAGTTGTGGCAGTTATCGGTGCGTCAAGAGATTCGGCTTCAATAGGAAATATTATTTTTAAAAATATACTTTCTGCTCATTTTACCGGAACAATATATCCTATAAACCCTCACACTAATTCGGTAAATGGTATTAAGGCTTTTGCCTCCATTAACGACGTGCCTGAAAAAGTAGATCTCGCTGTAATTGCAGTGAATGCTGAGAAGGTATATGATGTGGCACAGGAATCAATACAGGCGGGAGTAAAGGGATTGGTAGTTGTATCTGCCGGATTTGCAGATGCAGGTGAAACCGGTCTGGAGCGACAGAAAAAGCTTGCTGAATTAGTCCGTGCACACGGGGTAAGGCTTTTAGGTCCAAGCTGCCTTGGTGTAATGAACACAGATCCGAAAGTAAGACTTAATGCGAGTATGGCTCCTGAAATTATGCCGCCGGGGCACACGGGATTCTTTTCGCACTCTGCAGCGTTAGGGCTTGTCATTCTGGATTATGCGCTTGAAAAGGGTGTCAGCTTCACAACATTCGTATCTGCAGGCAACCGTGCGGATGTTTCCGGTAATGATCTTCTCCAGTACTGGGAAGAGGATCCGAATACCAAGATGGCCATCCTTTATCTTGAAACATTCGGAAACCCGCGCAGGTTTGTTAGAATTGCAAGAAGAATGACAAACAAAAAACCGATCCTCTGTATAAAAAGCGGCAAGAGCATTGCGGGCAGGAAAACAACAGAATTGAAAAGCGGAGCAATTAGAGCGGGAGAGAGGGAAGTGGAGGCTTTGTTCCAGCAGACAGGGATTATCCTTGCACCCACACTTCAGGATTTGTTCGATGTAGCTGTGGTGCTTGTCCATCAGCCGCTGCCGAAAGGAAACCGGGTAAGTATAATTGCCAACTCATCGGGTGTTGCTACATTATTTGCAGATGCCTGTGAAATAAATTATCTGAATGTCAGCGGTCCCGGAGTTATAGACCTCGGTGCTTTTACTTCACCCGAGAAATATGAAGAAGCCGTAAAGCGAGCTCTCTCAAGCGAAGATGTTGATGCTTTACTCGTTGGATTTGCTTGTGTGGGAAAATGCTCAACCAAACCGATTGAAGCCGCAATAAGAAGAGGAGTAAAGTTTGCTGAAGAAAAAACGGGATTTCAAAAAACCGTTCTTCTCTGTATAATGGGAGCTGAAGGTACTATCTCAATTGAAGATGAATCAGGTGATGAGAATAAACCCATTCAATTTCCTGCCTTCCGCTTTCCTGAATCAGCGGTAAGTGCTCTCGGACGTATTGTAAAGTATGTTGAATACCGCAAAAAGCCTGGCGGAAAACTTGTCTGGTTTAAAGATGTTAATGCCGGTGAAGCCCGCGCAATTGTTCAGAAGGAGCTGGAGAAAATACCTGGCCAACAGGGTGTAATGAAAATTGATAAGGAAACGATAACCTCATTATTGAAAAATTTCGGAATAGCATATGCTGCTACGCAGCCCTGGGGAGCAAAGGTTTTTAGCATCCGGATAAAACCAGACCCGTTATTCGGACCATTGATTGAAGTGAATATTTCAGAAGAAAAGTCAATTCTCAGAATTACACCTCTCACCGACATCGATCTCGAGGAGACAATCCTTGAAATGAATCAGACTGAAAAGAAAGGTATCGGTGAAGTCATAGGGAGATTATCGCAGTTGATCGAGGAACTCCCCTGGCTGTGGGAATTCGAAGCAAAGGCAGCAGTTACCGATACACCGCTGCTTGTTGGTGAAATCAAATTGAGTATTAAGTCGGGCGGAGTTGAAAGACCGACATATTAAAATTTAATGAAGAGGGAATAACCATGTTAATTAGAGAAGTTATGCATCCCGATCCGGTTACCATTTCACCGGACACCCAGCTGAAGGAAGCCTATAAGGTGATGGAAGAAAAAAACATCAGGCATCTTCCTGTAGTTGATAGCGGAAAGATTGCGGGGATAGTGACAGACAGAGATTTAAGATTAGCAACCAGCATACTATCAAAATATCCTTTTGATACTAACTCCGCTGTTGAAAAGGTTATGAGCTCACCTGTTCAGACTGCGCATCCATCCGATCCGATTGAAATAGCTACGCGCACTATGCGTGAACTGAAGATCGGCTGTCTGCCTGTTATTGAAGACGGCAGCCTTGTCGGAATTGTAACCGGCATGGATATGCTTGATGCTCTCCTTAGGCTGACAGGAATACATCAACCCTCAGGCAGGCTGGATGTCAGACTTCAGGACAGATCCGGAGAACTTGCAAGGCTGACCGCCCTGATTGCGGAGAGGAAAGTGAACATTCATTCAATTTTAACATATCCCGATAAAAATCATAAAATAAGACTTGTACTCAGGGTGGGTACTATAGAAATGAAATTACTGGCAGAAGCAATCTGTAATGCCGGTTTTGAAGTAATCTGGCCGGTTCATATAGCATGTGCGAAATAATATATCATCCCGCCTATAGCAAATACAACCTGGGTGAAGGGCATCCGTTTGATCCGCTAAGAATTGAACTGGCACTTGATCTTCTGAAGGAATTGAATCTTTTAAAGGATGCTCTAAGACCTGAATCTGTTCCTGTTGAAAAATTGTATGAAATACATAACAGAAATTATGTGGATGATGTAGAGAGACTAAGCAGGGGAGATAATTCAGTTGATGCTGAATCATACGGACTCGGGACTCTGGACAATCCAGTTGTTCCAGGCATGTCCGAGGCTGCACGATTACAGGCAGGGGGTACACTTCTGGGTGCAAAGCTTCTCCTCCAGGGAAAATCAAACAAAGTGCTTCAGATGGGAGGAGGATTTCATCATGCTCACACATCGATGGCGTCCGGATTCTGTATTTATAACGATATTGCCCTGGCAGTAAAGGAAATGACAAGGATAGGCTGGCATGTTGTGTACCTTGACCTTGACGTCCATCATGGTGATGGTGTTCAGGAAATATTTTATAGTGATGAAAAAGTAATGACGATTTCTTTTCATGAATCGGGGGAATATTTATTTCCGGGCACAGGATGGCTTTACGAGCTGGGACAGGGAATGGGGCGTTCTCTTAAGCTGAACATTCCCCTGGAACCATTTACTGAAGGAGGATCATATATTGAAGTGATGAACAAGGTACTTGAACCTGCGCTCGGATGGTTTAAGCCAGATGCACTGATCGTCCAGGCCGGGGCTGATGCACACTTTACAGATCCCCTTGCAGATCTTCTTTTAACTACTTACGATTATCGGAAAATTTATAGGAGAGTGATTGAACTGGCTGATGAAAAATGCAAAGGAAGGGTTTTATTCACTCTTGGCGGGGGTTATTCAATTACTGCGGCATTCAGGATATGGGCTATCCTCTATCTTACACTATTCGGCAAGGAATTTTCCGGAATGCTTCCGGAAGAATGGAGAAACAAATGGAATAAAAGAACGGGGAAAGAAATACCCGAGACTCTAGATGATATTCTCCCTGCATTTGATCCTATTCCAAGAAAAGCTGAAATAGAAAAACACAATAATGAGACAGCCCGGCGACTTCTTGATGCAACTGCTCCCGACTGGATTTGATCTATTTAATTTTTAAATTCAGGTGCTTTTTCTGTTAAAATATTTAACATTTATGACAAAATGTCAGTGCCTTATTTTAGTACTTAAACCAGCTTGCATTGTGACAAATTTGGAGTAGACTAACCTGTTAAAACATTCATAGGATTTTTCTTGACGAAATATATAGCATTTCTAAGAGCAATAAACGTAGGGGGACATAATGTAAAAATGGAGTATTTAAAGTCCTTATTCGAACAAATGGGATTTAAAAATGTTGAAACCTTCATAGCAAGCGGCAATGTAATCTTTGATACCAGCAGGCAAAGCAGGCTGCAGCTCGAAAATGAGATAGAGAAGAAATTATTTACTGCGCTTGGGTATGAAACAGCGGTATTTTTAAGGACAACCGATGAGCTTCGTGAGATTGCAGCATACGAATCATTTCCAAAACAGAAAGATGAGCAGGCTGCTGCTAATAATATTGGTTTCATTAAAGAACCTCTTAGTAAAGAGTTATTTGCTGCACTCAAATCTCTTGAAACTGAATTAGATGAATTTAGTACACATAACACCGAAGTCTACTGGCTCTGCAAGGTAAGACAGAGCCAATCAACTTTTTCCGGCAACCTGTTCGAGCGAAGACTTAAAATCAAAGTTACCTTCCGCGGCATCAAAACACTGCAAAAATTATCCCTCAAGTACAATTCATAGTTTTGGAAGCATGTGCCGTATTCTTATTTATAAAATATATGCGAATATTAATATTCCTCAACTGTCTAGTTTTGGGCTGCCGGTTTTCTGCTCGAAACAATGATATATAGATGATAGATTCGTATAATGACCCGTCAGTCACATTTCATCCAAAATTAACCTAAAAGTCGCCTGCAAAGTTTTTATTTATCTAGAGGCTTCTTTATATTTGAGCATCCACGAAACAAATTTAAGGCAGCCGGATTATGGCGAAAAACTATGAAATTGCAGTTCTTGGAGGGGGTCCTGGCGGTTATGTCGCGGCGATTCGTGCCAGTCAGCTCGGGTTTAAAACAGTGGTTATCGACCCGCAGAAACTAGGCGGTATCTGCCTCAACTGGGGCTGTATTCCTACCAAATCGCTGCTCAAAAATGCTGAAATTTACGACCAGATAAAGAACCATAACGAAGACTTCGGGATAAAATATAAAGAACTTTCTTTTGATTTTACGAGGATAATTAAACGAAGCCGTGAGATATCCGACCGGATAACCACGAATGTTGAATTACTGGTTAAGAAATACAAAGTAGACAGAATCCGCGGGTACGGAAAATTTGTAAATGAACGACAGATAGATGTTTTTGATACCGAAGGTAAGCAGATGGACTCAATAACCGCCGACCGGATCATTATTGCTACAGGTGCAAGACCGCGTACTGTTCCTTCTATCCCGGTTGACCGCAAAATGATAATAACAAGTACAGAAGCTATGCTGCTTGAACAGCTTCCGGAAGAATTTGTGGTGATTGGTGCAGGTGCAATCGGTATTGAATTCGCGTATTTCTATAATGCCCTTGGTTCAAAGGTTACCGTTATAGAAATGCTCGATGACATTCTACCTATCGAGGATAAAGAAGTATCTAAGACGCTGCAGAGAAGTCTTAAGAAGAAAGGTATGGATATCTTCACCAAAGCCACCGTCGAAAAAGCAGAGATCAAAGGAAAAAAAGTTGAAGTTACATTTACAGTTAACGGTGAAAAGAAAACCATAAAAGCTGATAAGGTATTGAACGCTATCGGGGTGACGGGGAATGTTGAAGGATTCGGACTGGAAGAACTTGGTGTAGAGTTGTTTAAGAACCATATAAAAGTCGATAAGTCAAACTACAGCACTAACATCCGCGGTATCTATGCTATCGGTGATGTTATCGGGCCTCCCTGGCTTGCTCACGTAGCTTCTGCTGAAGGAATTCATTGTGTAGAAAAAATAAAAGGCATCAATCTTCCTGATATTAATTATCAGAATATTCCAGGCTGCACGTACTGTCAGCCCCAGGTGGCTAGTGTCGGGCTTACTGAAGATAAAGCTAAAGAGGCCGGTTACGAGATTAAGATTGGCAAATTCCCCTTCATGGCGAGCGGAAAGGCTTTTGCGATTGGTGAACGCGAAGGATTTGTAAAATTTATTTTTGATGCAAAGTATGGCGAGATCCTCGGTGTGCATATAATTGGTTCTGAAGCGACAGAGATGATAGCTGAAGTGACGCTTGCAAAATCCCTTGAGGCAACGGCCGAATCGATAATTAAAACCGTGCATGCACATCCGACTTTGAGTGAATCAATTATGGAAGCTGCGGGGCAGGCGTATGGGGAGTCGGTGCATATATAAAGATTGGAGAAATGGAGTTTTGGAATGATAGAGTGGTTGGGATAGGAGTTTGGGAAGTGGTGAAGAAATATTTTTTATACTTACAGGTGGGACAGTGGAATGTACTAAACGAAGGAACTTGAATCGTGGATATACAGAATTATGAAGAAGTATAGCTTTAAAATCGGAAAATATGAAGCAGCAGCAAGACCAGCGGTATGCCTACATTATTCCGTCATTCAATTACTCCAAAACTCCATCATTTCAATTTCCAATTTTAAGATACTTAGACAGGTAAGAAACATTGCTTGACAGTAAACTAAATAACAGGATTCTATACTATTGTCCTCTTGGTTTAATTGATTATAAGGAGGCATGGGATCTGCAGAAAGAGACGTTAGAACTGAGAGCGAAGAATAAGATACCTGACATAATGTACCTTCTGGAACATCCGAATACTTACACGCTTGGGAAGATTGCAGATCATAATAACCTAATTGGTTCTGAAGAATATCTTTCTATGAATAAAATCTCTGTATATGATATAGACAGAGGGGGAGACATAACTTATCATGGACCTGGACAAATAGTGGGTTATCCAATTATAAATTTAACCAGCTGGAAACAGGATACTCACAAATATCTGCGCGCTCTTGAAGAAACAATAATTCTGACTTGTGCTGAATATGGGATAACTGCTGGTAGAGAGCTAAAGTATACCGGTGTATGGGTGGAAGACCGAAAGATAGCT
This sequence comes from uncultured Ignavibacteria bacterium, assembly GCA_963832715.1. GTDB lineage: Bacteria > Bacteroidota > Ignavibacteria > Ignavibacteriales > Ignavibacteriaceae > DATFVA01. The sequence continues at coordinate 129,730 of CAWHVB010000003.1, read as the reverse complement.
GCTATCGGCATTAAAGTCAGCCGGTGGATTACTATGCATGGTTTTGCTTTCAATGTGAATACGGATCTATCATTTTTCTCAGGGATTATACCCTGTGGAATTTCAGATAAGGATGTAACTTCCATTAAAAGAGAGATCAAAAAAGAGGTCTCTATAAATGAAGTTAAGACAAATATCCTTAAGAATTTTGCGGGGATTTTTGGATATCAGGATGTCACACAGGTAACAAAAGAAGAAATATTTTCTGTTAATTTAACTACAGTAAAGTGAAAGGTTTGCAATGGCTAAGAGAACATCAAACAAGAATGACTCTGCAACCAAAAGTAGAACAAAAAAGAGTAACTCTGATAAAGACAACCGTTCAAATGGTCAGGGCGGTAACGGTGTAGATCCCGGTTCCGCTAAATCAGCACAAATATCTAAAGAAGAAGCACTTAAGGCTCTTAGATTAATGCTGCTTGGACGCACTATTGACAATAAAGCAATGAACCTGTTAAGGCAGGGCAGAACATTTTTCCATATTGCTGGATCGGGGCATGAGGCAATACAGGTCGCTGCAGGTCTGGCTTTAAAATCCTAAGAAAGACTGGTTTTTTCCATATTACCGTGATCTTGCACTTAGCCTGTCGATCGGGGTAAGTCCCTATGACTTTTTCCTTCAGAGTTTTGCCAAAGCTGATGATCCTTCGAGCGGAGGCAGACAGCTGCCATGCCACTGGGGGCATCCGGATATTAATCTGCCGGGTCAATCGAGCCCTACCGGCACCCAGTTTCTTCAGGCGGCAGGAGCAGCTCTTGCCCAGGTGAGAAAAGGTGAGAGGAACATAGCATATGTAAGCAGCGGCGAGGGTACATCCAGTCAGGGCGAATTTCACGAAGCAGTAAACTGGGCCAGCAGGGAAAAACTTCCTGTACTATTTGTAATAGAAAATAATAAATACGCTATTTCGGTACCTGTGTATCTTCAGAGCGGAGGAAGAGGGGCTTCTGTAGCTGAAATGATGGCGGGATATGCAAACCTGCACCGTTCAAAGATTGACGGAACAAATTATTTTGAATGTGTTGACAAAGTTGCAGAGGCAATTGAATATATAAAAAGCGGTAAAGGCCCGGCACTGATAGAAGCCGAGGTCGTAAGATTATTATCGCATTCCTCGTCTGATGATCAGAAGAAATACCGGACTCCAGAAGAACTTGAAAAAGATCTTCAGAAAGATCCAATTCAAATGTTTGTTAAGAAGCTGATATCAATGAAACTTAGTACTGATGATGAATTTCAGAAACTGAAGAAGGACATTGAAAAAGAAGTTAATGATGCCGCCGACAAAGCACTGAAATCAGCTGATCCCGACCCCGAAACAGCAACCCGTTTTATCTTTGACGAAAGCGGTCATAAGGATGAATTGCAGTATGAAAAAAGTACTCCTTCAGGAAATAAAATAGTTATGGTCGATTCTCTTAACCATGCCTTGATGGAGGAGATGGAAAGAGACGACAGGATATATATGTTTGGAGAAGATATCGCAGATAATAAAGGCGGTGTCTTTACAGTTACCAAAGGCTTATCGAATAAGTTTGGATTCGACAGAGTATTTAATTCGCCTCTTGCAGAAGCAAGCATTATGGGTGTTGCCATCGGAATGGCAGTTACCGGATTAAAACCCGTGGTGGAAATACAGTTCGGGGATTATATATGGCCTGCTTTTATGCAGATGAAAAATGAGCTGGCAACAATGAGATACCGTACGCATAATACGTGGTCGGCTCCCGTAGTTATCCGTGTTGCAGTTGGGGGATATATCCATGGAGGATTATACCACAGTCAGAATATCGAATCAATCTTTGCACACATTCCAGGCATATACATCGCGTTTCCTTCGAATGCAGCAGACGCAAAAGGCTTAATGAAAACTGCAGTCAGGTTAAATGACCCGGTGCTTTTCTGTGAACATAAAGGATTATACCGTCAGAGCTCAGCTATGTCGCCCGAGCCGGATGCAGATTACCTTGTTCCTTTCGGCAAAGCAAAAGTAGTAAGGCAAGGGTCAGATGCTACAGTAATTTCATACGGGGTTTCGATGTGGGATTCACTGCTTGCCGCAAAAAAGCTCGAGGATGAAGGTTATTCGGTTGAGGTTATAGACCTTCGTACCATTATCCCTTTAGACGAAGAAACGATATTTAATTCGGTTAAGAAAACAAATAAGGCAATTGTAATTCATGAAGATACCTTGACCGGAGGCTTTGGGGCTGAAATTGCATCACGGATAGCAGATACTTGTTTTCAGTTCCTTGACGGGCCAGTACGGCGGGTAGCAGCAATGGATTCACATATTCCATATTCGCCAATACTTGAGAACGAAATCCTGCCCAACAGGAACAGGGTTTACAACGGTATCAGAGATTTATTAGAATTTTAACAAAGAAAACCAGGAGTTTTAAAATGGAAATCGTAATGCCGAAGATGGGTGAAAGCGTAAGCGAAGGTACCATTATCAAATGGCATAAAAAAGAAGGTGATAAGGTAGAGCGTGATGAAATAATTTTTGAAATCAGCACAGACAAAGTCGATACAGAAATCCCTTCTCCTGCAGATGGTGTACTGCAGCAGATCAAGGTACCCGAAGGCGATACTGTTGAGGTGGGAACAGTTGTGGCAATAATAAGTGAGAATGGCGAATCGTCAGGAACAGCTGCGGGTGAAATGGAAGCCCCGAGAAAAGTTGAGGTAACTGAAGATAAATCCGAAACTAAAAAAGAAGAAGAAAAAGAGATTCGTAAAGAAGCCGAAAGGATGCAGCCTGAAGTTAAAGAGAGTTCTACTCCTGCCGCTGAAGACCAGGGTGAAATAATAGATATTGCGATGCCGAAGATGGGTGAATCGGTTATGGAAGGCACGATATTAAAGTGGCATAAGAAAGTTGGGGAGAAGGTGGAAAAGGATGAAACAATATTTGAAATAAGCACTGATAAAGTTGATACGGAAGTTCCGTCTCCTGCTGATGGCACAATGGCTGAGATCCTGGTTGCTGAGCAGGAAACAGTCGAAGTCGGGACAATAGTGGCAAAGCTCTCTACCGGTAAAGGTGCTCCAGCCCGGCTAAAGAAGGAAGAGAAACCGGCGGTTGCTAAAGCAGAGAAACCTGCAGTGGAAAAGGCAGCTTCAAAAGAACCGGAAGCTTCTGCTCAGCAGAAAAAGGAAACTCCTCAGCAGATGCACGAAGCTTTTTCTGCGGGAACAATAAAAAGGGCAGAATCTAACGAAGGGGAGAACAGCGGATTTTATTCACCGCTCGTACTAAATATTGCAAGGAAAGAAAATGTCAGTTTTGATGAGCTTGCACGTATTAGAGGAACGGGACTAGAGAACCGGCTTACCAAGAAAGACATTATTGCTTACGTTGAATCAAGGGGTGAGGCAAAACCTGCTGCCTCTAAACCGGAATCTGCCCCTGCTTCAAAGGATGTCCGTCCGGGTGAAAAAGAAAAAACAAAACTTGCTCCTCAGGCACAACCTTCTTTTACAGGACAAGTCACTGGCGACATTGAGCGTATCCCGATGGATAATATCCGCCAGAAGATTATGCAGCATATGGTAAACAGCCGCGATACCTCTGTCCATGTTACAACTATGCTCGAAGTTGATATGACCCGTATTTATAACTTTATACAGAAGAATAAGGAAGAATATCTGCAGAAGGAAGGCGTTAAACTAACTTATATGGCATTCATTGCGAATGCTTCAGTAAAAGCACTCAAAGAATTTCCTCTGGTCAATTCAACTATTGACGGGACTACCATACTACAAAAAAGATTTATAAACCTGGGAATCGCAGTGGCTGTGGAACCGACAGGACTTATTGTCCCGAATATCAAATCAGCCGATGAAAGAAATATAACCGGACTTGCAAAGGCTATAAATGATGTAGCCGTAAGGGCACGTAACAAAAAGCTTACTCCCGATGATATAACCGGGGGAACATTTACAATTACGAATTATGGTGTATTCGGTGCTATATTTGGAACGCCGATTATAAATCAACCGGAAGTTGCAATTCTCGGTGTCGGTACTGTTGCAAAGAAACCGGTAGTAATTGAGGTCGACGGTTCTGATACAATTGCTATTAAACCGGTAATGGCATTAACACTTGCACACGATCATAGATTGATCGACGGAATGCTGGGAGGAAAATTCCTGAAGTACGTTAAAGATACTCTGGAAAGTTTTAATCCTTCAACAATGTAATAAAACAGAATAAGAATAATGAGAACAATAAACGCATATCAGAGAGCGGCAAAAGAAAAACTTGAGCATGAGAAGCAATCGCCGGGAAAAAGGCCTGAATGGCTGAAGGTTAAGCTGCCCACAGGAGAGAATTATGCTAACGTACTAACATTGATGAGAAAGCAGCATCTTCACACAGTATGCGAAGAAGCCCGCTGTCCTAATATGGCGGAATGCTGGAACAACAAGAGTGCGACCTTTATGATACTGGGAGATACCTGCACCAGGAGCTGCGGCTTTTGCAACATTAAAGTAGGAATGCCTAATGAACTGGATTTAAATGAACCGGCAAGGGTTGCTGAATCTGTAGAAGAGCTTGACTTAAGGCATGTTGTAATTACTTCCGTGAACAGAGATGAACTGAAAGACGGAGGAGCAACTATCTTTAAAGAATGTGTAAGATTAATAAATGAAACAATGTATGATACAACCGTTGAGATACTGATACCTGATTTCCGGGGTGTTACAGAGGGATATGAAATCATCATGCAGAATCCGCCCGATATATTAAATCACAACCTCGAGACTGTTCCGCGGCTTTATCCTGTCGTCCGGCCCCAGGCAAAATATGAGAGGAGTCTTAACCTTATTAAATGGTTTAAAGAAAAAGGATTAAAGACCAAGAGCGGAATTATGGTAGGAATAGGAGAAAGACCCGAAGAAGTTCTCGATCTGATGAAAGACCTTGTTGAACACGGCTGCGACATATTAACAATAGGGCAGTATCTTCAGCCTACAAAGAATCATCTGCCTGTTGACCGGTTTGTAACTCCGGAAGAATTTCAGATGTACAAGGAAGAGGGTTTGAAAACTGGATTTAAGATTGTAGAATCATCCCCGCTTGTAAGAAGCTCATACCATGCTGATAAGCATGCCCGGGCTCTGTTTTAATGATTGATCATTTATTTTTAAATTACGCAAGCAGCTCTCAGCCTTGATTTATAAGGGTTACAGCCTTATTTAAGCAGGGGGAAAATTTTTCCCGCCTATTTTCTGCCATTTAACAATAAATTAATCTAAGAATCTAATTTTATATTTGTTCCTAACATGAAACTCCTTATTTTTGACACGTAATTTTGGAATAGATAGATCCGCAAGATTCTTCTTGTATTATATCCTTAAATAAATTTTGTAGATGAAATATAAATTACTGCTTGTTTCTGCAATCCTGCTTTTCTGTGCCTTCAGTTATAACGGGGGAGATGATAAGAAGGTTAACAAAATATTAAACGACGACAATAGTCACTATACTAATGTTGGTAATATTGGTTTAACTGTTACTAATTTTGGTACTTACGGCCATAGTTTTCAGCTTTGGCCCGAACAGCCTTCCTGCGAATATCCTCTCGGTAGCGGCATAGAACATATCTATGATGGCGGCTTATGGGTGGGAGGTTATATCAGTGAAGACTCTACCGGTTCAAACAGGCAGGGTCCTTTTGTAACAACAGGTGTAATTGACCAGGCTTCAGCAGGGTCAAGAGGAGGCGGATTAGAATTTACGAATGCTTCCGGAAGTATGATGCTTGAGAGGTCATCCTTATCCGATTCAAGATATTACGATCCGAGAGCTGTTTCCCACCAGGATTTTGTCTGTAATTATACCGATACAAATACAACCTTGCTCAACGGCGAAGTGATTGAAGGACATGATCCTTTGGGATTAGTTGTTCACCAGGAAAGCTATGCCTGGAATTTCCCGTTTGCCGATTTCTTTGTTATCATTAACTATACTTTGAAAAACGTAACGAATAAATATATCGACAGCGTTTATGTTGGATTATGGACCGATGCCGTAGTGAGAAATACGAAAATAACTCCTCCCGGACCAACAACTTTTTATAATAAAGGCGGGGACGGATACAGTGATTCTATGAGAATCGCATACGAGTTTGATGCTACAGGTGATATTGGATTTACTGACAGCTATGTGGGTATTCAATTTCTTGGGTCGACTCCTTCCCTGGATAGTGCAATAAATATTGGCGGTGGAACTGAGTTGCCCTCTGTTAATTTTGTCAGCTGGCAGTTCAGGAACACCGATGATCCGAACTTTTTCTCTCCTCAGGATGATATCCAGAGATATCGAAAAATGCAGGGTTATTTCGGCGGTAATAACCGGTTCAAACAGGGAATAAATCCTTCAACACTCCAGGCACCTTCAAACCGTTCGGTGCTCATAACTTCGGGACCTTACAAAAATATCGCTCCTGGAGATTCAATAAATGTAGTTTTCGCTGTTGTCTGTGCACATAAGTACGGCAATGAACCTGCTGCTTATGATACTGAAGAACAAAAAACTATTCTTTATTCTAATGCCAGCTGGGCATTGAGAGCTTATTTTGGCGAGGACAGAAACAGGAACGGTATACTTGATGCCGGTGAAGATTTAGATGGGAACGGTAAAATTACAAGATATATTCTGCCCGCCCCCCCCATTTATCCTAACGTAAAGGCTGTTCCTGAGAATCAGAAAGTAACTATTTATTGGGATGATAGGTCTCAGAACTCTGTTGATCCAATATCGGGGAAAAAAGATTTTGAAGGTTACAGGCTTTACAGAACTGAGCCGGGATTCGATTTATCCGGGAAGCAGGATATTTATAAATCTTTGATATTGATGGCTGAGTTTGATAGTACAGGCGATTCCTATGGTTATAATACCGGTTTTTCCGCAGTCGAACTTCCTTCCCCGGTAACTTTTAAGGGTGATCCCAACAGCTATAAATACAAGTTTGAAATCGATAATCTTTTGAATGGATGGCAGTACTTGTTTTCTGTTACTGCCTTTGATAAAGGTGATCCGGCAAATAATCTTGAAAGCCTTGAATCCGGCGCACTCGCAAGTTTGAAAAAAATCGTTCCGGGTACATTACCCACGAGTGACCCGGCTGTAGAAGTTGGGGTTTATCCTAATCCATATTACAGCAATGCTTACTGGGACGGTTCGTCCGAAAGGTTGAGAAAGATATATTTCTACAATCTCCCCGAGACATCTGAAATAACAATTTATACTTTAGCTGGTGATGTTGTTAAAAGAATTCATCACGATAAAAACAGTAATGGTTCCGGTTTGCGTTGGTTTCAGCAATATTCAAATGATGGGACACAGGTTTTATCAGGGGGTGAAGAACCCTGGGACTTAATTACTGATCACGATCAGGCTATAGCAACCGGGCTTTATATTTTCTCTGTCAAAGATTTGTCTACTGGAGATATAAAACTCGGCAAGTTTTTAATAGTTAAATAAAAGAGGTGTACTATGAAAAAAATGTTACTTTTTATTTTTATGCTTATGATTTCTGTAACAACCTTTGCGCAGAATTATCCGCATGTAACAATCAGGGATATTCAGTATATCAATCCTGATTCTGTAGGTTCAGGTTGTGAAATTCAATCTCCCCTTGCAGGCGATACTGTTAATGTAAGCGGTGTTGTTATGGTTGCCCCTTATAAGGATGCAAATCCTGACAGCGGGACAACATTAATAGCAGGTGCCCCTGCATTGATTCTCCAGGATACTGCTGATACTGAGTGGTCGGGAATACTTGTTAGATTTCCTAACATGCCCACCGGTAATCCATTTGGCCTTATTGATACTGGCTACGTTGTCAATGTGACAGGAGTAGTCGTTCCATATTTTACTACAACAGAGCTGGATTTAATAGATTTTGATGCATCCGGCGTTGTAGGATTTATGGAGCGACCTCAGCCAATTCATCTTACGATGGATTCTTTAGCTGAAACCGGCAGTCTACAGGGTTTATGCAAAGGTGCAAAGTGGGAATCCATGTTCGTTGAAGTCGATACGGTAACTGCTACGAGCGGCGGAGTCGGTTCCGGTTCTTATGTGATATATGATCAGGATAATACCCAGGTTATCATAGGAAATCAATCTTCTTATTTCAGAAATGCTCCCGTTCCTGTTCCAGGCACCATCCTCGGTAAGGTAGTTGGCTATATTCAGAACAGAGACAATATTACTAATACAACGTATGCAAATCTGGTCAACCCAGCCTACCCGGGAGATGTTACTGTAGCTTCATTTTCTCCCTCTGTCAGCGGTCTTGTACGTGATCCTGTGAACGTTAGTTTCGGCGATCCAGTTACTGTTTCAGCACAAATTGTTGACCCGGATGGTTCTGTATCTTCTGCTAAATTATATTATAGAAAGAATTTTGGTGCAGATGTTGAACTTACTATGAATAATACAAGCGGGAATACCTGGGAAGCAGTTGTACCTGCCCAACCCGATTCTTGTGTTATGAGTTACATTGTGTGGGCGAAAGATAATTCCGGACTTGAGAGCGTTTATCCGGCCGATACAGCCAGAAGCAGGTTTTTCTATCTTGTATTACCAAACAGAGCTCTGAATATACGGGATATACAGTACAGTCCTTTCGGGGGTGGATATAGTGGTTTTTCCGGGTATAATGTCACAGTAACCGGAGTGGTTACTTCAGATACTTCCGATATTGATGGTAATGAAACAGGGACACTTACCGGTCCGCAGGTTTATATTCAGGATGGACAGGGTGCATGGAGCGGTATACGAATTAATGGAACTGAAGTATTAGCTCTTAGTAGAGGAGATAATGTTACGGTAACCGGAGCCGTGAGCGAGAACAATGGGCTGACACAGGTAGGTGGAATAAACAGCAGTTCCAACATAACTGTAAATTCAATCGGGAACCCTTTACCAGATGCTGAAGATCTGTTAACATCTGATATTGATCAGAAGACTAACGGTACAGTTGTAGCTGAACAATGGGAAGGTGTGCTTGTAAAATATTCCAATCTGACAGTTACTGATGAGAATGCTGATGGAAATCCGGGTCCTGAAGAGGGTAGCGGTGGAAACAGAAATTTCGGTGATATCTTGGTTGCCGATGGAAGCGGATCAAATACCCGAATTGATCTTCAGGATGGAAACCACGATTACAATAATTGGTGGTTTGCAGGTCAGGATACACTGCCTACATACGTAAACACAGGGTCGACATTCGAATCAGTCACTGGTATCGTATACTATGCCTTCAGCAATTATAAACTTGTGCCCAGGAAGAATGATGATTTCGTAGGATTTATAACGGATGTTAAGGAAGCAGCAAATCCTCAGCCTTCGGCTTACCAGTTGAATCAGAACTATCCGAACCCATTCAACCCCAGTACTATTATCTCGTACTCAATTCCCAAGGGAGGTCTGGTTACAGTTAAAGTTTACAATATGATCGGTCAGGAAGTAAAAACTCTGGTTAATCAATTCCAATCTTCCGGAAATCATCAGCTAACGTTCAACGGAAGTTCTTTAAGTTCCGGAGTATATTTCTACAGAATAAACTCGGAAAACTTTAATATGGTCAGGAAGATGGTCCTGTTGAAGTAAAATTATTGTTCCGGTTAGCTGTTTTATGCAGCTAACCGGAAGATTTTATCGGTGAAAGGTTTATTATACCGGGGATCTTCACTGTTAATTACACATATAATTTGCCCCGGGTATTATTTTTTCAAACTCTGATGATAAATGCACTCAATCCATAAAATAGTTCTCCTTCTTACACTTGGTACTCTGCTATTCAGTTGTAACGAATCGGTTGTAGACAACCCTGTTGGTAATAAATCACCCGATACCTTCATATCTCTGTTTCCCGATAGTACTATAGCACAGCAGCGAAGCCTGTTGAAAGTTAGCTGGTGGGGTGATGACCCGGATGGACTGATTGTCGGGTATTATTTTAAGTGGGAAGGAATTGACTCGGCTTGGACCTTTACAACAAACACGGATAGTATTTTTAGTTTACCAATAGGAACCTCGGATACAACATATAATTTTCTTGTATCTGCGGTTGATAATTCGGGTAACGGATCTTACGATGCCGGGATAGTTCAGAACGGTGTTAATTACGGACCGGAACCATTCGTGGATGCTAATGGTAACGGGGTATATGACCAAGGGGAAAAGTATTATGACATAGGTATAATCGATCCTTCTCCGGCTAATTTAAAATTCCCGATTAAGAATTCACCGCCTGAAGTTTCCTGGAATCCCTTAACTGTTATACCCGATAGCTCATTCCCTGTCATGACGTTTGCCTGGAATTCTGACGATCTAGATGGTGTAGAGTCGATTGTCAGCATTAATATTTCATTAAATGACACAGCAAATTTTGTTGCTCTTGATGGAAATGTGAACCTGGTAACCCTCCGTCCCGTCAATCTGAATACATCCAGCCCTGAAATGCAAATATTAATAAATGGTTCTGAATCTAATATCTTTCCGAACAGGCTCCAGGGACTCGTTTTGAATGATACGAACCGGATATACATACAGGCCAAGGATTTATCCGGGGCATACTCCAAAATTATCTCTTTACCGGATTCCGGTCATTCCTGGTATGTAAAACAACCGAAGGGAAATTTATTAATTGTGGACGATTATCCCACGATCAACAACCAGATAGCATCATTTTACAACAATGCATTCAGTACTATCGGAGGAGGAGCACTGGCAAATAAATTTGAGGTATATGATTTTCAGAAGACCCCTCTGCCATTTGAGAATGTTACTTTTCCGCAAACCATCAAGCTGTTTAAATATTTGTATTGGTATGCTAACTCGACACCACATCTCTCTTTATTAAGCCTTGTAACGAACAACTTCATTGACCCGAACGGTTACGGCGGGAAGATTATGTTCTCTATGACATTTGCTGATTCTTCTGCTGATTTTTCAGTTGATGCACCAACCCTCAAATTATTTTTGCCTATCGATTCGCTGGGTCAGAGAAAGAGCCTTTCGTTTATAATTCCTCCGGCTGATATCACGCCTGTTGCACAGACTAATCAATATCCGGCATTACAGACAACCGAAACACTCGCAAGCGTGAGAACTTTCTACTCCTCCTCCACAACCCAGACAATATACAAAATTATAGGGAATGGACCCCCGGGTGTACATGTTGATGGACCCATTGCATTTATTAATAATGATAAGAGATTATTTTTTATCGGGGTACCTCTGCATATTGCTAACGGCGGCAGTATGAATGTTAATCAACTATTAGAAAAAGTATATTTCGATGAATTTGGATTAGTACCATGATATTTTATTTACAACTTAAATCTAAATCAATCTTCTTTTTTCTAATGCTTACTTTGTTTGTAAATGCATTTATTTACGGACAATCTAAAGGAAATTTGATTGGTAAAGTTACCGATGCCGGTTCAGGTGAAGAACTCCCCGGAGTTAACATTATCTTAAAAGGGACCTATTACGGTGCTGCTACAGACGTAAACGGAAATTTCAGGATAAACGGAATATCCGATGGTGAGTACAATATCCAGGTTTCCCTGATCGGATATAAAACTGTTGAATATACCGGATACGAAATTTTGACCAATAAAACCAAAGAATTAAATGTTAAGCTTGAGGAAACAGTCTTAAGCCTTGGGCAGGATGTGGTTGTGGTTGGAGAGAAACCACTCATGGACGTTGAAGAAACACAGAGCAAAAAAAGTGTCTCTAAAGATGACATTGAAAAATCAATTGTAGAAAATATTACAGACGTTGTTACCCAGCAAGCTGGTGTTGTAGAAACTGACAATACAATACATATTAGAGGCGGAAGATCTTATGAGAATGCTTTCCTTCTTGACGGTGTGAATGTGCAGGATCCATTATCAGGGACCGGATTCGGACTGGAACTAAGTGCAAATGCTATTGAAGAAGTTGAGGTAATTACCGGAGGGTTCAATGCTGAATACGGTCAGGCAACTTCAGGCGTTGTGAACGTAAAAACCAGGGAAGGTGGCGAAAAATATAGCGGGTATGTTTCATATAAAAGAGACAACCTTGGAAATAATGAATCAAATCATGTTTTTAATGTTAATATAGCAGAGGCAAACCTCAGCGGTCCGGAACCACTGACTTCTGCAATCCTCCCTGCAATAGGCATCAAAATTCCTGGCGAAGTATCATTTTTCGGCAGCTTCCATGCGGGATTCAGTGACGGTATTACCCAGGGGTATTATAAACCTACAGCAAAACAGCTTTATTCATCTACTTTCGGAGGAACCAGGTTTGCTCCGGAAGCAGAAAACAGCTGGTTCTGGCTTGGAAAAATTTCATATAAACCTTTCCCCACCTTAAAGTTTGTTTATTCATACAATCAATCCGTTGATATAAATCAAAATTCGCAGTCACTGCAGACAAATCTTGAGTATGTAGAGCCAAGTCCCGGATATCAATATGACTTCCAGAATATCCTCGACCAGGCAAACACATTTACACACAACAATGAATATCATTCATTTACAATGACTCATACATTAAACGCGAAAACTTTTTATGAAATTAAGCTGAATCATTTCTATACCAATCTGCGGGCAGATGCAAACGGAAAAAACTGGAATCAATATCTCGAACCACAGGATATCGTAAACTTCCCAATACAATACTATAATCAGAACAGGGATACAGTAGGTGTTATTCCGGGAGATGGATTCTGGGATGTCGGCAATCCTTATACATGGCGTGATCATTTTTTTAGTGAAACTTCAATCAAAGGTGACCTGACAAGTTTCTTCGATGAAAAGAACAAGTTCAAAGCTGGTTTTAATCTTCAGTTCCAGGATATGCAGGTTGTGGATATTTATAAACCGTGGGTAGGTACTCTGGGACTAAACAACGATATCTACAGGGTTTTTCCTGCACAGGGCGCTTTCTATGCACAGGATAATATAAACTTCAGCGGAATGATCCTGAATTTCGGTTTACGTATGGATTACTGGTTCCCGGGGAAATATGTTGATGATGCCATTAAGAACCCCGATGTGGTAACTATTCCTGATGAAGTACGCCAAAGATACCAGGATGATACGTTCTCGTGGTTCGGTGGGAGAAGATTTAAGGCAAGACTAAGCCCAAGGCTCGGCATATCTCATCCTGTCTCCGACAACCAGACATTATTCTTTTCGTATGGTCATTTCAGCAAATGGCCTAATCCTCAGTTCGTATATGCGAAGCTTAACCCGCTGAATGCTCAGTCTTCATTTCAAAAGTTCGGAAACCCTGATCTGAATCCGGAAACAACCGTCGCTTATGAACTTGGTTTGAAAACACAATTTACTAACGATGATGTCTTAACAATTACGGCTTACTACAAGGATATATTCGATTATGTTACCACACGCACGGCTAAAATCAGTTCCGCACGCCTTGCTGCACAGAGCTTCATCACATACGTCAATTCAGATTATGCCAGATCCCGCGGATTGGAAGTTGAATACAAAAAAAGAATTAATAAATGGTTTACAGGTGATGCATCTGCTTCTTATGCGATTGTAACCGGTAAAAGTTCTTCGCCTGATGAGGGCGTCCTTGTTGCACAGGGAAACCTTAACGAGAACATTAAAGAATCCTATCTGTCGTGGGATAGACCGTTGACAGTAAATCTCACCGCCAATTTTTATGTGGAAAAAGATAATGCCTTATATGGTTTCGGCAATGGAATACTTGATGATTATAATGTATATGTGCGGTTATTTTACGAATCGGGTAAAAGGTATACACCTGCGGTATTTACGGGAAGCTATAATGCTGACGGCAGGCCTGAATATGATTATATTCAGAATGATAGGAATACTAAGATCGGCGATGACTGGTTCTGGGTAGATCTGAATTTTGAAAAGTACTTTGATATAAGCGGTCTCCGGTTTTCTTTTACTGTTGAAGTAAATAATTTATTAGACACAAAAAATTCTGCTATTATTAATCCAGTTACGGGCAAGGCCTATGAAGCGGGAGATAATGTCCCGTTATCCTGGAATGATCCACGATATCCTGATTTACAGGCTCCGCTTTCTGCATATCCATATAATCCTGCAAGATATTTAACCAGAAGAAATGTGAAACTTGGAGTCAGCCTGAGGTTTTAAAGATGAAAAGAGTAATATTAATTTTATTTCTACTTGCAAGTTTTTTTGAAACAAGAGCACAGTTATTTCCGGTACTTGGCGGTCAGCGCGCCGGTATTTCTACTGCACAATTTTTGAAAATTGGTGTCGGTGGAAGAGCTTCAGCACTTGGCGATGCATTCGTTGCTATAGCAAATGATGCATCTGCATTATACTGGAACCCCGCAGGGTTGTCAGAGTTTCAGGATAATGAGATATTCTTATCCCACAATGAATGGGTTGCGGATATAAATCATGATTTTCTTGGGGCAGTCTACCACCTCGATGCTAATAATTCATTTGGGGTCGCACTGACATCACTATCTATGAAAGATATGCCGGTAACTACTGAATACGCCCCCTTCGGAACGGGTGAATATTTTGGATTCGGTGATCTTGCCTTGGCAGTAACTTATTCGCGCAGAATGACAGATCAATTCAGCTTTGGCGGCACGGTGAGGTATATTGAGGAAACTCTCGATAAACTCAAAATGCGCGGGGTGATGATAGATCTTGGTACCTATTATTGGACCGGTTTGGGTTCTACCCGGTTTGCCGTCACAGTTTCTAATTTCGGAAACCAGCTTGCTCCTGATGGCGATGTAGTTCTTGTTGGCAAACGTAAAGTTTCTGAATGGCAGTCATTTTCACCCCCAACGGTTTTCAGGATCGGTTTTGCACTCGAACCTTATGAGGATGATATGAATAAAATAACGACCGCTATCCAACTTAATCATCCGAATGATAACAGTGAAAATGTCTCAACTGGGTTTGAATATTCCTGGAAACAAATGTTCTTTTTGAGAGGCGGTTATAAAATCAACGTGGATGAACAGAATTATACTTTCGGAGCAGGAGTTAAAGTCCCTATTTCAATTGCTGAATTCACTTTCGATTATGCCTATTCTAATTTTGCGAGGTTGGGTTCGGCTCACAGATTTTCAATTATACTCGGTCTATGAATATGAAAAGAATTGTTTTGATTTTATCTGCTATATTTCTTCTTTTGCAGGGATGCGACCAGAAATTCAATGTTGATCAGCTGATTGATCCGAATTCTGGTAAAGGGAACATCGGCGGTGATACCGTTTATGTTCAGCTGAATCCTACCTGGGAGGGCTTTAATAATCCCCAGGATGTAATGGTTGGAAGAGAACCTTTTATTTATGTTGCGGACACCGATAATGACAGAGTTGTAATGCTAAATCTCAACGGGGATATACTCGGTTTCAGGACCATAAAACATCCGGTTGCTTTGGCCCAGGATTATAAACTTAACCTGTTTGTCTGTGCAAAGATGGATACGATACTTTCAGGTCAGGCAATTACTCTGAGTGCAGTATTTAAAATTAATATGCTGGCCGCAGGTCATAATATTTCGGGTGCTCCTTCTAAAATGATTTTACCGCTCACTAATTCCGATGTAAATAATCCTGAGAGGGAGTATACAGGCGTGGCTGTTTTCTATGATAATTCTTACTATGTTGCCAGAACCGGTCCTCACAATAATACCTTGATCGATCCTGATAACTCCATACTTTCTTTCGTAGTGAAGGAATTACCAGATGGAACCGAGAAAGATTCACTTCGTGGTAGGGTTGGTAATATAGATCCTATCGGTGCAGGTGTCCTTTCGGGTTACGGCTTAAGTTCAATTATATCATTTAACAAAACGAATTATGATGTTATTACCACTCTGACAGGTAATACAAATTTCAAAGTACAGTGGCTTCATTTTGTGGAGACACGGGATTTTACGGGATATCAAAACTACATTCCTCCGCAAAGTTCGGCCTTAATGCTACCCAACAGGTTTGAAAAACCTGAAGGAGTAACCTTGGATGGTGCTCAGAATATTATTGTTGCCGACATGTCCAAAGATAGTGTCTTCAGGTTTAATCCTCTGGGCGATCTTCTGCAGGCATTCGGTGGAAGTGAAATTTTTGATAAACCTTCAGGTACAGCCTTCTTTAATAAAACCCTCTATGTGGCTGATTCAGGAAATAACAGAATTCTAAGATTCATTTTATCAACGGACATTCGATGACAAAAGAACTAATAGTACTCTTCCTTCTTTTAACTGCCTTTTCATATTCCCAGGTTCCTATTTCCGATGTAAGGATTAATGATGCAAACGGCTCTCCTCAGATGCTGGGTCAAACAGTCACGGTCACGGGACTTGTTACTTCATCAAGTCAGTTTGGAACCAGCGGGGCTGCTTCGATACAGGACAATACTGCGGGAATGTGCGTCTATGGCACTGGTTTTCCAACTGCTGTAAATATCGGCGATTCGGTAATCGTAACTGCTGTACTAACTCAATATAACGGTCTTGCAGAAATGAGTTTTAGTGAGCCAGGTGCTTCATTTAATATTATTTCATCCGGTAATCCTGTTGAAGCTGAGGTTATATCTATAAATGATATTCTTACCCAGGAATGGAACGGAGTTGAGGAGTATGAAGGAAAGCTTATCCGTTTGAATAATGTAACGATTTCCGGTACTGGAAATTTTGCGAGCGGGACCAATTATCCTATTACTGATGCTACAGGTACTTCAGAAATACGGATAGATAATGACGTCACCTCGATTATAGGCACACCGGTACCATCCGGAGAGGTTGATATTATAGGTGTTCTTGAGCAGTATGATAATTCTCCGCCTTACAGCAGCGGCTATCAGCTGCTTCCCCGATTCATCGGTGACATTGTGGATGACGGTGCACCATTAATTTTGAATCCGGTTTTTGCATCTGATATTGATACGTCCTCTTTCACCGTATATTTCAATACTGCAAGGAACGGAAACAGCCAGGTTAAGTATGGGTTAACACCTGCGCTCGAAATGGATTCTGTGGTTATAAATGATGATACTACTTTTCACGCTGTGCCGGTTACCGGACTACAGCCTTCAACTTTGTATTATTTTAAGGCTGTGTCTGATAATTCTGTGGGCAGGAGTGAAAGCTCACTTCAAAACGTAACAACAGCTTCTAACGATACAAGCATTGGCAGTATGAATATTTATTTTAATTTTCCTGTCGATACTACAGTGGCAATCCCCGGCAATTCTGCTCATGGGAGCAGCGATTTTAAAGCACATCTAATTCACCGGATAAATGAAGCTGATTACTCCATAGATCTTGCATTGTACAGCTTCTTCGGGATGCAGGATGTTGCTGATGCATTAATCCTGGCAAAGAACAGGGGAGTGAAAGTCCGTGTTGTTTATGACAGCAGAAATATTCAGAATAGTATGCAGGCACTGCTTAATGCCGGGATCTTGATGAGTCAGCGTCCTTCAAACCTTAGCGGAATTATGCATAATAAGTTTTTTATTTTTGATGCCAGGGATACTATCACTTCAAATGACTGGTTATGGACAGGGTCATGGAACGTTACATCAACTGAACTGAACTGGAAGAATAACGTTGTGGAAATAAATGATCCAACTATTACACATGCTTACCAGACTGAATTTGAAGAAATGTGGGGCAGCGATAATGATATTCCCGATCCGGCCAATGCTAAATTCGGCAGCCAGAAAACAGATAATACCCCTCACTATTTTAACATTGGTGGGAAAGACGTTCAGCTCTATTTTAGTCCATCCGATGGAACAACCAGTAAAATCATTAATACTATTAATACAGCCGATCAGAGCATTTATATGGGATTATATGTTTTTACAAGGAATGATATTGAAGCGGCTATACATTCAAGGTATAATAGCGGCGTCACCGATATTAAAGGTGTGATAGATCAGGTGAATGCTTCCGGTTCTGAGTTTCAGAATCTATCCGCTTATGCGGATATGTGGGAAAACCCTTCCCCGACCCTTCATCATAAATACGGAATTGTTGATCCCTCTGCCCCTGAAAGTCTGCCTTATGTCATTACCGGTTCTCATAACTGGTCATCTGCTGCAGAGAATGATAATGATGAGAACACGCTGATTATTCAGGACTTTAATATAGCCAACCAGTATATGCAGGAATTTAAGAGGAGATATAATGATGCCGGAGGCACAGGAATTTTTATAGTCCCAACTTCAGTTAAGGATCAAAGTTTTAATACTATAAATTATACGCTGTATCAGAATTATCCCAATCCCTTCAATCCTGTTACAACAATCAGATTCCAGGTGCCGGTTGCAGAGAGAGTTGAACTTAAGGTTTATGATATGCTGGGAAGGGAAGTAATGACCCTTTTTAATAGCGTGGCGCCTGCCGGTGTTGTAGATGTAGATTTTAATGCAGGAAATCTTGCCAGCGGTATGTATGTCTACCGGATTAAAGCGGGGGACTTCATCGCAGCTAAAAAGCTTGTGCTGATTAAATAAGTCGGATTTTTGACTAAAAACCCCGGATTTGCCCGGGGTTTTTAGTTAATAAGCTGATTTCTGTATACAGTTTTTATTTGTAAAATCTTAGTCAAATCCTTAACTTTGTAGACTAAATTTCTAAGAATAAGGACATATAATGAGTGAAGCTAAAGGCAAAATCATACAGGTTATCGGGCCTGTTATTGATATTGAATTTGAGAATAATCATCTTCCCAGCATATATAATGCAGTAAGAATTCCACGTACCACAACCGAAGGCGAAGAAAATAATCTTATTGCTGAGGTACAGCAGCATCTCGGTGAAGACAGAGTTCGTGCGGTTGCAATGGATTCCACTGACGGACTTGTCAGGGGAATGGATTCCTTCGATACCGGTGAACCGATTTCTGTCCCGGTTGGACCTGCAACGCTTGGCAGACTGATAAATGTTATAGGTAATGCAATCGATTCTGAAGGTGAGATTAAAGCAGAGAAGAGATATCCTATACATCGTCCCGCTCCTCTTTTTAAGAACCTTTCTACCCAGCAGGAAATATTTGAAACAGGTATCAAGGTCATCGATCTGATTGAACCTTATTCTAAAGGCGGCAAAACAGGTTTATTCGGCGGTGCCGGAGTAGGAAAAACAGTTATTATCCAGGAGCTCATTCATAATATTGCTCAGGAACATGGCGGATATTCGGTGTTTGCCGGTGTGGGCGAACGTACCCGTGAGGGAAATGATCTCTGGCGGGAAATGAAGGAATCAGGTGTTCTGGAGAAAACTTCTCTTGTATTCGGACAGATGAACGAGCCGCCGGGAGCAAGACTCAGGGTAGCACTTACAGCTTTGACTGTTTCTGAATATTTCAGGGACGAAGAGGGAAGAGATGTCCTCCTGTTTATTGATAATATTTTCCGTTTTACCCAGGCCGGTTCTGAGGTATCCGCGCTCCTTGGACGTATGCCTTCCGCTGTGGGCTACCAGCCTAATCTTGCCACTGAGATGGGTGCCCTCCAGGAAAGAATTACATCAACCAATAAGGGATCCATTACTTCGATCCAGGCTATTTACGTTCCTGCAGATGACTTAACCGATCCTGCACCTGCAGCTGCCTTTGCTCACCTTGACGCTACAACAACGTTGAGCCGTCAGATATCTGAGCTTGGTATTTATCCTGCAGTAGATCCTCTTGATTCTACTTCAAGAATTATGGAGCCGGGTATTCTCGGTCAGGAGCATTACGATGTTGCCCGCTTGTGTAAAGAGATTCTTCAGCAATACAAGGACCTGCAGGATATCATAAATATACTTGGAATGGATGAGCTTTCTGATGAAGATAAGATCACTGTCAGAAGAGCCAGAAGGATCCAGAGATTCTTCAGTCAGCCTTTCCACGTTGCAGAGCAGTTTACAGGATTCAAAGGTAAGTATGTTAAGCTGGAAGACACAATCAGAAGTTTCCGTGAAATTATTGATGGAAAACATGATGATCTTCCTGAATCAGCATTTATGTATGTAGGCACGATTGAAGAAGCAGTTGAAAAAGCAAAGAAGATGAGCTGATAATGGCCGTATTAACTCTTGAAATAATCACTCCTAATAAAATATCATTTAATGGTGAAGTTCAGTCTGTTACAATACCCGGAACCGAAGGAAGCTTCCAGGTATTAAAGAACCATGCACCATTGATGAGTACTTTCGAGATCGGAGAAGTTAAGGTTGTCCTGCCCGACGGTAATGAAAAAAGATTTGCCACAGGCGGGGGAACTGCCGAAGTTCTGAATAATCACGTTCTTGTACTTGCAGATTCCCTTGAAGATGTAGGCGAGATAGATGTTGAAAGAGCAAAAAGTGCAAAAGAAAGAGCTGAGAACAGGCTGACGCAGAAAACTGATACAACCGATGTTGAAAGAGCAGAACAGGCCCTTAAAAGGGCTATAAACAGGCTCAGACTGGTAGAAAAGTACATAAGAGCTGAAGTATAAGAGAGATAAATAAAAAATTTCAAAGGGAAGGCATTCTGCTTTCCCTTTTTTTTTATTAGCAAAGCTTAAAATTATTCGTCTTCAGAAGAAAGTGCTAAAAGCAGCATTAGGAAATTACGGATTGATGATCAGTTATATAAAACATTATGATTCAGAGTTTAATTATTGATATATCCGTCACTCATAACAATGCTGCGGACTGTTGAGGATTCTGAGATTTGCTTCTCAAGATTTTCAAAATGTTCTATCAGATAATTAACCCTTTCATTTTCATCCCGGAACGTAAGTAATGACTGCTGCTGTTTCAGGGATAAGCCCGACTTCTCTGCAAGCTTGAAAGACTTTAATCCTGTTCCTTCATAATTTCTCCAGAAAGCATCTTCAAGCTGGAAGTTGGTCTTTTCAATTATCCTTTCAAATGAAGACTGAAGTTCCTCTAGCAGGGAAGGATTAACTTCTGATTTAAGATCCTCATATTCGGTTACGTCCGCTACAAGATATCTATCAGGATGGGCATACACATTGTCAATAAAAAAACGCCCTTTGCCCGCGACAGATATATCCATTTCTCCGTTGTCGAATTTCTGCAAAATGTCTTCTATTTCAACATAGCTGCCTATTTTCGATAATTCATCATCTATCCTCGTAACAATACCAAATCCTGTGTGTTCCTGAAGACACGTATTAATCATCTTTTTATACCTCTCTTCGAAGATATGAAGAGGGTATTTTGATGATGGAAATACCACTATGTTTAACGCAAATATTGGGATTTTATTTAACATTTGATTTACACCATAAAAAAAGGCGGAATTTCTTCCGCCTTAAATTACTGATTATTTTGCACTTTTTAATCGCCTGGTGACTTCATCCCAGTTGATGACATTCCACCAGTTATCAATATACTCGGGACGCCTGTTCTGATATTTTAAATAGTAAGCATGTTCCCACACATCAAGTCCTAGAATAGGAGTACCTTTTACTTCTGCCACATCCATAATGGGGTTATCCTGATTAGCTGTAGAAGTGATGGCAAGTTTTCCGTCACTCACAATCAGCCAGGCCCAGCCTGATCCGAATCTTGTAGCCGCTGCATTAGTGAATTGTTTCTTAAATTCCTCAAATGATCCAAATGATGAATTCATAGCACTTTCAAGGTCTCCCTTAGGAAATCCTCCACCGCCATTCTTCATAACCGTCCAGAACAAAGAATGATTATAATGACCGCCGCCGTTATTCCTTACAGCAACCGGATGCTTCGACACATTTTTGAGGATATCCTCAAGAGATTTATTCTCAAGGTCTGTACCCGCAACTGCATCATTCAGTTTAGTTACATAGCCATTGTGATGTTTTGTATAATGGATCTCCATCGTAGTTTTGTCAATATAGGGCTCAAGAGCATCATATCCATAAGGTAACTTAGGCAATTCAAATTTTCCCATGTATTTAACCTCCTAACATTTGTTAATGAAATAAGAACTAAAATTCAATATCAAACCCCGAATGATTCACCGCAGCCGCAGGTCTTGGTTGCATTGGGATTATTAAATATAAAACCCTTTCCGTTCAACCCGTCCGAAAAATCAAGCTGTGTTCCCATTAGGTAGAACAGGCTTTTACCGTCAACAAAAAGCTTTATGCCGTTATACTCAATTACCGTGTCGCCTTCTTTTGCCTCCCCATCGAAGCCAAGTGTATATGTCAAACCTGAACAGCCCCCGCCTTTAACTCCTACTCTTAATCCGAAGTTCTCAGGGATATTATTTTCCGACTGTATCTGCCTTACTTCTTTGGCAGCTTTTTCTGTTATTGTTATATCGTTTTCTATTTTAATATCAGACATTATTAAAACCTTCTCTTTTATTAGAATTTATCTTTAAGAGTTTAATTAATCAAACTTATATCACTTACAGTGGATCGCCTGGGACAGTCGTCACAAATTCAGGATAATTTATCGTCCACGCCTGGTTACTCACCGGTATAAATATTTCTTTCTCCTCAAAGAACGAAGCTAATTCCCTTGCTAGTTTATCTGCCTCACCATATGAAATATCTATATCCTTCAGTTCAAGATATTTCCTAACGCCATATTGAAGATCCCTGTAAAAGAAATTTGATTTATGAAATAAAGGGTATTTAGCTTTAAGAAAACTCAGAAACTGTTTATCCTCATTCTTAAGCTGACTGTAGTACTCGCTCAATTTTCCCCGAAGCATTTTAAATCCTTTGATTTAGTGAATAATATTTTCCTTAATGGTTGAATGTGAATTCATTCTTATTTTATTGACTTCTCTGGCAATTTCTGCGATGACATAGTCAATTTCCTCATCAGTATTAAACCGGCCGATCCCGAATCTTATGGAGGATTTAGCGAGATCATCGCTCAGACCTATAGCTTTAAGTACATGACTTGGTTTTAATGAAGCAGATGTACAGGCTGAACCCGTTGACACCGCTATATTCCGTAAGTTCATAATTAAATTTTCTGAACGTACACCCTCAAAACATATATTTAAATTATTAGGCAGATGGTTATCCGGGTCACCATTCAGCCTTATATCTCCAATGACTTCTGTAAAGGTTTTTAACATCCTGCTTCTGTATGATGCTATCCTGGTGTATTCCGTTTCAAAATTCCGTGCAGCAACTTCGAGAGCTGTACCAAATCCTGCAATTCCCGGTACATTTAGAGTTCCGGATCTCACACCATTTTCATGGCCCCCGCCTAAAATCTGCGGGGCTATTTTAATTTTAGAACGGGAATTGATATAAAGTGCGCCTACTCCTTTCGGACCATAAACCTTGTGGGCTGAAAAAGAAGCCAAATCTACATTTTCAATATTGAATGAAATCTTACCGACCGCCTGCGCAGCATCGGTATGAAAAAAAACATTCCGCTGTTTGCAAATCGTTCCGATTTTATTGATATCGTATATATTGCCAATTTCATTATTCGCTGTCATAATTGATACTAATATTGTATCCTTTCTTATGGCATCTTCAAGTTCATCTATAGATATTCTGCCCAGGCTATCGACAGGAAGTACAGTTATTTCAAATCCTTTATCAGCGAGTGCATTCAATGAATCAAGCACTGCATTATGTTCAACAGCTGATGTTATTATGTGTTTTCCTCTTCCTCCGTAGCTTTCGGCAATACCGAAATGTGCGAGATTAATAGATTCAGTTGTGCCGCTCGTAAACACAATTTCCCGTGGGTCTGCACCTATAAACTCAGCTATCTTACGCCGGGATAATTTAACAATACTCTCCGCCTCCCAGCCGTATGAATGGTCTTTGCTTGCGGCATTCCCAAATTTCTCCTTAAACCAGGGTAGCATAGCATCTAACACTAATGGATCGAGGGGGGTAGTGGCATGATTATCAAGATAAATAGGGAATTTCATATTATAATAATTATTATATAATCTGTATAACTTTCATATTTTCAAACACTTTATCTATTTCTCTCTGAACCTTAATCAATGGATTCCTGATCATACAGCACTCAAAGTGACTGCAATCCTGCTGCGAACTATTCTCATTCATACAATTGGTTATCTGGTAATTATCTTCAATCGCACTGATTATTTCCATCAGGGAAATCTGATCAGGCGACCTGACGAGAGAATACCCTCCGCGAACACCCTGAAGTGATGAAACAAGGTTCTTTTTTACAAGCTGCTGCAGTACTTTGGCTACCAATTCATATGGAATATTGTAGGACTGTGAAATATCACGGGCAGTAGCATATGTACCGTTAGATTCCATTGCAAGGTGTCTTACGGCCATCAAAGCATATTCGCTTTTTTTGGATAATTTGAGCATTAATAAATAAGACTATTTTGGTCGTATATAAAGCTAAGCAAATTGGCAGGAAAAATCAAATAATTTGATTTTAGAATCCTACCAATGATATGGAGTATTTAGCTAGATCTACTAATGGTGTGAAATATATCCCCAGTATGATTATCGGTGCAAGAAGAATCAGCAGCATAACAATATTCGCAAAAGATACATTTATCAAAGGCTTTTCTACCTCCATTTTAACGAGGTACATATTCTTCAATACTTTAATATAGTAGTAAAGTGATACAACAGAGTTAAGCAGGGCAATAACTGCCACAACGATCATCTTTGCATCCACAAGAGCGATGAAGAGATACAGTTTTCCAATAAATCCCGCTGTCGGGGGGAGTCCTGTAAGTGAAACAAGGAAGATGGCAATTGAGATTCCAAGCCAGGGTGAGGAATAACCAAGTCCCTTATAATCATCCAATTCTTCTGTCCCCAGTTTATTAGCAATAAGCATCACTACAAAGAATGCACCTAGAGTCATAAATGCATATACTCCAAAGTAAATGAGAATTGCCATTAAACCCTGGTTAGAAAGAACAGCCAGACCAAGAAGTAAGTACCCCGCATGGGCTATACTGGAATAAGCAAGAAGCCGCTTCATGTTACTCTGCCACAGAGCAGCAAAGTTGCCAAGTGTCATCGTTAGAATTGATATTACTACGAGTATTGATTTCCAGTCGATTAGGTTTATCATATGCCAGTACCCGTTCTGATCTACGCCGGCAACAAAAGTAATTCTTATGAATCTTATAAGAAGAGCAAAACCGGCAGCCTTACTTGCGATTGAAAGATAGGCAGTGATAGTAACAGGTGCACCTTCATATACATCCGGCGTCCAGAAATGGAAAGGCGCGGCAGAAATCTTAAATCCTATACCGGTAAAAATCAGAAGCCCGGCGATAAGTGTGGTAAGTGTATTATAAGTGCCGCTTTGAAGAACCAGGTTTATCTGGTATATATTAGTAGAGCCGGTCATTCCATAAAGGAGTGAGATTCCGAAAAGCATTATTCCGCTTGCAACAGCACCATAGATAATATATTTAAGAGAAGCTTCGCTATTTCTCATTGAATTTTGCGTAAACCCGGCCAGCACATAAGATGATAAAGATACAAGTTCCAGTGAAAGATAAATCAGTATCAGGTCTGCGGCTGTCACCATAAAGAACATCCCGAGTATCATTCCGAATATCAAGGCGTAATACTCGCCGTGCCGGTCTACACTCTGCTGAACTTCATCAGAATTAACCGAGAAGTAAACAACGAAGAGGGAGGAGACGATTATCAGAAGTTTGAAAAATGCTCCGAAAGAATCTACAGCTACCATTCCGAGCCCGCCTTCCGGTTTGCTCGCAAAGGTGCTTAATCCGAATTGCTCTATTACAAAATAACCTGCAGCAAGTAATCCTCCAAGGGCGATAAATGGAAGCAGTTTCTTATTCTTATTCATTATCAGATCGACTACCACAATCAATACAAGTACTGCTGAAATTGCAAGTTCAGGCTTAATCAGGGTAAGACTTTTAGTTATATAGCTGAGATCCATCATTTTTCAAATTCCATTATATATATCTTAGAATGATGCAAACTGACTGTAAACAGTCTGGGCGTGTGCCATAAACTTAACCATCGCATTTACAGATGCATTCATAAGGTTTAACATTGCAGCCGGGTAAACTCCAAGGAAGATCACTATAATACTTAACGGTACAAGCATTGCATATTCCCTGAAGGTAAGGTCTTTAAGTGAAGACCATTTTTCTTTAAGGTTTCCAAGGTATACACGCTGGAATGTCCATAGCATGTATCCCGCACCGAGTAAAATTCCGAGTGTTGAAATTATAGTAAGTACTCTTATACTTTCATTTCCGAAAGCACCAAGGAATACAAATGCCTCTGAAACAAACCCGCTCAATCCCGGCAGACCGATTGCTGCAAAGAATGCAAGGGTTGTAAAGCCTGAATAAATGGGCATCTGGTTTGCAAGTCCTCCGAAATCATCAAGTCCTCTTGTATGAGCACGGTCGTATACAACTCCCACTATCAAGAAGAGCATTGCTGTAATTGTACCGTGATTGAACATCTGCAGAATAGCGCCTGATATACCGAGTGTATTCAGTGAGGCAAGTCCGAGCATTACAAATCCCATATGAGATACCGATGAATATGCGATCAGCTTCTTAAAGTCCTTTTGCGCCATTGCGCAGAGAGCGCCGTATATAATGTTTATCATTCCGAACAGACCTATATACCACAGGAGCTGATGTGTTATATCAGGGAATATCGGGAAACAGATCCTTATAATTCCATATGTTCCCATTTTAAGGAGAACGCCTGCAAGAATCACGCTTATGGCTGTCGGGGCTTCTACGTGTGCATCAGGTAACCATGTATGAAACGGGAACATAGGAATTTTAATAGCAAAACCTATAAATAAGGCAATGTAAGCGATAAACCGGAGGTTGGATGGATTCAGCGGGGAGAGTATTCCTCCGGCGGTGAAATTCCCGGTATCCATCATTGAAAGCATATTGAAAGTGAAAACCTTTGTTCCGTCTGCCATCGTCTCCATTGTGCTGAAATATAATCCTATCATAACAAGTAAGATAAAAACACTACCGAGCAAAGTGTAAAGGAAGAACTTGATGGCTGCATATTCTCTTCTTGGACCTCCCCAGATACCAATCAGGAAGTACATCGGAAGAAGCATAAGTTCCCAGAAAATGTAGAAAAGGAAAAAATCAAGCGCGACAAATACTCCCATCATTCCTGTATCAAGAAGCAGGAAGAGTGCAAAGTATCCTTTCACCGATTTATCAATTTTCCAGGATGACAGTGTCGCTATGAATGTGATAATTGCCGTCAGCAGCACCATCGGAACACTTAATCCATCAATCCCGAGGAAATAATCTATTTTAATTTTTCCTATCCAGGAAAGCCCGCTTATATCAATCCACTTGAACTTTTCGATAAACTGGAATGATGAAGCATCGTTAATTCCTCCGGCTGCATAGTTATAGTTGGCAAGTATCAATACTGCCAATACTAACTGGATGCCGGTCACTAAAAGAGTTAAACTTTTTATGACCTGTGTCTGCGTCTTGGGAAGGAACATAATTATTAACATACCCAGGACAGGGAGGAAGGTTATTAGCGAAAGAATAGGGAAGTTTTCCATCATATTACCTGATAAATTTCTACCTTAAAATGACTTAAATAAAAACATTAAAATAACTAATGAGAATATCACCAATACTATATATGTCTGGACTTTACCTGTCTGGAAGCGCCGGAAGATCAATCCCACGAATCCTGAGAGATAAGCCATAAAGTTTACTAGACCATCAACAACAACACTGTCAAATTTCCCGCTGAATCTTGACAAGCCTTTTGTAACGGAAGCAGTTCCGTTTACTATTCCATCTATAAAGAATAAATCGAACCAGGCAAGGAACCGGCTGAGACCTATTGTCCCTGCTACAAAAGTTGCATAATAGATTTCGTCGAAATACCATTTATTCAACGACAGCAGGTACAGCGGCTTAAGCTTTTCCGCTAGTTTGTCGGCACTTATCTTCTGCCATTGGTACATAGTAAATGCAAGCAGTATCCCGAATCCGGCAAGAAAAAGGGAAAGGAACATTGCCGGGTAATGAACATCCTCCATAGCTTCAGTATATGCGGAAGAGAATATTACCTCAGGCTCTTTAACCCCTACTTCCTGTCCGATATCTGCCTTGATATCGGTTTTCATAAAATCATAGCGTGCATTATTAGGGACGGAAAGTTCAGGAACCTTAACCCATTTCGATAAAAATGCACCGGCTTCAGGGTTAAAAGGATTCGGAGTATACCATATGAATATTGAAAGCATTGAAAGAACAACCAGAGGCATTGCCATTGCGAATTTCGATTCGTGCGCGTGATCGTATTTCTCCTGGTTGCGAGGTTTACCATGGAATGTAAGGATTAATAACCGGAACATATAGAAAGCAGTTAGGGCCGCCACAAAGAAACCAACTACAGGGAAAAACCAGTGTCCTGTTAATGAAGCGAATGCATATGACCCTGCAAGAATTCCATCTTTGCTCAGGAAACCTGATGTTAAAGGAATACCGGAAATTGCAAGCGATGAAATCAGGAACGATGCATAGGTTATCGGCATCTTTTTCCTTAGCCCTCCCATCTGGCTGATATCCTGTTCGTGATGCATTGCATGGATAACAGATCCGGAATCAAGGAAGAGGCAGGCTTTAAAGAAAGCGTGTGTTATCAAATGGAAGAAGGCAAACTGGTACGCTCCTACTCCAAGAGCCATTACCATATAACCAAGCTGACTAACAGTGGAATATGCCAGCACTTTTTTAATATCTGTCTGTGTCAGAGCAATCGTTGCGGGAATAAGTGCGCTTAATGCACCGATGATTGCAATGAATAATAGTGCGTCACCGGTCAGCATTGTAAATACCCTGGTAACAAAGAATACACCTGCTGCAACCATTGTAGCCGCATGGATAAGTGCACTAACCGGCGTAGGGCCTTCCATAGCATCGGGCAGCCAGACGTGAAGAGGGAATTGCGCCGATTTACCAATCGCCCCGCAGAAGATCAGAATTCCTGTTACTGTCAGCCAGAATTCACTATTAAATGGAAGGTGTCCTTGCGATATTGCCAGGAAAATTTTATCAAAAGTAAACGTATGGTAAGTGGTGTATATTATAAGTATACCTGCCAGCATTCCTATGTCGCCGATTCTGTTAACAATAAAAGCCTTCTTAGCGGCATCTGATGCGGTCTTCTTCTCGTACCAGAATCCGATCAGCAGGTAGGATGAAATACCTACAAGCTCCCAGAAGATATACATCATAAAGAAATTGTGTGTAAGCACGATCCCGCTCATAGAGAAGGTAAATAATCCGAGGTATGCATAATACCTGCTGAATCTTTTATCTCCTTCCATATAGATGAGCGAGAAACTATGAACCAGGATGCTTATCAGGAAAACCACCGAGATCATGATCACTGAAATATTGTCCAGCAGTAAACCGAGATCTATCCTCAAATCTCCTATCAGCGGAAGATTACCCAGGTTGATCCAGGTGAATTCAGCTGTGATCGGACCCCCGGATGATGATAGCTTTACTGCCGCAATAATTATAGTGAATATAAAAGCCAGCAGTACAGTGGAAAATTCAAACCAGTACGCAGCTTTTATTTTCTTTCCAAAGAAAAGAGCAATAGTGAATCCCAGCAGTGGAAGAAAAAGAACCGCGGTTGCAAGCTGTATTAAAGTTGAGTCTGCCATGCTATTCAATCTTTCAGTCTGTCTATTTCATCAACGTTAACAGTTGAGAATGTTTTATAAATATTTAATACTATAGCCAGGGCTATTGCTGCTTCAGCAGCGGCAAGGACAATGATAAACAGTGCCATTACCTGTCCGTTATAGCCGAAATTTCCGTACTTTGAAAATGCAATGAAATTTATATTCGCTGCATTCAGAATAAGTTCAATACCCATTAAGACCATAACGGCATTTCTCCTGGTAATTATCCCGAAGAGGCCCATCGAAAAGAGTAGCACACTTATTATTAAAAAATGACTAAGACCTATATTTTCCATAGTTTACCTGCGAGCTATTGAAGCTGCTCCTAATAATGCTATTAAAAGAATAATTCCTAAAAGTTCAAAAACTATTACATATTCAGAAAGCAGAACTGTGCCTATCGTTCCTGCATCAGGCAGTGGGACTGTTCTGGGGATAATTTTCCAGTTTGTATTCACAACAGTAGAAAGGAGAAGACCGGCAAATAGACCTACCCCGATAGCTGCGGGAAGCATCTGCATTGTACCTGTTTTTATCTGAACATTTGTTATCTTATTCGTGAGCATAACTCCGAAAATAAGCAGGATTAGAATTCCGCCCACATAAACGATCAGTTGAACTATTGCTACAAAATCTGCTCCCAGCAGAACGTAAATTCCTGCGACACCGAAGAATGTGAACAACAAAAAGAAAGCAGAATGAACAATATTCCTTGTTGTCACAACGAAAAATGCAGAAATAACTGTGACTGCTGCGAACAGATAAAAAATTATGTCGTAAATATTCATCTTAAAATATCTTTATTTAATTAGCGCTTCCGGTATTTTCCGGTGGTTTATTTTCTGTTTTAGTTTCAGCCTTTGGCGCGGCCTTGGCTGCGGCAGCTTTGTCAGCGGCTGCCTTAGCAGCTGCGGCAGCTTTCTGAGCTGCTTTTTCTGCTTCTAATTTTGCGAAATTGTCTTTCTTCTCTTCAATTTCCACGGGAGTCAGAGTAACGAAATTGTAAACAAGATTATTCCTGTCGTATTCAGAAAATTCATATACGTCCGTCATATAGATGCACTCGGTAGGGCAGGGGAAAACGCAAAGCTGGCAGTAGCAGCACTTTGCAATATCTATATTGAATTTGGTTACCCAGAGTGCCTTCTTCTTACCGTTGGAAGTTTTACCAAGGTCTTCTGCGGGCAGACTCTTTACTGTTTCAATCTCGATACAATTAACAGGACAGGCTCTCGCACATTGATCGCACCCGATACAGTCATCCATATTAACGTAAAGACGGTTGCGCTCTCTTTCAGGGAGTTCAGGTCTTACGTCCGGGTACTGGATTGTAACTGCCGGAACAAAAATGTGTTTAAACGTTACCTTCATTCCTATCAGAACAGTAACGAGTCCCATCCAAATATTTTCAAAATATTGTTTCATATCTTTAGAGTACTGTTATTAAGCCGACAATTAAAAGATCAACAAAAGCAATCGGAATTAAATACTTCCAGCATAAGGCCATCAGCTGGTCAACACGAAGCCTTGGTAAGGTCCATCTGAGCCACATCTGGACAAACACAAAGAATAATCCTTTTGCTGTAAACCAGAAGAATTGTTCGAAGGGAATGAGCCAGTGTATCCCCAGGGTATTCCCGAGATATCCGAAAGGCGACTGGAATCCTCCGAAAAAGATTGCAGCTACAATCGCAGAGACCGCAAACATATTGGCGTATTCAGCCAGAAAAAACATCGCGAATTTCATTCCCGAGTATTCGGTATGATATCCGGCAACCAGTTCAGATTCTGCTTCCGGAATATCAAAAGGTGTTCTGTTAACCTCGGCAAGGGTTGAAATATATATTACAACAAATGCAACGATCATCAGCGGAATGAAAATGAATTTACTTATACCGAAGTCTGGTCCTCCGAATATCATCCAGTTCCAGAAGTAACCTGTCTGCATTTCGCTGAGTGTATAAAGATTTAACGTCCCGGTTATCATTACGATTGTAAGGATAACAAGCATTGTGGGTATTTCATAGCTGATGATCTGGGCTGCTGACCTCATTGCACCAAGCAGCGAATATTTATTATTTGATGCCCAGCCTGCCATCAGAATACCGGCTACTACAAGTCCTGAGATCGCTACAATGTAGAAAAGTCCCAGGTCTATATTTGCACCCACAAATGCACCCGAGAAGGGGATTGCAGCAAACACGGCGTAGCTTCCTGCAAATACCAGAGCAGGAGCTATATTAAATAACGGTTTATCTGTATCAGAAGGAACTATATCTTCTTTCTGTACCAGTTTTAATATATCTGCTACAGTCTGAAGAATTCCATGATACCCAACTCTCATCGGACCAAGTCTGTCCTGCATATGGGCAGAAACTTTTCTTTCCATCAGAACTGCAAATAATGCAAAGGGCAGAATGAATATGAAGAGCGGCAGAAGACTCTGTATAAATGCAGCTAAAGCTTCACTTCCGGTCCAGTTATAGAGGTAATCGTAAATCATCTGTCAACCTCTCCTAAAACGATGTCAATACTTCCAAGAATTGCAATTACATCAGCAATCATATGGCCTTTGCAGAGCTCATTCATTATGCCAAGGTGAACAAACGAAGGGCCTTTAACTTTAACTCTGAAAGGATTTACCGTACCATTGCTGATAATAAAATAACCTAATTCACCACGGGGATTCTCCACCCTTGAATATACCTGTCCTACCGGGGGTTTTATCCTTTTTGGGATTGCGGAAGAGACATCTCCCTCAGGTATCTGATCAAGAGCCTGTTCTATTATTCTCAGGCTTTGTTCCATCTCAAGTACTCTCATATAATACCTGTCCCAGCAGTCTCCTATAGTCCCCATCTCGCCTTTACCGATGGGGATATCGAAATCAAACTTATCATAGATTGAATATGGATCATCTCTTCTGAGATCCCACTTCAGTCCGCTGGCTCTCAGGTTAGGACCGGAGATGCCGAAGTTAATTGCTGTTTCAAGCGGCAGAACTCCTACGTTGGCAGTTCTTTCAATAAAGATCCTGTTTCCGGTAAGAAGTTCATTCAGCTCTTTAATCTTTGGTCTGAAATATGGAATAAATTCCTTTGCTAATCTGACAAAATCAGGGTGAAGGTCATGTGAAACACCGCCCACCCAGATGTAATTATAAAGAAGCCTTGCTCCCGAAACCAATTCGAAAAGGCTGAGAATTTTTTCACGATCTCTGAAACAGAAAAGGAAGGGAGTCATAGCCCCGATGTCAGCCCCGTAAGTTCCGAGTGCTACAAGGTGAGAAGCTATTCTTTGAAACTCACCCATAATAACACGTATATATTCAACTCTTTCAGGAATTTCTATTCCTAGGAGTTTCTCAACCGCAACAGCGTAGCCGAATTCATTGTACATCGAAGCGAGATAATCCATTCTGTCGGTGTAAGGAACCACCTGGGGATAAGTCATGGCTTCAGCGTGTTTTTCAAAGCAGCGGTGAAGGTAACCGATATGGGGACGGCACTCTTTTATAATTTCTCCCTGCAGAGTGAGTTCGAGTCTCAGAACCCCGTGTGTTGAAGGGTGCTGTGGTCCCATATTCAGAACCATCTCTTCCGTTCTCACATTGTCAGGTTTTGTTTCTGTTTTTTCTTCTGTAACATCATTTATTTAGTCCAATAGTCAGGTTCGGATAACAACCGGATTTTATTTAGAATTTATTTTCCGTTGTCACTCAATTTTACCTATTTATATCAGTACGGAACTTTCATCCCCTGGTAAAACTCAGGGTTCTTGTAATCTTTTCTTAAAGGATGACCGGCTTCCCAGTCATACGGCATAAGGATCCTTCTTAAATCGGGATGATTAAGAAAAATGAATCCGATTAAATCATAAGCTTCTCTCTCATGCCAGTCGGCACCTCTCCAGACTTCTGCAACCGACTCAAGCTCGGGAGTTTCTCTTGGGACGGAAACCCTTAGAGTGACTTTATGTTTCAGCGATGTTGATTCCAGATGATAGAAAACGCTGAGCGTTCCGCCGACTGTTGTGAAGGTACCGTCCTCTGCGGTTTTCTTCTCGCCGTTATCATCATCAACACCGGAAAGGTTCATAAGGTTATCAAAGAGCAGCTCCTCTGTATCCCTTAGAAAGAAACAAACGTTATTGATTTCCTTCGCTGAAACTGAAAAAAATGATTCCACTGGCTGTCCGGTTACAAGATCACTTATAGCATCACCGAATCTGCCTTTGAGAATTTCGAAAACTTCTTCTGTAGATTTCATGCTGATTTCTTTACAATAGATTCATTACGGATTTTTTCCTGAAGCTTTAGCAAGCCCTCTAATAAGGCTTCAGGGCGGGGAGGACATCCGGGTACATAAACGTCGACCGGAATAACTCTGTCAACTCCTTTTAGAACATGATAGCCGTGTTCCCAGTATGGGCCGCCGCAATTCGAGCAGCTTCCCATTGAAATAACATACTTAGGATCGGGCATCTGTTCGTATAGTCTCTTAACACGAAGTGCCATCTTCAACGTAACTGTACCTGAAATGATGATCACATCCGATTGACGGGGAGATGGGCGGGGTATTACGCCGAACCTGTCAAAGTCATAGTGCGAAGCTGAAGTAGCCATCATTTCAATTGCACAGCAGGCTAATCCAAAACCAACCTGCCACACGGAAGATAGCCTGGCCCAGTTTAGTAAGTCTTCAACTTTGGTTACAACTATATTTCCATCATTTAATTGTTTGTCGAGTAGTCCCATTTTCGTATTCTATAATATTGATTAAACAACTTCCTCAGTGAACGCTTCCTGTTTTATTTTCTTTGTTTTATCTATAACAGGAGGAACGGGTTTCGGTCGTGCCCATTCTAGATCACCTTTACGCCATTCATACGCCATTCCTAATCCAAGCAGAACCAGGAATATTGCTCCAACTAAAAAATCCAGCCATTCCATAATTCTTATAAACCAAGAGCCCATGGAACAAGCAATACAACTTCCACATCAAAAATGAGGAAGATTAGTGCGACAACATAGAAACGGATATTAAATTTGACCCAGGGAGACCCTTCAATGTTTTCACCGCATTCATATGTCATCAATTTTTCTTTTGTCGGGCGTGATGGTCGTATTAAGCTTTGAAGCGAATATTGCAACGATAACGAAAAGGATTGCTGTTAGAATGAAAAACGAATATCTTACCAAATTCTGTTATCATAAATTTTTATTTTTGGTCAAAATTAACACTACAGGTAAGTAATGTCAATAAATTCAACAGTTATAAATTTGCTATATGTGGGTTGCAAATATTTTTAATGCAACGCCATTTTCAATATATATGCCATTTGAAAATATCGACTTAAAATTAGTAAATAGCTTAAAATCGGATATTATTATCAAAAATAAGATGTTATGAATTTTTTCTTTTCTCAATTGGGAGAAAAAATAAATAGGAAGCTCAAATTCAAATAGGGGTTAAGAGTGAATGGTTTAGACTATTAGAACAAACTTTATATGACCTCTCATTAAGATTATCAGTAAATCCTCAGCTGCTTGAGCCTGGGGCTGTAGACAATGTCGAAATTTAATCAGAAGGGGACTGGTTGAAGCCTGGTCGAACCGTTTTTTAACCAAAGATTCCATGAAAAATGACTTTTTCCCGGATTGGAAAATCAGGCCCTGCCGAATTCAGAAACCCGGAACTTCACTTTTTTAACCAGCGGGAGATCTATACTATTACGTGCAAACTACTATATAAATACCCTTTAAATACGGAGTGAATACGCTTTGAATACGCTTTGAATACGCAGTGAATACGCTTTAGATACCTATAAATTACGTTATTAACACTTTCTAAATGTTTCAATCAGTAAATTCTATTGTAATTTAATTGGCTGATCAGTGCATCAGAAAAAGTCAGACCCCGGTCTTCGATTAGTCTCTGGTGGATTGTTTCAGAATAACAGAACGGAAATTTCTTGTAAGTTTAATTTGGACAGCATTGGTCATTTAGCATACATCTTGTCTATTAATTGATTATAAATTCAATAACCGGTATATTTTCTGTCTAAAATTTATTTAGTTGATATTTGTAATCCGGTTTCATGAATAGTTATTTCGAAGTGACAGGGATAAATGAATTTAATTAAACAGTATCTGGTTCAGGCGATTACTAATGCAGCGAATAGCCTTCGGCTGAGTACTCAGAAAATAGAGGTTGTGGGACTCCTTAAAGAGGTTATCTCCCGGTCAGATGATATCGAAAACGATATTAAGAAGATGAAGAAAATCACTCAATTCTCTACCCTTGCCATCCGATTAAATGAAATTTATAATTATCTCGATCAGCCTCAGGTAGAAATGGGTAAGCTTTCTGATAAATTCAGGGAACACAGTCAACTTCTCGTCAAAGATCTCAATAATATGCTCGAGATGGTAAATCCTCTTTCATTCAAAGAAGCCGTGAAGAATTTGAAATGATGAAAAGAAATCAGCTGAAGAAGAAATAAAAGTAGACCTTTCTAAGAGAAGTGCAGAAGATATTTCATTTGAAAAACAGGACCGCGAGACTATTAAAGAAAAAATTATAATGGATGAGGAGAAGGAAGATGATCAGTTTTTCCAGAATTATGAATCAACCATTCTGAAACCCATTAAACCGCTTGATGCAATGTTAAAAAACCTTGCGGATGGCGAAACTGATAAAGCGGATCTGGTTAGTTTTGCCGATACCCTTTCACATAATGCAGAAGTTTCAAACAGGGCAGGTTTTGAAATTATAGCTAATATGCATAAAATTGTGGCGAAGGCATTAAAATTAATTACAAATAACGTACTGACTGCCGATAAAGAATCTGTTGAATCGATGCGCGCCTGCCTGATAGTTATTGTTGCAGTCGTCCGGGGTAAGGAAGTGAATATAACAAACTACCTCAACAGAGCAGAGGAATTCGGTGAACAAATCGATAATTTAAAATCAAGGAAAACACACAGAAATGACTTTATTTGCGGTGATTATGGCTGGCGGAGTCGGCTCCAGGTTTTGGCCAAGAAGCAAAAAGAAAACACCGAAACAACTGCTGAATATATTTGGTCCGAATACTATGATACAGGAAACTGTAAAAAGATTAAACGGGATCGTTGCCGAAGAAAATATTTTTGTAATTACTAATAAAATTCAAAGCGATGAAATAGTAAAACAGCTTCCCGCAATTCCGGCAGAAAATATTATTGAAGAACCTTTCGGAAGAAATACTGCAGCCTGTATCGGACTTGCATCAGTAATATTAAGGCCAAATGTGAAGATGCAGTTACTATTGATCCTGCCTGCTGATCATATAATAAAAGATATTGAAGATTACCATAAGACATTAAGTGAAGCAGCTGAATTTGCTGATTAATCAAAAGGACTGTAACTATTGGGATTACACCCACCAGACCTGAAACTGGTTATGGATATATTCAGATTGAGGAAAACGAAATCAGCAGACAATGTGCATAAAGTTTACACATTTGCAGAAAAACCAAACTATGCCACAGCAGTAAGATTTCTTGAAAGCGGCGATTTTTTTGGAACAGCGGTATGTTCATCTGGCGAGTTGATTCGATCCTTAATGAAATCGAGAAGTATATGCCCGATCTTGCATGAGGGTTTAATGGAATTGCAGTCCCGTCAATTAATAATCCTGATTTTACTATACTGTTGCAGATGTTTACGGTAAACTGAGAAATATTTCTATTGATTACGGAGTTATGGAAAAATCTCAGAACGTTTACCTGATAAAAGGCAATTTTCCTGGAGCGATGTGGGCAGCTGGGAGGAAGTTTACCAGCTTTCCGATAAGGACGAAAATGGAAATGCGCTTGTAGGAAATGTTTTTACTGATATGACTGTTGATTCGTATGTTTATTCTCCTGATAAATTTACAGCTGTTATCGGAGTTGACAATCTGATCATCATTAATGCCGATGATGCATTTGCTGGTTTGCCAGAGCGATCAACAGCCAGGATGTTAAAAAAATAGTTGATCATCTTAAAATTAATAAGCTTACATGAATATCTTTAACAAGTAAACATTCCGTCATAATACATCTGCTCATATGAAAAAACTCTTCACCGAAAAGGATATATATAATGCAGCAGCACAGAAAGATAAGCTTATCCTTGTCGGTAAAGATGATATCCTGACTCCTTCAGCAAAAGATAAAATCAAAGAACTTGGTTTAACTATAGTTGATAAGGACGAGGCTGAAAAGCTTGGGGATGATGAATAAGACTTTCCCGAATCGGTAAGGCATAATAAAATAGCAATTGGCAGTGATCATACCGGTTTTAAAGCTAAAAATATGTTAAGCAAATTATTGACAGAGAAAAGGATTTCAAATTAATCGATGTCGGAACTTATGATGAAAACTCCTGCGATTATCCTGATTTTGCTTTTGCAGCCGCAAAAAAAGTTCAGGCAGGTGAGGCGGATTTTGGAATTTTGGTAGATGCAACCGGAATTCCCTCCGCAATTACAGCAAATAAACTCAATGGAATACGGGCGGCAACCTGCTATAATGAATTTTCTGCCCGGAGCGCAAGAGAACATAACGATGCAAATATCCTGGTTGTCGGGGCAAGGTCGTTAGGTGAAGAAACAATTAAATCAATTCTCGATGTCTGGCTGAATACTAAGTTTGGGGGTGGAAGGCATCAGAAAAGGCTGGATAAGATCACTGGAATAGAGAAAGACTGCCGGTGATGCCTATAGCTGCATTTCTCTCTCGATTATTTATGGATATTTTCTTAATTTTTAAACAGTAATTTATAAAAATAATTTGATTACGGCTGACACAAGCCTTCCAATTCACAACAATTGCACGAATACAGCTTTTAATTTGATGGAAATCCTTAAGGAATCATAGCTTGTTTGTAACAAATGCTCCTGTCGCTGAAACTATCGAGCTTGAAAATCAAATCTTTCTCCTAAAAATTTATTCTCCCGAAATCGCTTCTACTTATACAGCCCGGACAATTTCTGAATATTCGTGTTTCTGAATCATATTACCCTTTGCTGCGCCGCCCGTTCAGCGTTTGTGATGTGGAGGGTGATTATTTTTACATAATGTTCAACGTCTACGGAGAAGGCACAAGGATACTGGCCCATAAACATCCTGGTGAAATGATCGACATCCTTGGACCTCTTGGGAATGGGTTCAAACTGGATGATGAATATGAGACTGCAGTTATAGTTGCCGGCGGGTTGGGAGCAGCCCCGTTTCCATATGTGACGCGTAAAATTTCTGGAAATAGGAACATCAAAACATTTATAGGCGGAAGAACTCATTCGGATTTAATTAGGCATGGGATGGTTAATATAAAACTATCTACGGATGATGGGTCTGAAGGTTTTAAGGGAACAGTTGTTCAGCTTCTCCGGGACAGCCTCGGCGAGCTGGCTAAAGATAAGATCAAGGTATTCGCCTGCGGACCGAACGCTATGCTCGGAGCCTTAAAAGTGCTTTGTACATCGGAAAATATAAACTGTGAGGTTTCAACAGAGTGTGCGATGGCTTGCGGGTTCGGAATCTGCCAGGGTTGTCCCGTCGAATCGACCCATCAAAAAGACAAATACCTTCTCGTCTGCAAACATGGTCCTGTATTTAATGTGAAGGACATCGTTATATGAATGATGTTGATCTAAGTGTAAAATTAGGACCAATGACATTCAGGAATCCGATACTCCTTGCCTCAGGCACAGTCGGATACGGAAACGAAATATCCGAATTTATTGACCTGAATAAAATTGGCGGGATTGTTACAAAATCATTAAGTTTAAAGCCAAGAAAAGGAAATCCTCCGCAGCGTATTGTTGAAACACCCTCCGGAATGTTAAATGCAATCGGTCTCGCTAATGTAGGTGTCGAAGAATATATAAAAGAAAAGATTCCTTTTATTGAGAAGTATGATGTACCGTTAATCTGCAATATAGCTGCAAGTTCAATCGAGGAATATGTTGAATGTACAAGGATTCTTACTGAACAGAAAGCTGTAGATGCTTTCGAGATAAATGTTTCATGTCCTAATGTTAAAGAGGGAGGACTTCAGTTCGGGAATAATGTAAAAGCTGTTGCTGAAATTACAGAAAGAGTTAAAGCAGTTACAAATAAGCCTGTAATAATTAAATTATCTCCCAACGTTTCATACATATCGGAATT
Organism: uncultured Ignavibacteria bacterium; assembly: GCA_963832715.1. GTDB lineage: Bacteria > Bacteroidota > Ignavibacteria > Ignavibacteriales > Ignavibacteriaceae > DATFVA01. Next base: position 89,797 of record CAWHVB010000003.1, on the reverse strand, counting down.
TGCGAAAGCGGTGAAGGATTCAGGTGGGGATGCCGTATCTGCAATAAACACACTGGTTGGTACAGCATTCAACATTTTCACAAAAAAACCGAAAATAAAGAATGTGAACGGAGGGTTATCGGGTCCGGCTATAAAACCGGTTGCACTGGCTAAGGTTCTTGAAATAAAACAAAAGGTAGATATACCGGTAATCGGTATTGGCGGAATAATGAACTGGAAAGATGTTGTCGAGTTTATGATTGTTGGTTCAACAGCGGTACAAATTGGAACACTGAATTTTATTGATCCTACTGCTCCTTTGAAAATTATCAAAGAACTCGAAGAGTACTGCATCGATGCTGGGATCAGTAAACTCTCGGATCTCACCGGCTCGTATATTATTTGAGAAAAATGGAAATCAATTCTGCTCTGGACAAGCTGTATTCACTTCACCAGTTTAATATTAAACTCGGGCTGGAGAATATATCTTCATTCCTTGCCAAAATCGGCGAACCTCAGAGGAAACTGAAAGCTTTTCACATCGCAGGATCTAACGGGAAGGGAAGTACAGCAGCCTTCACTTCAAGTATTCTGCAGGAGCTTGGTTATAAAACCGGGTTATATACTTCGCCTCATTTTGTCAGATTTAACGAAAGAGTAAAAATCAACGGTGTGGAAATTCCCGATACATTCATCAGCGGTTTTATATCGAACTTTGAAAAACTGATTGATGAGCTCCAACTGACCTTTTTTGAAGTTACTACCGCAATTGCCTTCCAGTATTTTGCTGAGAATAAAGTTGATTATGCGGTAATTGAGACAGGGCTAGGCGGAAGACTGGATGCAACGAATGTTTTAACTCCCCCTGCTGTGATAATTACAACAGTGAGCCTAGAACATACGGCTATACTTGGGGATACAATTGGTAAAATTGCGTATGAAAAAGCCGGAATTATAAAAAAGAAAGCAAAGGTATTTACTGGCAGACTGCAGGCAGAAGCAGAAGAAGTTGTAAGGCAGAAATGTGATGAACTTGAAAATGAGCTCTTCATGATCGATGATTATACCCTTGAAAAAGGAGAAATGCTTGAACTGTACACCGAAGAACTGGAACTTGATGACTGGCGCATGCCCCTGAAAGGAACTTACCAGAAATATAATGCAGCCCTGGCGGCACTGGCAGTAATAAAAACCCTGAACGTGACAAACTTACATCCTATTGAGCACGGTATCAAACATGTAATTTCTAACACAGGAATTCAGGGACGATATGAGTATTATAGAAGAGAACCGGATATCATTTTCGATTCCGCACACAATCCTGAAAGTTTTTCAAATTTTATTTCTGAATTCAAAAAAGATAATAACCGATACAGGAAAAAAGTATTATTATTTGGAGTAATGAGAGATAAAGCTGTAGATGAAATGCTGAAACTTGCAGCGGAAAATTTTGATGAGATACATATTACCAGCGCAAGGTATGAAAGGGCACTTCCTGTTGAAGAATTATTTAACAAAACAAAAAAAATAAATATTAAAACAATTATTGAGAATAATCCTTCTGAGTTTGTTAAGGAATTTGAACGAAGGGAACAAAGTGAATGTCTTGTGGTATCGGGCAGTATGTATCTCCTCGGGGATATAAAATCTGATCTAATTTTATGTAAAAGTGCTTGACATTTTTTTTAATTAGCGCTAAGTTTCATTAGAAACCTCTTGTTCCTTTCAAAAGCATTTAAAAAAGAGTAAAATATAACCCCTAAACAATTCCATTAATTGTATTTATACAAACAAATAATAACTAAGATATTTATTTAACTAATCTTTTAAGGTCGAATTATGCCAATGGATATTTCCGAACTGAAATCCAAAAAAATCGTTGAATTGAACCAAATAGCCAAAGATCTGAATATTTCCGGCTATTCTGATTTAAGGAAACAGGAACTGATATTTAAAATTCTGGAAGGTCAGACTGCCAAAGACGGGCTCACATTTTCGAGGGGTGTGCTCGAAGTGCTGCCGGATGGGTATGGATTTCTTCGTTCTGCTGATTATAATTATTTGCCATCGCCTGATGATATATATGTTTCACCTTCACAAATTAAAAAGTTTTCCCTCAGAACAGGAGACTTTGTCAGCGGACAGGTAAGGCCGCCCAAGGAAGGTGAGAGATTTTTTGCTTTGCTGAGAGTGGAGGCTGTTAATGGCCAGGATCCTGAAGCGATAAGAGAAAGAACACTTTTCGACAACCTAACACCTGTTTATCCTACAAAAAGAATATCAATTGAATCAGCACCCGGCGAATATTCTATGAGAATAATGGACCTTCTTTCACCTATCGGAAAAGGGCAGAGAGGTCTGATTGTATCTCCTCCGAAAAGTGGTAAAACTATCCTTCTTCAGAAAATAGCCAATTCAATCACAAGAAATCATCCCGAGATCAAATTACTTATACTCTTAATAGACGAACGTCCGGAAGAAGTAACCGATATGGAACGCTCGGTTAAGGGAGAAGTGATTTCGTCTACTTTTGATGAACCCGCAGAAAGACACGTCCAGGTTGCAGATATGGTTATAGAAAAAGCTAAGAGACTTGTTGAGGCTAAAGAAGATGTGGTCATTCTGCTTGATAGTATTACAAGGCTGGCTCGTGCACATAATATTGTTGTTCCTCACTCAGGCAGAATTCTCTCGGGAGGCGTTGATTCAAACGCGCTTCATAAACCAAAAAGATTTTTCGGTGCTGCAAGAAATACGGAAGACGGCGGCAGTTTAACTATCCTTGCAACCGCTTTGATTGATACCGGCAGCAGAATGGATGATGTTATCTTTGAGGAATTTAAAGGTACCGGTAATATGGAAATTGTACTCAACAGAGACTTAAGTGACAGAAGGATCTTCCCTGCAATCGATGTAAACCGTTCCGGAACCAGGAGAGAAGATCTGCTGATGAAAGAGGATGAGCTTGCCAAAATCTGGATCCTTAGAAAATTACTTAGTGATTTCAGTCCGATCGAAGCTATGGAATTCCTGCTCGATAAGATGAGAGGGACGAAAACTAATAAAGATTTTCTTACTAATATGAATAGTTAACGGGGCCGCACTTCGCAGCAGCCGGGTAGAATCGCTTGGACCGGATATCCCCGCAATACCTTTGATGCAAAATTATAGTATTGAAAAGGTTTGATGAGGGTATTAGGTTTCAGAAAAAAAAGAAATTCATTGATTAAAAAAAATCTCTTCTTTCTATTATTGATAGTATTATCCGGGCTGGGTTATGCGCAGCCCGAGATTCCACTGTTATTATACTCTGATTTTATTCAAATACCCGCTGACTCTTCAAGCAATGTTTTCTACACATACAAAATTCCTCTGAATCGTCTGGTGTTTGAAAAAGAAGCCGACCTTTTTCTCGCTCAGTACAGGATGTCTATTGAAATCTATGACTCAGCAGATACAAAATTTATCACTCGTGGAATCAGGGAAAAGAACATACAGGTTCCTGATTATGAACAGACCAGGTCTCCACTAATCTTTTCAGAGGGTGTGCTTGCGCTAAACCTGAAGCCTGGAATTTATTCGGTAATGGAGTTACTGTATGATTATAAATCAAACAGAGAGATGAAATTACCTTCATATAAAGTTAAGGTCGATTCAATTCAAAAATTTATTTCCCCCTTAATTATCGATGAGCAGACTATTGAATGCAATGAGCGGATTTCACCGGTACTATCAAATTATTCAGGAAAACTTCCGTTTGATGAAAACAATTATACATTTCTGCTGCCTGTAGAGGATGAGCATATTGATTCACTTTATGTAAACGTTGTTCAGAACAAAGATACTTTATATAAGGGGGTACTGACGGGACCGGTAAAAGAAAAACTTTCACTCAGCGAATGTGCGGGCAAGATACTCGTAGATGGGTATCAGGGTGACCAGGTTTATAATATTTTCAGAATTAAAGGACTGAGCAATAGAATTAAGGAAGGCGGTTTTCAGATAGATATTTCAGATAATGCCGGAGAACTGAAACAGAAGAAATTTCCTGTCGAATGCAGATGGATAAACAAACCAAGGTCTCTGAAAGATCCCGAGATGGCTATCAAGGCTTTGAAATTTATTGAACAGGACTCTGTAATAAATTCGCTCCTCAAAGGAGATGATGAAGAATATAACCGTAATCTTTCATCCTATTGGAAAAGTATTGACCCCACTCCGGAAACCGAGTTTAATCCGCTAATGCAGGAATTTTATACGAGGATCGATTACGCAGTTAAGAACTTTGCTTCAATCGGCGGTGCTAACGGAGCAAATACGGACCGGGGAAAGGTATATATAAAATTCGGAAAACCAGTTGACATAAACCGGACCTCGGATGACCATGGAAATATTATGGAAACATGGACTTACAGTAATCCACAGCGTAAATTTGTATTCATAGATAAAAAAGGAACCGGAGATTTTTCACTTATAAGCGGATGAGAAACAGATACATATTCAGCTGCGGAGATATTAACGGTATAGGTCCCGAGATCGTCATCAAAGCCCTCAACCGGATTGCCGGTAAAAAAGGAGCCCAATTCATCTTTACCTGTCCTGAAAATGTTTTTAATGAAACTTCCCGGCTCGTTCCTCCTGCCTTTAACTATAAAACAGTTAACAAAATTGATGAAATATCCGAAGAAAAAGTTATTCTCTTTAATACGGGTAAATTTGTACAGACGTTAGGGAGACCGACCAAAACATCAGGCAAGGCAGCCTTTATATCACTCCAAGCAGCTGGTGAAATCCTGAAGCTGGGAAAAGCAGATGCATTAATTACAGCTCCCTTATCCAAGGAAGCCTTGCACTCGGCCGGATATAATTATCCGGGCCACACTGAATTGCTCGCTGAATGGTTTGAAACAAAGAATTTTGTGATGATGTTCCTATCGAAAAAACTTAAAGCCGCACTTACGACTATACATAAACCTCTGTCTGCAGTTCCGGGCTTAATCACAAGGGAGAAGCTTGAATCAGTAGCCAATGTTATTATTAATCGTCTGAAAAAAGATTTTAATTTGGCCGCACCCTCTATCGGAGTTCTCGGTTTGAATCCCCATGCAGGAGAATCAGGTTTAATCGGCCGTGAAGAAGAAGAAGTTATAAAACCATTCCTGAAAGAATACAGCCAGAGGAAATATCTGAAAGGACCTTTCTCACCTGATGCCTACTGGGGGAATCGAACATATGAAAAATTTAATCTGACGATGGGAATGTACCACGATCAGCTGCTTATTCCATTTAAGCTTCTGAATTTTTCAAAAGGAGTTAATTATACTGCCGGACTGCCTGTTGTCAGAACGTCGCCTGATCATGGTGTTGCTTATGACATTGCCGGAAAAAATACTGCAAACGAGGGAAGTCTCCTTGAAGCTTTTTATTTCGCTGAAATCATTTTGAATAACAGGAAAAAATGAATAAGTCTTCAGGTACAAGAATATATGATAAAGTAGCAGATATATACCCTTATCTGATGAGGACGATCAGGTACGATAAGTGGGCGAATTATATATATGAAGTTGTGAAATCATCGGTTAAATCATCTGATAGAGTACTGGAGCTTGGTGCAGGCAACGGCAGACTCGCATCTCATTTTAAGAAGTATTATCCGCATCTTATCATTACTGATTTATCATTTAATATGCTGAACCAGGAGAACATTTACGGTGCATCAAAAATATGCTGCGATATGTTAAATACACCGTTCGATATTAAATTTAATCTTATTTATGCTGCGTTCGACACTGTTAATTACCTGACGAGCCGTAAAAAACTCCTTTCCTTCTTCAAAGAGATAAAACGGATCCTGAATAAAGATGGTATATTTACATTTGATGTAAGCCTGGAAAGGAATAGTCTGAAGCACGTAAAAGAACCATTCAGGCAAGGAAAGTACAAGGGAATAAATTATGTGCAAAAGAGTAAATACAGTCCCAGGAGCAGGATTCATAGTAATCTATTTAAGATTGAGACAGAAACAGAAAAGTATTATGAGAACCATCGGCAGAAGATATATCCTTTTGAAGAATATTTTAAATATGTTGAAGATGCTGGTCTCTTCGTATCTGAATGTTTTGAAGCATTTACATTTAATAACGGTAATGCAGATTGTGAAAGAGTGCAATTTGTGGTGAGGCACTGATGCTGTCATTCACTAATGTAATTTATCATTATCCGTTTCAGCCGGTTTTTGAAGATCTTAATCTCGAACTTGAACCGGGAGAATTTATTTTTCTGATAGGGAAGAGCGGTTCAGGAAAAAGTACGCTGCTGCAGATGATTTATATGAATATCCTCCCGCAGTCAGGAATGGTGCGGGTAGCTGAATACGACAGTAAAACCATAAAACCCCGGGCACTTCCTTATCTCCGGAGAAAGGTTGGTGTGGTTTTTCAGGATTTTAAGCTGCTGAGGGATCGTAATATTTATGAAAATCTTTCATTCGTTCTGGCAGTGACAGGAACATCAGGAAAGGAGATAAAAAAGCGGGTTAATAATGTCCTTTCCGATGTAGGACTTCTTCACCGCCGTTACAGTATGCCCGATGAATTGTCCGGGGGAGAAAAACAAAGGGTGGCGATAGCAAGAGCAGTAATAAATGAGCCTTTGCTGATTCTTGCTGACGAGCCTACCGGAAACCTTGACCCTGAAACTTCATCGGAGATCCTGGATATCTTTGAAAAGATAAACTCAAGAGGGACAGCAATAATCTTTGCAACACACAACTATGAAATTGTGAAAAGATTTAATCACAGGATCATAAAACTTGAAAACGGAAAAGCTTATAAGGCTGTTATAAAGCAGAGAGAATGATTTTTCTTCCCGCTTTATCCTCAAGACCTTTAAGAATTTCTGCAGTTACTTCCTCAACCTTACCCATCCCGTCTGAGTTAATAACAGAGCCTTTCTTCTCATAATAGTCTAATACCGGCTTTGTATTATTCTCGTACACAGTAAGCCTTTTCCTGATTACTTCTTCTTTGTCATCATTTCTCTGGAAGAAGCTGTTTTCAGCACCGCATTTAGGACATTCAAGAAGGTTTTTTACTTCCTGGTATGTAAAGATATTATTGCATGTCTTACAGGCACGGCGGTTTGTAAGCCTGCTGATTATCTCCTCATTATCGGCAGCTATATTTACCAGGAAAGTGTTCTTTATGTTCAGTTCGTCGAGCAGTTCGTCAAACGCCTGAGCCTGTGCAACAGTACGCGGAAATCCATCGAGGATAAAGCCCTGTTTGCATCTCTGCTGTTCCAGTGTGTCCCTTATGATACCAATCATAATATCATCAGAGACAAGTTCCCCGGCATTCATTATTGCCTGAGCCTTCATTCCGAGTGGAGTTTTATCGTGGACGGCCTGCCGCAAAATATCACCAGTGGATATATGCGGAATATTAAGTTTAGATGCCAGAATTTTTGCCTGTGTTCCTTTCCCAACCCCTGGTGCACCAAATAGTATTAAACGCATAATAGTTTCCCTAATTTTTTGTACTACAATTTAATTTTAATGAACTTTTTAAGCAAGCTCTCCATCATTGTTCTTCGATCTGATTTTATTGAAGAACTGAGTCATGAGTCCCAGGCTTTCATCTGAATATACCCCGGATACTACTTCCAGCCTGTGATTATAGAGGCCCTCTTCTGCCAGGTTATACACGGATCCGCAGGCACCGAACTTAGGATCGAAAACAGCAAAATACAACCGTTTTATTCTTGAGGCCAATAAAGCTCCGGTGCACATAATACAAGGTTCAAGGGTAACATATATATCACATTCGTTAAGGCGCCAGTTCTGCACATTTGTCGAGGCTGCTGTCAGAGCAATCATTTCTGCGTGCGCCGTTGCATCCCGTAATTTTTCGACCTGGTTATAACCTCTCCCTATGATCCTATTATCTTTAACAACCACTGCTCCAACCGGGACCTCATTTTCTTCGAGGGCCTTAGCTGCTTCCTGGAGGGAGGCATACATAAATTTATATACTTCTTCTGAAAACATATTTAAAAATACTAATTATTAGAACCCTGTGACTAGTTGTGGTGCAGAAACTTAACAACTATTTATTTGTTGTATCCGGTTTGTTTGTAATCTGGGTGGTATCGGGTAGCTGATTGCCTACTTTTACTGAATCCTGAAACTTCTCCCCGGTCTGCTCCGGAGCAGTATTGGTTAAGATAATCAGGAATATTATGAGGGGAATAATTATGATCAAAGCGATTACAAGTACAGGACTGCTTCTTTTCCTGGGTTCGTTAGTCTGCATTTTAACTCCGCGCTATTCGAAAAAGTACATGGTAAAATAATTATTTACGGCGTGTTTTGAAGTAATTTAATGCACATTAACGAAGTATTTGTTTGAAAGGGGAGCAAAGGCGCCCCTTTCAAAATCCTGTTAAATTCGCAGAACATTCATTATTTAGTTTGATTTAAATCAGCAAGGGTGCTTTCTGCAAGCTGTAAATGCTGCTTTAATGTTGGTAACGTATCCTTTGCCCATTGCTGAATTTCAGGGTTTTTGGCATTTTGGGAAGCATTTTCAAATAGTTTAATAGTCGCTTTATGATCTGCCACCATTTTATCCATATAATGCTTATCAAATTCACTCCCGCTATACTGACTCAAATTATCATAGGTATCCTTGTTTTCATCAAGCATACTATCTGGAAGAGAAATGTTATTTTTCTGGGCAATATCCTTCAGTTCTTTATTCGCTTTTGAATGATCGTTAATCATCCTTTCGCCAAATTCTTTTACCTTATAAGAGGAAGCTTTCTGCTGTGCGATCTTACCCAGCTGAACTTCCATCATACCTCCGCTGTATGCCTTCTGCGGAAAATCAACATCATTGCTGCTGCTGCTCATCGTCCCGGAACTCTGGGAAAATACAGCAGATGAAATCAGCAAAACGGAAACGAAAGTAATCGAAACGAGCTTCAGTAAATTTTTCATCGTTTATCCTATTTTTAGTTTATGAAGGATGAAAAATAAAAATTGCGAATGGGGGGTGATGTTTGATTAAGCACATTTGCTTGCAGGCCGCGTAATTTCTCACAGCTTCGGAGGATGAATGTAAGATTAAACCGGACTTTTGAGGAATGAAATTTTTACTGTGGTTGATGACTCACTCGAATAAGGCGAAACCTTAATAGTTGCTTTCAGTTTTTTCCCGGGAAAATCATAATAAAACCATTCTGCCGTCCAATCGTCCGGTTTGTATAAATCAGGGTCACCATAATCATTACTAAGAGTATGAACAACTTCATAAAATATTCCCCCGACCGGACGGCCGTTGTTTTTTACAACAAGGTCTACTTCCTGCAATGAATCATTATTAAAGAAATAGACCCAAAGAAATAGATCTTCATTAAAGTATCGTCCTCCCTGATAACCTATCGCGTCTTCTTTTTCGTAACCGGGAGAAAGGTCATACTTAGCTTTCATGAAATCTTTGACCTGTGTCTTTGAACTGTTCCAATCGAGATCGCCGAAGCCGAATAATTGTTTTTCCTGAGGAAATAAATTATAGGACGCGGCTATAAGAAGGAATGAAATTAAAAATAATATTGTTTTCATATAAATTCTTAAATAACAAATAAATATAAATATTATAATAGACTGAGTAGCGTAATGTGCAGATATTTTATGAGATAAAACACACCATTTGATAAATTATATAGATTAGTTTACATCGATTTAATATTAAACCTTTATGATGAAAATATTGCTGGTTGAGGACGAAGGGCTTGTAGCCCTTTACCTTAAAAAAATATTGATAGCACATGGTTTTAATGACGTACTTGTAGCCCGAAACGGAGAGGAAGCTATTAGTAAAGTTGACGAATCATCACCCGATTTACTGCTTATGGATATACGGCTTGGTAAAGGAATTAATGGAATAGAAGCCGTTAAACAAATTAATTCCAATAAAAATATTCCCGTAATATATATTACTGCATCGACTGACGAGCACACCCATAAAGAAGCGCTGGATACAAATCCGGTTGCTATTTTATCCAAGCCTATTGAACCTGACGAACTTAAAAGTATGATCGATGATTATTTTGACGGATATAAGATAAATTAATAATTCCGCTTGATAAGGATCGTGATCAGTGTTCTGTTTTCGAATCAAACTTTATTATCCACACTTCGATTTTGTTTTTAACAAAAGAAGATCATAATTTATATGCATCTCAAAATGTTTCTATGATCATTATTATTCAGAAAGGAGTTTAAACTTTATAAAATAATCCTGGTTGGAAGACACAAACATTAAATTCTTCAAAATGCGGAGGTAAAATATGAGGTCCTGGTTACAAACTGGTTTCTTTTTTTTACTGGCTCTTTTTGTTTTAATTCTTAATACTGTGTCCAGCGGACAGCAAAAAAGCTATGTCGGAACAAAAATTCTTAAGGAGGGGAACAAGACCGCTATTCAAACTATTCCTGAAAAAAACACCTCGGAGAACAACTATATCGATAAACAGCAGATAAAAAGTCCTAACGCAAATGGCCAGAGATATGTCCTGGGAGGAAGTATCCTATGGACAGCTCAGGATCCCCTCGCCATTGCCGATTTTACTGAACTGAATTCAGACGGCACTATTCCGGTTGTCGGCTGGGGTCTGAACAATATGAGGGTTTCACGTTATACTGAATCAAATAATACACCCCAGTGGGAATTTGATACTGCCCCCAATGATCCATCAGTTGATGTAGCAGATGCTGTAACTGCAGTATCAAGAGGCACAGAGTTTGACATTCTTGATAACAGTACCGGGGATGTTTTATTTCAGTATACAATGCCGGATACACTTTACGCTTCCTATGCATCACTTTCCCGGGATGGCAGCCAGGCAATTTTTCTTGCACAAGCTTCAGGAAATGGCACTACATCAATTGCATATTCAGTTGATCTTTCCGGAGGCACTCCCGCAATTAATTGGACTATGGAAGTTCCAGCTGCTGATATAACAAACTGGACAGGAGCTAATTTCTCAGCCCAGGGCACATCTATCGTGATAAACGGCCGTTACCATTTATATGTATTAAATAGTTCTGACGGCAGTCTGATATGGGATCATTTTTTAAGCAATACAGAAGCACCTGCTGCTATAAGCGGCGATGGTTCCGTTATAGCTACGGCTGATAACAGCGGATTCGTGCAGACCTGGGTATGGGACAGCGCAAATAGCGAATATTATCTTCTATGGCAATACCGGGTTCCTGCAGGAATATATACCAACTGGGCTTCATCAGTTGCAGTTTCTGCCGATGGAAGCACAATTGCTGCGGGCACATTAATCTTTTTAACCTCAACCACTTATGATGGAACAGTTGTGACTTTTGATACATACGGTGATGGAACTCCAAAATGGCTTTACAGCGGATTGGGTGATATGGTAGATGATATCTCTCTTTCTGACGACGGCAGAGTAGTGGCCGCTGCTACCTGGGGAGATTTAGCCAGCACCAACAGAACTAACCTGCTTGTATTTGATGTAGAGACCGGTATGCTGACATTCAGCGTTGTGACAACAGGTTCTTTCGTCAGTGTGGACCTTTCACCAGACGGGAGCAGGGTTATTGCAGGAGGGAAAGCTGTTCACTCCCGGGAATTCGGCAACGGAGGCCGTGTGACTTACGATGAAATAAATCTCGGGGGAGGAAATGTAAGCGGAGCTGTTGACCTGATCGGTATAGGTGATGACAGCGGGGTAACTGTAAAGGCTGTTGGCACAGAAAGAAGCGCAGTTACAGATGCAAGTGGAAATTATTTAATTCAGAACATTCCTGCTGGTACCTATACAATCCGGGCTGAGAAACCAGGGTACGATTTCGGAGAAGTTAGTAGTGTTGCTGTTACAGAAGGAAATACAACATCCGGCATTAATTTCTCATTAAATCCATCTCTTTTGGCGGCTCCGGTTTTGAGTGCCACTACCGGCCAGATAGGAGAAATTACTTTAAGCTGGGTATTACCGCCGGAGTTTACCAATCCTTTAAAACAACAGGAAATGGCTAAAGCTGTGGGCGACGATTATTCGCCGGATAACTCAAATATTTCAACCCGGTCGGTAAGAGGAAATGAGAATAAATCAGAAAAATTCAATTCCTCACAAATGAATATGCTGCTTGCTGATAGTGTATTCATATACAGGAGTCCGGTTTCCGGTGGTCCATACAAAAAGATTGCAAGTGTAGATGCCTCTCAGTCTAATTACACAGATACTTCTGTATTTCCTCTTAAGGATTACTACTATGTTGCAAATTTGGTAACTGGTTCAACTCAGAGTGGTTATTCAAATGAAGCATTAGGGCAGGTAAACGATTCATTATTCACATTTAGCATTCAAACTCCCCAGGGTTCAGTTCCGGTGGTTGACGGAGTTTTATCCCCGGGTGAATGGGATGATGCATTTAAGGTAGACGTTTCCGATGTACTCGGATACTCAGGTAGCCCGGCAATACCTCAGGGATCAGCTTTTATGTACTTCAAGTTTGATGATCAAACTAAAATGCTATATGTAGCAGGTGAAGACTTCCTGAACACTACCCTTGATGATAATGAAGGCTTCGGACTTTATTTTGATGATAATCATAATAAAACATTTGAGCCGAACGGCGCTCTCCCTATCTATCAGGAGGGAAATTTCTGGGCATACTGGCACCCATCCGGTGCTGACCTGAGATTTCGTCAGTTATTTACAGGAGGCGGTGTTGGTACAGTGGAAACTCTGACTGATGGTCAGGTAGCATTCAGTGACGGTTCCGGACACCTAACTGGAGAAGTTGCAATACCAATGGGCTTTATGGAAGGTTATCAGCTTCAGGTTTATGGACCAGATAATACAGTTGGATTAGGAGGCTTCCTGATTCAAAGAGATAATGTAGGCGCAGCGATCTTCCACGGCTGGTGGCCCCAGACGATGAATTCCGTTTTTGATCCTCATTATTTTGGCGATGTTAACATAAATGTAACTCTGGATGCCCCGCCGCAGATACCAGGGAATATATCTGTTACAAAGCAAGGCGGAAGTTTATTGCTAACATGGACAGATCCTACACTAGGCTTAAATAATTATCCGCTTTCAGAACCGCCTCAGATAAAAATATTCAGAAACGGAGTGTTTTTTGCGAATATAGGGCCCGGCGTTCAGACCCTTACCGATGATAATGTCGGATGTGGGCAATGGTATGAATATTCACTGCAGGCATCTGTTATTACTGGAAATGATACCCTTATCGGTCCGATCAGTCAGCCGGTTGGGACATTTGCTTGCGGAGATCCCGTGCTTACCGAAATAAAATATGATGATGGTTCGTGGGAGTCATTTTATGTCGTTAGTTTCAGTTATGATAACGATAAGTTTGCACTCAGATTTACGCCTACATACTATCCGGCTAAAGTGATGAGACTTCAGACGACGGTTAACAATAACGCTGCCTTTGATTTCACCCTCATGCAGGACAGCTCAGGTTTCCCCGGCGGCCATAGAATTGCCGGACCATACAGGGTAGCCGCAACCGGTACCGGAACAGTTAAAACCATTACCTTTACTATACCCGGCAGTGATCCGCCTTTAATTCAGGACGGAGATTTCTGGGTTCTTATTAATTTTCTCCCCGAGACACCCGGCTATCCCGGGATCGGAGTGGATAATGATCCTCCGAATTCAGGTAGAGGAAAATTCTATCAAACAAGTACGGGCTGGCAGGATTTCACAGCCGGGAATCTTATGATAACAGCATTCACAACAGATACTACGACGATTACCGGTAATGAACAGAATATTTCTTCGATCCCGAAATCCTACGAATTAAGCCAGAATTATCCGAACCCGTTCAATCCGACAACGGCTATCAAATATCAGCTGCCGGAGTCGCAGAATGTTACTCTTGAGATATATAATTCATTAGGAGAGAAGATACGTACACTTATAGACAATTATCAAAATGCAGGTTACCATACAGCTCAATGGGATGGCTTGAATAGTTCGGGAAATCCGGTTGCAAGCGGAATGTACCTGTACAGAATTATTGCGGGTAAATTTACTTCAGTTAAAAAAATGTTATTATTGAAATAACCTTCTAATTCTGGCAGGAAGATAATTCGGCGGTGCAGTTCTATGCACCGCTTTTTTTTATAAAAAAGAGATTGATCACTAACTTTTTAACAGAATTTACTCTGTTATTTTTGTTAACGACCAATCTCTTATATGAAAGATTATCAACTTCGGTGTTTTATGTTTTATCTCTTTCATATTTTAATTTAAAATACTTTTTATTTGAGTCAATATCTAATTACGGTATACCATCTGAAAAGCACACTCCAGCACACATTGAAGTCGCCGCATCCAACTCTGAAAATACCTGGTTGACTCTGCACATCTCTGCATGTTTAATATCACAATTAAACCGGAACCTTCGAATTGTCATTTAAAGCACAGCCCCTTAAAAATATAAAATTAAATTTCGACCAAAGAAAAAATCAATAATTTATTATCTATTTCTGATGACAGAATCAAGGATCATTTTAAAGTATGTCCCAATTTTTTCAGAACTTGATGACAATATTCTCTCGAGGATAGAGGAACTTGGTATTCTAAGGAATTATAAAAAAGATATGGTCATTATGGACGAAAACGATTTGAACCATGCAGGATTATTTGTTATCACGAAAGGAGCAGTTAAAGTTACAAGAAACGATACTGAAGGAAGAGAGATAATTATTACCATTCTTGGTGAATATGACTATTTTGGCGAAATGTCATTACTTGATGGTGAGAATCCTTCGGCAAATGTTGTTGCAATGGAGGATACTGAATTGTTTCATCTTGGAAGAGAACAGTTTATGCAGTTAATTCAGTACAACCCTAAAATAACATATGCGATTCTGGAGGGACTTATAAAAAGGTTGAGAGCAGCTGATGATAAAATAAAATCACTTTCCCTGTTAAAAGCAGAAGGGAAAATTATAACGGCTATAATACAGCTTGCAGAAATATCAGGAATTATGAAACAGGGCCTTGTGGAAGTTGATCTTCCTTTTCAGCACGATATCGCAAATATTGCAGGTACATCGAGAGAAACAGTCTCTCGAGTACTACATTCATTAGAGAAAAAAGGTCTGGTCCAGCTTGACGGCTCCAAGATACGGATTCCTGATTACAATACATTCAAAAAATCATTCGGCTAATCTAAAAGTTCATCATATAGGGTAATTATCTCTCAAAAACTCAAAATATAGCTAATCAGAATTAAAGGGGATTGAGCTATACAAATTATTAAAGATAAAAGGATGCCTTTTTTCTTAAATGTCAGTTCAGTAAAGATCAAAGAAAGTAATTTTGGATGAAGAATATTTTTTCAGGTATACTTGCAGGTATTTTAATTTTATTTTGTGTCCTTTTATTTACAGCTACTGCGGGCTCACTTTACTTTATTTTAAAAGAACCGCTGCCTGCTGCAGAGTTTAATTATTCAGGGCTTGCGGTCTACCTCCAAATATTTTCATTTCCCCTTATTACTGCTGCTGCATTCCTGTACGTTGTTACATTATTGTTTACAGAATTGCGAATCCAGCAGGTTAACGATTCATTCAGAGTGATGAAGGAAGAAGTATATTCAGCTGAAAAACCGAGAATGTTTATCAGACCTCTCAATATTTCTTTCGGCACAGACGCGGGTTCAGGTAAATTAAATATTAAATATAATGGCGGTAAATCTTCAATAATCAATATAGTCAATGCAGGCAAAGAGCCTGCACTTGAAGTGAAATGCAGGTTTTATTTTGACTACCAGGGAGCAATAAAATTAATTAAGGCAAATGATTTATTTCATTTGTTTACGATCGAAGAACAAAATGAATTAGTTATCATCAAATCTGAAAAACTTGGCTATTCATCTACAAGGAAACTTTCTCCGCTGGATAACTGGCAGAAGAATGATTTTTATTCTTCCGTTTTTTCTCAATTCCATTCCTTCCAGGATAATTTTACCGGAAATTTACCTGGAGTTATTCTACTGGTATAACGAGATAACCAATAGCGACAGGGTCAGTGAATTCCCGGATCTGAAATGTGCTGTTGAGTATAAAAGAGTGAACAATACTGATATTAAACAAACTTTCAGGCTGCAGCTTGCTGAAGTTAATTATTCTCCGGGTTTGAGAGGGGACAAACTATATGACTCTACCTCGTATTTTATTACCGATGTTCAGTTAGTTTAAAAAAGTAGAGGCATTCAGACTGGCGGCTTTACCGGGAATTAGTGTACTCCGCACTACAGCCAATACGTCATTAAGATTCACAGGTTTAATAAAAATTGCCCGCGGGTTAAGTTTAATAGCTGCTTCACGGTGTGCCGGATTTGAAAGTGCCGAAACAAAAATAAATGGAATAGATAAGCGGTTAAGTTCTTCTGCTATTTCGATGCCGTTAACTTTTCCATGCAGTATCACATCGAGTACTGCCAGATCAGGTTTATCGGTTTTTATTGCTCTTAAGGCTGCCTCGCCGTTAAGATAGTAGGAAGTATTTTTAAATCCATTGCTAACAAGGAATCTCATAATGTCAAGCGCGATAATGGCCTTATCTTCTACTACCATTATTTTAGGAGTGTGCATCAAATATCTCTTTCATTTTTCAGGAACATCAGCATAAATGATCAATAAAGATGTGCCGGTGTTCAACCTTGTAACCGGGTTAACAGCTAACACTTTCAAAAATCTTATAATTAATACTAAAAGCAGCTAAAAATAATTGGAGGAAAAAGTGTTATTTACTTCTATGATATTAAAGTAATAATAATCATCCTGAATCATTAACATAAAGAAAGGAGTAAATTATGTGGCAAGCATGGTCGAATTTAGCTGCAGGATTGTGGTTAATTTTATGCGGATTAGTTCCATCTTTGCAGACACCCGGAGCGATGATAGTCCCCGGTGCTGTAGTTTTTGTCCTTGGATTCTGGACAACGGCAAGGGTAAAGAGCTGGGAAGGAACGATAAATGGAATCGCCGGAATCTGGCTGTTCCTGTCAGGGATCTGGTTTGAGCTCTGGGTTCCCTGGAACTTCCTGATATTCGGAGGGTTAGTTACTGTTTTAGCCATAGTAAACCTGATAGAACACCCACGTCCATCAGCCCACACTCCTCATACAGCAAGCTAAGGTTAAAAAAAAACTGAGGTGATAGACTGATTAACAGCCCCGGTTTAGCGGGGCTTTTTATTTTATTGGAAAAGTGACTGATGATTATCTCACATTTCATTCCTATGGGAAATAATATCTTTAGTATGATTTTTACTTAATAAAGGAAAAAAGTTATGTGGCAGGCCTGGGTCAATCTTATCATAGGCGTATGGCTAATCCTAAGTGGTTTTATACCCGAACTGGATACGCCATTTTTGATGATTATTTCGGGCATAATATTATTATTATCCGGGTTATCAGGGGCTTTCAAAGCTAAAAGCTGGGAGGGTACCTTGAACTGTCTGATCGGGGTCTGGTTAATTCTATGCAGTGTCTGGTTCAACTTCTTTATGCCATGGGAATTTTTTTGTAACCGGGGGAGTAGTATTTGTATTTGCAGTCTGGAACATAACTGAACATCCGCGTTCAAAAGTATTTCCAGGTTCTGTGCAGTAAAATATTAAAACGGGAATCAGCAGAATCAATTTAAGAGAGGACTATATGCGAAAAGTAATGTCGTCTATGATGGTACGATAAATTAAGAAATCAGGGGTGCTAAACACAACTTGAAGCATAGAATAGTATGTTTTTAGCCTTAAATTTCAGAAGTATGATTTTTGTACGCCCGGAAGGATTCGAACCCTCAACCTTTTGATCCGTAGTCAAACGCTCTATCCAGTTGAGCTACGGGCGCATAAATCAATTTTGGGTAGGCAAATATAATTATTAAGCATTTTATTTACAATTTATTAGGGGACCGTACAAAGATCACAAAGTAGGATGATAAATTGCTCTATGAATTTGCCCGATGATTATTGACACAGCATTCAAATGTTTTTCTTATAATTTTAAAACAAGGTAGTGGGACTATTTAATATATATGAGGAGCTGTCATTATGGAAGAGATTTATTTGATTGCAGGTGGCATTCTGATTTACCTGTTTTACAATCTATTTGTACCGTCCCAGTACAAGAGATCACATTTTTTGGATAAAAGTAATTTGAGGTCATTATTCAGGAATTGACCAGACAATTTTCCCAGAATTGAAAGTTTTCTAAAAGGGAATTCCCACATTTTCAAAAAAGAATGAAATATTTGTTTTTTTAACCGGTTATACCTTCAGCATGACTGTGGTATACACTTTGTTTGTATATTTCAGTATAATTATCGTATAATTTCAGGGAGGTATAAAATGAGTTGGTTAAAAGTAAAAACCTGGTTAATTGAATATAATACACTCCTCTTCATTTTATTCATAGCACTCGGCTGGTTAATTTCCTGGGTAGGCGTCATAATATTTATGGCTATTTTTCTTAAATAATTCTTAAAATCCAGAAACGGCTGACGTTGTTTTCTTAAAACTATTATTTTTCCCTTCTTTCATATTATCTGCTTACCGGTTATTTTTGGACAATTATATTTCCACTTATTAATCAGACAGGATTACTGATGTTTAAAGGAACGGGAACCGCGCTTATTACCCCTTTTAATGAAGACCTTAGTGTCGATTATATTTCATTAAGGAAAATAGTAAATCAGCAGTTGGAGAGTGGTATCGATGCTTTGATCGTACTCGGTACAACAGGCGAATCTCCTGTCATCGATGATGATGAAAGAAGACGAATAATCAGCACAGTTCAGGAGGAAGTCAAAGGAAAGATCCCGGTTATAGTCGGTACAGGGACTAATAATACAACGCATGTAGTAGAACTGAACAGGATGGCTGAAGAACTTTCCGTTGATGGCCTTCTTATAGTAAATCCTTATTACAATAAAGGAACACAACAAAGTTTAATTGAACATTACGGATATATTGCAGAGCGCACCACTTTGCCGATCATTTTATACAATGTGCCTTCCCGGACCGGGATGAATATCCTACCCGAAACTGCAATCCGTATATTCCAGAATTGTAAGAATGTCGTTGGGATTAAAGAGGCAAGCGGGAATATATCGCAGATTGCTGAACTTATTGCATCAAAGCCGGAGGCATTTCAGGTTTTTTCCGGAAATGACGATCAGACTCTGCCGATTCTTGCTCTTGGGGGTGTCGGTGTTGTCTCGGTATTTTCAAATCCATACCCTCACTTAATGAAGCAACTTACTAATTCCCTTCTCGATAAAGATTATGAAAAAGCCCGGAGACTCAATAATAAATTTAATGAAATGATGAATAAACTCTTCGTTGAAGCCAGTCCCGCTCCGGTAAAATATGTTATGAATAAATTGGGATATTGTCATAATGTACTCCGTTTACCGCTGAGCAGACTGACAGAGAAAAATATCCAGGTGCTGGATGAAGCAATGAAGAAATTGGATTAACAACTATGCAGAAAATAATACAGTACGGAATGGTTGGTTATAAAGGAAGACTGGGAGGGGAGGTTTACAATTTATTTTCTGAAAAAGGGCATCAGCTTATCTTCAGTTCTGACCTGGATGGTGAGAATGAAACCGGCAGCCCTCAGGTACTAATAGACTGTTCTTTACCCGAAGCTTTTGACAATAATATCAAACTGGTCAGGAGATTTAATTGTCCTTTCATAGTTGCTGTTACGGGATTAAGTGAAAGCCGAATTAATCAGCTGAAGCAATTATCTGAGATGGTTCCTGTAGTCCAGAGTTTTAACTTTTCCGTTGGTATCCAGGTACTCCTCAACCTTACTGCGAGCGCTTCAGCACTGCTTAAGGATTGGGATGTAGAGATCACGGAAACACATCATCGTATGAAAAAGGATAGACCGTCGGGAACGGCAAAAATGATTAAAAATATTTTCAAAGATAAAGATGTGAATGTTTCATCATTACGTCTTGGAGGAATCCCTGGGGACCACTCCATCGAATTCGGAGGGATGGGGGAAACACTTAAAATTACCCATCACGCTATATCAAGAAGAACTTTTGCTGAAGGCATACTTAAGTCGGCCGAATTTATTTTAAATAAAGAGAATGGCTTTTACAGCTTTACGGATGTAGTGTTCGCTAAAGAAAACCCGGCATTATAATAAAGAGGTTAAAATTGGATTCATACGAAGTAATTAATTATATCTCGAACGCTCAGAAGAAAACGCCCGCAAAGATTTATCTGCAGGGCAACTTTAATTCAGTCGACTTCGGTGAGCTTGATTATTATGGTACTGAAAGCGCAGGGATATTATTTTGCGAGTTTAAAGAGTTCGATGATTTCTACCAAACCAACAAACGGCATATCACCAAGTTCAGGGTTGAAACTGACAGACGTAATTCTGCTATTCCGCTAGCCGATTTAACTAAATATAACTGCCGAATAGAACCGGGCGCACTTATCAGAGACCTTGTTGAGATAGGCGATAACTGTGTCATAATGATGGGGGCTGTTTTGAATATCGGGGCTGTTATCGGAAAAAAAACGATGATAGATATGAATGTTGTAGTAGGAGGCAGAGCTATTGTAGGAGATAATTGTCATATCGGTGCGGGAACCGTTCTTGCCGGCGTAATAGAACCACCCAGTGCTGATCCTGTAGTGATTGAGGATGATGTATTAATCGGAGCAAATGTAGTAGTCCTCGAAGGCGTCAGGGTTGGGAAGGGCGCTGTTGTTGCAGCCGGTTCGATTGTGGTGAAAAATGTTGAACCTCTGACAGTTGTTGCCGGGGTACCTGCTAAAGTAATTAAGAAAGTAGACGATAAAACCAAAAGCAAAACGCAGCTTATGGAAACTTTGAGGAATCTTTAATGCCGGTAATTGTACAGAAATACGGCGGCAGCAGCGTTGCAGACGTTGATAAGATAAAAAAAATAGCTTTACTCATTGCGGCAGTAAAAAAAGAGGGGAATGATGTTGTTGCTGTTGTTTCAGCTATGGGAAAAACGACCAATCAATTGATAGAAATGGCTAAGTCATTATCCTCTGATCCTGAAAAGCGTGAGCTTGATATGCTTCTCAGTACAGGCGAAAGGATAACTATGGCACTGCTTTGTATTGCTTTAAATGATCTTGGTATTAAGGCGATCTCATTGACCGGTTCGCAATCAGGTGTGATAACTAATGATCGTTATAATGATGCAAGGGTAATAGAAGTAAGACCTTTTCGTGTACAAGACGAATTAGCAAAGGGTCAGGTTGTAGTTATAGGAGGTTTCCAGGGTGTGAGCTATAAACGGGATATCACGACACTGGGACGCGGCGGGTCTGATACAACTGCTGTTGCAATGGCAGCTGCGCTCAACGCCGAACGGTGCGAAATTTATTCTGATGTGGACGGCATTTATACAGCAGACCCCAACCTTATAAAAGAGGCAAAACATCTGCCGGAACTTTCATTCCAGCAGCTTCAGGAAATGTCTGAAGCGGGTGCAAAGGTTCTGAATGCCCAGGCAGTGCAGTTCGCAAAAGAATCTAAAATTGCAATTTATGCAAGAAGTACTTTTAGCCAGGGAAGGGAAACTATCACCAGAGAATCTCAACCTTCCGGGAAAACATCGGTGATTGCAGTTGTGCACGAGACGGAGGTGATAAGGATAATATATAAAGGCGGGGACATCAATAAGCTCCTGGATTTTCTTGAGGACAAAAACGTTTTTGTTAAAGAATTTAATTATGTCGAGGGAAACCGGGATAATGCTCCCAGGGTTTCCTTCATAATCTCCAATAAAAATGTTCATTCATGGAGCAGAACAGAAAAAGAACTCTCTGAAAAATTTAAGGACAGAATTTCAATAGATGACACAGCCGGAGCAGTGTCGCTTATCGGGGAAGGATTCAGCCGGGACAATAATATCATCAAAGAAACTTATGCCATACTGCTGCAAAACGGAATTGAACCTAAGGGTCTGACCACCACTTCTTTCAGATTATCCGTACTTATCACAAAAGAAAATCTTGAATCTTCGGTCGCTCTGCTGCATAAATACTGGATCGAAGACGGAAGGTAATCACATTAGCAAAATACTTTGCAGTAATTTCATTAACTTTAAAGTTCGCAGGAATTAATATTTTCATACGAATTCAATACTTAAAAGTGTAAACATCTAAATCATGATTAAAATTTATAGTGTATTATTGTCAATTATGTTTTTATCTGCCTGTTTTATAAACCTGAAAGCTCAGGACAGGCAGAGGGAATACGGACAGAACTCCGGCGGGGGAGCAGTATCGGGTACGGTAATCGATTCAGTATCGAAGGCTCCCATTGAATATGCAAATATTGTCGTCCTTTCGATAAAAGATACCAGTTTGGTAACGGGAACAGTCACCGATTCGAAAGGAAATTTCAAAATACAAAAAGTTCCATTCGGAAAGTACTTCCTCGACATCAGGTTCATCGGATTTAAAGATCAGCGGTATACTTTAACAATCAGCCCGCAGAAAATGATTATTGATATCGGCATCGTGAAATTGAACTCAGGAACTGTCAACCTTGAAAATGTTATTGTAAACGGAGCCAGGAACCCTGTTACATACCAGATCGATAAAAAAGTAATTGACGTCAGCCAGATGGAAACCACTATTTCCGGAAATGCAGCTGAAGTTCTTGAAAATGTTCCTTCTGTAACCGTTGATATAGAAGGGAATGTAAGTCTGAGAGGAAGTACCAATTTTACGGTTCTGATTGATGGAAAACCATCAGTGATGGATGCACAGGATATCCTTCAACAGATCCCTGCGACTTCTATTCAATCAATAGAAATCATTACAAATCCTTCCGCGAAATATGATCCTGAGGGAACAGCGGGCATTATCAATATAATAATGAAAAAGAGACAGAACCTGGGACTGAGCGGAGTAGTAAATGCTAATGCCGGCGTTCATGATAAATACGGTGGGGATTTCTTATTTGAATATAAAACCTCATTAGTAAATTATAATTTCGGGCTGGATTATAACCGGAGAATTTTTCCTGGTACCAGGAAACAGGAAAATATCTACATGCTTCCTTCGAATTCTACTTACTTAAATTATGACGGTACTATGGAATGGGGCCGGATTTCATACGGATTACGGGGCGGATTGGATTTTAGTTTAAGTGAAAATGATCTGCTCAGTTTCGGCGGCAGATTCGGACACGGAGAGCATCAGAGAAACTCAAATTTAGATTATACTCAATGGTCTGACAATTTCCCAATGAAGGACACATACCTTAGTATAGTCGACAGTAAACGACAGGGACAATACTTCGCTCTAAATTCAAATTATCAGCATAAATTTGAAAAAGAAGGCCATCAAATATCCGGTGAATTATTTTATGGTCACCACAATTCAGATGAAAGCTCTATCACTACCCAGGTAAATTCGGGACTTCCGACAGACGGAACGAAAGCAACCGAATCAGGTCCCGAGAATGAATACCGCGGCAAACTTGACTATGTACTCCCGCTTGGGGAAAAAAATAAATTTGAGGCCGGCTATCAGGGGGAAGCTGAACTTTCAACAGATATGAATGGTCTGTACACATTTGATTCAAGTTCAACCAGCTTTACTTTTCAGCCCGATTTCAGTAATTCAACAGATTACAACAGAACCGAACAAGCTTTTTATTCTCTTTATTCGGATGAATGGGGCAGCCTTGGTATACAGGGAGGTTTGCGGGGAGAATATACCTATCAGACAACAAACGTGAAGGATAAGAATCAATATTTCAAGATCGATCGATGGGATTTCTTTCCAACTCTTCACAGTTCTTATAAGTTCGGAGGAGGCTCACAGCTGATGGCCAGCTACACCAGGAGAATCGATAGGCCTCACGGATGGTTCCTTGAACCCTTTATTACATGGGTAGATGCTAATAATGTGAGAAAAGGTAACCCGGGTCTTGAGCCGGAATTTATAGATTCTTACGATGCGGGTATTCAAACCTTCTTCGGAAAAGTAAATTTTTCAACCGATTTTTATTACAGAATCACTCAAAATAAAATAGAACACATCAGTTCCATCTATCCTGAGGCGGAGAATGTAACGCTTACAACCTTTGAAAATATAGGGAAAGATTATTCACTCGGCACGGAATTCATGCTGATCTATGATCCAGCCGAGTTCTGGGATATGAACCTTATGGGAAATATGTATGACTACCGTGTAAGCGGAGTGCTTTACAACGAATCTTTTGACCGGAAAAGCTTTAACTGGAATTTAAGAATGAATAATGTATTCAGTATTTCTAAGTACACCTCATTCCAGTTAAATGGAAGGTATAATAGTCCCACTGTTTCCTCCCAGGGAAAGGAGCAAGGGTTCTTCTCAGCTGATGTCGCTGTAAAACAAGAATTTATGGACAAGAAACTTTCACTTACCTTACAGGTTCGGGATCTGTTTGGTACTGCAAAGCATGAATTTACTTCAACTTCCCCAGATCTGTACTCTTATCAATATTTCAACAGGGAATCCCCAGTCATTATGCTTAATATTAAGTTTAATTTTAATAACTACAAGCAGCAGGATCATAATGCACAGCCCGAAAATGGAATGGATCAGGGACCCGAGGAATTTTAGTAATTCAGGAAATATAAAGGAATCATAAAAGTAATATGAGCAGCATTACACCGGTTGAACTCAGGCATAAACTACACATGAATCCTGAGATTGCATACCAGGAGTTCAAAACAACAGAAACCATAATAAATGCAGTCAGTACCCTCGATAGCTTCGAGGCATTAAAGGTACATACACCTTTCCAGACAGGTGTATTGTTTGAATACAAAGTAAACGATGGTCCCTGGATATTATTCAGGGCTGATATTGATGGACTCCCTATAAGGGAAGCAAATGATATCGATTTCAAATCAACAAATGATTATATGCACGCTTGCGGTCATGATATTCACACATCCATATTATATGCTTTGATAGGGGATATTTTGAAGGATAGACCTTCACAGAATATTCTTTTTCTTTTTCAGCCTGCTGAAGAAAGCGGCGGGGGAGCGATGAAGTTCTATGATACGGGAATCTTTAAAGGTTTTAATATACAGAATGCATTTGCTCTGCACGTAACAGATGAGTATCCGCTTGGTACTGTTGCCTCTACGCCGGGAGTTCTTTTTGCTTCAGCCCTTGAAATGGACATAGAATTTATTGGTGAGAGTTCGCACGTCGCATTTCCATTCGAGGGAAGAAATGCATTTAATGCTCTAAGAACCTTCCTTGATTCGGTTGATAAGATGCCGCGTAATGTGACTGAACCCTTTATATTCGGGGTAGGTAAAATTGAGTCCGGTTTTGTAAGAAATATTGCTCCGGGCAGAGCAAAACTGGAAGGATCTATACGAGGCTTGAAGAAAGAACTTGTTGCGGACTTTGGCGATTCCCTAAGGAAAATTCTTGAGGGAATAAAAACATTAACGGGAGTTAATTATATTATTACGAAGGGAGCGCATTACCCAGAAGTAGTTGTAAACGAAAAGCTATACTCAGACATTGAAAAGGTTCTGAGAAATAAATTCAAATTTATCAACTGCGGATATAAGATGACCGGTGAGGATTTCGGGTTCTTTTCAGGCAAATACCCTTCATTTATGTTCTGGCTTGGCACTTCAGAAGGGGAACGCTACGGGCTGCATAATCCGAGGTTCCTTCCTCCTGATAAGACCATCGAACTCGGCAGATCAGTTTTCAAAGAAATTCTTAATAAAGTCACAAGCAGCTAACTTAACTTAAAGAAAATCGGTACTGCCATCTTGGCTTTCACAGGTTTACCGTTAACTATTGCAGGCGTGAACGGTTTTATTAATTGCTGATAGGACTGCATTATCAAGTAATTCACCTGCGCTTTTTATCACCAAAGATTTTACTACTTTTCCGCTTTCATTAAGATAAACCTGTACATACAATTGGGACTTAACTGATTTACTATCTTTTTTTCCCGGCTCGAATTTCCAGCTGCTTACTTCATCTGCAACCAGGTATATTCCAGTCCAGGATGAGGCAGAAAGTCAAAAGGGTACAATGTTTCTCTAGATTCTAAAGGGGGAATATACTACGGTTAGCCTGCCTCCTGGCTAGTGGTTTCAGCAGTCCGCCGGGCTGATTTTCGCTTTCTTTTATGGAATGGTCTGAAAGCATAGAAAAACTGACTTATATAATGAGCAGGAAAACTGGAAACCAGTCCATATTCTTTGGCCTTTTCATTTTCAGGTAAGTATGCTGTATGAAAAACCCAGTCCCAGATTGCAAGCTTTGTGGAGAAGTTTCTGTTCCTCCCTTTGCCCAGGGTATGATGCCAGCGGTGCATTTCAGGCCCGTTAAATACTCTTTGAAGTTTACCAGTATGGACATTAAGGTTTGAATGGATATACATTCCCCAAACCGCACTTATTACACCTTTATATGCAACTACTTCCGGGGGTGAACCAAGCAAAACAATAGGAAGAAATTCGACGGTCTGGTTGATAAGAATCTCAAGGGCGTGTGATCTTGAACCAGATAGCCAGTCGACCTTTTCCGGTGAATGATGAGCTTCATGGATTCGCCAGAGCCATTTATTTTTATGCTGCCAGCGATGCATCCAATAAATATACAGGTCGTGAGTTATTGTGAAAAATACAAGCTGCAGCCATACAGGCACATCAGCAAAAATATTAAGCCTGGATATTCCCGTCGTAGAATCGATATAATAAATAACGTAATTAAATATCAGGATCCCGAGGATATAACTCTGTGCAATTGTATAAAGCGCGAGGTCATCAAAAAAACCCTGACGGAGAACTTTTTGTCCATTATTGTAGGGGAAGATTCTTTCCAGGAGGATAAAAAGCAGTGCTGCAGAAGCAATTATTATCATAGACACTGCTTCAGCGGAAGACAGATTAATAAAATAACTCAATACTGATTCGTATATATATTTAAGTACCTGCATAGTCTATCATTAAATCCTATTTGACCTATTTCAACTCTGCAGGCTGGATTTTGCTCTGCGCAGCTTCCTGAGGTTTTTCATTTCACTTTCATACACTTTTTTTATTCCATCCCCGAGTGCAAGTTCTATATCTCTTATATTAGAAATAAGTCTTTCTAATCCAACTAATTCTACAGATGCTGCCTGATCCGTTCCCCACATAGCTCTGTCGAGTGTTATATGTCTCTCGACGAAACAGGCTCCGAGTGCGACAGCGGCCCAGCTTGGCGACAGTCCAACTTCATGTCCCGAATATCCAATAGGTACATCCGGATACTTATTCATGAGAAACGGAATCATTTTAAGATTTAATTCTTCATTCTTACAAGGATAAGCTGAAGTTGAATGAGCTAATAAAAGATTTTCCGTCCCGAATAATTCGACTGCGTTTTCAATTTCCTCAAGGGTTGACATCCCGGTTGACATTATAAGAGGCTTGTTTAGTGTCTTGTGTTTCAGCAGGAGTTCATCGTCAGTCAATGAAGCCGATGCAAATTTATAAACGGGAGGGTTAAAACTTTCGATGAACTCAACGGCTTCTTCATCCCAGCACGAAGCAAACCAGGTTATCTGCCTATTCCTGCAGTAATTTACAATTTCTGCGAATTGTGCGTGATTAAATTCAATCTTATGACGGTATTCAATATAAGTCATCCTTCCCCAGGGAGTATCTCTTTCTACGTCCCATTGATCTTTGGGTACGCAGATTTCAGGAGTACGTTTTTGAAATTTTACTGCATCACAACCTGCCTTCACTGCTCCATCAATCATTTTCTTTGCAATCTCTACAGAACCGTTATGATTTATACCTATTTCAGCAATTACAAAGACCGGAGCGCCGTCCCCGATTATTCTGTCACCAATAGTTATGAATCTAGATGAATTCATCATGTGCCCTCAATTTATTTTTAGAATTCTTCTTCATATTTCAGTGAGATAATCAATTCAGCAAATTCTCTGAATGCGCCGTTCCCTCCTTTATTTTTACATATATAATGAACAACATTTTTTACGAAAATGGTCCCGTCAGAGGGAGCTGCACTTAAACCTACTTCTTTTAATAATTCCAGATCGTTAACATCGTCACCAATAAATGCGATATTCTCTTTATTCAGGTTTAATCCCGATAATATTTCAGAAAAAAGGGCTTTTTTATCCTTAACTCCACGGTACAGGTACATAATATTTAACTTTTCTGCTCTTTTAAGAACGGTACCGGAATTTTCTCCGGTAATTATTCCAGTTTCAATTCCAAGGATATCTCTTAATCTCTCAACACCCATTCCATCACGTATTGAAAATCTCTTCAGCGCTTCGCCCTCCGCAGAATAGTAGACCCCTGTATCTGTCAAAACTCCGTCACTGTCAGTAAGGACCAGTTTTATTTTTTTTGCCTTCTCTGTGAGATTGAGATTATCTTCTCTAAGTTTTGTATCTATTACCAAGCTGTCCATCCTCCATCTACAATTAAGTTAGCCCCTGTCATATATGAAGAGGCATCACTGGAAAGAAATACTATCGCTCCTTTATAATCAGAAGGTGCGGCCATTCTGCCGAGCGGAGTTTTCCTGGAATAATTATTTATAAAATATTCATCCTGCCTGTTCTCCACGCCGCCGGGGGAGAGGCAGTTAACTCTTACGCCTTTATTTCCCCAGTATGCGGCAAGAAAGCGGGTAAATGAGATCACTGCTCCTTTGGTCGCCGGATATGCAGGGGATTTATAAAATGATTGAGATCCATCCTCTTTTTGATAGACCGATTGATCCGGAGCAACAAGCCCATATGTTGAGGCAATATTAATGATGCTTCCTGAACCCTGATCCGCCATTTGTGAACCAATTATCTGTGAGCAAAGAAATGTTCCGGTTATATTTACGCTAAGGGATTTATTCCATAGTTCAAGAGGATAATTTTCAAACTTTGAAAGTTCAGCAGCAGCGGAAGGATTTTCGAACATATCATTTATTGCCGCATTATTAACAAGGATATCAATTTTCTTATATTTATTCAGGATATTTGCTTTTAGTTCCTTGATTGAATCGGGTGAAGTTATATCAACGCCGGCTCCCAGGCTTTCTCCCTCGAGGCTGAAAGCAAAGTCATTGCAGGCAGCTCCATCCAGGTCGCATACAATCACTGACGCCCCGGCCTCAGACAGGGCGAAGCAATGCTGTTTTCCAAGTAAACCAAGGGCCCCGGTGACTACAGCTACCTTGTTTTTCAATGAAAATAGAGAAAGAGATTCCATTAAACTTTTGCTTCTTTCGCTTTTGGTTTCGTATTAAAGTTGCTGGTTTTCCTGAATACCGGTTCGACCGGTTCTCCTTTTAAGTACCCGGAAACATTCTTCTCCTCAACTGCTTCCTTTAGTATAGGCAGGACCTCTTTATATACTCTGAGCGTATAATCAATGTCATTATCTGTATGGGAAAAACTCATATTATGAAAACCGCCCCAGAGGATTCCTCTCTTAATCATTTCCTGCTGAACAAGTGATTTCATTTCAAGGGGATTCCCGGCAGATGCATCAAAGGATATTATAGTCCTGCAGTCATAGCCGGAACACCTGGTATAGTCCATACCGAGATCTGATGCAATTTTGTTATAGCCCTCCCTGAGTTTGCTACCCTGTCTTGCCAGGTATTCAGGCACTTTGTTATCACGCAATTCCACGATAGTTGCTTTTGCTGCAGCGAGAGAAAGTGCTTCGCCGCCGAAGGTTGTGTAGAAGAATACTTTTCTATCAAGGACCTGCATAATGTTTTTTTTGCCGGTAAGGATTGATAAAGGCATCCCATTAGCTACCGCCTTGCTGAAACAAGCCAGGTCGGCATCTACACCAAAAAATTCCTGCGCTCCTCCAAGAGAGATCCGGAAGCCTGTCCACATTTCATCAAAAATCAAAATGGTTCCGTTTTCAGTACAAACCCTTCTTAATTCCTGAAGAAAGTGATTCTCAGGAGCCTGGAAAACAAAAGGTTCAAGTATAACACACGCAGTTTCATTATCGATTGAATCAATAACCGAATTAATATCATTATAATTAAATGTATAAGTCATTTCCTGTATGACTTCAGGGATACCTTGATTCCGATCGGTGACTGAGATATACCAATCGTGCCATCCATGGTAACCGCAACAGAGAATCTTCTCTCTGCCTGTATACGCACGTGCAACTCTTATTGCTGCCGAGGTAACATCCGCACCCGTCTTGCTGTAGCGAACCGATTCGGCATTAGGAACTATAGAATTAATTAACTCAGCGACCTCCACTTCAAGGGGATGCATTAATGAAAAAGTGATACCTTTTTCGAGCTGTGCTTTTATTGCATCATCCACCTTATCGTAGGAATAACCGAGCGAGAGAGGTCCGATACCCATCAGGAAATCAATGTATTCATTCCCGTCAACATCCCAGACGTGAGATCCTTTACCTTTTTCGAGATACTTGGGAGCTACCCCTTTGATATTTTGAGACGGACCTTTTGCAAGCGTCTGTGTTACAGAGGGTATAAGTTCCAAAGCTTTTTTATAATATTCATCGGAAATGGTGATTTTAGGATAATCTTCATTAAAATCTACTTTATTCGGCATTATTCTACCTTCATAATTTTAAATTGAATATTCTTCTCTTTTTGATAACTTTATAAGTTCATTGTTTATTCTGCCAGCAATTTTTTCTGCACTAAACCCTTCGAAGTTGAGTACATCCGGAAGAAGTGCAGGCTTGAACCATTTATTCTCAAGGGCAATCGGCAGGATGTTGCAGCGTACTTTTTCTTTAACCAGGCATTCCGACACGATGGAATACAAACCGCCGGTGATAAAGTGATCTTCAAGGGTAACAACAAGTACATCGCTTAAGCAGATGCTTTTAAGCAACTCTTCGTCAATTGGCTTTAAGGTACGCAGATTAACTACACCAACCGACCTTCCTTCGGACCGTAATATATCTGCAGCCTTAACGGCTTGTGAAAGTAACATTCCGTAAGTAAGAATAACGATATCCCTTCCTTCGCTAATAACTTCTGCTTTACCGATTCTAAATTCTGTACTGTGTTCAACAGCAGGTTTCATGTTATTATACCTGATATAAAAAGGGGAGGGGTGAAGCAGTACTTCCCTCAGTCCGAGCAGCATATCCTCCTCGTCAGAGGGACAAAATATATTTACGGGCGGAATGCCCCGCATAAGGGAAATATCTTCGACGGCCTGGTGGGTTGGTCCATTGCCATCGCTTAGGAATCCGGGGACGGCTCCGACAAGTTTTACAGGAAGGTTCCCGATTCCCACATCCGTCCTGATGAATTCAAAAGCACGCATGGTGAGAAAGGTTGCCAGTGAGTGAACAATAGGTATTCTCCCACGAAGTGCAAGTCCTGCGGCCATCCCGATCATAGTCTGTTCAGCTATTCCTACATCGATAAACCTGTCTTTTATAATGTCCGGCAAATTTCTTATGGCTGCACGGTTTTCGGCAGTCATAACTATTATTCGATCATCTTCCTTTACGAGTTGTATAAGGAGTTCTTCGTAGTTCATAATTTATCTTACGGTTAATGTTTCTGATTTCAAATCTGTTTTTATTTTGCTGTAAAGCTCCTGCAGGAGCATATCGATTTCATCGTGTGTAAAATTACAGAACCACCTGTCAGCCCGTGATTCAATACTCGGCAGTCCCTTTCCCCGCGTAGTGTCTGCAATAACTACGGAAGGAGTACCCTCTCTGAGAGGGATCATGTTAAAAGTCCTTTCAAGATCATCGAAATCATGTCCATTACACCTGTAAGGGGTCCAGCCAAAGGCTTCAAATTTTTTCTCAAGAGGTTCTATAGGTATCAGTTCTTCTGTTCTAATATTTGCCTGAAACTGATTTCTATCGACCACAGCAATCAAATTATTTAATTTGTGGGCAGAAGCGACGAGCAGACCCTCCCAGACTGAACCCTCATTGAGTTCACCATCACCCAAAATTACAACTATTTTATTAGCCTGGTTCTTCAGTAAACAGTCTTTTGCGACGCCCATTGAAACTGAGAGGAGATGTCCGAGTGAGCCTGAGTGATACTCAATTCCCGGAATCCGGGTGTTGGGATGCCAATATATAAAGTCGTTCGTTTTCAGATGATTCCTCAACCTTTCTTTCTCTAAAATACCAAGCTCGGCGAGAGTTCCGTATAGCGCCGGAACATCGTGTCCCTTTGACAGAAAAAGATAGTCGCGTTCAGGATGATTAAGATTATCTTTATTTATGTTTAAAAAGTTGTTGTACAAATAAACGATAAGATCGGCGCAGGAAAGGGAAGCACCAATAAAACAGCCCCCATCGGTAGCCAGTCTTATGATATGCTCACGCACCTTTAATGCCATTTCTTCCAGTTCTATTTTACTCTTTTTTTGTATCATTAAATTGTCCTGGTTTGCTCGGACTTAATAGTTTTTAATTCGCCCAGATGATTTCTGTACCAGTTAACCCCATTATACTTTTCATTCAAAGCTTTTACTCCGGGATGATTCTTTTCAAACTCAAGGATATCATACAGATCGAACTGCGGGTTGTCTTCATACAGTGCATTATATATTTCCCTGATAAACAGATAATCCTCCATATAATCGATGGTCCACCTATGGGACATAGAATAATCCATTCCCGTTTCCCACACCAGATTTCCTATTTTAAATTTATCAGGATTTTCCCAGATATAAGGAGTGGTGTGCTCTCTCTCAAGATCCCTGGAGGCTTCATGCCAGGACAGTTCCAGAGCTTCCATAGTCATGATTTCCACATCATTCCCATCGGGATATGTTGCCGGGTGAAGGTTGCTGACATAATCAAATTTACCTGGATTTGAGATAAAATGACTGAGTACTTTTGTTATCACGGCCGGGTCGATTAAAGGACAATCGGATGGTATCTTGACTACAGCGTCAGCATTATATTTAAGTCCTGCCTGATAATGCCTGTCAAGCAGATCCGAAGTACTTCCGCGATATACAGGATAGCCGCCTGCTTCACAAGTTTCAGCAAGCCTATCATCCCGATTTTCACAAGTTACTGCTACGATTATTTTACCTGTTATTTCCGCTAAACAAACGCGTTCTAACATTCTTAAGATCAGCGGTTTTCCGGCAAGGGGCATCATAACTTTGCCGGGCATCCTTGATGATCCCATTCTTGCCTGGACTACAGTGACGATATTCATATTTTGATCTTCAATAAAGATTGGATACGATCTATTTTAATAACGCTTCTCAGCATTAAGTAATTTTGAACGATATCTCTGGAGAAATTTCCTCTTGAGTCTTGTCCTCAACAATTCCTGCTTAATTTCCAATGAATGCGATGCTGCCATAAGGTTTTTGCCCACTTCAGCAATTGCTTCAGCCGATGCTCCGTTATTTTGAATAGGGACAAGTTTCTGCAGTTCAGATAATTCAAATTCCGAATAAACCTGTTTCCCAAGGGCAAGTCCTACGTAAACCACACTCGAATAACGTGTGATAAGTGTTTCACAGTTTGCAATCATATGGGAGGTATTACCTTTCGAATAAATCAATGCACCCGGTGCGTAACGGTTGATCTCCGCTGTAGCTCTTTCGACGTTTTCGTTAGGGTGGAGCTTAAAAATAAGCTGTCTTCCATCAGCGATTGATTTAGCGTGTTTTATAAATTTTTTTCTGTTCTCATACTTATAAGTTTCTCTTGCATCTGAGGTTGCGACAAGCACATAATTTTTATGAGGGAAATCGTTATCAAGATATTCTTTACAATTATCGAAATTGGGTATTCCGGTAACCTCTATTTTATCAGGGTCGACGCCCTTCCTGATAAATAGATCTCTATACCCTTCGGATGCTACACAGAATTTATCATAAGCGTGGGATAAACCTGTTACTGATGTACTTGCTATCCAGCGGGGAAGTTTAAATTTTTCACAAGATAATAAACCAAGTTTTCGGGATCAGTCATTCCCTCCTGTACTAATATCAATTTTTTATCCCTTATATTTCTGGGAACGATCAGATCAGAGCAGGTGTAGACGAGGTCATACTGATTATCTGTACCTTCATAATCAATTTTTAAATTATGCTTTTTCAGATAATTGAAAGTTCTGGCCTTAAATTGTCCTCCAAGTATACTGAAATCGAGGATGCTTGTCTGCCCCGCCAATCTAAGGAATCCATCTGAATAAAAAGGGGTGAAATAGCATTGTTCAGGGGGGAAATGCATGGAAATTTTACGCATCATAGTCGTCTGATTCAGTGAACCGCAGATGAATAGAATTTTTCTATCGTTCATAAAATCTCTGAAGTAATTAAGTTATTAAATAACTAATCCCCCCGCTGTTAAATTATTGTTAAGATTGTACCTCTAAGTATTATTTATTCAATGGCTTAGCTGTTAATATATTTGATAATCCGCAAAAACTCAAACAAGGGTGCTATGCCTCATATTCAGGAGTTTTTTTATTCCCGGATCCTATAATCTTTTAAAATATAAAGACTTAAATGCAGTAAAAATTTGATTGAGAGCATTTCTATTCTTAAATTCATCCCTCGAAACTCCCATTACAACAAAAAACGGTACAATGAAAGCCATAAAACCCAAAAAACTTCAAAAAGGGGATTTAATCGGAATAATCTCTCCCGCTTCATCAGTTGATGATCCCGGTAAACTGGAAAAAAGCGTCAGCTATCTTGAAAAACTTGGTTATAAAGTAAAAATCGGCGGAAATGTTGGAAAAGTAAATGGATACCTGGCCGGTACTGATAAAGAAAGGGTAGACGATCTGCATTCAATGTTTTCAGATAAAAATGTTAAGGCTGTTTTTTGTTTAAGAGGCGGATATGGAGCTGCAAGACTGCTTGATAAAATCGATTATAAAATAATTAAGAATCATCCTAAGATTTTCGTTGGTTACAGTGATATATCGGCCATACAACTGGCGATTTTTTACAAAGCAGGATTGATAACGTTTGCCGGTCCAATGCCCGGGGTAGATTTTTATGATGAAGTGAGTCCTTTTACTGAAGAAATGTTCTGGAAACTGCTTACCTCTCCCAAAAAATTCGGCCGATTTAATAATCCCGACAATGAGAATATTCTTAGCTTGAATTCGGGCTCAGCAAGCGGCAGAGTTGTGGGAGGAAATCTTTCAGTTATCTCCGGATTGATAGGTACTGAATACCTACCCGATCTGAAGGATAAGATCCTTCTTATTGAAGAAATAGGAGAGATGCCCTATCGGATCGACAGGATGCTGAACCAGTTCAGATTATCCAAAATGCTCATGGAATTAAAGGAGTTATAATCGGATCATTCCTGGACTGCAATGAACCAGATCCTAATAAAAAAACTCTGACCCTGGGAGAGGTCATAACAGACTATCTTACGCCTATTAAAAAGCCGGTAATTTATAACTTCAGAGCATGGTCATCTGAGTAACAATATTACCGTTCCGATAGGTGCAAACGTCAGGATGAATGCAACAAGAAAATATATTGAAATTGCAGAAACAGTGGTTTCATAGCTGATCAGACTGATCCCGTTTCATCCTGCAAGTAAACAAAATAACCCTGTTCCCTCATGATTCCTGCTGCTGATGCTGCGCTTTCGGTATCGGGGTAAATGCCGAATACACTTGACCCGCTGCCGCTCATTAGTGAAAATACAGCTCCAAGTTTATATTGAAGAAATTTTATCTCTTTGATAACCGGATACATTTCAAATACAGGAGCCTCGAAAACGTTGGATATATGCTCTCCATATAATTT
Source organism: uncultured Ignavibacteria bacterium (assembly GCA_963832715.1). Lineage (GTDB taxonomy): Bacteria > Bacteroidota > Ignavibacteria > Ignavibacteriales > Ignavibacteriaceae > DATFVA01. The sequence continues at coordinate 53,925 of CAWHVB010000003.1, read as the reverse complement.
TAGATGATACAAATCGAGAGATTCAACCTGTCTGAGATCAAAACCAGACCGTCCAGGTTTTATTTGGCTGTATGCCCATTTAGTGGATATATTAATAGCCGGATTAACTATTAATAAGGGAAGATCGAGGTGAAGTAATTGCGGAGAAAGAATCTCACCTTTTCCGCAGGCAAAAGAAGGTTTGGGATTAAGAAAAAAAGGAACATCGGACCCCAGCCTTAAACCGAGATCAAATATTTCGTTCGGAGAAAGACTGAGTCCTGCAAATTCGTTAAGCAAATTTAATACAGCGGCTGCATCAGAACTGCCCCCGCCGAGCCCTGCTCCTATAGGAATGTTCTTTTGAAGTTGAATTTTTATATTCAGCCTTTCACCTGAATACTCCTCGAGAAGATTTTTTGCGTGTATGATCAGGTTTGTACTATCAATAGGCAGGGATTTTTCATTGGATGAAAAATTAAATATATCAGAATCCTCGACAATAATTTTATCATGAAGACTGACAGGATAAAAAATGGTTTCGATATTATGGAAACCATCCTGTCTTTTCTCAGTAACATACAGTCCGATATTTATTTTCGCAGGTGCATTAACTTCGATTTTTGCCATCCAGGTATTCTTTTATTTTTCTGATATGGACAGGATTTGATCCGCAGCAGGCTCCTATAAAAGAAGGGGAGAAGCTTAGAGATTCCTTTACTGTCTTCAGGTAGTCCTCAGGCGAGAATCCGCAATGGATAATTGTATCTTCAGGGTTGCCGCTCCCGCAGTTAAGGTAGTATCCCCAATTATTAGTAAAGTGTTTATCGACTGCATTAAACTGGGCGGGGGAAATGCAATTCAGACCAACTGCCAATGGATCGTGCTCCCAGATATACGATATAACCTGCTCCGGGTCTTCACCTGATAATATTTTCATATTTTCATCAAGGTAAATACTAATTACAAATGGAATTTTATTTCTTGAACAATACTTGCAGATTATTCGAATTTCATCAAAATGACTTTGTGTTTCATTTAGGATGAAATCAACCCCATTATCTATTAGATTTTGAATATGTTTATGATGATTGTTCTCGAGTTCTTTATTGCTAATAGTCCGCTCTTTTTGATAGCAATCTTCCGCAGGTGCATTTGAACCGGCTATGTATACAGGGAGCTGATTTCTGGCATCTTTTGCAATAGTTATTGAGGCTTTAATCAATTCAAGCTGTTTTTGATCAGAAAACTCAGAAAGTGCAACAGGATTCGTCCTGAATGTATTAGTAGTAATTATGTCTGCTCCCGCTTCTATATATTCTTTGTGGATCTTAAGCAGGGTGTCAGGGTAGTCAATATTAGCCAGGGTCATCCATACCTTTTTGGAAGAGGGAACACCGTAATGCTGGAGCAAGCTTCCCATAGCTCCGTCAAGAATAAGCGGACGTTTAATACGTTTTGAAAGTGAGAATGGATTGATATTATTGATTCCGCTTCTCATTTATTTCCTTCAGGAAATTTGTTCGGTAATAATTTTCGGTCTCGCTGATTATTCTATCGAGGTCGATCATTTGAATGCATTCCAGGTTGTAAGGGCACACTTTCTTCCAGCAAGGGGAGCAGAAGAGGTCTTCCTGATATAGTTTTATACCGCGGTCAAAGAGATCTATTTCAGTCCAGCAGCTTACCCCAAACCAGACAATAATAAATTTCTTCAGAGCAATTCCAAGGTGCATTCCGAAAGAATCGCCGGTAATAATCACATCTGCAAGTGCTTCAAAACAGGCCCCGCGACGTACACCCATTGTCGTTGGGGTATTAATAATCTTACCTTCAAAATGCGAATATATGATATTATTTCGCTCTGTATCCTCCGGACCACCAAGCAGAATAATTCTGCCGATGTTTTTTTCAAGGAGCTTTTCTATAAGGTAAACATGTTGATCAATGGTCATTTTTTTATTTGGATACAGTTCGGAGCAGCCTGTATTGAAGCCAATTACAAAATCATTATCGTGAATTCCCACACTCTTCTTATAATCTGAGATATAAGTTTGTTCCTCCGCATCAAATCTGAAAATATAATCATCTCTCCGGTATTCAACTTCGAAAGTTTCCGCAAGGTAATCTTCTCCAGTTCTTTTATTTTCCTTAAATTTAAGATGATCATCCATTCCCAGATTATAATTATACCAGGCTCCTTCATTTACAGGTATGATTTTACCATCTTTATTTAAACCAAAACCCAGCTTATGTTCTGCATTAACTAAATTAAGTAATGCACAAGAACGCTGGGACTTATCGACGTTCATAACATAATCGAATTGAACTCCCTGCAAGACAGAAATAGATTCCGCATCATAGATAAACACCTTATCAATCAATTCATTTCCGGCAAGCAGCGGAGCAGCTATTTTAAGCGTTACCCAAAAAATTGTCGAATCGGGAAATTTCCTTTTGATGGAAGGAAGCTGTGCTGTTGTCATCAGGACATCTCCCATAGCATCTAAATTTATAATTAAAATCTTCTTCCCGATAGGTAGATTATCTTTACATCCATCCACCCAGCAGTTATGATCAGGGTAGCACGGTTTATACCCCGTAAATCTTTTACATGATGGAACTTCTCTGGCCTTCAAAAAAAACCCGACTAATTGTAAATAATAATTATATTTATAATTCAAATTTGTCGATCAAATATAAAAAAACATTAGCTGCATTTGAAGGAGAATATTTAACATATGTTATTCCAGGTAAGTTTCGGGGATGGTTATGCAGGAAGTGCCAAAATTGCAATAATGTGCTCCGAACAATTAATGATGAAGGGCTATGACCTGAGACTTTTTGCTTCCGAGAATTCCCTTACTGAAAGGAGAGCAAAAGAGAGGGGGTTAAAAGTTATCAGCCTTAATACATCAGGAGACTTTAAGAATATCTACGCCAGCTTCAAAAAGCATTTTCTTGAATTGAGTCCCAGGCATATAATTTCTTATCATTCACTGGACAGGAAAATAGGGTTGAACCTCAAAAAAGAATTTAACGCCGACTTTTACAACATTGCTTACAGACAGAATATAACTAAAAGTGCTCCTATAATAGGCTCTATTATCTATAACAGATATTTTGATTACCAGGTTGCATGCAGCGGGGGAGTTGCTGAAAGTCTTATTAAATCAGGTATCAAAAAAAATAAAGTTAAGGTTATCCATAATGGAATAGAATACCCGGAAAATATCGACCATATATCCGGTGCAGAAGTAAAAGATAAATACAGTCTTAACGGCAGAATAGTGCTGGGTCTTTCGACCTGGTTTCATAAAGAGAGGAAGGGGTTTGATATCTTATTCAAAGCATTTTCCAGACTTGACGATAGATTCGTTCTGCTTATAATAGGCATACCTGAGAAACAGCAGGATGAAGTTCTGGCTTACGCGGGAACCTTCGGGATCAGTAGAGATAAAATAATAATGCCTGGTTATGTGGATGACATCTGGAAATATTATAAAGCAATGGACGTGTTTCTTCTGACGTCGAGGTCTGAGGGCTTTTCCCTGGCACTCCTAGAAGCGGGGGTTTCTTCGGTGCCATTGATTGCATCGGATATACCGGGGAACGATGAATTTATAAGGAACGGCGAGAATGGATTCCTTTTTAATCTCAATAATACAGCAGAACTGGTAAGCATCATTACTCAACTTGGCGACGATGAGAAATTAAGAAGGAGTCTTGGTAAGAAGGCAGCGGAGGATGTAAAACAGAACCATACGATAAGGAACCTCGGCGATAAAATGGATGATTTCCTTAAAACGCTAAACTAAGATTTTTCCTCGAGCAGGTTTCCGGCAATTCTTTCGAAAGCTTCCAGAACTTTTTGGTTTGACAACTGAAGCATACATTCGTGATTATAGGGGCACTCAAGATAATTACAGACTATACAAAACAGATCGTCCTTCAAGACGTAGCCGGAGTTTTGAGAGTACGGACCATGTTTGTTGGGATCTGTAGGTCCAAAGATTCCAAGAGTTGGAATTCCGAGTGCAGCTGCCATATGCATAGGTCCGGAATCATTAGCCAGAATAAAGCCGCAATTTTTAATAAGGCCCGACATTTGTTCAAGGGAGGTCCTTGGCGCAAGAACTGTCCGGTCGGGGAAATGATTTTTAATATAGTCGGCATCATATTCATCTCCCGGTCCCCATAAAATAACATACTGCACCTTATATTTCTTATTTATGGTTGAACAAATCTCTACCCACTTTGCCGCATCGCAGCGTTTTGAGGGCCAGCCGCCAGCAGGGATAATACCCACCACGAGGGATCCATTTCTGCAGTATTTAGCGATGAAGTTTTTTCCGAATGCATCATTTTCCTCAGATACATAAAAATGTAATTTCCTCGTTTTGACAGGCACATTAAGGGCTTTAAGCAATTCGAGATTATGCTCTGCAGAATGATGTTCACCCCGTTCACCGGTTGCGAGAATATTATAGGCATACTTTCTTCCACGATAGGCAAATCCCACGCGGAATTTTACGCCCGAAAGAAATGTAATTTGAGCCGACCGGGGGTTGGACCAGAGATCGAGCACCATATCGTACTTTTCTTTTTTTACGCGAAGAGCTACAAGCAGGGGAAACTCGGTTTCATTCATAGTGAGCACTTTATTGACGAATGGATTATTTTCTACCGAGGCTTTTGCAAATCTTTCCGTAAGGTAATCAATCTGAGCATAGGGGAAATAAGAGGCAAGGTTTTCAAGTATCAGCGTAGATAGAATGATATCCCCAATACCCCGGGGTTTAATACAAAGTATCTTCCGTATTTTATCTTTATCGATCTGCATCAGGTTTTAAATTATTATTAATGAGCATCCAGCCAGTTTTTACCTGTCCCTGTTTCAACTACTATGGGAACATTCATAGGAATTGCGTTTTCCATTTTCTCCTTCACCATCTTTCTGATTTCCTCAACTTCATCTTTATGAACATCAAAGAGGAGTTCATCGTGAACCTGGAGTACCATTTTGGACCGGGCTTTCATCTTATTAAGTTCATTGTAGATATTTATCATTGCCAGCTTTATCATGTCCGCTGCTGTTCCCTGGATCGGCATATTGATAGCAACACGCTCTTCGAACTGACGCACCACACGGTTGCTGCTATTAATATTACGTAAATATCTCCTTCTTCCGAACAACGTTTCCGCATATCCCTTTTCCCGTGCCTTAAGTACCGATTCATCCATAAAATGTTTTACACGGCTAAAAGTATTAAAATAGGTCTCTATTATTTCTTTAGCGTGTGATTGAGTGATTCCCAACCTGGTCTTTAATCCAAAAGGTCCAATTCCGTAGAGCACGCCGAAATTAACTTCCTTAGCCCGTCGTCTCATTTCAGGAGTGACGTCCTGAGGGGATACCATAAATACAAGAGCGGCAGTACTCCTATGGATATCCTCACCGCTCTTAAATGCTTGTGTCAAGCCTTCATCGCCGGTAATACTTGCAAGTATTCTAAGTTCTATCTGGCTATAATCTGCGCTGAGGATCAGATAGTCTTTATCCCGCGGGACGAAAGCCTTCCTTATCTCTTTTCCCATTTCCGTTCTGATGGGAATATTCTGAAGATTAGGATCGTTGCTTGAGAGTCTGCCTGTTGAGGCCACGGTCTGATTAAAACACGTATGAACTCTGCCGGTTTTAGGGTGGATTAGTAGGGGAAGTGAATCGGCGTAAGTAGACTTCAGCTTAGCCGCCTGGCGGAAATCGAGAATCAGTTCGATTATTTCGTGTTCACCCCGGAGATTCTCAAGGGATCGGGCGTCGGTTGAAAATCCTGTTTTCGTCTTTTTCCCGGTCTTCAGCTTAAGTTTGTCGAATAATATGACCTGGAGCTGCTGGGGAGAATTGATATTAAACTCTTCACCGCAGCAGTTATATATTTTCCGGGTGTATTCATCCAGGAGAACCTGCAGATCCTTACTGAAAGCAATCAGGGCTTCTGTATCAATTTTAATTCCTTCTCTTTCCATATCTTCAAGAACCGGTACCAGGGGGAACTCGATATCGTAAGCAATTTTTGTAAGCTTTTCTGCCTTCAGCAAGGTCTCGAGTTTTTTATACAGCTGATAAGTTATATCGGAATCCTCACAAGAGTAATCGGAGACTGCATGAAGGTCTGCCTCGAATATTTTTGAAGGATCCTTTTTAATACCGATCAGATCCGAAAGAGGGATGGGCTTGTAATTCAGGTACTTTACGGACAGCTCATCCATTCCATGTTTTTGATCGGGATCTATGACATAACTGGCGAGCATAGTATCGAAATAAAAATTATTTACTTCTATACCCCGGCTCCTGAGAACAGAAATATCAAACTTTCCATTCTGACAGACTTTTTTGATCTTATTATTCTCAAATACCGGCTTAAAGATTTTTATGAATTCACTCAAGGGGAGTCTGTCTTTTACAGCTTCAGGAACATCCTTATCATTGTCAAAAGAATTAAGAGCGACGTAATATGCTTCTTTTTCCCTGATCGAAAACGAGACTCCGGCCAGTTTAAGCAAAAAATGATCAAGACTATCTGTTTCGGTATCGAAAACAAACAGGTCAGTTTTTTTTAATTTATCCGCAAGTGTCTTAGCCTCAGAGGCAGTAGTAATTAAAATATAATCAGAATTCTCTGAATCGAAGGTATCGGCTTCAGGTGCTATAGTCTCTATTTCGCCGCCTTCACTTCCGCCATTTCTATCATAAAAGTTAAGGAGACGGCTGTAAAGATTCTTGAACTCTACCTGGAGGAATATCTCCCTGAGCTTATCGAAATCAGGTTTTCTGAACTTTGACTTATCGAAATCAAAATCCAGAGGAACTTCGCAGTGTATAGTAGCAAGTTCCTTGGAAATGACAGCACTGGCTTCACCCTCCACCAGTTTTTTCTTAAGAGCAGGTTTATCTATTTCATCAATATGTTCATAAATGCCTTCGACGGTGCCATATTTTTGGATAAGCGGGATGGCTGTTTTCGGACCAATACCAGCAATTCCCGGAATATCATCCGATTTATCGCCTATAAGAGCAAGGTAATCTATCATCTGTTTTGGTTCAAATCCGAATTCATCCCTGACTTTCTGAACATCATAGAAGACGATTTCTTCAGTGGATTTTCCGGGGCGGACAATTTTAACCTTATCTGTAACAAGCTGATTAAAATCCTTATCCGGAGTTATGACGAATGACTCGAGTCCTTTTTCTTCCGCCTTACACACAGCAGTGCCTATTATATCATCGGCTTCATAGCGGGGGAGAATATAAATCGGAATATTCATTGCTTCGATGATCTCTTTGATCCTTGCAATCTGGGGGATCATATCTTCAGGCATAGCGGATCTTGAGGCTTTATAGCCTTCATATTTTTCGTGACGGAAAGTCTTCTCTTTAGAATCGAAGGCAACCGAGATATAATCCGGTTTTGTATCTTCAAGGATCTTAAGCAGCTGGTTCAGGAACCCGAACACGGCTGAAGTTGGTTCTCCTTTAGTAGAAACCAGGGGTCTGTTTATAAAAACAAAATAGGCTTTATAGGCTAACGCCATTGCGTCTATTATTACGAATTTTTTACTCATATTTTCTCATCGGTTAAATTCTGAGGTGCCGCTACGGGAGAATCACTGTAAAAACAAAAATAAAAATAAGTACTCTTACTTCAAATTCAATAAAAAAGGGAGGTACGGGTCGAATAGCTGTCACTATGGAAGGAATAAATGTCAGAAACCTATGGCAAAGAAAATACATATTAAGATCGTTTTGTAATATGAGTAAAACGTATTTTAAGACGTATTCAGAACGGATTCAAGACGTATTCAGGACGTATTCAGATTATGTTTGTGCAGGTGAAAACCACCAAAAGATTACGATGAAGAAGATATGTTGAGCTTAGTTTGCGAACGTAATAGTCCTACTTTTTCCAGGAATTATAAGGAACCGTTCAGACTTTGAACTTGTTTTATTTGAGAAATTGATACTTAATCGATTTAACAGTGCAAGCTAGTTTTTAATTGCGCAAAACCGCGCCGGATAGAGAAATATTTGATTTCAATTTGAGAGACATTTCCCCAGTTTATTTCATTTTGTTTAGTGATTTTGAGCTGATGAAAGTTTCAACATTTTGACAAAATGGCAGACGCAGATGTTGTACCGGATTAATATCGGAGAAGAGTCGGGGAAGGGACGGAGAAGGACTCAAAATGAGACAGTTAGAAAAGTGCGAAATAATGGAATTTTCGGCTGTTGAAAAAATGTACGTATGACAAAATGTCAGTGCTGATTTTCTCATTTTTTAGTCTTCATTTTTTCATAAGGAGGAAGGAGACCGCAGTCAGCTTTTCAGCGTTTTAAATAAAATGAAGGTAAACTTCTTAATTATACCTGGGACTTAAATCCTGTTAGAGCTTCGATTATTATTTGGAAGCGATTTAATTATACTATTATATTTATATTTCGATCAGAATTTGATTAAATGAAAAACATAACGTTATTAAATATGATTTATTCTTATATTTATCACCCTCAATTACCGGCGGTATTTTTTGATGGCAAAAAGCAAGTTTAAATTCTCTTCTTTTAAGGATATTGTTAAAGCAATGGGATTGGTATTCGGTGACATCGGCACCAGTCCAATTTATACTTTAACAGTCATTTTTACACTTACTGCACCCACATATCGAAACCTTATGGGTGCACTTTCGCTGATCTTCTGGTCACTTATAATTCTTGTTACCGTTGAATATGCATGGCTTGCGATGAGCTTAAGTATTAAAGGTGAAGGCGGTATAATAGTTCTAAAAGAGATACTTGCAAAAAGTGTAAAAACCGGGAGGAGAGCAGCATTCGCTTCATTTCTCGGGTTTATCGGTGTATCCCTGTTAATGGGGGATGGCGCCATTACGCCGGCAATAAGTATTTTGTCTGCAGTGGAAGGACTACAGCTTATTCCTTCTATAGGGCATATAAGTGTATCAACCATAATTCTGATAACCTGTGTGATTACAGTGCTTTTGTTTGCTTTTCAATCGCGGGGCACGGACAAAGTTTCATCCTCTTTTGGTCCTATCATGATAATCTGGTTTTCAGCTCTTTTGATTTCAGGGATATATTCACTGATAAGGATGCCGGGAGTTCTGCTGGCGGTCAGTCCCCATTACGCAGTAGAATTTATGCTCCATAACGGCTGGACGGGATTTTTTGTTTTAAGCGAAGTAATACTTTGCGCAACAGGAGGAGAGGCGCTTTATGCAGATATGGGACATCTCGGCAGCCAGCCCATAAGGCATGCGTGGTATTTTGTTTTCTTTGCCCTGGTTATAAATTACTTCGGGCAGGGAGCCTATCTTCTTCATTCACAAGATACAAACTATGTCCTTTTCGGAATGATTAAATCAATTTCGGATGTCTTTTACGTCCCATTTCTTATACTGACTCTACTGGCAACTATTATCGCTTCGCAGGCAATGATAAGCGCTGTTATGAGCCTGGTGTACCAGGGAATTACCACGAGAATATTCCCATTAATGAAGGTAAAGTATACATCCACGCACCTCAAATCGCAGATATATATCGGAGTGGTGAACTGGGTGCTTTTAATAGCAGTGCTGTTTATGATATTCTTCTTCCAGAAGTCAGATAACCTGGCGGCTGCATACGGTCTTGCCGTAACGGCCACAATGACCATCAGTGCAATGTTTATGATCTGGATATTTAAGATAGAGAGCAAGAAAGCTAAAATGGCACTGGCGGGGGTAGTGTTCATTGTAGATCTTCTATACCTTGTTGCCGTAATGAATAAAGTACCTCACGGTGGATACTGGTCAATTGTAGTTGCTCTTATTCCGTTCTTTGTAATACAGCTATGGTCATCGGGTCATAAAGCAATGTACCGTTCTTTCAGACCATTACCATTTGATGTGTTCAAAGAAAGCTATGAACAGATATACAGACTAGGCAATAATATTAATGGAACCGCATTATTTTTTACGAAAGATCTCAATAATGTTCCGCCCTACGTAGTGCATTGTATAATACGAGGCAACATTATCTATGAAAAGAACGTTCTGGTCTCGATTCAGACAACAGATTCTCCATACGGGACGACTTTCAGGAAAGTTGACAACCTTGGTCATGGATTATCAGGCATTATTATAGAAACCGGCTATATGGAATTTGTAGATATCCCTCACCTGTTAAAAGCCAATGGAATCACGGAAAAAGTAATTTTTTATGGTTCTGAGGATATCGTAACAAATAAATTATGGCTCAAACTATTTGCAACATTAAAAAAACTGGCTCCAAACTTTGTGGCATTTTACAAACTCCAATACAACAAACTTCATGGTGTAACCACAAGGCTGGAATTATAAACTCTTATCCTCAGAATAAAATGAAAACAACAGCAGTCCTATTCTTCGTGGTTTTAATCTCCTTACCCTGTTCAGCGCAAGTAAGCAAAACTGATACTTTATTTGCCGCTTCCTGGAACCTTGAAAATCTATTTGATACTGTAAATGATTCATTAAAAGAAGACGAAGAATTCCTTCCCGGAAGCGTTAAAGACTGGACAGCCGAAAGACTCGACAAAAAGCTGAGCAATCTTGCAAGAGTAATACATTCTATGAATGACGGCCGCGGTCCCGATATATTAGGCGTGGTAGAAACTGAGCACCAGGCCATCCTCGACAGGATGAACGATAAATTTTTACCGGATATCAATTATAAAACTGCATACATTGAATCACCCGACAACAGGGGAATAGACAACGGGCTTATCTACAGAAGTGATAAGTTCCACGTACTTTCTGTGACAGGGGACACCATACACCTTGCAGACGGCTACCCGACCAGGCTGATCCTCAATGTAGATTTGTTAACCTCCACAGGCGATACGATTTACATTTTCGAAAATCACTGGCCAAGCCGGAGAGGGGGGGAGAGCGAGTCGGAAAAAAACAGAATTGCAGCAGCAGAAGTTCTAAAGAAGAACACGGATGAAATTCTGTCTAACAACCCGAAATCATTAATACTAATAATGGGCGACTTCAATGATGAACCTACAAACAATTCAATACTCAATACATTAAAGGCTCAGCCTGTTCTGTGCGACACTATACCAGGGAAACTTCCAGAGATTAAACCTAACGAACTATACAACCTGGCATACGGAGCTTACAACGAAGGCTTGGGAACATACAAATACAAAAACGACTGGAACATGCTGGACCAGATCATTGTATCAGATGAGTTATTAACCGGAGTCAAGATTCATTACATATGCGGAACATTCAGTATTTATAAGCCTGACTTTTTGGTAACACACTCCGGAAAATATGAAGGAACACCATTTCCGACATACGGCGGGAACAAATATCTCGGAGGCTACAGCGATCATTTCCCGGTGACCTGTGAATTTGTAATTAAATCCGGAAAAGGAGAAAAGTGAAGAAGGAATTATTAATATTCGGTGCCAGCGGAGCCCTTGGCAGAGGGGTTACGGAAAGCATGCTAAAAAAAAATTACGACAGAATATATCTCTTCGATTTCAATATTGAAAAAGAAAATTTCAAATCGGAACAAGTAATAAAAATTAATTCCAAAGATTTATCTATAGAAAAAAATGTTGAAGAGATATTTGCGGAACTAAATCCGTCTAAAGAAACGCTTTTCTTTCTTTACAGTACAGTCGGGGGATTTGCCGGGGGAAGAACCATCAAGGAGACCGGTGAAGATGAGTGGAATAAAATGATGGATATGAACCTTAAATCCAATTTCTTTATTGCAAAGCATTTTTCAAAGCTTGTAGAAAAATCAGCAGGCGGCTCAATATGTTTCACTGCCGCAGAAACCGGGATAAATCCCGAAGCAGGCAAAGGGTCATACGGAACTTCAAAAAGCGCCTTAATTCACCTTGTGAAAACGCTGGCTCTTGAGGGAAATGAAATCAAACTAAGTGCAAATGCTATTGCCCCTTTTATAATAGATACACCGGCGAACAGACAGTGGATGAAAAATGACAACTATGATAAATGGGTAAAAGCCGAAGAAATCGGAGACCTGGCACACGAGATTTTCCGGCATTTCTTCTTTATTTCCGGCAACATAATTCGTCTGACTTCAAGATTTATTGTTACAGAATAGGCTTTAATGTATATTTTTAATTAAATTTAACACTCAAATATTTATTGACTTTGTTTTTCGAAATAGTTATTGTAACGAGGTCTTTTTAAGAAAATTATTGGAGCCTATCCTCTCCTCAAAAGATCATTTTTTAATTTATTAGGAGGTTACTTTTTATGGACTTTATTGGGATTATCTCGGCAATGATTAATGTGATTGCGCAGGCTAATCAAAATCAGAGTGCATTAAATTGGCTGGCTGAAAAATACGAAGCCGGCGGTATTTTTATGCATCCTATCCTTGCATGCCTTATTCTCGGGTTGGCTTTCTCTATCGAAAGATTCTGGACTCTTTCCAGAGCAAGAGTTAACACAAAAGATTTCATCGTAAAAGTCAGAAGAGCACTTGCTGAGGGCGGTGTGGAGCAGGCTAAGGAAGTCTGCGGCAACACAAGAGGCCCTGTTGCTTCAGTATTTCACGCCGGCTTATTAAGAGCAGACGAAGGATTAGAAGCAGCTGAAAAGGCAATTATCGCTTACGGCGGAATCGAAATGAGTTTCCTCGAAAGAGGTATGATCTGGATCTCGACATTTATTACAATTGCACCGATGCTCGGATTCACCGGTACCGTACAAGGTATGATCCAGGCTTTCGATGCTATCAAAGAAGCAGCACAAATTTCTCCGGCAATTGTTGCCGAAGGTATTTCAGTTGCTCTTTTAACTACACTTTTTGGTCTTGTTGTGGCAATGCTGCTTCAAATATTTTACAATTATTTTATTTCAAGAATAGACCGGCTGGTCGGCGATATGGAAGAAAGTTCTGTTGAGCTGATTGATGCACTCTATGAATTAAAAGCAAAAGGTAAAGTATAAGGAACTTTCAGATTCCTTTGAAGTATTATTAACAAGATTAAAGTAATTAACAATGTTAAAAAAACGCAAAATAGCTGAAGCTTCAATACCGACAAGTTCAATGGCAGATATTGCGTTCCTGCTTCTGCTGTTCTTCCTTGTTGCAACAGTTATCGATGTTGACACCGGTATTGGTCTTACCCTGCCAGATTATGTCCCGCCTGATGAGCAGGTCAACATTAAAGTTGACAAAGACAGAATGGCTGCAATACTGATAAATGAAAACGGCGACGTATTGGTAGATGGAAACCCGGTTCCGGTTTTTCAGATCAAGAATAATTTAAAGCCGAGAATAATATCAAAGATTGATCTCCCTTCCAATAAAAAACTAATTGTTTCAGTAAAGACCGATAGAAAGACTAATTATAATACGTATATACAGGCTTTGGATCAGGTGAAACAAGCTTATTTTGAGGTAAGAGACGAGTATTCCAATCAGCAATATGGTAAGAAATTCGATAACCTTGTCCCGGAACAACAGGATGTTGTAAAGGATAAGATACCTATTATTATTTCTCTTGCAGAACCTGAATCAGTAAAAAAATAATAGTTTAAGGTTTGAATAATGAAATTTGAAAAAAGAAGAGCTAATACAAAACAGGAAATCCCAACCGCATCCATGCCTGATATTGTATTTATGCTTCTGCTTTTCTTTATGGTTACCACGACACTTAGAGAAGTAGATGTTCTGGTAGATTTTAAGCTGCCGGAAGCAAAAGCAATAGAAAAGATTGAGAACAAGCGTCTCATCTCATATATCTGGGTTGGCAAAAGCGGAAGAATTCAGATAAACGACAGTATTGTAAAGCTGGACGAAGTTGAACCGATTATGTATGCCAAGAGACAGGAACTGCCGAATGTTATTGTTTCACTGAGAATTGATAAAGGAACAGACATGGGACTGGTTACGGATATTCAGCAGGAACTTCGAAAGGCCTTCTGTTTGCGAATAAACTATTCAGCAAACATCAAGATCTGATTTATCTGAATATAATCATTTGATTTGAGGCAGGCTGGTTTTATTACTACCTGCCTTTTTTTAATTTTAGAGGCGGTCATGAATTTAACTGAAAGAATTAACCAGGATCTTAAAAATTCAATGAAAGCAGGGGATAAACTGAGAACAGAGACGATCCGTTCAATCCGGGCTTTAATACTTGAATTTGAGAAAAGCGGTTCAGGAAAAGAATTGAATGCTGAAGAAGAGCTTAAACTTCTAACAGGAGCCGCCAAAAAGAGGAAAGATTCGATTGAGCAGTTCAGAAATGCGGGAAGAGAAGACCTTGCAGTAAAAGAGGAAAAGGAACTGGAGATACTACAGTCATACCTGCCCAAACAGCTTTCAAAAGAAGAAATAAAGCATGAAGTGGAGCGCATTGCTAAAGAAATCAATGCGGTTTCAAAAGATGACTTTCCAAAGCTGATGCCCGCTGCAATGAAAGAACTTAAAGGAAAAGCAGATGGTAAGGCAGTTCGTGCCGAAGTTGAAGATTACCTGGGGAAGTAATTGAACCTTGTCGATTTGATAATCATAATAATTATGCTCATCGGTTTTATCCTCGGCTATAAAGATGGATTTGTCAGGAAAATAATAGGGTTTGCAGGTTTTGTATTAGCTGTGATCCTCTCAATTTATTTTGCTGCAGCACTAGGGAAGTATATGGAGAATGCCCTCGGAATTGAATATTATTTATCAGAAATAATAGCCGGGGCAATTATTTTTATAGGTATAATAATATTGTTTGCGGTCCTGAAAAGAGTAGTCCATCCATTTGATAAGGTCAACAGCCTGGTGAATCAGGTCATAGGAGGAATTGTTGGGATGATCCAGATTCTGTTTTTTTTAAGCGCCGCACTTTATATATTGAATGTATTCAGTGTTCCTTCAAAGGCTGCAAAAAAGAATTCACTGGTATATGAACCGGTTTATAATATTATCCCGGCGACAATAACTTTACTCAGTAATTATACTCCGGATGCAAAAAAAAGGATTAAGGATTATATAAATGATAAAGATACGCTAAATGATTGATCAGCTTGTCCTTGACAAATTAGAATTTCAGAAAATACTACAGTTTATTGCCCGGTACTCAGTTACCGAAAAGGGGAAACAAAAAGTAAACGAACTTAAGCCTATGGCTAATATCGACTTAGTGCGAATGGAAGGGGAGTATGTAAGCCAGGCTAAGGAAATTTTAATTTTACAGAATACTCCCCCATTTGAATTTATCCCCGATCTCAATGGAGCATTAAGTCAGAGCAGAATTGAAGGCGGAGTGCTGGACAGTAAAAAAATACTTGAAATCCTCAGGCTTGCAGTAATTTCAAGAAATATATTCCAGTTCCTAAAAAATTATTCCGATATTGCCCCTGATCTGCATAAGCTATCAGGCTCACTATTCGTTGATAAAGTATTTGAGCATCACATAACGAAAATAATAAACGACAATGGTGAGGTTAAAGATAATGCAAGCCCAAAACTTGCTGAGATAAAAAGGGAAATAAATAATAAGCGCGATGAATTAATTAAATCGGTTAACAGGCTGGTAAAGACTTTATCTGAAAATGATATTGTCAGAGAGGATTACCTTACATTACGGGACGGCCGTATAGTTATACCTGTAAAAGCCGAGCATAAGCGACATATAAAAGGATTTATTCATTCAGAATCCTCCACCGGTCAGACTGTTTATATAGAACCAGAAGAAACCCTCGAACTCAATAATGATATTATATCTCTCTCTTTTGCAGAGAAAAGGGAAATTGAAAGATTATTAAAAGAACTGACAAAGCTGATAGGGAAAGAGAGTACCGGACTAAAGATGGCCCTTGAAACTCTTGGAGAAATCGATACCATTTTTGCGAGGGCTAATTATTCCATAGAAATAATAGGTTCATTCCCGCAAATGGAAAATAACAAACCTTTCATTATTTCCCGGGGTAAGCATCCTATACTATTACGGCGCGTAGGAAGAGAGGAAACTATTCCGCTCAACCTTTCCATCGACAATCAAAAAGTAATAATAATAACCGGACCCAATGCCGGCGGTAAGACAGTAGTATTGAAAACAATAGGTATATTATCTTTAATGGTACAGTCGGGAATTCATATACCTGTCGATCCAGATTCCAATTATCATTTCTTTGATAATATCCTCGTAGATATAGGCGACGAGCAATCGATAGAAGACGATCTTTCAACTTTCAGTTCGCACCTTTCCAATATTAAAAACATTCTTCAGAAAGCTACGGCAGACTCTTTAATCCTGCTCGATGAAATTGGAACCGGCACTGATCCTTCTGAGGGATCAGCCCTGGCATCTGCGGTATTATTGAAACTGATGGAAAAAGGTTCAATCGTTTTAGCATCAACTCATCATGGCAGTCTAAAACTTTTTGCTAATGACGCAAACGGATTCCAGAATGCAGCAATGGAATTTGATACGAGGAATCTTCGTCCTACATACATCTTCAGGCAGGGGATACCGGGATCCAGCTATGCATTCGAAATTGCAAGGCGCATCGGTTTCGATGAAGATTTCCTAAGAGCGGCAGGAGAGCATCTTGATACGGGAAAACATAACATTGAAAAATTCCTTGTAGATATAGAGAGCAAATCCCGCGAGCTTGAAGAAAAACTCAAGAGTTCAGAAATTGAAAACACCAGGCTGACCGGGTTATCCAACCTTTATAAAAAGAACATAGATCAGCTCAACAACGAAAAAAGAGATATACTGAAAAAAGCAAAAGCTGAAGCAGAGAACTACCTTAAGGGAGTAAATAAAAAGATTGAAGAAGTGATAAAATCACTTAAAGAAACGAATGCAAGGAAAGATATAATAAAATCGTCGCAGTCGATTGTAAAAGATCTGAAAGAAAGAAATAAAGAATTATTTTCAGAAACAGTTGATAAAAAACATGAAATATTTGATTTTGTACCCGGTGATTTTGTTGCGGTTCGTAATACCAACACAACCGGAAGGATAATTCAGCTTTCGCAGGATAAAAAGAAGGCTGTGGTGCTGAGCGGAAGTTTAAAGATGAAGATAAATGCCGATGAGCTTGTACCGGCAAAGAATGAAAAGAAAGCTGATTCAAATTATAGTTCTTATGCATATGATACCACATCCCAGCAGGTGAGGATTGATATACGAGGAGAAAGGGCAGAACAGGCGGAATTTGAAGTTATAAAATTTTTAGACGGAGCCTATTCTTCGGGCCTGAACAGAGTTGAGATCCTGCATGGAAAAGGTACAGGTGCTTTAAAAGAAATGGTACAGCGTATCCTGAAAAATTATGATAAAATAAATTCGTTCCATTTCGCTCCAATAGAAAGCGGCGGTGATGGTATTACAATTGCGGAATTCAAGTAGGTGTTGTTTTGATTAAAAAGATACTTATTGCAAACCGGGGGGAAATCGCAGTTCGTATTATTAGAGCGTGCAAAGAATTAGGTATTAAATCGGCAGCGGTTTATTCTGAAGCTGACAAAACTTCACTTCATACCCGACTGGCAGACGAAGCATATTTAATCGGCCCTCCACAGTCCTCCGAATCGTATCTCAATAAAGAAAAAATTATAAAAACTGCACTGGAGGCGGGTGCGGATGCGATACACCCCGGCTACGGATTCTTTTCAGAGAATGCAGAGTTTATCAAGATGGTTGAGGATTCGGGTTTAATTTTTATAGGTCCCTCATCCTCTTCTGTAGGATTGATGGGAAGTAAAACTGCTGCAAGGCAGCTCATGTCAAAAAATAAAGTACCAATTGTGCCGGGAACTACGAAAGCAATTTCTTCTGTAAAAGAGGGTATTGCTGAGGCTGAAAAAATTACGTTCCCTGTTCTTCTGAAAGCATCCGCCGGCGGGGGAGGTAAAGGCATGAGAAGAATTAATAGCCCCGGCGAATTTGAGTCAGCTTTCGAATCTACACAGAGAGAAGCCTTAAAAGCCTTTGGTGATGATTCAATCTATATTGAAAAATTTATAGAAAATCCCAAGCATATCGAAGTTCAGATAATAGCCGATCAGCTTGGCAATTATGCTCACTTGTTTGAGAGGGAATGTTCAATACAAAGAAGGCATCAGAAAATAATTGAAGAGGCTCCATCGGCTTTTGTTGATCCCGAAACAAGAGAAAAGATAACAACTGCTGCGATTAATGCCGCAAAGGCATGCAATTATTATAATGCAGGCACAGTCGAATTCTTAATGGACAGAAATAAGTCTTTTTACTTTCTCGAGATGAACACAAGACTCCAGGTAGAACACCCGGTTACGGAATTAATTAGCGGGGTAGACCTCGTGAAAGAACAGATTTCCATCGCCGAGGGGAACCAATTGTCGTTCAAGCAGAAGGACCTTAAAATAAACGGTCATGCAATGGAAAGCAGAATATACGCTGAAGACCCTGATAACAACTTTCTGCCTTCAACAGGCAGATTGACCGAGTATCTTTCGCCATCCGGCCCCGGAATCAGGGTGGACGAAGGATTCGGAAGAGGATCTGAGATTTCAATCTATTATGATCCTCTTGTAGCGAAGCTCGTTTGCTGGGCGAAGGACAGGAAAAGCGCTATTGAAAGGATGAAAAGAGCACTCGGGGAATACAAGATATTTGGAGTTATATCGAACATTGCTTTCCTCAAAGAAATATTTAATCACCCAAAATTTATTAATGGTGAGTTTGATATTAATTTCCTTGAAAAAGATTTTGAATTTTCTTCAGAGCACGACCCTGACCTGATGGAAGCAATATCAATATTTACTGCCTACCTGAAGAACAGAAACCTTAACTCAAAAAATGGAAGCGGTCAGAAAAATAATTCCGGCAACAACTGGATACAGCAACTCAATGAATGAATATGTAGTAACAATCCGCGATAAAAAAAGTAATGTAATCATTAGCGATAACTCTGAAGTTATAGTAGATGATACAAAACATCATTATGAAGTAATTGAATTAGGCAGGAATGATTATGTGCTGAGAATTGACAACAGGACTTACGAGATATCTGCTCAAAGGAACGGTGCCGACCAGTATTCATTATTTATAAACGGGAAAGCAGTTGATGTTGTTGTCAGGACAGGGCTGCAGGAAAGAGCATCTGGCCTGATTGAACAATCCACGGAATTCAAACACAAAATGGAAGTTAAGGCCCCTATGCCCGGGATGATTCTCAAGATTAAAAAAAGTGTGGGGGAGACCGTGGAAAAAGGAGATTCTATAATTATTTTAGAAGCGATGAAAATGGAAAATGATATAAAGTCGCCGTTTTCGGGTATCATAAAAGAAATTAAAGTTTCGATAAACAATCCTGTTGATAAGGGAGCAATCCTTTTTACAGTAGAATAACCAAAGGCTTACCAGAATAACATACAAACTAATAATAGGTGGAACCTTGAAAAAAATAATCAGCTTTATATTTATGATCTTTCTGTCTCTCAGCCAGACGTTTGCAGGAGGATTCCAGTTAAATGAGCATGGAGCCAAAGCGATGGGAATGGGAGGAGCTTTTACTGCCGTAGCCGACGATCCTTCTGCTGTATACTGGAACGGCGCGGGTTTAACACAATTATGGGGAGTAAACTTTATACTCGGAGGAACACTGATTTCACCTGCAGCATCATTTCGCGGGATTACCCCTCAAATAACAGAGTACAAAGCGCAGGATAAAAGTTTTTA
Organism: uncultured Ignavibacteria bacterium; assembly: GCA_963832715.1. Taxonomy (GTDB): domain Bacteria; phylum Bacteroidota; class Ignavibacteria; order Ignavibacteriales; family Ignavibacteriaceae; genus DATFVA01. The sequence goes on along the minus strand of CAWHVB010000003.1, from coordinate 34,180 downwards.
TCCTCCTCACTTTTTTGGTTCATACAGGATAAGTAAAGATTTTGCGGCGGGACTTGGTTTCACAGTTCCATTCGGCCTTGGTACCCAATGGGACGATGATTGGGCCGGCAGATACATCGCGCTAAAAACCCAACTGATGGTTTTTACAATTTCACCGGTTGTGGCTTATCAGATTACTGATGGGCTATCTATAAGTGCTGCATTAGTTTACAGTTTTGCAAATGTTGAAATAACCAGGAAAAATTCACAAGCGCCATTCACCGGTGACGCTTTTATACAATTAAAGGGGGATGATAATTCAGCTTTTGGTTACAACCTGGGACTGATGTACAAACCGATCGAATCACTTTCCTTTGGTGTTTCATTCCACAGCCAGATAAAATACGATTTCAAAGGAACTGCAAACTCAACAGGATCTGAGCAATTAATCGAAGCAGGACAGCTGCCGGTGGATCAGGATATTACTGCAGAGCTAACTACCCCGGTCAACCTGGCATTCGGAGTTGCGTATGATGTACTGCCTGAATTAAAATTCAGTGCTGATTTTCAATATGTAGGCTGGTCAAGTTATGATACTCTTAAAATAGATTTTACAAGTCCCAACTTTGCAGATCTCGCAAGTCCAAGGTTATACGACAACTCATACATAGTCAGGCTCGGCAGTGAATATACCGTAAACAGACAATTCGGTCTAATGGCAGGAATATACTTTGATAAAAACCCGGTTAAACCTGATTACCTCAACCCGTCACTACCTGATGCAAACAGAGTCGGGGTAAGTCTCGGTTTCAAAGTCAACATACTTGATAACCTGGGACTGGCTGCTTCATACCTGCACATCTTTGCCAGCCAGGTAACTGTAAAGAATTCTACCGAGTATTTTAACGGTACTTATAATTCAAGTGCAAACATTGCAGCTGTAAGTTTATCATATGGATTTTAAAAAGAGAAGGATATAAAATGAAAAATAATATCAGAATATTGGTTATTGTCTTTTTACCGTTAATGATGTTCTTCGGCTGTAAAGAGAGAACTGATTTAACCGGTCCCAAACCTGAAAGCGGTCAGGCGGATTTTAGTACATTTGCAGCAATTGGAAACAGCCTAACTGCAGGGTATGAATCGAGTGCTTTATTTGAATCAGCACAGATGTACTCATTCGGAAATTTAATTTCACAGCAGGTGAATACTCCTTTTGTTCAGCCGATCATTTCAGACCCCGGAATAGGGGGACAGATACAAGTTGTATCGCTTGATCCTTTTGTTACTACACAGGTTCAGAGCCAGGGAACGCTTACAAATCCAGCATACGCACATCCTTATAATAATTTAGGAATACCGGGGATAGTACTTGCTGATGTAATGAATGCAACGTCCTCACAAAATTCTCTCTCTCATAGTCCTTTTATAGATATAGTTTTAAGAGGTCAGGGATCTGTATTTACTCAGGTGCAGGCGTTAAATCCTACTATGGTTACATTATGGATTGGAAATAATGATGTGCTCGGGTTTGCAACCAGCGGCGGCTATAGTCCTAAAGCTCCCACACCCAGCCAGACATTCGGTTCCCTGTATAATCAGTTAGCTGATGGATTAGCTGCCACCGGAGCAAAAGTTGTAGCTGCAAACATTCCCGACGTCACAACCATTCCTTTCTTTACTACAGTAGGCCCCCAGTTTGCTCAAAAGGTACAAGGTGTTGCCCCGGGATTTTATTACCAGAAGCATGATCAATTCACCGGTACAGTCGCTCAGCTTTCATCGTTAACCGACTACTCCATTCTATTCACATTGGTGGCTCAGCCTTACTTAGCTTATTTTGGACAGCCATCAGGGAAATTCTATAAAGATCATAACGCAGATATTACAATATTAATTGCATTAGGTATTCTTGATACCACACAGGCATTCGGAAGCGAAAAGAATCCGATACCGGATGCACTAGTCTTGGACAATAGTGAAATTCAGACTGCAGCACAATCCACTGCAGAATTTAATGCAGCAATTGCAGCTGCAGTCAACAAATATCCGTCACAATTCGCACTTGTTGATGTAAATGCGCTTTTGACCAGGGTAAGAGCATCTGATGCATCCGGCGGCACAGAGTTCCAGGGTATAAAATTTTCAACCACGTTTGTTACCGGAGGATTATTTAGTTTAGACGGAGTTCATCCGACGGCGCAGGGTTATGCTATTATTGCAAATGAATTTTTGAAGGTTATCAACAGTAAATTTAATGCTTCTTATTCTCTTGTTGATATCAGCACAATACCAGGGACGTTATCATTTGCCAAAGCTGCTCATTTCAACTTATTCAGCGACGGCGTATACCTTGATCCGGCAGCATACGAAAATATTTTATTTTAACATAGAAGAAAGAGAAGAGCAGGAGAAGAAAATATGAGATATTTAATGCTATTTGCTGCAGCTATTTTTGTAGTATACCTGACCGGTTGTTCATCTTCTCAGCAAACACAGACTACAGATACCGGAAAAGACAGTGTATATGTTTTTGATTCCATACCGGATTCTGACCAGGAGGATATTCCTGCAATCCAGTACCCGGATATGGGGATGACATACTACGTACTTCAGATCGGCGCTTTTACCACAAAGGAAAGAGCTAAAAAATTTGCTGAAGATAGTAAGCAGATGCTGCCTTTCGATGTAAAAACATCTTTCAATAAACAGAACAATCTGTATGTTGTTCAGTTGTCAAAGTATTATACCTCCAGATCGGAAGCTGAAACTGTCCGGAATGATCTCTGGAAAAACGAAAAATTCAGAGATGCATGGATACTAACTATCTATAAATGACATTAAGGCTGCTGGTTAAAAGCAGCCTTTTTTTTTCAAAAATAGCATTATTTAAAAAGTATTATTATTTTCGAATTCACATTCACGTAAAAAAAAACGGGAGTAATTAAATGGCATTTTCACTAAATAAAGTAATGCTTATCGGTAATCTTGGAAAAGATTGTGAAACCAGATTTACTACGAATAATGTATCAGTAACCAGTTTCACTATGGCTACTACAAATAGCTATAAAGGAAAAGATGGCAACTGGGTAGATGAAACAACATGGCACAATGTTACATGCTTCAACCTATCAGATTATTTTAAAGAGAATCTGAAAAAGGGAAAGAAGTTTTATGTTGAAGGAAGAATTTCAAAAAGAGACTATACGGATAAAGAAGGTATTAAAAGATATTTTACTGATATTATTTCTGAAAAACTAATCCCTCTCGACTCAAGCGGTTCTCCGGTCAGCAGGGACGAACAATCTTCAGACTCAGAACCGCCGCAGGTTGAGACTGATGAGAATAACGATTTACCATTTTAAAAAGATTGTATAACATTGCAGGGATAAATTAATTATTGGACGTTGGCTGGCAGACTAAGATTATTTTTCTCTTTTTTCTATTTATCCTCTCGGCTTTTTTCTCGGGGTCTGAAGTTGCACTTTTTTCATTAGACAGGAGAAAGTTAAAAAACAATATTGCAGGAAAGCCTGTTACAGGCAGGTACCTGCTTTTACTTCTCGATCACCCGAGGCGGCTGCTCGTAACTATTCTTATTGGTAATACGGTAGTAAATGTGGCAGCATCTATTATTGCTGTCACACTTGCTATCGAAGCATCTGAACAATTTAATTTCTCCAGAGATCTTGCTTTAACACTTCAGATCATTCTGCTGACAGTACTTGTTGTACTTTTTGGAGAACTGACGCCTAAAGTCTGGGCAAACAAGAACCCTTTAAAATTTGCAAGGATTGTATGTATTCCCCTTTACTGGGTTAACGTCTTGTTCTATCCTGTTGCAGAAACCATAACAGAAATAATTAAATCTGCTGTTTCTAAGGTTCATTTTGATAAATCCAAGTCAGCCATTCTGCCTGAAGAGCTGGCTGAACTTGCTAACCTGAGTCACGAAAGAGGAACGATAATCGAGGAGGAACACGGACTTATCAGCAGTATTGTAAGTTTTAGAACTGTAGCCGTGCATGAAGTAATGACTCCGCGGGTCGATATGATCACTGTATCAACAGAAACCGCATTCGATGAACTGCTTCAGATTATTGCAGTATCAGGCCACAGCAGGCTTCCTTTATACAGGAACGGACTGGATGATATCATAGGAATTATATATGCGAAAGATCTTCTCCCATATATACAAAACAAGGAATTACGTGAACAGTTTTCACTGGAAAAGATCGCTAGGAAAGCTTTATTCATTCCAAGGACAAAATTAATCAGCACACTGATGCAGGAACTGCAGGAAAAGAAAATGCATATATCTATCGTTGTCGATGAATACGGCGGGACTGCAGGACTAATCACACTTGAGGATATCATTGAAGAAATTATCGGTGAAATCCGTGATGAGTACGATAAGGAAGAAAATCCTGTCAGTAAAATTGATTCCAAAAGTTTCATGGTTTTAGGTAAGTTATCCATTGATGACTTAAATGAATTGCTGAATACGAATATTAAACCGGAGAATGAAGATTTTGAAACCGTCGCCGGACTGGTTTTAAATTATGCGGGGCACATACCAAAGGAGGGCTATTCATTTGAACTGGAAAATCATAACTTTACAGTAAAAGAAGTTTTAAAAAAGAGAATAATGAAAGTCCTGATAGAAAAACAGACTTCTGAATAGTGATGATGAAACCGGGATGTTTTCTTAAATCTATAATAGTACTTACTATAATAGTCGCAACGATTCTGTATATTATTCAGCATAAATCGGAATTATTTTTTGTCCCGGGGAAAAAAATAATTGCCGGGGCTTTCACCGAGAACTGGGATAAACAGTTCGATTTTGTTAAAGATACGCCGGAAAAATCTGAATTAAAGAGGACGATAAAAGCTTATATAGACAGTCTTAAGTTGAACGATATACCTGATGATGATGCGATTGACAGAATTGCAAGCCTGGTTAAAGCTGCAGCTTCAGACAGTATTTTTTCTGCTGATGAAATAAAAGAAATCTCAAAAAAACTGAAACAGATAAAAAATGAAAGACCAGAGTAAAACAGAAGTAAAAGTAGGAATAATGGTCGTTGCCGGCGTGCTGGTCTTTTTATGGGTACTCGGCTGGGCAAAGAATTTTTCTTTTACTGCAAATGATACTTATCTCCAGATCAGGTTTCCGACGGTTGCCGGGCTGGAAATTGGGGATCCGGTTACAGTTAATGGTGTAAGAAAAGGGAACGTTGAGGATTTTAATATTGAATCCGATGATGTAATCGTTAAAGTAAAGCTTGATTCAGATGTTAAGCTAAAAGAAGATGCTTCATTCGAAGTCTCGATGCTGGACCTGATGGGCGGAAAAAAGATTAACATATCACCCGGCGAATCATCTCAGCCGATTGATTATCATAAAGTTCAGCTGGGAGAATTCCAGGCAGACATCCCTATGGTAATGTCAATGCTGGGTAAAATGCAAGGTGACCTCAATGGAACAATAAAGGACGTCAGGGTTACCTTAAGTTCGCTTAATAACTACCTTACAGATCAGAAACTGAATGAAAACATCAAAGCAACTGCTGCAAATCTGAAAGATCTTACTGTCAAAATGAACAAGTTAATCGATAGTAACCAGGAAGATCTAAAGAAGATAACATCAAATACAGCGGAACTTACCAGTGATGCAGAAGAATTGATACATAACAATAAAGAGTCTATACAAAATTCAATCTATGATCTCAAAAGCATCCTGGGTAAATCCGATTCCCTTCTAACCAAGTTAAATTCCCTTGCGGATGAAACCACGGCAGGCAAAAATAATCTCGGGAAATTGCTGCATGATGAAAATCTTTATAATAATCTGAATAGTACATTAAAGGATGTAAAAGAACTGACAAAAATTATTCTTGAGCAGTTAAAGGGTGAGGGGCTGAATGTTGATGCAAATGTTGATCTCTTTTAGAACAGGAGCGATTAAACTATGATTATAGGTATTGGAATTGATATTATTGAAATCGACAGGATTAAGAAAAGTGTTGATGATTACGGAGATCACTTTTTGAGAAAAGTTTTTACTGAGGGCGAACTTGAATACTGTATGAGCAAAAGCAATAAATATCAGCACCTTGCAGCACGGTTTGCGGCTAAGGAAGCAGTATATAAAGCCCTGGCTTCAGGCTGGCACGAAAACCTGACCTGGCAAAGCATTGAGATTACAAATGAACCAAACGGCCTGCCTGTAGTTACTTTACACGGAGAATTGACCAAGTTCCTCTCAGAAAAGGAAAGTCTGAAAATATCAATGAGTCATTCAAGGGACTATGTAGCCTGCGTCGCAATTATCTACAAAAATCTTTAATCAATCCCGAATTCCCATAATTTAATTGTAGCTTAAAAATTATTATTTCTGGATTGAATAATTATCAGGGTAAGTATAATTTTACATGATAAATAGTTCGATTCATTGTACGGACACTCTTTTGAGAAGAAAAAAATTCGAAATCTTCAGTTATGCGGCTATAGGACTCGTTTTTGTATTATTGATTCTAATGCTCACAAAAACAATTCCGGTAGAATGGTATTATTATGTACTCGGTTTCAGTATAATACTTTTATTGATAAGGTTAGTATTCCGTATTTATTTTGCGGTACAGGATAGAAAAAATAAGTAGGAGGATGTCTTCGAATCTGGTAAACACACAAATGGGAAACTTAACGCAAAGGTTCTTATTTTAAATCAAAGTTATGAACCAATCACCATCTGCAATATTAAAAAAGCCATCATTCTTATATACATGGGAAAAGCTGAACTGGTGCTGGATGACAAACGTAAAAACCTGCATTCTGTAAGAGAGATCTTCCCCTGGCCGAGCGTCATCAGGCTAAGCCGTTATATAAACGTCCCATATAAAAAAGTAGTACTTACCAGGAAGAATATTCTGAGAAGAGACTCCTATAAATGTTCATACTGCGGAAGAGGGGATTTACCATTAACTATCGATCATGTTATCCCGCGGGCAAGAGGTGGATCGGATTCGTGGGAAAACCTGGTATGCGCCTGTACAATATGCAATAACAGGAAAGGGGACCGAACGCCTGAAGAAGCAAATATGAGCCTTTCCGGCAGACCTTTCAAGCCAAGTCACATAATGTTTATTAAGCACGTTGTTGGAAAACTTGACGAAAACTGGAAACCCTATCTCTATCTGTCATAAACGCCGGGAATAATAGGAATATATCCTTCAATATTGTTATTTTTAGCGGCATAATTCCAAAATAATATCCTTTAATAATGCAGAATAAAAGAATTCTAAGCGGAATGCGCCCTACGGGGAAACTTCACATTGGTCATTATGTGGGAGCACTCGAAAACTGGGTGAAACTGCAGGAAGAATACCAGAATTTTCATCTTATAGCTGATTATCACGTGCTGACCACAAACCTTGATACTAAAGATATTTACGAAAATTCAACCGAAATGTTAATCGACTGGCTTGCCTCAGGATTGAATCCTGAAAAGAGCCCCATGTTCAGGCAATCGCAGATCAAAGAACATACAGAACTAAATCTTTTATTAGGTATGCTCATTACAGTCAACCGTCTTGAAAGAAATCCAACTGTAAAAGAACAGGCAAGAGATCTGAAAATAGATACTGTAGTTTATGGTCACCTTGGTTATCCGGTTCTCCAGGCGGCAGATATACTTCTTTATAAGGGAAATTATGTCCCTGTAGGCGAAGACCAGGTTCCGCACGTTGAGATATCAAGGGAGATAGCAAGAAAATTTAATAATCAATATGGTGAAGTATTTCCCGAACCCGAACCACTTTTGACAAAGTTTGCACGGCTTCCGGGAATTGACGGCAATGCTAAAATGAGCAAATCGATGGGAAACACAATCCTCTTATCGGATAATCCGGAGACGATAAAAGCTAAAATGAAAAAAGCTGTTACAGATCCGCAGAAGATCCGAAAGGGTGATCCCGGTAACCCTGAAATTTGTCTTGTTTTTGCTTATCATAAGAAATTTAATCCTGAAGAAGTTCCTGAAGTTGAAGCAGGCTGCCGATCAGGCGCATTAGGATGTTTTGACTGTAAAATGAACTGCAGTTCAAAAATAGCAGAATTCTTTGAACCTGTGAGAGAAAAAAGAAAATATTATGAGCAGCATCCTGATGAAGTTAGGCATATTTTAGAAGACGGTGAGAAGAGAGCAAAGATAATTGCCGGTGAAACGATGGCTGAAGTTCACGAGAAAATGAAGCTGGGATAAAGCGTGTATAAGATTAAACTTGATCATTTCGAAGGACCGCTCGATCTGCTTCTCTTTTTTATTAAAAGAGATGAGCTGAATATATATGATATCCCTATCTCAAGGATTACAAAAGAGTTTCTCGATTATGTGAACCTGATAAAGATGCTCGATCTGGAGGTTGCAGGCGACTTTATCCTGATGGCATCCACTTTAATGCACATAAAAGTCAGGATGCTGTTGCCGCGCGAGATCGATGAAAAAGGTGAAGAGATTGATCCGCGGGCGGAACTGGTGCAGGCGCTTCTGGAATATAAGCGTTATAAGGAAATGGCAGATGAATTCTCACTTCTTGAATCCGAACAGCGCAAGCTCAATTTCCGCGGTAATTTTTCTGCAGATGAAAAAGATGCTCCGCCGGAATTTGATATACTCCTTAAAAACGTAACTATTTACGACCTCACCAGGGCATTTAAAAAAGTGATCGACGGACTCAAAGAAGTTCCTGTTCACAATATTGTTAAAGTTAATGTTACTATTGATCAGCAGATACAGTATATACTTGATAAACTTGAAGAATTCGGAGAACTTCATTTTCTCTCACTTGTAGAAGGAATGAAGGATAAAATCAGAGTGGTTGTTACTTTTGTTGCCCTGCTTGAGATGACAAAATCCGGGACTATCGGTATAAAGGAGTCATCTGAATTCAACGACTTTGTTATAGTGAAGGTGTAATATGGAACAAATATATAACTCAGTAATTGAGGCACTGATTTTTTCATCGGATGAGCCCATTAGTTCGAACGAAATAATCAGGGCAATAAAAGGAATAGACGGAGATGATATTCAGATATCCCCAAATGATATTGATAAATGTGTGGAAGAGCTGAATAAAAAGTATGAAGAATCCAATATTGCATTCAGAATCATAAGTATTGCCAACGGCCATCTATTTGCAAGCAGGAAAGAATATTCAAAGTACGTTGGATTCCTTTCGTCGGAAAAAAGTAAAAGACGTCTTAGCCAGGCTGCACTCGAGACACTATCTATAATAGCCTATAAGCAGCCGGTCACCAAACCGGAGCTTGAGACAATCAGGGGCGTCAATTCCGATTATATTCTCAACACTCTGCTGGAGAAACAACTGATCACAATTACCGGAAGAGCGGAAAGTATAGGACGTCCTTTACTCTACGGTACTACTGACGAGTTTTTGAAATATTTTGCGCTGAATAAAATAAGTGATCTTCCAAAACCAAGAGAGATAGATGAAATAATGCAGGATGAAGATTTTATTGAACAGAAAAGAAGGATTATGATGAATATGCTTGAAGAATCAGTAGAGAAAGAAAGTGAAGAAAATAAAGATGATAATGAGACTGAATAAATTTATTGCAGAAAGCGGAATTACCTCGCGACGAAAAGCAGAGGAGCTGATCCTGCAGGGCAGGGTAACAGTGAATACTGCAACCGTTACAGATCTGGCATTTAAGGTTAACCCTGATAATGATGAAATAACATTGGACGGTGAAAAAATAGCCGCCCGTCGGCACCTTTATTACCTTCTTAACAAACCCTCGGGAGTGGTAACTACGGTAAACGACGAAAAGAACCGCCGAACCGTTGTTGATCTGATAAATACGAACGAAAGAATATATCCCGTCGGCAGGCTCGATTATAATACCACGGGCGTTTTAATCCTGACCAATGACGGCGATTTTTCCCAGCTGCTGACTCACCCCGGCAATAAAATTCCCAGGGAATATGAGGTAAAGCTTGACAGACCCCTATCACCGGAAGACCGTGAAAAACTTCTGAAGGGAATATATCTTGCCGGTACAAAAGGAAAATTTTCAAAAATAACTTCTTCGGGAAAAAACAATTTTTCACAGCTAAGAGTAACGGCCGTTGAAGGCAGGAATCATTTTGTGAAAAATATGTTCGGCGCCCTGGGCTATACAGTTCTAACTCTCAACAGGATCAGCTTTGCCGGTATTAAAGCTGATATAGTTCAAGGGAAATACCGGAAATTAACAAATGAAGAAATCAAGGTTGTAACAGATAAGTATGGTAGGTAAAATTCTAACTGCCGCGCTGCTGATATTCATTTCAGCCGGCATAAATGCTCAGGAAATAAAGCACGATACGATTCCAAAGTATTCTTTTTCCACAATACCGGAATTCTGGAGCGATATGGATGATCTGTTCAATGATCCGAATTTCAGCAATGCCCAGTGGGGGGTGGTCATTCAGTCACTCGAGACAGGGGAATACTTCTACAAAAGAAATGAAAATAAATTATTTATTCCCGCATCAGACTTGAAGCTTTTTACAACCTCCGCCGGACTAATATTACTGGGCTCAGAGTACCGTTTCTCAACTAATGTTTACCTGAACGGTAAAGTGGATGGTTCTATTCTGGACGGCGACCTGGTGATCGAAGGAAGGGGCGATCCCACCATATCAGGGAGGTTTTATGATAATAATATGTTCAAGGTATACGAGGATTGGGCGGATTCACTCGCTGCTATCGGTATTGATGAGATAACCGGAAATATTATAGGCTATGATGATGATTTTGATGATAAACCTTTCGGGAAAGGCTGGCCATGGGACCTTGAAAGCTACTGGTTTGAAGCTCCCTCGGGTCCGATATCTTTTAATGATAATGTGGTTAATATTAATGTTACTACTGATTCAAATAAAGCAGTCATTTCTATTGTGCCGGACATAAAGTACATAGTGGTGAATAACAATATACAGGTAGTTGACGGTGATTCCGCGAGTAATATTGATGTTTACCGGGAGAGAGGTACTAACCTTGTTAATGTTTTCGGAACGATACATAACGGAGATTCAGTACAGACTTTCGTTACTGTAAACAACCCCACTCAGTACTCAATGGTTGTTCTTAAAAAAGTCCTTTCAGAGAGAGGCATAGAAGTGAAAGGATATCCGATCGACGTAGATGCATCGGCGGGACCAATTTCACTCAACCAGATAAGGAAAATTTTTACCTATTATTCTCCGCCCTTCAAAGAGATCATTAAAGTCATTAACAAAAACAGTGAGAACTTTTTTGCCGAACAACTCATTAAAACGATCGGGTTCGAGGAAAAAGACTATGGAAGTATCGATATGGGCGTTGAAGCTATGCACGACATGCTTCAGGAAATGGGAATAAATCCCGACAATATGATTATTGCGGATGGAAGCGGACTTTCAAGACTAAGCCTTGTAACTCCCAGACAGATTGTGACCCTATTAAGTTTTATGTACAAGAGTAAATATTTTATTCCATTTTTCAATTCCTTACCGATTGCCGGAGTAGACGGAACACTTGGAAAGAGGATGAAGAATACGAAGGCTGCAAATAAAGTACGTGCTAAAACAGGGTATCTCGATGAAGTTAGAAGTCTTTCCGGTTATGCATTTACCGGGGATGATGAACCGGTGGCGTTTTCAATTATCGCGAATAATTTTCTTGTACCTTATAAGCTTGTAGATAATCTGCAGGATCTTGTGTGCATAAGGCTGGCGAATTTCAGAAGGAAATAAATATTTCCAGATAAAAAATAAATAAAAGAAAAATTACTCTATAAAAATTGGTTCAGGAGGAAAAGTGGATAATACTCAGCAGGATTTAAACGTATTAATTCAAAGACGTTATGAAGAACTTGAGCAATTAAAATCTAAAGGGATAGAACCATTTGCATATTCTTTTGATGTTGATTCCGATTCGCAGTCAATTAAAGAGAGTTATAAAGATGATGAACAAAAAGATGTTAGTATTGCCGGCAGAATTATGGCAATAAGGAGGATGGGAAAAGCATCATTTGCTCATATCCAGGATTCTACCGGGCGTATTCAAATCTACCTGAAGAAAGATGATGTAGGCGACGATTATGATGCTTTTAAACTCCTCGATATAGGAGACATTGTGGGAATACAGGGTTATGTATTTAAAACTAAAACGGGCGAGATATCAATACATACGAAATCCTTAAAAGTGCTTTCGAAGACTTTAAGGCCTCTGCCCGTTGCAAAAGAAACAACGGATGAACAGGGTAATAAAGTTATTCATGACCAGTTTGCCGATAAAGAATTAAGATACCGTCAGCGCTATGTCGACCTTGTTGTCAACCCTCATATAAAGGACGTTTTTATTAAAAGAAGCCGTATAATAAGCGCGTTGCGGAGATACCTCGATATGAATGGATTTCTTGAAGTGGAAACTCCAGTTCTCCAGCCTTTATACGGAGGAGCCGCTGCAAGACCTTTCACAACTCATCACAATACTCTTGACGTCCCTTTTTATCTCCGGATAGCAGACGAATTGTACCTCAAGAGACTTATTGTGGGAGGATTCAACGGCGTATATGAAATCTCAAAGGATTTCAGAAATGAGGGGATGGACCGTACCCATAATCCTGAATTTACCATGATGGAACTTTACGTCCCTTACAAAGATTATAACTGGATGATGGACTTTGTTGAGAAAATGATACAGTTTATCTGCAGCGAAGTTTTCGGTACATACCAGTTTACTTACGAAGGAAATAAGATTGATTTTTCGGGCAGGTGGAACAGGGTATCAATGGTTGATTCCATCAAAGAAAAAACCGGAACGGATGTGCTTTCCGCTTCAGTCGATGAATTAAAGGAAACAGCAAAGAAACTCGGTATTGATATTAAGGCTATAGAAGGCAGAGCAAAACTGATTGATGAAATCTTCAGCGAAGCTGTCCAGCCCCAGCTGATTCAGCCTACATTTGTAATGGACTATCCCATTGAACTTTCACCTCTGGCAAAAATCCATAGAACGAAACCCGGGTTAGTCGAGCGGTTTGAAGGTTATGTTGCAGGCAGGGAAATATCTAATGCTTTTTCTGAGCTGAACGATCCTATTGATCAGAGGAACCGTTTTGAAGGACAGAAAAAAATGATGGAAGAGGGGGATGAAGAGGCGCACAGGATAGATGAAGATTTTATACGTGCCCTCGAATACGGAATGCCACCTACAGCAGGACTGGGAGTTGGGGTTGACAGACTTGTTATGCTGCTAACAGATCAGTCTTCCATCAGGGATGTTATTTTCTTTCCTCAGATGAGACCGGAAGTGAAAGGTTAATGATGATAAAAGCTGATCTTTGTTGTTAGGAAAAAATATTTGAAGTACAGCATTATTATCCCGACTTTGAATGAAGAAAAATTCCTTCCCGACCTTTTAAAGCAGCTAACCGGTCCTGAACTGACGAAATTGTTCCAAACAGAAATAATAATTTCTGACGGTGGAAGTAAAGACGACACAATTAAGGCTGCTCTGGATTTTGCGGATGTCATCACCGTGCATACTAATGAAAAGATACAGACGATCGCAGAAGGAAGAAATAAAGGAGCGGAACTTGCAGCCGGAGATGTGCTCATCTTCCTGAACGGTGATGTACGAATTGAGGACCCTCTACATTTTTTCCGTTTCATTGAAGATAATTTTACCAAACATAATTATCTTGCCATCACAGGTTATGTTTCTATATACCCGGAAGAGGCAGTTTTACTGGATACTATCTTTCACTACTGCTACAACCATTATTTTCAGTTATTAAACAATGCCGGCGTAGGTATGGGAAGAGGTGAATGTCACATTATAAGGAAGAACATCTTCGATAAACTCGGCGGATATAATGAAGAGTTTGCTGCGGGTGAGGATTTTGATCTGTATAGAAGAATTAGAAATGAAGGCGGAATCCTGTTTACCAATAAAATCCGGGTGTACGAATCGCCGAGAAGGTTCCGCAAAACCGGGTATTTTACAGTAACCTGGATGTGGATAAAGAATGGTATCTCTGGTATGGTTTAAAAACAAATCAGTTTCAAAAATCTGGGAGCAGGTCCGTTAAATGAGATATTTTATTGCTGTATCTATGGCCATAATATTGTGCGGGGTTTTGTCGGCACAGACAGAATATGTTCCCTCGGACAATAATGTTTACCAATTCCTCGAAAGAATGGAAACATTGCAGATTATTACAGGCTACAATTCCTTTGAAATACCCAAGACGAGAAAAGAAATATCCGGTTATTTGAAGGAGGTTATTGACTCTGAAAGCAGACTGGATAATGCGGATAAAAACCTGCTTGAAGATCTGAAAGTTGAGTTTGAATACGAGTTATCCGGGACGCTTGAAAATTCTATGAAAATTATAGGCGGGGATAATTATAATTTCCTTTCACAGGATCAAAAGTATTTATTCTACTATGATGAACCGGGTAAAATAAACTTGTTCATTAACCTTACCGGGGAAGGCAATCTTTTATTTAAGAATGATATGCAGCGGGACACACGGTCATCAGCGTTCCTCGGAATAATCGGTGGAGAAATACGCGGTACGGTCTTAAATAAATTCGGTTTGTTCATTAAAGGTACAGATGGAAATATTTTTGGGGAGAAGGAAGCCGCTTATCTCAAGAATGATCTCCGGTATAATTATAAGTTAAATGAGGATCCCAAAGAAACCTTTTTTGATGAGACCCAGGGTTATATGACTGCAGACTTTGACCCCGTCAGGTTCAAGTATGGGAGAGACAGGATGAATATCGGCTATGGTACAGATAAGATTATTTTGGGCAACGGTGTACCCATATTCGATTATATCGGAATGGATATAAATTATAAATTTTTCAGTTATTCTTTTTTTCACGGCCAGCTCCTCGGAAACAACTATTATGCTAATGATTCTATTACCGGAGGTGTACACGTGGTTGAATCCAAGTATATGGCTTATCACAGGATCGGGTTCAACCTCTCTAGAGGTTTAAACTTCGGCGTTGGTGAAGTGGTGATCTATGGTGAGAGACCTATAGATCTAAGTTATCTTAATCCTTTTACTTTTTATAAGTCTGTTGAACACTCCAACCGTGACCGCGACAATGCGATGCTCTTTCTTGATGTGAATAATAAAAGCATTGAGGGACTGAAAATCTTCGGGACCCTACTCATTGATGATATTACATTCGAAAAGCTCGGAACAGGGTGGTGGGGAAACCAGACAATTCTTGATGCTGGTATAAATTCAGAGCTTTTGTATGGAATTATGCCGGTTGCATTAAAACTTCAGTATACAAAAATAGATCCTTATGTTTACACCCACCGCCTGATAAGAAATAATTTTACCAGCTACGGGTACAACCTGAGCTCATTTACTGATCCAAACAGTGAATTGTTTTTAACTGAAATAAATTATAGGTTTAATAACAGACTGCAGTTGTCCCTCTCTTTCGATTACAAGATTCACGGAGCGAATCCTCTAAATCCTGATGGATCGGTAAAAGAGAATGTAGGCGGAAATCTGAATTTGGGACATCGTACCTTTGATTCCGAGACAGTAAAATTCCTCGACGGAGTTAAAGAATTTTCAAGACTGTATTCTTTTAGATTGGTTTATGAACCTATTAACGAATATTATGTTACGGCAGATATCAACTATTTGAATGAATCATTACAGACGGTTAAGAATGAGCGGCTGGAAACAATATTTACAGTAAGCATTAAATTTTAGCGGAGAAGTGATGAATTTCGGAAAAGTAAAAATTCCGTACCTTGTGATAATCCTGACTCTTGGCATTGTGTTAGGAACCCAGATAGAAAAAGTATTTTCCGATGATACGGCCAGGGACAACATCATTAAATTCAATGATGTTCTTACTTACACGGAGAAGTACTACGTTGAAGATGTTGACACTCCCAAACTTGTTGAAGCGGCGATCAATGGAATGCTGACGAAGCTCGACCCCCATTCAGTCTACATTCCGGCAAGTCAGGTGGAGAACATTGAGGAATCCTTCCGCGGCGATTTCGAAGGCATAGGAATAGAGTTCCAGGTAGTTGACGATACTATTACGGTAGTTTCCCCAATTACCGGTGGTCCCAGCGAGGCACTTGGAATCATGTCAGGCGACCGGATAGTAAAAATTAATGGTACCGATGCCATAGGTCTTTCGAATGATGAGGTAAGGGATAAATTAAGAGGTGATGCAGGCACAAAGGTTAATGTAACAATTTACAGACCGGAAACATTAAAGAGCATTGAATACACCATCACGCGCGATAAGATCCCGCTTTACTCAGTAGATACACACCTGATGTTCGATGATAAAACAGGATATGTAAGCGTTTCAAAATTTTCAGAAACAACTTTTGATGAATTGAAAGATGCCCTTGATGATCTGAAAAAACAGGGAATGCAGCAGCTGGTTCTTGACCTGAGAGGCAACCCGGGAGGTTATCTGAGTCAGGCAGTTAAAGTATCTGATCTGTTTATTTCAGGTGATAAGAAAATAGTTTACACAAAGGGAAGACGCAGCGATTTTGACGAAGTTTACAATGCTTCTGCATCCTCACAATTTGAAAAAACACCTTTGATAATTCTTGTCAATAACGGCAGTGCTTCAGCAAGTGAGATTGTGTCAGGAGCAGTACAGGACTGGGACCGGGGTCTGATAGTGGGCGAAACCACATTCGGAAAAGGACTTGTACAAAGACAATTTGAACTCCCCGATAATTCTGCTCTACGATTGACAATTTCAAGATACTATACTCCTTCCGGGAGGTTAATCCAGCGGGATTATAAAGACCTTAAAAACAAAGAGGAATATTATTCTGAAGCCGGGGGAAAATATGAAGAGGAGGGGGATAATCTCAATCATACTGCAGAGAAAGATACAAGTAAACCGGTTTTTAAAACAAATGCCGGAAGGGTTGTATACGGCGGCGGCGGTATCACCCCTGATTATATAGTTAAATCCGAAGATGCAACAGGGTACACTACGGAATTATTAAAGAATAATGTCTTCTACGAGTATGCTTTAAAATATCTTGACAGTCATGGCAAAATGATCGAGGAGAAATACAATGATAGTCTTCATTTATTTCTGAATGGTTTCAGTTTTTCCAAAAGCGATATAAACAACTTCATTAAGTTTGCTGAAACTAAAGATGTAAAATTTAATGAGGGTGATTTTCAAAAGGATCAAAACTATATTAAGACCAGGCTTACTGCAGAGATCGCAAGAAATTACTGGAAGAACAAGGGCTGGTATTCTGTTTTATTAAAATCCGACAGCCAGATGCTCAAAGCAGTTAGTTTATTCGATGAGGCTAAAGACCTTGCCAAATTAAAATGAAACTCCAATTATTTTTCTGTTTCCTGTTATTTGCTCTTAGTATTCACGCCCAGCAAAAAACGGAACCGGGGGTGGTAAAATCTGGTTTCTTCTCCGACAAAGAATTCAAAGTTGGTGAAGAACTTACTTACGTTGTGAAATACTCCGTAATGAATCTTGGTGAAGTCAGGATAAAAGTTAAGGACAAAAAGATTGTTAAAGGAAAAACTTATTACATCACCTACGCTTACATAGATTCATATTCAGGTGTACCTTTTGTAGACCTTCACCAGGTTTATGAAAGTTACGTTGATGAAAACCTGTATTCAGATTATTTCAAAGCCTTAATCATGGGGGATGAATATACTGCCTACACAGAGTATAATTTTGATTATAAGAATTCATTAATTTATGTAAAAAAAGGTAAGGTAAACCCGGCGGAAATCTGGACAGATTCAACTACAAGCGCTGATCTGAAATACCAGGATGGACTTTCCATTTTCTATTATGCACGGATGAATACAGGTCAGAGAAAAAGTGAGAATGTTCCGTGTTTTGTTACGGAAGATAAAGTATTTACGAAATTGAACTTTTATAAGAAATCAGCTGGAATTTCGATTGACGCTGTAGATTACGACATTGACTGCGTACGGCTGGATGGAGAGACAGATTTCGTAAGTATTTTTGGTCTGACTGGCTCTTTTGAAGGGTGGTTTACGAACGACAAAGCCGCAGTACCTGTAATTGCCACCATGAAAGTGATCGTCGGGAACATTACACTCGAATTAAAATCATGGAAAAGAGAAGGATGGAAACCCCCAAAATACAAAGAATAATACCTGAGAATAACCTTTTCCCTTATAAGAATTTTTACCCTGAAATACATAAAAGTGTGTTTTTGGCCTCTGGTGTAAAGATTATAGGGAATGTGAAAATTGATGAAAATTCAAGTGTTTGGTATAACACAGTTATCAGGGGAGACGTTCACTATATTTCGATCGGAAAAATGACAAATATTCAGGATTGCTCTATGCTCCATGTTACTAACGGAAAGTTTCCCCTCAATATCGGAAGCCAGGTAACTATTGGCCATTCGGTAACTTTGCATGGGTGCACAATAATGGATTCGTCATTAATTGGTATAGGAGCAATAGTTCTTGATGGCGCAGTAATTGAACAAAATGCAATGGTTGCGGCAGGAGCAGTTGTTACACCGGGTTTTATTGTGCCGTCAGGCAAACTTGCAGCCGGTGTTCCGGCAAAAATTCTAAGAGCGCTTTCGGATGCAGAAATAAGAGATTTTGAAGAATCAGCGAAGAGATATAAAAAATACACTGAAGAAACTCTGAAATCATTAACAAAGGCCGAGTAATTTATGTATGTTAGGTTCTGGGGGACACGGGGTTCTGTACCCGTTCCCGGAGAGAACACGCTGAAATACGGAGGGAATACACCATGTGTTGAAATTCGTACCAGTGAAGATAAACTGATTATCCTCGATGCAGGTACGGGGATCAGAGCACTCGGAAATTTTATTGTTAAGAATAACATCGATCAGCCCCTCGATATACTTTTAAGTCACTACCACTGGGACCATATTCAGGGCATTCCGTTTTTTGTGCCCATATATCAGAAGGGAAGGCAGATAACATTTTACGGTGTTCCCGGCAGTGAAAAGAGCATAGAGAAACTTCTGAGCGATCAGATGGAAAGAGATTATTTTCCCATAAATATAAATGAAGTTCCATCAGAAATAAAATATGAACACCTGTCATCGAATCAGACACTCAGACTGGATGGAGCAGACATCAAAACCCTTAAAGTTTATCATCCATCGCCAACACTGACTTTCAAAGTAATTGAAAATGATAAATGTATAGTCTATATGACAGACAATGAACTTGATGTTGAAGGGGAGAATAAAAATAATCTCAATGAGAAGCTGAAAGAAAAAAATAAAGAATTAATAGAATTTTGTTCCGGATGTGACTATCTTATACATGATATGATGTATGATTCCTTACTCAAAGATAAACTTGGCTGGGGACACTCAAGTAATAAAGCTCTTGCTCATTTTGCTATTATGGCTGAAGTAAAGAACCTTATTTTTTTTCATTATAATCCTGAATATACTGATGAAAAAATTGATGCAATACTGGAAGAAACCAGGGACTGCTTAAAGCGCAATGGCTCTGATATTAACTGTATTGCTGCCAGCGAAGGTTTGAAAATTACTCTCTAGCAGAAAGCATAAATTGGTTAAAAATCTGAAAGTAAATTCTGTAGAAAAAACTATAGACAAAAGGCTCTTCCACCGTTTGGTTTTATTACTGAAAAAAGAATTTAATTTCGATATACATTCGCTTCTCATTAATTTTGTAACATCAGAATACCTTCTCAAAATCAACAAAGAATTCCTTCAGCATAATTATCTCACAGATATTATTACCTTTGACTACAGTAAAAAAAAGCTGTTATTTGATGCAGAATTATACATATCTTTACAGGATGCCTGTAGAAATGCAAAAAAATACCATGTTTCTTTGGAACAAGAATTGATGAGATTAGTAATACATGGTGTTCTTCATCTCCTTGGCTATGATGATAAAAGCCAAAAAAAACGAACTGTGATGAAGAAAATGGAAAATGCTCTCATAAATAGGTATATGTTTCTAACAAGATAAACAGGCTTTTTTATGGTAACTGAAATAGTAAATTTGTTAACAGATATTTTTGAAAACCTTGATAAGACAAGTTCTTTAGATAAGGCAATGGATGATATTTCAATTCAGAAAAGATATAATAAAAATATACTCGCCACAGCATTCAGCTGGATTTATGAAAAAACAATCAGGGATCTTGGTGAAGTTGCTGAACACGAAGAATTAATTACCAAAGGCAAGAGGATATTTGCCGAAGAAGAGAAAAATTTAATTGATACAGAGAATTTTAATTATCTCCTCCATCTTAATAATATCGGGCTGCTGACTAATTATGATTTGGAAATAATCATTGAAGAGCTTAAGTTATTTCCCCGTGAATTAATAAATACTGAATCGATAAATGTAATTATTATATCTTTGTTTCTTGAAGTAAATACTCTTACACTTCCGGGAAGCAGATTATTGTTATATTCGTCCGATACAATCAATTGAGGAAAAACTGGTAAGTTATGAGTAAGAATTTAGTGCTGGTTGAGTCACCCGCCAAGGCAAAAACTATTAATAAATATTTAGGCAAAGACTTTCACGTTGAGGCAACAGTAGGACATCTTCGTAATCTCCCTAAGACCAAACTTGGTGTTGAAATAGAAAATGATTACAAACCTCAGTTTGTAACAATAAGGGGAAAAGGTGATACTGTAAAGAAAATTAAATCGCTGGCTTCAAAAAGTCAGAATATATACATAGCTACTGACCCTGATCGTGAAGGCGAAGCTATTGCTCAGGATATTGCAGATATCCTTAACGGTAAAGGCGACTCAAAAGTCTTTCGTGTCCTTTTTAATGAGATTACCAAAACAGGGGTGCAGAAGGCCATGAAAACCCCTCGCGCAATCGACTATAACCTGGTAAGTTCACAAAGAGCAAGAAGAGTGATGGACAGGATTATAGGGTACCAGATAAGCCCCTTTCTCTGGAAAGCTATTATTGAAATGTCGGGAAGCGGATCGTTATCTGCCGGCAGGGTGCAGTCTGTTGCATTAAAGATTATCTGCGACAGGGAGGCGGAGATAGATAAATTTATTGTCACTGAATACTGGTCGATTTGGGCAATTTTCCGGACTGATAAGAATGAAACATTCAAAGCCAAACTATTCAGTATTGAAAATAAGGATATAAAAATTCCTCCCAAACCCGAAATGACTGATAAAGAGCAGGAAGAATTCTTAAAGCAGTATATTCCTTTAGGTGATGAAAAAACGACCCTTGATTATTTTGACAAAATCAAAAGTAAAAATAATTTTAAGATAACAAATATTACCAGGCGGAATACTAAACGCAATGCTCCTGCGCCGTTCATTACAAGCACATTGCAGCAGGAAGCCTCCAGGCGTCTGAGAATGCGTCCCAAACAGACTATGATGATTGCACAACGGTTGTATGAAGGTGTGGATTTAGGGAAAGCAGGCACACAGGGTTTGATTACGTATATGCGAACTGATTCAACAAGGATCAGCAATGAGGTCATCCCGGCAGTAAGGGATTTCATTAAAGAAAATTACGGTGCTGAATATATTCCTGAAACAACTAACGTTTACGGGAATAAAAAAGAAAACGTCCAGGATGCGCATGAAGCCATAAGGCCAACCACCCTGGAATTTCCGCCGGAGAAAGTGAAAGGAAGTCTCGATAAGAAATCCTATCAGGTTTATGAACTAATATGGAACCGGTTTATTGCTTCACAAATGAAACCTGCCATTTTCGAAACTACAGTTATCGAAATTACAGCTGATGAATTTTTGTTCAAAGCTTTCGGCAATGCAGTAAAATTCAGCGGGTACCAGAAAGTTTATGAAGAAATAATCGAGAAGAAAGACGGATCTGAAGAGAAAGAAGAATACCGGAATGAAAAGATTCCGCTGGGTCTTGAAAAAGGTGAGGATCTGGGACTTGATGAACTCTATAAAACACAGCATTTCACCCGTCCCCCGGCACGATTTACTGAAAGCTCGCTGATCAAAGAACTTGAGAGTAAAGGCATCGGAAGACCGAGTACTTATTCCCTGATTGTCAGTACGATACAGGACAGAAAGTATGTTGATCAGAAAGAAAGGAAACTGATCCCTACAATATTAGGAAAAACGGTAAGTGATATACTCGTAAAGAATTTTCCTAATATTATAAATGAGGATTTCACCGCAGAGATGGAAAGGGAGCTTGACCAGATAGCCCAGGGTGATAATCAATATGTTAAGGTATTGAATGATTTTTATATGCCGTTTTCCAAAGCATTGAAATCAGTTGAAGATAAAGTTGAAAAAATAATTTGCGACCAATGCGGCCATGAGATGGTGATAAAGGTTGGAAGATTTGGTAAATTTCTGGCGTGCAGCAATTATCCGGAGTGTAAGAATATAAAATCACTGAAAGAAATGGCTGCCCAAAACCAGGAACCGGAATATACCGGTGAAAAATGTGAGAAGTGCGGAGCCAGAACATTATACCGCGAAGGTAAATTCGGCAGGTTTATCGGATGCGAAAGATATCCTGATTGTGATTTCGTTAAGAATATCACTCTCGGAGTCAGCTGTCCTAAATGCAAAGAAGGAGAAATAGTTGAAAGGAAATCGAGACGTGGTAAATTATTCTACGGATGCTCGAGATATCCCGATTGCGATTTTGTCAGCTGGTATAAGCCTATTCCTGAAGAATGTCCCAATAAAGATTCCGCTTACATGGAAAAAAGATATTCCGTTAAAAAAGGTAATTATCTCAAATGTCCACAGTGCGGGGAAGAGGTAATTCCTGAAGAAATTGAAAAGGATTAAATGGAAGTTCGCAAGGTTTCAGAAAAATTTCTTAGCGATCTTCAAAATATTAAACGCTACTCGCATAACACAATTAAATCTTACAGGACTGATCTGGAAGATTTCATTTCATATTGTATAGCCAATAACCGCAGCGGTCTGGAAACTGTTTCAGAAAAGTTTATAAAGTCCTATCTTGCCGTATTAAGCGGAAAAAATCTGAATAAAAAATCTATCTCAAGGAAACTCGCTGCTATCCGGTCGCTCTTTAAATATTCTTTTCAGCATGATATTATTAAGAATAATACTGCCGCAAATATTCATAATCCCAAAATCAGTAGAGATCTGCCTGAAATCATCTCATCGGAAGTGATTCTTTCAACTTACGATGAAGCTGAAAAGTATGATAAAAATCCGGCGCAGGTGAAAATTATTTTTGAACTTTTATACGGATGTGCGATAAGGGTTTCTGAATTATGCGGATTGAACAGGGAAGACGTTGATCTTTCAAACAAAACATTAAAAGTTTTTGGAAAAGGAAATAAAAGCAGGATTGTTCCCATCGGTAACAAATCTGTACAATTAATAAAAGATTATCTCACAGTAAGAGGAGATATAACCGGAAAGGAGCCGTTGATAATAACAGGAACAGGGATAAGGATCTATCCCCGTTTTGTATACGGTAAAATTCACAGGTATCTGGCAATCGTTTCTGACGTAAAAAAGAAAAGTCCGCATATTCTCAGGCACAGTGCAGCCACCCATATGCTCGATAACGGCGCAGATCTTCAAGCTGTGAAGGAAATACTGGGGCACGAGAATTTATCTACTACTCAAATCTATACGCACGTCAGTATTGAACGATTGAAAAGTACATATAAAAAGTCACACCCTAAATCTTAAACAAATTTGGAGGAAGAAATGAACATCTCTATTACAGCCCGCAGGTTTAAAGCTCACGATACATTAAAGGAGTTTATTAGAGACGAACTTTCCTCTTTGAATAAATATAGCGAGGATATACTGAATGCAGAAGTTATTCTAAGCTATTTGAACAATAAAGATAGTATTAAAACGGCAGAAATAAATTTATTAATTCCAGGACATATAGTAACTGCAAAAGAAAACAGTGATGACTTTAAAAAATCAGTTAGCGCTGCTTCTGAAAAAATTACCAGGCAGCTGAAAAAAATTAAAACCAGGAAAATAGACAGAGTGAAATGATAAAAATTGATCAGAAATCAATTTCGAGAAAAGAGTTCATCACGGTTGAATTTCTATATAAGAATTGTAAGGAACTCTTTAAACTTAAGTTGTTTTCAGATAAGTCCGGGTTCAGCAGAAAAGTGTATGATCAGAATCTGCACAGGCCCGGACTTGCTTTAGCTGGATTTGTCGATCTTTTTTCTTACTCAAGAGTGCAGGTTTTTGGTAATACCGAAATTCAATATCTTGCACAATTAACGGATAAAAAGAAATCCGAGGCCCTTGAAAGAATTTTTAATTTTGATATTCCCTGCATTATCCTCACAGATAATAATCACCCCTCACCATTGCTGCTGGAAATTGCTAACAGGCATCACATCCCGGTTTTCGGCTCTATCCAGCCCACTACTAAATTAATCTACCTTGTCAGTGATTTTCTTGACGACCAATTTAGTCACAGGGTATCGATGCATGGCTCATTTGTGGACGTATATGGAGTTGGAATTTTATTTGTCGGCAAATCAGGCATAGGTAAAAGTGAAGTTGCCCTTGATCTTATCGAAAGAGGTCACCGCCTGGTAGGGGACGACGTAATAATTCTCACAAAAAAGGGTGAAGGCATCCTGATGGGTGCTGGCACGAATATTTCTAAACATTTTATGGAAATCCGGGGTTTAGGAATTCTGGATATAGAAAGAATGTTTGGAATTCGGGCAATTCGCTACCAAAAAAGGCTGGAAGTAATTGTAGAACTGGAAATCTGGGATGAAAAAGCGGAATACACAAGAACAGGACTTGACGAAAGTTTTGTCCAGATTCTCAATAGTGACATTCCGTACGTCAAACTGCCTATCATCCCCGGTAAAAATATTACCGTAATTTCGGAAGTGATTGCTCTGCATTATTTGCT
Organism: uncultured Ignavibacteria bacterium; assembly: GCA_963832715.1. Classification (GTDB taxonomy): domain Bacteria; phylum Bacteroidota; class Ignavibacteria; order Ignavibacteriales; family Ignavibacteriaceae; genus DATFVA01. Next base: position 9,208 of record CAWHVB010000003.1, on the reverse strand, counting down.
TAAACATTATGGGCATGATGCAGCCAAAGTATTCCAGAAAAGACTAAATAAAATCCTTAATGGTGAGATTGATGAAGATCATCGTGGAATAGACTATTTTGAGCACGATTTCGAATAATTAACCTGTCTAAAACCCTTGACAAAGATGGCTTATTTTTTTAGATTCCGCAACCTATTATGAAGAAACTATACTACTTCTCGAGTTCAAAACTTCAATTTGTTGAAGTTAAAAATTTTAAGAAAAAGCTAATAATTTACTTTTCTGCCGCAATCCTTATCCTGACTGCAACAGTCTACGGTACCCTTAATTTTATTTCATCTGTAACCGGTTCAGGAAAGAGTTTATCTACATTAAAGCAGGAAAATTCGTTTCTCCAGAAAAAACTTGAGGAAACTGCGGATTTATACAAAATACTCGATTCCGAGCTTGATAGTTTAACCAATGAGAATAATACGCTCCGGTTGGCGGCAAACCTTCCCGCCATATCAAATGATGAAAAAAAGCTGGGTGTGGGCGGTGGTTACTTTGATAATGATGTCGATTTTATAGGCGATGGAATTGCAGATGATCTGAAACAGGCTCTGGCATATGTCGATGAAGTAAACAGGAAAGTTAGGTTCGAAAAAGCTCAGTACAAGGAAATATCGGTCAGACTCAAACAAAATGAAAAATTGTTCGAATGTTTACCCGCTATTAAACCGTGTACCGGGGAGATTGGTACAGAATTCGGGATGAGGATGCACCCAATCCTGAATATCAGGAGAATGCACGAGGGTATAGATATCGTTACCGATATCGGTACGCCTATCCATGCCTCAGGAGATGGCAGAATAGAGTTTGTCGGCAGAAAAGGTGGTTATGGGCTCTGTGTAGAAATTAATCATGGTTTTGGTTATAAAACCATATATGGCCATCTGTCCCAGATCGAAGTAAAAGAAGGACAGAAGGTTCAAAGAGGATCAGAAATTGCTAAATCGGGTACTTCGGGTCTCTCTACAGGACCACATCTCCATTACGAGGTCGAGCATAACGGTGTGAAATTAAATCCAGAAGATTTTTTCTTTGATGATATAAATTTCTTTGCAGTTGCAAGCAAAGACTAAATTAGCGGAGATCTAATATATGATATGGACGGTAGAGCTGGCAGCGTATCTTGACGATGCCCCCTGGCCTGCTACAAAAGATGAATTGATAGAATACGCTGAACGAATCGGAGCCCCGTATGAAGTAATTGAGAACCTTGAGGAACTTGAAGAATCAGATGAACCTTATGAAACCATAGAAGATATTTGGCCTGATTATCCTTCCGATGAGGATTTCTTTTATAACGAAGACGATTACTAAGCGCGTTACAGCGCTTTTTTATTATGCAAATGAATGAACGTGCCTGGCAGGGAATTTACGGACAGGATTCTGTTAAAAAACTTTTGGATTTATTAATTGATTCAGGAAAGATTCCGCATGCTTTCCTTTTTAAGGGGAACGATGGGGTAGGGAAGGAGTTTACTGCAATAAGGTTTGCCCAGGCACTAAACATACACCACTCGAATCCGGGACCAGCACAGCACATCAACCAGTTGATTCAAAATCTTAATGAACCTTATATTAAATATATATTTCCACTTCCCCGCGGAAAGAATGAAACTGAATCAAGCGGTCCGATGGAAAAGCTCAGTCAGGAAGACAATGAGCTGGTTAAGGAAGGACTGAAAGAAAAAATCAGGAATCCCTATCACCGGATCAAAATTCCAAAAGCTAACCAGATTAAGATCAGCAGTATTCGCGATATCAAAAAATTCCTTTCCATGGATTACAGTGATGTAAAATTCCGGTTCGTGCTGATATCTGAGGCGCACTTGATGAATGAAGAAGCACAAAATGCTCTGCTTAAGAATCTGGAAGAACCGCCGGAAGGAATAATCTTTATTCTTACAACCCCGTTTCCTGAACAACTGAGAGAGACTATCAGATCCCGCTGCTGGATAATAAATTTCCAGCCGCTGAAAACTGAAGAAATTGAAAATATACTGATATCAAATTTTGAGATTGACAAAGAGCTTGCAAAGTCCGCTGCACCTTTTTCAAATGGTTCAATAACAAATGCAATGAATCTTCTTCAGATGGATATGGCAATGCTGAAGGAAAAAACAATTCTTATACTGCGCTACTCATTCGGGAGAAGATATCATTCAGCACTTGAGGAATTCAATTCAGTCACTACAGAGCAGGGGAGTGATTCTTATAGGATTCTGATCCTAATGATTATTTCCTGGCTGAATGATCTTCAGAAATACAGATCAGGATTAGGTGATTATTTTTTTGAGGATTATGTTGAAACACTTCGGAAATTTAACCTGAGGTTTTCTGATGTAAAGCTGAACGAAATGGTCTATAAGCTCGATAAGTTTGCCTCGCTGATTAAAAATAATATAAATCTAAGTACTCTTTCCCTAAACATAATAACTGAACTTTCTACCCTCACTGGCTGATAGTCACGGTCAATCAGAATTTAGTACCCATTTTCTCCTGGTATCGGACGTTTAAGAGCTTTGATTAAATGCTCTCACCGGGTTTGACAATTTTGACAAATGTAAATTTTTTCAACAGCCGAAAATGGCGTTTTTTCGCAGTTTTGGACTGTCTCATTTTGAGTCCTTCTCCGTCCCTTCTCCGTCCCTTCTCCGTCATTTCCCCAACTCAAATACTGTGTCTGCCATTTTGTCAAAGGTGTTGAATTATTCTATACCGGATGGAGCAAAAATAAGTGGGTTATTGTGGTGGTGTCCGATGATCTTAATATACAACAATTCAGTTTGCACCCGCATCTCAAATTATTCATACTGACATCATTTTACCATTTGAATCAGAATTAGTAATTATTAATACCGTTTCTATTATACCTGATTAATTAACGATTTTTGATTATTTTTATTCTTCTTTTAATGAAATAAAAATCAAGAGGAGAATATGCGAAAAGTAGTCATAACCGCAGCCAAAAGAACTCCTGTAGGTTCCTTCAGCGGTTCTCTATCGTCTTTCAGTGCTGCCCAGCTGGGGAGTATCGCTATCAAGGGTATTATTGAAGATACAAAAATTGATGTAAATGCTATCGACGAAGTAATAATGGGTAATGTGCTGACCGGAGGTCAGGGACAGGCTCCCGGAAGGCAGGCAGCATTATTTGCCGGGTTACCCGAAAAAACCGAATGTCTTACCATTAACAAAATGTGCGGAAGCGGTCTTAAAGCAGTGATGCTTGCCCAGCAGGCTATCGCTCTTGGGGATGCAGATGTCATCATAGCCGGGGGACAGGAAAGTATGACGAATGCTCCATATGTGCTTCCTAAAGCCCGTTCCGGTTACAGACTGGGCAACGGGGAAATAGTCGATTCAATGGTAAAGGACGGGTTATGGGATGTTTATAATGATATCCATATGGGTAATTGTGCTGAGTCCTGCGCCAGGGATTTTTCTTTTAAGCGGGAAGAACTGGATGAATTTGCAACTAATTCCTACCGCAAAGCCCTCGATGCTCAAAAAGCAGGCAAGTTTAAGGATGAGATTGTAAAAGTAGGTGTTAAGACAAAAAAAGGCGAGTCATTTGTTGAAGAGGATGAAGAACCTGGACGTGTAATTTTCGATAAAATAGCTACACTTAAGCCTGTATTCGATAAGAATGGAGTTGTCACAGCAGCAAACGCTTCCAGCATAAATGACGGAGCAGCGGCACTGCTGATTATGAGTGAGGAGAAAGCGCAGGAACTGGGATTAGTTCCGCTGGTCGAAATCATCGCTCAGAGCTCCGCAGCTAAAGCTCCGATTGAATTTACAACCGCACCCGCTGACGCTATCGCTAAGGTATTGAAAAAAGCGGGACTTACAAAGGATGATATCGATCTTTATGAAATCAATGAAGCATTTGCTGTAGTATCGCTGGCAGTAAATAAAATACTTGAACTCGATAATTCAAAGATAAATGTGAATGGCGGTGCAATTGCAATAGGACATCCTATCGGTGCAAGTGGTGCACGGATTTTAGTAACGCTAATACATGAAATGAAGAGGCGTAATTCAGAATATGGATTAGCTTCACTCTGTATCGGAGGGGGAGAAGCCTCCGCTTTAATAGTTAAAAATTTTAAAAACGGAAGGTAAAAATGGAAATTAAAAAAGTAGCCGTAATCGGCGGCGGGACGATGGGAAATGGAATTACACACGTCTTTGCTCTAAAAGGATTTGACGTCAGCCTGGTTGAAATGACTGGTGAGCTTACGGAGAAAGCTCTTTATACCATCGGCAAAAATATGGATAGGCAGGTAAAGAAAGAGGTAATATCCGAACAGCAGAAAACCGCAGCACTCTCTAAAATAAATAAGGTTGTCGGTGTTGAAAACACACCTAAGGATTGTGATTTAGTTATAGAAGCTATATATGAGAATAAAGAAGCTAAGCTAAGTGTTTTCAATAAGTTAGAGTCTATAATTAAAAAAGATTCTATATTTGCTTCAAATACATCTTCAATTTCGATAACTGAGCTTTCATCAGCAACAAGACCGGATAAATTCATCGGGATGCATTTTATGAATCCCGTTCCTATGATGAAATTCGTTGAAATAATCAGGGGGTACTCAACAAGCGATGAAACATTCCAGACTATTAAGTCTCTTTCAGAAAGTTTGGATAAAGTGCCTGTTGAAGTATTTGATTATCCCGGATTTATATCAAACCGTATATTGATGCCTATGATAAACGAAGCAATATTTTCCTTAATGGAAGGGGTTGCATCTGCAAAGGATATTGATACGGTTATGAAACTCGGAATGAATCATCCTATGGGTCCGTTAACCCTGGCAGATTTTATTGGTCTGGATGTCTGCCTGGCAATAATGGAAGTTCTTTATAACGGCTTTAATGATCCGAAATATAGACCCTGTCCGCTGCTGAAAAAAATGGTTGCAGCCAGGAAATTAGGAAGAAAATCAGGCGAAGGATTTTTTGCCTATAAATGATTTATTGTAGTCTTAAAAATGCTAAAAAAAAATAAGACGATTATCTTAAGGTTAATAGTAAAGTCTCAACAATTAAAAAGAAATTTCCAGAAAAAATTTTCTAAAATTTTTGGTGGAGAATATACTACATTCAGTTTCATTTCAGTTATAATCGGAATTATAGTTGGTTTAGCTGCCATACTTTTTCACAATTCAATCGAGTGGCTGAACCGGCTATTCTTCGATCGTCCCGGTTCAGATCCATTCATTTTAGGTACAGCTGCCGTAATTCTTATTCCTGCAGCCGGCATGCTTATACAGGCAGTCATGATTCTGGCTGCACCTGATATCGCAAAGCACAAAGGCATTCCGGATGTAATAAAAGCAGTCGCGCTTAGAGGGGGATTTATCTCCTTTCCGGACAACTCTGTTTCATTTTATTGCTCCAATAATTTGTATGGGAACAGGAGGCACTGTTGGTCCTGAAGGTCCTGCCGCACAGTTAGGCGGAGGAATCGCCAGTAAGCTAAGCAGTCTTTTAAGAATATCGGAAGAACGAATACGAATATTCACAGCGGCCGGTTCAGGTGCGGCGATAGCTGCAATTTTTAATGCACCTCTTGGGGGAATCTTCTTTGCATTTGAGCTCGTCCTCTTAAATGATTATCACGCTCCAACTTTTGCCTCACTCATTCTGGCTACTGTTTCTGCCAGCGCGGTATCAAGGATATTCCTTGGAAATGTATCTGTCTTTCATTTTCATATCCAGTCGGTGAATTATTCCTATCTTTATTTATACGCTGTTCTGGGATTATTTGCCGGAATTATTTCATTTCTGTTCATCCGGTATTCGAACTGGCTTTATATACTGTTCAGAGACAGGATCTATAGCAGGAAAATTCCGCAATGGTTAGGAATGGTTGCAGTGGGTTTACTGGTTGGAATCAGCGGATATTTCTTCAAAGAAATTTTCGGGATCGGCTATGAAGCTATAAATGAATTGCTAAAAAATTCTTTAGCCTGGCAGATAGTATTTGTAATATTTTTATTAAAATTTTTCCTGGTTCCATTAATTTTGAATTCCGGCGGATTTGGGGGACTGTTTGCTCCGTCATTATTTATGGGAGCATGTTTTGGTTATCTTTTTGCTTTTTTACTCAATTCCTTATGGGGATTAGACTTAGATACAAGCAAATTCGTTCTGGTCGGCATGGGTGCGGTACTTGGAGGTGCCAATACCATTCCTATTTCTGCAATTCTGATCATGTTTGAAATGACGCAGGATTATACTTTCATACTTCCACTTATGCTTGCGGTAATCATCAGCTCTATGTTTGTTCAAATTGCATTGAAAGGTTCGGTTCAGGCACAACATCTGGAAGCTGAAGGATTCAGGATCTCTGAAGGACGGATGGCAAACCTGTTAAGATCAATTACTGTTAATGATGTTGATCTTCAGAGAATTGACCTGGTAAATGAAAACACCCCTTTACCGGAATTAATAGTTCAGCTGGTCGAAAGTCCAAACAGTTCATTTTATACAATTAACTCAAAGGGTGAACTATGCGGTATCATTACAGAAAATGAGATGAGACCGATTATCACCGAATACGAAATTGTTAAAAATGTGCTTGTAGCACGGGATGTGGCGAATCCCGAGATTACTGTTGTTCATACCAGTGACGATCTGGATTATATATTAAATTTGTTTGGAAAGTTAAATGTAGATCAATTGCCGGTAGTTGATTCAAATAATCCTTCCAAAGTACTTGGAGCAATTACCCGGCAGAAAGTAATTTCGGTATATAATCGTGAATCATTAAGGGAAGATATGGCTTTCGGGTTAGCTAAAGAATTAAAAACTATTGACAGAATAAGACCAATTAAAGTTGCAGCTGATTTTTCTATAATGGAAGTTAATTTACCTGACTCTTTTGTGGGAAAGAGTTTAATAGACCTTAAAATAAGAACTACGTACGGGATAGAAGTTCTTATGATAAAACATTCGAAGGATATTTTTGATTCTCAAAATGAGTCTGAAATCGTATCACCTGATCCCAATTATAAATTAAAAACCTATGATCGTCTGATCGTATTTGGTAAGGAAGAAAAACTTAAAAATATCTTTAATCATCAATAAGCCTCATTAACCTCAATAACCCTCATTAAGCTGGTAACCCGATAATATATATTATGTAAACTTCTATTTTCTGATTAGAATTGTATCATCATTAGTACTTTTCATAACAATTATTCCCTTCCTGACTGATATCTATGAATAATTTCTTAAGCTTTATAAGAATAAAAAGTAATTGCGAATGATCAGTAAAATCCAAAGAACGGGACTTTTTCTTCTGGAGATATGTTTCCTCTGAGTTCTGAATCCAAGCTGTCTTTTTTTCCTTTCTACAGGATCAGTATCCGGATCATAGAACCTGGGAGTATAATCAAATACTCTATTTCGGGGTCTTTTCATAAACATAGTGCCTGATTCCGGTAGTTAATTCTCAAATATTGCAGATACAAACAGTTCAGGATCAAAATTCTGAAGATCATCAATAGCTTCTCCAACTGCCGATGTATTTTACAGGGATATTCTGCCTGGAGCATATCTGGAAAACGACTCCGCCTTTAGCCGTTCCATCCAGCTTTGTTATTACAAGTCCTGAAATATCAGTGACCTTTAGAAAATTCTTCCGCCTGAATCACCGCATTCTGTCCTGTTGTACCATCTACAACAAGAAGAGTTTCATTGGGAGCATATTCAACAACTTTCCCGGAAACTCTCTTTATTTTATTCAATTCTTCCATAAGGTGGGCTTTATTATGCAACGGCCTGCAGTATCTATCAAAACCACATCATATTTCTCTCTTACGGCCCTCTGGATGGTCTCAAATGCCACAGATGAGGGATCAGCACCCTTATCTTTGCGTACTATTTCAACACCGGCCCGGACAGCCCAAATATCAAGCTGTTCATTGGCAGCCGCCCTGAAAGTATCGGCTGCTCCCACAATTACACGTAATCCTGCCTGTTTAAAATTATGGGACAGTTTTCCAATGGTGGTTGTCTTCCCTGCTCCGTTTACGCCTACAATCAAAATGACGTATGGTTTATATTTCTCGAATCTCACTGCTGCCTTTACCATTTTTGTTCTCAGCTTTGAGTACTTCTACAAGCTCTTTCTTTACTGACTCAAGTATATTTATCTTAGTCCGGTCTTTTTCCCTGTGTAGTCTCTCGCGTGCACTCTCAATTATCTTTGCGGAAGTTTCAAACCCGATATCTGATGTAATAAGAATCTCTTCGATTTCATCGAGGGTTTTATCATCCAGCACGGCTTTCCCGGTAATCGTTTCGTTTATGGTATTTACGATTTTAGTCCGTGTTTTCGAAAGCCCTTCCTTGAGCTTGGAAAAATTTATATTTTCAAACAGATTCATATTTCTTTCGCTTTAAGAATTCCATAGCACGTATAATATAGCCGATGAATGATACAAAGATCAGAATTATGCTTAGTCCGTATAGTGATAAATATATCAAAGTATCTTTAGGAATGCCAAGTACGATGAGCAGAATAACCAGGCCTATTATTGATTACAGTTATCTTTCCCAGCACATTTGAAGGCAGAACTCTTACCAATTTTCCGGGCAACGAATTATTCCACCGAGGAATATCAGAACATCCCTGACGATAATCATGAAAAAATAATAAAGGGGAATTACACCGATTATAAATAATTTTATGATTATTGCACCGATCGCGATTTTATCAGCCAGAGGATCGATTATTTTACCGAATTCAGTTACCTGGTTAAATTTCCTTGCAAGGTATCCGTCAAGGATGTCTGTAATCGCTGCAATCACAACAGACAGAAAAAATTATTAACCGCATTCCGGGATCGCCCAGGTAATCAAATAAATACCATAGCGGAATTGCCATCACAAGCCGGAACATCGATAGTAAATTTGAAGGAGTTGATATTTCTTCTATTGTATATTTCATCTGATGACGGCAAATTTACCAATCTTTTCCTCAACTTCATTGTTTGAATCATCAAGACGGACAACTCGGTAAATATATATTCCGTTCCCAAGATCTTTGCCTGAATCATCCTTCATATTATAATCAACACCACCGTTGCCGTCTGTTTCCTCTAATTCGTTCATACGCGTACCATCCAGCTTCCAGATAATGATCTTAGCCCTTTTGGGCAG
>CAWHVB010000002.1:0-544674 GCA_963832715.1 uncultured Ignavibacteria bacterium | reverse complement strand
TAATTTATAAAACCCCGTTCATCCGATCGGGGTTTTTTTATGCCTCTCTGAAATTCTACTCTTAATTTCAACTCCTCTGTTTCTTTGTATTTTGGAATATGAAATAAATATTGTAATATATATAAGTGAAATATGGGGAGAATTGGTTTATGGGACTAAAAATTTTTCGCATTTCAGCATTCCTTTTATTTTTACTCATCAGTTCTGTGAAGAATTATTGTCAGTTAAGCTTCCCTGCCGAAAACAAAAACTGGAAGTGGCTGACTTCACAGGATAATACAATATATTCGCTTGCCGTTGAAGGGGACACGATCTGGGCCGGATCTGATGTCGGGTTCTTCCGGGTAAATAAAGTAACGGGCGAAAGTATCAAATTTAACAGAATAAATTCGCCGTTACCGGATAACTGGATACTAGCCATAGAAGTAGACAAAAAGAACTGTAAATGGATCGGTACTTACCAGGGAGGTGTGGTTAAAATTATAGGGGGTGAATGGAAGGTTTTTCCTCCAGGGTATTTTGGAATGTATGGAATGGATATCAGAGATATGAAAATAGAAGATAATTATCTGTGGATTGCAACCTGGGGGCAGGGACTGATAAGATTTAATACTTTGGATAATTCTTTTCAAATATTTAACCAGACAAATTCAGGACTGCTTTATGACGCAATTTACGATATTGAAATAGATTCGTATGGAAATAAATGGTTCTCTACAATGCTGGGATTATGCAGATATAATGAAAAATCCTGGACAACAATCAGTTCCTCCGGAGAAGATTTTAAGAATACGATCACGGCCATCAGCATCGATAAAAATGATCGGCTCTGGGCGTTGTCCGGAAATTCTATACTAGCGTATTATGAAAGTAATGAGTGGACTAATTTTACCATTCCCGATACATTATTCAAGTGCGGACTGATTGAATTGTCCTGCATTTATGCTGATAAATCAGGCGGTGTTCTTGTCGGGTCATTTGGCGGTCTGCTTAGATTTGACGGAAAAACCTGGACTGTACCGGATAATGATAGGGACGGATTTAAGGCAGGAATTGTTGAGTGCATACGAGCAAGCAATGACGGTCGTATATGGATTGGAAGCTGGAACGGACTTTTCTTTTCAGATAATGATAAGCTGAAAATTTATCATACAGGTAATACGAGCATCTCGGGAAATCTGATTTATTCGATTCAAATAGACCTGAATAACAATATCTGGGTTGGAACGGATCGAGGTTTTGCAATATTTCATAATAAAAAATGGGATGTATACACTAAAGAAAATTCCAAACTTCCTGGGAATAACGTGAAATGCATCTCCGTCGATCAAAAGAATAACAAATGGATTGCTACAAACAGCGGGCTAGCTGTCTATTGTGAACTAAATAATACCTGGCAGGTTTATGATACAACAAACAGCGGTCTGCCCGACGATCGTATATCAGACCTGGTATTCAGCGAAGATAATGTGCTCTGGCTGGGTACAAAAAAAGGGCTTACAAGTTTTGATGGAACAAATTGGGTTAATTATGATAGTCAGAATTCGGATCTTCCGCTACGAGGCGTAAAAAAAATTGCTATCGATCAAAATAATAATCTTTGGCTGGTCTCATCTAATTTCGATTTGAAAAATCGCGGGGATAAAATAGTGAAATTTGACAGATCACGTTTTGTTATTATCGAACCCCCGCCTGAATTTGGTAAACTTAATAAAGCTGAAGTTTATGGGATTTCGGTTGACAATAATAATATTAAATGGTTTACAACCTCCGACAATATTATCTCGTATAACGATAAGGAGTGGAAGTACGCTGACAGAAACACGCTGCAGACTATTTTCAGCTGTCTCGGTGATATTTTTTGTACAAATGACATGATTTATATTTGTTCTACGATGGCAGGACTTCTTAGGTATGACGGTAGTAAATTCATGTCCTGGAATAGCACAAATTCATATATTCCGGATAATATTGATTCAGTTAATAAAGACAGATACGGAAATCTCTGGATAGGAACAGAAGGTAAAGGTATTATACTTTATAATCCGGAGGGCATAGTTAATGAGTAAATTTTTTGAGAATCTGCCACGACAGACTGGTATTTCTTTATTAATCCTTTTTATTGCCGCAGCTTTACCAACATTCCCACAGGATGTATGGCTTAACTTTACCAATAGCAATCAGGTAAATGATATTGTATTTGAAGGAAAGAATATATGGGTTGCTACCAGCGGGGGATTATTAAGAATTGATTCTGAAACTAACGAACAAATCCAATTTAATCGTTCAAATTCCGGAATTCCTTCCAATAATATTTCCTGTATCTTCATGGATCGCTCCGGAGTATTATGGATAGGGACTTATGATAATGGAGTAGCTAATTATGACGGAAAAAACTGGAATACTTTCGATGAATTTAACTCTTCACTCACAAGTGAACAGGTATTATCATTCTTGCAGGATGATGAAGGAATTATCTGGATCGGCACACAATTGGGCATTTATAGATACTACAACGCTTCTTTTCATAATGATTTAAATGCAGGGGTAATGATTCGGGATATGATACAGGATAAAGACGGGATCATATGGATCGGTAAAAGTGATGGGATAACCAAAATTGATAACTATAGATTCGAATTTTTAGGTCAGATGCATAAGCCGTATCCATTTTTTGATGTCAGGGATCTTGCTGTCGGCAGCGACAAAAAAGTATGGATCCTTTCGAAAGAAGGGGTTGCTTCCTGGCTAAACGGAAAATTTTATAAACTGGATATGATCATCCCCGGGATCCGCCAGGTCACAATGACTTGCATAGCTGTAGATTCAAATAACAATTTGTGGTTAGGGTCCCCACACGGAATAGTAGTCAAGTATAACGGGATTAACTTTGAGATTTATAATAGTGAAAACAGTGAACTGTCATCAACGCGAATTAATAAATTGAAAATTGATAGTTCGGGAACAATCTGGGCTTGTACAAATCGGGGTCTGTACAAATACAAATCCAGGTGGGAATATATTGCTACTTCCGAAACCACAATCAATATTGATCAGAATACCAGAATATTCTCTGATCACGAACGGAATATCTGGTTTACATCAGGCGGGGATCTTTATCTTTTCGGGAAGAGTAATATCCGCCATTATGGAAAAAACAACAGTAAATTTAGGGGAGCTTATACATTTTGCAGCGATAAAGCCGGAACCATCTGGATTGGTCACCAAAAAGGGTTGACCTCATTTGATGGCAGCGATTGGAAGGAATATGATACACTTCAGAGCATACTCCTTAAAAGAGAACAGGATGTTTTCAACCTTACTAAAGATTCTACCTGGGTCAGAGCAAACTATAAGGATTATCTTATTGATAGCAATTCTTACTTCAAACCCGAATATTATGTAACTAAAACATATCTTGATGACTCAGGCACACTCTGGTTAAAAGCCGAAGGATATTTAGTAAAATATCATCAAAAGGAATGGACGGTATTTGATCAGTTAAATTCCGGGATGCCTACAAATGAAATATCGTCTTTGACAAGCGACGATAATAATAATTTATGGATAGGTACTTTTAAGCATGGACTTTATAAATATGACGGGGATGAATTTATAAGCCTCATGACTTCCGGGAGTTTTCCGGATACCAATATTGTTTCGCTCCATAATTTTAATGATACATTAGTTATAAGTACTGATAAAAGGATATATTTTCTTCCTGATTTCAACTTACAGGAGAGGAATAAAATTATTTTTGTTAGTCCTTATGTGAGAGATATCTTTAAAGATTCGAAATTCAATTATTGGTTCGGTACCCGTTTCGGATTATTTGAATTTACTCCTCCAGACGGTCGGGCTTTATACGACTGCCGTAATTCAGGGCTGGCAAGCAATTATGTGAGTTCCATTAGCGAAGATTCTGACGGAAACCTGTGGATATTAACCTCCACCGGAGGGATAAATATTTTCAATGAAAAATCAATAGTTAACGAAAAGAGAATTCAGGAAATTTTGGCCGGAAAAGGGACGATGAGCCCGACTTCAGGACATTAGTCAGATCACAATGCGCCTGCAACCATGGTGCGTTTCTGCAGAAACACGAAGACCGCCATTTCCATGATTGTCACCGATTATTAGGTTTTCAAAACTCACAGATACCTCTCTTGTCTGAATAAAGTCTTGCTAAACGTTCTAATCGTATTTATATTAATCTGCTGATGGTGACATTATAAATTTTTCAACCGGTCAAAGTATGTTATCGGATAATAGCCAGGAAAACTATGCGATCAGGGCTATCCTTGAAGGTACTTCCAGCCAGACTGGTTCCGAATTCTTTTATGCTCTTGTGAAGAACCTCTGCGGCGTGCTCGATACTTCGGGAGCCTGGGTTACGGAATATTTCGAAGATTTACGCCTTCTTCGGGCGCACGCATTCAGCTATAGGAATCACTGGATAAGGGATTTCGAATATAAAATAGATGGTACGCCTTGCGAAAATGTTATTGATCAGAAAACCTTTGTCCATATTAAGGAAAATGTTTCAGGCTTATTTCCCGATACCCCGGATTTTGGTGTTAAGGTGGTCAGCTATATGGGTGCCCCACTGCTCGATGTTAATGGTGAAACTCTTGGGCTGCTTGCTGTTATAGACGATAAACCGATGCCTTCTTTACCCAGCAGCGAAGCTATCTTTCACATTTTTGCCGGACGTGCTGCAGCTGAACTTCAGCGCCTGAAAGCTGAGAAAGCTATACAGGAAAAAGAAATCAAACTTCGATCTCTTATAAACAGCGCTATGGATGGAATTATCGAAATAAACAGTGACCTTGAGATAACAATGGTGAACCCCGCCGCTGTCAGGTTGATCAATTGTAAGCCGGAGGAAGTGATAGGCCGGAATTTTCTTGAGCTGTTATCAGAAAATGGACGTGATTTATTTATAAACTCGCTTAAGCAGCTTGAGAACCTTGAAGAGGGGGAAAAATATATCTGGATAACCGGCAATTTTAATATAAGCTGTAAGAATGGTGTAACATTTCCTGCAGAAGCTACTGTATCTCTGAATGAAAGCAGTAAGGAAATATTCTATACGGTAATCCTGCGTAATATAAATGAAAAGGTTGAAGCTGAAAAAAAGATATTTTCGTTAAAAGCTGAAACTGAATATTTGAAAGAGGAACTTAAACTTCTTAACGACTTCGATGAGATAGTCGGTCAGAGCCGTCCTGTGATGAACCTGCTTAAGGATATAAGTCTCATTGCAAAAACCAACAGCACGGTGCTGATTTCGGGTGAAACCGGTACGGGAAAGGAGCTTGCTGCCAGGGCAATTCACCAGGCAGGCAGCAGGAGGAATAAGCCTCTGATAAAAGTAAACTGTGCGGCCATTCCATCTTCTCTGATTGAAAGCGAATTTTTCGGACATGTAACGCGGAGCTTTTACCGGCGCCACTAAAAGGACGGATAGGAAGATTTGAACTGGCTGACGGCGGCACTATCTTTCTTGATGAGATAGGGGATCTGCAGCTCGATCTTCAGTCTAAATTACTGAGGGTACTGCAGGATGGGGAGTTTGAACCTGTAGGCAGCTCTGAAACGAAAAAGGTGAACGTAAGGGTAATTGCCGCGACTAACAGGAATTTAAGAGATGAGATCAAACAGGGTAAATTCCGGGAGGATTTATATTACAGGCTCAATGTTTACCCTATTTATGTTCCTCCTTTAAGGGATAGAGGAAATGATATCATCAGGCTGGCAAATGAATTCATCACAAGGTTTTCCAGGAAATTAGGTGTTGATCCTCCGAAGTTATCATTGGAGTCGGGTGAACGTCTGCTCTCCTACACCTGGCCCGGAAATATCCGGGAACTCCAGAATATAATCGAAAGATCGGTTATTACTTCAAAGGATGGAATATTAAAACTTGGCACTCTCTATCCGGAAGAATCCGACAGCGGAATAATCTCCCCCGGAGAAGATATAAAGACCGATAAGATATTATCCCAGGAGGAATTACAAAAGATTGAAAAGGAAAATATAATCCGTGCCCTGAAATCAACTAACTGGAAAATATCCGGCGGAGATGGCGCGGCGAAACTCCTGGGGATCCCTCCGACTACCTTAAGCTCTAAAATAAAAGTAATGGGATTAAAAAAATAAATCTCTCCCTATTGTCTTCAATTCACATTGACTATCTGCCTTAATTCCTAAATACATTCCGCAGCTTCTTTCTATCAGCTCACCGAAACTAATAAACGGCATAACGAGAAATCGTAACGTACGAAATCCCGTTTGAGAACTTCATTCCTTTTCTCGTATTAGCAAGAGTTTTGGCGATAATAATCGTTGGCACTTTATATGCGTCTTAGCTTTTAATCCCCATAGAATGGAAAAACAAAATGCCTGAAAGATTAAATGGAATCGATAATACCCGTTTGTTTCAAATGATGGATGCAATAAAGCAGAAACCTTCCCTGGCTAATTTTGTCTTCCGGGTTAGTAATACCTGGATGAATGGTGGAAATAGCCGGTCCGTTATTAAGGGATTTTACGGAGCGGAGAAGGAAGATGATCTGCGGGCAGCACCGTTCATCTTTGAAATTGATCAGCCGGCTGCTCTTCTAGGAGAAGATATTGGTCCGACTGCTGTAGAATACCTGTTAAACGCCCTTGCAGGATGTTTGACCAATTCCATAGTCTGCCTCTCATCAGCGAGGGGAATCAGCCTGACAGACGTTGAATCTGAAATTGAGGGCAGATTCGATCTGAGGTATATGTTCGGACTCAGCCTGGATAATGGAAACCTGATCGAGAAAATAAAATTGAAATTCCGGATAAAAGGGAAAGGTCTTTCCGTAGAAGATCAACTGTTCCTGTGCGAGCTCGGAAAGAAAACTTCCCTGGTGTATAAAATAATTACTACACCCTTCCCGGTTGAGATTTTAGTTGAAGATGAACAAAACTGTGAATAGTGAATACAGTAGAAGCGAACAGGAATCGTGTTATAAAATAAGAAGGTGGAGATTACCATCCTTAATCGAATTGTTAAATACTTAAAAAAACAGGCATCATTTATTAAAACATAAGACTGGAGGTTAGTATGAAGCGATCACTCTTTTTCCTTTACGGGATTATTTGTTATTCGATATTTTTTGTCACGTTTCTTTACGCTATAGGATTTGTCGGGAACCTGCTTGTGCCTAAAACGATAGACGCCGGAATGCAGGGCGGATCAGGAGGAGCATGGCTTGTGGATATCCTGCTTCTATCGTTATTTGCTGTGCAGCATAGTGTAATGGCACGACAGGGATTTAAGAAATGGTGGACGAAGTTCGTTCCCAAACCCATCGAACGCAGTACCTATGTTCTGTTTTCAAGTCTTGTACTCATTCTTATTTTTGCCTACTGGAGACCGATGACTAGCGGTATATGGAACTTTCAGGGAACCATTATAGGTTCATTGCTTATGACCCTATATTTCATCGGCTGGTTCATCGTCCTGTTCGGTACATTCCTTATAAATCATTTTAACCTTTTCGGACTCCAGCAGGTTTATCTTAACCTCAAAAACCAGGAATTGCCGAAGCCTCATTTTGTCAGACCTTTATTCTACAAGGTTGTGAGACATCCGCTTATGCTTGGTTTTATTATAGCATTCTGGGCTGCTCCTCATATGACGGTCGGGCATCTGCTGTTTGCATTTGCCACAACAGGATATATTCTCGTCGCGATTCAGTTTGAAGAACGCGATCTTGTAAGGTTCCATGGAGATGATTACAGAAGATACCAGCAGGAAGTTTCACAAATTGTTCCTATGCCTCCGAAACGTGCAGGTGAAATGTCTCCTGAGCTGAAATAATCGGCTGATCAGGAATCAATTAACTTATTCAAATTTAATTATTAGATGAAGGAGGATTATTATGGCACTGTTCATGGATGTTCATAAAGGTGTAGATGGTTTAACTGCGGAAGCAGTTGCTGCAGCTCATAAAAAAGATCTCGAAAAACAGGCTAAATATAATGTGAAATACCTTAAGTACTGGTACAATGATAAGGATGGAACAGTATTCTGCCTGTCGGAAGCACCGGATAAAGAATCTGCATTACGCGTTCACAAAGAAGCTTCATGGCCTGATACCGGATGATATAATCGAAGTCAGAGAAGGCAGCTGATTATTTCCATAACTTCAGCACGGAATAAGATTCCGTGCTGATCTAATTTAAAGCAAAAAAAATTATTTGAGGCAGCTTCCTATTTCTGTCCACCAGGGGTGGATTTCGTATGATAAACGACCGGATTGTATTGCAGGATCATTTTTCAGCAGATCTTTTACTTCTTCTTCAGAATCAACATCAAAAATGAAGATCCCTCTCCAGTTTCCGTCATCACCAAACGGTCCGGCAATACTGAGCTTGCCGGCTTCGGCCATCTTGCGGATGTTTGCCATATGTCCCTCCTGGATCTTCTGCAGACTAAGAGAATCAATTTGATCGCGATGCGGTCCTGCAGAAAGCATTACGAAGAAGTATTGTTTAAGTTTATATCCATCCATTTCCTGCTCCCGCTGCGCAAAGGATGAAAAAGAAAAAATAAGCAGTAATAAAAACAGCAGGCCTGAGATCTTCATACAGCACCTTAAAAGATTTTTGACGATTAATTATTTTCCGTGGATCTCAAAATAGTATTTTATTTTATAAAATTTTCCTGCAGAGTTTAGCTGAGCAGTATTTTCGGGCACACGTCTACTTTTCTTCTTTATGAAGCCAGGCCAGTACCATTCTCAAAACACCGAATGATACTTCGAATGGAATTTTCTCTTTTATTGGGGCCAGCCTGTTATCCTCCCAGCTTTCAGCAAAGTACTTCGATATTTTTTTCACTTCGTCAATCGATATTATTTCTTCGATGTCGATTTGAGAATGTCGTATAGCTTTCGCCAGATGTCCTTCGATAGTACCAGTGGTGAGGTTTCTGATTTCAGCCGTCAGCGGTATACTTTTAGTTTTCCGGAATAATGCAACAGTTTCGGAAACCGTCTTTCCCGATTTGCTGATTTTTGAATATGTGCTTTTTACAGCATTGGTTTTTGGTACATAGGATTTTTTGTGTAAAAAATATTTATCGGGAAGGAAATCATTTTTGCAAAATTCTATTTTATATAAAATCTCCTCCATACCCCGGGCTAGCTGCAGCAGCCGGTTATCGAGCTTTGAAGCTAACTGCTTTCGGCGTATAACTAACGGATGGTCTAAAAATGATTGCGTCCAGTTTAGTATTTCAGTGTAGAAGTAATTCGAACCGTCGCTGAGTCTTTTGCGCAATGTGTCATTGCTTTCAATATCCGACTTCGTATACAGATGAGTCAGGACCTGCTTGAATTTTTCAGAGACTTCGTAAAGTTCCCTTTGTTTATTCATTAATCCTTCAATCCATGTTACTGCCGGATCCCCGGTTATATCACGGTTCTCTGTAATCAGCTCACTTAAGTCTTTAAGCTGATAATACCAGGTCTTCCAGGTAAAAATATTGTATATCTCTTCCCGGATATATGCCTTCCGTGATTCCATAAATATCGATGAAAGGTCTTCATTCCTGTTTTCGGTGTGCCATTCCTTGAAATCTTTATGTGCGCCAAGGAAATTTCTGCGGACAGGAGTCTTCAGAATCAGTCCCTCTAAAGAAGTACAGCGGCTCAGGGCTACATAAACCTGGCCTGTAGCGAAAGCCCTTTCAGCATCGATGATCAGCCTGTCAAAAGTGAGGCCCTGGCTTTTATGGATTGTGATAGCCCATGCAAGCCGTAAAGGATACTGAAAAAATGATCCCAGTACCTCATCCGAAATTTCATTTGTCTCAGCGTTCAGCTTATAGCGGACATTCTGCCACTCCGTTTTTCGTACTGTAATGTCCTGAAAATCATCCTTACACCTGACCTTGACCGTCTCCTCATCAATATTCGTTATAGTCCCTATCTTCCCGTTAAAATACTGTTTCCCTTCAGTATCGTTTTTAAGGAACATTACCTGGGCGCCTTTTTTAAGCCTGAGCACCTTTTCAGCAGGGAAGTTATTCTCAGGGAAAACATCCTTTATCTCGGCGTTGAAGTTGAAAAGAGGTCCTGAAAGACTGTTGAGTTTTTTTTGATTTATTTCATTTGATTGAAAGTTATGAGTGGTAAGTGTTATATATTCCTCTTCATCGCGGGGAACAAAATTATTCTTCAGCCTGCCGTTCAGGATACTGAAACCTTCATCAGACAGATTATTATTCCTGATCCCGTTAAGTATCTCGATAAACCTTCCGTCCCTCTGCCTGAATATCTCCGTCAGCTCTATAATTATCGGAATATTATTGCGCAGAACATAACTGTCGAAGAAAAAAATTGAAGAATAATAACTCTTAAGTATTTCCCATTCCTCATTTTTTACTACAGGCGGAAGCTGGTATAAATCGCCGATAAACAAAACCTGTACTCCGCCGAACGGCTTATGCTTCTGCCTTCTTACATACCTGAGAACCGAGTCAATGGCATCAACCATATAGGAGGCAACCATACTTGCCTCATCGATTATCAGGAGTTCTATACTCCGCAGCAGCTCAAGTTTTTCACTATTATAATGGATCCCCGAAATAAATGATTGATTACTTACACGGCCGTCAAAAAATTGCGCTGGATCAGATTCAGGAATAATTATACCCAGGGGAAGCTGAAATAAGGAATGCAGAGTGACGCCCCGGGCGTTAATGGCTGCAACACCGGTTGGTGCTGCTACTACACTTTTTTTAAGTGTATTCTCACGAAGATATTTAAGGAAAGTTGTTTTGCCCGTGCCCGCTTTTCCGGTTAGAAATATATTCTGATTTGTTTCATTAATAAATCGATAGGCAAGGTCAAATTCCCCGGTATGTTTGATGATCATAACAATATTTTTACTAGAGAGTTAAAAAGTAAATTTAAGTAAAAAGATCATTGATCTTATTTTAACTAAAACCTTTTCTAAATATAAATTATATTTTTGAGGTGTCCAAAAAACCTCCTTATTTCATTAAAAAAGATCAATACCTTCCGGATCAATCTAGAATTATAAATCAATTTATGTTTTTGAAAATAGAGTTGACAAACTGTACAGGAACAGCTTTACTTCTTCTGTTTTGAGTTGCTGGGACGTATTCAAGACGCATTCAGGACGTATTCAGGACGTATTCAAATAGTAGTTATGCCGAAATAACATAGTTTAGACTTTTAGAGTGGGGAATTTTTTTCTTCAAAAGAAGGGGGTAATTCTATTAAGTATCAGGAAATTATATCTGAAAAGATTTTTATCTGTATTAGGTTATGATAAATAAAATGAAGCGGCCAAGGTACAGGATTATTTGTTTCCGTCGAGAAGATCTGTAAGCGCTGCATGAAGTTTCGGGAAGTCGAAAACAAACCCCGTATCCTGAAGTTTGGCAGGGATGACTCTGAGGCTGGCAGTTATAAAATCGGCTGCTTCACCAACTGCAGCTTTCAGAGCGAACACGGGAACTTTGAAGAACACCGGGCGTTTGAGTACCGAGCCGAATTGTTCTGCAAACTCTTTCATAAGTACAGGATTTGGGGAGGATGCGTTTACCGGTCCTGAAACGGAGTCATTATCCAGAGCATAAAGGTAAGTCTTAACGATATCATCGATATGAATCCATGAAAACCATTGATTGCCGCTGCCTAA
Source organism: uncultured Ignavibacteria bacterium (assembly GCA_963832715.1). Classification (GTDB taxonomy): domain Bacteria; phylum Bacteroidota; class Ignavibacteria; order Ignavibacteriales; family Ignavibacteriaceae; genus DATFVA01. The sequence continues at coordinate 532,959 of CAWHVB010000002.1, read as the reverse complement.
TGAAGCCCCGAGATAAAATTTGAACAGGGGCAGAAGTGTCTTAAGCATTCCCTCTTTAGTACTCAGTACCGGACTTGTTCTGATACTGACTGTGCGGATCCCAATATCTTCAGCCTGGGAAGCTTCATACTCCCATTCACTGCAAACCTTAGCAAGAAAATCTTCACCGGCTGAGCTATCTTCTAATAAAATTTTATCGCCGCTGTCACCATAATAATTAATTCCTGAGGCACAGAGTAATATTGCAGGTTTGTTCTTTGTATCAGTAAGTGCTTTAACAATATTGCTCGTACTTATTATTCTGCTGTCCCGTATTTTTTTCTTATAAGATTCTGTGAATCTTTTTCCTGCAATACTTGCGCCGGCAAGGTGAATTACAGCGTAGGAATCTTCAAAATGATTCTTCCATTTTTCCGGGTTACTATAGTCCCATTGAACATAATCAGCTGCTCCGGGGACGAGAGTTTCAGCCTTACGGGGGTCGCGGGTAAAAACAATAACCTCGTAATATTTCTCAGCAAGCGTTGCAGTAAGCTTTGAACCTATCAGTCCGGTAGCCCCGGTAATTATAATTTTTTTAGTCATACTCTAAAAACAGAATCTGCCCTCAAATGGTTCCTTTAATATCAGGGTTTGATAGATTAACTTATGTATCCCGCTTCATAAAAACCTGTTTCCGGCGGTAATATAGAATATTAATTACCGAATTAAATGACCAGTTACAAAACCATTAAAAAAAGCACTTTTACCCAATATTAATTAATTATAAAATTATACAGACAGCTTGCAGACTACTTAAATATGCAGTAATTTCTATACACTGATTTTTCAGGGAATTCAATATTCGTTTATTCATTTATAGAGGAGTCATAATGAGAAAATACTTACTATCTGTTTTATTTTCACTTTTATTTGCAGGCCTTTCTTCTGCAGCGGTTGATAGTGTCAGCGTGGGAAACTTTTATTTTACCCCGGTATCATTTGATATTTCTGTCGGCGATACAATTATCTGGACCCTGGTTGAAGGAACTCATACAACCACATCCACTTCAGTTCCGGCAGGAGCAGCAAGCTGGGATCATACTTTTAGCGGCGTTGGTGATTCTTATTCATACATAGTTACGGTAGCAGGCGTTTATGAATATCATTGCTCATTCCATCCAACTCTTATGATGGGATCTTTTTCTACATCAGTACCATTACCATTTTATGAAAATTTCGAATTTCCTGCTGGTGATAATATAACCTCGCATGGCTGGGTTGCTCATAGTGCCGGCGGTACTAACCCAATCACCGTGAATAATGGCAATCTTACATTCCCCGGTTACCCTTCCTCAGGGATCGGAAATGCAGCTTTACTGTCAGGTAACAGTGAAGATGATCATAGGATGTTTGATTCGCAGACCAGCGATAGCGTTTATATGGCATTCATGGTTAATGTAACCAATAATCCTAATGGATACTTTATCCACTTTGCTACTAATCCTTATGGATTTGACTACAGAGGAAGGATCTACCTGGAAGGTACAAACCCAAACCTTGAGTTTGGATTGTCGTTTTCAACTGAAGCTGCGGCTGTAACTGCAAACAATTATTCTTTGGGAACTACTTATCTGCTTGTTCTTAAATATACAATCCTGCCTGATGTTGATAATGATCAGGTAAGTTTATATGTATTCGACGGCGCTGCACCGCCCAATGAACCGGCTACACCTACCCTCGGACCTATCAGCAATGCAGCTGCAACCGATATAAACCCGGGAGCAGTCTCTTTCAGAAAATACAGTGCTAATCAGGATTTAGTAGTTGACGGTATTCGTGTTGCAACAACCTGGAGCGATGCTGTTCCTGTTGAATTATCATCATTTACAGCTTCTGTAAATAATAATTCAGTTACTTTGAATTGGAAGACCGCTACAGAAACCAATAACCGCGGGTTCCAGGTACAGAGAAAATCTTCAAGTACAGGATGGACCAACATTTCTTTCGTAAATGGAAACGGAACATCAACACAGTCGAATGAATACTCATATGTCGATAACAATCTCGAATCAGGAAATTATTCATACAGACTGAAACAGGTTGATCTTGACGGATCATCTGAATATTCTAAAGTTGTTGAAGTTGAAGTAAATAACCCGGTTAAATTTGAACTGGCTCAGAATTATCCTAATCCATTTAATCCTTCAACCAAAATCGACTTTTCCGTACCATCAAACGGAAATGTAAGATTGACAGTTTACAATGTTCTCGGCCAGGAGGTCGCTGCATTGGTTAATGGATTCATGAAATCAGGAAGCCACACTGTTAATTTTAATGCTACTAATCTGAACAGCGGATTGTACTTCTACAAGCTGGAAGCAAATGGAATTTCCCAGGTTAAAAAGATGATGCTCGTAAAGTAGTATCATAGCTTATATTATCTTAGAGGCTGTCTCAAAAAGGCAGCCTTTTTTTTGCGGATTTTTCATAAAGGCTGTTTACCTCACATTTTTTTGAGATTTCTTTTCTGCTTGATTGTACATACCGGAATTGTATAAATTAGATCAATTAAAATTGAAAGATATATGCTGGGATTTGTTAAAACTGACTGGCACAAGGTTAATTTAGGCGGTGAGATATTTAAGTCGAGGCAGAAGAAAAAAAGGATTATCCTTGCCATCTTTGCCGGTCTGGGTTTTATCCTGCTAAACCTTGTGTTATACTATCTTACCAGTGTTTAGGCAGTCCTTTTTGAATTCAGATTGTATTGAACTCCTGCCGCTTTAAGCTTATATTTCCTTCTGATTTTTTTGCGAAAAAATGAAAAAAAATAAAGTCTACATAGAAACCTATGGCTGTCAGATGAACCTGGCAGATACTGAAATTGTTATGGGAATTTTAAGCAATTCAGGTTATGAAGCGGCAAAAACAGCCGAAGATGCAGATGTTGTTTTGATGAATACCTGCAGCATCAGGGAGAATGCAGAACAGAGAATTTACGGACGGTTAGGCAATTTTAAGACGGTTAAAAAATCAAAGCCTGGATTAATCGTCGGTATTCTCGGATGTATGGCAGAGAGATTAAGACAGGATTTAATTGACGATAAAAAAATAGTTGACCTTATTGTTGGTCCCGATGAATACAGAAAACTACCGGCCTTAATTGACACGGCTTTCAATGGTGAAAAAGGAATCGGTGTCAGGTTATCTAAAACTGAAACTTACGATGATATTGTTCCTTACCGTGAGGACGGTCTGCAAGCCTGGATCTCTGTTATGCGCGGATGTGATAAGTTCTGCACTTTCTGCGTTGTTCCTTTTACCCGGGGGAGGGAACGAAGCAAGCCTCTTGCATCTGTAATAAATGAAATAGAAAAATTATCTGAAAGAGGATTTAAGGAGGTTACGCTGCTTGGTCAGAACGTAAACTCATACCTCGATGGAACCAATGATTTTGCTGATCTTCTGTCTGCCTCAGCTTCCGTTGATAGCAATATGAGGATCCGTTTTACAACTTCCCACCCGCAGGATTTGTCGGATAAGCTGTTGTATACCATTGCCGATCATCCAAATCTATGCAGCTATATTCACCTGCCTGTTCAGTCAGGTTCAAACAGGATACTTGAATTGATGAACAGAACATATACTATTGAACATTACCTTGGTTTAATAGAAAAAGCAAAAGTGATTATTCCAGGCGTAAGCTTTTCGACAGATATTATTGCCGGATTCCCTACAGAGACATGGGAAGATCACTTGATGACACTCGAGGTGATGAAAAAGGTCAGATATGATGGTGCTTATATGTTTAAATATTCTGCACGTGAAGGAACAAAAGCTTATAAGATGGATGATGATGTCTCTGAAGAAATTAAGACAAAAAGACTGCAGGAAATTATAGAACTTCAGCAGAAAATCAGTTTTGAAATCAACCAGGAACTTATCGGGAGGGAAGAGAGTGTTCTGGTTGAAGGATTCAGCAGGAAATCCGATCAGTTCCTTGCGGGCAGAACCGATTCGAATAAAGTATTGATTGTTCCGTTCGATGAAAAGATCAAAGAGGGAACTTATATTAAGGCCAAAATTACGAGAGCAACCCACGCTACACTCTTCGGCGAGGTTACAGGTCTATCCGGTTCTGAAAACGAAGACCTCGGGATGACCGGTTAGAATTATTGATTGGGCGTCATTTATACTGGAGATCACTAATGAGGAAAATCACTGCCGGAACAATTTTATTATTTGTATTCCTCGCACTGCCGGCCGCACCTATATTTTCACAGGAACAGGATATCGTGCCTTACCTGAAACTTATTGAATCAGGAGCTAAAGATTCAGTCCTGCAGGTATTACCCGGATTAAAAAAGACTTATCCAAACGATCCTTCTGTTTTATTTCTCGAAGGTGTATTAACAGAAAATGGTCAGGATGCGATCCCGATTTACAACAGGATAATAACCGATTTCCCCAAAAGTAAATATGCCGATGCATCCGTTTACAGACTGTATTCCTACTATTACTCTCTGGGACTGTATAATACAGCATCTACTTTTCTCGACAAGCTTAAAAAGAAGTATCCAGGTTCTCCATATATAAAAATTGCTGAAAGGGAAATACCTGCGGAAAATGAACAGACTTCATCAACACCTGATTTAACATCCGATAATAACAAAGATTATAAGTTTACAATTCAGGCAGGTGCTTTCAGCAGTGATTCAAATGCAGTTGCACTAAAGCAGTCCTTTGTAGATGCAGGATTTTATTCTTTTATCAAGAACAAATCGGTCGGCGGTACTGATTTCAGCGTGGTATATGTGGGTCATTTCGAAAAGAGGGGAGAAGCAGAAAATTTTCTCCAGATTGTCAATAAGCAGTTTGACCTTAAAGGTCATATTGTCGCAATAAACCAGCTTTAAATTGAAAATTACTTTTATCGGTACAGGTTCAGGAAAAACCACACTGAATAGATTTCATTCGTCATTATTGATTTCCGCCGGGGGATATAATCTGCTGGTAGATGCAGGTGATTCAATTTCACGTGCACTGCTGTACCGGAATGTTTCTTTTAACTCCATCGGCGGCATTTTGATAAGTCATCTCCATCCTGACCATTCAGGCGGATTTGCAGCTTTGATTGTTCAGATGAAAATGAACAACAGGAAAGAACCTCTTGAAATATTTGTTCATCATACCCTGGTAGCAGCTCTGCAGAATTTGCTTTCTGCCTCCTATATTTTTACTCAACGGATGGGATTTTCAATTCATTTTAGAGGATTTAAGTTTGACGACGAAATTCAAATTTCCGGGGAATTAAAATGTATTGCCAAAAAGAATTCCCATCTTAAGGAATATGAAATATACGATCCGGCTTTAAGTTATGCCTCGGCAAGCTTCCTATTCAAATTCATGGATAAAATAGTTTATTATTCGGGAGATCTTGGAACACCGGATGACCTTTATCTTTTTAAGGATCAAAAAGCGGATGTTTTCATCACCGAAGCAGTCCATGTCAGTTATGACAGTATCCTGGAACTCGCATCAAAGCAGAAGCCGGGAAAGGTAATATTAACTCACCTGGATGAGGGATATATCGAGGGAATCAATCCGGAGGGAATAAAAAACGATTCTATAATTATGGCTGAAGACGGCCTTATTGTGAGTGTTGAATAATACAAAAGCTAAAACCTTCTTTAATAAAGAGTTAAAAAGTAATATATTTATTGCCTATTTATAAGTACCTTAGTATATAATGACTACCGAAGAGTTCAAAAATAAATTTGGGATAATCACTAAAACCAAAGAGGTAAATGATCTTGTTGACATTACCATGCAGGTCGCGAAATCCGATATTTCAGTATTGATATACGGTGAAAGCGGGGTGGGAAAAGAAATATTTGCCCGGGCAATTCATGGATACAGCAGCAGGGCGGATAAGCAGATGGTCAACGTAAATTGCGGTGCAATTCCCGAAGGAATACTTGAAAGTGAATTATTCGGACATAAAAGGGGATCTTTTACCGGCGCAGTTGAAAACAGGAAAGGCTATTTTGAAATCGCCGACGGCGGTACACTTTTCCTAGATGAGATTGCCGAGATGCCGCTTCACACCCAGGTGAAACTGCTTCGCGTTATAGAAACCAACGAGTTTATGAAAATAGGTGCAGAGACGGTAACAAAAGTAGATGTCAGAATAATAGCTGCCACGAATAAGGACCTGCAGAGGGAAGTTGATTCCAGGCATTTCAGGGAAGACCTTTATTTCAGGTTGAAGGCGGTAACATTACATATTCCTCCTTTAAGAAAAAGAAAAAGCGATATTGAGGAACTTGCAAAATATTTTGTACAAAGCTATAGTGAGCAGAACAAAATAAGACCCCGCCCGATTACAGATGAAGCAGTGGAATTACTTAAGAATTACCCGTGGCCGGGAAACGTCAGAGAACTTAAAAATACGATTGAAACGGCTATTGCCTTAAACCGCAATGGAGTACTCGATTCTGCTTCTTTTGTATCCCTGATCCACCCTCCCATTGAAGAAGATGCTCCTCCGAGGAATCTGCCGATATTTGTCAAAAGAACTCCTGAAGAAGTTGACAGGGAGCTTCTTTACCGTGCTTTGTTTGAAATAAAAAAAGACCTGGTCGAACTAAAAGATTTAGTACATCAGAGGCAGGATGAAGTTTATTATCCTGACAGCGACTCACCTGAAGTCATTCCTCTGCGTGATGTTGAGAAAGAAGCAATAAGGACCGCAATGGATAAAACCCGGGGGAATAAGAAAGATGCTGCAAAGCTGCTGCAAGTCAGCGAAAGAACCCTTTATAGAAAATTAAGGCAGTATGGTCTTTAAATCACAACTTTATAATGACTTATAGTACAAATTGAAGCGAGCAACGGCCCAAATATTTTTCTTGTTTATCATCACCGCTGTAATTAATTTTACAGGGTGCTGTGTTTATTCTTTTACAGGAGCTTCAGTACCGCAGCACCTGAAGACTATTGCAATTCCGATTGCAGAAGATAGAAGCGGTTCCGGTGAACCCGGATTGAAAGAACTTTTGACAGATCAGCTGGTTCAGAAATTTATAAACGATAATACATTACAAGTAACCGAAAAAGTTAACGCGGATGCCCTTCTTGAATGCGTGATTTTACCTTTAAGCGATGCTCCGGCAGTCATATCTGCCGGTGAAGATGTGCAGGCCAGAAGGATCACGCTCAACATCCAGGTAACTTATAAAGACCTTGTAAAACGCAAAACTATTTTCGATAAAAAATTTTCAAATTATGGCGACTACCCTTCCGGCGGAACTATTAGTCAAAGAAGAGATGCAATACAAACAGCAGTCGATAAAATAACTGAAGATATCCTGTTGGATACAGTGTCAGGATGGTAATTTTAATAAGAGGCTAAAAAATGGACGATGTAGTTCTAATTGGTTACTTTGTTTCCTTGTTCATTCTATTCGTTTTCGGTTGTCATGGTTTTATTATGATGTATTACCATAATAAGTACCGGAATGTTAAACATAAAGAAAATACAGTCAGTAATATAACATCTAAAGTTACAATTCAGCTCCCTCTCTATAATGAACTCTATGTGGTCGAAAGATTAATTAATGCAGTCTGTGAAATTGAGTATCCCAAGGATAAACTCGAAATCCAGGTGCTTGATGATTCAACCGACGAGACAACATCGATCACTGAGAAAATTGTACTCGAAAAACAGAAAGAAGGATTCGATATAGTTCATATCAGGAGGGGAACAAGAGAAGGATTTAAGGCCGGGGCATTGAAGGAAGGATTGAAAACCGCAAAGGGTGAGTATATTGCGATCTTTGATGCAGATTTTATCCCGCATACTAATTTTCTGACAAAAACGCTTTCCTTCTTTTCAGATGATAAAGTTGGGATGGTTCAGACCCGCTGGGAACATATAAACGGCGACTACTCAATACTTACAAAGGCCCAGGCTCTCGCACTTGATGGTCATTTTGTAATTGAGCAGACTGTCAGAAACAAAGCCGGATTCTTCATTAACTTTAACGGCACGGGCGGGATCTGGAAAAGAAAATGTATTGAGGATGCGGGAAACTGGCATGCTGATACTTTAACGGAAGATCTTGATCTGAGTTACCGTGCACAGCTGAACGGCTGGCGTTTTGTATTTCTTCCGGACTTTACGTCTCCCGCAGAGCTTCCTTCTGAAATCAATGCTCTTAAAACCCAGCAGTTCAGATGGACAAAAGGGGCTATTGAAACCGCAAAGAAGATCCTGCCTCTTGTCTGGAGATCAAAAATTCCATTAAGAGTAAAACTGCAGTCAACTTTTCATCTTACAAATAATCTTGTTTTCCCGTTTATACTTTTGGCGGCAATCCTCAATGTTCCTTTGATCTTTATTAAGAACAGCGGTTCACACGAAGCTTACTTTGCAATACTTTCATTATTTGTTCTTGCCTTTGTGAGCTCATTTCTTTTTTATCTTTATTCGCAGAAAGATATAAGGACAGACTGGAGAAAAAAGATTGTCCTTTTCCCCCTGTTTATGGCAGGCAGTATGGGCTTTGCAGTTAATAATTCCCGTGCTGTTATTGAGGGACTTCTGAACCGTAAAAGTGAATTTATACGTACTCCCAAATTCAAGGTTGTTTCAGAACGCGATACGTGGATGGGCAAGAGATATTTATCCAGAAAGCTGGGATTCTCTGTTTACGTGGAAGCAATAATGGCAATCTACTGCCTGGTTGGAATCGCTTCTTCAATCTATTTTCTCGAGATAGCAGCTCTTCCTTTCCAGATATTATTTTTTGTAGGGTTCTCTTTTGTTTCGGTTACATCAATAAGACATGCATTCGCAAAGGCATAATATATTGAGTAAATCAACTTCACAGACATTTCAGGATAAAGTCAACCTTATATACGAGTATAACAAGCAGTCTCCCCTTTTTGTCCGTGTGGCATATGGGGAGATTGAAAAAAATAATGCGGATAGAGCAGTTGAAATCCTGAATGAAGGGTTAGGAATCTACCCCCTATACCCTGCAGCTCATATCCTGCTGGGGAAAGCCTTGATGCTGCTCGGGAAATACAAGGAAGCCCTCGATTCATTTAAAAAGGGGAGCGAACTTGTTGATTCGCATAAAGTATATGAATATTACCTTCACGAGGTTGAAGATCTTAAAAAACAAAGAGTGCTGTTTGAAACATCACGGAAACCGGCTTTTATAGATGAAGGTGATAATGAAGAAAAAGGGAATAAAAAAATAAGCCTGGAAAATGAACTTTCAACGTTTGATTCAATGACTGATCAGAAAAACTTAGGTTCAGCACCGGCACCGGGCAGCGATTCAATTGTTTCTGAAACTCTTGCAAATATATATATTACCCAGGGTGAATTCAGTGAAGCACTGTCAATTTTTGAGAGACTATTAAAGAAGAATCCCCAGAAAAGTGATTATTATTTGGAAAAGATAAAAGAGCTGAAATCCAGACTTGAATAAGTTTTTCCTTCCCGCTCTATAACCCCTTATGAATTTAGCAAAACTGAAAAAACTTAACCGGAGATTCTATAAAAGAGATCTCCTGGTTGTCGCCAGGCAGCTTCTTGGTAAAATTCTGGTTAAAGCAGATGGTCCTGAACTCCTTGCCGGGAAAATAGTTGAAGTTGAAGCTTATGACGGAAGGATAGATGAAGCTGCACATACTTTTACAGGTAAGACAAAAAGAAATCAGATAATGTTTGAAGAAGGAGGGTATTTCTACGTGTATTTTACCTACGGAGCGCATTTCTGCTGTAATATAGTCACCGGCGAAGAAGGTCACGGGACTGCAGTATTAATACGGGGCGTTGAACCTCTTGAAGGCATCGGGAAGATGGCATTCAACCGTTACGGGAAAAATTTGGTTAATGAAAAAGAAAAACATAATTTGACCAGCGGACCGGGAAAAGTTTGCCAGGCTTTCGGTATTACAGGAGAATACTATGGAGAGGATTTAACAACAGGAAGAGTGTATCTTCTCAATCAGCCGAATATCCCGGAACAGAAGATTGTTCAGACGACCAGGATCGGAATAAAAAAATCAATCGAATTGAACTGGCGGTTTTACATTAAAGATAACCCGTTCGTTTCCAGAAAATGATTACACCAAAAAATTTGTTAATTGTAAGAACAGATCGAATAGGCGATGTTGTTCTTTCGCTCCCTCTTGCATCCATAATCAAAAAACGTTATCCTGAATGCAGGATAACCTTCCTCCTACGTGAATATACTAAAGCTTTGGCTGATGATCATCCTTTCATCGATGAAGTTTTGATATTGAAAGAGAAGAAGCAAATACCGGTTATAGAAAATGTTAAAATGATTAAAAAATATAATTTTGACTCTGCGGTCATTGTCTATCCCACACTGGTTACCGCGCTGATTATTTTTTTAAGCAAAATAAAATACCGTATCGGTACCGGCTACCGGTGGTACTCTTTACTCTTTAATCAAAAAATTTATGAGCACAGGAAGTATGCTGAAAAACATGAGCTTGAATATAACATTAACCTGCTGAGTAAGTTTGGAATCGAAGAAGAAGTACATCCCGGTGAGGTCAATTTTAACCTGAGGCCAGATAAACAGGCTGAAGAAAAAGTAGCGGAGATCCTGACCAGGTCTGAAATAAAGTCTGATGAACCGATAATTATAATTCATCCCGGAAGCGGGGGAAGTTCTATCGACCTTCCGCAGTCAAAATTCAGATCCCTGGTAGAAAAAATTTCCGGCGGACTGACGGAGAATATAATATTAACCGGAAGCGATCGTGAGAAATATCTGTGTGAAAATCTGAAAATAAGACCTGGTATTCTGAACCTTGCAGGAAAGCTGAATTTGTCGGAAATGATAGCTTTAATTGATAAATCCTCAATTTTTATATCAAATTCTACGGGACCCATCCATATTGCAGCCGCTCTTGGTAAATATACAATCGGTTTTTACCCCAGGATACCGGCATGTTCGGCAGAAAGATGGGGACCATATACTGATAGAAAAGTCATTTTTTCACCTAAAATCGAATGTAAGGACTGTTCAAGGGAACAGTGCGACAGGCTGGAGTGTATGAATAGCATTGAAGTGACAGATATCTTTTATGAAACAGAAAAAATTTATAAGTTTATTCAAGACGAACGGAGAAAATAGATGTTCAGAAAATATTTGCCGTTATTTTTATTATTGCCTGTTATTACATATGCCGGTACCCTCAGTGACAGCACTGTTGCCGATCCCGAATTCAGAACTTTAGAAAATAATGCTTTTCAGGTTGGTGAGAAACTTACATTCAATGTGAAATATGGATTTGTTACTGCCGGAGTAGCTACTATGGAAATCCCCCAGATGAGAAGAATTTCAGGCAGAGAAGCCTACCATGTAACTTTCGAAGTAAATTCAGTTCCGAGCTTCGACTGGATTTATAAAGTCCGTGACCGTTATGAAACCTACATAGATGCTAAAGGACTATTTCCATGGAGATTTGAACAGCATATCAGGGAGGGCGGCTACAGCAGAGACTTCTCGGCATTTTTTGATCAGCGAAAAGGAAAGGCAAAAACCAGCGAAGGTGAGTATGAAATACCAAAATATGTAAATGATATTGTATCTGCTTTTTACCTCGCCAGAACGTTCGATTATTCGAACCTGAAAAAAAATGACCGTATACATCTTAAGAATTTTTATAAAGATAAAGTTTATGATCTTGATGTCCGCTATCTCGGCAGGGAAACAATTGACGTCTCGGCCGGAACATTTGATTGTATAGTAGTTGAACCGCTTGTACAGGAAGGGGGACTCTTTAAAAGTGAGGGTAGTATTGTTGTCTGGCTCAGTGATGATGCTTTAAAGATTCCTGTTAAAGTTAAAACAAAAGTAGTAATAGGCTCTATTGATGCTGAGTTGACAGCTTATGAGGGATTAAAGGGAAAACTCACTTCAAAACATTAAGATTCATCATAACTGAAAGGAAAATATTCACATTAAATGCGCAATCCTTCAAGTAGGAAATACCTGCTCATTTAATTATTTTCACTAAATGGATGATTTTAATTCACAGCATCCTCTGAATCAGGATCCTGATAAAAAAGAGGAACCGGAGAAAAACCCGGGAGGAATACAGCCTCAGATCTCTCCAATTGCAGCCGCATTCATTGGATTAATAGGAGGCTTTATCCTGTACCAGGTAGTCGGCGGTGTCATTACCCTGCTTATTTTCGGGATGGATCTGGATAAAGCACCGGTTAATGCGGTCAGATTGATGACTATGGCCGGTCAGATACTCTTTATGCTTCTTCCTGCCTTATTGTTTTCCAAATGGTTTTATATTGATATTTCTTCGGTTATACGGACAAGAGTACCTTCCTGGAAAGAATTTGCACTTTTTGGTATTGGAATCATTATTCTCACACCGCTTCTTCAATATTTTATTACTGTGCAGACCTATCTTATCGATACCTGGGCTGCAAATTCCCAGTTTATAAATTCGATTAAATCTGCTCTGGATTCCTTAAATGACCTCGTTGAAAAAACATACGGTAATCTTCTCTCTGCTAAAAATGTGTTTGAAGCCTTACTTGTAATAACCGTTGTTGCGGTTGTACCGGCTATCTGTGAGGAAACAATGTTCAGAGGATTTATCCAGAAAAGCTTCGAACTCAGGATCAAACCAGTCTGGGCTGCTCTTATCACGGCAACTTTCTTCGGGATTTATCATTTTAACCCTTACGGAATGATTCCTTTAATAATCCTGGGGTTTTATTTTGGTTTCGCAGCATATATGAGCAATTCAATCCTCGTTCCGATGAGTCTGCATTTTACTAATAATTTTATTGCGATAATGGTATATTTTCTTATTGGAAATGAAGACCTGATAAATTCGACCCCGGATTCAAACGTAGATATGAAGTCTGCCGTGCTGATGATAGTATTACTTAGCCTGATGATGGTTGGGCTTATTATTACCATCAGAAGATTTTATTCAAAACAGATTATAACATAGGAGGATTTATGCCTGTTTGCCCAAATTGCGAATATGAATATGTGGAAGGGATGACAATTTGTCCCGACTGCGGTACCAGGCTTGTGGATGATGAGTATTTTGTTCAGCCTGAAGAATGGAATGAAGATAACTGGCAGGTTGTGTATACTTCCGGTCAGGAGTACGATGTAGAAATGTTAAGAGATAACCTTGAGAGTGCGGGAATAAAAACATCAATCCTTTCGCAGAAGGACAGAAATTTTCCGGCTCCCGGAGATTTCTCGCTTGTAAAATTATATGTAAGAAAAGAAGATGTTCAATCCGCTCTTAATTTTATTGAAGAGTTAAAAACGGAACAGGGAAGTGAAGAAGATGAGGAAGAATAACTACTGATGGCCCTGGGCAACACAACTCAAAGAGTGCTTGTTTCCCTGCTGGCTATCCCGGTTATTATTGCAGCAAGTTATTTCGGCGGCATTTATTTTTTTATTTTTACCGCCGCTATTGCTGTCCTTTCATTTTATGAGTTCGGCAGATTTGTCAGGAATAAGGATATCTATACCAATACATGGATAGGTCTAATTTTTATCCTAGTGTTACTTATAAACGAATATTTTCATTACCTTGATATCTATTTTCTTATTCTCACTCTGACAATATTACTCACATTATTTGAACTTTTCCGGAATAAGGGTTCTGCAATAATAAACATCGGCACTACAATGCTTGGTGTTTTGTATATAGGCTTTTTTTCAGATGCCTTGCTCGGAATAAGGGAGCTATACCCCCGGATTGAATATCTGTACACCCGCGGCGGATATCTCATTATATCAATACTCGCCGCAATCTGGATTTGTGATTCGGCTGCATTTTTCGGTGGTCTCAGTCTTGGGAAACATAAACTATTTCCCCGTGTAAGTCCTAAAAAAAGCTGGGAAGGAGCCATTTTCGGCTTTATTTTCTCCATTTTAACCATGCTGCTGGCTAAAGTAATTATTTTGGACTTCCTAAGCTGGACTTCGGTTATTATTTTAGGAATTATCGTTGGTATAATTGGACAGATAGGCGATCTTATAGAATCCCTTTTTAAAAGAGATGCAGGAGTTAAAGATTCTTCAGGCTTAATTCCCGGTCACGGCGGAATATTTGACAGATTTGATTCACTTCTTTACACAGCCCCTGTAATTCTGCTGTACCTTAAAAATTTTTCCTGAGCTCAGAAATTATTATGATCAATAAACAAAAAGACACTGTAAGTGTAATTACACTGGGATGTTCGAAGAACACAGTTGATTCAGAACGGTTGATGAACCAGCTGAAACTGAATAATCTTTCATTATCTGAAAACCCGGAAATGGCTGAGACTGTCATTATCAACACATGCGGATTTATTGAAGCGGCTAAACAGGAATCTATCAACACCATCCTGAATGCTGTTTCATTAAAAGAAAAAGGACAGTTAAAGAAAGTTATTGTAGCCGGCTGTCTTTCTGAAAGGTACATGGATGATCTCCGCAAAGAAATACCGGAAGTTGATGCTTATTTCGGTACAGAAAAATATGAGGAGATTCTGAAAGAATTCGGCGGAGAACTGAAATATGATTTGTTGGGAGAACGGCTTTTATCGGCTCCCTCTCACACGGCATATTTAAAGATCTCAGAGGGATGCGATCACCCGTGCTCCTTCTGCGCTATTCCATTAATGCGGGGCGGACATAGGTCAAAACCGGTTGAGGACCTGGTAAGGGAGACGGAATTCCTGGCAAGGAACAACACAAAAGAGCTTATTCTGATAGCGCAGGATACAACAGATTACGGCAAAGATATATACGGCAAAAAGGCCATTACCCGGCTTATAAACAGCCTCAGTGAAGTTAACGGAATTGAATGGATCAGATTAATGTATGCTTATCCATCTCAGTTTCCCGAAGAATTGATAGATGTAATCGCAGACAATCCTAAGGTCTGTAAATATGTTGATATTCCTTTGCAGCATATATCTGACAGTGTATTGAAATCTATGAGAAGAGGAGTGACTGCAAAAAGAACGAGAGAGCTTCTGAGGAAACTTAAAGAGAGAATTCCGGGTGTAACCATCAGAACTACTTTTATTGTAGGTTATCCGAACGAAACTGAAAAAGATTTTGCTGAGCTCTGCGATTTTGTGAAAGAAGTGGAATTTGACCGGATAGGTACCTTCACATTTTCAAAAGAAGAAAATACCAGCAGCTTTATCCTCGGTGATCCTCTTCCTGAAATAATTAAAATTCAAAGACGAAATACCTTAATGGAAATACAAAAAGAAATTTCGGAAAAAATAAACGAAAGCTTTATCGGCAGAAAACTTCAGGTATTGGTCGAAGGAAAAGAAGGCGATTATTTTACAGGAAGATCCTACCGCGATGCTCCTGAAGTTGACGGTGAAATCCTCATAACCTCTGATGGAAAACGACTTGTTCCAGGTGAGTTCTATACCGTTGACATTATCGATAATAATGAATATGATTTATATGCCAAAATTTCCCAAAGCGGGAGTAATTAATGAAAAATATTATAACAATAATTCTGCTGCTTCTTGTTTTCCGTTCTATTAATGCACAGGTCGAAACAGCAGATCAGCCGGATGAGACAAGGTCTCTCCCTAAATTTTACCAGGACTTCCTGAATTTTAATACCCCTGATAGTTCAGCTACCAGGGTAGATGCATTTATCCAGGTGCCGTATAACCAGGTTCAATTTGTGAAATCCGACAAAGGATTTACTGCGAGCTACACGGTGACTATCTCTGTGTTTAATGAAAGCAGGGATAAACTCATTGTGGAAAAAACCTGGAATGAAGAAGTAAATGAAACCGATTTTGAACAGACTAATAGTCAGAATAATTATAACCTTAGTCTCAAATCATTCTACCTGGTTCCCGGGAATTACTTAATCAGAAGTTCAGTTGAGGATAAGGAGTCGAGGAAAGAATTTTCTATCGAAAAGCCGTTTGTTGTTAAATCATTTGAACAACCTGTTTCGATCAGCGATATTATTCTCATCTCGAAGATGACTGAATCGGGAGTCGCAAAAAAAATACTTCCTAATGTTTCGGGCAATGTCGCTACACAAAAAGAAGGAGTCCCGGTTTTTTTTGAAGCATATTCGGATTCAGCCAGAGATCTCAGGATCCAGTATATTATTACCAATGATAAACATGATGTCGTTTTTCAAAGCAACGAATCGGAGCATCTTGATTCAGGAAAGACGCAAATTTTTCATACTATAAAAGACAGCTCGATCAGCTTAGGTAATTATCTGCTAAGTGTTTCACTCCTGGATGATCAGGGCAAAGTTATATCTTCAACAAATAAAGGGTTCTTCTCAAGATGGAACGGCGTTCCATTAACAGTAAAAGACCTGGATCTCGCCATTGATCAGCTTGTATATATAGCGTCGCAGAGCCAGATTGATTATATAAAAGAAGCTAAATCGAAAGAGGAAAAAACCAAACGGTACATGGAATTCTGGAAAAAGAAAGATCCTTCTCCTTCAACCGAAGAAAACGAAGTATTCAATGAATATTACCGAAGGATCGAGTATGCAAATCAGCACTTTTCACATTATACCAAAGGCTGGAAGACTGACCGTGGAATGGTTTTTATTTTATTAGGAGCACCGAATAATGTAGACCGGCATCCATTTGATGTTGATTCTAAACCGTATGAGATCTGGCAGTACTATGAAATGAACAGGCAGTTTGTGTTTGTCGATGAAACCGGTTTCGGTGATTACAGGTTAACTACGCCTCTTTATGGTGATGATTACCGGTACAGGTAGATATGATAGTTACAGTAACTTTAAATCCATTACTTGAACGCCGGTATTCGTACGAAGGGATAAATTATGGCGGAATAAACCGGCATGGTACTGTTGATAATAGTGCCGGGGGAAAAGGGATAAATGTAAGCCGTCAGCTTAACCATCTTGATACTCCAAACCTTGCTTTTACTTTTCTCGGCGGGGCAAACGGCAGGCGGTTCCGTGATGTATTAAAAAACGAAAATATGAATTTCACTTCGATTAAAATAAATGCTGAGACCAGGGATGGAGCGGTTTTGATAGATCGGAAGGACAAGAAAATAACAAGCCTTTTCGGTGCTGATCCGGAGATCTCGAAGGCAGAAACGGAAGAATTCAAAGAAAAGCTTGAAAAAATAATTCAAAATTGTGAGATCGTAATTTTCTCCGGCAGTTCTCCCTGCAGAAATACGGATTCGATTATCCCTTTCGGGATTGAAATCGCCAACAAGTACGACAAGATTTCGGTATGCGATACTTACGGGAGGCATCTCCCGGAATGTATTAAAGCAGGACCTACAATACTTCATAATAATATTCAGGAATTGCAGGAATCAACCGGGACTGACTTCAGCACGGAAGAAAATATTTTGGTATTTCTTGAAAAGCTGTATTCTTCCGGAATAAAGCAGAGTTATATTACTGATGCAGGAAATATCTTCTATGCTTCAAATTTTGATTTTCATTTTCGGATAAAGCCCCCGGTTGTGGAATCTATTGATTCAACAGGAAGCGGCGACAGTTTTATGGCGGGAATAATCTACAGCTGGCATCAGGATTTGACTTTTGAAGAAGGATTGAAATTCGGATCTTCGCTTGGTGCCGTAAACGCCTCCCGGTTTGCTGTATGTAATGCTTCTTTCAAAGATGCTGATACATTAGTAAATCGTGTTGAAGTTGTTCCAATCGGAAAGAAAATGAAAACTTTAGATGTTACGCCTCGTTAAATACATACCCTTGTTTTTACTATTTATAAGCTCATTGTCTGCACAGGTTATTAAAAAATTTGATGTCAGCGGCAACCGCGTCTTTGATGATGATGAATACCTTAACTGGAGCGGTATAAGTACCGGGGAAAAATTTTTTGAAAACCAGCTTGATACTATACGAATTAACATTGCTGAAGAACTCGGTAAAAGGGGATATCTCAGCAGCCGTCTTGACAGCCTGGGTTTTACTATTTCCCCGGATTCACAAAAAGTCGAAATAGATCTCACAATAGAGGAAGGTGAGCCGACATACATAAACCACTTCATTTATTCCGGCGCGGATTCCGCAGATACTTCGAAGATACTTCCGCTTTTTGATTTTCTCGAGGGTGAAATTCTGAATAAATATGAACTGGAGCAGTCTATTGCTAATTCCCTCGACTATTATGAGAATTCAGGGAACCCTTTTGCTAAGATAATTATCAATTCCGTCTATGTATATTATGATTCACTTAAGGCTGAGAACCTGGCCGATATCTATCTCGATATTGAAAAAGGTACGACAAGGAAAATAGATAAAATTGAAATTTCAGGAAATTCATCTACAAAAGAATTTGTAATTGTCCGCGAACTCAGGCTGAATAAAGGTGAAAGTTACTCGCAGACAAAAATAGATGAGCTCCCCAAGAGATTGAACAGACTGCGTTTCTTTGAACCGGTAGATCCTCCGCAGTTTTATATAAACGGAAAGGGCGAGGGCGTGCTTTCGCTGAATGTCAAAGAAAAACAGACGAATAACTTTGACGGGATTATCGGCTACATACCGGGATCGAAAGATAATGAAAAGGGATATCTGACCGGACTTGTTGATATAAGTATGAGAAATCTATTTGGCACCGGCAGAGCTGCAGCTGTGAAATGGCAGCAGTTTGACAGGTATTCACAGGAACTGGAACTGAAATACCTTGAGCCATGGCTGTTCGGATACCCGTTTAATATAAATGGAGATTTTTATCAGAGGAAACAGGACACTACTTACGTTCAGAGAAAACTTGAGGGATCGCTTGAGTTTCTTGCTACAGAAAATATTTCTGCGGCTGTGCTTGTCTCTACTGAACAGGTCATCCCGACTTTGAAAAAAAATCCCATGTTTACTGTTTTTAACAGCAGCGCACTTACAACGGGTCTTAATCTCAAATTCGACAGCAGGGATGATCCCTACGCACCCACAGAAGGACTATTGTTTCTTACATCGTACTCATTCAGCCGGAAAAAAATATATGGTCCGAAAGAATTTATAACACCAGAAATTACTACTAACGTCAACCTGCAGCGCTTGACATTAGACCTGAGTGGTTTTTACCAGGTCTTTAATCGTCAGGTAATTGCATTAGGGATTCACGGTAAAGAATTAAGAGGTTCTTTCTTTGAGGATAGCGATCTGTTCAGGCTTGGCGGAACCAATACATTACGCGGTTATCGCGAGAACCAGTTTTTAGGATCCAGGATTGGATGGGAGAACCTCGAATATCGTCTGCTGCTTACCCGCCGGACATTCGCTTTCCTCTTTTTTGATGCTGGTTATTATTATAGAAAACCTGAACCCGAAAGAAATATCCTGAAACAGGAAGGATTTAAAACGGGGTATGGTGTTGGACTAAATATTGAAACCGGAGTTGGTGTGCTTGGGGTTAGTTTTGCTCTGGCTGCAGGGGATGCCTTTTCGGAAGGTAAAATTCATTTCGGCATAGTTAATGAATTTTAATTCTGAAATTGATTTTAATCTTCCTTTCTTTCTAACTTTCCCTTAAAACTTCTTTGATTAATGAACTTCTTTTCAAGAATCTATGCCTTTATTATACTGACAAGAATACTAAATGTAATAATCACATTCTTTTCGGTAATTGTCGGAGTATTAATATGTTCCTCCTTTCCGTTAATTAATTCGAACATCCTGATGGCTGCGTCTGCAGCTGCATTGGTTGCCGCAGCTGGTAATGTTATAAATGACATCCGGGATTACGACGCAGATCTGATTAATAAACCTGACAGACCTATACCTTCCGGAAGGGTGACAAAAAAAGCAGCGTTGAACTTCTATTTTTCATTAATCCTTATTTCTTTGATAATTGCCTCAGGAATTAATTATATCATCGCTGCGATTATCCTTCTGGCACACCTTCTTTTACTGATATACTCAATCGGATTAAAAAAGATTCTCTTTCTCGGAAATTTCGTGATTTCCTTCCTCACAGGTTTTGCATTTATTTATGCGGGTATAGTTGCAGGAAACATCTACTCTTCATTAACTCCCGCTTTATTCGCTTTTCTGATAAATATTTCCCGCGAAGGAATAAAAACAATTCAGGATATCCCGGGTGATAGAATTGCCGGGACAATTACCTTTGCTCAGAAATACGGAATAAATTTTTCCAGAAAGTTTGTATCTGCCTTTTTAATTTTATTATTACTTTTTACCTTTGTCCCGTTTGCTGACGGTTTTTACGGAATTGAATATTTTATTATCGTAATGGCAGTAGTCAATCCTCTGCTGGTTTATGTAATCAAATCACTCCTTGAATCCGGTCAAACATTAAACTTGAATAAATTAAGTTTTATTTTAAAATTGAATATGATTTTCGGACTTACTGCGATATACCTGGGAAGATGAGAAAATTCGATAATTCGTTCCGTACTGATACTATAGAATTAATTGCTGGTGCTGATGAGGTTGGGAGAGGACCTCTTGCAGGACCCGTTGTTGCTGCCTCGGTGATATTTCCAAAGGATGTAGTTATATATGGAATCAGGGATTCAAAGATGCTTACTGAAGACGAAAGAGAGAAACTTCTACCCAGGATCCTTACCCGCTGTGCTGCCTGCTCAGTTTCAGTAATTTCACACGCACAAATTGACCGGATAAACATTCTTCAGGCATCACTCCTTGCAATGTACACCTCGCTTACCCGTTTGAAAGTTCAGCCTCACCTGGTACTGGTAGACGGAAATAAAGGATTTGACTATCCGGTTCCCGTCATTCCGGTCATAAAGGGAGATGCTAAATCTTTTTCAGTTGCAGCTGCCTCAATAGTAGCTAAGGTTGCACGCGACAGAATTATGAAACGGTTATGTCCCAGGTTTCCTCAATATCTGTGGTCGAAGAATAAAGGATATGCGACGCCGGAGCATATTGAAGCAATTAAAATTTATGGGGCGTCGCCTCTTCACAGAAAAACCTTTTTAAGGCGAATACTTGAAGAAGGCCTTGAACCCGAACTTGAATTCGAAATGGAGCCGCCTTTAGAATAGAATGAGTATTACATCAAAAGAACTGGGGAGATTGGGAGAAGAAACTGCAGTCCGGTTTCTTAAAGAGAAGGGATTCCAGATAAGGGAACTCAACTACACATTTGGTAAAGGTGAACTTGATATAATCGCACTCGATGGCGATATCACTGTATTTGTCGAAGTGAAATCGAGACTAAACCTTGAGATGGGTGATCCTGTTTATGGAGTAACCCCGGCTAAAATAAAACAGCTTAAAAGAATGGCTTTCCTTTACTTGTATGATAAAAAAATTGATGAGATAGATTGCCGTTTCGATGTGGTCACCGTCCTTTTCCAGGATGATGGGGATCCGATTATAGAACATTATGTAAATGCTTTCGATTGACGGCATAAGTAATCAAATTTTTACTGTATCAATCTCAAAATTGAACCTTAATTCAAACTTACTTCCGGATTTGCCTCATCTTTTCCGGCAGATAGTTATTTTTTAAGTAATTTTACATATAGAATTATATTTCGGTTTCACAAATTCAATGTTCACTACTCTTAGCAATAAATTTAAATTGTCTGCCGGCGCTCTCCTGATCCTGCTGATCAACATGCCTGTTAATGCTCAGCAAGAGAATTATTTTTATACAAATAAGCCTTACGGCAGCGAAGCATTATTTAACCCGATTAGTCTCTTTATAAACGGCAGCTTTGATGTTACACAGCTGCAAATGGTTTCAAACAGAATTGGGGACCAGGAATACAGTAAAACGTTCCATGTTGTAATGCGAAGCCTCGGCCATCCATTTGAGAACATAAAACATTATGGCTGGAATTTGTTCCTTCGGACAGAATTTCTTCCGATAAGTTTTAAGAAAAATGAGCTTCAATGGATCCCCAATTATCAGCAGCATCTTATTGGAGGCGGTATGCTATATACCGCTATGAAAGAATGGTACGAACTCCATCATTATCCTGTGCCATGGCTGCTGTCATCAGTAACTTTAATGACGCATCATATACTGAATGAAATGCTTGAGTCAGGACCGAATGAAGTCTGGAGTGTAGATGAAGTATCGGATATCTACGTATTTGATCTGGGAGGAATTGTCCTTTTTAGTTTTGATTCAATAAATGAATTTTTCAGCAAAACATTGAATCTGTCTGACTGGTCTCTGCAGGCAACTATCACATTCCCTTACGGGAGGGTGAACGCCGGGCAGTATTTCTCTATGAAATGGAAACTTCCGTTTTCAGAAAAGTATTCTCTTTTTTACAGGTACGGGATGGGGGGCGTGGCAGGACTTTCGAAAAAACTCGAATCCGGGGAGAATCTGTCTTTCGGCGTAGGTTTCAGATCAAAACACCTCGTGGATATTACAAAAAATGCAAGACAAAGAACTATTGAAACCAGCTGGCAGGCAGGTGTTTATTACGATCGAAATAATTCACTGCTTGCTTCGGTTACTTTAAGCGGAGTAAAAGAATATTTTGCATCAATCGATATATATCCGGGTATTATTAATATCGGGAATTTTTCGCCTGGATTATGGACAGTTATAGGCAGAAACGGCGATACGGTCTTCGGCATTACTACACAATATGTTTTGAGTTTCGGGTATGAAATGAATTATTAAATTCCCGAGGTACTGTTTCAAAACATTCTTATGCTCTCAGCAGTACTGCGATTCATCATTTTTCTCTAAGTTTTGATAAAATAATATGTTGCAAAGCACTTCATGGCTTAACCATAAACCCGGTATGCTTTTTTTGAGAAACATTTTTTATTATTTTCTTTTATAGAATCTATTTATTTACCGACAAAACATTAAAGTGGATAGCCTCAAAAAAGATAATCCTGTGGATTTTAGCGAATCATTAACCAAGTTTTTTGAAACTGTTGCAGGATTGTCAACATTTTCACTCAGATTCTTCAAAGCGGTATTTGTTCCTCCATATGAATTCGGCGAAATTAAAAAGCATATGGATGAACTAGGCATTAAGACCATGCCAATTGTTACCGTTGCAGGTTTTATAATAGGGTTGGTACTTGCGATGCAGAGCCAGCCTGTAATGCAGCGATTTGGAGCAGAATCCTACCTGCCCAGCATGGTTTCACTTTCTGTTGTACGCGAACTTGGTCCTGTACTTACCGCCCTTCTTTTTGCCGGGAGAGTAAGCTCGGGAATCGGTGCAGAACTCGGGTCAATGCGTGTAACTGAACAGATAGATGCAATGGAAGTATCTGCTGTTAATCCTTATAAATACCTTGTAGTTACAAGAATTCTTGCCTGCACATTTATTCTTCCTATTCTCACTTTGTATGTAGATTTTCTGGCAATAATGGGAGGATTTCTTGCAGTTAAACTCTCCGTAGGTACAACCTTTCAGCTTTACATAAATGCCATTTTCAAATCTCTGGAATTTTCAGATCTGATACCCGGTATCCTGAAAACTTTTGTGTTCGGGTTTATTGTCGGAGCGGTTGGTTCTTATAAGGGCTATAATACTGAAAACGGAACCGTTGGTGTAGGTCAGGCCTCTACCAGCGCTGTTGTTATGTCATCTCTCCTGATCCTTCTCGTAGATATGGTGCTTGTCAAGATTACGGTGTGGATATGGGCAAGCTGATGGTTGAGGTTAAAAACGTCTCAAAATCTTTCGGCGATAATGTAGTGCTTAAAGATATTTCTTTTAATGTTGAAGAAGGTGAAAATTTCGTTGTTTTCGGTAGGAGCGGTACAGGAAAAAGCGTACTTCTTAAATGTATGGTCGGATTGCTTGAACCGGATTCCGGGGAGATAAAAATTGATGGAAAAAGTGTTCTCAACCTTCCCATTGACAAAATGAATGAAATAAGAAAACATATAGGTTTTCTTTTCCAGGGTGCTGCCTTGTACGATTCTATGTCTGTCAGGGAGAACCTGGAGTTTCCCCTGATACGAAATTTTGATTTTTCACCCGAAGAAAGACTTGAAAAAGTAAAAACCGTACTGGAAAGTGTAGGTCTCGAAAAAGCAATTGATAAAAAACCTGCCGAACTCTCCGGAGGAATGAAGAAGAGGATAGGTCTTGCACGTACCATCATAACAGAACCGATGTTAATTTTGTACGATGAACCGACAACAGGACTTGATCCTATTACAACAAAAGAGATAAGTCAGCTTATCGTTGAATTGCAGAAAGATCTAAAGAGTACTTCAATAGTTGTTACACATGACTTAATTTGTGCGAAGATAGTTGCGAATAGTGCGATTGTCCTTAAGGATGCAAAGATAAAATTTGAGGGCGATATCAGCGAACTTGAATCTTCAGATGATAAATTTCTTAAAAACTTTTTCAGCGGGGAAATAGTAGATGCAAACAGTGGAGAATAATAATGGCTAAAAAAACTTCTACTGTAAAACTGGGAATATTTATCTTTCTCGGAATAACTATTCTCGTTGTAGCAATTTTCATGCTCGGCGGAAAAGAACAGCTTTTCAGCTCGACTTTTAATGTAAAAGCTTACTTTAAAACTGTACAAGGACTAAAATCGGGGGCAACCGTACGGTTAAGCGGAATTGACGTCGGAACGGTGAAGAATATTCAGATTGTAAATGATACAACAGGACGAGTACAGGTGACCATGAGTATTAAGGATGATGTAGCAAGGTTTATCCGGACCGATACGAGAGCAACAATTGAAACCGAAGGGCTTGTGGGAAATAAAGTGGTGGTTCTCGAAATAGGCAGCGCTTCTGCTGACCGTGTAAGGGAAGGCGGAACAATCAGAACTAAGGAGCCTATGAGTTTTTCTGCTGTAATTGAAGAAACCCAGGGGGTTATGCAGTATACCAAACAGATGACGAAGGATTTATCTGAAATAATAGCCAGAGTAAACAAGGGCGAAGGTTCAATAGGCAAATTGCTTGTAGATGATGAACTTTACACTGATGCTACCAATCTGACAAAACAGGCTGATAAAAGTCTGCAGTCAATTACAGGTGAATTTGATAAGGTAACAGATCTTTTTAATAACCTGGGTGAAGGTGTTAAAAGCGTGGTAACTAATGTTGATTCAACTGTAGCAGATCTGGATTCGATTCTTACCGGAGTAAGAAATGGAAAAGGCATCCTCGGCGAGATGCTCGTAAATGGAAGTCCTTTCGATTCATCCTTTAGAGAAGCCGTATCAAATATTGAAAAGACAACTGCTGATGCAAGACTTGCTGCTTCCCGTCTTGCAGAAAATATGGAAGCTCTTAAACATAACTGGCTCTTCAAAAGCTACTTTGAGGACAGGGGATACTGGGATAAAGCAGAATACGAAGATCAGATCAGTTCCAGGCTTAAAGAACTCGACGAAAAAATTAAAATAATAGATGCGAAAATGCAGGAACTAAAAGCACTGGAACATCAGACGCAATAATCACAGCAATACTGCCTTATACTTCCTTTATATTCAGAATTTCTCTTGAAAAAGATTACCTGTATGCTGCAGTGTTGATATCCTCCATCGTCTTTATTGGCTTTGGGGGATTCAGGTACCGTGCAAGGAATTTATATATTTTAATTCTGATCTCTTTTGCTTTTTTAGTATCAAGCCTGTCAAAAGAATGACCGCCCGGCAAATCCTGGTAGATTTCATATTCAAATTTTTTCCCCTCCGCTTTTAATGCCTGGATAAGATGCTCTACTTCCAGTACATTCACGTCATCATCAGCCGTATTTGTATGAATAAGCAGCGGAGTTTGTAATTTCTCAGCATTCCAGGCAGGCGACCTCCTGCGGTATTCATTTACATCCTCATATGCTGTTTTCCCGATGTGATAATCGGCTGAGTAAAGCGCCCTGTACTCATCATCATAATATCCCATCCTTGCTACAAGGTCACTTACCGGTACACCTGCAAAGGCCACCTTGTAATCTTCAGGATGATTGAAGATATTAAATAAGGTAATCAGCCCTCCATGACTCCACCCGATAATTCCGACGTTATCTTTATCGACAAAATCATAATTATCTATCATATAATCCCGGCTTGCTTTAACATCCTCTGTTTCAAGTCCGCCGTAATCTATTTTTTCATAAAAAGATTTGCCGTACCCGGTGCTGCCTCTGTACTCGGCCGCAATCACAATGTATTTCTGTGCTACAAGTTCTTTTACGATGTGCGTATAATATGAAGTGAAGTTAGCATGCACTCCTCCGTGAGGGAATACTATCAGGGGGTACTTTTTGCTGAAATCGATGTCCTTTGGAATGAATATATATGCCCAGAACTTTACAGGATTTCCTGCGCCAAGGGCGGTAGGATTCTTTTCTTTTGCCAGAGGCGGTCCTGTAAGATATACTTTATCTATATATGCCGCCTCACCTACTCTCTGGTACCAGACGATATCGTCAATTGATTTTTCAAGAACATCCAGACGGTGCTGCAGATTTTCATCATTATTTTTTATTAATTCAAGTTCATCTGATTTTGTGTCCCGGGTATCCTGACCGAAACTCAGACCTGCTGCCGAAACAAACAGCATAAAAACAAGGAATCTTACTGTGTAAAAAAAAGAATGAAGCATAAATTCTCCCCGGATAATTGATAAGAAATTTAATCAGTACTGAAAAATAATAAATTTGATTGTTTATCGCTTCAATATGCTTTTTTATCTCAGCCAATCCGTTCGTGCAATCCGTACATTCAATAATTCCTGCGTGATCCTGATATTTTTACCACCAATAGTTGTGTATCTTTTTGTAAATTAAAGGTTCCGAAATTCTAAAAAACCAATAAAATATGACGGTCAAAGAAAAGAAAATAGTTGTCAAAGGCGCCAGGGAGCATAATTTAAAGAACCTGAGTTTCGAAATTCCAAGGAACAAACTGATTGTATTCACAGGTGTGAGCGGCAGCGGTAAGTCTTCCCTGGTATTCGATACAATTTATGCAGAAGGCCAGCGAAGGTATGTTGAAAGCCTTTCAGCTTATGCCAGGCAGTTTCTTGAAAGGATGAATAAACCCGATGTTGATTTCATTCAGGGTATTAGTCCTGCAGTGGCTATTGAGCAGAAAACCGGCGCAAGGAATACCCGTTCAACAGTTGGTACAACCACAGAGGTTTATGATTACCTCCGTTTATTGTTCGCGAGAATCGGAAAAACAATTTGTTTTGAATGCGGTAAAGAAGTAAAAAAAGCAACTACAACAACCGTGACTCAATGGCTGGAAGGACAGCCTGAAGGGACCAAATTATATCTCACGTTTCCTCTGCATATTCACGAAGGCACCACAGTTAAGCAGGAAATTGATCTCCTCCAGAAACGGGGTTTCTTCAGACTTTATTTCAATAAA
Source organism: uncultured Ignavibacteria bacterium (assembly GCA_963832715.1). Taxonomy (GTDB): domain Bacteria; phylum Bacteroidota; class Ignavibacteria; order Ignavibacteriales; family Ignavibacteriaceae; genus DATFVA01. The sequence goes on along the minus strand of CAWHVB010000002.1, from coordinate 505,587 downwards.
AAAATGGTTGATTTGAGTGAAGAGGTGAAACTTCCCAAAAAAAAGGACGATATCAGGGTAGTTATCGAAAGGTTTAAAGTTTCTCCGGGTGAAATAAGAGAAAAGCTTGCAGATTCAATAGAGGTCACTTTTAAAGAAGGTGAAAACCGGCTGGTGATAATTAATGCAGAAACGGGTGAAGAAAAGGAATTCAATAAGTTTTACGAATGCTGCGGAATAAGATATGAAGAGCCTGAGCCCAGGTTCTTTTCTTTTAATAATCCTTTCGGTGCATGTCCCGTCTGCCAGGGATTCAGCAAGACTATCGGAATAGATATGAATCTTGTGATTCCCAATCCGAATCTGAGTATAGTAGACGGTGCAATAGCTCCTTTCCGTTCGGCCAAATACAGTACTCACCTTCGTGATCTGATACAGAACGCAAAACAGTTCCTTCTGCCGATAAATATACCTTTTAAAGAACTGAAACCTGAACAGGTTGAACTTGTACGTAAGGGGTTCGGTGATTATATAGGCATTGACCGTTTTTTTGAAAAGCTCGAAAGTAAGACTTATAAAATGCATGTACGCGTGCTGCTTAGCAGGTATAGAGGCTATTCCACCTGTACTGCGTGCAAAGGCTCGAGACTCAGAAGAGAAGCACTTCAGGTTAAAATCGAAGGAAGATCTATTTATGACTGTGTGAAAATTCCTATTGAACAGTCGCTCGATTTTTTTACTAACCTTCAGCTGTCTGAGTACGATACTCTTGTAGGTGAAAGAGTATTAAAGGAAATTATCAAGCGCTTAACCTTTTTGAATAATGTCGGCATCGGTTATTTAACTCTGGATCGTCTCAGCAGTTCATTGTCGGGCGGCGAAACGCAGCGGATAAACCTCGCTACTTCATTAGGCTCATCTCTCGTGGGCACGCTGTATGTTCTTGATGAACCAAGCATTGGTCTTCATCCAAGAGATAATGAGAGACTTATAAATATCCTTAAAAACCTCAGGGATATCGGTAATACTGTTCTGGTAGTGGAACATGATCCTGACATGATGCGTTCTGCTGATATTCTTATTGATATGGGTCCCAGGGCAGGTGAAGCCGGCGGCGAAATAGTTTCAAGAGGAACTTATGATGAAGTTGTGAAGGATAAAAATTCCCTGACCGGTAAATACCTTTCGGGGAAACTCAGTATTCCTGTTCCTTCTGAAAGAAGGACAAGAAAAACTAAAGAAATACGGATCTCAGGTGCAAAAGAACATAACCTGAAAAACCTTGATATATCTATTCCCTTAAATAAGTTTGTCGTTATTACAGGTGTCAGCGGTTCGGGAAAAAGTACATTGATACACGATGTGCTTTATGGAGGTGTCGCTAAATATCTCGGATTTAATCCCCCGAAAATTGGCGACTTTGACGATATTAAAGGAATCGAATATATCGATGAAATCGAAATTGTCGATCAATCGCCTATAGGAAAAACTCCCCGTTCCAACCCGATAAGCTACATCAAAGCATTCGAACTCATTCGCGAGCTTTTTGCATCTACGCACCAGGCACGGGCAAGAGGATATAAACCGGGATATTTCTCTTTTAATGTACCCGGAGGAAGATGTGAAACCTGTCAGGGGGATGGTTTTATAAAAGTTGAGATGCAGTTTCTTGCTGATCTCTATCTTGAATGCGAGGATTGTAACGGGACCAGGTATAAAAAAGAAATAAGAGATATAACTTACAGGGGAAAGAACCTTGTAGAAGTACTTAATATGACTGTCGATGATGCGGTTAAATTCTTCAAGGGAAATGATAAAATTGTGAAGTATCTGCAGGTTTTGTCCGATGTTGGTCTCGGCTATATTAAACTGGGCCAGCCTTCCAATACTCTTTCAGGCGGCGAAGCTCAGCGTATCAAACTTGCATCTCATTTAACTTCCCAGAGGGATAGAAAGCATACACTCTTCATCTTTGATGAACCGACAACCGGGCTGCATTTTGACGACATTTCCAAGTTGCTGAATTGCTTTAACCTTCTTCTTGAGAGAGATAATTCCGTCGTAATTATTGAGCACAACCTCGAGATAATAAAATGTGCTGACCATATTATAGATATGGGTCCCGAAGCAGGTGAAAAGGGAGGGGAAGTGGTAGCTGCAGGAACACCCGAGGAAATCGCTGCAATTGAGAAATCCTGGACAGGAAAATATCTTAGAGCCCACCTGGACTGACTTTAGAAACTAAGCTAACCCGCAAACCTTCAAAGACAAAAGGATTACTTCATATTTATGAGCGAAAAGGTTTCGCTCGATCTGCCTTATTAATAACCGGCTATAACTTTTTCTGAACATATATCCCCACTACTCAAAAAGTATATATGGAGTGTACATGGAGCATATGTGGAGCGTATGTGAAGTGTATGTGGGACGTATGTGGAACGTATGTGAGACGTATGTGAGACGTATGTGGAAAGTATATGAGACGCTGGCAGATGCCCCATTAAAAAGGAAGAATATGAGGATTTAAAGACCGGGTTTTAATATTTTAATAAAATAACCTGAGTTTAAAAGGGAAAAGAATATGAACATGGCCAAATTTTCTTTTTCGTTTCTTGTGCTGGCAGGGATTTTATTATTCTTATGCTGCAGGATAGATGCACAGATAAGAGAACATAAACTTCCGAGAATAGCGATCGCAGGACTGGCAATCGAGTCGAGCACTTTCTCACCTGCAGTTACAAATGAAGAAGCTTTCCACGCAAAAATGGGAGATGAAGTTTTTTCTTTTTATCCCTTTCTTTCACCTGATTCATCAGATAGAAAACGTGCAGAATGGATACCAATTTTATGCGGACATGCGTTGCCCGGAGGCATAGTAACCCGTGAGGCATATGAGAGCCTTATGAAGAAAATACTTGATATGCTTAAAGAAAACGGTCCTTATGATGGATTGCTGTTTGATATCCATGGTGCAATGAGTGTTGTCGGGCTGGATGATCCCGAAGGAGATATGATCATCAGAATACGAGAAGTCATAGGATCAAAACCCCTGGTATCTACCACAATGGATCTCCATGGCAATGTTTCGGAAAGACTTGCTGAAAACACCGACCTTATTACCTGCTACCGGACTGCACCTCACGAAGATGTAATCCAAACAAAAAAACGGGCGGTTGAAAATCTTCTCTCCCGTATTGAATCAGGTAAAGGCAAGCCTAAGTTCAAAGCATGGATCCCTGTTCCTATTCTCCTTCCGGGTGAAAAAACAAGTACGAGGATTGAACCGGGTAAAAGCCTTTATGAAAAAGTCGCTCCAGCCGCTAATCAGGAAGGCGTTATTGATGCTGCGATCTGGATAGGTTATGCCTGGGCTGATGAACCACGCAACAGGGGAGTGGTAATGGTGACCGGAGATGATAAACGGAGCGTTACTTCGGCCGCAGAATACCTTGCAAAAAATTTTTGGGAAGCCAGGGCTGACTTCGGGTTTGTTGCTCCGACGGCCAGCTTAACAGAATGCCTTGATAAAGCACTCTCAAGCGATAATCACCCTTTCATGATTAGTGATATGGGGGATAATCCTACAGCCGGCGGCTCCGGTGATGTTACATGGACACTTGAGAAGATACTTGCGCGCAAGGAATTCAAATCTGAAGATGGACCTTCATTAATTTATGCCTCAATACCGGGACCTGAGTTAATTGATGCAGCTATTAAAACAGGTGTTGGCAACAGAGTTGAGGCGTTTGTGGGAGCAGCAGTTGATAATCGTTATGCACCGCCACTGAAATTATCCGGAATTGTCGAGACAATTGAACATGGAGATGAAAATGCCCAGACTGAGGTTGTTGTAAAAGTCGGGAGTGTACACGTTATAGTTACAAAAAAAAGAAAACCATACCACTACGAAAGCGACTTTACCAGACTGGGATTGAACCCGAGGCAGACTGATATCGTCGTGGTGAAGATTGGTTACCTTGTACCCGAACTTTATAATATGAGAGGCGGCTGGCTGATGGCTTTGACACCGGGAGGTGTTGATCAGGACCTTGAAAGACTAGGATACAAAAGGATCGTCCGTCCGATGTTTCCACTAGATAGGGACATGCAGGATCCGGATCTTACAGCCAGGCTGATTCCTTAGGTATCCGGTTTACCTGCATATAGTATTGATTTACTAAGCTGAAAAAAGTAAGTTGCTTTATGAAATATGCAAGGACAGGCAGGGAATGCATATGATGCAGACTTACTATACTCAGATCGGCTGCTGCGGGAATTCCACTAATACTACCTGTGTAAAATGCTGAAGAAGTTTAAAAAATATTTTGTTGCAAATTATGAAAAGATAAAACTCTCCATGAGTTTGATGCTCGGGGGACTTTCGCTGATCTTTTTATTGTTCTACCTGGCAGGACTTTTTATGCATCTATGGGAGTATAATGTTATCGACCTGATATTCAATCCTATAGCCGGTGCTATCATAATAACTATCCCTCTTTTCAGCTTCATAGTGACATTGAGGTTTCTGAACTGTTATAAAACGAGGGGCCTGTTTTTCAATATCATTAAACGTCATCGTAATAAGATAAGGTTTGTTCTGCAGCAGGATATGTGCAGTAATCCCGATAAGGAAACCAGGTATATACTGCAAGGTGATTACAAGGATAAATCGTTCCGCTTTGCATATTCTCTGGGACACCCGTTAGCGATTACACTTTTGAGTGATACTAAAAATATAGATACCTCTCTGATTGCTAAGGCAAAAACCAGGGCAGACTATTTTAATAATTTTGGGTTGGTAGTCGACGTAAAACAACCATCTGAACCTAAGAATCTTGATACCATTCCTGAAAAATTAGATAGCCTGATTAATCGATTTTAAAGAAATAACGCAATTCTCGGTGAGCTTTGAAGAGGTTCATCAAACTTAATGTCAAAGATCTACCTTGATGAAGTTAAAGATTGTTATAATAAGACAGCCGAAGAATATGCCCAAAAATTTTTAAATGAGCTTGATCAGAAACCATTTGACAGGAATATTCTGGACAGGTTTACAGCTATGGTTCCTGCTGGGGGTTTGATTTATGATTTTGGGTGCGGATCAGGACAGATAACAAAATATCTGCAAGATAAGAACCTGCATCAGGTCGTGGGTCTTGACTTTTCTGAGAATAGTATCAGCCTCTCAGCAAAAAATTTCCCGGAGATTAAATTCATTGTCGATGATATGCTCGAATCAAAAATGAAATCTCAATCAGCTGACGGTATTGCTGCTTTTTATGCCATAGTACACTTCGAATATGAAGATGTGAAGAAAGCGCTCATGGAATGGCACAGAATACTGAAGCCTGGAGGCCGCTGTCTGTTTTGTTTTCATACGGGTGAGGGCAAAATAAGCGTTAAAGACTTTCTTGGTGTCAATGGTGCTAATGCATCATGGATCCTGCTGGATACAGATAAGGTAATAGATATGTCCGAACAAACGGGATTCAGAGTAATGGAATCGGTTATCAGGTATCCATATAAGAATATTGAGCACGAAAGTAAAAGAGCATATATCATACTTGAAAAGATGACATAAGCGGATCATATATAGATTATCGAAATAACCTACACTTCCTCACGTTTTTTTTCACAAAATCCTACAGCTGTAACGTGGTTTAGAACCCCTGCGAGAAATTAAATTCCCACAGCCAGTTTTTCGAAGGCCGGTCAAGCGGCCTTACAAAATCAACTTCACCTATCAGGTATCCAAATAAATTAATCCTTGCAACCAAACCTGTGCTGCTTATCGGCTTTCTATCACCTCCTGCAAACCATGGTTTATTACTCTGATCCCAGGCAAGTCCGGTGTCAAAAAATCCTCCGAATTCAATCGGAAGAAAACCATAGTATCCTTCACCAATACCGAACAGTCCGAGCAATGGAAACCTTAATTCAAAATTTGCCACCAGGATTTTACTACCAATCAGCCTGTTAAAAAGTGAATTGCTCCCTGCGGATTCTGATGCCGAAAATGTTCCGTACTGATATCCTCTGACCATATCAGGGTATCCCAGAAACAGGGGGTACAGTCTTTCATCTTCCGCACTTCTTCCATATCGTCCAAGGTGCAGTATCCTTCCTGCAAGTGTAAAAGGAGTTATCGGCATTACGTACTGTCTGTAATCAGCCAGCAGATTTGTCCAGTACAGGGTACCGACATATTCATCAGCCTCAAGCCTGTAGCGTGTACCAAGTATCGGACTTGTTGCGCCGAAGTAACTGTCATCGTATACGAGGGCGGCACTTCCTGAAGCAAGGTTTATTGCAGAAGGCGAAGCAAGGTCTTCTGTTTTATCAACCAGAAGCTGACCTGTATTCAATGAGACAGCCTGTGTTTCAACGGAATTAGTATAAGTTATATTCTGATAACCACCGGTAAATTCGACTCTCATCACCTGGTTAAAAGGATACATCAGAATTCCGGTCAGTTCCCTGTGAGTTTCCTGGTAAATTATTCTTTGCTCAACATATGCAGGTTCACCGTTAATATCCTGTCCGAAAGCTCCGAATCCAAGATATATAAGAGGCAGCTGCTGAGCTGCAACCCCCCAGTTCCACCTTTGTGCAGTATTCAGGTAACCAGCGAAAGCAGATATCGAATTAAAGAATGAAATTCCCGGGTTTGTCTGGACCTGCAGTGCTGTGGATAGGGTATAATCTGAAAGCATATCCGTCCAGAGAAGAGATATACCTCCGCCAACGTAGGTCCCGAATCTATCTATTCCCGCAGCTACTGAAGGCTGGCTGATTCCTGTTAATGACAGAGAAGGTGAATAATCTGTAACCGTAAAACTACTATCCGTCATCAGGCCGTAATGCGGATCTGCGAAACTATTGACCAAAAGTGTGGAAGCTCTTGTTTCCGGAGGAAGCTTCGCCGGATCCGAACCAGTTAATTTAACCGGTTCTTCGGGATTGATCTTATCAAACCTGTAAATATTATACTTCCTTTTTTCAAAGGTACTTACTACTACTTCGTCGTTTTTTCCTGCGACAGATAATGCGGGACTGATATCTGTAATTCCTGTAATACCGACAAACAGGTTTGTCAATTGTGTAATATTATCCGAATCCAAATCAACCTTATACAAGTTTGTAATTCCCTGCGGAGCTGATAAAAAGTAAATACTTTTTCCGTCATAAGACCATTGAGGATTAATATTCTTTACACCTTTGAAAGTTTTAACTTCAGTTATCTTTCCGTCAGCAGGGTTAAGCAGTGCCAATTCGTAATTTCCTATATCCAGATCTTCGAGGTTGGTAGTAAAACGGTCAGTAGCAAATACAATTCTGCTTCCGTCAGGAGACCACGAAGGCTGGAGTTCAGCAAACGAATCATTAGTTAGCCGTCTCAGTGAATCAGATTGCAGATCATATATGAATAAATCTGTAAGCCCGCCTTCATTTCCGGAGAACACAATATATCTCCCGTCAGGAGACCATGAAGGGTTCAGGATTTCACCCAGATTGTCAAATCTTTTTTCTTTTTCGATATCACCTGTATTGACATTAATAATGGATAGTATCGGCCGGCCTTTTGTTACAGCCGGGAAAATGAATTTATCTCCTGAGGGATTCCATGAACCTCCTGAATTGATGAACTCGAGACTTTCAAGGTGAGGGTCAAGTTCTGTTTTAAGGATAGTTCTTTTTATTTTTCCTGTTTTAGCATCAGCCAGGAACAGATCTATTGCGAATAAATTTTTTGAAGAGAAGAAAACAAGATTTTTTCCGTCCGGACTGAGTACTGGAGCTATGTTCAATTCCCCCCCATTATCTGATGAGATAATTTTTTTTCCATAGTCAGCAGGTCGTTTTGTCTGACTTTTCAATGAGTCATACTGATCATGAAGCGAGTTTGCCCATAACTTCGAAAGCGAATCGGCCGGTACATGGAAAAGTGTATCAATCGCATCGTTAATGTTTCCGATATACGCTGATGTTGTAAGCAGATCAGCTATTTTTTTATCTCCCCACTTACCTGCAATGTAAGCAAGGAGGGCATCTCCATACCTGTAGGGGAAGTATTCAGGATTATTCAGGTCATCAATAGTCGGAATTTCATTCAGAACCGCATCGCGCATCCACATCGCCGTAAAAGGATCGTCCGGACCCAGAGTAAGAAACTCGGCCATTCCTTCAACAAACCAGAGAGGGAGTTTTGAAAGCTGGGGCGCCTGGCCGCTGAAAGTGCTTCTCATCGCTCCGGTAATATCATATTGAAAAGCATGCACAAGTTCATGCCCTATAACGTGGTTTGTTTCACTCAGCGGGCCTGCCAGTGGCAGAACAATCCTTCTCTTGAAAGGTTCCGTAACACCGCCTACTCCTTCACTTATCTGTCCGGATATTATATTTGTTTGTACGAACTGAGGAAAGCTGCCGTATAGAACAAGAGGCTGTTTCCCATGAAGTGAGTCCCCGAAATAAAAAGACTGCCGTTTATACCACCTTTCAGCCATCAGGGCTGCAATATGTGCGCCTTTAGATTCTTCAGGGTAAAAATAAATATTGAAATTGGGAGTGTGTAATACTTTAAATTGAAAATCATTGTATTGTACTTTATTTCGTCCGAAATACTGAGCGTAAGCACTCTGACTTACGATTAAGATGAGAAATAAGATGATGAAAATAGAAAGAGCTTTGAACTTGATCATGTTCTTTTTCCTGAAAAATATACTTGTCAAAGATTAAATGAAATAGGAGATGGAGTGGTGATAGCAGTCAATAATTACTGAAGCTGATATTATTTAAATGTACTGGATTAATTGCTTAAATTTTTTCAGATTAGACATAAATGAATTTGATCTTTAAAACTCTGGTTTGCCTATCATACACTTCTGTTTTCATTGCTTTTACCGGATGCGATGATACAGTAAGTGCTGGTTTAAGTGAAGAGTTTTATATCAGTCCGGGACAACAGGCGGAGATAAAAGATTCCGGTCTTGAAATAACTTTTAACCGAGTTATTGAAGATTCAAGGTGTCCAAAAGGTGCTGAGTGTGTATGGGAAGGAAATGGCCGTGTAGAAATTTCAGTCCGAAATAAGGGATCGGCAGATGAGATTAAAGAACTTAATACAACACTTGACCCCAGGCAATCGGATGCCGGGGGTTTTAAAATCCATCTTCTGGATCTGCAGCCGTACCCTGAAATCGAGAAGAAAATTTCACCAGATTCATACAGAATCAGGCTGGTCGTAGAAAAGGAATAATTTTCGCGAATTATTGTTTTCCTCGTCTTATTTTAATACACACTCCGTAAAAATTTCAAGTTAATTAATTTTTCTTACTATCTAAGTCATAATTTTTATACCTTTTAGTACGAAAAATGTGCTGATAAGTATGGTTTGATACGAAAAATTTTCTTATTATCCAGAACTTTTTCTTCATTTTTAATGTATTTGCCCGAGGAAAAAATTAAAAGTATAATTGCCTTTGTACTTGTTTCAGGAATGTTATTTCTGAATTCCTGTGAAGCGCCGAGAGAAAACCCTCTTGACCCGAATTCTCCTGATAATCAGCTCGGCACGATAGATGGAAATGTACAGACATTCAGTCTGCCCTATACCCCAATAAAAAATGTTGAAGTTATCTGGAAGCCTGGAGAAAGACTGGTTTATTCAGACACTTCCGGGAACTTTATCATTCCTAATATCAAAACTGAAAATGGATCATTAATTTTTCGGAAAGAAGGATACCATACGGATACCGTCCGGGTTGACTGGGCAGGTACGCGCAAAGTTAATAAACAGGTAAATCTGAACAAGATTCCCATGCTGGATAGCCTGTTTATATACAGTGAGGTTATCAATACAATCAGCCCGAATTCTGAGATGGATAACCTGGTGATTCAGACAAAAATTATTGATGTTGATAATGATATTGATACAGTCTTTGTGTTAAATGATCAGCAGGGACTTGATAAAGCTATGGATTTTAATGTCGCTTCGAAATATTTTCAGGCGGTGCTGACTCCCGAAGACCTGAACCTTTCTGATATTGAGCAGACGATCGGTCTCGAATTCGATTTTCGCATAAGAGATGTTTTAGGAGATATTTATTTGTTAAAAGGAGGCAAAGTTACCCGCATAATAAAAGACCAGGTAACGGGGCTTCAGCCTACGGATGATCAGGTAATAACGACTCAGCCGTTTGATCTGTCATGGAACAGTTTTGCAGCAGGTTACACCTTTCATTACATGGTAGAAATATATACAAATGACGGCAGTCTCCTTGTAAAAAGAGGCAGTAATATCCCTGCCCAGGATACAACATTTTCGGTTGACAGTTTAGATGCAGGCAGCTACTGGTGGGTCATCTGGGTAATAGATAATTTTAATAATAAGGACAGATCGCTGCCGGCAAGTTTTAGTGTACAATAATGGAGATAATATTTTGAGAATGAACGGCTCAGCAGAGACGATTGAGAACATAAAGCAGATAGGTAAAGAACAGTTTGAGACTCTGTATAAAATAAGCCAGGCGTTAAATTCTGCTATATACCAGGACAGTCTGATAAAAGAAACGCTCGACGTAATTATCAGGGTTCTGCATGCCGACAGGGGATTATTTGTGAAATATGAAGCAGATGCAAATAAATTTTCAATTATCGGTGCCCGCAATATGGAGCAGCAGAGCATTGGGGATATTTCTGTTTTTTCATCGAGTATTCTTCAGAAGGTAATAGAACGCGGAAATCCCGTACTCTATCATGATGTTCAGAACGATCCGAATATATCGCAGTACGAGAGTATCCAGATCCACAATATAAAATCTATATTGGGTGTACCGATTAAACGAAACGATAAGGTCTGGGGTGTCATTCTTGTTGACAGTAGTATCAACAGGAAAGAATTTACCGAAGAGAATATGGTTTTCCTCGATTTCTTCTCGAATTTAGTTTCGCTCGCACTCGACAGAATCACAAGGCTTGAAGCACTCGAAGATGAAAATATAATTCTTCGCAATCAGCTGCAGGCATCCAAGAATATTCCTGAATTGATCGGCGATAGTCCTGCTATGCAGAAACTTGCGACGCTGATTCATAAAGTTGCAGGTACTGATGCAACAGTTTTACTGCTCGGTGAAAGCGGAACCGGTAAGGAATTAGTGGCAAGAGCGGTACATAACCTGAGCAGCAGAAGAGAACTTCCTTATCTTGCCCAGTTCTGCGGGTCAATACCTGATTCACTTCTTGAAAGTGAATTGTTCGGCTATAAGAAAGGTGCTTTTACCGGCGCTAATACAGACAAAAAAGGATTATTTGAAGTAGCCAGCGAAGGAACTTTTTTCCTTGATGAGATTGCTGACATTTCTCTTGCCCTCCAGGCAAAATTACTCAGGGTACTTCAGAATAAGGAAATTATGCGGCTTGGGGATACACAGATTATAAAAGTAGATGTTAGGGTTATAGCAGCTACTAATAAGGACCTAAGGCAGCTGGTAAAGGATGGGGCATTCAGAGAAGATTTGTTTTACCGGCTGAATGTATTCCCGATAAGAGTACCCCCGTTACGGGAACGCAGAACAGATATCCCGCTGCTTGTTGATTACCTGATTAAAAAATACTCCAGTGAAAATATCCGGGTAGCATCAGCAACGCTTAAGATACTGGAGGAATACAGCTGGCCCGGAAACGTGAGACAGCTTGAAAATGTACTGCAGAGGGCTTTGATTTTATGCGATTCGGATAAACTGCTGCCTGAGCATATTGTGATTGAAGAAGAATCGAGCGATATGGAATTCGGCGGTACTCTCAGAGACTTTGAAAAAATGCTTCTTATGAGAAGGTTAAAAGAATTTAACGGCAACCGAACCGCGACGGCAAAGTCCCTTGGTGTTTCAGTCAGATGGGTTCAGTTAAAACTGAAAGAGATAGAAGAAAAAGTTTGATGCACACTTCCACGGAAATATTATACGATAAGTTTGAGATAATTGATACAATCAAGAAAGATGTGTACACAAGTGTATACCTGGCAAATCACATCTATCTCGGAAAGAAAATCATATTAAAAACTCTTAATACAGATGAACTTTCCGACAAAACTATTCTCGCCCGTTTCAAAAGAGAAGCTAAAATTCTTGCTCAACTAGATCATCCGAATCTTATCAAAGTGCTGGATTTCGGAATGTATAAAAATAACTTTTACATTTCGTTCGAATACTTTGAAAGCAAGAATTTAAGGAATATAATAAGACAGAATAATTATACCTTTGAGCAGAAAAGATCGCTGGTTATTCGTCTGATGAAAGCATTAAATGCGGCACATCAGAATCATATCGTTCATCGGGATATCAAACCTGAAAATCTGCTCGTAAACTCCCGTCTTGAATTAAAAATAGCAGATTTCGGACTTGCGCTGATGCAGGATGAAACAAAGCTTACGGTGCAGTCATCAATTGTTGGAACACCCAGCTATATGTCTCCTGAGCAGATCAGGGGAGAAGATCTGCAGCCTCAATCCGATTTGTTCTCTGCCGGGATAGTAGCTCTCGAGCTCTTTACAGATGAAAATCCCTTTCTTGGCAGAGATATAAATGAAACCATAAATAAAATCCTTACCTTTAACGAAGATGATATAAAAGCCAGAACTGAGCATCTGCCGGAAGACATTCAAAGGATACTGATCGGTCTGCTTAAAAAGAATCCTGAAAACAGGTTTGGTTCGGCGGAGGAAATATTAAATATTCTGGGTATAGAGGCTTCAAATCATGATTTAAAGGTTGAAGTTGAAAACAGCAGCGATATAAATACCAATAAATACTTTATCGCCGGGGCTGCTCTAATAATCGCTATGATCCTGATAACCTTTGGAATATATTACCTTGGAAGTCCTGCTTCCCGGGAAGAAATCAATAAAAACCTCTCGGGAAAAAACTATGATTTTGCCGATAAAAATTCACGCAATATTTTTACGGAAAATTATGCGCGGACCCTCCCGGATGCTTCAAGTGCAAATTCTCTTCTTCCGGGTAAGCTTTTTGTTGAAGCCAAACCTTATGCTGATGTTTATATAGATAATAAAAAAATTGATACCACACCCCTTGATGATTATATTCAATTAAACCCCGGCCCGCATTCGCTGAAACTTGTTCATCCCGACTACCCTCCTTATGTTAAAAAAATAAATATTTCGAATCAGAAAATTGAATCGGTAAAGATCAATTTTCAGGAACTGACCGGAAGCCTGGATTGTAAAGTACAGCCCTGGGGAGAGGTTTTTATTGATGGAAGACATGTGGGTACCACCCCTCTTCGTGATCCAATCAACCTTTATCCCGGCAGGTACAATATTCAGATAACAAACAAACAATACGCCGATACCCTGCAGAAAAGGATAAAGATCACGGCAAAAGACACCACTGAAGTCACTTTTAGTTTTGAGAACACTCCCTCCGAGTAAAAAATTATGCATCTTTTCTAACTTTCATGTAATTTACCCATTCCTAAGCTAATCATTATAGTTGTATGCATAATACTGTAAAGGCTTTCTTTTTTGTATTTGTGTTTGCCGGAATACTCATTTCAACTCCCGCACAGGAGATTGATTCTTCTGTTGTGAAAAACACTCTTGTTCCTGATTCCGCGGCAGCTAAAGACTCATCACTTGTTTCAGATTCTTCTATCGTAAAAGATACAACTGTTTTAACACCTGTAAATAAGGATTCAATCTCAGTCCGGGATACCCTTAATTTGATGAAAAAGAAGTTCGATCAGTTTAAATATGCGGATGTAATCTCAATTGCAAACAAATTATTGCTAAGGCCGGCTCCTTTAACAAAAAATGATTTAGAGGATATATATAAACTAAAAGGAATTTCCCACTATTCACTTTCGGAAGATGACGCAGCTAAAAAAAGTTTCATCGAAATACTGCGGATAGATACCTCGTATACCTTCGATTCAACAAAAACTTCTCCCAAAATAATTTCGTTTTATAAGCAGGTTAAACAAAATTATATTCAGCAGCAGAAAGAAATTGAAGCCCGGACAGTGGTCAGGTTAGATACCGTCTATGTCCCCAGAATTCAATATGATGTGGAGCATGAAAACCGGATAAAAAATGCAATAGCGAGGTCACTCATTATTCCCGGTCTCGGGCATTTATATCTGGATGTTAATTTTAAAAGTGTTTTCCTTACGGTTTTAGGATCGGCTGCCCTAGTCTCCTCCATTTACTATGGGGTGCAAACGGAAGAAAAACATAAATTATATCTTGTAGAAACAGACCCGAAAAAGATTGAAATGAGGTACAACGACTATAATGACTTATACAATAAAAGAAATATATCCCTGATATCCTTCGGAATCCTCTGGGTATACTCCCAGCTGGATCTACTCTTCTTTATGGATGATGAACCGGTAAATGACATTTCGAAAAAAGTTTCCTTCCACTACAATGACTTTAGGGGACTGACCCTGAATTTAACCTATTCTTTTTAAATCCTCATACTGCGCACTTCCTTTATCCGGCGCGAAAATTTTTCGTGATTAATCCCACTAAGTGCAATAAAATAGACCAAAATTAGCCCATAATCACACTTTATGAGCTTTGGCACAAATTTGGGTTAGTCTAATACAAAACCTGGGGGAGATTATTATTCACCAGGCGCAAAAATGTATTCGAATAAGAGTTTAAGAAAAAGTAAGCTTTTAATTTCAACCATAGTTCTTTTTTTTATTGGGGCTTTAGTTGGCTGCAGCAAAAACGATTCTGTAGGGATTGAAGACGTAACGGCAAAGGTTGCCGGCAGGGTAGAGGCTGATTCAGGAATTATGGGAATTTCGGTCAAACTCATCAGGTTGGATGATTTAGCGGAAACTCATATAGTATCTCTGAAGGATGTTCATACAAATTCAGAGGGGAAATTTATTCTTGAAACCTACCTTGATGGAGAAAACAATCTCCTGGTTCAGGCTGATAAATCCGGCAAGGAGTGGCGAGGAATTTTAACAGCAAGTGTAAAACCGGGAATTGCCGTTTACGCTCAACCCTTAAATGATGTGACTAAAATTTGTGCGGATTTATTCATTAATTCAATCAAATCAGGCGTAAAACCGGAGTATACTTCTATCAGACTCTTAATAGATAAGGATATCGCCGGAACACTCGACAGCAATAGCGAAATGATGGATAACATAACAATTGCCGTTGAAACTGAATTTAATGCTGAAAAAGAAACTTTACTACGACCTGAAATAGGCGGAACTACTTCGCAATGGCAGCAGATAAATATCGCTAGATTTGCTGCCCAGACTGCTTTTGACAGAGATCTCTATTATGCTGTTTCAAAGAGTGCTCAAGATGCGGCTATATATAACTATCTGAGTTCTCTTGCAGATGCTTATGTTGATGTGGGCCTGCAGTCTGATACTTTCAGTAAAGTGCTTGAGGCATCCATCAGGACTTTATTGAAGGAAATTGAAGGAATCAACTCCCGGCTTGAATTTGAGTTTTTAAGAAGGACTGCTGAATTAAGAGCGTCAGTCTTGAATATATCGGTATTGTCGGAGTTTCAGAAGCTGGGAGCTGATCCATCAATTATCAATGAGATCATCTATGAAGGTGAGGACCTTCAGGAGAACATTGAGAAAATCCAGTCAGCTGAAGAGCTATCTAATGAATTTGATGATTATCGGAATCTGGTGCTGAACAATCTTGTAAAAGTTCTGGGTGTTTATGGTAATACCGTCAGAGCATTCCAGGTAAATGTAGCAGGTTTTAAATCAGCACTCATAACGGAAATCAGTAATATTTCCGGAACAGATGGAATAATAAACGCTTATATAAATTTTTACGGCAAAATAAATAATCTTGTAAAACAGCAGTCTTACCCGGAAACCGTTCAACAGAATGCTGCTGCTGAAGTTCTGATTTTATTGAATATGTATTTTTAATTTTTTTGGCTTGTATTTGCCTCCCCCTCGGGCAAATATATGTTCCCTCAACAAAGGCCTAACACCCCTTAAGCAGCACACTTAAGGGGTTTTTTATTTTGTACAATTAAGAGGGTGAAAATTGATCCGAAATGAAGGCTCTTTATACTTATTATTCAAAAGCGCCTGATGTATAAGTTGAAGAGTTGGTTTGAAAATTTATCAGGAGATTATGTTTAATGAAAAATGTTCTTCCCGAACTTATTCCATATCGGAAAGCAGATAAATGGGGCTTCTGCAATTCAAGAAAAGAAATTCTTATACCGGTTAAATACGACCGGGTTGGTGCATTTATTGAAGATCTTGTACGGGTCAAATTAAATGACAAATGGGGGTTTATAGATACAGCGGGGAAGGAAATTACCTCAATAAAATACGATGAGGTTGAAGATTTCCACACCGGTTTTGCAAGGGTGAACTTTGGTATTAAAAAGAAAGATGATAAAATCGTTTTCTCGGGAAAATGGGGTGTGATCGATAAAACCGGGAAGGAAATCATACCGGTACAATACAGTGAAATTGGCGATTTCCTTGATGGTTTATTCCCGGTTAAGTTAAATGATAAATGGGGCCTGTTGAATACTTCTGCCCAGAGCGTTGCCCCAATACGATATGATGAAATCGGCGAGCTGAAAGAAGATTATCTGCCCATTAAGGAAAAGGGAAAATGGGGGTTCATAAACAGGAAGGGGGAAAAAGTCATTCCTGGAAATTTCGATGATGTCGGTTCTTTTTTTAACGGGATTACTTACGTCAGACTAAACGATTGGTGGGGCTTGATAGATAAAAACGGTAAGGGCGTAACTCCCATCAAGTATGATAAGATCGGTGAAATCAGAAACGGTTTAATTTCAGTAAAAATCGGCGGCCGCTGGGGTTTTATTGATCGCGGCGGCACAGAATATTTTGAAGACTGATCGATTAAATTAAAAAATCACCCGGGGTAGTGTGCTGTCGGGGGACACTACAGAATTCTTTCGTTTTAAGAGAAAGCAGAATTCTACCGGGTGATTAAAAGTTCCGAATTTTAATTATATCTACTCACTTTAGCAATAAAAGTTTCCTTGTAGATAAAAAATTACCCGACTCAAGTTCGCAGACATAAACACCTGTAGATAACTTGTAATCATTTGAATTAAAATTAATACTATAAGTGCCTTCCTGTTTTTCGTTGTTTACCAGATCCGCAACCACTTTTCCAAGAATATTATAAATCTTAAGCGAAACATAACTTTTTGAAGGCACAGAAAATTTTATAGTGGTTTCCGGGTTGAAAGGATTCGGATAATTCTGGTATAAATAAAAACCTTTAGGAACGTTATTACCGTTTCTTTTTTCTTTTATGTCTGTAACAATCAGCGGAAGCAGCTTGCCCATGGGTCCTCCGTAAGCTCCCATATCATTCCTGGTCGTTCCGAGAGCAGGGTATAAAGCAAAGCCGGGATTAGCAGGATCTTCAGGGTCATTAAATGCAGGATCCGGATCCCCGCCGTCTATACATCCTGTATTTGCCCCGGGCAGATAAATATCTTCTGAAAGAACCGGATCTTCATTTATATTGCCTTCACCTGCAAAACCTCCCTCTATATCGCTATAAGTTACATCGGCACTCCCGCTGCCGGTAAGAAATATCTGGTCGCCGGATGTCTGGGTGTTCCCCCAGATGATGTTATTTTCGGCTTTTATAGAAGTTGACCAGACTAATATTCCCCCACCTTTTCCTTTGTTTCCTCCGCTTCCTGAAACAGAATTAAAAGCGATCACGTTATTTTCTATTATTGTTTCTCCGGACGCTAATGTCCACACACCGCCTCCTCCGAAATCCTCTCCGCCGCTGTTATTAACAATAATATTATTCTTCATTTCACCGGTCGCATAATTCCAGACAACTCCTGCTCCATAGTGTCCTTTGTTATCTGCAATTATATTATTGTAAATATGCGCATTCGAGTCGCCGGCTCTTATTCCTCCTCCGCCTGCACTGGTAACCCCAGTTCTGTCAATTGCTTCATTGCTTAAAATAAGGTTATTTTCTATAGTCGGAGATGATAAAGTGATAATTATGCCGCCTCCTTCCCTATACACCCCGGCGCCATGCTCATCGACCCATTTTGTTCCTGTTCCGCCGGTTAAAGTAAAACCTGAGAGAACTGCTGTACCGTCTTCACCCGATACAATTCTTACACAGCTTGCAGAATCAGGACTAACCGGACTGCTGCCATTTATCACCGTATTAAAGATATGCATTGGATCCTTGTCAATAATATAACCGCTTGCTACAACGATGTTTTTTCCAGAAAAATTGATGTTTTCAAAATATGTACCTTCAGCAACAAGCACGGTATCGCCATTTTGAGCAGAATTTATTGCCTGCTGGATTGAACTGTACTGAGAAGGAACGTTCAGTACTTCTGCGTTAAAAAGACCCTGGAACAAAATTCCCAGGAAAAAACAATAAAACAGGATAGTGCGAAGCATTTGACCTCCAGTGATTTTATGTTAAAATTTTGAAGGCAATCTATATCAGGATTTTAAAAAAATCGTCCTGAAACATGTTTCCGAACTATTTTCTGCAGGACAAACTGATGAACGGTTTATTAAGCTGATTTTTGAACAGCATGATGAGAGTGGTAGGGGAGATATCGTTTCCTGTATTCCGTAGGGGTAACTCCTGTATACTTTTTGAAGGTTGTATTGAAGACGGATTTCGAATTGAAACCAACCCCGTATAATACTTCAAGTACAGTCATTTTTCTTTTGGCAGGATTTGAGAGGATCAATTTCGCGTCATCTATTCTGTAACTGTTAATAAAATCAAAGAAATTCTGATTCCTTTTCTCATTTATAATTCTGGATAACACTCTCGGATTTATTTCCAGCCGTTCGGAAAGTTCTTTAAGAGTTAATGTGGATGTAAGATAAGGTTTTTCTTCTCTCATATAATTCAGCAGTTTTTCCAGGTAGATATTGCTCTCTTCTTCAGAAACCAGTTGATTATCGCTCCTGGTTTTGGGAAGATCTTTTTCAACTCCGAAGAATTGAAACGGCTGCTTAAGTCCTTTATAAATAACAAGGTTTGCAAATACAAAATTTATTGTAATTGAAATAAAAGTTAAATAACCCGATAATTCCGCAGAAATTCCGCTTGTATTCCGGATAAGAAAGTGAGCAAGATCGATCAGCCACATTAAGAGAAAAGCATAAAGAACGAGTTCCAGCCAGCCGAGCTCCAGGTGTTGGATCATGGAATAAAGAGATTTGATCCTTTTACTATAGCTAAACAGAAGGAACAATGTAACTGCCATATAAATAAGTATCTGAACATTCATCGCGAGATTTACCTGAAATCCAAGTGAATATGGAAGCACTGCGCCTCTTTGGAGCATTTCTATTTTAACTGAAACAGGTTCAAAATGGTAATAAATGGCATATAAAACATTATAGATTAAAAAAGGAATTAAGTGGAGCAAATCTGTTTTTTTAAGCCGGAAGTTATTGTCTGTAAGCGACCGGGTATATAGAAATAAAAGTGGACCAAAGACAAAACCGAACGAATTTCCTATGAAAAAAAAGTGTGCACCAGATGGAAGGATGTATTCGGAAAATGCAAACAAAAGATAACCGATTAAATACATAGCATTACTGAAAAGAAAGGCGGACAGCAGAAGCTGATTTATCCTGTTCCCCTTTTTAATTCTTAAAAGGTAAAAAGAAAAGATAAATAACTGCAGGGTTGCGATAATTGCTATAAGGTCTGTAACAGATATCTGCATTGATTAATACCCGGATTATTGAGCCTTATTATATGCATTTTATAGAAAAATGTCTACAATGTGTTAACCAAATCATATTGTGATGACTTACTAAAAATATTTGAATTCCCTCCCGATTTCGGTAAATTTGAAGTCAATTTTTAAACCGACACAAAGTGTAAATGCGATACCCCTTTTCTGAAATAGAGTCTAAATGGCAGCAGTTCTGGACAGAGAATAAGGTTGCCAGAACAAATTTAAGTAAAACAGATAATAAGCTTTACTCCCTCGTAATGTTTATCTACCCTTCCGGTGCAAAACTTCATATCGGGCACTGGTATAACTATGGTCCTAATGATTCCTGGGCAAGATATAAAAAGCTGACGGGTTATAATGTCTTTGAACCGATTGGATATGATGCTTTCGGACTTCCGGCAGAAAACTATGCGATAAAATCGGGCGTGCATCCGTATGATAGTACGATGCAGAATATTACCGACATTCGTACCCAGTTGAAGAAAATGGGCTGCATGTATGACTGGGATGCAGAATTGATGACCTGCGATCCTGAGTATTATAAATGGAATCAATGGCTGTTTTTGAAGCTTTATGAGAAAGGATTGGCTTACCGGAAAAATGCGCCTGTGAACTGGTGTCCTAATGATCAGACTGTGCTTGCTAATGAACAGGTTAAGCCTGATGGAACTTGCGAGAGGTGCGGAGCAGTGGTGGTTCAGAAGAACCTTACTCAATGGTTTTTTAAGATTACAGATTATGCAGAAGAGCTTCTCCAGGGATTGGAAACCATTGACTGGCCTGAGAAAACCAAACTGATGCAGCGCAACTGGATTGGCAAAAGTGAAGGGGCCGAAGTTGATTTTAAGGTTGACGGCAGCGATGAAGTTATATACTGTTTTTACTACCCGACCGGATACCCTGTATGGTGTTACTTATGTTGTTCTCGCACCGGAGCATCCCCTGGTTGATAAACTGACAGCACCCGAATACAAAGACGATGTAAACGCTTACCGGGAATCTGTGAAGCTGCTTTCTGAAATTGAACGAACTTCAACTGTAAAAGAAAAAACTGGCACCCCGATCGGTGCTTATGCAATTAACCCGGTTGACAGTGAAAAGATCCCGATCTGGATAGCTGATTATGCATTGCTTACATATGGAACCGGGTGTGTAATGGCAGTTCCGGGTCATGATGAACGTGATTTTGAATTTGCTAAAAAGTTTGCACTCCCTGTAAAAAAGGTAATTCTGGAACCCGGTACCGGCGTTGATGATGAGCTAAAACAGGCCTATACTGGAACAGGTGAAATGGTTTTCTCGGATGAGTTTAACGGACTCGAATCCGAAATCGGTAAGCGAAGAATAATTGAATACCTTGAGCTAAGAAATTTTGGAAAACGGAAGATAAATTACCGGTTGAGAGACTGGCTGATTTCCCGCCAGCGTTACTGGGGTACTCCGATTCCTGTGATTCATTGCCCTGACTGCGGGATTGTTCCTGTTGCGGAAGAAGATCTGCCTGTTACACTTCCTTATGAAGTTGAATTTAAACACTCGGGAGAATCGCCGCTTACTACAAACTCTGACTTTATGAATGTGAAATGTCCGAACTGCGGTTCTGAAGCAAAACGGGATGCAGATACAATGGATACTTTCGTTGACTCTTCCTGGTACTATTTCAGATACCTGGATCCGCATATAAAGGATGCAATTTTTGATAAAGAAAAAGCAAAGGACTGGATTCCCGTAGATATGTATGTTGGCGGTGCAGAACATGCCACAATGCACCTGCTATATGCACGTTTTATACATAAGTTTTTAAGAGACCTGGGCTTAACCAATACCAATGAACCATTTCAGCATCTTATTCACCAGGGAACAATCACTAATGAATGGTGCGAAGATGTCGAAATCGCGGGGTAATGTAGTTAATCCTGATGAATTTACCTTGCAGTACGGTTCCGATGTCTTCAGAATGTATTTGATGTTCATGGGTCCTTATGAGCTCGGAGGTGACTGGAGCGATAAAGGTATTTCGGGAGTTGAACGGTTCGTTTTGAGAACGTATGATTTATTCAGTAAATATGCAGCTCTTGCCGGTAAGACTTCCTCAAAGGAAAAATATGATATCACTTCTCTTAATGAGGAGGAAAAAGCAATCTACAGGAAGACGAACCAGACTGTCAAGAAGTTTGAGGAAGAAATAAGCAGCTTTAGATTTAATACTGCTATTGCCTCGCTGATGGAATTAATTAATGAGCTTAAGAATATCGGTGAGTGTTCCGATGAAATTAAGCTCTACTCACTGAGCAGGTTTGCAGTACTGCTTGCTCCCGTAGCTCCTCATCTTGCAGAGGAATGCTGGCAGATCCTTGGAAATGAAAAGTCATTATTCGTTAATCCTGTATGGTTCAGCTATGATGAATCGGCGCTTGTTGCTGATACAGTGCATATAGCTGTGCAGGTAAACGGAAAGCTCAGAGACACCATTGAAGTTCCGCTTAACAGTGAACAGGATGATGTAAAAAGGACCCTGACGGCTAATGAAAAAGTTGCGAGACATACAGAAGGAAAAAATATTGTAAAAGAGATCTATGTGAAGAATAAGATCTACAATATTGTTGTGAAGTAATAACTATTATCGGAAAGAAATTCATTAAATGTTAGATCTAAAATATATCCGTGAAAATCCTGAAGCAGTAAAACAGGGAATCAGAAATAAAAATGAAAAGGACAGGGTTGATGAAATTCTTACCCTGGATGAGAGAAGAAGAGAGCTTATTCTCCGGGGGGATGAATTAAAATCCGAAAGGAACCAGGTTTCATCACAGATTCCCGTTTTGAAAAAGCAGGGGAAGGATGTCTCTGATCTCCTTTCTTCAATGAAGCTCGTATCCGATCAGATTACAGAAATTGATTCTCAGCTGCGTGAAGTCGAGAATGAATTAAACAGCATCCTGATGTACGTCCCGAATATGCCTCACGAATCTGTGCCGGTCGGAAAAACTGCAGAAGATAATATTGAAGTCAGGCAATGGGCTCCGGATGGCTTCTCATTCGATAAAAAAGAAAACGTTCTTGATCATATTGAACTCGGTAAAAAATTAAAGATCCTTGATTTTGAACGCGGTGCAAAAATATCCGGCTCGGGATTTCCCCTTTATTTAGCAAAAGGGGCAACTCTTGAAAGAGCATTAATAAATTTTATGCTTGACTATCATCTGCAGCATCATAATTATACTGAAGTATTCCCTCCTTTTCTTGTAAACCGCGATTCAATGAAAGGAACAGGACAGCTTCCAAAAATGGAAGAAGATATGTATGCGATCGAGAAAGATGAACTTTATCCAATTCCGACGGCCGAAGTTCCAATTACCAATATTTACAGAAATGATATTATCAATGAAAATGAACTTCCAATACGGCATGTTGGTTATTCTGCCTGTTTCAGAAGAGAGGCGGGTTCCTACGGAAAGGAATCCAAAGGATTCCTTAGGGTTCACCAGTTTAATAAAGTCGAAATGGTTAAGCTGGTAAAACCCGGCTCTTCCTATGAAGAACTTGAAAACCTGGTAAATGATGCGGAAGATATTCTGAAAGCATTAAAGATTCCTTACAGAATTTTATTATTATGTACAGGGGATTTAAGTTTTTCCGCTGCAAAATGTTATGACATCGAGACCTGGTCGCCTGCTGAAAACCGCTGGCTTGAGGCCTCATCCTGCAGCAATTTTGAAAATTTTCAGGCAAGGCGTGCAAATATCCGCTTCAGACCTGAAACAACTAAAAAACCTGAGTTTGTTCATACTCTCAACGGATCGGGTCTTGCAACCAGCAGGTTAATGGTTTCAATACTTGAAAATTATCAGACCGCGGACGGGAAAATTACAGTTCCTTTGGTATTGCAGAAATACACCGGGTTTGATATTATAGATTAGTAATCGAGCTTAATAAAATAAATACGTAAACGGACCTTGCCTTTTTTAGGGTAATGGTTAAATATTATATTGTCCAATGAAGAATTTATTCACACTTAAAAAATATTTTCTGAAGTATAAAAGGAAATTGGGGTGGGGAATTGTTTTCATTATACTCTCGAATATCGGAGCTGTCTATATCCCGCTCCTTCTTAAGGACGCAATTAACTCTTTTGATCATAATGCTACGGTCGAACAGTTATTCAATTATGGACTCTTAATCGTTCTGACGGCTATTTTCGCCGGCGTTTTCAGATTCTTTATACGGCAGACTATTATAGTCGTTTCACGCGAAATTGAATACGATTTAAGAGAGGATTTCTGGGCGCATATACAAAGACTTCCATTGAGGTACTTCCAGAATAATTCCACCGGCAACATAATGGCTCATGCCACCAATGATGTGAATGCTGTCAGGGCATTTCTCGGACCCGCAGTTATGTACTCAATGGATACCTCAGTAAGACTTACTATGGTGATAGCCCTGATGATATCACTTAACTTTTCATTAACAATCTATACCCTGGTTCCTCTTCCGCTTCTCTCATTTCTTGTATATAAAATAGGGAAGAAGATCCATGAAAGGTTCACAAAAATACAGGAGAAGTTTGCAGAGCTTACTACCAAAGCCCAGGAAAATTTTTCAGGTATAAGAGTTATCAAGTCATACGTACGGGAGAATGGTGAGATTGAATCATTTAAAGAAATGAGCCGCGATTACCTCGAAAAAAATATGCGGATGATAAAAGTACAGGCAATGCTGATGCCCATCCTGTTTATTATAACCGGTCTTTCGCTTATTATAGTGATCCTTGTCGGAGGCGGTAAGATTATTTCAGGATCGATGAACCTGGGCGAACTAACTGCATTTACTTTCTACCTGGGAATATTAATCTGGCCGATGATCGCATTCGGATGGGTAGTCAATATAGTTCAGCAGGGCGAAGCAAGTATGAAGCGTCTGAATAAGATATTTCACGAACCCTACGAAATTAACGATACGGAAGAAACCGATAAGAACATCACCCGTCTGAAAGGCGGTATAGAGTTCCGGAATGTTTCTTTCAGGTATGGTGAACATCTCCCTTATGTGCTTAAGGATATAAATCTGAAAATTCCGGAAGGCTCAACTATTGCAGTAATGGGATATACAGGAAGCGGAAAAACAACCCTGGTAAATCTTATCCCCCGGTTGTATGATGTATCAGGCGGCGAGCTGCTGATTGACGGTAGAAATGTAAAAAGGATCCCTCTTGACATCCTTAGAAAAAATATAGGCTATGTTCAGCAGGAGCCATTCCTTTTCTCAGATACCCTGCTGAATAACATATCTTACGGAGTTAGAGAAGTTAATCTTGAAAAAGTTAAAGAAGCTGCTTCTATAGCAAATTTTCATAAAGACATTGAATCGTTCCCCCACGGTTATGATACCATTAGCGGTGAAAGAGGGATTACGCTTTCCGGAGGTCAGAAGCAGAGGGCCACACTTGCAAGAGCGCTCGTTATTGATCCCGAAATATTAATCCTTGATGATTCTTTTTCCTCCGTCGATACAAACACTGAGGAAGAGATATTGAAAAATCTCAAGAACTTTATGAAGGGAAGGACCAGCATTATAATCAGTCACCGTATCTCCACGGTAAAGGACGCTGATAAAATTATAGTCCTTTCTGAAGGAAGGATTGCTGAGGAGGGAACTCACGATAAACTTGTTTCCCTGAATGGTATTTATGCCGATCTGCATTACAAACAGCTTCTTGAGAAAGAGCTGGAGGAATTAAAGTAAACTTACTTGAATCTGAAACCGGAATACAAATATGGCTAACGATTATAAAAGTGAAGAAGAAGTATTAGGCAAGGCGTACGATTCGAAATTAATGAAGCGTCTTCTTGGGTATATTAAACCGTACAGGAAGTATGTCATTTTTGCGATATTGATGAATATTGTTGTAGCTGCCCTGATCCCCCTGCGGCCTTATCTCACAAAGGTTGCGGTTGATCAGTACATAACTAAATCGGATTATCATGGACTTCTTGTTATAAGTCTGATATTGCTGGGAGTGCTTCTTTTCCAGGCAGTTATACAATATTTCCTTACATATTTCACACAGTACCTCGGTCAGAAAACCTTGTACGATCTGCGTATTCAGCTTTTCGAACATACTCAGAAGCTCGCACTTAAATTTTTCGACAGGACGCCGATAGGGAGGATAGTTACAAGAACAACCAATGATGTGGAAGCTTTAAGTGAACTGTTCTCATCCGGTATTGTTATGATCTTCAGTGATATATTCAATATTGTCTGGATTCTCGTTTTCATGTTCTACATGGACGTTAAACTATCGCTTGTAACCCTTTCCGTTTTCCCTGTTTTAATTTATGGAACGTTCCTTTTCAGAAAGAAAGCGCGCGAAAGCTACAGGGATGTAAGACTTCACCTTGCCAGGCTCAACTCCTATATGCAGGAGCATGTAACTGGAATCAATGTGGTTCAGATCTTCAGGAAAGAAAAGGATGAGCTTAAGAGGTTCCTTTCAATAAACGCAGACTACCGCGGTGCAAATATTAAATCCGTATTGTATTATGCTTTGTTTTACCCCGGCGTGGAAATATTAAGTTCGATCGCCATCGGCTTGATAATATGGTATGGGGGCGGTGAAATAATCCATAGCGCGTTAACTATCGGAACAATATTCGCTTTTCTGCAGTTCACTGAAATGTTCTTCAGGCCGATAAGAGATCTCTCAGAAAAATATAATATAATGCAGACTGCCATGGCATCATCGGAAAGAATATTTAAACTGCTTGATAATCAGACTTTTGTAAAAAATCCCGACAATCCTGTTAAGCTTGAAAAAGTAAAAGGCAGGATTGAATTTAAGGATGTTTGTTTCGCGTATAATGATGACGACTACGTCCTGAAAAATATTTCATTCACTACCGAGCCGGGGCAAACCATAGCTATTGTAGGGCATACGGGAGCAGGAAAAACGAGTATAATTAATATACTCAGCCGTTTCTACGATATTCAGAAGGGCTCCATCCTCCTTGATGGAATTGATATCAGGACGATAGACAAGAGGGAACTCAGGAAATATATTTCAATCGTTCTGCAGGATGTTTTCCTGTTTTCCGGTACTATTAAGACGAACATTAATATGAATAATGATGATATCAGCATTGAAAAGATTGTGGACGCTGCAAAACTGGTAGGCGCCGATAAGTTTATTGACCTTCTGCCTGACAAATACGATGAAGAAGTTAAAGAACGGGGTTCTACCTTAAGTGTGGGACAGAAACAGCTTATATCATTTGCCAGGGCGCTTGCTTATGATCCTAAAATCCTTGTACTTGATGAAGCAACTTCAAGTGTTGATACAGAAACGGAAATTCTGATACAGCGCGCGATAGAAAAACTGCTGGTCGGCAGGACGGCCATTGTGATAGCTCACAGGCTTTCAACCATTCAAAGTGCCGATAAAATAATAGTTATGCATAAGGGGGAGATCCGGGAGACCGGAAATCATCAGGAACTGCTTGCAAAAAGGGGAATTTATTATAAATTATACCAGCTTCAATATAAAGATCAGGAGATTAATAGAGCTGTTTAATTCTACCATCAAAAAATAACCGGGAGAGGCACATCATGTCAAAATTAAGATTTATGACGCTGGCCCGCTTCATTATCGAGCAGGAGAAACTGCACCCTGAAGCAACAGGTGAATTATCAAATATACTTCACGATCTTTCACTTGCTGCCAAAGTAATTTCTCTTGAAGTTAATAAGGCAGGCCTCGTTGATATTCTTGGTTTTACTGGGGATAACAATGTTCACGGCGAACAGGTAAAAAAGCTCGATATCTTTGCCCATGACATGCTTTTCAGGGCAATGGATCATGGCGGTCACCTCTGTGTAATGGCATCCGAAGAAGAAGCAGATATAATGCATATTCCTCATGAATTTGATCTTGGGAAATATGTATTGTTATTTGATCCGCTCGATGGGTCTTCCAATATCGACGCTAATGTAAGCATAGGCACAATATTTTCAATCTACCGTAGAGTAACAGCAGACGGTAAACCCGGTACCCTTGAGGATCTTCTCCAGCCGGGATATAAACAGGTTGCTGCAGGTTATATAGTCTACGGCTCCAGTACAATACTGGTTTATACTGCCGGACACGGTGTCCATGGCTTTACACTCGATCCTTCATTCGGCGAATTCCTTCTTTCTCACGAGGACATAAAAATTCCTAAAAAGGGAAAAATCTATAGTATAAATGAAGGTAATTATCTCTACTGGCATCCGGGACTGAAAAAATATATTAAATACCTTCAGGAATATGATAAGGAGACTGAGCGCCCTTATTCAACACGATATATCGGGTCAATGGTTGCCGATATCCACCGTACTCTCCTGTATGGCGGTATATTTATGTACCCGGCCGATTCGAGACACCCGAATGGTAAATTACGTTTACTTTATGAATGCAACCCTATGGCATTCATTGTGGAAGCTGCCGGCGGTAGAGCCTCAAACGGTAAAAAGAGAATTGTCGAAATTCTGCCGGAAAAACTTCATCAGCGAACACCGGTCTTCATCGGCAGTGAACACGATGTGCAGGATGTAGAAGCATTTATGGCAAAAGAGGAGAAAGAAAAAGAAGAACTTTCAACCCAGGGAAAATAAGATCTTATTTCTTAATTTTGTCGAGCTCTGTACTGATTTTTGAAGCTAATTCTTCGGGAGTAATACCTTCAAGTATGAGTTTATTTGTCTTGACGATTACTTCCGGAGAATCTCCCTCTCCCTTCATATACTTATAAAGGCAGAAACCTAGCCGGTTCCTGTCGTTCATGATCGGGAGGTATTCTTTTAATCCATCTACTATATTATACACCTGTTTTTCAACAGAATCATCGGGAAATTTATTTGTTCCAGGTGAATTTAAAGTTGTCATTAAAGTTCCATATTTGTGACGGGACAAAAATAAACAGAAGTATTAAAAAGCTCAAATAAATTCCGCACCATACTAATATTGTAAAGCGATTCGCTGAATCGCTCAATATCCACATCAACTCCTTAAAAGCCAAACAGCGCATGGCTCTAAATAGTAGTCAGACCTGTCAGGGATTTGAAACGGGCAGCCAGAACCCTCGTAAAGCGATTTGCTGAATCGTCTAATTTGAGCCAGGATTAACTCATTTAATGGTTAATGCTTTGGAATCTTCTTCCTTTAAGTTCCTCAATTTCAGAGATTAATGCTTTTTGTTTAAATTTACCCGATATATGAAGAATGAATTTGATATACCGGATTTTTCCGGTAAAAAGATCCTTGTAATCAGGCTTAGTTCCCTCGGAGATATCCTCCTTGCTACTCCCCTAATCAGAACACTTAAAGAGAAATTCGGGAATATCCGGATAGATTTTGCGGTTAAAACACAGTATCGGGATGCATTGGTGCATAACCCTCATATATCTAGCCTGGTTTTGTACAACAGAGAAAAGGATAAGGTCGCAAAACTTCTTACAGAATTACAGGAAAATGGGTATGATGCTGTAATTGATCTTCAGAATAATTTCCGTTCAGCCGAAATAAGAAAAGCGCTCAATACTAAAGAGTACGTCTTTAATAAAAGAACAGTTGATAAATTTCTCTTTGTCAATTTTAAGATCAACAGACTTACAGATGCTCCGGGAATACCCGAAAGGTATGCTCTGACAGTATCGGGACTCACACTTGACGAAAAAGGTCTTGAATTATACACAGATAAAACTGCTTCACCCGCTATTGCCGGTTTCAAAAACCTGGTTGGTTTCGCTCCCGGATCCCGGCATTTCACAAAAATGTGGCCTGCTGAATATTACGAAAAACTGGGAATTCAGCTGTCAGAAGCGGGATACCGGATAGTCCTTCTTGGAGGCAGCGATGACCTTGCTGTGTGCACAGAAATTTCAGATAAGATTCCAGGTGCCGTCAACCTTTGTAATAAAGATGACCTCCTTCAGACAGCTGCCGATATGAAAGGTTGTATTGCGGTTGTCTGCAACGATTCCGGTATGATGCATACTGCCTGTGCATCTGGTATTCCCGTGCTTACGTTTTTCGGTTCGACGGTTAAGGAATTCGGCTTTACACCTTATAAAAACAGGAATTTAATTTTAGAAAACAAATTCCTAACTTGCAGGCCTTGTTCTCACATAGGAAGGGAACGATGTCCCAAGGGCCATTTCAAGTGTATGCTCGAAATTACCCCTGATGAGGCATATAAAGCACTAATGACTCTTGTAGAAAACTGATGAAATCACTCTGGATAATTCTATATAACGTTTTAATAATTCCACCGCTTTATATTTTCCTTCAGCTTGGAGCAATATTCAATTCTAAAATTAAAAGAGGAATTAAAGGCAGAAAAAGAATTTTTGAGGAATTGATCCTTAATGCAGCATCTCTCGACAAATCTAAAAAACTTATCTGGTTCCATTCTTCTTCACTTGGGGAATTTGAACAGGCAAAACCTATTATTCAGGAATTAAAAAAAGATGCCGCAATAAATATCCTCATAACTTTTTTTTCTCCCTCAGGTTACGAGAACTCTCGTAAATATCCCTATGCCGATCTTGTATCATACCTGCCTTTCGACAGCATGGCCTATGCAGAGAGATTCATTTCAATCGTCCGTCCGAACCTTGCTATACTGATGAGATATGATATCTGGCCGAATCACATATGGGCAATGAAGAAAAGAAATATCCCCTGTTTCATTGTTGATGCAACGATGAAGAAAAATTCACCCCGTAAAATTCCTGTAATCAAAGCATTTCATAAACTGCTGTTCGGAGATGTTACGAGAATTCTTACTGTGTCGGATCAGGATGTTGAGGGGTTCCGGGACTTTAAGATAGAGAACGTTAAGCTGACAGCAGTGGGGGACACCCGGTTTGACAGGGTTTATGAAAAAAGTCTTGCTGCAAAAGGAAAAAATATTATCAGGGAAGGTTTGCTCAATAATAAAAAAGTGTTCGTGGCTGGAAGTACATGGGATATGGATGAAAATGTTATTCTTCCGGCTTTTGTGAAGCTGGCAAAATATACCAGCGATATTATAATGATCCTTGTGCCTCACGAACCGACTATAGCAAACCTTGAGAGGATTGAAAATGAATTGACAGGTACAATGAAATCAATCAGGTTTTCTCATCTTAATTCCTATAAGAACGAAAGAATTATCATAGTTGATTCGATCGGGATTCTCCTTACTCTCTATGCTTATGCGGATGTAGCTTTTGTAGGAGGTAGTTTTAAGCAGAACATTCATAATGTCCTGGAAGCGGCGGTTTATGGTATGCCCGTCTTATTCGGACCCAGGATTGATAACTCACAGGAGTCCGGAGAATTATTAAAGCGGGGAGGAGGAATACTTATCAGAAACCAAAGAGAAGCTTACCGGCAGCTAAGGACATTCTTCGGTAATGAGACGCTCAGAAAAGAAAAAGGAAAAATAGCGGCAGAGTACGTGAGAGAAAATCTCGGTGCAACTGAAAAAATTCTCAAAGAGATATATGAGGTAATCTAACTCTGCCTCCAATTGCCCCCCGTTGAATCTGAATTGTTAATGACTATTTTTTAATTGTTTAAAGGTATCTCTCCTTTAAGATTTTCATATGGTGTAATTCATGACCTGCAATTATAAATATATAGGCCCGTACTGTGAATTCATAATTATTAGATAGACCCTTCCTCATCAAGGTTTCTTCGTCGAAACTCTTAAACAAGGCGATATTTGCATTCCTTAAAAATTTTAATTCATCTGCCAGGCTATCCAGTGATCTTTTATTGAAATCGGCCGCCCTTACATAATCATCCTGTTCAAACCCCGGTAAAGATTTAGATTCCCCTCTCGCAAAACACATTGCCCTGTACGAATGTACCCGTTCGACATCCGCAATATGACCAAGCACTTCCTTGATGCTCCACTTGCCTTCCGCATATGAATAGCTGCCTCTCTCTTCAGGTAAAGATCTGATTAATGACTGAAGCTCATCTCTGCCATCTTCAAGGAGTTTAATTGCATTATCATGAGGGATTACTTTTATGTATCCTGAATAAAATTCTGCGTATTCATTTGGTTCGGGAAGATTCATAACACTCCTTTTTTAATTCTTGAATATAAAAAATTATTTTTTCCAGACTTCAACCTCGAACAGTCCATCAGAATTTGCAACTCCCCTGAGCATTCCGTTAGTATTAAATGGGGCTGTAAAATTGCCGTTTTTATCTACTGATATTAGTCCGCCGGTATTCTTATTAAGTTTTTTATATATTAGTTCGTCAGCAGCATCCTTAAGTGACATATTTTTATAAGCAATCAATGCATTAAGGTTAAATGCGATATCGTTTTTTATGAATAATTCTCCTTCCCCGGTGCAGGATACAGCGCAGGTATTATTATCAGCGTACGTTCCTGCTCCGATAATGGGAGAATCACCGACCCGCCCGGGCATCTTGTAGCCGGTGCCGCCTGTTGATGTGGCGGCAGCAAGGTTTCCATGTGTATCAAGGGCTACACAGCCGACGGTTCCATGCTTTGAATCCTTAATTTTTTCATACTGCTCGAGCCGTGCGGGAGTATCGAAATAATTATTTTCTACATGTTCGACATTCATCTGCTTTCCGAAGTTGTCTGCTCCTTCCCCGCAGAGAAGAACGTGCTTTGTTTTTTCCATTACAAGCCTGGCCAGGGAGATGGGATTTTTTATATGCTTTACGCCTGCAACTGCTCCGCACGAAAGGTTGGATCCATCCATTATTGAAGCATCAAGTTCGTGTGTGCCTTCAGATGTAAATACAGCACCTTTTCCTGCATTGAATTTAGGATCGTTCTCAAGATAGTTGACAACTTTTTCAACTGCATCAAGACTGCTTCCTCCGCTCTCAAGAATTTTCTGTCCTATAGTTAAAGCTTCTTTAAGAGAATTCATATACTCCGTTTTTAATGAATCGTTAAAAGATTTGTCGAATGTACCTGCACCGCCATGAATTACAATAGTATATTTTCCCTTGTTCTGTGCAGTCGATTCCACAGAAATAGTCAGTGAGAAAATTAAATAGCTGATGAATAAAAGAATGTATTTCATATTTTAATCCTCGGATTATTATTCACTGAGATTGAGCTTCTCAAGAAGCCTGTCTATAAAAACCTGCTGAGCTGTATAAATTTTCTTTCTTGCTTCCCTTACATTAAAAAACTCACCCCGGTCAACTTCGGGAAACTTTTGTTTTTTACCGGAAGAGGGGGGCCATTCCATCTCGAATGTGTTGCATTCGATGTCGAACTGATCTGAATTGTCAGATTCAAATGCCCAGGCATGGACGATCTTATTATTACGCTGTAAAGTTATCCCGAGCGGAATGTAATCTCCCTTTGATTTGATCCCTGTCTCTTCCTCAAATTCACGGATGGCTGTCTGAAGGACTTCTTCATCCTTCTCAGCAAGACCTTTAGGGATCCCCCAGTAACCATCATCTTTTTTTGCGAAAAATGGTCCGCCCGGATGAACGAGAAATAATTTCAATCCATTCCCTGATTTATGATACATCAGCAGCCCCGCACTTATAACAGGCATAAACTCTCTCATAATTTTGCAAAACAAATTTCAATTTATTTTATTTCAGGTGAAGTTTAAAGGATTTGGAAGAAAAAAATATATGGGAGTGATATTCCCTATAGTGTTTTATATTCTGAACACGACCTCGCTTCCGTCTGTCCATTTGTCCTTTCCTGCTGCAGATTCGGAAAAGGTCATTTACCTTGTTAAAATCAGATGGCATACAGGGATAGTGTTCCGTACAGATCAGGTGGACACATCATTGTGGAATATTGCAGATTTCAGAGACTTCAGGTATGTCGACGCGGGCTGGGGAGATGCGGATTTTTATCAGCATCCCGGGTTCGATATCGATCTTGCTGTAAAAGCTTTATTTATGAGGACAGAAAGCACGCTTAGGTTAGCCGGCATCGCCCGGAGTATCGAAGATTATCTCCGGTATACAGATTATGCTGAGCGGATTGTTCTGAACGAAAATCAATTTAAAAGTTTGTGCTTTTATATAAGCAGCACTTATCTTATGGTTCAGAATAGACCGGTAATATTAAGTGAACATTCGGGGGAAAGCGTGATCTTTTATAAAGCAAGGGGATATTACACTTTATTCAACACTTGCAATACCTGGATAGCAAGAGGATTAGCAGAAGCGGGACTTAATATTGATGATGATATCATCCTTGCTGAACAGCTATTTAAAGAAGCAGCAGACTATGGAGTGTTAGTAAAAACTCCGGAATAATTACAAACATAGCCGGATAAGAAAAGAATCCTATCTTTCCAAACAGCAATCTTGCCTATTTCAGCGCCAGTTTGATTTTTATCAGTTCATTTACTGATTTTATATCATTCTTGTCTTTAAAGACAATCGTAATAGCCCGAAGTCCGGATTTAGTGTTAAATTGGTTTTTGAGTGCATCGTCTATTGAACTACCGTATATCAGGTTCCTTGCTTTGTCATTATAATAAAAAGTAGTTCTGAAAGAACCCTCGATCACTGAAAGCCAGAAAATCGTTTTTGATTTGTATGTCACCCTCATCAGCCAGCTTTTTCCATCATTGTAATATTTCCATTGCCCGGTTAAATCCGGAAAATTTTCATTAAGGAATACAAATAGTTTTTTCCAGAGTGTCCTGGTTTTACCAAGATGATTAAATACAACTTCATCATCCGGGAACAGTTCCGGATCAGAGAGTACGGGTTTTTCCACGTTATCTCCCCATAATTTATTTTAAAACAGATTCGGAAAGAAAGAAAGTCTTTCCATTAGATAAAGTTTTATTTGTGCTCCGTTTAATCTGCAGGCCTGCCTTTTTTATTTCCCCGATAAATTCTTCCGGGGTTGTAAGGGAAATATAAGGACTTAGTTTATTTAGTGATATATAATTTGACTTCGATACCTTGCTCTGGTTTAAACCAGGAAGCTGGATGATAGAAAAGAGTACCGATGATTTGTTCATCATTTCCCTGAATTTTTTTAGCACTGAATGTATATCAACGTATTCAAAAAACAATGCGGAAAATATTAAATCATACTGACGTTCATCGCAAATGAAGGTATTAAAGTCCATACATATAATTTCAAGTTTCTCCTCATTTCGGAACTTTGATTTGAGTATGTTCAAAAAATCCGGATTTATATCCAGCGCTGTTACCCTTTCCACATTCTGCCACTCAATATGCTCAAAACCGTTTCCTATAGTACATCCCGGAACGAAAATACTTCCGGGTTTACGCTTTTGAAGTATTGTCCTGAAACTTTGATTGATCAGCTGATATTGCCCGACTTCAGGACTGCTCATATGATTTACATAATCTGAAATATCTATTTCCAACCAGGGATTATTCATAGGTTATTTTATAAATGTATTATATCCAATTTAAAAATTATTAAAAACAAGTCTCCAAATATAATATTAGAATTCAATACAAATTGCGGGATGGTTAAGGAAAAGTTACATTACATAAATGAGTTAACCCGGGGTTTTAGCCCTGGATTTATCAGCCCCTGAAAATTTTGTTAAGCTGTTTTCCATACCATCTTCAAGTGCTTCAAACGTGATAAATTATCACACCCAAAATTCAAAATTCACAATTTGAGAAAACCATCTCAATTTATTTTCATGGTGTCATTTCTGTCTTAAATCTAAGATATTGTAATGCAATAAATTAAGTGTTTGGCATATAGGTTGAAACAATATCGGCATTCATGGAGGATAAAATGAAAAGTGAAGAAATGTATAAAAGCAACCTTAGTCTGAGTACTTATAAAAACAAACTTTATATTGATCCGCAATATGGACTGGATCATCATTCCTCTTCCGTAAACTATGCGGTGTTTTCTAGTGAGTGGGATATTGAGGATGTGAGGGAAGACTACACCATTAAGATTATTCACAGAACAAGCGGTGATACTATTTCTCTGTCTTTCAGTACTCTCAAGGATAAAATAAATTTTGTTAAAAATATTTATGCTGCCAGACCAATCAAGCAGGTAGGTAACGGAATGGAACTGGAAAAAATAGCAAACGGTCACCTCAAACCCTCAGAATCAAGATCCATTACGGGCCTGTTGAATAAGATAGTTCCTGTTTTCTAGAAGTTAAATATTCCTGCCTGCAAGTAATAGCAGGTAAATTAAAAAAAGGACTACTGAGGGTTAGTCCTTTTTCATTTTTGAGAAAAGAACGCTCTTCTGCACCGTATCAGCCCGGAAAATTTTACCCAACTGCACAAAAATAAAGATTTGAATTATATTCTTTCCTTCAAAAAAATACAAAAAATGAGTGTTTTTTAATGGAATAAAAATTGTTTCGTTTTGGTAACGGAGTTATCGTTGGATTACTCTGTGTAATAAAAAATTAAATTTTGAGTTAGCTGTAAATGCTATCTCCAAAAAAAACGCAAAGAATCACACAATTATTGTCAATTAATTACTAATGGCTGTCAAATATCTTCTTATCCTGTTATTGATGGCTTTTATCTCCCCTGAATTTTCAGCCCAAACTTATTCCTCAAAAAACATTGATCAGTATGTAAAACAAACCTGGAAAACCGAAAACGGGCTGCCTCAAAATACTATTACAGCTATTACGCAGACACCTGATGGATTTATCTGGCTGGGAAGCAAAGAAGGTTTGATCCGCTTTGACGGAAAAGATTTTGTCGAATATAATATTAAGAATACACCCGGGCTTAAAAATAATGATATATGGACTCTAAAAACTGACTCAAAAGGGGTTATGTGGATCGGGACGAACGGAGGCGGGCTGACCAGCTATTTTAAAGGTAAGTTTATAACCTACACATTGAAGGATGGTCTGGCTGACGATGCGATCTGGTCTGTATTTGAAGATAAAGAAGGTAAACTTTGGATAGGAACTGCCGGGGGAGGTATCTCGATTTTCTCAGATGGCAGATTCAGGACAATAAATACAGATAATGGACTATCAGGAAATTATATCTGGACGATTACCGAGGATAATGAGGGGGGGATATGGGCAGGAACGGATGGAAACTATATATCCAGGATAAAAAATGATCAAATAAAAATTTTTACAGATAATGACGGCTATCCGGGAAATTATACCATGGCTGGAATAACCGATCGAAAAGGAAACCTTTGGTTTGGTGCGGCGGGTTCGGGTTTAATCAGGTATGATGGAGATACTTTTAAAACTTATTCAGAAAAAGATGGACTGTCTAATAATATAATCTGGAGTATTATTCAGGACAGTGAGAATAATCTATGGATAGGTACTGACAACGGTCTCACAAAATATAGCGATGGTATTTTTAATACCTATACCGAACATGACGGACTATCCTGCAATACAGTTTCATCCCTGTATGAAGATTATGAAGGGAATATATGGGCTGGAACAAAAGGGGGAGGAATCATAAAGTTCACAAATGGTGAAATCACTACATATACAACTAACGAAGGTTTATCTCATAACAATGTTTATTCTGTATGTGCGGACTCAAAAGACGGCATATGGATTTCTACAAGTCAGGGTCTTAATCTTTTTAAGGATGGACGATTCAATTCTTCATACAGGGGCATCGGACTTAATTATAATTTAATTCTCTCGGTCAACCAAAGAAAGAATGGTGAAATCTGGACAGGCACGGATGGTGCGGGAATATTCAGACTTGCTAACGGCAAGTTTATAAACTATACCACTGAAAATGGTCTGGTCAGTAATACAATCTGGGCTATCTATGAAGATTCTGAGGGCACGGTTTGGATTGGTGCTGACGGCGGCGGGCTTATCAGGTATCAGGATGAAAACTTTAAAAGGTTTGATGACAGTTTGATGACCGGGGAATTTATTTCTGCTATTACTGAAGATAAGCAAGGTGCTTTATGGATTGGGACGAGGGATGGTTCCGGAATATTTAAAATTAAAGATGATCACGTTACTTCGGTTTTCAAGTCAAGAGTTCAGGCGGATGATATCTGGTCATTCTATAACGATGATGCAAATAATTTATGGGTTGGAACTGAAAAGGGTCTGTTTAAAATCGCTGGTGATAGCGTTTACTCGTATACAGAGAAAAACGGACTTCCGACAATGCTGATTTATGCTGTTATCGATGATAAATACGGCAATATGTGGCTCAGCTCGAATATAGGTCTGATCAGGATCAGTAAAAGGGATTTAAATGCGGTTGATGCGGGTAAAAAACAAATGCTATATCCTTCTGTTTTTGGAACTGCCGAAGGTATGATGACCACTGAATGTAATAATGGTTTTCCATCCTGTACCCGCACAAAAGATGGAAAACTCTGGTTTCCTACCATCAAAGGTATTGTAACAATTGATCCTCTCTCGATGGTCTCCAAAATAAAGAAAATTCCTTTAGTAATTGAAAAAGTCAGAATCAACGGGGAATATTTTAACCCGGATTCAGTTATAACAGTCTCGCCCGGCAAAGGGGACCTGGAGATCTATTTTGCTGCTCTTAGCTTTAGAGCGCCTGATAAGATAAATTATAGTTATATGCTGCAGGGATTCGATAAAAAATGGATTGAAGGAGGAAAAAGAAGGGAAGCTTTCTATACTAATATTCCCCCCGGCAGGTATACCTTCAAGGTCAAAGCCGCGGATAATGATGGTAATTATAAAGAAGTCTCCGTGAGTTTCGACCTGAAGCCCCATTTTTATCAGACGGCATGGTTTGATTTCCTGATTTTAATACTGCTGATATTAATCATCTATTCGATCTATAAACTCAGAATAATGCAGATTAAAAGGCATGAAATCCTGCTTGAGCAGAAAGTTGACGCAAGAAGCAGGGAGTTGATTGATGAAATAAACAGCAGGAAGAAAATTGAAACAGAATTAATTACCGCCAAGGAAACTGCAGAAAAAGCAAATAAAGCTAAAAGTGAATTTCTTGCTAATATGAGTCATGAAATCCGCACTCCAATGAATGGTGTTATAGGAATGTCCGAACTTCTGCTCGATACAAATCTGGATGACGAACAGCAGGAATTTGTTGAGACTATAAAAATGAGCGGGGATTCGTTACTAAGGCTAATAAATGATATCCTCGATTTTTCTAAAATTGAAGCAGGAAAAGTAGAAATAGAGAATATACTTTTTAATCTTCATCAGTGTATTAAAGAAACAATAGACCTTAATGTGGAAAGAGCATTCCGGAAAGGTATCGTACTAAAATGCACTATTGATAATGATGTACCCGAGATGGTCAAGGGTGATGCTACCAGGCTTAGTCAGGTATTGATTAACCTTATCAGCAATGGAATTAAGTTCACCCGCGAAGGGGGAGTAAGTGTCAGGGTTTCACGTCTTCAGGATGAAGGAGACCTCTGTAATATTAATTTCACTATAAAGGACACGGGAATCGGAATTTCTGAAAACTTTATGGATAAGCTCTTCCATTCATTCAGCCAGGCAGATTCTTCCACAACGAGAAATTATGGAGGGTCCGGGCTTGGCCTGGCAATATCTAAAAAACTCGTCGGTCTTATGGGCGGCGAAATATCGGTTTCCAGTAAATTGAATGAAGGTTCGGAATTTAAATTTTATATCAAATTACATAAATCGGGGGAGGAACCTCATTCACCTGGCGAAAATTTTGTATCCAGTAAGCTGAAAAAAATGTCTGATGAAATTCCTTTACGGATCCTGGTTGCAGAGGATAACCAGGTCAATCAGAAAGTTGCTCTCCATATTCTGAATAAATTGGGTTATGATGCAGATGCGGTCTCGAACGGCAGAATGGTTCTGGATTTGCTTGAGCAGAAAACCTATGATCTAATCTTTATGGATATTCAAATGCCCGAACTTGATGGTCTTGAAACCACAAAGAAGATAATTCAGCTATATGGAAGCAAACGGCCATTGATCGCAGCCTTAACCGCAGATGTTACCGCAGAGGGGAAAGAAAAATGTTTTGATGCCGGTATGGATTATTATATTAGTAAGCCCTTTAAGATCGCTGAATTAATTAAAACGCTCGAAACTGTAGGAAATATAGCTGTTAAATTCTCATTATAGGCTTTAAAAGGAAAAAAGTGGAATGAAAATCTTGAATTATCATTCCACTTGGAGTGTTGTGCTTGAGACGAACATAGGGTAATTAAGGGTGATTGTATCTGATATTAATCACGAATCCCCTCTTTCACGATTCCAGGCGTTAAATTGCGAAAAATAAGGTGGGTAAATAAATTTTACCCCGAATCATCTATCCTCAATAATGCTTAAAATCTGAAATATAAAGGCTTTTGTCATAAATTTATAAAAAAAGCAGTCTTCGAAGGAAGACTGCTTCATAATGTTTCAAACCGGTAAATGTTTCAAGATTACTTGATAAGGACCATCTTCTTTATTTTGACGAAGCTCTCCGCATCAAGCCTGTAGAAATAAACACCGCTGGCAAACGGCACGCCGTTCCATTCATATTTGTAGTAACCTGGTTCCAGCTTCTGGTTTACTATAGTTGCAACTTCTTTTCCGAGGATATCATATACTTTCAGAGTCACTTTAACTTCTTTTGGGATTCCGAATTTAATAGTTGTAACCGGGTTAAACGGATTAGGATAGTTCTGAGACAAACTAAATTCGACGGGGATGATTGAGTATTCGACCTCAATCGCATCGGTATAACTTGAGGAACCGTCAAGATCGATTTGTTTTAGTCTGTAATATACTTTGCCCTTACCCGTAGTGATACCTGCATCCTTAAATGTGTATTGATGTGTTTCGGAGGTTGTTCCCTTTCCTTTAACATTCCCTATCTTTTCAAAGCTAATATTATTGGAGCTTCTTTCCACATCAAATCCAAGGTTATTGGTTTCCGTTGCAGTTTCCCATTTTAACTGTATACCGTTCTCATCAACATCAGCTTTAAAAGAAGCTAACTCAACCGGGATAGGGGTTAGTCCGAAGAAATCTATTATCTCTGCCATAAGCTCATCCTTGGTAGAAGGAGAGTTCCCGTCTGCCAATCCTCCGAATTCAAATGAGGATCCTATAGTCTTGTAAGTTCCTGCATCGTATGCTACAGCACATCCGTATGCCGGACTGACATTATTGAATATTACCGCGGCGGGAGCGACACCCGTTAGGTGATCGATATAGCTGTTTTCACCTGTATAGCTGAAGCTCATTCCTTCTGTTAAAGTACCCGCTGTACCCTGCACGGTTCCTAAGTCTCCGCTGCCGTCACTGGTACCTGTAATATGAAACATAGGATGTACAGCTGTTGCATTGTCATAAAACCATGTATCTCCGCCTTCCATATAAACCATCCCGCCTGCATTTAAGAAATCTGCAAGAAGCTGACCTTCGGAACTGCTAAGCACATGGTTTGAACTGAAGATACCAAGACAGACGAATATCGAGCTGTATATGTTTAAGTCAGCAGGGAATGAGGTCATGTAATCAAAGGCTATTGCATTATTGTTAAGGCAGGCTGTAATTGCCGGACTTGAACTATGGTTTGGATCAAGACAGAGAACCAGCACAGGCACCTGGCCGATTACTATTGAGAATGAACCCTGGGTATTCAAACCGGGACTAGCGGTTATATTCAAATTAAATTCAGCGTTATGACCTGCTGGCGTATTTTCATCAGCAGTAACACTGAAAGATTTAATTACAGTACCTCCCGAACCAATGTTTCCGTAAGCCTGAGTTGAAGAATTTATAACTACATTCGGATCTGCGGATGTAAGTTCTCCGAAGACGGAAACTGCACCTGAAGATCCTTCATTATTTATTTCAACAGAAACATCCACTGTTTCTCCGGGATCGAGTTTTCCATTATTATTACCGCCGGGATCGGAAATAGTATAGCTGCCGAGAGTGAAGACCGGCGCGTGCGCTCTGAGTGAAAAGCTGCTTGTCCAGATATTAGCTCCATCGGTGGCTTCAACAGAGAACGGAATATTATGCATATCCGGAATAAGTGGGTTAACATCAAGGGCATAACCATCGTTAATTATCACACTTCCTCCTGCCGGAACATTCCCATAAAAGTGAATTGAATCGGTAAAAGAAATAAATGGATCTGTTGAATGTAAATTGATGGAAACATTGTTCGCATCGGAAACACCAACGTTGCATGCTCTTAGTGATAACAAAGGTGATTCAGCATAATCGAGCATGCCGTTATTATTTCCGGATGCATCGTTGACGATACACGAGTCCACTACCACATACGGACCTTCGGCAGGAACAACCTGGATTTGGGCTGTATACCTGTAATAATTCTGTTTGGTTACGGTAAGTGTAACATAATTTCCCGGGGTTAAAACAGGTATCTGAATCGAAACCGTAGAACCGGTTCCTTCTGCAACCCCTACGATCTCACCATTCATGGTTAGAGCTATCAGAGAATTAGCATCTGCTGAAACATCAAAAGCCGGTAACCCTGTTACAATGACAGGATCATGGACGACATTAAGGTTCTGCGGCATTTCCGTATAGACTGTAGTAAATGCATCTCCGAAGAGATGGAAGAGATAATAAACTGTATTCTTATCCCCTGGATTATACGGCCAGCTTGAAGCTTCAAGATAATATTTTCCGTAAGCGTTAGCGAAAGCAGGATAGATAAGATCCGGACCGCTGACACCATAACCAGGATCAAAGTCCGGCCACATATAATCCCACATTCCCCATACATATGCATCGTTTACAAATGAATACGACACTTCGCTTGCTCCGATTGAGGCCAGGGCTCTATGAGGATATCTTGTCAATGCTTCGCAGAAACAGTCGGAGCTGTAATTGAATTTTCCAGTAAGACAATTTACAGAGAAGAAGAAAGTAAGATCATCATTGGTCAATCCCGATAAGTTGCTTATCGTATATGAGGGCGAAGACCATCCGTTCTCGGCACCATGATCCCTGTGGACGATTATCGAAGCACCGCTGTTTACATCATTATTGATTCTGGCCGCGCTTCCGCCCCAGTCAGTTAAGTGTGAAGGGATCTGGGGAATATATCCCAATCCGTTCGGACCGAAATAATCGACAACCATCCCCGTGTTCGGATTAGTCGACCAGTAAGATGGCGGACCTGTAGTTCCGGCAAATTCACGCTTGGGAGTTTTCATCATATGATTCTCCCAGAAGCCGTAAACAACGTCTGCGCAGAGAATAAACCATCTGTCTGACTGCCATCCTCCTGCAGAAATAGGATTCTGATAATAAGATGGATTTACCGGGGGCTGACGTTCATAATTCATAAACTTATGAATTAATATTTCAAGATGTGTTTCGTTCTCAGCTGTGAGTCTTGCAACAGCGAGATCGGGGAGTTCATCTTCATCAACATCGGCATAAATATTATCTGAGACACAATAATTATCCCAGACGGGAGTAATTATTCCGTTGCCTGTAGCACCGCCGGTTCCGTAATCACCCAGGAAAAGAACAGCAACCGGGGGGATATCCCAGGTATTGTAAGCGTTATCAATATAATTCTGAATCAATGTTGAGTTGTTGCCGCCGATTTCGGTTAGTGTGACAATTCCAGTCCGGATTCCCTGCAGCGTTCTCCAGTTTTTAATTGAATCAGCCCATGCAAGATAGACCGGATTATCCGGGGTGATTATAAGATATTCAAAATCTGATGTCCTTGAGTCGGATTCGTGTTTGTAATTAACTGCAGGCAGCGACTCACTGTTAAGGAAAGTGTTTTTGATTATTGGATCCCACCAGCGGCTTCTTAGCCGGGTTTCACCAAATTGCCCGTTGCCTCCTGAAAAAGATATGATGACATTCAGATCCCTGTAGACAATTAATTCTTTCGTTAACGGGTTATAACTAAAGGGTGTAATTCCTATGATACGTGCATCGACACCGCGGATCTTCATCGGTGAAGAAAGAATAACAGGACTTTCAGGATAAAAGGAATCCTGCAAATAGATAGTCCTGTTTTTTGTGTATTTCAGAGGACCCGTATCTGTATCCAGCGGTATGTGAGGAGCAGGAGAGACTTCAATATTAGAAAAATGCTCTGTTCTTGAAGCTGTTATATTATATGTGACGTTTGCTCCCTGCGGAACGGCAATGTATCTGCTGAGTCCGGGAAGATCCGGTGCTCCTTCATTATTTGGTAAAAACACTCCCTGGAGGACAATTTTTTTCATCACTGTACCGTTGATATCAATATCATCCATTCGGAATTCTTTTGTAGAATAATTGATCTCCACACCCATTGATGAGGCAGATGCAAGGCTGATGCCATTGTCATGCCAGCTGTCGGTGTAGGTTATAGTCTGTGAACTTGCCCTAAATGGAAGGACTAAAAAAATAAACAGGGGCAGCAGACTTAAAAATGAACTTTTAAGTAAAGTAAGATGTTTTTCCACCTTTATTCTCCCGCTAATTGGATACAGCCTAATGGGAACAGGCTTAGATCCCGATTAATATTATTATATCATCAGGGCGAAAGGGTCACTGCGAAAAGAATACGATAATAAAAAGCAGCGGCTCAGAATTGCTCTGATAATTAGTACGCTTTTTATTTAAGAACAGCTTAAATCAGCTGTATATAAGATCGGTAATTAAGCTTTAAAAGTAAACGATAGCAACTATTTTAGGTGTGAAATGATAAAAAATCAAGCTCTAAAACTATTTTATGTTAATTCCAAATATTGAGGTATTGAATT
Source organism: uncultured Ignavibacteria bacterium (assembly GCA_963832715.1). Lineage (GTDB taxonomy): Bacteria > Bacteroidota > Ignavibacteria > Ignavibacteriales > Ignavibacteriaceae > DATFVA01. Next base: position 461,114 of record CAWHVB010000002.1, on the reverse strand, counting down.
TTTCAACACTATATGAAATTAAGTCTAAACAAGTGAATAATCGATCTGCGGTAATTTAACTTTTACAACAACCTTTCTGACTTCGGCAGGCTTATTAATCATGATGCCCGGCATATGGAGATCGGATGGATAAAAAATTGCAAACATACCGGCGTCAAGTTTTAAATAATTTTTTTCACCGCAGTAAAGTATAAAATCATTTTCAGCATCGTATTCGGTTGCCTGCTCCTGATCATTAAACGAAGAATAACCAATAAGTTCAGATCCTTCTGCTATAAAATGAATATCTATATACTTCCTGTGTGCTTCAAGACGGCAGTCTTCCATTTCCCTTGTTTTGTAGTCTGATACCATTAAAAAAAGATCGTCCCCTGCAATTTCATACCTGCCCGGTTTGAGCTGCTGAAAATCGGTATCCTTAAGAAAACTTAAGGCCTGAACTATCATCGGGTTCATATCCGAAAAGAGATGAATATTTTTTATTCGATCGAGTATCATAAACTCCCCCGGTAATAATTATTATCTGAATGTCTATATACTGAAAATTATGATCATTATCATTAATTATTTAAGAAACGTCAGCAAAGCGGTGGTTTAGATCAATGCAATCCAAACAGTTGGAAAACAATTACTAAATAATAAACGTATTAATTGAATGATTGAAAGCCCGCCAGAGGCGGGTAAAATTGAAGGATTGATGATTGTGTGATTGGATGATTGAAGATTGCTGATTGACTGATTGGCTGATTGGCTGATTGAAGGTTTGTTTAAGACGTATTCAGAACGCATTCAAGACGTATTCAAGACGTTTTCAGAACGTATTCAGATTGAAGTTAGGAGGTAACTACAAGGATTTTCTGTGAGTTTGCTACAGTCCAGGCGTGGAGGCTCCGATATAGATATGAATGACCAAATATCAGCACGACAAGGAAATACAAGAAATAAATCGTCTACTTTTATCTTTTTACTTTTATCTTTTATCTTTGCTAATCCTTATTGGAGTTTTTCTGATGATTTTAGTAATTGGTTATTTTGCTGCTGCCTGCACAACCATTTCTTTTATACCACAGGCGCTAAAAGTTCATAAAACAAAGAGTACGACTGACATTTCATTCGGGATGTTTCTCTTGATGACACTGGGAGTTCTTTTCTGGCTGTTTTATGGGATATTGATAAATTCACTGCCTATCATCGCAGCGAATGCTGTAACTCTCATCCTTTCATTGTACATTTTATTCATGAAGACAAAGATCGACATTAACCGGAAGGGTGAACAAAATCAAATATCGTAACAAATGAATTCTTATTTTATAAAATAATCATTGTTCTGAAATACCTGGATTTGCTTAATTAACAAATAACTGATTTAGAATGACCCATAACCATAATCATACGGATAATCATAATAAAGCATTTGGATTCGGGATTGCATTAAATGTTGTTTATATAGTCGTCGAAGTAGTCTTCGGACTGTTAGTAAGCTCGATGGCATTAATTGCCGATGCAGGACATAATTTAAGCGATGTACTGGGATTGCTGCTCGCCTGGGGCGCAACATTCCTGGCAAGGACACTCCCGACAAAAAAAAGAACATATGGACTCAGGAAATCCACAATACTGGCTGCCTTATTTAATGCACTTATTTTGTTAATTGCCGTTGGAGCTATTTCTATAGAAGCTGTTCGAAGACTGATTAACCCTGAGCAAGTACAGGGATCAGTAATGATGATAGTTGCCGGTATAGGTGTATTGGTAAATGCCGTAACAGCCTACCTTTTCATAAAAGGAAAAGAAAAGGATATTAATATCAGGGGAGCTTATTTGCATATGGCCGCTGATGCAGGCGTCTCCGCGGGAGTAGTTATTGCAGGATTGTTGATAACATTGACTGGCTGGCTCTGGCTTGATCCTGTTATAAGTCTTGTTATAGTGCTCGTTATAACAATCGGAACGTGGGATTTATTGCGGGATTCATTTCTGATGTCGGTTGATGCCGTACCAAAAGGCATTAGTCTTAAGGAAGTGGAGGCACATCTGAAAAAGATTCCCGGGGTGAGGGAAATTCATGATCTTCATATCTGGGCTATGAGTACAACAGAAACCGCCCTTACTGTACACCTGGTAATGCCTGATTCAAATCCCGGCGATTATTTCCTGAAAGAAATATGCGGCGATCTGCAGAAGAATTTTGGTATCGAACATTCAACGATACAGGTGGAAAAAGATGCACAGGGCGCAAACTGCAGTATCGATAATATCTGATAATAGGGAACTCAGCAAAGAATAAAATGGTCCGTAAGAATGTGTACAGCCTTCAGAGCGCAATAAGTTTATTAGAAAGAGACAAAATTAATAATGTAAGCATCATTAATTTTATTAAACATAATAAACTTCTGAGCATTGATATTGTAGGTACCTCTCTTATGGCAAGAGGTATCAGCGACCACGAATGGGTTTATATTAGCTGTGATAATAAAATTGAGCTTACTGAGCTGGTAAAACTGCTCAACCCGGGCGACATTTATTTTGCAGCAATGGATGAATGGATTAAACAGTTTATAACAAGAAACAGAGAGATTGTCTGGGGTCTCTCTGCTGTGCAGTTCTACTTGCCTGATGATGTTCAATTGCCTGCTGCTGAACATCATTGTGTTCCGCTTACTATCGACTACGCTCAAACAGTTTATATCAACTCTGATTACAAAGAATTCATATCTTTGGAATATGTAAGAGACAGGATTCAGAATGGTGTAAGTGCAGGTATTTTTGAAGGAAATCAATTAGTTTCGTGGGGAATGACGCAGGATGACGGGGCTGTCGGATTTCTGCATACAATTGAAAACTGCAGGAGAAGAGGATACGGAATGAGCGTCACTCTCTCACTCATCGAAAAATTAAGACGGAAAGGGGCGCTTCCGTTTGCATATGCTGAAGAGTCAAACAAACGTTCAGTTAATCTTCTGTCAAAATTGAAGTTTAAGAAAAATAAAATGATCCATTGGTTTCAAATTAAATGATTTTATTTATTTAATATATCTTAAACGCTGATCCCGATAAAAGATAATTTATAGGTTTAACAAATGAAAAAGTATTATGGGTTAAAGCTGTCTTTAATACACGATGAAGGATTTTCACAGCATGCAATTAATTCGTTTTCGTTTATACTTAAAGAAATTAGTAAAAATCACAAAACAGGATTGATAGTTGAACTTGGATGCGGGAGCGGTATTATGCTGAAAAATTAATTAAAAAGAATTATTCGGTATTAGGTATTGATTATTCAGACTCGATGATAAAATTGGCGGAACGCAGAGTTCCGGGTGCAGGGTTCGTAACCGGTTCAATTTACAAGGTAAGCATTCCTTCGTGTGTAGGGGTAATTGCTGTCGGGGAGGTGCTAAATTATAAATTTGATGAGAATGCTGGTTACAAAACCATTGAAAAATTATTCCGGAAAATTTACCACTCCCTGGAAAAGGGAGGTGTATTCATATTCGATATTTTGGAAGTAAACCAGCTCCGGGATGATGAGACAAGTAAAACATTCACCGAAGGGAAAACCTGGACGGTACTGACAGAAAAAAAGGAGGATAAAAAACGAAATGAACTGGAAAGAAGAATTGTCATATTTAACAAAGTCAATCACCACTATAAAAGGCAGGAGGAGATTCACAGGGTTAAGTTATACAAAAAGGAAACCCTCCTTGAAATATTAATCAGAACAGGTTTCAGGTGCAGGCATTATAGAAGTTATGGAAGATATAAATTGAGGAATAATCAATCAGTCTTTGTATGCACAAAATAATTCGATAAAATTTTAGTACTGTTCGATATATAGTTAACCCCGGTAAGCCGGGGTCAACTGAAGGTTTTACAATATTTAAAGTTATCAGTCGTTTAACTGTGTAATTTTAAGAGAAGTCCAACCGCAACCGCGTCCCAGGTTTTGCCTGTCCCAGAAATGGCACTGAGTAATTGCGCCAATTAGTCCCGACCATGCTTCCACCTTCATTACAAACCTCACTTTAAATCCTGTGTATCCGTCGGGGAGATTAAAATCTACCGCAATATTCTTGTTTCCTTCATCGAGGATTCCTCCTACCTGGAGGAATGATTCTTTAACTTCTTTGTCATGAATATCGTATGTCGTAATAATATTATTGTCAAGATCGCGAACCTCCATAGAAATCTCAACATGGGCACCTGCTCCGGCGAGACCATTGCCTGCGATAGATCCACTCCATTGGAAGTTAGTTTCCACCCTGTAGTTGCCTGGATCACCCATATGGTCATTTTCAATATAAGTTCTTACAATAGGATGCTCAAAAATTCCGATATTGATATTTGCATACGCGCTCATCCATCCTCCTCCTCCTGCTGTAGGAGAAACTGCCTCACCTGTACTCGTAATACCGTTAGTATTTATGATACTATACCATCCGCGTGTAGGTGCTGTATATGTTGTGATCACAGGCTGGTTTGTTGTACCACCATTCTCCGGACCCACGGGATTATTATCCTTGCTACATCCCGCAAAGAGAAACATTACTGTACCGGTCAAAAGAATTCCGTACAGGATGATTGAGAAGATGTTTCTTGTTTTCATTTTTTTTATTCCTTCATTTAATGATTTGATTAATTGATCTGATTTTTTTCCAGCTGACACCGCTAAAAGCGTTTGTATTAATTAATTTCATTTGCTACTTTACTTCCGGCCTATTCCACGCTGAATAGTTTTTAATCATTTTCACTTTCTTATTCAGGCTTCTGTAATTAAACGCAGGAAACTTATTTGAAAGTGATAACGTGATAGAAAGAAATGTTTTTCATCAAAAAAAATCGTGTTTTCTTCTCCTTTTAAGGATTATTTCTATGGTTGATACAGAGAAAGATATTACACGTCTCCTTTCGGATCTGAGCAGCGGAGATAAGAAAGCCGTGGATCTTCTCATGCCCATGATATACAATGAAATGCATCAGCTTGCCCATATGCATTTAAGAGGAGAACGAAGAAACCATACACTCAATGCAACGGCGCTGGTGCATGAAGCATATATGAAACTGGTTAAACAGGATCAGGTTACCTGGCAGAATCGTGCTCATTTTTTCGGTGTTGCGTCTCAGGCGATGAGACGAATCCTGATTAATTATGCGAATGCGCGTATAGCTCAAAAACGCGGGGGAAACCAGGTGCTCGCAACTTTTGTTGATGATAAAATGAAGAGGGAATCTAAACCCGAGGAATTGATTGCACTCGATGAAGCCCTTAAAAAACTGGAGGAGCTCAACGGGCGGCAATCGAAAATAATAGAATACTGGTTTTTCGTAGGATTAAATCACGAAGAGATTGCTGAGATTCTTAATGTCTCCGTCCCTACAGTAAGAAGAGACTTTCGGCTGGCGAAAGCGTGGCTGAGCAGGGAACTTCAGCAGGAATTATAAATTTATTGTAAAAAGAGCCTGAATCGTCCTGCCCGAACTCATTTTAATTATATTATTCCAGGTATAAGATACAGAGATGACCCCCGATAAATGGAAAAAAATAGAATCTCTTTTTGAAAGGGCTATTGAGATCTCCGGTTCGGAAAGAGAAACGTTTTTGAAGAATGAATGCGGGGAGGACAATGAATTGTTTGAAGAGGTTGTTTCCCTCCTTTCAGCAGATCAGAATGAGCACAGTATTTTCTCAGGATCGGCGGCAGATTATTTTGCGGTTGAGGATTTGGGGTTTGAAGGCAGAAACTTCGGAAATTCCCATGCTGTAAAAAAGATCGGCGCAGGGGGGATGGGATCAGTATACCTGGCTGAACGGGTTGACGGTGTATATAGCCAGCAGGTTGCTCTTAAAGTAGTTAATCCAGGAATGAACTCACACGAAATCATTAAACGATTCGAGGAGGAAAGACAGATATTAGCACGACTCCAGCACCCTAATATTGCCAGACTCCTGGATGGGGGTATTTCAGATTCCGGTCTGCCTTATTTTACAATGGAGTACGTTGACGGAATACCTGTTACAGAATACTGCAATAATAAAGACCTGAGTATAGAACAAAGACTGGAGCTGTTTAAGAAAATATGTGAAGCCGTTTTATATGCACATCAAAACCTTGTTATTCACAGGGATATTAAACCGGGTAATATTCTCGTTACAGAGGAGGGGACAGTTAAGCTGCTGGATTTCGGTATTGCAAAAGTATTCGAGGATGACAATGAGAGGGAGTTTGTAACCCGGACCATGATGAGAGTTATGACGCCCGAGTATGCATCGCCTGAGCAGATAAGAGGTGAACCCGTAGGTACAGCAACTGATATTTATTCTTTGGGTTTGATACTTTACCAGCTTCTCTCTGGCTGCCCGCCTTATGAATTGGATACATCATCTGCCCTTGAGATGGAACGGATAATATGTCTTACCGACCCTCAAAAGCCGAGTAGTATGATTTCAAAGGCTCCGGCGAACCGAAAAGATTACTCATCAGAAGGGCAGCCGGCAAAAAGCAAACAAATTATTAAGCTAAGAAAAAAAATATCCGGAGACCTTGATAATATTTGCCTGATGGCGATCCGTAAGGAACCTGAACGAAGGTACAGTTCTGCGGCCCAGTTTATTACCGATATTGACAACCATTTGAACGGACTTCCTGTAGCGGCCCGTAAAAGTACAGCTTCCTACAGAACCGGAAAATTTATCCGCAGGCACAAAGCAGGATTAGTAATAGCTTCAGCTGCCGTTTTAATCATTACTTTTGTAACAATCTTTTATACTATCAGACTTGCAGAAGAAAGAGACAGAGCACAATTAGAGGCAGAGAAATCTAAAAAAGTAGCTGAATTTCTATCAGGAATATTTAAGCTTTCAGATCCCGAACAGTCCAGGGGTGAAACTATTACTGCCAGGGAATTGCTGGACAATGGGGTTAAGAAAATTGAGCATGAACTTTCCGGTCAGCCCGAAGTACTGGCGAGTATGCTTGCGGTAACAGGTAATGTATACAGGAGCCTGGGATTGTATAAAAAAGCTTTGTTCCTTCTGCAGAAATCATATACACTGAATGATTCCCTGTTCGGAGATAATAGTCCTGAGACTGCTCAAAGTCTTAATGACCTTGGTAATTTAAATTTTGCAATGGGTGACTACGGTGCTGCAGCACAGAAACTTAAATCTGCTATTGAAAAAAGAAAAACTATTTTTGGTGAAGAAAGTCCTGAAGCCGTTGAAAGTATGAACGACCTTGCTATGGTTCTGCGCGAGGATGGAAAATATGAGCAGGCTGAGAAGCTTTTGATAGCATCATTGTCGGTACGAAGAAAATTACTTCCGCCGAATAGTGATGAGGTTGCACAGTCGCTGAATAACCTTGCACTTATTAAAGAAGACAAAGGGGAGTATGATTCGGCCAAAGTGCTGTTTAAGGAATCTCTCGTGATAAAAGAGAAGCTTCATGGTAAGATACATCCCTCTGTAAGTGAAACAATCGGAAACCTTGCTCTTCTGCTTCAGCATATGGGAAATTATAGTGAGGCTGCTGAATTGTTTGATCTGACCCTAAAGACAGACAAAAAACTGTATGGTGATCTTCACCCGGCGATTTCAACCGATCTGTATAATATTGCTTCCAATGATGCTTTAATGGGTGATCTGAATGGCGCGGAAAAATTGTACTCTGAGGTCCTGGAAACGGATAAAAAATTATTAGGAGAGAAGCACCCGTATATAGCACTTGACCTCAATAACCTTGGCGGTATCCTTAGTGATAAAGGCGATTATGCCGGAGCAGAGGAGCTTTATAAAAAATCATTGGATCTGAATGAAAAGATTTACGGTTCAGAACATCCCGAAGTTGCAACGAGTCTTAGCAACCTTGGCGTACTTTATTCCCGCTGGGGAAAGTACGCACGTGCTGAATCATTTATTAAATCCGGATTGAATATGAGAATTAAGCTTCTGGGTGAGAATCACCCCGATGTAATAACCAGTCTGAACATTTACGCAGCATTGCTGACAAGTGAACATAAATATGGTGAAGCAGTTGATCAGTATAGAAAATCGCTTGTTCTAAGGATCAAAATGCTTGGTATGGATCACCCGCATACGGCAAATGCATTTCTTGGACTTGGAAATGCACTGATAGAAATAAAAAGCTACAAAGAGGCCGCTGAAAATATTAAGAAGGGAATCAATATATATAAGCACAGACTTCCCCCTGATCACTGGAACATCTCTTACGCAGAAAGCCTCCTTGGGAAATGCTATTCAAGGGAAGGAAATTTTGAAGAAGCTGATAAGATATTATTTACATGCTTATAATAATCTTCTTAATAAAAGAGGAAAGGACGACAGGCTGTCTATAGGTACCGCCAAAATTCTGTATGAAAATTATAAAAAGTGGGGCAAAACTGCTGAAGCCGAAAAGTTTGCAAAGTTTTCCGGTAAACAGGCTGAATAAAATTACGGCAGCAATTGATGTGTGATAACAGGAATCACTAACACATTCAATTAATTTTAAATAGATTTATAAAAAGTATAAATTAACCAGGCAAGAATAATATGAGTGTTTTATGAAAATAAAACTTGAGGATCTCATATCCCATCTGGAAAATGTGTACTACATTAATGCTGCTTTCTTCGATAAAACCAGCGGGGAAATAAAATTTATTCCCGAGGACGTGACTTCATTCATTGAGGACAAAGATTCCGATGAAGAAGAACTGCCGGATTGGGAGAAGGAGTTCGTCCCGGTTTACCGCGATATTATGGCTAATCCCGAAATATATATTGAGCTGCCTGATCGGTACTACTTTAACACTTATGAAATTATGGAACAATTCATTTTCTCACTCTCAGAAGGTAAAATCAGAAATGATTTATACTCAGCAATTCAGGGGAGCGGAGCATTCGAAAGATTCAGAGATGCTGTGGAGCGACATACGATTGTGAAGGAATGGGTTGGGTATAAAGAAGAAGCGCTTAAAGAAATTGCTATACAATGGTGCCGGGAGAATGATCTTGAATATTATTGACCTTCGAAAAGAATTGAATTCAGTTTGTCAGTTCAGGATTTCACTGGATGATATAAAACCTGCTGTTTGGCGCCGTATTTTGGTTCCTTTCCAATATTCATTCTGGGATCTGCACGTAGCCATTCAGGATGCCATGGGATGGGATGATTACCATCTCCATATTTTCCGGGTAAATGATCCCGAATCAGATGAGGAAGTTGATATCGGATTGCCTGATAAGGATGATTTCACCTTCGGAAGGAACATATTACCGGCTCATAAAGAAAGGATTTTAAAATGTTTTACCCGGAAAAACCAGACGGCTCGTTATGAATATGATTTCGGAGATTGCTGGGTTCATACAATCAGGTTTGAAGGAAAAATACAGGCGTCTCCCCGAAAAAAATATCCTGAATGCATCGCCGGGAGAAGAGCTTGTCCTCCTGAAGATTGCGGTGGTCCCCCGGGTTACTACAATATGCTGAAAATATTGAAGGACCCCCGTCATGAAGATTACGAAATGATGATGGATTGGACTGGCGGCGGATTTAACCCGGATTATTTTGATCCGGAAGATGTAATTTTCGATAACCCAAAGAAAAGATTCGATATAATGATGGGTTCCCGCTAATATTATGCTTTACACAACTTATTAACTCGTCTGCTATGAGATTATGGAATTAAAAATAAGAACAGCAGAACTAAAGGATTCATCCTATATTGCTGCGTTATCCCGGGAACTTGGCTATCACGCTGCAGAAGAAGAAATTAAAAACAGGTTAAGAAGAATTTCTGCCGATCAGGAACAGGCGGTGTTTGTTGCTGAATATAGCACAGTCGTCGGATGGATACATCTGGCAGTAACAGAACCTCTGGAGAGTGAAAGATTTACCGAGATTAGAGGCCTCGTTGTTAAAGAGGGATTCCGTGGTAAAGGAATCGGAACCGGTTTAATCAGTAATGCAGAAGCATGGGCAAAAGATAAGGGGTGCAGAAAACTTCGTGTAAGAACAAATACGAAAAGAAAACAAACTATTGACTACTACAAAAAAATAGGTTTTGTACTGCAAAAAACCCAGGCAGTATTCGATAAAGCGATTTGATGGTGGAATTTATACAGGAGTACAAAAGTTCAGGGCTGATTGACCACTGTCACCGTAACTATTATGAAAATTTTCCCAATTTAGGAATGGAATTAAAATGAAATTCTTCAGGAAGGATATTGATAATGAATAAGAAAATTATGTTGATAATTCTTTTGATCTCTACTATTTCCGTCTTCGCCCAGGGAGAAGATTCTTTGAAAGCACCTGAAAATGTGGTTTCTGCTTTTAAGACTGCTCACCCTAAAGCACAAGAAATAAGCTGGGACAAAGAGGGCTTGAATTATGAAGCTGATTATACAGAAAACGGGGATAATTATTCAGTGGTGATAAATACCCTTGGTAAAATCCTCGAAACTGAAAAAGAAATTACTCCTGCTGAACTGCCCTCAGGCGTTATTAAATATATTTAATGATAATTATAATGGCTATACTCTTACTGATGCTTCCAGAATCAAGGACATCAAAGGTAGTATTTCTTACGAAGCTGAAATAAAAAAGGGAAATTCCCTAAAAGATTTAATGTTCGATCAGAACGGAAAACCTCAGGCCCTTAAAAACGAAAGCGGGAAAAGTGAAGACGAAGAGGACGAAGATCAGAATTAACTTTCCCCCCTTCTCTCTAATTCAGCAATTTAATTAAGGATGAACCGTCTATTCCGGGTCATCCTTATTTTATTTAAAACCCCTGTGACCTAAGCAATATTCTCAACTTCCTGACTAAAATATAATCCAATAAGGCATATTTTTATTGATCAGCAATGGTTAATCAGCTAAATTGCATTGGTGATGCAGAAAATTTCTTTTGAGAAAATGAGCGGTGCTGGCAACGATTTTATTCTTATTAATAAGAATTTGCACCCCTCACTGGTTCTTTCTGATACTGTAGTTCGTAATCTGTGCGACAGACATAACGGTATAGGCGGCGACGGCATTATTACTATTTCAGGATCAAATGAATATGATTTTGTTATGGAATATTTTAATGCTGACGGCTCTACCGGTAGTCTTTGCGGAAACGGAGCGAGGTGCGCGCTGACGTATGCGGCGGAAGTCTTCAAATTGAGTAATAAAGTGCGCTTTCTCTCAAACGGGACTGAATACATCGGAGAAATACTTGATAATTCTGTCCGTTTTTATTTTAATGAACCGAAGAACCTTAAACGGAATTTTAAGGTTAAGGCTGCCGGTCAGCTTATTACTGCCGACTATGTCAATACAGGTTCTCCGCACGTGGTTATATATATAAATGAGATTATGAAGGATCCGGCAAAACCTGCTTCGCGGTACAGAAGTATAGCTGAAGTCCCTGTTTACAAAATAGGGAGAGAGATTCGTTACCTTCCTGAATTTTCTCCGGAAGGAACGAATGTAAATTTTGTGATTGTTAAAGATGGAATTCTGTATATCAGAACTTATGAGCGGGGAGTGGAAGATGAAACTCTTGCGTGCGGTACCGGCTCAGCAGCTGCTGCATTAGTGAGTTTCTTCAGGAAGGAACGTGAACCTCCTGTAACATTAAAAACTTACGGAGGCGATGAATTAAATGTTGATTTTAAATTTGAAGATGAAAAGGTAAAAGAATTATCTTTGACAGGCCCGGTTTTTACTTCTTTTACCGGGGAGTTTTTGTTAAATAAATATCTAAAAACGTCTGGAGCGTAAATGCCTAAAGTTATTTTCACAATTGATTATGAAATTCCTTCTGAAAAGAAAGAAGATTATCTATCCGTTATTAAGGAACTTAAAAATCTTCTTAACCCTGAAGGACTTGAAAATTATTCGGTATATGAGACAAAAGGTAAAAATCATCATTACCAGGAGCAGTACACATTTAATTCTGTTGAGGCTTATGAAGCTTTCGATGATGATCAGAATGAAAGAATTAATATCCTTATCAATAAACTGAATGATATGACTGTAGATGGAACCACTAAATACACTACACTTTACGAGCTGCTTAATAACAATTCTCAATAATTTAAGCGGCTTCTAAAGCCGCTTTACTTTTTCCAGGGGCACCCATTTTTAATTGCCTTTTCGGATATGTCACAAAAAAATTATTATTTTAACTATAATAAATAAATACAAATTGCTGACGGTATTATATGAATAATTCTCTTCACCGCATTTACATTGTTCTTTTTATAATTGTTGGAGTCGGGGTTACCATCTTACTGGCTGTGAACGGCTACCAGTATTACAGCACTCCCCTCGAAGAAAGGTTTTTTCAATCTCAGAACGACCTGCTTAAGCCAAGCGGCGTGTGGGGACATGGTTTTGGTATTATCGGAAGCCTCATGATGATCGCCGGTGTAGCCATCTATATGATAAGGAAACGGGTAAGAAGGTTTTTTAACGTAGGCTTTCTTACACACTGGCTGGAGTTCCATATATTTCTCTGTACCGTCGGTCCTATCCTTGTCCTTTACCATACTGCTTTTAAGTTTGGAGGTATTGTAGCCGTAAGCTTCTGGAGTATGGTCGCAGTTGTAGCAAGCGGAGTAGCCGGCCGGTTCATATATGTGCAGATCCCGCGAACTATCCAGGGTAAGGAACTCAGCTTCGGGGAATTGAATTCAATGAATGAAGATCTTACGCAAAGACTGAAGTCTGAGTACTCCATTAATGGTAATATTATTGCACGGCTTGAAAAACATTCTCAAACTGAGAAGTATAAACGGGTTGGCTTTGGAACGAGTTTTGCTATGATGGTTCAGGACTACTTCGGAACCCGTTCGGTTCTTAGTCAGATCAAACGGGAATTGAGGCATCTTAATCTTAGAACTGAGAGAGAAAAAGAGATTTTAAGAATTTCACGTTCAAAACTTGTGCTTTCCCGTAAAATCGGTATGCTCAGAACTACTCAGAAACTCTTCAGATACTGGCATATAGTGCATTTACCTTTTGCAATTACGATGTTTGTAATCATGTTCATACATATTATTGTAACGATCGTTTTCGGTTACAAATGGATTTTTTAGGAGGACCGTATTGAAATTTAAAATAGCTTATTTGTACATATTATTAGGTGTAGGTGTTGTTGTAACCCTTTTCATCCTCGCAGGTAACAAAAATAATAGTACCCCGGCGGCTGCAGGAAATATTGAGAATCAGCAGATACCGAATGATGATGTTCACAAAGGAATGCAGAATCCTACGAACGGAGGGAATCCCTCAAAAGGTAATGTATCCCAGGAAGTTTATCAGAAAATGGATCAGCTGAAAAAAGAAGTTGAAGCAAATCCCCGGGATACGGTAAAGATGAGAGAGTATGCAGATTTTATGGCCGCTGCCCATAGTCCCGATGAAGCAATAACTTATTATGAAAAAATTCTGAAGGTAAATCCTAAACGGAACGATATCCTTTTCGATCTTTCAATGATCTGGTTCACTAAACAGGATTACAATAAAGCCGAAGGATACACAGATCAGATATTAAAAAATGACAGAAGTAATACTCAGGCTATGTACAACCTCGGTGCAATAGCTGCCAGCAAGGGAGAAAAAGAGAGAGCAAAAGAGATATGGAAAAAACTGGTTTCAGAATATCCCGGAGATGAGGCTGCAGAGCTTGCAAAATCTTCTCTAGATAAATTGTAGCAGTGACCTTTTGAGGCTGTAACCTTGTTAGAGCGACCTGCCTTGCCCGTAGGCAAGGATGTTTCGCTCCTCCAGAATTTTCATACAGCCTCCATAAGATTTTTATTACAAAGATTGGTTTGATGGAAGTTATCCTTGAAAATATAATTGCATATTCGGTCATCCTTGTGGTGATGTTTTTGGTACTGTTCTTCTATTTAAGCAGTTACAAAAAAAGAACAAAAATCACCAATCTTAAAATTGATAAAGCAAAGGAATTGGGATTCCATGAACCCGTTTCACTGCATCCCGTGGTTGATATCGAAACCTGTATCGGGAGCGGAGCCTGCGTTGCTGCCTGTCCCGAAAAAGATATCCTGGGTTTAGTAAGCGGTCAGGCAAGAACCATTAATGCATCACGGTGCATCGGCCATGGCGCCTGTTTCCATGCCTGTCCGATGCATGCGATTACACTCAACATTGGCACTGAAAAAAGGGGAGTTGATCTTCCGCATCTTAGTCCTGAATTTGAAACCAATATTCCCGGTATCTTCATTGCAGGAGAACTGGGGGGAATGGGATTAATAAAAAATGCTGTTGAACAGGGTAAACAGGCCGTTCAATACCTCGCTAAAAAAATAAAGTCCAATCATAAAGCACAATATGATGTAACCATCATTGGTGCCGGACCTGCCGGAATTTCCGCTACGCTGTCGGCTGCCAAAGCAGGACTGCGTTACCTGACCCTTGAGCAGGATAGTCTCGGCGGAACTGTCAGCAACTTTCCCCGTGCAAAGGTGGTAATGACTTCTTCAATGGAACTCCCTTTATACGGAAAAGTTAAATTATCAGAAACATCAAAAACGGATCTGCTGCACCTGTGGACGGAGGTCATAACAAAAAACAATATTAAGATAAATGAACAGGAAAAAGTTATTGATGTTGAGAGTGATGGGGATATCTTCAGGATAAAAACCTCTAAGGGTGAGTATTCTTCTAAAACAATCCTGCTGTCGATTGGAAGAAGAGGATCTCCCAGGAAACTTGGAGTACCTGGCGAGGAAAAAGAAAAGGTTGCATACCGTTTGCTTGAGCCTGAGCTTATACATAATAAAAAGGTGCTTGTTGTGGGAGGCGGGGATTCTGCGATTGAAAATGCGCTCCTCCTTGCAGATGAAGGTAATGAAGTTACATTGAGCTATCGGAATGATTCATTTTCAAGATTAAAACCAAAAAACCTCGAGAGAATCGGGAGAGCAATCCAGAAAAGAGATATCAGGGCAATCTTAAGTTCGAATGTGAAGGAAATAAAAGACGATTCGGTTATGCTGGCAGTTTCAGGGAAAGAGAATTTTATAAATCTGCAGAATGATCTCGTTTATATATTTGCCGGGGGAGAGCTTCCGACAAAGTTCCTTGAAAAAATCGGGATACGCATAACCAAAAAATTCGGTGAAGTAATCCTGAAACACGAAAATTGATTTACACCTGGTACCGGCAGCTTAATTAGTAATCAGCAACAATTGCGGGAAATCTGCCTGTTGAAAAATTCAACTGTACGAAAAATATACCTGCTCATATGTAAAATATTGGTAGGTTTTACATTCTTCCTTACACCGCTTTATGCCCAGATCTCGCCCGGGGACCTTACCACTTCACATGCTAAGTATGAAGGCATAAGTAATTGCACAAAGTGCCATGTTCTGGGAAAACAGGTGCAGGCATCCAAGTGCCTGGATTGTCATACAGAAATAAAAAAACTGATCGACGCTGGCCGCGGCTTTCATGCCGGCAGCGATGTTAAAGGTAAAGACTGCTGGGATTGCCATAGTGAACATCATGGCAGAACTTTCAGGATTGTAAATTTTAAAGGGATGGCTTTGATCATTCAAAGGCCGGCTATCAATTAACAGGAAAACATGCAGAGATTAAATGCGATGACTGCCACAAGCCTGCCTTTATCCAGATGCACGAAGTTATCAGCAGGAAGAATACTCTTCTAGGCCTCAATCAGGCCTGTAAAGACTGTCACGAAGACATACATAAAGGTACATTAGGTGACCAGTGCCAAACCTGCCACAATACTTCTTCCTTCAAAAAAATTGATAATTTTGATCATTCAAAAACTGCTTTCAAACTTACCGGCGAGCATTTAAAAACAGCCTGTGTAAAATGCCACCCTGTGCGGATCGTTGATGGCAAAGAAATCCCGAAGCTGAAAGGAATAGCATTTGCATCCTGCGAAAACTGTCATAAAGATGTGCACCTTGGGAAGTTCGGAAATGACTGTCAAACCTGTCATTCTACGACAGGTTTCAAAAATGTAAATCAGAAATCCTTTGATCATAATAAGACAGATTACCCTTTGATAGGCAAACATCAGCTTGTTAATTGCTCAAAGTGCCACGGAAATGACCTCAACTCCAAACCCCGGCATCAAAATTGTGTCGATTGTCATACTGATTATCATAATGGTGAATTTTCTTCAGGAGCCATTGTCAGAGACTGTTCGGTTTGTCATAATTTAGATGGCTTTAGTCCTTCAGTTTTCACCATTTCCGACCATAATAAGATCGAATTTAAATTAACAGGTGCCCATCTGGCAGTCCCCTGTAAGAATTGTCATCAAAAGCCCGACAAGTGGCATTTTAGAAATATCGGGGAAAGGTGCATTGACTGTCATAATAATGTTCATGGTTCTGAAATAACAAATAAATTTATGCAGGATAATAATTGTTCAGCCTGTCACTTTACAGATAGCTGGAATACTATTAAATTTGATCACTCACTTACAACCTTTGCACTTGAAGGTAAACATAAAACTGTAAGCTGCGGAGAATGTCATTATAAAGAGGAGAACAACGGCAAAAAGATTTTCAGGTTTATCTCACTGAATTCCAAATGTGAAAGCTGCCATAAGGACATACATTATGGACAGTTCGTAGTAGATGGAAATTCGAACTGCGGACGCTGCCATACATTTAATAATTGGAAACCTGAAAAATTTGATCATAATCAGACACGATTTTCTTTAGAGGGAGCTCATCAGAAGTTAGAATGTTCACGATGTCATCCGGTAATAACCGAGAACAATAATCAATACGTAAAATACAAATTAGAAGATTTCAGATGCGCAGCCTGTCATTCTTAATACTCATTCTGATCTCAGTTACAGCTGCTTCAGCGCAGTCTCCTCATGGAGATAATTTTAATATTGATTGTTCTTTCTGTCATGAATCAACTTCCTGGAAGGTTAATCCGGATTCAGTAAAGTTTGATCACGCATCTACAGGGTTCGAACTCGTTGGACAACATAAAGAAGTCAAATGCTCTTCCTGTCACGAATCTCTTATATTTTCAAAAGCTAAAGGCAAGGAAGACTGCTTTTCCTGCCATAAAGATGTTCATCAAGGCTCCGTTGGTTATGACTGTGAGAGATGCCATACTCCATCTACGTGGATTGTAAAAGATATAAATGTAGTCCACCAGGAAAGCAGGTTCCCCCTTGTTGGAGCACATAAACTTGCCGATTGCGAACAGTGCCATGCGGACTACCAGGATTTAAACTTCAGGGTCTTATCGGTTGATTGCTATTCGTGTCACCAGGCTGATTATGCATCAGCTAAGAGCCCTGATCATCTTGCTGCCGGGTTCTCTACAAACTGCGAGGACTGCCATGACATTACAAGTATGGTATGGTCTGCATCTAATTTTAATCACGATTTCTTCCCGTTAACAGGCGGACATAATATTCAGGATTGTTTTGCCTGCCATCAGCCGGGAGGCAACTTTCAGGGGCTTTCAACAGATTGCTACTCTTGCCATCAGCAGGATTATGCGGCGACGACGGATCCTAATCATACTTTAGGAAACTTCCCGCATGATTGTACCCAATGCCACACTATCAATGGCTGGTCTCCGGCGACTTTTGATCATAATAGCACACAGTTCCCGCTGACGGGAGCTCATCTAACAGCCTCCTGTGCATCATGTCATACTCAGGGTTATGCAGGAACTCCTATGGATTGTTATTCCTGTCATCAGAGTGCTTACACTTCATCTGTAAATCCCAACCACCAGGCGGCGGGTATATCTACTGCATGCCAGGACTGTCATAATACAACGGCTTTCATACCATCAACGTTTGAACATACGGCAGCTGCAACAGGATTTGAATTAACCGGACGACACATAGGACTCGATTGCTCCTCCTGTCACCAGGGAAGTACCTCAAATGCTGATCCGGCTTGTTATTCCTGCCACCAGGCAAATTATAACGGAGCCGAAAATCATGTTTCGCAAAATTATCCCCACGAATGCGAAATGTGCCATAATACTAACAGCTGGGGTGACGCGAACTTCGATCATAGCACTACCGGTTTCCCTTTAACCGGAGCTCATCAGACTGTGGAATGTTCAAGCTGCCATCAAAGCGGATTTGCAGGTACTCCCACACAGTGTGAGAGCTGCCATCAGTCAGATTTTAATAATACGACGAATCCGAATCACCAGACAATAGGTATCCCGACGGACTGTCAGACCTGCCATACTACCAATCCCGGATGGCAGCCTGCTACTTTCCCAATACATAATAATTTTTACGAGCTCCTTGGAGCACATGCAAACATTACAAATTGCGCTGATTGTCATAACGGGAATTATAACAATACGCCTAATGAATGCTACGGATGTCATGCCGAGAATTATAACAATACAACTAATCCAAATCATCAGACGGTCGGGTTTGGTACAGATTGTCAAAGCTGTCATACGCAGAATGCATGGCAGCCAGCTACATTTGATCACGATGCGCAGTATTTCCCGATATATTCCGGAAAGCATAATGGAACATGGAATAATTGTTCGGATTGTCATACCGATCCTAATAATTATTCAATTTTCTCCTGCATAACCTGTCACGAACATAATCAGCAGGATACAGATGATCACCACCAGGGCGTTCAGGGCTATATCTATGAAAGCAATGCTTGCTATGCCTGCCATCCAACAGGCAGCGGCGACGGATCTTTCAATCACGACTTATCAAACTTTCCGTTGACAGGAGCCCATTTAACCGTGGCCTGTGAAGATTGTCATGTTAATGGTTATTCACAGCCTCCATCAACAGTATGCTCGGATTGTCATCAGTCCAATTATAATGGAACTACCAATCCTAACCATCAGACATTAGGTATTGCGATCACCTGCGAGACCTGCCATACTACTAATCCCGGCTGGCAGCCGGCACAGTTCCCGCAGCATAATCAGTATTTTGAACTGCTCGGTCAGCACGCTGCAATAACCGACTGCAATGCATGTCATAATGGAAATTATAACCTTACATCATCTGAGTGTCTGCAGTGTCATCAGAATGATTATAACACTGCCGCTAATCCAAATCATACTGCCGCCGGTATACCGACTACCTGCGGTGACTGTCATACAGCCAATGGATGGTCTCCTTCTACCTTTAATCATTCAACTACAGGATTTACCCTGGATGGAGCTCATGCTTCACTGCAGTGTTCTACCTGTCATCAGGGAACCATTACAGGACTAAGTCCTGACTGTGTATCCTGTCACCAGACAGATTATAATAATGCGGCTAATCCGAATCACGCAGCCGCCGGTATACCGACTACCTGCGGTGACTGCCATACAACCACTGGGTGGTCTCCTTCTACCTTTAATCATTCAACTACAGGATTTACTCTCGACGGAGCGCATGCTTCACTGCAGTGTTCTACCTGTCACCAGGGAACCATAACAGGCTTAAGTCCCGACTGCGTATCCTGTCACCAGACAGATTACAATAATGCGTCTAATCCTAATCACGTGGCAGCGGGTCTTCCATCAACCTGTCAGGACTGTCATACAACTTCGGCCTGGATCCCCTCTATATTTAATCATAGCACTACAGGATTCCAGCTATTAGGTGTACATGCTCAGATCCAATGTTCAGACTGTCATCAAGGAACTGTAACAGGCCTGAACCCGGCCTGTATATCCTGTCATCAATCAGAGTATAATTCTGCTCCGAACCATGTTGCCCAGGGTTATCCTACTAACTGCGATCTTTGTCATAGTTTTAATGGATGGACTCCTGCATCGTTTGATCATAACAATACTAATTTCCCGCTTACGGGAGCTCATCTTCAGGTACAATGTTCAGCCTGTCATGCATCGGGGTTTACCGGAACACCTACTGAGTGCTTTGCCTGTCATGAAACGAATTACAATAATACAACGAATCCAAGCCATTCAGCCCTGCAGCTTTCAACTGAATGCCAGACATGTCATACTACTAATCCGGGATGGGCGCCGGCACAATTTCCGCAGCATGGAAATTACTTCCAGTTTGTTGGAGCACACGTTGCAATTGCTAACGACTGTAATGCCTGTCATAACGGAAACTATAATAACACTCCGAACACCTGCTACGGATGTCATTCAGATAATTTTAATGGGACAACAAATCCCCCTCATGCTCAACTGAACTTTGCACATGAGTGTCTGAACTGTCATACTCAGAATGCATGGCAGCCTGCCAGCTTCAATCATAGTTTTTATAATCTATCCGGCCCTCACAACACTATGGATTGTAATAATTGTCATTCAGAAACCAATTATCAGCCCCAGTGCCTGAGCTGTCATTATGATGATTTTCTCGAGGGGCACGATCCGGGGCATCGTACAGATTGCTGGAATTGTCATTCAACATCTCATTGGGGAGACGGCCCGATGAAGATTCAGATTAAAAGAGATTAGCGATGATCTTGAAAGAAAAAACTTATATAATCTTTTTATTTATAGTATGCTTGTGCGGAAGCATAGCCTTTGCTTCTTCCTATGAAAAAATAGAAAAGACAGGAACAGTAACTTATAAATCATCTCAAAATGTCTATGTGAAATTCGAAAGTACAGCTGGAATAGCACAGGGTGATACCTTGTATCAGAAAACAGAAAGCAGGATGATCCCTGCAGTTGTTGTCCAGTTCATCTCAACAAAATCCGTTGCAGGCGAAACGATCGGTGATATTGATTTAAAGGTGGATGATAAACTTTATGCTGTCATTGAAAGAGAGATCCCTGAAGCAGTAACCGAAGTCAGCAATTCGCCCGTCCCTGCGGCTGCCGGATCTGAGGAAGGAACAGTCACTAACGGCACCTTCAGCCGGAGGAAAACAAATGAAACCGGAATTTCAGGAAAATTTTCAATTCAGTCTTATTCAAACATTTCAAATTCACCCTATTTTGCAGATAACCAGAGATGGAGATATTCTTTTGCTTTGAAAGCAAAAAAAATAGGAGGCACCGGACTTTCATTCTCCGATTATATGACATTTGCTTACCGCGCTGATCAATGGTCAGGTATTCCTAATAACTTCGGAAGGAGTTTAAGGGTATACGATTTTGCTCTCGATTATAATTTCAACCGTCATACTTCTCTGTGGCTGGGAAGACACCTTAACAGTAAGATCTCAAATATAAGTTCAATAGACGGACTGCAGTTCGAAACAGGTATAAATGAAAACTATGCCGGAATTGTTGCCGGATCCAGACCCAACTTTACTGACCTTGGATTTAATCTTAAATTATTTGAGTACGGAATATATGTTGGAAGGGAGGATTCACTCTCTTCAGGTTATATGAATAATACCCTGGCTTTCTTTGAACAGACAAACGAATTTAAAACCGACAGAAGGTTCCTTTATTTCCAGCATTCAAATTCAATACTTCCTAATACCAATATCTTCCTTTCTACAGAGGTTGATATGTTCAAGCAGATCAGCGGCGTTAAAAAGAATGAGTTCCAGTTAACAAGTCTTTTTGCATCAGTAAGATACGCTCCTTCAAGGGTTATTTCTTTCTCTCTGAATTACGATGCCCGTAAGAATGTAATTTATTATGAAACGTTTAAGAATTTTATTGACAGTTTATTCGAAAATGAAACCAGGCAGGGGTTCAACGGACGGATAAATATCAGACCTGTGAAGAGTGTTTTTGTCGGCCTGACCGGCGGATACAGGTACCAGAAAACAGATATTAAACCGGCAAGAAACTTCGGCGGATATTTAAGCTATTCCAGGATTCCTGCTGTTGAAATTACTCCGACTGTTTCTTATACAAAATTGATAACCAGCTATATTGAAGGCGGAGTAGCAGGACTAAGACTCAGCAGAAATATCGGTAATAATTTTGATGTTTCAGTCTATTATAGAAATACACAGTATAAATTTTACAGTACCATCGCAAATCTCAATCAGAATTCTATTTCTATAGATCTTTCTACCTATCTGTTTAATCCCGTTTTCCTTTCAGTCAGTTACGAAGGGATATTTGAACAAACCAGCACCTCCGGCAGGATCCTCCTCGACCTCACCACCCGCTTCTAAGTCTCTTGGAATACGTGACGAAGTGAGCATAATACACCTAAATTCTATAATTCATTAAAACACCAATTAATCCGCTAAATTCATTCCCCCAAATCCCTTTCCATTTTTTCTTTTCCATATTTTTATAACTTAGCTGTATGAAATCTTTACTTTGTGGAAAAATACAACTGAGCCTCTATGAATGAATACATAGGAGCTCTCCATATGCATTCAATCTTTTCGGATGGTTCCGGTAAGGTTGAAGAGATAGCCGCTTATGCTGATGAGGTAGGACTCGATTTCATTGCACTCACCGATCACAATACTCTCAGAGCGTTAAAAGAAGGTTATGAAAAGTGGTATGGTAAAACTCTGCTGCTTGTGGGTGTTGAGATAAATGATAAAGAAAATAAAAATCATTACTTGGCATTCAACATCAATGAAACATTTTCCACAAGGATATCTGCAAAAGAATATGTAAAAAAAATTAAGGAAGCAGGGGGGATAGGTTTCCTGGCCCATCCGCACGAAAAACGGACGCATATGGCTGAACATCCGCCGTATCCATGGACAGAATGGAGCACCAAAGATTTTACCGGAATTGAGATCTGGAACCATATGTCCGAATGGATGGAGAACCTCACAGAGGAAAATAAGTATAAATCATTTCTACATCCTTTAAAGACAATTGATGCACCTCCTCAGGAGACTCTGAAAGTCTGGGATAATCTGAACCAGGAAAGAAAAGTAGTTGGTATAGGGGGAGTAGATGCCCACGCCCACAAATATAACATACTTGGTTTCCTCGAAGTAGAAATTTTTCCTTATAAAGTTCTTTTAAATCTATCAGGACGCATATACTTACGGATAAGAAAATAAAACAGGATAATACACCAGAGGGAATTCAGGCGGCAAAAAAGATAATATATACAGCCCTTGCAGAGGGAAGGTGCTTTATCGGAAATGATTATCACGCCGATTCAACAGGCTTTCAGTTCTTTGCTGAATCAGGCACAAATAAATATTATATGGGAGAATCACCTGAGTTTACGGGAAATATGAGATTAAAAGTCTGGGTGCCTGTTGATAAAGCTGAGATACGGATAATTAGGAATGGGAAGCTTTATGCAAAATCCGAATCCTCAGATTATGAGATGAAACTGAAGTCGAAGGGAGTTTACAGGGTAGAAGTCTTCCATAACGGAAATGCCTGGATCTATTCCAATCCCATCCGATTCCTCTAGAAGTAATTATTTTCTTATCAATTATCTATATCAATGTGTCCTTTGAGTCCTTTTTCGGTGAATGTCTTCACGAGAAAAGCTCCGAGCTTATTTTCATTATAGAGCTGATTATTCTTCATTCCAGCACCGTCATCTCTGATGGTCAGTATTACCCTGCTTAACTCGGCGATAAATAAATACGCCCGATTCGCTTAATTCAGATTCAGAATCAAAATTCCACTATAGAATCAATATTTTTTTTGTAAATTTCCTGATCGGAAATAATGTTGTAATTTTCTGCGCCCGTAGTTCAATTGGATAGAATGTTGGATTCCGGTTCCAAAGGTTGCAGGTTCGAATCCTGCCGGGCGCACAATAACCCGGGCTGCCAGTCAGGCTGGGTAGAAGGAAAATCCTGTTCGATAAAGATTCAATTGCAGCCCGCCCCATTTGTTATAGTGCTGAACCAGGCTCATTGATACTGAATTTTTAATTGGAACATTACCCCATTTAATATTACATTTAATGCTTTGATTTTTAAGAATAATCTTTAGGGATAGAACGTAAATGCTCACTAAAAAGAAAAAACTTTCTCGGAAGGAAATAAAAGAGGATAAGCTTGTTTCCACCTATTATAAGGTTTACGGTTATTTTGAAGAGAACAGATCCCGCCTTTTAACTTATGCCGTCATACTCGTATTGGTAGCCTTAGCCGTTATATGGTATGTAAATCATAATAAAGAGGTAAATGAAAAAGCGGGTCTCGAATTATCCAGGGTTATTGACCTTTACGATAATGGTTCATATCTGGAAGCTATTGAGGGACGGGCAGGTACTGACATACAAGGGTTAAAGAAAATTGTAGAAGACTACGGCAGTACACAGAACGGCGAAACAGCAAAGATTTACCTTGCTAATAGCTATAACCGCCTTGGAAAGTTTGATGAAGCATTTAAATATTATAAAAGCTACTCCGGTGATATACCAATGCTGAAAGCGGCTGCACTAGCTGGTCAGGCAGGCTATTATGCCTATAAGAATGAAAATGAAAAAGCTGCCGATCTTTTCAGGGATGCTGCTCGCGTGAATAAATATAATGTTGATAATCCCGATTATATGCTGAAGAGCGCAATAAATTATATTAACGCCGGCCAGGGTCAGAAGGCCAAAGAATTGCTTGATACTATAAAAAAGGATTATAAAACTTCTTCTGCCTCACGTGAGGTTGACCGTTACCTCGCACTGATTAAAACTTGATCAGTAACACCTTTTAAAGCCGCTTTTAAGCGGCTTATCTTTTGTCCCGTTTGGGACCGCTAACCATTTTATGAAAAGCTGTTTTTAGCGTATTTTATCATTTCTAAGGTCTTTTTTATCAAAAATCGACGGTTTTTTATCAAAAATGTTCAATTTTTGCCTATTTCAGTTTCTTGACTTTCAGGCTGTATATGTCTATTTTTTTTACCTTATTATTAATTATTAAACTTTTAACCTAAGGATTTATGGCAGACACCTCTGATTTCCGAAATGGACTCATTATTAAATACAAAAATGACCTTTATACAATAACTGAATTTCAACATGTTAAACCGGGTAAAGGCGGTGCTTTTGTCCGGACTACACTTAAAAATCTAAGGACAGGCAAGGTTCTGGATAACACTTTCCGCGCTGGTGAGGGTATTGATATTGTCAGGGTTGAAAGAAGAAAATATCAGTTCCTGTACCGCGAAGGCGAATTCCTCGTATGTATGGATAACGATACCTATGAACAGATAAATATCCCTCGTGAAGTTTTCGGCGATGGTGAAAAATTTCTGAAAGAGGGTGAAGAAATTGAAATATTATTCAACGGGACTGAAATAATAAACGTTGATATCCCGATTTTTGTTAACTTAAAGGTTGTTCATACGGAACCCGGTTTTAGAGGCAATACCGCAACAGGTGCATTAAAGCCTGCTGAACTAGAAACCGGTGCCAGCATTAACGTTCCTTTATTTATTGATGTGGATGACTTACTCAAGGTCGATACAAGAACCGGTGAGTACGTCGAGCGAATAAAATCTTAAAAATCAAGGAATCCAAATGGATTTAAATCTGATCAGGAAACTCGTTAAGCTTGTTGATTCAAGCGAGGTTACGGATCTGGAAATTGAAGAAAATGGTTTGAGAGTTAAAATAGCTAAAAAAATCAGGGGTGTTCATGCTATATCTCAGCCGCAGATTCTTTCTCCTTCACAATCTATCCCGCCTTCTTCGGAAAATACTAAAGAAACCAAATCTGAAAAGGAAGAGGCAAAAGAAAAATTACACGAGATTCATTCTCCTATTGTAGGAACATTCTACCGAGCACCGGCACCCGATGCAGACCCGTACGTTCAGGTTGGTGATACTATATCGCAGGGATCGGTCCTTTGTATTGTAGAAGCTATGAAGCTTATGAATGAAATTGAATCCGATGTGAACGGAAAGATCGTAAAAATCCTTGTTGAAAACGGAAAACCGGTTGAATATAACCAGCCTTTATTCCTGGTTCAGTCAAGCTAATTCTCAGGAAGTTTGAGGAAGATTTGTTTAACAAAATTCTTATCGCCAACCGCGGCGAAATAGCCCTACGGGTTATCAGGACATGCAAAGAACTGGGTATAAAAACAGTTGCTATCTATTCAGAGGCAGACAAGGATTCTCTGCACGTTACCTTCGCAGATGAAGCTGTGTGTATTGGTCCCGCCCCAAGCAAAGAAAGCTATCTGAAGATTCCTCTTATAATTTCGGCCGCACAAATTACCGGCTCAGAAGCAATCCATCCTGGTTATGGTTTCCTTGCAGAAAACGCAAGCTTCTCGGAAATTTGTGCTGACTCAGGTATAAAGTTTATCGGTCCCTCTCCTAAAATGATAAATGCCATGGGTGATAAATCATTTGCCAAGGATACTATGAAGAAAAATGGCGTGCCGGTTATCCCCGGCAGTGATGGCGTAATCTATGATATAGAAGAGGGAAAGAAGGTTTCCGGGGAGATAGGCTACCCGGTAATTATAAAAGCCTCAGCTGGCGGCGGCGGAAAGGGTATGAGGATTGTCTGGGAGGAAAGTGAATTTGAGAAGGCATTTCAGACAGCCCGCACTGAAGCAGAATCTGCATTCGCCAATGGTGATGTTTATATAGAAAAGTTTCTTGAAAATCCCCGGCATATTGAAATACAGGTTCTCGGGGACATGTTCGGGAATGTATATCATTACGGTGAAAGAGATTGTTCTGTACAGCGCCGTCATCAGAAACTCATTGAAGAATCACCGTCCCCGATCATCGATGCTGAAACACGGAACCTGATGGGAGAGACTGCAGTACTCGGAGGAAAATCCGTTAATTATGAGGGGGCGGGTACAATAGAATTTCTGGTTGATAAACATAAGAACTTTTACTTTATGGAAATGAATACCAGGATCCAGGTTGAACATCCGGTGACCGAGCTTGTTTATGATGTTGATCTGATAAGGCAGCAGATCCTTGTTGCAGCCGGTGAAAAAATTGAAACTCTTCCCAGGAAGCCCCTGGGGCATGCGATCGAGTTCAGAATAAATGCGGAAGACCCTGCCAATGGTTTTCGTCCTTCACCTGGAAAGATTGAATCACTTCATTTTCCCGGGGGTTTTGGTGTGAGGGTTGATTCTCATATCTATCATGGCTATACTATTCCTCCTTTTTATGATTCATTGATAGCTAAACTTGTTGTCTGGGGGAAGGATAGAAATCACGCTATTGCCCGTGGTAGAAGAGCTCTCGAGGAATTCATAATTGAAGGAATTAAGACTACTATTCCGTTTCATCTCCAGGTCCTCGAAGATCCGCGGTTTGTCAGCGGTAACTTTGATACCGGATTTCTTGATAAATTTGAATTTAAATCGACTTAATTAATATTATCACTTCTAAGAAAATAAAACTGAGGTCAAAATGAACTTCCCGGAAAATTTAAAATATACAAACGATCACGAATGGATAAAAGTTGAAGGAAATAATGGAGTAATCGGTGTTACCGAGTATGCACAGGGTGAATTAGGCGATGTTGTTTTTGTAGATATCGATCCTAATATCAGCGAGATTAAAAAAGGCGAGTCCTTTGGAACAATTGAAGCTGTAAAAACAGTCAGTGATATGTACGCCCCCTGCAGCGGAAAGGTGCTCGAACTTAACAAAGAACTGACCGATAATCCTGAATTTATAAATAATGACCCCTATGGAAAAGGCTGGATGATTAAGATAGAAATTAATGATCCGTCAGAACTTAACGATCTTCTGAACGACAAGGCTTATAAAAGCCTGATTGGTCAGTAATATATCTGAAGCAGCTGAAAAGTACCGTTGCCCTGCAGCGTCCTTAAGGCGCTGGTTACAATCATTTAATGATCTGCGGGCAGGTAGACGTTTTAAGCAGTATAGCTCGATATCTTTCGGGGAGTACGCCTCAAATGTTAGTATGCATTTATCTTAACTGTAATTATGATAAATTGTCTTCGGTAAATACAGAACGAGATGACTCATAAAGAAAATATTTTAATAATAGATTTTGGCTCGCAGTACACACAATTAATAACACGCCGTGTCAGAGAAGAAAATGTCTTCTCTGAAATATATCCGCACACTATTACCCTTGAAAAAGTAAAGGAACTGGCTCCTTCGGGTATTATACTCTCCGGGGGACCTATGAGTGTTTACGATGAAGGCGCGCCAAAGATAGATACCGCAATTCTTGGTCTCGGAATCCCTGTGCTTGGTATCTGCTACGGCCTCCAGTTTATTTCTCTTTCATTGGGGGGGAAAGTTGAACCGGCGAAAGACCGTGAATACGGCAAAGCTCTTCTTAAAATCAAAAGTTTTTCTCCCATTTTTGAAGACGTCAGGAAAGAATCATCCGTCTGGATGAGTCACGGCGATTACCTGAAGTCGCCTCCTTCAGGATTCTCGATAATTGCAGTATCCGATCATTCTCCTGTTTGTGCCATGGCTGATGAAAATAAAAAAATCTATGGTCTGCAGTTCCATCCTGAAGTAATGCATACTGAAGAAGGAAAGAAAATAATTCATAATTTTCTTTTCAATATCTGCGGATGCATAGGCAGCTGGACAACCGGAAATTTTATACACGATAAGATTGATGAAGTTATCAGAAAAACCGGAGATGCCAGGGTTATTTGTGCATTAAGCGGGGGAGTTGACTCTACCGTTGCAGCGGTTCTTGTGGATAAAGCTATAGGTAAAAATCTGACATGTATTCACATAGATACCGGTATGATGAGGAAAAATGAAAGTGAAAATATTCTGAAGATGTTCGAGGAGAAATTCAATCTTAGAGTCAAATATGTGGATGCTTCAGAAAAATTTCTATCACGGCTTGCGGGCGTATCCGAACCTGAAACAAAAAGGAAGATCATCGGAAATACTTTTATCGAGGTTTTCGAAGAAGAAGCAAAAAAAATTGAAAATGTTAAATTTCTTGTGCAGGGCACCCTTTATCCTGATGTTATAGAATCAGTATCGGTTAAAGGGGCGTCTATTACTATTAAAACTCATCATAATGTAGGCGGACTTCCTGAGAAAATGAATCTCGCACTGATTGAGCCCTTCAGGGAATTATTTAAAGATGAAGTAAGGAAAGTCGGGAGAAACCTGGGAATACCCGAGAGCTTTATAAATCGTCATCCTTTTCCTGGACCCGGGCTTGCTGTTAGGATTATTGGTGATATAACAAAAGCGAAACTTGATATTTTGCGGGAAGCTGACGATATTTTTATAAATGAGATCAAATCCTCGGGAATTTATGACGATATCTGGCAGGCTTTCGCCGTCCTTCTTTCGATTCAGTCGGTCGGCGTAATGGGAGATGCAAGGACCTATGAAAATGTGCTTGCATTGAGAGCAGTCACTTCTTCGGATGGAATGACGGCCGACTGGTTCAGGTTTGATCACGATTTCCTTTCGGAAGTTTCTAACAAAATTATTAATAAGGTCCGGGGTGTTAACAGGGTTGTTTACGATATCAGCTCAAAACCTCCTTCCACAATAGAATGGGAATAAAACAGAATGCTCGATGAAAATCAGATCACTCATAAGATGAAGCTCGCATCTGATTTTGAAATGCAGGGGAAATTCCTTCATGCAGTTCAGATATATAACTCAATTATACTTGAGAAGCCTGAATTTACTGATGCATATTTTGCACTTGGTGAAGTCTATGAAAAAATCGGCAACATCGAACCCGCGATCGGAATGATACGAAATTTTCTTGCTAATAATCCTGAAAATAGGGAAGTCCGGATCTATTTAAGTGAATTTCTGATGCGAAATGAAAGGTGGGATGATGCAAATGAAGTCCTGAGCTATATACTTCCTGAAGAAGAGCCGGTGATATCATTTTTTCTGGGTTACTCACATTTTATGCAGAAGGATTATGAGGTTGCCCGCATAAATTTTTTGAATTTTCTAAAGCACGGTGAACCGGATGAAATGCTGCAGGAAGCTAAACTTTATCTCGCCAAAATTGATATAAATCTTAAGGACTTTAAAAGCGCGCTTGAGTTTTTGAAAAAAACAGAAGTGGTTTATTCAAATTTCTGGGAGTGGAATTTACTGATCTCTGTAACATATTATAACCTTGGTATGTATACTCACGCAGTTGTGCCTGTTCAAAAATCTCTTAAATTGAATCCCCGCGAAAAATCCGTAAAAAAATGGGCGGGTAAAATATATCTCAGGACAGGCGATTATCAGAAAGCCGAAAAACAGTTCCTGGAGTATATAGATTCAGGCCAGAGTACGGAAGCAGATATATATGCAGAACTGGCGGAAGCATGCCTTAAATCAAAAAAGCCTGCAGATGCCCTTGCTTATTTTGAGATAGCTCTTAAACTTGACCCTGAAAATAAATTTGCAATGGATGGCAAAAAAACAGCCGGCATATATATAAACAAAACGGCACCGAATGATTAAAGTACAATCCATATTATTATTAGTGCTCATTCTGATACCTGGTTTCGGCAATTTGTCGTATAGCCAGCAACTGAGCATTGATAATAACTTTAAACTCGCAGTTGATCTGTACCAGTCAGGTGAATATAATGATGCTCTGCCAGTTTTTCAGAAAATAGCCCTGGATATGCCGTACAACCCGAAAACCACAATTGCATATCTTTTTCTGGGTAAGACGTACCTCAGGATGAATGACCTGCAGAATGCCGGAAAATATCTCCGGGATTTTCTGGAAAAATTTCCGGCAAGCGAATATAGTGATGAAGCTCATCTCGCACTTGCAAAGGTCTTTTATGAACAACAGAATTATAACGAAGCCTTTGAAGAATTACTTCACCTCGTTTCGGCTGCAAAGCTTCCCGGGTACAGGACTTATGCTGAGTCGTTAGGGCAGACCCTTGCTATCAATGACCTTGAGCTATCCCGGTTAAAAACATTCAGCGATATTTCCACCGATTCAACCTCTAAGGTGTACACCTTGCTGCTCCTTGCGCAGAAGCAGGAGAGTGAAGGAAACTACAATACCGCTTCAGGAATATTTCAGCAGATAATAAATAATTTTCCCGGGTCAAAGCAGTCGGCTGAAGCCAGAAAATCATTGAACTCGCTTGAACATAAAAAAAATGAATATAGATCTGAAAATCTGCTTGGTGTTCTTCTCCCGCTGACAGATTCTAAAACCTCATCATCAAATACTGCAGCAAATGAGATTTTAGAGGGGATTAAATATGCTGCTGCCGAATACAATTCAAATCATGATCAGAAAATAGGACTCGTTATAAGGGATACTGAAAATGATTCCCTTAAAATTGAAAGCATAGCAGGGGAATTGATTATGATCCCTGCAATTAAAGCTATCATAGGACCTGTCTTCAGTAATGAGGTAAGAGAAACCCTCTATGATTTCAGGAACTCCGGAATTCCTATTATTTCACCTACTGCAACGGATAACGACCTTGTAAAACTGAGCGATTATTTCTTTCAGGCTAATCCCTCATTTTTTATGAGGGCAAAGGTAATGGCGCAGTATATCTACTTTGTAACAGGAAAAAGGAAAATTAGTGTACTGAACGCGATTCAGGGATATTCGCCTTTATTGGCTTCAATTTTTACTGATGAATTTAAGAATCTGGGAGGCGAAATAATCAATAACAGGACGTACAGCAGCGGTTCTTTCGATCTGACTAATCCGGTTTCTGCGGTTGCCGCTGATTCCCTGGTTATGGAAGGAATTTATGTCCCCCTTTCTGGTAAAATCGATGCCGCCCCCTTATTATCGCAGATGGTTCAGCAGAATATAAATACTTCAATATTCGGCAACCAGGACTGGTTTTATGCTAAAGGGTTTGAGACTTCATCTGCGTTGAGTGATCAGCTCTCTTTTACATCAGATTTCTTTATCGATTATAATGATACTTCTTTTATAAGTTTTAGTAAGGATTTTGTTGAGCAGACCGGCATGGATATAAACAGGAATGTGCTTTACGGATATGATACTGCTGAATATCTTCTGACAGTTATTAATGCAGGTGCCGATACACGTTCATCCCTGGTAGCTGCGATGGAATCGGGGATTGAGGTAAAAGGTTTTCATAACAATATTGCTTTCGGAAAAGAACATATAAACAGGTTTCTGAACATTGTACGCTACAGCGATGGGAAATTTGAACTATTAGATCGTTTTAAATCGGGAGAATAAAAAAAGAGGTGAAATTATAGCTGGAGTTAAAGATCTGCCGCTTGACGACAGACCAAGGGAAAAATTGCTTCTCAGGGGAGCTCAAAACTTAACTGATGCCGAACTTATCGCGATACTTCTAAGAACCGGAACTAAAGGGAATTCGGTGATCCGCGTTGCTCAGGAACTGATAAATAAATATGGAAATCTCTCCGTTCTTTCTTCAAAATCTATTTCTTCTTTAACAGGAATCGCAGGTATAGGAAAAGATAAAGCTGCAACTCTGCTCGCCGCATTTGAATTATCCAGAAGGATACAGGTGCAGTCAAAATGGTTTTCAGTCAGGAAAATTACATCTCCTCAGGATGTTGCAGATATCTTTATTCCATTACTCAGGGATGAAACTGTAGAAAAATTTTGTGTTGTGTGCCTGAATTCTGCAAATAAAATTATCAGGTATGAAATAATCTCAGTAGGAAACTTAAATTCGAGCGTGGTGCATCCGCGTGAGATTTTCAAAGCAGCTATAGAAAATAACTCTGCGAGCATAATACTTATCCATAATCACCCTAGCGGGAACCCTGAACCGAGTAATGAGGATATCTCCATCACAAAAAAGGTCGTGGAATCTGGTAAAATTATGGATATTCCTGTTTTTGACCATATTATAATCGCAGGGAACGGCTTTACAAGCTTTGTAGAAAAAAGAATTATCTGAATGTGAAGTAAAGCAACAACCCCCTTATTTATAATAAGTTAACTTGAATTTTTTAGGCAATTTACGTATATAGCAGGGCATTATTAAGTGACCTATTTGTTCTAAGTTACTATTTAATTTAGATTTAGGCACGTAATTCACACGAACTTGATAAATGGTTAGTAAAATTTAATAACCTACTAAAAATCATAATTGGAGGTTCTAAAGATGAAAATAATCAAATTAGCTAGAAACACAGCCGTTATTGCAGTATTCGCTATTACTGTTGCGGTAATGAGCGGCTGTGGTGGTGTTAGTGATGCTGAAATGCAGCAGCTTCAGGATTTACGTTCTGAGGTTAACTCATTACAATCTCAGGCAGATCAATTGAAAGATCAACGCGCTAGCTTAGAGAAAGAAATAGCAGACAGAAACTCAAAATTACAGCAATGCGAGAAAGCTAAAGAAGAAACAAAAGCCAATTTGAGTAAAATGGGCCAGTAATTTTTAAAAGTTTTTTTATTACCTAATCGGAGGAAAAGTTTTATGAAAATAAGTAAATATTTGTTAACTGTTCTTTCTCTTCTGCTTCTCTTTAGTGTCAGCATTATAGCGCAGGAAGAAGAAATGACCTCAGATGAGTGGGAAGCCGAAATGGCCCGACTCAGATCACAGAAGGAAGCTCTGACACAGCAGATTACTGATTTACAGAATGACATCAGTAAATTAAAAGATCAGCTGCAGGGTCTTCAGTCTTATGAAGACTGCCAGAATGAACTTTATTCACTGGTTGGAGCTACTAAAGCTGATGTTGAAAACTTCAGAAATGCAGTAAATGAACTTGACGGAAAAGTTAGAAGAAAAGAAGGTCCTAAAGCCGACAGGCAGAAAGATCTTGATGCACTGAAATCAAATAAAATAAGTGCGCTTCCCGAATTCTTTGATAAGGTTCATAACCAGATGCAGAATGCGATGGATTCATGGGTAGAAGAACCTCAGGAATGGAATTACACCGTAGTTAGAGGCGACTGTCTCTGGAATATTGCAAAGAAGAAAGATTATTATGGGAATGGTTTCGCATGGCCTAAGATCTATAAGGCAAATCGCGACAAAATCAAAAACCCTGATTTGATCTATCCAAAACAGGTTTTCACAATTCCAAAACTTACAGACGAAGAAAAAGCTAAATATGACAAAATGAGAGCTAATTATAAACCAGCTCCTGTTCAGTAAAACGCTCTTTAATTTTGTTCGTTATTTTTGTTTTAGTTGGAAAAGCTCTTATCATTAAATTGGTAAGGGCTTTTTCTATTTAAAGATATAGGAGAAAGATGACCGCTGCGGAAAAACGAATTGTGCTGGAAAATGTGGATATGCTTGCATTGCTCGGGACGAATGATGCTAATCTTAAATTGGTGGAAGACAGGTTTAATGCTTCAATCTCTGTAAGGGGAGAAAATGTTTTTATTAAGGGAGTGCTGGAGGAGATCGAGCTTATCGAGAAAATTCTGAAAGAAATGACTTATGTTCTTAATACAAACGGAATTCTTTCACAGCAGGATGTTGAAACCATTCTCGACCTTACAATCGAAGGCAGGGAAATTATAAGCGAAAAAGAGTTTGACGCAATAGTTCTTTATACTAAAAACGATGCGATTAAAGCGAAAACTCCGGGACAATCTTCTTATATCCAGACAGCTCAGAAAAACGATATTTGTTTTGCAATCGGTCCTGCAGGAACGGGTAAAACTTACCTTGCAGTTGCCATAGCGGTTTCGGCATTGAAAAAGGGAATGGTAAATAAGATTGTGCTTGCACGTCCCGCTGTCGAAGCTGGCGAAAGTCTCGGCTTTCTTCCCGGGGATTTCAGAGAAAAAATTGATCCCTACCTCCGGCCCCTTTATGATGCCCTCGATGATATGATGCCTTCTGATAAACTCAGAAGCTATCTTGAAAAACGGGTTGTGGAGATAGTTCCCCTCGCCTACATGCGCGGCAGAACACTTAACAATGCCTTTGTAATTCTTGATGAGGCGCAGAATGCAACAGCCGGCCAGATGAAAATGTTCCTTACCAGGCTCGGGGCAAATTCAAAATCAATTATAACAGGCGATATTACTCAGATTGACCTTCCTCCTAAAACAGCAAGCGGACTTGTTCAGGCACAGGAAATATTAAGCAGGATAGAAGGGGTTGGATTTATTTACCTCGATAAATCTGATGTCGTAAGACATAAACTTGTTAAAGATATTATCGATGCATATGAAAAATTCAATGTTGATAAAAATGGCGGAGTATAAATTTTCGAATCCCATTTACTCAAACCGCATTATCCCCTAAATTAATTCGCCCAATCCTCAATTCTCTAAATTCCCTAAATTAATTCGCCTAATCCGCTCAATCCGCAATCCGCTAAATTCCTAAGCTAATCCGCCGAATTCATTCATACTTCTTGCTTTCCTCCCAATACTTATCCATTTCCTTTAGATTCGATTCATCAATTCTTCTTCCGGTGCCGCTTATTTTTTTCTCAACATAATTAAATCTTTTGATGAATTTTTCATTTGTTCTCCTTAGAGCACTTTCAGGATTTACACCTAAAAATCTTGAATAATTAACCAAAGCAAAAAATACATCGCCAATTTCTTTTTCCAGTTCATCCGGACTTTCCAGCTTTTCAGATGCATGCATTTCTTCTATTTCTTCAATTACCTTCTTCCACACATCTTCCTTCTTTTCCCAGTCGAACCCAACCTTGGAAGCCTTTTCCTGCAGCCTGTGGGCTCTCTGTAAGGCTGGAAGCATCCCCGGGACGCCTTCCAGCACGGATTCCCTTCCTTCTCTCAGCTTTATGCTTTCCCAGTTCCTTTTTACTTCCTCTGAACCAGTAACATCAACATCTCCGAAAACGTGAGGATGCCGTCTTATCAGTTTTTCACTTATAGAATCGATCACGTCCTCAAGTTCAAAATGCTTGTCCTCACCGGCAATAACCGAGTGAAAAATTATGTGAAGGAGCAGATCTCCCAGTTCTTTTTTTAATTCAGAATAATTTTTTTCATCTATGGCTTCAACTACCTCGTATGCTTCCTCAATCGTATTCGCCTTAATAGAATCGTTTGTCTGCTCTCTGTCCCAGGGACATTCCAGCCTGAGTCTTTTCACAATCTCATATAATTCTTTAAATTTGACTTCAACCATAATTCATTTTCCGTAATAAATAATTTTCGTTAATGAATTCTTAAAATAGCAAAATATATCAACTTGATAAAAGGTGAATAAATGATAGAGGGTAGAATAAAAGAACTTGGATTCAGCCTGCCTGAACCGCCTAAACCGCTCGCTGCCTATGTGCCTGCTCTGCAGACCGGAGAATTTGTGTTTACTGCCGGTCAGCTGCCGATGCTGTATGGACAGTTAAAGTACACAGGCAAACTTGGTAAAGAGGTAACTCCCGAAGATGGTAAAAAAGCTGCCGAGATCTGCGCCCTGAATTGCCTGAGTGCTGTAAAAGGTGTTATCGGGGAACTTAGCAGGATTGAGCAGGTAATAAAGCTTACTGTTTTTGTGAATAGTGCCGATGGTTTTACCGATCAGCCGGCAGTGGCAAACGGTGCTTCTGAATTGATTGAAAAAATATTCGGAAAAAACGGCAGCCATGCCAGAAGTGCGGTAGGTGTAAATGAACTGCCTAAAAATGCTCCCGTGGAAATTGAAATGATCGTAAAAGTTAAAAAATAGACCATTTCGGAGGATTTTAGCAGTATAAGCAATCTCGCTTACCTTGATAGTGTGTTTGATTAGTAGCTATATTAATATGATAAGATAAAAAAAATTTTGATGATATGAATCGAACAATGTTCCGCTCAAAAATACACAAAGCTACTGTCACAATGGCGGAGTTGTATTATGAGGGAAGTATAACCGTAGATAAAGATCTCCTGGCGGCTGCCGATATTTTACCTTATGAGAAAGTCCAGGTTGTTAACTTAAATACAGGGAGCAGGCTTGAAACCTACACTCTTGAAGGTCCTGCCGGAAGCGGTATGATTTGTCTGAATGGTCCTGCTGCCCGTCTTGGAACTGTCGGAGATGAAGTAATTATAATCACTTATACTACAATGACTGATGCTGATGCTAAAAAGCATAAGCCTAAAATCATTCTGGTCGACAAAAATAATAAGGTTGGTAAGGTTTTGTGATATTTGTTCACTGATTAAAAAATGGTGCATTGATTTTTTACGGCCATTTATTTAATATACCCCAAAACACCGGAAAAGAATTATGAAAAAATTATTTGTTTTAATATTCGCATTTATGGTGGGGACAGTTTTTGCGCAGTACAGGCCGACAGGATTATCAAATGAACATGTGAGCGACGGAATTATAAATCAGAACCAGGGGACTGCACTGCTTGGATTCTTAAATTCTTCAAATTTTTCAATGCATCATTCTTACGATGTATCTTATTCAACATCAGGCAGCAACAGCCTTGCTCTTACAACTTATACTAACAGCATGTTCTATAAGGTTGCTAATAACCTTAATGTACAGGTTGACGCAAGTGTTGTATATTCTCCTTATAGCTCCCTCGGGAAAAACTTTCAGGATAATATTAACGGAATCTACCTGAGCCGGGCAGCGGTAAATTATCAGCCGTGGAAGGATGTTTTTATTTCAGTGCAGTACAGGAATCTGCCGGTAACCTATTACTCCCCCTTCAGCGGACGGAATAATTTTTTTGACAGCAGCTACGACAGCTCCTGGGGATGGTAGGCAGGTATTTTAATACACAAAGATTATTCAGCGAAGCATAAGTGAAGGTAAAATCCCGGTCAAAAAATCAAGATTTTAAAAGCAATTTCACAGGTTCAAATCTCATTCTCAATTCCATAATACTCATTCTCGGAGTATTAATAATTTTCCTGACCTTTTCACTTTTCAGCCGCCTGACCGGAAGTTCAGCAGACCAGACAAAAGCCGAATCGAAGGATAAGGCTTCAGCTGTAATTCAGGTTGAAGTTCTGAATGGATGCGGTATGGCTGGTGTTGCCGATAAATTCACCGACTTTCTGAGAAAAGAAAAATTTGATGTGGTACAGATGGGAAATTATATCTCATTTGATATAGATAAATCGCTTGTCATAGATAGAACCGGAAACCGGGCTAATGCTGAAAAGGTAGCTGCAGCCCTTGGAATTGATTCCCGGAATGTTATTATGCAGAAGAATGAAGATGCATTTCTTGATGTTTCGGTGGTGATCGGAAAAGATTATAAACAATTAAATCAATAACAGAGGAAAATATTTGGATTCAATAAACCTGGCCGAAAAGATCACAGACCTCATATTCAACAAAAAAGGATATGACGTCAAAATTTTAGATCTGAAAAAACTTACTGCTTTTGCCGATTATTTTGTCATTTGTTCAGCGGACTCTGATACCCAGGTAAAAGCTATTGCTGACGAAGTGGATAAGGAACTCAGGGATGAGGGTATTAAATACTGGCATAAGGAGGGTTATAAAGCACTGACCTGGGTGCTCATTGATTATGTAGACGTGGTAGTGCATATCTTTAAAAAAGATGCACGGGAATATTATAACCTCGAAAAGCTTTGGGGTGATGCTCAGGTAGTAGATGTGCAGGATCCTGCTGAGGTTAAAAGGAAACCAGGACGCCCGAAATCGGTTCAGAGATAAATCCATTCGCTAAAAATTATAATCCGGAAAAATAGTGAGAGAATATTTACAAAAGCTCTTTCTTTCTGCTTCTGAAAGACTCCCTTATCTGAAAGATATCCCTTTTATTTTTGAAATTCCGAAACAGGAATCATATGGAGATTTTTCTATAAATGCAGCTATGCTGCTTGCTAAGAAATTGAAAGTTAAACCAAGGGAGATTGCCCGGGAAATAATCGATTCCCTGAATCCGGATAAAACCGTTATTTATAAAATGGAAATTGCCGGTCCGGGATTCATAAACTTTTTTTTCACGAATGAATTTATTGCGGGTGTGGTTAAAGATATCCTTCAGCAGGAAGATAATTTCGGAAAGTCTGATAAATATAAAGGAAAGAAAGCGAATGTCGAATTCGTTTCCGCTAATCCTACAGGTCCCCTTACGGTGGGACATGGCAGGAATGCCGTTGTTGGAGACACTGTCTCTAATTTGCTTGAATGGATAGGCTACGATGTAGATCGTGAGTATTATTTTAATAATGCCGGAAGGCAGATGAGGGTGCTTGGCGATTCGGTCCGCCTGCGCTACCTCGAATTACTCGGCCAAAAAATCGATTTCCCTGAAGATTATTACCAGGGCGAATATATAAAAGAGATTGCATCTGCATTATTTGATGAGCATAAAGATTCGTTGAAAAATGAACCTGCCGAAGGCAAGTTTAAGGAAAGAGCTGAAATTGAGATTTTTAAGGATATCGAGAAGACTTTAAACAGACTGGGAATCCATCATAAAATATTTTATAATGAAAATTCGCTCTACCAGGAGGGAAAAATAGAAAACCTTCTTAAAGAGTTCAGAGAAAAAAATCTTTCTTATGAAAAAGATAATGCTACCTGGCTGAAGTTGTCCGAAATGGGCAATGATTCCGGTCCGCAGGAAGATAGACAGGATAAAGTTATTATTAAATCCACCGGTGAACCGACTTACCGTTTACCTGATATAGCATATCATGAAACAAAATTTAACCGGGGATACGATCTTATTGTCGATCTCTTTGGTTCTGATCATAATGCTACTTATCCTGACGTGCTGGCCGGATTAAAAGCACTGGGGTATGATATTGATAAGATAAAAGTGTTGATCCACCAGTTCGTTACCATCACCGAAAACGGTGAGGTTGTTAAAATGTCTACCCGTAAAGCGAATTATATAACACTCGATCAGTTGATGGATGAGGTGGGGAGTGATGTTGTCAGGTACTTCTTTAATATGCGGAGTGTTACAACGCATATGAACTTCGACTTAACTCTCGCCAAAAAACAATCGGATGAAAATCCCGTATTTTATCTTCAGTATGCTCATGCAAGGATCTGCTCAATATTAAAAATGATCGAAAAAGAGGATCTGAAATCGTCTGTAGAAAATTTAAACCTCCTTACGGCGGAAGAGGAAATTCAGCTCCTCAAAAGATTGAATAAATTTAAGGATGAGGTTGTATCCGGTGCTGAAAATTATGAACCTAACAGGATCTGTATTTATCTCGAGGATGTAGCCGCAGCATTTCATAGGTTTTATACATTCTGCAGGATACTGGGGACAGAAAGAAAACTGGCCGAAGCAAGGGTTGCACTTGCCGTAGCTTCAAAGATTGTGTTAAAAAACGGACTGAGTATACTTGGAGTGAGCGCCCCCGAAAGGATGTAGCCTACCGCGCAATAGCTGCCGAGGCCGCATAAATTTTGCCTGCTCCCGCATTGATGAGAACTCTGCCGCACTCTCGTATAGTGGATCCTGTAGTAATTACATCATCGATGATCAAAATATTTTCACCGTTTAATTTTTTCGTTGAAATAAATGCTCCTCTTATATTTTCTTCCCGTGTAAAAATGTCCATAGCTGTCTGTGATTCCGTATATTTTTTCCTTTTTACAAGTCCGGCGCTGATTTTAATTCCTGTCACCTTATGGATTCCCTTCGCAATGTAGGCGGCCTGATTGAATTCCCGTTCCGCTTTTTTAAGGTGATGCAGCGGGATCGGTACAATCAGATCAATTTTATATCCTGCGAAAGATTTGGTGATTGTATCTCCGAGGAGGGTCCCAAGGAATATCCCCAGTAAAAATTTCTTCTCATATTTTAAAGCATGAATAATATCCTGGATTTCTTTGTCTTTTTCGAAAACAAAATGTGAAGTGAAGTCGGAAATGATGCCGCTGCCGGCAAACTTCCTTTTATATTCCCTGTTCAGTCGCTTTTCATCAGGCTTTTTAATTTTGCCAAGACATTCATTGCATACGAAAAGTGAACCAGAGGCGAGTTTTGTTTTGCACGAAGGACAAAACCGCGGAATTATGAAATCAATAAATGATGTCCCCGGGTTTTTCAGCATCTTTCTACAGCATTCCCGATTGTTTCCTTATGAACCATTCAACCCCCAGAAGGATAATAACTATAATCAGCAGCCATTCATCCGACCATAATCGTATTTCGCTTATTTCTGTTTTTTCCTTTGAGGCGTGCTGCTGAATGTTCTTCAATACAGAATAGAGATCATTCATTTCGGGATAAAAGAAAAACCTTCCTCCTGTATTATTCGCCAGTGCGGAAAGGAACTCATAATCCATATTGGGATTCAGCTGTTCAATATCAATCTCTCCTATGTTGAAACTTCCGCCGTCTGTACCAAGCTTTTTATTATTCCTTGAAGCTGTCCCGCTGAAAGTAAAATCGCCTGTCCGGGTAGTCTGATACGTACCTTCGTAGAGTCCGCTGCCGAGGGAATTCAAAATCACTTCATCTGTCTGATCAGCATGTTTTATGCTTACTTTTACTTCAGCATCGGTAACCGGATTATAGGAAGCATCGTAAACTTCTGCCGAAAATTCAACCGGCTCACCAAGTGCATAAAGTTTTTTCGTGGTTTTAATAGAAACCTGCTTCTGTTCTTCAAAACTCTGCAGCCACTTCATGCTATTATGAATAAAACTGTCGAAAACGTTCAGCTGCTTTGTTGCTGTCTGCAGTTTCCATCTCCATATTTCGCTGGCTAACACACTTATGGATCTTTTACTCCCCACTCTCCTCAAAACGATCATTGGTGTATTAAGTGCAACGTTATTCATTTTTGCCTTAACTACCGTTTCGCTTTCGGGTTTTGCGCTGATCTCTGTGTTGGTCATAAATACCGGCGGAAGATTGTTCCAGGTATCTGCCGTGTTTGCTGAACTGCTCTCCAGCAGTGGGTTTTCGCTCTCACTGCTGCTGACGACAGGCTGGACTTCAGATGCTCCGTTGTCAATGTTCTTGATGGTAAAAGGCAGCTCAGGCTGAAGATTTTTTAATTTGTTGAAATCTGTATTTTCTTCCAGTAATAAAAAGAAAGGTTTTCCTTTTCGGGAAATGGCGTCTTTTACCAGGTTTAAGAGTTCAGGACTCGTTTCCTTAGCCGGGAAACCGATTAGAATAATTATCTGAGCACTGTCGAGTTCAACGGATGGAGTGACCTTCTCAATTATCTTGCCTGCTGCTATTTGTGTAACAGATTTGACGCTTAGATTCTTATCTTCTTCCAGTGAGCTCTTTACGAAGGAAAGATCAGGAGAAGGGCTTCCAGCGATAATAAGTATTTTAATTTTATTGCTTAAAACATTTATGTAAAAAATCTTTTTGTTATTCTCAAAGGTAAATTCACCCTCGTGATTATTTACCTCAATAGTTAATTTTTTTTCTCCGCCAGTTTTTGGAACGTAATTGAAGGTTTCGTTCTGAGTTCCGTCGCCGGACAAAGTTATATTCCTTTGTTCAAGTACATTACCGTTCTCGTATAGCGATATTGATCCGGATTTATTTCCGAATCCTTTATTTAAAATTGTTGCAGAGATTGTGGTTGGGGTTTCCGCATAAATATATTCATTATGAAGTACACTCTTTATCTCTATATCGTTTCGTTTTGTAGTATCGCCGACGCCGACGGTAAACACAGGAATCTTAAGTTTCTCCGCGGTGAATAATGGATTGGCTCCCTCGGTTATAACTCCGTCACTCACGATTGAAACAGATGCAATGTTTTCTTTCTGATCCTTTATAAACGAGAAGATCTTTGAAAAATTAGTGCTCCCCTCATTGAAAGAAAGTTTTGAAAGACTGTCGTATGAAAATGGTGTAACCCGGGTTCCGAAAGTAAATAACCTGGAACCGCTGATTAAATTATTGTTATTCAGTCCGTCAACAAATCTTTTAACATTCTCGCTTCTCTGTGTACCGTCTTTAATTTCAATTGAATGTGAATCATCGACGAAAACAAGGTTGACAGGCTGAAGGATTATTTTTTTTGCTAATGTTGCTACAGGTTCAAATATAATAAACAGCATTAGTATTAGTGCGAATGTCCTCAATAAAACAAGAAGAGTTTTTTTTACGGAACTTACAGGCGGAAGGGTGTAGCGGTACATATAGATCGCGTATGCAGCAAGCAGGATGAGCCCTATAATGAAGAATACTCCGTTAAAAGAAAAGGAGAGATTGATTTTTTCAAAGTTAAACATTAAAAAGTAAGTTCTCCCTTTAGGACGGTTACGGCTTTCCCCGATATAAACAATTCTCCGGCTGATTTATTATATCTTACCTTTACCCTCCCCCTTCTTCCCATTACATCTCCCTGCTCAAATATCAGTGAGATTTCATCCTCCTTAATAAATCCGAGTTTCCTGAACACCATTAACATAGGTCCGTTAGTAGATCCTGTTACAGGGTCTTCATCAATGCCGTAAAATGGAACAAAATACCGGCTGTGTGCAAAGCTTGTTTCATCTATTGTCCCAAGTGCATAAACTACTACGCCCTCAAATTCATGCTTATCTTCGGTGAGCTGCTTCAAAGCCTTGAAATCCGGTTTCAGACTATGGAGTGTTTTTAACCCGTCGACTCTTAAGTAAAGGTTTCCGTTCTCAAGAAGAATAAAAGGAGTTTCATCAGCAACTGAGGTTCGCTCTGCACCTAAAGCATCGATAATTTCTTCCTTGCAGCCTGTAAACTCTTCCATATTGTAAAAAGGGATCTGCATATAATAATAACCGTTCTCCATTCCGCAGCTTAATACCCCGCTCCTCGTTTCAAAACTTACTGAACTACCTTCCTGAAGCAGATTGTTCTCAAAAAGGAAATGCAGTGACGCGATAGTTGCATGACCGCAAAGGTCAACTTCTACTGCTGGTGTGAACCACCGCAGTTTATAGTCCGCTTTATCAGAAGGAAACAGGAATGCAGTTTCGGCAAGGTTCATCTCGCGGGCAATCTTCTGCATCTGATCAGATGCAAAATTTTCTGCAAACATTACAGCGGCAGAATTCCCTTCGAAAGGGTTTTCTGTAAATGCGTCTATTTGAAAGATTTTATAATTTTTTGCCATTCAACAGGTTTTCTATTTTCCAGTTTTTCATTCTTTCGAATGTTTCGTAATCGGTTAGGTCAAAATGAATAGGACTTACTGATACATAATTTTTCCTTATCGCTGCCTGGTCCGTTTCCATTGCAGTATCAACTTCCATCAGACTTCCGGTCAGCCAGTAATAATTTTTACCATAGGGATCTACCCTCTGCTCATATACATCATCCCATTTTGATTTACCCTGGCGGGTTAACTTTATTCCTGCAATCTCGTTCTTCGGGAACATCAGGTACGTTTACATTCAGCAGGGTTCCTAAAGGAAGATCCTTACCGGCCAGCTGCTGTGCAAGCAGCCGGCTGACTTTACCGGCAAACCTGAAATCGGTTGCTTCGTGATTGGTTACCGATACGGCCATCGATGGTATATCCATAATTGCCGCCTCACGCGCCGCTGATACAGTCCCCGAGTAGATTATGTTTATAGCTGTATTTGAGCCATGGTTGATTCCGGATACAACCAGGTCCGGCGGGGTTTTCAGAATGTTTCTTATTCCGATCTTAACACAGTCCGCAGGTGTTCCGCTGACTGCATATCCGAAGAAATCACCGTTCTTTTTGTAATCGATTACTCTTAACGGAAGCTGCATTGTTATTGCATGCCCTACAGCACTTTGCTCTTTTAAGGGAGCCACAATAGTGACTTCTCCTATCTCGCTCAATGACTCTGCCAGGATCGCAATCCCCGGAGCTTCTATTCCGTCATCATTAGTTACCAGGATTTTCAAGTTTTTACCTTTTTCGGATTCAAATTAGTATGCCAATATAATACATGCCCCCTACAGTCTCAATTGAATGTAGCAGTACTAAAATTCATGATTAAAAATTAACTCCCCTTCAAACTTATCCCCTCGTTTTTATCTTTTATTTTACATTAAACGGTTAAATATTTCTTAAATTTACACTTCTGTTA
The DNA here is from genome assembly GCA_963832715.1 of uncultured Ignavibacteria bacterium. GTDB lineage: Bacteria > Bacteroidota > Ignavibacteria > Ignavibacteriales > Ignavibacteriaceae > DATFVA01. The sequence continues at coordinate 416,394 of CAWHVB010000002.1, read as the reverse complement.
TGCTTATACTTAAACCACATATTTTCAATGAATTTCCCGAAATAATCTTCGGCTTCAGTACTAAGTGTAGTACTGATTATAAACCGCCGTACTATTTTAATCTCTCTTTGTCTGTTGGTGACGTGAAGGAGAGAGTATTGAATAACCGGGAGTTGTTTTTTAAAGCAATCGGACTATCAATGGATAGGGCTGCTTTCCAGAAACAGGTTCACGGCGATATAGTCACTTATGTTGAAGCCCCCGGCAATATTGGCGAAAGCGATGCGATGATAACCAATAAAACTGGTGTGGCGATAAGTATAAGCACTGCCGACTGTACTGCTGTTTTTCTGTATGACGTCAAAAGAAAGATTATTGCTGCTGTTCACTCAGGCTGGAGAGGTACGCAGCAGAGAATAACGGAAAAAACGGTCAGAAGACTTAAGGTCGATTTCGGAAGTGATCCTTCAGATCTCTTTGCTTATCTTGCACCTTCAATAAGCCGTCCAAATTATGAGGTCGGCAAGGAAGTGGCTGAATTGTTTGATGCGGTATATCTGGATAAAATAGGAGATAAATTTCTGCTTGATGTCGCTGCCGCTAACTATGATATGCTCATTGGTGAAGGAATACCTCCTTATCAGGTGCAGAGATCAGGACTATGCAGCTTTGAATATGATGAGCTGTTCCATTCCTACAGACGCGATGGAAAGCTTTCCGGAAGGGCTATCGGAGTGATAGCAATGAGAGACCGGGTATGAATGCGGTGACTGTAATGATTTCTTGTTTTGTCTGTGATAGTTTAAAGTTAATAGAACAATAAAACCAGCATAACCTTATGGAGAATTTATGTTAAATATAATCCGGATCAAAAAGGCGGCGTTTTATGGTTACCATGGGGTTATGTCTGAAGAACAGGCCGTAGGTGGTAAATTCGAAGCCGATGTTGATTTGTATACAGATTTCTCGAAAGCAGCCGCTGATGATGATCTGGCCGAGACAATTGATTATCATAAGGTTTATAAGTTTATATATAAGCTGGCTCTTGATGATAAGTACTATCTGATTGAATCACTTGCTACAAAAATTGCAAACGAACTTCTGCTTAACTTTAAGGGAGTGCAGAAAGTTTGCGTTCGGGTTAGAAAAAATAATCCCCCTCTCGGCGGTGTTGTTGACTGCGTTGAGGTGGAGGTAATTAAGGAAAGAAAAGAGCTTTAATATTACATGATTTAATCCCTGGTTTATAAAATTTCCGTCATTGCATACATAGCGTTAGGATCCAATAAAGGAAACCGGGAGGAGAACCTCAAAAAAGCTGTTGCTGAATTAAATTCAGACCCTGGGTGCAGTATTATTGCAAAATCTTCTGTCTATGAAACAAAACCATTCGGGAATATTAAACAGGATAATTTTTTTAATGCGGTGGTTTCTGTTGAAACTGACCTCTGGCTTAAGAAACTCTTTTATTTGCTTAAGGAAATTGAAAAGAAGCTCGGAAGAACCCTATCGGAAAAGTGGGGACCAAGGGAAATTGATCTGGATTTGTTATTTTTCGATAAAACAATTTATGCTGATTTCGAGCTGATTGTGCCTCATCCCGGAATTATGGAAAGGGACTTTGTGATTGTTCCTTTCAGTGAAATTGCCCTCGGTTTTATTTTTCCGGGAAGAGAGATTAAAATTTCGGAAATTGACCTTAATACGATTGAAAAAAATATTATCACTAAAACTGAATATAAATTATAACGGTTATAAAATTGATTGAAAATCCTGATGTAAAGTATATTGCAATCGAAGGAGTAATCGGCGCTGGGAAAACTTCTCTTGCAAAAAAAATCAGCGACAGGCTTAAGGCTGAGCTCATCCTCGAACAATTCGAGGTTAACCCCTTTCTTGAAAATTTTTACTCTGACCGGAAAAGATTTGCTTTCCAGACCCAGATGTTTTTTTTGATTAACCGGTTTAAGCAGCAGGAGGAGCTGAACCAGGAAAACCTGTTCACCGAATACATAGTGAGCGATTATGTATTTGATAAAGATAGAATTTTTGCTTACTTAAACTTGAACGGAGAAGAGCTGAAATTATATGAGAGCATTTTTCCCCTGCTCTCCCGCAGCTTGAGAAAACCGGATCTTGTTGTATTTCTGCAGTCGAGTGTAGACAGACTTATGTATAACATTAAAAAAAGAAGCAGGAAAATTGAAAGAAACTTAACCCGCAGTTACATCGAAGAATTAAGCGATTCATATACGCACTTTTTCTTCAGGTATAGCGGTACCCCGCTTCTGATTGTTAATTCTACAGAAATTGACTTTGTAAATAATGAACAGGATTTCAACGAATTATTTAAGCAGATATTCAGAAAAGACAGAGGCGTGAAGGAATATTTCAAGCCTGAATCGAAGAGGATAGAATGAGTTTAATCAGATTAATATTATTTTTTATACTTTTTTACGCTGTATACCATATACTGAAGCTTTTTATAGTTAATTTCAGAATTGGTGCCGCGAAAAAGGCCGATTTTCAAAAAAAGAATAAACCGGAAAGTAAATACGAAAATGTTGAGGAAGCTGAGTTTAAGGAGATAAAAAAGAAGGACGAGAACTCTGAAAATTAATTAAATGGCAAAACAAAATTTCATTTCATCTGCTCTTTATAAAATATTTCAGAATTTTCTTTCTGTCCCTGAAAATAAAAGCGGCATACTCGGCAATCCTAAAAAGTTTCTTATCGTTCGCCAGCATAACCAGCTCGGTGACCTTCTTGCAGGGGTTTCGGTCTTCAGAGCTATCAAGGAAAAATATCCGCAAAGCCATATCACCCTCATCGTAAGCCCCATTAATTATCCTGGAATGATAAAGAATAAATTCCTCGACAGAATTTATATTTTCGACAAGAAGAAGATCTATAACCCTTACTACCTTGTAAAATTTATAAAGCTCCTTAAAGAGGATTATGACGTTACCCTGGTCCCTGTTACCGTTTCTGTTTCATTTACAAGCAACCTTATTGCCAGAATTTCAAATGCTAAAACCAGGATAGGCCCTCTTGGTCTTGATGGAAAACCCAATGACAGTGCTTTTTTCTTCGACAGGAGGGTGGAGATCGATTGGAGAAGACATCCCGATTCCAATGTTTCGGAACGAAGCCTTGATATTATCCGTCCTTTCGGAATTACTACCTCCAATTATAAGTCGGAGATTACATTCGATGATAATGATGTTAAAGCTGCCCGGGAATTTATAGACTCATTTAAGAATACAAAGAATGATCTGCTTATCGGTCTTCATGTGGGAGCTGGTAAACCGCAGAACCGGTGGTCGCTCTACAAGTATGCTGCATTAATTAAACGGCTGAATGAAAATTATAAAGCTGATTTTTATTTAACCGGCAGCACCGGCGACCGCGAAGAGATTAGTTTTGTCAAAGAAAATGTCCCGTTTGAACTTCCCGCTTTCATAAATAGGAAAATACCGGAAGTTGCAGCTCTTATATCATTGTCGGATCTGTTTATCTCAAATGATACCGGCATAATGCATGTTGCCGGCACAACTTCAACTCCCCAGATATCGATATTTGGCCCTACTAATCCTCTTAACTGGGCGCCGATAGGAAAAAATAAATTGTATATCAGGAAATCTGACCTCATAGATGATATCGCAGTTGAAGATGTTTTTAAGATGTGTGTTTATCTTTTTCCTGTCTCGGATAAAGGTTAATAGAAATGGATGACTGCTGCTTTGCTGCCGTGGATATGGGAACAAATTCATTCCATATGATCATTGCCTCCCTCAGAAAAGACGGATCCATTAAAATAATCGATCGCGAAAAACAGGTTATAAGGCTGGGTTCACATAAGGGTGTCGAATTGTCATTTATTTCTGATGAGGAAACTGAACTCGCAATTGATGTTCTTTCAAAATTTAAGCGGCTTGCCGATTCATATGGAGCAAAATTCAGAGCAGTAGCTACAAGTGCTGTGCGTGAAGCTCAGAATAGAATGGAATTTATCGATAAAGTTAAACAAGCTGCGGGAATTACAGTGGAAGTAATTAAGGGGAGGGATGAAGCCGCTTTAATCTACCTCGGAGCTCAAAAGGCGCTGAACCTGGGGGATAGGAATGTGCTCTGTATTGATATAGGCGGCGGAAGTACCGAACTAATAAATGTGGATAAAACTGAAGTCATATTTGCTGAGAGTATAAAAATTGGTGCGGTGAGATTATCAAAACATTTTTTTCCCGGTTATAAACTGGATTCTGAAAAAATTAATAACTGCAGCAGATTCATTGAAGATCTCCTTGGGGAATCAGTGGGGAAATATTCGAAGCTTAATTTCGATCTGGTTGTGGGAACTTCAGGAACTATCGAAGCGCTCGCTTCAATGATCCTTAAAAGGAAAAACCCGAAACTCCCTAAATCTCTGAACTCATTATCTTTTACAACGGAGGAGCTGAAAGAAATTTCAGATATAATACTTTCCGCTGATACAAAAGATAAAAGACGTGAGATACCCGGGATGGAGGAAAAAAGAGCCGATATAATTCCCGCGGGATTATTAATCCTTAATAGTATCTTCGGACTTTTCAATATTAAAAAAATGAAAATTTCAGGTTTTGCACTCAGGGAGGGAATTATACTCGATATGCTGGAAAAATCCCGGTCTTTCTGAAACTTTTTTTTGCGCTTTCCTTTAAAACCGCTTGTGTATTTCTTTGTGAATCTCTAACTTTCTGAGGAGTTGAGCTTCTTTGACGTAAGACAATTTATATTCGTTTGCAGGTATATTAATCAAACGAAGGAATCGTACTATGCAAATTCTCGACTTGTCAGATTTGTCCGATGGAAGCCCATTCTGCATCAAAAGAATTTTGGTGGATGAAAAAAAATATTTCGCTGAAATACAGCCCCTTCAAAGCAAATTTAAAATTCAGATTAGTAAAGGTGATTATAAAGCTATCCTGGATGCTTACCAGTTAAGAAGAATAGTTAAAATCTACCCGTTCGAAGGAAAGATCAACAGGGATAATGAGTTCACAGAAGGGGATTATAAAATAGAAATCGTATAATCAGAACGGAATATTTTCATCTCTTAATTAAAGGGTTGTCTCAGAACTTCACACAGAAGGTTTCCCTGCCGTTTGTCAACCTATGATTCCGGAAGGGTTCGACTCCATTCTCCGATTCTATCCGTCGCTGCCTGATCCGGTAAACTGCACCCGTACCCGAAATTAATCCCGATTTATAGAAAAATTAGCATTTCCAAGGCAGATTTTTCATTCAGCCTTCTACTCATCAAACAAATCTCACATACGTTCCATATACGTCTCACATACGTTCCATATACGTCTCACATACGTTTCACATACGTCTCATATACGCTTCACATACGCTCTATATACGCTTCAAAGTGCTTCATATACACTTTAAATATCCTTTTTATAGTGAAAACCTATTTAATCGGCACTTACATCCGGATTATCTATAATATTTTGATTTGTTATGATATACCCCAATCTTGAGAAATCTTTAATTTTTAATAACTTTTAATATATTAGCGCCCTTCATATATTTGTAGTCTATAACAGGAAACGAATGATAAACATCCGAAATTTTTGCATAGTTGCACACATAGACCATGGTAAGTCTACTATAGCTGATTGTATCCTTGAAAAAACAGGTGCCGTAACTGAGCGCGAGGCTAAAGCCCAGGTGCTCGATGACCTTGAACTTGAACGGGAGAGGGGAATTACCATAAAATCCCACGCCATTCAAATGCACTTTAAGTCTCAGGATAAGAATGACTATATCTTTAACCTGATTGATACACCGGGACACGTGGATTTCTCCTACGAGGTCTCCAGGTCTCTTGCCGCCTGCGAAGGCGCTGTACTGGTAGTCGATGCCGCCCAGGGAGTAGAGGCGCAGACTATCAGCAACCTCTATCTTGCTGTTGAGGCGGGACTCGAAATAATCCCTGTAATCAATAAAATTGATCTGCCCAGCGCAGAAATTGATAAAGTAAAAAACCAGATTATCGATCTGATTGGTTGTGAGAATGATGAAATTCTGCTCGTAAGTGCAAAGACTAAAACCGGGATAGACGAACTTCTTGAAAGAATAGTTACAAAAATTCCACCCCCTACCGGCGACCCTGATGCTCCGCTGCAGGCCCTCATTTTCGATTCCATATTCGATGCTTATCGCGGAGCTATCGCATATATCAGAATTTTCAACGGCCGGGTTAAAACAAATGATAAAATCAAATTCCTGGCTACTAATAATGAATTTGAAGCTGAAGAAATAGGCGTGCTCGGACTAAGGAAGGTGAAATCCGATGTGCTTGAGGCCGGTAATGTAGGCTACCTGATTGCAGGTATTAAAGATGTGCACGATACAAAGGTCGGGGATACCATAACCCATCCTGGAAAAGGAACAGCAAAAGCTCTTCCGGGATATAAAGACGTAAAACCTATGGTATACAGCGGGTTATATCCTACTCTTTCGGATGACTTTGAAGATCTCAGAGATGCTCTTGAAAAATTTAAATTGAATGACTCGGCTCTCATTTATCAGCCTGAAACTTCCGCGGCTCTTGGATTTGGTTTCCGGTGCGGTTTCCTCGGCCTGCTTCACATGGAGATTGTTCAGGAAAGATTATTGAGGGAGTATAATCAATCCATTATTACTACGCTTCCCAATGTCGAATATATTGTATATAATAAGAAAAATGAAGAAATTATAGTAGATAATCCTGCGGAGATGCCCGCTATCGGTGATATTGAAAGAATTGAAGAACCTTATATTAACGCACAGATAGTTTGCCCAAGTGAATATGTAGGCAATATAATGAAGCTCGCAATGGATAAAAGAGGTGTATATAAGAATACTACCTACATTGATCCGACGAGAGCAGATCTTCAGTTTGAATTTCCTCTGTCAGAGATTATATTTGATTTTTATGATAAACTGAAATCTACAACACGCGGATATGCTTCTTTTGATTATGAATATATAGGCTACCGCGAATCTGATCTTGTAAAACTTGATATCCTATTGAACAGTGAACCGGTGGATGCTTTATCCATGATTGTTCACCGGGATAAATCGTACGACTGGGGCCGGAAGGTCTGCAGTAAATTAAAAGATCTTATTCCAAGGCAGATGTTTGAGATTTCTATCCAGGCTGCTATCGGAACTAAGGTAATATCAAAGTCGGTAGTCAAAGCTCTCCGGAAAAATGTTTTGGCTAAATGCTACGGCGGAGATATAACCCGTAAAAGAAAATTACTTGAAAAACAGAAAGAGGGCAAAAAAAGAATGAAACAGGTTGGGAATGTAGAGATCCCCCAGGAAGCGTTTCTTGCAGTCCTGCAGATCGATGAGTAACAGAATGCAGGTGCCGCTTGTATAACCCTACACAAAATACGGTATTTACCGAAGCTCCTCCCCCTTCTGTTAAACCCGCGAAAAAAGAAGTAGATTCGGTAATTTCCTCAGGATTATTTTATTAATCCTTGTCCTTGCAATAATCGTTAAAGCATTTTTTTTCGATGCTTTCAGGATCCCTACAGGCTCGATGGAAAATACTCTTCTTGTCGGCGATAATATCCTCGTGAATAAACTGGCCTATAATTTCCATACTCCCCGCTATGTTCCGTTCACTTCAATTTCTATTCCTTCTGCCGATATATTCTCAATCTCAAGTCCCGACAGGGGAGATGTCATCGTCTTTAAATTTCCTTATAGCTCCGAATTTTCAGATGAGAACTCTGTAAATCTCGTTAAACGTATAGTAGGCTTGCCGGGAGATACAGTAAGTATAGTTAAGCAGCAGGTTTTTGTAAACGGTAAACCAATACCGTTTCCGTTTGCCGTAAAAATAGACCGGAATGACAGGATGGAAGCAGGTGTCCCTGAGAAGGGAATCTTTCCTCCCGACAGCAGCTGGAATAAAGACAATTATGGCCCGGTAGTGGTGCCTAAGAAAGGCGATTTAATCGACCTTAATCCTCAGAATGCATATCTCTGGAAGACAATAATTGATCGTGAGCTGGGCAAGAATACATTAAGCGCTGAAGGTACTGTTATTACTATTGAAGGTAAACCTGTCCATGGTTATACTCTTACTAAAGATTATTATTTTGTTCTGGGAGATAACCGTGAGAACAGCATGGACAGCAGGTACTGGGGCTTTGTGCCGGAAGATATGATTATAGGCAGCGCATTTATGGTTTACTGGTCTTGGGATCCTTATGTGCCGAACAGAAAGTTTTATAATATCTCGGAACCGATCAGGTTTGAGAGGCTTTTTAAGATTATCAAATGAAAAAGTTCATTTTCCTCCTTCTCATTATTCCATTTGTACATCTCCATTCACAGGATAAATATTTTATCTACTTCCGTGATAAAGGATCGGAGGCTTCCCTCAGCAAATCCTCGTTGACTTACCGGGAAGCCCTGAACAATCTTTCCCCTCACGCAATAGAAAGACGAAAGAAGGTTATGAATCCCGACTCAATCATAACTTTTGAAGATCTTCCCGTTAACCCGGATTACATCGAAGAATTAAACTCCCTTGGTATAAAAATAGTTAATAAACTCAGCTGGTTTAATTCTGTCTCTGCCTGTCTTACAGATGTACAGAAAAAACAGGCCTTGTCACTGCCGTTTGTTAAAAGTATTGTCCCTGTCAAAGTCCTGTCGTTCCAGGATGATGTTATGAAAAATGCCGGTCTGCCCAAATCTTCTGGTTTTGATAAAACAGATTACGGAATTTCGTATGAACAATTAGCATTATCGGACGTACCTGTGGTTCATTCTAAAGGAATTGACGGTAGTGGAATTATTATAGGCGTTCTTGATTCGGGTTTCCACTGGAAATTTCACAATGCTTTCAAAAATACCCGTGTCCTCAATGAGTATGATTTCGTGTTTGGTGATAGTGTTACTGAAAACCAGAGCCAGGACGTACCTGGACAGGATTCGCATGGTACATTTGTCTTTTCAGTTATCGGAGGATATCAGGACAGCACTCTGATCGGTGCTGCTTATGGTTCATCTTTTCTTCTGGCAAAAACGGAAAACATAGCATCTGAAACTCACACTGAAGAAGATAATTATGCCGCCGCCCTTATATGGATGGAGAGGCAGGGAGTTGATGTTACCAGTTCTTCCCTTGGGTACAACACCTTTGATTCGGGTAATTCGTATACGTATGCCGACATGGACGGCAAGACTACAATTGTAACTAAGGCAGCTGAAATGGCATTTCGACGCGGTGTGGTGACAATTACAGCTGCAGGCAATGAAGGTAGTACACAATGGTATTACATACTTGCTCCTGCAGACGGCGTTAAAACCATGGCAGTAGGTGCAGTTTATTATGATAACATGGTAGCTTCGTTCAGCAGCCGGGGCCCGACTTATGACGGGAGAATTAAACCTGATGTGGTCACTCTGGGTGTAGATGTATATGGAGCCTCAACTAATGGTTCTGATCTTTATACTTACGGCACAGGTACTTCCTCGGCTACTCCTATCGCAGGCGGTATTGCTGCTTTACTTCTTTCTGCTTATCCTCATCTTACCAATGAACAGGTGAGAAGTATATTTCATGAATCATCGGACAATGCCGGAAATCCCGATAATGACCGGGGTTACGGTCTTCTATCTGCCTCAAAAGCAATATCATTTCCCAACCTTCAGCTGGTAAATAATAACTATATGCTGCATAAGGCATTTATCGATACGTTTTCCGTAAGTAATGTCGTGCTTCACTATTCGACCGATAATACAAACTATGATGAATTAAACATGACCGCAGAGAATGATTATTCGTTTCAGCGCCAGCTGCCGTATTTTGTATTTGGACAGGAAGTGGGTTTTTATTTTACGTACGACGATAACACCGGTAATGCTCATCGTGATCCTGTTGATAAGATTTACAAATTACAGTATGGCGATCTGTTTGTTTCTCTTAATATCGCACTGTCACACTTTCCTGCTGATTATATCCTTATAAATAACTACCCCAATCCCTTCAACTCTTTCACGACTATTGATTATGTTGCTGAAGGAAATTTCCCTGCTGAATTAACAATTTATGATGCTGTCGGCAGGAAGGTTAAAACGCTTTACAAGGGCATTTCTCATCTCGGTGTTAACCATAATTCGTGGGATGGAATATCAGACCAGGGATTTGAGGCCGCCAGCGGAATATATATATATACTCTTAATCTGAATGGAAAATTTTATACACGCAAAATGGTCTATCTGAAGTAAGTTCTGCTTGTATTAAAAACTCTCCCGATTCAATTCACCCCGGCTAAGACAACGAATAAAAACTTTTTATAATTTTATGTTTAAATTTATTATATCATAATTTAAGGATAGATATGAGCTCAATTCTGAATCATCAGCAGGAAAAATATCTGGATCATTTCAGGCAGCCGGAAGATCCATTAATTCTGGAAATGGAAGACTATGCCGGTAAACACAAAGTGCCTATACTTTCGTGGCAATCGGCTGATCTCCTCGAAATTCTGATAAAAATGATGAAACCCAAAAGAGTGCTCGAGATAGGGACCGCCATTGCATATTCATCGATCCGTATTGCAAAAAATCTTAAAAAAAAATCCGTACTGCACACGATCGAAAAAAGTAAAGACAATATAGTGCTGGCTAATGAAAATATACTAAAAGCGGGACTTGGAGATAAAATTGAAATATTCGAAGGAGATGCCTTAAATATTATGCCCAGACTCGATAAAAAATATGATTTCATTTTCCTAGATGCGGATAAGCAGGATTATATGCAGCTCTTTAATTATTCTATCATTCTGCTTAAGAAAAACGGCGTAATATTTATAGATAATCTTCTATGGCATGGGTATGCTGCAGTAAAGAAGGTTCCCGTTAATTACCGTGAATCGGCGGCTCACATTAAAGAATTCAACGAAATCTTCATTTCACATAAAAACCTTAAGTCGACAATTATTCCTGTCGGTGATGGGATTGGGATAGGTATTAAAGGATGACAGACAGCAGTCTTAATTTAGTTAATGAGATAGCAGAGTATTCAGGCAATCAATTGAAGAGAAGGGATGATCTATCCCTCCTCATTCAGTTGGGTTATGCTAATAACCAGAAAGGCGTTATTGAGGACCTCAGTTTTACGTCCAAATATGTACTTGGACTATTCCGGGTTCTTGAGAAAGCTTCGGGTATTACTGATGTACAGAATACAGGTCAAATTAAGATCGATCTTACTCAAAACCTTGAAAAAGTAAAAGAGAATCTTGAACAGCTTATCGCAAATGCCGATGAATCGACACAGAAATATTTCAAGGAGAATTATCTGGATCTTTCACAGAACAGCTTGTTTAATCTCACAGAACTAATGAACGATCTTGAGTGGACAAAAAAATATCTGAACCGCCTGAAAAGAAATAATCCTAATTGATTACCTGGCTATCCATTTCTGAAGCGCCACGAGTAAGTTCTCCATAGCATTTATCAGCGGTTTATGCTGAGTTTTATCGATATCTTCTAATATTTCCTTATGTATTTTTACGTAAGCATCATTAAGTTTCTGCACTATAACCTTTCCCCGTTTGGATAACTGAACCTTCATATTTCTTCTATCCGAGGGTTCAATCTGCCTGATAATATACCCTTTAACAACAAGCCCGTCGATAATCCTGGTTAACCTGCTGGGACTAAGGTTCATCCTCTCAGCAACCTGTTTGTTATTTAAGATATCATCCTTGTTAAATAAACGGAGGCACCTGAATTCGGACTGTGTTAACCCGTAATTCTCTGCTAATCTTGCTTCCTTCTCCTGGCAGTTTGCCAGCAGTTTAAATGTAAGGTCTGCAAGTTTGGATGCGTTTTCAGTCTGACCCTTTTTTACTGCCATTATTGTTCCTATAAATTATTTGATTATATCAAATATCGGTTTTATTGAGTATTAAATCAATATAATTTTAAATCTTCTGAAATATTATTTCCGGCTGTTTGTCAACTTTAATATTTCCATTGCTTGAATCCCTCACCTCTCTTATAAAATCGCCTGTATTTTCGGCCGGAATAAGCGATCCGAAAGTGACTGAATCGCCATAATCAATATTTTCAATTATTCCGTAAAAGTTTGAAAGCAGTCTGTGCACAAGACTTATAAAACTGAAATCGCATAGGATGCTCACTCTGTAGTACGGTTTTTGCTCCACATACGAACAATCCTTAAGGAGGAGTTCTGCACTTGTGTAGTAAGCTTTCCCGAGAGGTCCGACACCTAGTTTGGTCCCTCCGAAATACCGGGTAACAATTACAAGGATATCCTTTAACCCGTAATGATCGATGGCATTGAGGATCCTTATTCCCGCTGTCCCATTCGGTTCTCCCGCATCTGAATAACGGAATGAATCATCTTTAAACCTGAATGCATAGCAATGATGGGAAGCATCATAATGTTCTTTTTTCGTTTCTTCCAGGTAGTCTTTTACTTCTGCCTCCGATTCCGCATGATATGCCCTCGCAATAAAATCGGAGCCCTTTTCTTTGTATGTGCTTTCAGCGGGTGAATTTATCGTTTTAATCGTATCAACGGTGAACATAGTAATAGTAAATTTATCATTTTTTACAAAGATAAGGCAAATTCGTTAAAACTCCCCTTTATTTGATACACAAAGGTGACTAATGCACTACTAATTAAATTGATTTTATATGCCCTAATCAATAATATTTAAAGCTTATTAATTAAGGATTTTGGGATTTGGAAAAAGAGACAATAATTGTTAAAGGTGCAAGAGAACATAATCTCAAAGATATTGATGTCGAAATTCCCCGCGAGTCATTTACTGTAATTACCGGATTATCAGGTTCTGGCAAATCTTCACTTGCTTTTGATACTATCTATGCTGAAGGCCAGAGAAGATATATTGAATCGTTATCTGCATACGCCAGGCAGTTCCTCGATATGCTTGAAAAACCGGAAGTAGATTTGATAGAGGGTCTCAGCCCGGCAATCTCTATTGAACAGAAGTCAACCTCGGGAAATCCAAGATCCACTGTGGGAACCGTTACTGAAATTTATGATTACCTGCGTCTGCTGTATGCCCGGCTCGGTATTCCTTATTGCTACAACTGCGGTAAACCCGTTACGCGTCAGTCTTCGGCTCAGATTATTGATTCCATAATATCAACACTTTCAGGCAGGAAAGTCTCTATACTGGCTCCCGTAGTAAGGGGCAGGAAAGGTCATTACCGTGAACTTTTTGAGGAGATATTATCAGATGGTTTTCTGAGGGTAAGAGTAGATAATGAATTCGTTGAGATCTCTAAGGGATTCCAGGTCGATCGATATAAGATACACAATATTGAAATAGTAGTTGATAAACTAACAGCATCTGAAAATGCACGAGCCAGGATAAGCGAGTCTGTAGATGTTGCCCTGAATTACGGCAATGGTATACTCGTTGTAAATGACGGAGATAAAGATTTTGTATTCAGCCGGCACCTGGCCTGCCTGACCTGCGGAATAAGCTACAGGGAACTTGCTCCCAATTCATTTTCATTCAATTCACCTTACGGTTCCTGTCCCGATTGCGAAGGGCTCGGAGAAAAGAAGGAACTGGATATTAACCTGATCATCCCTGATTGGAATAAATCGATAAATGAAGAGGGGATTGCTGCCCTGGGAAAACCACGGTCGATATGGTTCTTTAATCAGCTGACTGCTGTAGCTGAGAGATTTAATTTCAACTTCGATACAAAGCTTAAAGATCTGTCCGAAGAGCAGAAAGATATATTGCTTAACGGCAGTAAAGAGAAAATTGCTTTTTCTTATTCATACGGCGGAGGGAAACCAGTTACATACCATCATAAGTTTTCGGGTCTTATAAATTACCTCAGGAATTATTATAACACCACCAGTTCAAATAATATTCGTGAATGGGTAGAATCCTACATGAATACGATTAAATGCCCCTCTTGCGGCGGCGGAAGGTTAAAGCAGGAATCCTTAGCTGTTAAATTCAAAGAGATGAATATCAGTGAGGTGACCTCACTCTCAATCAGCAGGGCGGAGGAATTTTTTAAAAAGGTAAAGCTTAAAGGAAGAGATGCAATAATAGCAAAGCCTATACTGAAGGAGATAACGGGGAGGTTGAATTTCCTCTTAAATGTTGGTCTCGATTATTTAACTCTTGACCGCTCTGCCAGAACATTGTCGGGAGGAGAGTCGCAGAGGATAAGACTCGCAACACAGATCGGCTCACAATTAGCCGGAGTTCTTTATGTCCTGGATGAACCAAGCATCGGTCTCCATCAAAGCGATAATATAAAGCTTATAAAATCATTGAAAAACTTAAGGGACCTTGGCAACACCGTCATAGTGGTAGAGCACGACAGAGAAACGATAGAAAGTTCGGATTATATGATTGATCTGGGACCCGGAGCCGGCGAACATGGCGGGAAATTATGCCTGGCCGGGGAAACCAGGAAACTCATGAATTCAACAAACGGAATTGATTCTCTTACTCTTGCTTATTTGAAGAATAAAAAAGAAATAGCTGTTCCGCTGAATAGAAGGGAAGGGAATGGAAATTTTCTTGAATTAAAAGGTGCCTCCGGATTTAATCTGAAAAATGTGAACCTTAAAGTGCCATTGGGTACATTAACACTTGTTACCGGGGTAAGCGGTTCGGGAAAATCATCCCTGGTAAATGAAACTCTTGTTAAAATTCTTATGAACAGAATTTATAAGTCGAAATCAGTTCCGCTTCCATTTAGATCGGTTGAAGGTCTTGAGAATATCGACAAAATCATCGAGATTGATCAATCGCCGATAGGCAGAACCCCAAGATCAAATCCTGCCACTTATACGGGTTTATTCACTTTCATAAGAGATCTTTACTCCCAGCTGCCGGAATCAAAAATGCGCGGTTATGCTACCGGCAGGTTCAGTTTTAATGTACCCGGCGGAAGGTGTGAAGAATGCAGCGGCGACGGACTAAAGAAAATTGAAATGAACTTTCTTCCCGATGTTTATGTGGAATGCGATGTATGCCACGGAAAGCGGTATAACCGCGAAACACTTGAAATACTCTATAAAACAAAATCAATTGCCGATGTTCTTGAGATGACAGTTGATGAGGCTCTTGAGTTTTTTCTCGATCTTCCAAGAATAAAAAGAAAACTTAAAGCTATTCATGATGTGGGTCTGGGGTATATTACCCTGGGGCAGCAGGCTACTACTTTATCAGGCGGTGAGGCCCAGCGCGTTAAACTTGCAACTGAATTGAGCAAGGTATCAACCGGCAAGACTCTATACATTCTTGATGAACCGACAACGGGACTGCACTTTGAAGATGTTAATATACTCCTTAAGGTATTAAATAAACTGGTCGATAAGGGCAATACCGTTATAGTGGTGGAGCATAACCTGGATGTGATAAAAACGGCGGACTGGATTATAGACCTGGGTCCCGGCGGGGGCGAGTTCGGCGGCAGAATCATCGCAGAAGGTACTCCTGAACAGATAATATCCAACAAAAAAAGCATTACAGGGGAATATCTTAAAAAGGAAATTCATATTTCATAATAGTTGCCTATCAACAAAATTATCGTTTTGAATAGTATCTTTTTTTCTTAACTTTGTCTCCTGATGAGAAAAATGATAAGCTCTTTACTGGGCATACTTATAATGCTAAATACTTTCGGGTTTAACCTGGTAGTGATTTTTATGCTGCAGCAGTCAAGGGCAGAAAACCTGGAACTTATTGAGGCACACCCGGAAGCCATAGCCAGTGATAATATTGTCGAATTCAGCCTGAAAAATGGCAATCTGCGGTTGATTAACGACCATGAAGTCAGCTGTGACAACGAAATGTATGATATCATTTTCAAGAAAGATACCGGGGATGATATAATTCTTTACTGCGTCAGCGATAAAAAAGATACCCGTCTTCATACAGCATTCAAATCATTAAATGATCTCAGTGATAATCCTTTATCTGTTCCTGATAATTTCGTTACTTCGATTCTCAAAAACCTACTTAAAAATTATCTTCCTCCGGATGGAAATAACAATGAGATAAACACCGTTTCGGCGGAGTTATGCTTATATACAATTCAATCAGTACAATCAGTAATACCTGAAAAAATTTACCCTCCTCCCCAAATTCAGATCGTTAACGGTTAGTTTTCAATTGTCCCCTGAGAATCTGCCCTTCAATGCAGCGGTACGATTCTTATAATCATTAACAACATTTAAACTCAGGTAATGATCTATGAAATTATATTACATTAAAACAATAATGTTCTTCCTGGCATTAACGGTGATCGTTAATGCCCAAAACAGTCTCACAGGGAAAGTAACCGGTGCTAAAACCGGGGAGGTTCTTCCTGCGGTTGATATTTTCATTCGTGAACTTCAGCGCGGGGTTGTATCCGATATGGATGGGAACTATACTTTTACTAACCTGCCGGAAGGAAATTTTACTCTTCAATTCAGTTATGTCGGCTATAAAACAGAAGTAAAAAGCATTGATATTAATAGTGGAAAGAATGAATTAAATGCAGTTCTGGAACCAACCAGGCTGGAAATTGGTGAAGTTGTAGTACTCGGAAATTCAGTTTTAAATAAAGAAAAAGTTCCTTATAAAGTTGAAGTAGCTTCAGCCAAAGATCTGAGGTATAATGGTATGGTTACGCTCACCCAGACTCTTGCAGAGCTGCCGGGTATAAGTACTTTATCAAACGGACTTGCAATTTCCAAACCCGTCATCAGAGGTCTTTATGGATACAGAATAGCGACTGTTCTGAATGGAGTAAGATTTGATAACCAGCAGTGGCAGGAAGAGCACGGTTTCGGTCTGGAGGAAGTGGGTGTCGACAGGGTCGAAGTTATCGAAGGTCCTGCAGCTTTGCTGTATGGAGCTGAAGCCCTGGGCGGCGTCATAAATCTTTTACCGGAAAAAGGCGCCCCGGTCGGCAGAATACTCGGGAACTATAATCTTAAACTTTTTACGAATACTCTCGGTGCATATTCTGAACTTGGATTCAAAGGAGCAAATAAAAAAATCAACTGGCAGCTGCATGTCGGCGGTCAGTCCCAGGCTGATTATCTGGATGGTAAGGAAAATAAAGTGCCTAACACTCGGTTCCTGACACTAAATGCAAATGGAATGTTCGGCTATTTTTACGACTGGGGTTTCTCCAATCTCGATTATACCTTTGCTCATAATATTTATGGTGTAGTTGAAGAAGCCGATCTCAACAATCCTAAAGACCTTGCCGAGGATCATTTTGAACGTGAATTTGAAGGTCCTCACCACAACATTGATTACCACATAATTTCTCTGAGAAATACTTTCTTCGCAGGTGCATCAAAATTCAAACTCGATCTGGGTTTTCAGAACAATCACAGGCAGGAACAGGAAGGAGCCCAGGATGCTGCAGCAGCAGGCGATGCAGGTGAACTTGACATTATACTGAACACATTTACTTCTAACCTGGAATGGATACATCAGCTTACACAGAACCTGGAACTGACTGTCGGCGCTCAGGGCAATATCCAGAATAACGAGAATGACGGAGGCCGTATCCTGGTTCCTAATGCTGATATGAATGAATATTCTGCATTTACCTATCTGAAAGAAAACTTTGAGAAATTGAATGTTGAAACAGGACTCCGGTATGACTTTAAGACGGTAAAAACTGAAATGATGCCCGCTACCGATTTCTCTGCAGAAATGCTTCCCATCGATAATGAGTACTCTGTCCTGAACGGAGCGATTGGAGCTTCTTATAATTTTACCGGGAATTTTACCGGAAAGCTGAATTTTGCTACAGGCTACAGGGCTCCTAACCTTGCAGAATTAGCATCTAACGGAATTCATGAAGGAACTACAAGATACGAAATAGGAAATAGTGAATTAAAGAGCGAGCATAATTACCAGATTGATGCGGGAGTAATTTTCCAGGCCGAAAATTTCAGCGCCGATATTAATTATTTCTACAACAAGGTAAACAATTTCATTTTTCTGAATCCGACCGATGAATATCATAGTGACAACCGGATTTACCGCTTTACGCAGGATAATTCTCTGCTGCAGGGCGGCGAGGTAAGCCTGGATTATAATCCAGCTGATCTCCTTGATCTCTCTGTCTCGTATTCTACGGTTATAGGCAAGAGGGAAGACGGAACTTACCTTCCTTTTATGCCGGCGGATAAAATAACCGGGAAGGTTAAATTTAACATACCTGACTGGTCAGCCTTCTACAATTTTTCTTTTTTCGTTTCCGGAGATCATTATCTCAAACAAACGAAAACTGCGGCTGAGGAAGATTCAACAGGAGCTTATACTCTTATAAATGCAGGTATCCAGTCTTCAGTCACAATCTGGAATAGTCCCGTTAATTTTTCAATTGTTGCAACAAACTTATTTGATGAATACTATATCAGTCACCTCAGCATACTGAAGCCGCTGGGTGTCCATAATATCGGCAGGAATATCACTTTATCTGTTGATGTTCCATTTAGTCTTCAGTAAGGTTCAGATATAATAAATTCCAAAAAGGCTGTCTTGTTTAAGACAGCCTTTTTAGTTCCAAACAGAAATAATTTTGATTTGATCTGAGAGGCTATGCTACTGATGTTAATCTACGTGAGTCGGATCCCAGGCTATACGAAGTTCTTCGTTCAGGGAGTTTAATTTTTCCATATCATCTTCTGCTAGTTCAAAGTCAAATACATCTGCATTCTCCCTGATCCGTTCTTTGTGCACTGATTTTGGGATAACCACCAGGTAATGCTGAAGCGACCATTTGATCATTATTTGAGCAGGAGATTTTGAATATTTTTGTGCAATATCATTGATTGCTGGATCATCCAGTTTTTCAGCCCGTGCCAGCGGTGAATATGCCTCAAGCTGTACATTTTTTATCCTGCAGTATTCGAGCAGATCCTCCTGGTAAAGGAATGGGTGAAATTCCACCTGGTTGATAACCGGCTTAATACCGGCATATCCATCCATTTCTTTTAAGTGCTTAATAGTGTAATTGCTTACTCCTATAGATTTTGCTCTCCCTTCACTATAAATTTTTTCCAGAGCTCTCCACGATTCTCTTCGTTTTCCCTCAACCGGCCAGTGTATCAGGTATAAATCAACGTAGTCAAACCCAAGATCGTCCAGACTCGCATCAAACGCTTTTAAGGCACTTTCATACCCCTGATCCTGGTTCCAGAGTTTAGTTGTAACAAAAACATCTTCTCTCTTAATATTGCTTTCTTTTATTGCTTTCCCCACTTCACCTTCATTTTTATAAGCCCGCGCCGTATCTATATGTCTGTAACCTGCTTCCAGGGCCCAGGTTACCGCATTAAACGTTTCTTTACCCGGTTTTGAAAGGTAGACACCGAAGCCGAGTCTTGGAATTTCAATATTATTGTTTAATTTAATAATACTATCGATTGTCATCTTTTTCCTCCTGAGAAAACTATTCAAGTAACGATTCCGTACGTAAAGATAATAAAATCATACGGTTTATGGGTGATACTATTAACCCATTATATAATTTCTAACTTTCACATATATACAAAGAGGACAGAATGAAAAAAAGTTCGTTGATTATTGTATTGCTGGCTGCACTACTTAGTGTTACTAATGCGCAGACTAAACATATAGTTGAAGCTACCAGTAATGGCTTTCAGTTTATACCTATGAACGTAGATATTATGGTTGGGGATACAGTTGAATGGCACTGGATTGCCGGAGCTCATACCACAACTTCAGATAGTACAACAGGACAAAATGTGTGGGATGAACCTCTCACGAGCGGTAATCCTGTTTTCAGTATTGTAATTACTACACCGGGAATTCATCATTACCACTGTAATCCCCATCAGAGTTTAGGAATGGTGGGAACAATTACTGCATCAATGCCTACCGGCGTCAAAGATCAGAAAATTGATGTATCGTCATTTAGTTTATATCAGAACTACCCTAATCCGTTTAACCCCTCTACTGTTATTAGTTATACTATTTCAACAGCGGGCCAGGTTCATCTGAAGGTTTATAATTCTTTAGGTGAGCAGGTTGCTGAACTGGTTAATGGGTTTCAATCAGCCGGTGCACACTCTGTTGTATTTAATTCTAATGCAGCGCAGGGATTTTCCAGCGGAGTTTATTTCTACAGACTCGAAGCCGGCAAGGTTAGTAAAACCCGTAAAATGCTGCTGATTAAATAAGGAAATGCTATAACCTGAGGTAAAGCGAATGAGAACACTATTCACAATCATTTGTATTTTCGCAGCATCCTTTAATCTTTTTTCTCAATGGTCGCAGGTAACATCCGCTCCGGATGTTTACCTGCAGGATATTGTTAATATTGACGGCAGGCTGCTGCTGTCAACCGGAGGAAGCGGGATTTATGAGAGTACTGACGGCGGAGTATCCTGGGCAACCAGAAACAACGGCCTGAATTCTCCGGAGGCTTTGGCTGTATACCAGGTACTCGAGCATAATAGTATGATGTATGCAGCTACAACCAATGGAATTTACAGATCTTCAGATAGTGGTGCTAACTGGGTGAAAAAAAGCAGCGGTATTACAATAGGCCCAGGTGCAATTTATGAGTTTACCCAATCGATCTTTGAATACAATGATATACTTTTTACAGGTGCCTGGAATGGTATATACTTTTCAACGGATGAAGGAGAGAACTGGAGCTTAACTAACATAAGCGGTGAAGCTATACTTGCAACAAATATCACTGAACATAACGATATCCTTTTTGCTGCCCGTGAGGTTAATAATTCCCCTATAGGCTACCGCTCAAAAGATGGCGGAATGAACTGGGAACCTATTACGGGACTCTCATTTTACAATACGATAACTTTCTATTCAGAACCTTCCAAATTATGGGCCGGGACTATCGCCGGGATCTGGCTTTCAACAGATGACGGAATAAACTGGGAGGATAGAAGCAACGGGTTAACCCCGGACCCGTATGGCTCCAGCATTATCCGGGTAAACGGAGTTTTATTGACTGCTCTTAAGTTTGGAGGTTCGGGAGTATACAGATCTTATGATGATGGAATTAACTGGGATAACATCAGCGATGGTCTTCCATTTCTTAACCTTATCAGCAGACTAATTGAATACAACGGTAATATACTTGCTGCAACAAGCGAAGGTTTGTGGCAGAGAGAACTATCTCAGATACCAGTTGAACTGACATCTTTTACGGCTTCAGCAGGCCGGAGCTCTGTTGAACTTAGATGGAAAACCGCCACAGAGAAAAACAATAGCGGATTTGAAGTTCAGCGAAGAAGGGATGCTGCTGATTGGACAGAACTTACCTTTGTACCGGGGAGAGGAACTACAACTGAACCCGGGGAATATTTCTATTCTGATAATGATGTTTCAAAAGGTTCATATTCGTACAGACTTAAACAAATTGATTATAATGGCGTATATGAATATTCACGTATTGTAGAAGTAGAATATAGCTCACCTGTTCAATACAGCCTGGACCAGAATTATCCCAATCCCTTCAATCCCTCATCAACAATAGCTTTTTCAATTGGTGAGACTTCTTTCGTATCGATCAGGGTTTATAATTCAGCGGGAAGAGAGGTTCGTGTATTAATGAATGAGCAGAAACCTGCCGGTAATTACACTTTAAATTTTAATGCAAACGGATTAGCATCGGGGGTATATTACTATAAACTCACCGCGGGAAATTTTAATACAATCCGCAAGATGGTTCTAATTAGATAAAAAAAAGCCCCGCTGCGACAAGCGGGGCTAATAGCTAATAACGAGCTAAATTATTTCATCATTTTTCGTACTTTACCCAAAAGTTTATTTTTAAGTAAAGCCGATTGACCTATAATCCTGATAACAGAGAACTGCCCGTTTGAGATCGTAACGCCCCCTGACGACAGATAGGTGATTAAGGTTCCGCTGAAAGTTCCTTCAATCAGTCCGCCTATGCCGCCGTATTTTGTAATATTTACTGCAGCAGTTGAACCGGGAAGTCCTTCGAAGGCATAATAATACTGAGAGTTATGATAGAAGTACATAGATACTTGTGAAGCAGTTCCTGTATTAGTTCCGTAAAATGTCAGCCAGAACAATGTAGTATCAGTGCCTGTTATCTTATACATATAGATAAATGAAAGGCTGTCTGCCGGATCATAGTAACCAAACACCTGGTTAGTATCTGAAGCAAAGGTGATGGTTGTATTATTGTATCCGCTGCCGTTTACTGTGAGTTTATTATCACCGGTCTGAACCTGTTCGCATACTTGTATTGTCCCGAGATCAAGAGTATTGCCGCGGGTTGAAGGTGTGGTTATGTTCATACTTGTGTAACTGCCGTCGAAGGTATAAACCGAGAGCTGAGCAGGTTTCCCGATATCGGTGGCTATATTGAAGCTTCCGTCCGATTCGGTATACTGCACATTATATCCTCCATCCCAGCTGATGGCTACCTGGCCGAATTTTATATCAGTTCCACAACGTAATAAACCTTTTACATATGCAGGACAATCAACATGGAGAGTCCCAACATCGTGCGTACTGCCTTCAGTCAAAGCAGGAACAGGAACGACTTCGCTTCCCAGGCCGAAATTAGCACTGCCGAGAACCTGTACATCGAAGGCAGTATTAGCTGGAACACGTCTTTCAAATCTACCATCCGCTCCAGTGCGCATATTAACCTGTCCTATATGTACACTAATACCCTGAACCGGCTGGTTATTGCAGTCAACAACGAGACCGCTGACAGTAGCTGTTCCTTCAGGAACGTCGCAGTTCCAGTCAGAAAAATGACTTACTGTTCCGACATACTTATCTCCCTGTTTGGTTGCGGTTCCTTCTTCCTTCCATAATCCGGTTGTTTCATCATAGTGCCATAATGGAATTGTAGACGGTGCACTGGATGCCATTGATGAAGGAATATCTACAGTAATTTCCGATTGGCTGCCGCTCTTCAAATTTAAATCTTCTCCGCCGTCTCCTTTCATTGATACTTTTATAATACCGTATGAATACAAAGTAGCCTGGGAGTTATCAGATCTCTGAGCCTGCATGTCGCCGCCGGGGACAAGACTTGAAAAATTTTCTGAAGTAGGATCAAGATAGCCGACGCTTAAATTTACATTCCCATTGTAAACTGAGCCATCAGAGTTTGCAACTGAATTTGCATTTAGAACTACCTTACTTCCATTCTGCAGAGCAGCTTCACCACCTGATGAAGAATTGATTGTCTGGGTAGTTCCCATCGTCATCAAGTAAATTTTTATAGTGCTCGTACCATTTGCTACAGGAGCATCAGCATAAGATCCTTTGAAATATCCGGATTTCTCTACGTTTACAACATACCTGTTTACAGGTACCTGTATGCCGGAGAAAAGAAACCCTCCGCTGCTGTTCGTAGTTGTTGTTTGACCGCCTGCTTTAACCTGAGCTCCAGTAATAGGTGCATTAGATTCATCTAAAACTGTTCCTGTGATTGAAGTGGTAACAGTCTGGCCGCCTGGCTCGGTTGGTGGATTCGTACTACTATCTTTACAGCCATAATAGACCAGCGATGATGAAATAATAAGTGCAAGAAACATAAGAATGTAAATTCTCTTCATGTTCGGATTCCTTGATGTGTAAAAAAGTTTAGGTTAGTATTATATACAGAAAAATAGAGATTATCAATAAGAATTTTGGGGCTGGTGCATCTTTATTTTATGCCGTGCGGGTCCATTGCAAGCCTGTAATTCTCATTTAGAGAATCCAGTTTTTCCATATCGTTTTCGTCAATACTAAAATCGAATATTCCTGCATTTTCTTTAATCCTGTCACTATGCGAAGACTTTGGCAGGGGAATTACATTATGCTGGATGGCCCATCTCAGCATTACCCGGGCAGGTGATCTGGAATAGTTTCGGGAGATTTCCTGAATGGTTTTATTTTTAAATTTATTTGCTCTGGATAATGGAGTGTAACCCTCGATATGGATTCCCTCCTCTTTACAAAAGAAAAGGAGGTCATTCTGGAAGTTAAAAGGATTAAATTCAACCTGGTTTATAGATGGTTTTACGTCCGAGTTCGCGAATAATTCTTTAAGATGTCTTATCGTATAATTACTCACCCCGATCGTCTTTGCTCCACCCTGGTTATAAATATCTACCAGTGCTCTCCAGGATTCCACTCTTAATCCTTCTATCGGCCAGTGAATTAAAAATAAATCGATATAACCAAGCCGCAGTCTGTCCATACTTTTATCAAACGATTTTTTTGCTTTATCGAAACCGTGCTGATCATTGTCCAGCTTAGTTGTTAAAAAAATCTCCTCACGGGGTATGCCGCTTTCTCTTATTGCTTCACCGACATACTCTTCGTTTTCATACATTTGCGCAGTATCTATCAGACGGTAGCCGGTTTCGAGCGCTGCAGTTACAGCCTCCTTTACCTGCTTTTCACCGGTCAACCGGTAAGTTCCAAAACCGAGTACGGGTATTTCAGTACCGTTGTTAAGTTTTTTACGACTGTTTATCTTCAAATCCATTATCTATCCTCTTCCAGATTGACAATTTCGTAAAAAGACACGAAAGATTCTTAATTGTGTTTAAGAGATCACAAAACCAGGAATTCCAGCCGCTTCCTGAGATCTTTAAAATAATAGAAAAGTGAATCTGTCCCTCCTAATAAATATCTATAAAAATCTTACAAGAAGTGAGGTCATTGGCTTGTTGAAAAGATATTTGAAACGTATTCAAGACGCTTTCAAGACGTATTCAGGACGTATTCAGAACGTATTCAGAGCGGAAGATGGATATATGAGTTCGTTTTTTCGGGTAACGCAGAACAGCATATCATCTGTAAGAGTTTATTGAGCTTTTATTAATTGCGAGTCCATCAGAGCCGGGTAATACTTAAATAACGCCATTTTTCAGACAGCGTAATTATATAGGTCTAAAACCAGGTTAGGGAGAGAATCAAAACAGAATCAGCTGACCGATACGGGCCATTTTCTACTACATATCTCTCTTAAGAATTTATTTTGTTTACAGAGGTGCAGAAGCAGTGTGAAAATTAGACCGGCAGATAACTCGGTGCCTGCTGCTTATTTGAGGGAGGCGATGTTCTTTAATTTAAATATCATTTAATTATGGTTCCCTGATGGAATATGATCTTCCAGTCATTATCAAACAGTTTCCAGATGGAGCTTCGCTTAGATTTCACATCAGGTGATCCGTCCTTCGTGCTCTGGATTGCGGTATAAATAACGAGCATAAGGTTTTCAGAAAGCGGGGAGAGGGAAAAATCAGTCATAGTAATTTCCGTACTGGTCTCGTTAATCAATACTTCGATTAAATCAGATTTATTCCATACCTTACCTGATTTTCCGATTTCAATGAATTCATCAGCGATGAGATGGCTCAGTTTGACCGGATTTTTCCGGAAGTCAGGCACTTGCAAACTTTTCTCAAGCTTTTTGATTGTTTCATTTAAAGTTTTAATATCCATAACTTCAAAAAATTACTCTTTCAATATACCTTTCTCAACGGTAAGGTAAGCAGTGAGGGCGCTAAGCAGAGCAAGGGCAGCAGACAGATATAAAATTAGGTCAAAGGCATTAACGAACGAATATTTGATATCGGAATTGATTCGGGCCATTTCTTTTTCTGTTAATCCCGTAGGAGGTTTTGTTTCTGCAAGATCATTTGAGTTTTTCATGAGTTCGGTTCTTTTCGTTTGAGTCAGGTTCAAATCGGCTGTACGTGATTCAAGGTTATTCCTGAAGGATATGATAACAAATGAACCCAGCACAGCAATTGCGATTAGTCCCGCTATCCTTGCCATAGTATTATTTATTCCCGAAGCGATTCCGGTATTACCTGAAGGGACAGATGACATAACGGCAGCAGTGAGGGGTGCAACGACGATACCCATACCTATGCCTAAAAACAGAATGCCCGGAAAAAATGCTGTCCAGTATTCTGAAGGTCCATTTGTTACCTCGGGAAAGGTGAGGAGGAAAATCCCTAATCCTGCAACAATAGGTCCTGCAACCAGCGGAATACGCGCTCCGAATTTATCGGCAAAGATTCCCGAAAAACGCGACATAGCTGAGATAAGGATAGCAAAAGGGAGGATTGCCAGACCGGCATTTACTTCCTTATATCCCTGAATCTGTACCAGGTTTAGAGGAAGAAAAAAAAGTCCGACACTTAAAGCAGTATACATTAAAAGTGTAAGCAGGTTTACGCCTGAAAAGGTTTTTGATCTGAATAAATTAAGCGGCATCAGGGGATGGCTGCTCTTCATTTCAATTATCAAAAAAATAATAAGGGAAAGTACTCCTGCAGAAAGTGAAATTATAACCTTTAATGCCATGAAACTTGTATCTGATGCTTCCAGGAAGCCGTAGGTTATGCCTGCAAGTCCGGTTGTTGCAAAGACAGCTCCCGGTAAATCCAATCTTTTTGCTGATTCATCCTTACTTTCGGGGACTTTAGCCAGAAGTGCTATTATGGTAAACACTGCTATAGGAAGATTTATATAAAAAATGACTCTCCACATGCCTATCCCAGCCAGCCATCCGCCGAACACAGGACCGGCTGAAGTAGTGAGCGCACTGAATGTAGACCATGTTCCGTAGGCTTTTCCTTTTCGTTCCGACGGGATAACGGATGAGATGATAGAAAGGCTTCCGGGCACCATCATTGCTCCTCCTACTCCCTGGAAGCCTCTCGCAATAATCAGCATTTCTATCCCGTTAGATACGCCGCATAACAATGAAGATATGCTGAAAATGATAATTCCGATTACAAATATTTTTTTTCGTCCGTAAATATCTCCTAATGATCCTCCCAGAAGCAGAAGTGATGAAAGAAAAAGCGTGTAGGCATTTATGATCCATAGCAGGTTCTTGCCATTTATATTCAGTTCTTTTTGTATGGCCGGCAGCGCCACATTGAGAGTAGAGAAATCGATAAAGACCATGCTTGAGGCAAGGATAGCTGCCGTCAGCGTCCATTTCTCGACAGATGAACTTTCATTTTTCATTTTTCAGTTTTAAATAAATCGGGATTGCTTAATAAATGAAATTATTTGTCTCAAAGCAAGGATCATCTCCAAG
Source organism: uncultured Ignavibacteria bacterium (assembly GCA_963832715.1). Lineage (GTDB taxonomy): Bacteria > Bacteroidota > Ignavibacteria > Ignavibacteriales > Ignavibacteriaceae > DATFVA01. Next base: position 389,262 of record CAWHVB010000002.1, on the reverse strand, counting down.
GAGATGACGCGGCAGGCAGAGAAAAGGAATGATTAAAATACATTCAGAAGTTTAAGTGCCATTATAAAGATAGCCACGATAAGTACTATCTTAATTAATTTCTCTCCCTTTTTAACGGATAGCTTAGCCGACCACCATCCGCCGGCTGCATTTCCGAGCCCAAGCATAATTCCCCAGAACCAGTTTACGTTCCCGGTATAAGCAAAAATCAGGAGAGCGGGCAGTGAAAAAAGAAGCACTATAAATACCTTGTGCATATTAACGTAAATAAGGTTCAGCTTCATAAGATGCTGAAGCGAGGCCATAATCATAAAGCCGACGCCAACCTGCAGGAAACCCCCATAGAAACCGATGCCGAACATTGAAAGGTAGACTGACCAGGAAATCTTCTGAGCACTTTCACCTTCCTTAGTGTTTTTTGCTTTAGGAAGAAACATTGATATTATAATCAGTATCATCACAATGCCGAGGATCTTCTGGAATAACTCATCATTAAGCTTAACAGCGAGTATTGCCCCGGCAATTGCCCCTGGCAGCGTCATTAGTGAAAGTTTTAAACTTAATCTGAACTGGCTGTATTTTGATCTTTTGAAGGAATAAATTGCTGCGATATTCTGCATTATAACACCAACCCTGTTAGTTCCGTTTGCAACAGCAGAATCGAGTCCCAGGAATATCAGCATCGGAAGCGTAAGAGATGATCCTCCGCCCGCGCCTACATTTATAAATCCTGAAATAAAAGCGATTACAAAAAGAAGGATAATAGAAGTGATGTCCGACAAGTATAATTCCTGTTTTTTTGAGGTGAAATATACAACACGAATGACATATGTAAAAAAAATTATTTTATAGTCCGGTTAGCTTTCACTTGTATAATCATTACAGGACCTGAAATGAAATTACATAAAGTATTTTTAATATTGTTCTGGATCTCCTCTTTAAGCCTGTTATCTGCTCAGGACAAATATGCTCCCTGGGCGGAACTTAAGCAGGATATCCCGGAGGGTGTAAGGAATAGTTATGAAAATATGAAGCAGAATACTCCCGACAGGAATATGATAGATTTGCCGCCTTACCCGGGTGCCAGAATCATCGAGACATCACAGTCGACACAGAGCGTGGATGACAGCAAAAATCCTGTGCTTCCCACTGTTACCCTGATAAGCAATGATCCCTCCGATAAGATCATAAATGTTTATAAGGAAATCATTAAAGATTTTCCGAAGTGGCACTGGGACAAGAATATCAGAATATTTTATAAAGGAAGTCTTCAGGATGCACTTAACAGGAAGTCGCCTTATATACAGGTAACGCCGATTAAATCCGGAGAGCCCGGTTTAATTTATGTGTCATCCGATGTACTTGCTGTGGCTAATTCAAAAATAGTAGTTTGTTACAGCACCGGCAGTGAAGAGTGAGATTAGTATTTTATATTCCAGTTATCGGGAAGATACGTCTCCGGGAAAATTACACGCGCTTCTCTGATCAGATCCGGATATTCTTTTGCCCTGTAGCGGTCGGAAATATGAAATAGGATTAATTTCTCTGCTTTAGCTGCTTTCGCCAGCCTTGCGGTCTGTGCTGCTGTAAGATGATAATTCTTTTTTGCATATTCCTTTTCAGAAGAAAGGTATTGACTTTCACAAACCATAACCCCTGTATTACTGAAAATTTTTTTTACTTTAGTTTTTGTGTCCTGGTTGTATATGAAATCTGTCAAGTAAGAAATGCTATCTCCCTCGCGTTTTTCAAGCAGTTTTGTCCTCAGTGATTGCAGTTTATATTTATTATTATCGATTATGATGGTTTCATCCGGATCTGCTTTCATATCCCTCACTTTTTCAAGCCATGGACCGGGGGTAATTCCCATACTCATCAGATTTTCTTTATTAATATTTATCGACGGTTTTTCCTTTATACAATAGGCTGCTGATGGAATTATGTGGTTAAGAATCGCTACGGATACCGAAAATTCAGAATTATTAATGAGGAGTCCGTTATGGGTATTCCTACCTGCAGGATACTTAACAGAAAAGCCATCTGTGGTTTTAAATAAAACAGTTCGGGAGACTTTATCATCTGTCTCCGTTATAAACCACAATCCCGGAACTCCTTCTACCAGGTTCCACTTAAATCCGCGAAGTCTGTTCTGTATAATTTTAATCGTGTCTTTGGGACCGAATACGTATACCGGTTTCTTGTCCCTATCATAATTTCTTCGAAAGAAATAATCAAATCCGGCAATATGATCTATATGAAGATGAGAAAGGAATAAGTAATCAATAGATTTTATATCGTGCAGGCTCAAATCCTTGAGTATGTTTTCGCCGCAGTCAAAAAGGAGGCGATAAAACCTTGTCCCGCTGTTAACAGATACCGTTAATCCATTATCCCATCCGGGTTTTCCGAGAACGTGATAGCTTATACTCATTTAAGCAGGGAACTAATTGGTTAAAAAGAATTCGTTATTCGAACCTGTTTAAATTTAATATATTAAAATTTATGATAAAGGTTTTAGAGGGAAGAGAGATGAATATTACCGAAGGCAGCCTCACGGCTGCCAGGGGTGTATATAATTCCCGGTTTGTTAATACCGCGGATGTCTTACTGTTTCTCTATATTCTTCTTGTTTACTATGTACTGTGCTGCTTCCTCAAAGATGTTCTTACTTCTTGAAGCTAATTCAAGCACTTTCTGCAGTATAAGGGATTGATGTGAGGCAAGTATCTGCCGGTCTTTTGTGTTCTTAGCATCATCGCCATAATGAGTGCCGGCGAGCAGGTTTTCAAACTTAGAAAAGTTATCATTGTCCTTTCTTAAATCCGTCCTCCAGTTTTCGGCGAGAATTTTCAGATAATCATTTTCAACTGCAATATGCTTATCGGCAGCCTGGAGTTCAAGTGCCTTAACTTTAGCAGGGTCCTGAATTGCTATATCAACACTCTGTTTTATAAGCGGCAGCTTCGCAATTTCCCCTTCAAGCCAGTCGGCTATTTTTTTTTGTTTGTCATCGTACTTTTTTTGCACAGCAGCCACTTCACCGGCAGTTTTATTTGCGCCCAGCATATCATCGCCGATATGCTTATCTATTTGCGTTCCTTCATTCAGCGCTGCCAGCACATTCTCCGGTTCCCGCACATATTGATTATTACCGGACTGATACTGTTTGGCCATTTCCATACCCAGCTTCATCTTTTCAGCATCCGTCATTTTATCCATTTTCTTTTGAAATTCAGGATCCTGCATCTTCTTTGCCAGGTCATTATCTGCTCCATCGGGAGTATTTATTCGGGTTAACTTCAGCTCACATTTACCGGTTATTTCGCTAAAAAGGTTATCTGCACTGCAGTTTTCTTCGCCGTATTTTATTTTATTATATGCTTCCAGGGCATGAAAGCGGCGGGGGAATTATCGAATTCAAATACGGGAGAAAATTTTCTTTCAGGGGCCGCTGTGCAAAAGCTGTTTGAGTTATGAATAATAAAAGCGGAATAAAAATTATAACGGATTTTCTCATAAAACCTGCTCCGGTACATTATCTTTTGGAAATAAAAAAAATCGGATCATTTTTAAATTCTGATAAACTCTACCCGACGATTATTAGCCTTTCCCTCAGAAGTTGTATTATCTGAAATGGGTTTTGTATCGCCGAAACCTTTGGTGGTCAAACGTGAAGGATCTATTCCCATGCTTACCAGCTGAGCTTTGACTGCATCTGCCCTCTGCTGCGACAGCTCAATGTTATGCTGCGAATCTCCTGAATTGTCAGTATGACCGTCTATCTCATATTTTATATCCGGGTTATCTTTCAGAACGTGGTATATCTGGTTAATAGCTCCCATCGATTCAGGTTTAAGCGCTGCCTTATCCACGTCAAACAAAATCCCATGACTAATTATCCTGCTCTCAGAGACAATACGTTTAGTATCGTTAAAGTTTCCACCCTGCGCAATACGGACATTTCTAATCATTATTGGTTTCTCCTGGTCGCCGATACCGACAAAGTTGACTGCATAAGTTTCACCCTGGTAAACAGGGACATTCAATACTCTATATTGATCTTCGTAGATTTTAAGCTGTTTCCCTTTCCTTGCTATAGCGGCATGATGCCACTTATTATTGCTAAACTCATTCTCATCACCGGGATAACTTCCCGACAATTCATAGGCTGAACATTCATATCCGACAAAGACGGAACTATGTGTATCCCCGGCTTTATCAGTCTGCTCCTCATTCTTCGGATTCCATAACCGAACACCTACCTGGTTGTATGCCCCGGGCTGGGTGTAAAAATCAAATTCAACCGTGAAGGTATCACTCGCCAGGTAAGTATCCGTTTTCATCAACGGCGCTACACTAACATAGTTTCCCTCCGTAAGGGCGAATATATTTTCACCCTGAAAGTTATTGACCTGTGCCTGACCGCTAACCAAATCCCAATGGGAAGGAAATTCACCGCTTTCATCCTCAGCGAAATTATCTTCAAAAATAATTTTATCTCCCGGTACAAAATCATAATTCTGGTATGTTTTTGTGTCCGGTGCCGCTTCGGTATTTGTGTTTGATTCAGTATTATCTGAAGTGTTATTTGCGTTTTTAGTGCCGTCACCTGATTTGTCCATCGAATCTTCTATCTTTTTCTCAACCTTATCTTCTGCCTTATCCTTTACTTTATCTATAAGTCCGCCGAATTGCGCAGATGCTGAAATATAAAAAGCAAAGAAAATAACGATTGTAAAGACCGGTTTTTTCATAATCGTCTCCTTTTATTAAAATATCCTGTATTAAGTATCTGTTAAACTTAAATTGAACTTATTGCGGCAGGCGCAGCAAAACAACTAATCATTTGGTTAGTTTTTCCGAAGAGATGAATTTTGGGATATACGAGGTGAATTAACCTGGTCGGATGATCAGAATAGTTTTGATTTTAAAGCTTTAGCAACTGCTTCGGTGCGTGAATTTACATGCAGTTTAACATAAATATTGTGGAGATGAAACCTGATAGTATGGGTGCTTACGAAAAGTTTTTCGGAAATTGCTTTAGTGCTGTGCCCTTCGATTAATGCACGGAGAACTTCAAGTTCCCTGTCGGAAAGATTGCTTGATGGATTCTGAACAGGAGCCTGAAAGTACTGCAGCACCTTCCTTGCTACCTCGCCGGAGAATGGTGCCCCACCTTCAAATGCCTCACGGATTGCAGTCAACAATCTATCTGAGGGACTTTTCTTTTAAAAGGTATCCTGATGCTCCCGCTCTTAACGACTGGAATATTTTTTCGCTGTCGCTGTATACTGTCAGCATCATGATCTCGACAGATGGATACGCAAGTTTGATTTCTTTAAGACTTTCGATACCGTCTTTGCCCGGCATTTCAATATCCAAAAGTAAGATATCGGGCAGATCATTTTCTATTGACTGCAGCGCTTCTTCACAGGATTTGTACACCCCTGCACATTTGAATCCTTCCGATTTATTCAGGAGTATACCTAGAAGTTCGCGGACCTCCTGGTCATCATCAAGTATTGCTACACGGATTATGGATTGCTGCTGCATATTATTAAAATATTATTCTCCGAAGCATAATTCATCTCTTTTCCATTATCAACTAATCATCCGGTTAGTTTATGAATTAAGAGGGAAGTTTATATAAATACCCGTTCCTTTACCTGGTTCAGACTTTATTTCAAAGCTGCCGTTCAGATCTTTGACATTTTTCTGCATATTAATGATACCATGTCCGTATGAGATTCCAGCCTGATTAAATCCCCGGCCATTATCTTCCACCGCAAGGTAAATTGTTCTGCTTCTGACATTTAAGTTGTAGGAGATCTCAGTACATCCCGAATACTTTAACGCATTATTAACTGCTTCCTTTGATATTAACTGTAGGTTTCTTTTTATTCCGGCTGTTACTTTTACTTTTTCAATATTCTGAGCATTCACTTTTAGTTCTATATTTTTTGATTCACATATTTCATTTGCATAAGCCTTAAAATTAAGGATGAAATCGGTTAAGGAATCAAACTTCGGATCAATCGCCCATATTACATCTATCATCGAATCAACAAGATTCCGTGAGATTTTACCAATTCTTTCCATTGATCTCACAGAAGAAAATTTATCATCAGGAGCATCATTTGTTTGTCCTTCAGAAGTCTCTCTGATAGAATGTTCTGAAAGCATTGCAATGTGAGTAAGTCCAGATCCTATTTCATCGTGAAGGTCGGAAGCAATACGTGTTCTTATTTTTTCAATTGCAATCAGCCGGCTTGTTCTGATCCGAATAAGAAGATAAATGAGCAGTGTTATTGAAAACAAAATTAAGCTATAAAACCACCACTGCCTGTAAAAAGGTGATTCTATCCTAAAGGTAAACTCTGCCGGAGCATTACTTCTTATGTTATTATAATTTACCGCCTCTACCTGAAAAGTATAAGTTCCCGGATCTAACATTGAATACGTTACGGCATTGTTATTTGTCAGTTGTCTCCAGCTGTCGTTTTTGTTGATCAGCCTGTATTCATATGTGACTTTTGTTTCCTTCCTGTTGATAATTCCCTGGAATCCGAAAGTAATTGTATTTTCATCACTCGGGAGCGTTATATTTCCTTTGATTTTTTGTTCGTGTCCGTTTACAATAAAATGATCAAGGTATACGGGAGGATGATAATCTTCGGCAGAAGTATACGAGGGCTCATAAATATAAATATCGTTTGCAGATGCAAAACATAAATCTCCATTTACTGCAGAAGTTAAGGAGTAGAAAGGTACCCGCGGGATTTCTTCTGAGAGATCCCAGGAGATACTTAAATCGTTTTGCAACGACTGCACTCCCGCCTGGGTACCTAGCCAGATACGGGAAGGAGTTTTTGCGATGCACCAGACTGCATTGCTGAGCAGACCTTGGTCACGTGATATCAATTTGAATTTTCCTGCTCTAAGTACAGCCAGTCCCCCGTACCTTGTTCCGATAATTAATGTACTGTCTTTTTCTGTAATAGCCCTGACGTCATTATCCGGGAGTCCATCCCTTGTTGTATAAAGCCTGACAAATTTTAATCTCTTATCCGAAGTATCTTTTGAGAATGAAAATTCCGACAATCCATGGTTATATCCGCCAAACCATAAATTTCTTTTTGAATCCTGGTAAATATACCTGACTGAGTTATCGGGAATTCCATCTTTATAATTATAAATTTCCTTTATCTGCTTGTGGTCTTTTGCATCAAGCAATACAATGCCTGTATCTAATATACTGCACCATATCTCACCCTCGTCATCAATAAAGGTAGTAAAAAGTTTATCTCCTTCTGAAATATCCTTCAGGTTAATGATCTCAATCATTTTAAGAGCCGATGCCGAATTTACCTCTGGCAGGATCTTATAAACCTGGATTTCACCTGATGATGAACAGACATACAATTTATCAGGGTGTGTGCACAAAATCTGGTGAATATTCTCTTGTTTGAATTCGCCTGGCAGAGTATGATCTTGTCGTTTCCAGCTTCCATTATCATTCTTATAAAATTCCACGAGTACATTACGAGCTGATACCCAGAAATGATTATATCCGTCTGATGCCGAAGCAGACCAGTTACCGGAGTTTTTATTCACATCTTTAAAGAGGTAGAGGTCGGGACTTTCAAGTTTTGATAGTCCATTATCGTTAGTGGCAATCCATACAACTTTTTCCCTGTCGAATAAAATAGAAGTGATATTGTTCTGAAGCAGCCCGTTACCCGTGGTGAAGGATGTTAAAGAATTCCCGATGCTATTGATATTAAATTTGTACAACCCGTTATTGGTAGATAACCAGATATTGTCTGTGTTATCTTCGATCATCCCGCTTGAAAAATACGTGACCTTGATGTCATAAGCCTTTATCACACCGCTCTTGTCAATCTTGTAAATTAGGCCCGAACCCGGTGCAAAAGCCAGGATATTATTATTATCATCAAGTAATAATGAACTGATCTGCTGATTTGAATTTCCCGGAAGGGAGATTTTCCTGATAGTTTTAAGGTCTTTGGGGATTAGATACAATCCTCTCTGAGTCCCTGCCCATATATCGTCATCCCTCTCAGCAAATGAATAAATCTGTCCCGGGCTAGTATTATAACCGGGAATTTTCACCTCGTTATTTTTAATAAAAAACAGGCCATCACCCGTTCCGCAGACAACTATACTATCCCGGGATTGAAAAATAGTATTTATGTATGCTTTATCTCCCCCGGGATTAAAGGATGCTTTTTCAAAACTGCCGTTATTAAAAACAGCGACTCCTTTGCCGTTGGTACCGATCCAGATTTTATTTTTTATAAACCTATCAGGGAGCAAACTGCTTATGTTATCCGTTATTAGTCCATCTGCGCTTGTATAATTCTGAAAACTTCTGCTATTGAAAACACTTAACCCCTCACCGGTTGCTATCCAGATAAAGCCGAGTGAATCCTGGCAGACAGTCCGAATATTATCTGAGACCATTCCGTCGCGCATGGTGTAATGATGGAACGGAAGTACCTGGGCATCTCCATTTGAAATCCAAAGTAATAATAAGCCGTAAAATAGAATTCTCAATTTCTCATCCGGGATAGCTGAAATAAATTTAGTAAAATTTGGTTATATAAATAAACCGGTATTTTTATAACCTGATGATGAGAATCAAGTCTCAATCAGCTTTTTGTTATATTTTGCGTTATCTATTTAAGACACTATTTCAATGGTGTAAATTTTACAGCGGGAGACGGATGAAATGCTTAAAAATTTCGTAAACCTCATTACTATTCTTATACTTATTATAATACCACTGCAAATAACCCAGTCAGCAGGGGATGATTCATTATACATATCGAGGCACTACAACAAGCGTGAGTACAGGATACCAATGAGGGACGGAATTAAACTATTTACAGCAGTTTATACCCCGGTAGATACATTGGAGGATTATCCGATCTTAATGTTAAGAACTCCATATACTGTTGCACCATACGGCGAAAAAAATTATCCAAATAATTTCGGAGTGCCTGATGAAATGGTCAGGGATGGTTATATATTTGTTTTTCAGGATGTTCGCGGAAGGTTTATGTCTGAAGGCGAGTTCATTAACATGCGTGCCTATATAGCTGATAAAAAAACAAAAGATGATATCGATGAAAGCAGCGATACATATGATACAATTGACTGGTTGGTAAAAAACATTCACCATAATAACAGCCGGGTTGGTATGTGGGGAATCTCTTATCCGGGTTTCTATGCTGCTATGGGAACCATCGATGCTCATCCTGCCTTAAAGGCAGTTTCACCTGAAGCTCCGATTGCTAACTGGTTTATCGGCGATGATATGCACCATAACGGCGCTTTCTCTTTGATGATGGATTTCGACTTCTTTGCCAATTTCGGACGTCCGCGAGATTCGCTTACGATACACTGGCCCCCGCCTCTTGATTATGCTTCTCCCGATGCCTATGATTTTTTTCTGGATCTGGGACCTTTACCAAACGTAAATAAAAATTATTTTCATCATAGCATCGCTTTCTGGGATTCGACAATAAACCATCCCGACTATGATTATTACTGGAAGGCGAAGAATAACCTTCCGCATTTTAATAACATTAAACCTGCAGTGATGATTGTAGGGGGATGGTATGATGCCGAAGATCTCTACGGACCCCTTCATATCTACGAATCTATTGAACGCAATAATCCCGGTGCAGATAATTACCTGGTGATGGGGCCCTGGTTCCATGGCGGATGGATGAGAAGCGAGGGGGATTCACTTGGAGATATTTCCTTCGGTTCCCGCACGAGTGAATTCTTTCAGCAGAAAATGTTTATTCCTTTCTTCAAACATTATTTGAAGGAGGAGGGGAGTTTTAATCAGCCTGAAGCTTATATCTTTCAGGTAGGAACAAACAAATGGAAGTCATATTCCTCCTGGCCTCCTCCTGATGTAAAAGATGATCAGATATATCTTCGTGATAATCATGCTTTGTCATTTAGTAAACCGGAGAACGGGGGAGAGAGTTATGATGAATATCTTTCAGATCCGATGAAGCCCGTACCTTATACTGCTAAGCAGCTTGACTCGCGGGGATTTTATAATAAAAATTATATGATTGAGGATCAGCGGTTTGCCTCACAGCGACCCGATGTGCTTGTCTACGAAACTGAACCTTTGAAGGATAACCTTACAATATCAGGTCCTATTCAGGCAGAACTTTATGTCTCAACTTCCGGGACGGATGCAGACTGGGTTGTGAAAATTATTGATGAGTTTCCTTCAGATGCACTAAATCCTGGGCATAATCCAAACAAAATTGAAATGGGTGATTACCAGGAACTTGTACGCGGTGAGATAATGAGAGGCAGGTATTATAAGAGTTTTGAAGATCCCCAACCATTTGAGCCTGACAGTGTGAGCAAGGTGAAATTTCACCTGCAGGATATAGATCACACCTTTCTGAAAGGACATAAAATCATGATTCAGGTACAAAGCAGCTGGTTCCCTTTCTTCGACCGGAACCCGCAGACTTTCGTTAAGAATATCTATAAAGCTGATCAGAAGAATTTTAAGAAAGCAATTAACAGGATTTATCATTCTGCGGTGCATCCTTCATCCCTGCACGTTAAAATTGCGCATTGAAAACTATTGCATAACTAATCAGAACATAAAACACTTATTCGGAGCGTAAAATGAAAAAGTTTATTTACAAGATATTAATGGTCGGAATCATGTTCTCTTCAGTTTCGTTTCCGCAGCTGTATTATAATCACGATCCTTTTGCCCATACTTTTTCAATTGTAGCAAGAGATCCTCAGACGGGAGAGATGGGTGTGGCAGTTCAGTCGCACTGGTTTTCAGTCGGTACAATTGTAACATGGGCTGAAGCGGGCGTTGGCGCAATAGCCACACAGTCATTTGTTAATGCCTCATTCGGGCCGAGGGGACTTGAGATGCTAAAACAGGGAATGACCCCACAGCAGGCTGTCGATTCACTTTTAGCTTCGGATGACGGAAGAGAGTTCAGGCAGCTCGCAATTATAGATTCTAAAGGGAACGTTGCTTCATATACAGGAAAGAAATGTGTCCAGCCCGCTGGGAACCTTACAGGCGATAACTTTTCGACACAGGCCAACCTGATGATCAACGATAAAGTATGGCCGGCAATGGCTGAAGCCTTTAAGAATACAACCGGTCCGCTAGCTGAGAGAATGGTGGCAGCGCTTGAAGCCGGACAGCAAGCCGGCGGAGATATACGTGGTAAACAATCGGCTGCAATGCTTGTAGTAAGGGGAAAATCGACGGGTAAAGTCTGGGAAGACCGGCTGATCGACCTCCGGGTTGATGACAATCCTGAACCCATCAAGGAGTTAAAACGTCTGTTGAAAGTTCACCGTGCTTACGATCATATGAATGCCGGGGACCTGGCAGTTGAAAAGGGAGATATGAAACAGGCACTTAAGGAATATTCAACGGCGGAAGAACTGTTTCCTGATAATGCCGAAATGAAATACTGGCATGCTGTTACACTTGCAAGTAACGGAAATGTGGATGAATCACTGCCGATCTTCAGAGAAGTTTTTAACATGGATGAAAACTGGAGAGACCTGACTCCGAGACTTATCGAACCCGGTCTTCTTACTGTCAATAAGGATGATTTGAAACGGATCATGGATGTTAAATAAACAGGGACTGAATGTTCGAAAAATATTTTTCCTTTTCAGCAAATAAGACAAATACAAAGACTGAACTCATAGCCGGAATTACTACGTTCCTGGCTTCAATGTACATTATTGTTGTGAACCCCTCTATTCTTAGTCAGGCGGGCATGCCTTTTAACGGAGTGCTTACAGCTACTATTATCGTATCTGCTTTCTGCTCAATAATGATGGGGATATACGCGAATAACCCGATACTTGTAGCTCCGGGGATGGGATTAAATGCATTTTTCACCTTTTCAGTAGTAATGGGAATGGGTGTTAAGTGGGAGACTGCTCTGGGTGCAGTTTTCTGGGCGGGGATAGTTTTCATCATCTTATCGGTTTTTAATATCCGGACTTATATTGTACGAGCCATCCCGAGACAGATACGATATGCTGTTGCTGCAGGAATCGGCCTGTTCATTGCGTTGATAGGGTTTGTAAACGGCCACCTGGTAGTTGCCAATCCCTCAACCCTGGTTTCAATTGCAAAAATGGATGCGGTAAGAGTTACTTTTGTAATCGGATTATTTATCACTGCCTTACTTATCATCAAAAACATCAAAGGCGGTCTTATCATTGGGATCATTGCTACTACGCTTATTACCATTCCTATCGGACGCTGGTACGGCGATGCTGCTGCAATAAATCATGGTGTGAGTACACTGGTTACATGGAAAGGAATATTTGCTCAACCTGATTTCAGTTTGATTTTTCAGCTTGACCTGGCAGGATCCTTAAAACTTGCCCTATGGCCTGTGATATTTGCATTCCTGTTTACAGATATGTTTGACAGTCTTTCCACATTTGTTGGTGTAGCAGAAGCCGCAAATCTCCTCGATGAAAATAATGAACCCAGGAACATTAAAGAATCTCTTATTACGGATGCGTTTGCAACAACCATTGCCGGGCTGGCAGGATCGAGTCCCGGCACAGCTTATATTGAATCAGCAACAGGAATTGAGGAAGGGGGGAGGACCGGGCTGACTGCTGTAACAGCAGGACTCCTCTTCATTCCTTTCATCTTTATATCACCGCTTTTATCTATTGTTCCTTCAATAGCTACCTCCCCCGCTTTGATCATTGTGGGTGTTTTTATGATCAAACCTGTACTTAAAATCAATTGGTCAAAGTTTGATGATGCAATCCCGGCTTTTATGGCCCTTGTTCTCATTCCCTTCACCTACTCTATTACACAGGGAATAATATGGGGATTTCTAAGCTGGACAGTGATTAAGCTTCTTGCAGGTAAGAAAGAAGAAGTAAATATGATGCTGATTGCGATAGATATTTTCGCAATCCTTGCTCTCTTCATTGATTAACGGCTGGGTAGGAAAGAACATACCCTGCAAATGGAGTACTAACCTTCCCCTCCTAATTCCAGTCAGCTTTTAGGCAACACCAACAAACATCCGATTCAGAAATTGCTTTATTTCTTTTCTAATACTTAAACTATTTTGATGCATTAAGTTTATGTTGGACAGCACTGGAATATAATGTTGATGAATTATAAAAAATTGTAGAAAATATATAAATTAGCTTCGAACACAAATTCGTTTTTGATTTTTCATTTCAAAATAACCAGGGAACAAATGATGAACAAATTTCTGCTTAGTTCTTTCGCATTTTTTATCCTTTCACTGATGACTGCCTTTTATTTTTTCAATTCTGGATATGTTACTAAGGTTGTGACCGAAGAGGAAAGTACGGAACCCTCTGAATGGATGATGACACAGAGACTTTTTCCATATATGCAGGCAGATCCCGATGTTTATATTCAGGCGCTCAGGCAGGTCAAGGCGATGAAGAGTTCGCTTAATAAATCAGATGAACTCAGCTGGACATTTGCTGGTCCGGTTAATATCGGCGGAAGGATTACTGATATTGAATTCAACCCAATTGATCCGAACATCGTTTATTGTTCTGCTGCTACGGGCGGAGTATTTAAATCAACTGATAAAGGAGAAACCTGGCTGCCGGTATTCGACGATCAGGCATTTTTATCAATTGGTGATATTGCTGTTGATCCTGTGAATCCGGATATAATATATGTAGGAACAGGTGAAGCTAACGGAGGACACAATAATTTGCCCGGAGGCGGAATGTTTAAGTCAACCGACGCAGGCGGCACCTGGGTCCCTATAGGTCTTGACAGCGCAGAAACGATTGGAAGGGTAATCATTAACCCTTCTGATCCCAATGAAATATTTGCTGCGGCTGTAGGATCATATTTTTCACCAACACACCAAAGAGGAATTTTCAAAAGCACTGACGGAGGTATCACCTGGAACCAGTCATTGTTTGTATCCGATTCAACAGGCGCGATTGATATTGTAATGGATCCGGCAAACCCTGATTTTCTTCTGGCAGCGATGTGGGAAAGGGTAAGACGTCCCAACTCTTCACATTTATATGGTCCTTCCAGCGGGATATACAAGTCAACTGATAATGGAGATACCTGGGAACCGCTTGGTCCTGCTACTGGACTCCCTAATGCCTCTTCAAGCAATGTTGGAAGAATAGGTCTGGCAATTTCAAAGACAAATCCTAATATATCATATGCACTTTACAATGACGGAGCTGTATATACCGGCTTGTTTAAAACTACGGATTACGGCAGCAGCTGGACAAATGCTGATCCCGATATGGAAATTTTGAATGGTGTCAGCAATTTTAGCTGGTATTTCGGACAGGTTAGAATAAATCCAGCTGATCCGAATAAAATTTACGTGATGGATGTGGGATTTATGAGATCATCCGACGGCGGAGCCAACTGGAATTTATCATACCAGACTCACGTGGATCATCATGCACTTGCATTTGACCCCGCCGATCCGAACTATATAATTAACGGAGATGACGGAGGCATCTATATTTCAACGAACGGAGGTGCAACATGGATGGGTCCCAAGGAGATGCCTAATACCCAGTTTTATGAAATAGGACTTGATTATAATAATCCCTTAAAGCTTTACGGGGGAACACAGGATAATAATTCGATCCGGACACAGACAGGAAACCTTGATGACTGGAATGCTCTGATCGGCGGTGACGGCTTTTATGTAGTTGTCGATTTCACAGACCCGAATATTATATATGCAGAGTCTCAGAATGGTTTTCTTCAAAAGTCGATTGACGGCGGGAATAATTTTAATAATGCCCGAAACGGGATAAATCAGAATGAACCTACAAACTGGTCAACCCCGGTAGTGATGGATCCTAATGATCATAATGTTCTTTATTATGGAACTGATCGTGTGTATCGTACCACTAACGGAGCGGAGTTATGGACAGCAGTAAGTCCTGACCTCACTGACGGAATTCCTGGTACCAGGCTTGGAACCGTTACAACTATTGATGTTGCCGCAACCAACTCAAATGTGATTTATGCGGGAACCGATGATAGTCATGTCTGGGTAACAACTGACTATGGTGCTAACTGGACGGATATATCCGGTACGCTTCCTTACCGCTGGGTTACACGTGTTAAAGTCGATCCGAACAATGAGAATAATGTTTACGTAACCTTCTCCGGGCTGAAATGGCACGACCCTCAATCCCATGTATTCAAAAGTACCAATATGGGTGCAGACTGGACCGATATAAGCAGCAATCTGCCTGATGCCCCTGTAAATGCTTTTGCTGTAGATAATAATAATCCGGACAGACTTTATCTCGGCAGTGATGTCGGTGCATTTATGAGCTATAACGGCGGGATAAGCTGGCAGATGATTGCAGAAGGTCTGCCTGTTGTCTCTGTTTATGATATGAAGATCCACCCGGTTGAAAATTACCTTGCTATAGGAACGCACGGAAGATCGATGTATAAAATAAACCTGGATCAATTAGTAAATATTAATTCCTCATCCACTAAACCCACTGGATTCAGTTTATCTCAGAATTATCCAAATCCTTTTAATCCTTCAACCAATCTATCATTCCGGATAGGTTATTCGTCATTTGTCACGTTGAAGATTTATGATGCACTAGGAAATGAGATTACAACTTTGGTCAATGAAGAAAAACAACCCGGAACATATGATGTAAACTTCAACGCGGAACATCTAAGCAGCGGAGTTTATTACTGCCGTCTGCAAGCAGGAAGTTATATTGCTGTGAGGAAAATGTTATTCTTAAAATAATCGGCCTGATCATCCGGGAATAGCTTAATCAGACGGGGCATTCTTTAAGCGGCTTTGTATTGAGGCAGAGCTGCTTAAAGTTTCAGGCAGTCATCGCTCATCTTTCCTAAGCGGTTAATTCAGGATCATTTCCTTTTTTTTCACCGTTCATCACAAAAAATTGGCGGTCCAGGAATCCGGTGTATATTTTCAGTCATTCGATTTTATTTAACCGGAGGTCAACTATGAGAAGAGGCATTAACATATACGTGTTTTATATAATTATGTTCATTCTGATGCTGGCAGCTGTAGTATCTGCACAGCCTCAGCTTACCGCTCCCCAGGTCAGCCAGAAAGCAAGCATTTCACAGACGATAGGTCTAACGGATATAACAATCAACTATCACGGTCCAAAAGTTAATGGAAGAGAAATATGGGGGAAACTTGTTCCATATAATGAAGTCTGGCGCGGAGGTGCAAACGAAAATACCACAATAACTTTTAGTGATCCTGTAAAAATTGAAGGTAAAGATATTCCGGCCGGTACATACGGACTCCATTTTATTCCCACGGAAAATGAATGGACAGTTATCTTTAATAAGAATAATTGGGCATGGGGAAGTTTTAATTATGATCAGAAGGATGATCAGCTGAGGGTTACGGTTAAACCAGTTAGTGCAGACTTCCAGGAATGGCTTAGCTATTCATTCGATAACCCCAATGAAAATTCAGTTGATGCAGTCCTCAGGTGGGAAAGACTTAAAGTGCCTTTTCATATAGATCTGGACGTTCATGAAATTGTACTTGATCATATGAGAAAGGAACTCGATAACTTACCCGGTTTCTCCTGGCAAGGCTGGAATCAGATTGCATCCTATGCCTTGATGAATAATACTCACCAGGCTGATGCTATGAAATGGATAGATAAATCAATTACTCTCAATAAGAATTTTACAAACCAGATGACCAAAGCCGGATTGCTCGAAGCAGCTGGTAAAACAGCTGAAGCGGATGAACTCAAAAAGGGTGTTATAAATAACGCCACCGAGGCAGAAATGAATACGTATGGGTATCAGCTCCTTCAGCGCGGTAAGAATGATGAAGCTATTCAAATCTTCACCAAAAATACAAAGGATCATCCTGAATCCTGGAACGTATGGGATAGTCTTGGCGAAGCTTACGGTATAAAAGGGAATAAAGAACAGGCAGTAAAATATTATTCAAAAGCATACGATATGGCTCCCGACAATCAGAAAAGCAGGATAAAAGGATTGCTGAAAAATTTAGGTAAGGACATTTAGTTCTGTTTATTATTTCGATTCCCGGTGATTTGAAGTTCAGGTCACCGGGATGACATCTCTAAATTTTTGTAAATAATTTTGATTGATTCCGGCAGATCCATATTCTCTATTTCATCCTTATAATCCACACCATTTTTATTTCTTTTTATTGCATATCTCAGATAGGATAGTCTGAATAATTTAACTGCTGTTTTAACGTCCTCCTGACTTCTTACATAAAAACTGATCCATCCTGATTCTGGAATAATATGGTGAGGATGAACAATTTTTTCTTTAATGAGTTCATCCCTCACTTTCATGGGGAAAGGAATATCCGCCAGACCGTTCCGGTGAATATGTCCAAGCTCGGGCTTGCCGTAACGGAATTCAGTCCCGCCGAACCTGTGGGGAGCACTGGAAACATTTTCCCATCCTGACACTTCTTTTATTATTTCATCAACCATCTTTTTCACCTTAAGCGATAATTCAGAACGGAATTCATTTTTGGCTCGGATACAAAATAATAAGTATTTAATATTAAATTTGTATTGTAAACAAAATACCGGATTTGTTTTGGCAGAAGAGAAGGATAAAATTCAGATAGTTAAAAGTGTGCTAGTACCTGCAGCATTCATTCTATTACTGTGGATAATATTGATTGTTCAGCAGACATTTAACCTGGATTTTCCATACGAGTTCGGGCTGTATCCACGGAGACTTTCAGGGCTGATCGGTATAATTACTTCCCCATTGATCCATGCCGGGTATACTCATTTAATTTCCAACACCCTTCCGGTTTTCCTGCTTTCTGCCGGTCTGATCTATTTTTACCCGGAGACAGCATATAAAGTTATAGCTTTAATATATCTTTTTACCGGGCTTCTTGTATGGCTGTTTGCGCGATCTGTTTATCATATTGGTGCAAGCGGACTTATCTATGGTTTTGCAGCATTTCTTTTCTTCAGCGGAATCTTTAAGAGAGACAACCGCTCGATCGGGCTTTCACTTCTGGTTACTTTTTTATACGGAGGGATGGTATGGGGAATACTTCCGGGGCAGCCAGGGATCTCATGGGAGTCACATTTCTTCGGAGGTATTACAGGTATTGTGTGCGCTTTCATTTTCCGGAAAAAGGATAAACACTACAAATATGACTGGGAAGCAGAAGAAAGCGATATTCCTCCCAATAAACTTGAGATATCCTACGACAAAGACAAAAATGACGATATCCCGGATTAAAAGTCGAAACCTCACTTTCTGATTCAGTATTTCAAAATTACTTTCATCTCTAATCATTAATAACAAACCATTTAATATCACTTACTTTGCCTGAGATTTATCTGTGCAGAGTACATTGAGAGCATATGGCCTATTCAATATATATTTGAAACGTATTTAAGACGTATTCAGAACGCATTCAAGACGTATTCAGGACGTATTCAGATGGTATTTATAGCTGTTTAGAGAGAGATTTTTTGTATCTCCTTAATTTTATACTTAATGCAGGTTCATTATTCCGGAAGCGCCAGTAATTCCCAAAGAGCGAAGTCTTTGAATAAACAGCAAATTGATTGACTGTACTAAATATTCAGCAGGTCCAGAGGAATGGCGAATAAATCAGATGAGTAATCAACTTTGAGTTTTTTGATTTTGGAGAGAATTTACTTAATTAGCGTCTGTTTTAAATAATTTGTGCACTATTAGAAAAAACCTACTAAATATATTTGGAGAATGAAGGGAAGTATATGAAAAAGACGACATCTGAAACACGAAAATACCGCTCGGATATGAATGAAAAGATCCTTAATGCCGGATTCCGTGATTTCAATAAATTCTTTGCACTCGACAACAAAGCATATATCGACGGTGCCCTGCCGGCAAAAACGAAAGAACTTATGGGACTGGCAGCCTCAATGGTTATGCGGTGCAACGACTGCATTTTTTATCATATCGACAGGTCAATCCAGGAAGGCGCTAGCAGGGAAGAGCTTCACGAAACATTTAATATCGCATTAATTATCGGCGGGTCAATCGTCATCCCACACCTGAGGTATGGATTTGAAGTAATGGATGAAATATTTGCTGAATCGAAACAATAATTTTAAAGCATAAACAGGATTATAATGGAATATATCGGAATTATCGGACTGCTGGCCCTGGCTGCCGGATGGATCCCTCAGACAATCGAGACAATTAAGAATAAACAATGCAGTATTAATTTCTACTTTCTTATACTAAATCTTATTGGAAGTATTTCTCTTACGTTGTACGCCATATTTTTACATGATGCTGTTTTCACAATTCTTAATTCTATGACTACTGTCGGCGCTCTTATCAATCTTTTTTACAAGATCCGTAAAATCAGAGGGGTTAACGCTTGAAAAAATTAATAATTGCAACGACCAATCAGGGTAAATTAAGAGAAATAAAAAAGATACTGGCCGGACTCCCTTTCGAATTACTAAGTTTACAGGATTTTGAGAATGTTCCTCAGGTTGTTGAAGATAGAGATACTTTTTTCGAGAATTCGAAGAAGAAAGCGACAGAGATATTTAATGCTTTGCAAATACCTGTAATTGCTGACGATTCAGGGCTTTCGGTGGACCAGCTCGACGGCAGACCGGGGGTATATTCGGCAAGATATGCCGGTGAAAATGCTAATGATCACGATAACAATCAAAAACTTATATCCGAATTAAAAGGTTTTCCATCACCTCATAAAGCACGTTTTATTTCTGTCGCAGTATATTTTAACGGGAATGTATATATTTCTGCAAACGGAAAGCTCGATGGCGAAATTATTATTGAACCGAGAGGAAATAACGGCTTCGGATATGACCCGCATTTTGTTCCAGGAGGTTATACAAAAACGCTGGCCGAAATATCCCTCGAAGAAAAAAACAAAATCAGTCACCGTGCAAAAGCGTTCAAAGAATTGAGGACAAAGATATTATGAGGATGATATGAAAAAATTAACAGCAGGTACCATTATAATTATCTTACTTGCACTGCTGGTTAATGCCTGCAACAAAGATAACAGTACAAATCCGCCGGTCCAGAATTATACAGGATATTTCCCGAATGGAGACGGATCAACATACACATACTCAGTACAAAAAACGGATTCCAGCGGTACGCAGACAGCCGGCACGAGAAGCACTGTATACAGTGGTACCGAAATAAAGAACGGCACGACCTACCAGGTACAGATTGATTCCTTTAACATTCCAGGTGCCAGTGAAGTATCTCTTTCATATTTCCGTAAAACAAATGACAGTTTGTTTTATTTTCTTGATACAACCGGATTATCAGGGGCTATTCCCGACAGCCTGAGAAGCTATATCTCTCTGGATAAGGAAATGAAGATGCTATCTTTCCCTGTGACTGAAAACCACAGCTGGTCAGTATTTAAGCTTTCAATTGTCTATCTTATTTTTCCTGTGACGATACTTAATATAACCGCTGCTTATGACGGTACCGAGTCGGTTACGCTTCATCTTAATTCCGGAGATGTGACTAAAGAGGCTGTCAGAATCAAGTATACTTTAGGACTTACCCTTCCCAATACATTATCCACAACTAATTACGAAGCTTATGCCTGGCTGGTTGACGGTATAGGGATTGTTAAATGGCAGGGAAACGGTACAATTCTGAATGCTTTTACGGGAGGCGGTGTTGATCTTTCAGATACTTCCTCGGTTATTACCCAGAGCCTGGTTTCTTATGATGTTAAATAACAGGGGATTTAGCGAGTTAACGGACCTGACTATTGGTTGATTGAAGGGAGTCAGGCATCTGTTTTACTTTGTAGCGATGATTGTCTGAACTATTCCCATAGTCATAGGATATATTTCAATTTTTCTGAAGCCCGAATTTCTAAGGAGTTCGGGCATATCAACTTTTTCATCAAACTCCTCGACAGAGCGGGGGAGGTATTTGTAGGCTTTCATATCGCCGGAAATAATGCCTCCAACTAAAGGAAGGATTTTTTTAAAATAAAATTTGTATAGTGCCTTGAAAAGAGCATTAGCAGGAAGTCTAAATTCAATTATTGTTGCCTTCCCATCATGCTTAAGTATTCTATAAAAAGAGTTAAAGCCTTCCTGGATATCGTAGAAATTTCTGACGCCAAACGCAACGGTTATATTCGTTACTGATTCATCCTTAACCGGCAGTTTCTCTGCAACCATCTGGATGGTTTTCCGCCGGATCCATTTACTCTTCTTCTCAAACAGTTTTAACATATTATAAGAATAATCAGCCCCATAAATATTATTTACCCCCTGCTTTTTTGCTTCTATTGCAACATCGCCTGTACCGCAGGCAATATCGAGCAAAATACTTTCCCGGCCGAACCGGGTAAGCTTCAGAGCTTTTTTCCGCCAGTAGATATCCATGCCGAAGCTCAGGAGATGATTAAGAAAATCATACCTCCAGGCTATAGAATCAAATATTTTCTTAACTTCTATTTTCTTTTCAGTCATCTTTAATTTTGTTGTATTGGAACTCTTCCAGTCCTGTTTTTATTCTCCACCAGTTAAAAAGGTATTTGCCCGACCAGACCGAAAAGATCATGAAGATCAAGCCGCCGATAAGATCTATAACGTAATGATACTGCAGGTACACGGTTGCAAAGATAAGCAGTGAACCGACCGGGAGAAAAAAATAACGCGACCGGCTTCTCAACCTGACCGAAAGATACATTACGATTAAAGTTATCATCGTATGCCCGCTGGGAAAAACATCTCTCTGGACATAGGCGGCCGGGTTGACAGTGGAGGAGGAAATAGATTCACCGAGATTTACAAATTCCCTTAAATACTTTGTAAGAAATAAACCCGGGAGCTGAGTATCAAGCTGAGAAAAGTTATGCAGGGTAAAACGGGGACCGATTCCGGGTAAAGCAAAATAACCAAGATAAGATAGAAAAAACCCGTACACTATAGAAAAGATTGCAAAGTCGAGCGCGAGGTATTTTTTCTTTCTGAGCAGTACGAGTGCCAGTATTATCGGCAGCAGATAAAAAATGCTATAGATTACCTGCAGCAATTCTGTCAGTAAAGGGAACGCAATTGTATGCAGCAGCACCTGTGTCGGGTTCGCCCCGAATATCCAGTGGTCAATTTTAATAAAAAGCCAATCGTAATCCTGACCCCTTATCGGTTCAATCATGTAATACAATTCTTTAAATGTAATGAAAATCAGCGGTGCGATATACCAATAATGTACAACTCTCCATAACTTCAGATCCTGCTTATTTTCAAGGAGTGAGATCATGAATGCGAAAACAATTACCCCAATGTTCATTGCCAGCCAGGATGATGTATTCTCAATCTTATCATGAAATATAATATTCATGATGATCAGGAAAATATAGAATACAACAACTACAAGGTCATAGGCTTTCAGGTTTTTAATAAAAGATTTAAATCTTTTCATCGGCCGGAATCGTGAAGAGGGTGATTAAGTATAAAATCTGCAAGAATTTCAAAATCCTTTAAATTCAGCTGCTCCGCACGGAGAGCCAGGTTAATACCTGAGTCAGAAAAATCTATATCTCTAAATATACTGTCTCCAAGTGAATTTTTTATAATTTTTCTTCTTTTTCCGAATGAAGCTTTAACAAGATTAATAAAGGTTCTCTTCATTTCATCTGTTGAGTCCATTTCCTTCATAAAGATATGAATAACAGCCGAATATACTTTAGGTTTAGGATAAAAAACATTCGGAGAAACCTTAAAGCAGTATTTAACGTCAGCAAAATAATGAAGAAGTACAGAGAGTATGCCGTAGTCCTTACTCCCGGGTGAAGCCGTAATCCTTTTTGCTACTTCGTACTGAACCATAAAAACGGCATCTTCAACCAGGTTATTATTATCCAGCAGTTTGAAAATGATAGGGGAAGTGAGGTTATAAGGAATATTTCCGGCAATTCTGAGTCTGCCGTTGAAGCTTCCGAAGATCTTCTTAAGATCTGTTTTCAGGAAATCTTCATGAAAAAAATTTACGCCGGGGAATTTTTCAGCAAGGTCATCCTTAACACGTTTATCGATTTCCACTGCTGCAACATTTGCCCCTGATTCAGAAAGCCTTGAAGTAAGCGCACCTGTGCCGGGACCGATTTCCACAATAAAATCATTTTTAGCCGGTTTTATTTCATCGATAATCTTATTCAGGATATTATTGTCTTTAAGATAATTTTGTCCAAATCTTTTTAAAGGCGTTATATTTTCCATTAAATAAAATTAAGAGATGACAGGAAGAGATACAATTATTTTGTTGTTAATGTTTCAGGTAACACAGTATAAAAAGACCTTTGAAACTATTTCTATTTATTTATAGCTTACATTGCAAAAAAA
This sequence comes from uncultured Ignavibacteria bacterium, assembly GCA_963832715.1. Classification (GTDB taxonomy): domain Bacteria; phylum Bacteroidota; class Ignavibacteria; order Ignavibacteriales; family Ignavibacteriaceae; genus DATFVA01. The sequence continues at coordinate 365,802 of CAWHVB010000002.1, read as the reverse complement.
AATACAAGGAGAACATTCTGAGCAGAAAATATATAATCAGTGTTGATATGGGGGGTACCAAGATTCTGGCAGCATTAATAAATTCCGAAGAAGGAATCGTAAAAAGAATTAAAAAACCAACAGGCACAGGGAAAGATGCGGATGCCTACACTAAAATACTTTCTGAAGCTATAAACGAAATTGTAAAAGACTCTGCTCTCAAAAAAGACCAGGTTGCGGCCGTCTGTCTCGGAGTTCCCGGCAGCGTGAACCCGTTCAGCGGCGTCATAGCAATGGCACCTAATCTCGGACTAAAAAATTATAACATCAAAGAAAAACTGGAGAAACTGGTTCCTTACCCGGTCATAATAGAAAACGATGTAAACCTAGGAGCGCTCGGGGTTAAATATTACGGACTAGGTAAAGATGCGAAAGATATGCTTGTCGTATTTATCGGGACGGGTATAGGCGCCGGATTTATTTTTGACGGTAAGCTCTTCCGGGGTGCTGACTATGCAGCCGGAGAGATCGGACACATAAAGGTTGAAAAAAACGGACCTCTTTGCGGCTGCGGAAATCATGGATGTTTTGAAGCTGTTGCCAGCCGTACGGCAATCGACAGAGAAATTAAAAAGGAATTAAAGGCAGGCGAAAAAAGTATCCTGAAGGAGTTTGCATCCTCTGATAAACAGATCAAAAGTAAAGCACTTGCAAATGCGGTAAAGAAGGATGATAAACTTGCAGTAAAACACCTGACAAAAGCCTGCAAAACGATCGGACGGGTGCTTGCGGATATCACCAACCTGCTCAATCTCGATTTAATAATACTGGGCGGCGGGGTAATAGAAGCACTGGATAAGTTTATGATCCCCCTTATAAAAGAATCATTTAAAGATAATGCACTCCCATCATCCTCAAAAGGCTTAAAAATACTTCCGACAAAATTAGGAGATGATGCTGCATTATACGGAGGGATCCCTCTTGCTGAAGAATTTTTGAATCTAAAGATTTAATTGAATTGTTTTTCTATCCGATTTAGTTCGTCAGAAGCCTTCTCCCATTCAGCAAGTACCTGTTCAAGGTTTTTCTTTGCGTTCTGGAACTCAAGATTTTTCTCTCTTGCAATTTCCGGATTTGAATAAGTTTCGGGAAGAGTCAATTCTTTCTCCAGTCTTTTTTCCTTTTCCTCCAGTTCAGATATCCTTCTCTCCAGAGCATCTATTCTTTTGAGCAGATCTTTTGTTGCAGTATATTTTTTCTGTCTTTGTTCTGCCTCAATGCGCTTCTGATTTTTACGTGCGGCCGCCTCATTGTAGACAGATGTTTCTCCTCCTTTTTCAGATTCCCCGTCCATTTCCCGTTTTCTCATATAATATTCTATTCCGCCTTCGAAATTCCTGATTCTTCCTTTCCTGATCTCTACTACTTTATTTACTACAGGTTCAAGGAAATCAATATCGTGAGAGACGAGAATTAATGAGCCCTTAAAATCAGCAAGGGCTTTCTGCAGAACCTTCTTTGAGGAAATATCGAGATGGTTGGTAGGCTCATCAAGGATTATAAAATTGGATTTGGTAAGAAGTATTTTCGCGAGTGCAACCCGGCTCTTTTCTCCGCCCGACAACACCCCTACTTTTTAAACACATCATCGCCGGTAAACAGAAAAGAACCGAGAAGAGAACGAAGCTGGCCTATAGTTTTCTCTTCAGCAATACCTTCCAGCGTCTCAATTATATCGAGGCCGGGATTCAGATTATCCGCCACGTCCTGTGCATAATATGATATTATTGTATTGTGACCCGGGATCCGTTCACCACTGTCAAAATTGAGAACCCCGGCAATTATCCTGGACAAAGTTGTTTTCCCGGCACCATTAGGACCCACAAAAGCAACCTTATCACCCCGGTTTACTAAAAAGTCTATATCCTTAATGACTGTGTTAGTCCCGAACGATTTTGTAACATTTCTTAATTCCAGGTTTACTTTCCCGCTTGAGGGCGGTTCAGGGAATTTAATATAAATATCATCACCGGTATCAGGCAGTTCGATAAGTTCCATTTTTTCAAGCTGCTTTATTCTGCTTTGTACCTGACGGGCCTTGGTAGACTTATAGCGGAACCTCTCGATAAATCTTTCTGTTTCTTTAATCTTTTTCTGCTGAAGGGCGAACTGGTTTTCAGTCAGTTTATCTCTTTCCTCTTTATAGTTCAGATAGTCATCATAATTTCCATTATAGGTATTGAACTTACCGAGGTATATCTCGAGAGTTTTACCTGTAACCTGGTTTATGAAGTGTTTATCGTGTGAGACTATAAGCAGAGATCCCTTATAGGATCTTAAAAATCCAATAAGCCACTCGAGTGAATCAAGGTCGAGATGATTAGTAGGTTCATCCATCAGCAGAAGATCATTCTGCTGTATAAGAATTTTTGCAAGGGCAATCCTCATCTGCCAGCCCCCGGAGAATTCGTCTGTGAGTCTTGGGAAATCTTTTTCCTCAAACCCGAGTCCGGTGAGAATTTTCTCAACCCTTGATTCTGCACTGTAAGAATCAAGTTCCTCCAGTCTCATATGCACTTCCCCTAGCTGATGAACAAGATCGTCTCTTTCTTCATCACTCAAAGACGCTGCGGAGAGCTTATTTGTCAGTTCTTCTTCTTTTTCCTGCAGGGATACTATATCGGTTAAAGCCGATTTGGCTTCTTCAAGCAGCGTACTACCGCTATGGGTTACATTCTCCTGAGGAAGATAACCTGTACTCATTCTTTTCTGCCGCTGAATTTTCCCTGATTCCGGCTGAAGGTCTCCATTTATAATTTTTAGAAGGGAAGATTTGCCTGTACCGTTTGCCCCCACCAGGGATATTTTATCACCCGAATTTATTTTCAGGTTTACATCTCTGAATAAATATTTCCCGCCGAATTGAAGCGAGACATTGATGAGGTCTAACATCGGGACTGAAAACTATTATTCCGGAATTTTATCATTTATGCAGAACAGCAATTTTACTGGTTGTTACGTTATTACCTTCTTTGTCATATGCGACTATCAGGTAAATACCGCTTGCTACAAACTTCCCATTCTGGTCCTTGCCGTCCCAAAAAGCAATTCGTCCCCCGGGTGAAGAAAACTCGTTTATAAGTCTTCCTTCGATATTAAGAACCTTGATATCGGTATCCTTAATAAGTCCGTCAATGGTCAATTGTTTTTCACCGTCATTAACGATAAAAGGGTTCGGATAAAGAAATAATTCCGAGAATGAATCCCTTGGTCTAACAGCCGGTGTGTCGAATGAAGTTAATCCCTGATCTGTTCCAACATATACCTTTCCCGCACCCGGATCAACGGCAAGACTTCTTATCTGATCGGAGGGCAGAGCGCTGTTGCTTGTGTTATAAGTAGCGAGAAGGCTTGAACCGTCGGAATTCACAAGAAGCAGACCCTGATTAGTCCCTATCCACTTATTATTAAGAGGATCAACTGCAATTGCGTTTATTGTCTGCTGTCTCAAAGCAAACACCGACGTAATTCTCAACTGGCTTCCTGTACTCAGAACTGCGCCATTGTTGCTTATTATATTTACCCCCAGACTTGTTCCCACCCAGATATCGCCTCTATTATCCTCAACCACAGAGTATATAAAATTACTATTAAGTCCGTCATCGCTTGTAAGATAACCGAATTTGTTGTCAGAGGAATCCGAATAAGTACCATTTTCATTAAAATAAAAGAGACCCAGTCTATCAGTGTTCCGGATTGAGTACCATTTTGTATCGTAAGCATCAATAGCTAATGAGTAATGCTGATCATAAGTCTGTCCCAATTCTGCAGGATTATAATACAGGTACCAGGTGCTGTCGGGTGTAAGCATGCTTAAAGATTTTCCATCACCGGGCCAGTAGTTCAGTATCCACAAGTTTCCTTTTGAATCCTTTGAGAAGCCTGAAATTAAAAGGAAATTCGTATTCTCCGGATCACCAACAAGGGGAGTATTCTGAGCGGTAAAGCTCTGTATATTTCCATTCCGAATCTTAATAAAACCGCCGCCCCAGCTGCCAAAATAGACAGCATCTCCCAACGATGCATTTGTAAAGTTAAACGCATTTGTCAACAATTCAGGTGTATTTGCCTTATTATAATTTGTCCATGTATTTCCATCATATTTATAAAATCCCACTCCGGTTCTATCTTTTCCGCTTGCGGACCAGAGATTTCCCTGATCATCGACCGATAATTCAGGGAATTGGTTTGCCTGCGGCCCGTTGGGATAAATATAGTCCCGGTTCTTCAGTTCAAGTATTCCGTTAGTTGTTGCTGCAACAAGTCCCAGTGCGTTCGAATAACCGAGGCGCGAAATATTGAAATTCGAAGAATCAAATATCGAGACACTGTTATTTACAGAAACAAAGATTCTCTTCCCGACGGCTATAAATAGTGAATCGGCTCTAAGCAGAAGGTCACTGACAGCATTATTGTTGAACTGGGGCAAGTAAGGGGACCAGGATGTTCCGTTGAGGATTGATATTCCTTTATCGGAAGCGGCAATTACAGACCCGTTAATTTTTATAATTCTGTTTATATTATTGGATGGAAGTCCATTCTCCACTGTATAAGTATCCCATGATTCCGGTGCCGAAAGGTTTTCAGCCCCTTCCTTCTGTATAGCAACACCTGCGCTTGTTGCCAGGTAGATCCTTCCGGCTTTAAGCGAACTGTTAACCTTGATATAGGGCTGGAAGTTTCCGTATTTAAAGAAAGTATCATAGAACAGGTAGGTGCGGGAATCTAAAAGGGAAAGTCCGAAATCAGTACAGGCATAAATCGTATCGCCCGAAGATTCAAGATTGTTGATACTTCGATTGGACTGTTCCGTATCATTGTAAATATCAAGGATTGTTTTTACCTGCTTCGTGCCGGGAACATAAACATCTATAGCGCCTTCCTCTCCTCCAAACCAAATCTTTCCCTGGTTATCTATTGCGACTGCGTTTAACGAAGAGCCGATGAGTCCATCATTTTTATGAAGCTTCAGAAATGTACCTGTGCCGGCATCGAAAAAGAACCCTCCTCCGCCTGAAGCAGCCCAGAGGCCGTTTTCTGAAGCCCGGAATGCACTGATATTTTTCATATCAGTATAATTCTGCCAGTTGTAAGTCTGCTGTGCGTTCAGCAGAGGAATGCCTGTTAAGAAAAATAATAAAATTCGAAGTTTCATTTATGTCCCCGGGAATTTTGGGAATAAAGAATGATTTAGTATTAAAAATTCAGATAATAAAAATAATACTTTTCCATTTTTCTGAAAGGTGAAAATTCTTATCTGTTTAAGATTAAATAAGTTAGCAGGAATATGTCCAATATTATTCTTCCGCCGCTGAGATTACAGGAACAGGTCACTTTAGTTTATTAGTCAGCAAATCTGCCATTTCAATTGCAGTCAATGCTGAGTCCCACCCTTTATTGCCTGCTTTGCCGCCGCTTCGTTCCATTGCCTGTTCAATTGTATTAGTAGTCAGCACACCGAAAATAACCGGTATCCTATAGTCGAGAGAAACCCGCGAAACTCCATTTGTTACACCCATGGAGACATAATCAAAATGCGGGGTTGCCCCCCTGATAACCGCTCCAAGGCAAATAATTGCCGAATATTTATTTAATGAAGCAAGGTGAGAAGCAGTAACGGGAATTTCAAATGCTCCGGGTACCTTGATTACATCAATTTGATTCTCATCATATCCCTGTTTACTGAAACAGTTTTTTGCTCCATCAAGCAGCCTGTCGGTTATAAATTCATTAAACCGGCTTACAACAATGGCAAATTTAAAATTTTTTTCTACGGGATTTCCCTGAATGATATTCATTTTTTTATGCAGTGTTTCTGAGGAGTCTCTGTCTCATGGCTTCAACAACAGATGGTGTTACAAAGAATTTCCCCAGGTTATTTTCGTCTTCCCGTCTGCCGCCATGAAAATCCGATCCGCCTGACTCCAGCAGGAAGTATTCATTAACTATTCCCCTGTAAAACTTAACAAGCTGCGGATTATGGGAAGGGTGAATTACTTCAATACCGTCGACCCCCGATTCAATTAATTCCTTCAGAATATTTTCGGGCATCACTCCGGGATGAGCTATAAACGACAATCCGCCAGAATCAGAAATTATCTTAAATGCGCTTCTCGGCGAGACGTGTACTTTCTTTTCATAGGCAATACACCCGTTACCGATAAATTTATTAAAAGCTTCAAAGTAGGAATTAGTAAATCCGCCTTCAAGCATTGCCTGTGCAATATGAGGCCGGCCTACTGCGGAATTTTTGGAAATTTTAAGTACATCATCCAGTTTAAGGGAAATACCAAGCGTATTAAGCTTATTAACTATCCTGTCGGCACGTTTTAGCCTTTCCGCCCTGAAGAACTCAAGGTAACGCTCAAGTTCCGGGTTTCCCGGTTCCACAAAATAGCCAAGGATGTGAATTTCCCGGTCCATTATATCTGAACTGATCTCCACCCCCGCAATAATTTCAACTCCGACTTCCCTGCCATATTTTTCTGCTTCTGCAATACCGGCAAGGTTATCGTGGTCAGTTATGCTCAGTATATCAATACCTTTACTTCTGGCCTTATCAATCAGATCTTTTGGAGAATTAAACCCATCCGAATAATTAGTATGTGAATGTAAATCAACTTTAGAACGCATTAAATCAATCAACTATACATTTCTTTAAATTTTTCATAGTCTAATATACGAAGTTTTGAACCGTCAAGCTCTACCATTCCTTTTTTCGCAAAGGAATGAAGAGTCCGGGAGATAGTCTCCCGTGATGTTCCAGCCATATTTGCGAGGTCATGCTGGTAGGGGAGTTTTTCAATTTCGACTGTGCCCTGTTTAATTTTTCCTACATCATCTGCTATCTGAAGAATGACGGTCGCTACTTTTCCCTCAGCATCCTTCAATGAGAGGGATTTGATTTTCATATCCGCGGACCTAAGCCTGTTGGTCAACTCCTGGAGCAGGGCGATTGATATTTCAGGATGACTGTGAAGCATTTCGATGAATTCACTTCTCTGCACTATAAATAATTCGGAATCTTCCATTGCGGTAACATTTGCTGAACGACTCATTCCGTCGAGGATTGCCATTTCGCCAAAGAAGTCCGATTCATTTAATATTGTAAGAATTACCTCTTTTCCGTCATCGCTCACCCTTGAAACTTTAACTTTACCTTTAATAATTACAAATAATGCAGAACCTGTCTCGTGTTCAAAAAGTACTACCGAGTCCTTACTGAATGATTTCCTGATCCCCAGACGGGAGATCTGTTCAAGTGTGCTCTCTTCAAGTTCGGAAAAGATTGGTACATATTTTAAGAAATCGATTTTTTCTTGCATATTTTGCCTCTTTCGGGAAAAGTTAATTTATATTGAAATATATATTCGGGTTTGATTAAAGTCAATTTTCCTTAAACCGCTGCAAAATAAGTAAAAAGAAACCTGCTGCATGTTACCTGCGTCTCTTTTGTCACAATTTTCCGGATTTGCCTGACGGCATAAATAATAAGGCTAATTTTAAGGCATAATATTTACTTTGATTTTCATTGCTTTTTTTGACCTATGTCTCTATTTTAGACGACTTATTTATAAATTTTTTTCAGACGGGAGAAAATTAGATTATGCCAATGATGGCGAAAATGCGGAGTTTGGCCCCTGCTTTTATTATTTCCGTAGGTGCTCTATTTGTTCTATTTATGGTTATGTCCGATTCCAATGTTCTCCAGGCACTTGGCGGAAGAGCTAACTATATCGGGAAAGTAGACGGAGAAGAAATTTCTTACCAGGATTTTAATAATGTACTTGAGAAGCAAAGAGAACAAATGACAAAACAGAATGGTCAGGATTTGACTGAAGATCAGACTTTGCAGCTCAGAAACCAGGTATGGGATGCACTTGTTACACAGATCCTTCTTAAAAAGGAAATTAATAAATACGGTATCAATGTTTCCGACCAGGAAATTAAAGATATTATTCTCGGTGATAATCCTCCCGATTTCCTTAAACAGAATTTTATTGATTCAACCGGCAAGTTCAACAGGCAGCTCTATGAGTCAGCCCTGTTCGATCCGCGGAATAAGGATGTGCTGATACAGGCTGAAGAAGGTGTAAGACAAACAAGGCTTAATGAAAAACTTCAAAGCCTGGTGTTTGCTTCAGTCACCGTAAGCGAAGATGAACTGAAACGAAATTTCATTGATCAGAATACAAAGATAAGCGCCGACTATGTTCTGGCCCCGCTGTTCCTGTTTCCTGATTCCACGATTTCTGTGACTGACGAGGACATGAAAAACTATTACAATGATAATCTGGACAAATATAGTGTTGAAGCGCAGAGAAAAGTTAAGTATGTAATGTTTCCTTTCAAAGCTTCTTCAGAAGACTCAACTTTCTCAAAAAGAAATCTTGAAATTGTTGCTGAAAAATTCGGACAGGATACATCAAGTTTCCGGACAGTTGCAGAGGATTACGGCTCATCTAAGGTAACAGTTGATACTATGATGATGTCGCAGTTCCCTAAAGACATTACCGGAAAGATTGAGAATGCACCGAAGGGAAAGCTTATCGGGCCGGTTGCTGGTCCCGAAGGGTATACTTTATACCATCTCATCGGCACCATTCAGTCTGATAAACCCGAGGTACGTGCTTCCCATATATTAATAAACCAGTACGGGAACTCTAAGAGCAATAAAGAAGAAGCAATGAAATTATACGACCGGTTAAAGAACGGAGCTGATTTCAGCAAACTGGCCGAGGAATATTCCCGTGATCCCGGAAGTGCATCAAAAGGAGGCGATCTCGGATGGTTCGCCAAGGGTATGATGGTACCGGAATTTGAAAATGTAGCACTGAATGCAAAGGTCGGTGTTGTGCAGGAACCGGTTGAGACACAGTTTGGATTTCATATCATCAAGGTGACGGATAAATCCGATAAAAAATATATCGTCGAAAAAATAGCTAATCCCCTGGATGTGTCTGCTACTACCAAGGATCTGCTTCAGTCATCCGCACAGGATTTTTCTTTCATAGCAAAGAAGAACGGTTTTGAGAGTGAAGCTAAACTGATGAACTATAGTGTTCAGGAATCGGGAGCTTTTACAGAAGACGCAGCTTCTGTTCCCGGGCTGGGTCAGAATAAAAATATAGTTGATTTTGCTTTTAATAATGATTTGAATGCTATTAGCGAACCTTTCAGATTAAGTCAGGGTTATGCTGTCGCGATGGTTTCTGAAGTTACCAATGAAGGCGTTAAACCGTTCGATGAAGTGAAGACCATGATTAAGCCCCAGGTAATTCGTGAAAAACAATATGCCAAAGCCAGGCAGCTTACCGAAGAAATAAAGAGCAAAGTGAATGGCGATTTAAGCAAAGCGACTACCATTAATCCAAAGGTTACATACAATCAGGCTAAAGATTTCACCCCTTCGGGAGTAGTTCCGGGCATCGGCAAGGACTGGGCTTTCATCGAAACAGCTCTCAAGGCAGATGTAAATAAAGTTACCGACCCGGTACGCGGCTACAGGGGATACTTCCTGATTAAGGTAACCCAGAGAACTCCTTTCGATTCTTCTGCTTACGAAATACAGAGAAATACGATCAGGGACAAGCTGATCAGGCAGAAACAAAACACTGTTCTTACACAATGGATCCAGGAGCTCAAGAAAAAAGCTGATATTGTTGATAACAGGAACCAGTTTTTCGGACAGTAAATTTCATCCGAATATTTTAATTTAACCCCTGGCTGACCGGTTGATGTGTCAGACAGGGGTTTTGTTTTTTAAAACTATTTACAGAAATTATACCTGATTCAGAACAGGTTATCATAAATGCTATTAAAATATCTTCCGATAATGTTTTTTCTCTCGACAATTGTAGTGAATGCACAATTCGGTGATAAGCATTTCAGCATCGGTATTAATGCTGTCTATACAACAAGTGCAAGGATATTTCTTAATCCCAATTCCTCTGATCCGGTCCTGAGGAATAATGCATTCGGCATCTCAGATATATTTGACCCCGCACTGGATATCCGTTATAAAATAACTGACGATATCATTCTCGGAATAGGGACCGAATATATGAAGACAACCGCTCCTGGTCCTAACCTTACAGCTTTCGCAGGAAATTCAACCGTAACAATTAATGTGAACGACGGATTTCTCCTTATTCCCATTGAGGTTTCAGGGTATTATATCCTTCCTTTCTCAACAGAGAAGTTCAAGTTCCTTATTGGAGGAGGCGCCGGTTATTATTACGGAGAACATATCAGGGAGTTCGGTGATGCCTCAGTATCAAATGTAAGCAGGGATTTTGCTTACGGAATACAAGTCGCAGTTTCTATGGACTACCTTGTTCGTGATGATATCTCCATTCATTCCGAAATGAAATTCAGAGATCCGCAGTTTAAAGTCAAGAGTGAATACAACAAGCTTGAAGTAAATTATAATAATGAGAAGATCCTGCTTGCGCAAAGGACTTTTGATTCCAAAATAAATGTGGACGGCGTTACATTCATCCTCGGAGTTTCATACTTCTTCTAACCATTCTACTTCAGCCGATGACAGCTGAGTAACTACCGGGCAGCCGCCAAATCGGCAATAAATGAGACCGCATAGAATAAATATTTCCAATGCATTCAAAATATTTTTATTAAGTTTGTAACCTATGAAAGGTAACGTTATTTATCTTGCCGGGTTCATGGGTGCCGGCAAGAGCACAATAGGTCCGATACTCGGGAATACACTCGGCTGGAATTTTTATGACCTGGACCGCGAGATAGAAAAAATTGAAGGGAAAAAAGTAAGGGAGATTTTCGAATCGATGGGGGAGGATTATTTCAGGAAAGTCGAAAGAGAAGTACTCCTGAAAGTTTCTTCAGAACAAAAAGTTATCATCTCTCTCGGCGGCGGAACTATGGCGAGTGAAGAAAACCTGAGCTTCTTAAAAAAGACCGGCAGAACTTTTTATCTGAAAGCCTCCAGAGAATCTATATACAGAAGGTTAAAATATAAGCGTGACCGTCCGGCGCTGCATATGAACGGCGGCTTTCCAGAAACAAGAGAAGAACTGATGGAATTAATAAATAAGCTTTTGAATGAGAGAGAAAAGTTCTATCTTTTATCGGATCACATAATTTTAACCGACAATATTCCGGTTGGTAAGACTGTTGACACAATAGCAAGGATAATATCTTCAAATTAAAAATTCAGGAATAATTCTTTGAAAAAAATAAATGTTGAAGTATCTGATTCGACTTACCCGGTTTTTGCCGGCAGAGGGATACTGGATCACCTTAAACCTCAAATAAAAAAGTACGGACGGTTTAAAAACTATTTCATAGTAGTTGATCGTAATGTTGCCAGGCATCATATCAAAAATATTAAAAGAGCGATCGGCAGGCATAAAAAGATATTGTACTATGAATTAAAGCCGGGTGAGAATTCAAAGTCGCAGGACCAGCTGAAAAAGATTTATGATACTCTCATTAAAAACAACTTCGGCAGGGATACACTGCTTATCTCGATCGGCGGGGGAGTTACAGGCGACCTTGCCGGGTATTCTGCAGCGACATATATGAGGGGACTCCAGCTTATTCATATCCCCACAACTCTTCTCTCTGCAGTTGACAGTTCAATCGGCGGTAAGACCGCAATAAATTTTAACGGGTATAAAAATATAATCGGTGCTTTTTACCATCCTGATATGGTGCTGATAGATTCTGAATTTCTCAGAACTCTTCCGCGCAAAGAATATATTGCCGGTATGGGTGAGGTAATTAAGTATGCATACATCTCATCCCCGGATCTGTACAACCTGGTAAACGAAAATTTCGCCGACATTCTTAAAAAAGAAGAAAGAATTACTGATGAAATAATTATAAGGTGTGCAGCAATCAAAGCCGGTGTGGTTTCTACCGATGAAAGAGAAAACGGCCTCAGGAAAATCCTGAATTTCGGTCATACTTACGCACACGGAATCGAATCCGCTTCGGGTTTCAAGATAAGGCATGGCCACTGTGTTATTTATGGAATTGTTGCCGAGCTCTTCCTCTCGAATAAGATCGGCGTGCTCTCCAGAAAAAAACTGCTTAAATACCTGGAACTGCCGGGAAAATTCAGTCTTAAAAATATCCTGAATGATTTTGATTTTGAAGACATATACCAGGTAATGCTTTCCGATAAAAAGAACCGTAACGGAAAGATAAACTTTGTACTGCTGTCTGATCTCGGTAAAATACTGCTTGATGTAGAGGCAGGGAAGCGAGACATACTTTATGCCTTCGAAAGAGCAAAGAAATTTTTTGATTAAAAGTTCAGGTTCGCTTTAAAGGAGAAACTGTCGGATCTTTGAGGGTGAAAATCCGACAGTTCGTGTGTCATTTATGGAGGGGGTACTATGCAAAAAACTATTTTCTATTTTCGTGTCTAATGGTTCAAGTTATATGCCATCGGGAAATACGCCAAAATCGTCAGAAACTTTAGCCTGCGGTTATTTTGCAGTAAGTTTTACTATACAAGATTACATTTTTACAGGAAGTTTTGGAAAGGCTCTTTAAAAAAGGAACTGCCGGAAATTTATCGCAAATCCGGCAGTTTAAATTGGAAGGGTGTTATGCTTAAACTATGAACTACTTCGATATGTATAGGTCAAGTACTATGCCATTTGATAAAGTCCGGTTTTTGCATATTTTCAAACATCTTAATCTCATAATAAGATAATATCCAGAGATACTTATTATTTTGATACTCAAAAAGGAATTAGATATATGTTAGAGCAGACAGGACTTGTTGATCTGGACCTTGAAGAAGAGATCAATAAACTCCGTAAAGATTTGAATGCTGTTATACTTGCTCATTATTACCAGGAATCGGAAATTCAGGATATAGCTGATTTTGTGGGGGACAGTCTTGACCTCGCGAGAAAGGCTAAATCGACTAAAGCCGACGTTATTGTTTTTGCCGGTGTTCATTTTATGGCTGAGACTGCGAAGATACTTAATCCTGATAAACTTGTGCTGCTTCCCGATCTTGAGGCAGGATGTTCGCTTGCCGACAGTTGTCCGGCCTCGCTATTTAAGGCCTTCCGTGAGCAGCATCCGGATCATATTTCCATTACTTATATAAACTGCACTGCTGAAGTAAAGGCGCTAAGTGATATCATATGTACATCAAGCAATGCAGAAAAGATCATCAACCAGATCCCACGTGAAAAACCAATACTTTTTGCTCCCGATAGAAATCTCGGCAGATATTTAATCAAAAAGACCGGCCGGGAAATGCTTCTATGGGACGGATCCTGTATTGTACACGAAACATTCAGTGAAAGAAAATTGATTGATCTAAAACTTGAGCACCCGCAGGCGAAAATCATTGCGCACCCGGAATGCGAGGAGATTGTATTAAACCATGCAGACTTTATAGGTTCAACAAGTAAATTATTAAAATATGTACAGGAAGAACCTGCGGATGAATTCATTGTTGCAACAGAATCAGGAATCCTTCACCAGATGAAGAAGCTGGTTCCGGGTAAAACATTGATTGCCGCTCCGCCCGAGGCAAACTGCAGCTGTAACGAATGTCCCTACATGAAGCTGAACACCATGGAGAAATTATATCTCTGTATGAAGAATAAAAAGCCCGAAGTTCTGCTGGATAGTAATTTGATGAAAGCTGCATTGAGGCCAATAGAAAGAATGCTGGAAATGAGCTAACACCTGTTCAGAAGAATAGCTATCGTTGTCCCTTCTCCCGGTGATGAATTCTTAACATAGATTTTTCCCCCATGGTAGCCTTCAATAATCCTTTTTGAAAGGCTCAGCCCGAGTCCCCATCCTCTTCTTTTAGTACTATAGCCCGGACGAAATACATCTTTTCTGCGTTTGTATTCTATCCCTTTCCCATTGTCAAAAACACAGACTTCAACATCACCCTTAGAGCCGGAAATGGTTATACTTATTACTCCTGCTTTATGATCAATGGCATCTAGAGAGTTTTTGACAAGATTTTCAATAACCCATCCGAAAAGTTCTGAATTCATTTCAGCACAAAGTTCTTTATCCCCATTTATGGTCAGTTCAACGCTTTTTCCATTAGGCAGCCGTCTCTGGAAATAGTCGGTAATTTTCTTTACTTCTGTGTAAACATTCCTCGGTTTTATTTCAGGAGTAGAACCGATCTTAGAGAACCTGTAAGTTATTTTATTAAGCTTTTCAACATCACTCCCGATTTCATCGGCAATGTCGATAACCTTATCCGGGTCCTGGTAATTAATCTTCAGCATTTCAAGCCAGCCCATAAGGCTGGAGATAGGCGTACCGAACTGATGTGCTGTCTCCTTTGCCATTCCGACCCATATATTACTCTGTTCGCTCCGTTTGATGCTGCTGAAGCCAACATAGCCAATTACAATGAATAACACTGCTATAATTATCTGGAAGTAAGGATAAAGTCTTAGCCGGTTAATCAGGTCCGAATCGCCGTAGTGTATTTTCTGAAGGATCAGCGAATCCTCATATGTAACAAGAATCGGTTTATGGGAATCGTCCATTTCCCTTACCCGCTGATTGAAGAAAGTCTCGAGTTCATCTCTGTTCAGGGTAGTATCGTATTTTATATTCCTGACATCCTTGATGTCGTGAATGTTATCAATTTTTACTATGTTATCGGGACCGGTTGATATCAGCGGAAAGTCTATAGGCTTCAGTATATTATCAAAAAGAAATGTAATATCTGCATTTGGCTCGGAAGTATTCGCTACGTACTCTATCCCCTTAGCATAAAGCTCAACAATAGTTCTTTCCCTTTCCTGCAGCACTTTCACAAGATCCTGAGTATAATACAATGTGCCGACAGCTATCAGGAAAGCTACAACAATGAGGCTGATTTTTATATTTAAGGAAGCCGGTCCGCCGGACATTTTCATGGGTTGGTTTACCCGGAATTATTAAAAAACAAAGCCAATTATCGCACTTTTAAGGGTAAAAAATCCAGTCATAATTTCGGTTAATAGCCCGGAATACCTGATTCCTATGCGATGAAAAAAGTCTGAGTCCTTTTAGGTCCTACCGAGACAATGGTAATTTTTATTCCCGTATGATTTGCGATAAACTCAAGATATTCCTTTGCTTCGGAAGGCAGGTCGGAATATGAGCGGCATTTTGAGATATCTGAATTCCATCCCTTAAAAGTTTTATAACAGGGTTTAACCCGTGATAATCTCTGAACATCAGTAGGGTATGATTTTAACATTTTTCCGTCCAGTTCATAGCCGGTGCAAATCTTTATCTCGCTGAATGAACCCAGCACATCGAGCTTTGTAATTGCAGCTTCTTCTATCCCGTTAACCATGGCAGAATATTTAACGAGGAAAGCATCAAACCAGCCGCATCTCCTCGGTCTGCCAGTTGTTGCCCCGTACTCAGCGCCGATCTTTCTAAGGCTTTCACCGGTCTCATCTTCAAGTTCGGTGGGGAAAGGTCCGAATCCGACTCTTGTTGTATAAGCTTTAACGATTCCGAATACAAGATTTATCTTAGTGGGCGGAATTCCCGTCCCCGTGCAGGCGCCGCCGGAAGTAGGACTTGATGAGGTAACATAAGGATAGGTGCCATGATCGACGTCAAGGAGTGCTCCCTGAGCGCCTTCAAGAAGGATTGATTTCCCTTCCGCAATAGCATGATTAAGGTATGCAGGCACATCCTTCACATACTTATCTATTATCTTATCAAATTCCACATACTCTTTAATAATTTCTTCTACGTCGAGTTCCTCATGATCGTAGATCTTCTTCAGCAGGTTATTTTTCTCTTTCAGGTTTTCGCGTATTTTTTCTTCAAGCACTTGCTTGTTGAGCAAATCAACTATTTTGATCCCTTTGCGTGCATATTTGTCGATGTAGCAAGGACCAATGCCTCTTCCGGTTGTCCCTATTTTGTTTCCGTTATTCTCACTGATATTATCAAGGAGCTTATGGTAAGGCATAATGAGGTGTGCATTATGACTAATAAACAGCCTGCCGTCTACGTTTATCCCGTTTTTGCGGAGAAGTTCAATCTCGTCAAGCAGGGCGTTCGGATCTATCACAACACCATTGCCGATAACACAGATTACATTTTCTCTCAGGATGCCTGAAGGGATCAGGTGAAGGATATATTGTTTTTCGCCGATTGTAACAGTATGACCGGCGTTTGCTCCCCCCTGGTAACGGGTTACTATATCATAATTTTCACTCAGAATATCAACAATCTTACCTTTTCCCTCGTCTCCCCACTGACTTCCGACTAGAACAGTTACTCGCATTTAACACTCTTTATTAAAATTCTCAAAATAAAAACTCCGAATAAAATCCGGAGTTTAAAACTACATAAAACTGCTTCTATGAAGAAATTAATTTGAAAAACTTTTTATTGCATCATCTACATTATCGTAAAATTCAAAGATAGTGATGAGCTTGGTGATAATCAGCAGACTCTCAATTTTCTCGGTTACACGAGCCAGTTTCAGGTTTCCGCCTGCTTTTTTCATAGTTGTTAACCCTCCGATCATCATTCCAAGTCCTGAGCTGTTCATGAATTTAACATCAGAAAGGTCAACTACTATATTTTTCTTTCCCTCGTCAATCAGTTTATGGAGCAAATCGTTGAATTCTTTAGTATCTTCACCGCCCATCACATTTCCCTTTAACTCTATGATGACGGCTTCGTACCTTTCATTGACTTTAGTTTTCATTAAACAACTCCTAAAATTTTTTCCATTAAATTTAAGTTAATAGGAGTAACAAAGCAAGTTTAGCCATATCCGGCAAAAGATTATTTTTTAGGTTATTTATTACGTTTTTATTGAATAATTTTACGGAACCTGTACTCAAATTTTACGTCTAAAAAGATGGATACGAAAAATACAAAGAAAGATTTGCAGAACGCTCAAATACTAAACCTGGACGACGATTTCTCTTTAGTAAAACGTTTTATCGACGGTGATGAATCCGCGTTTGCTGTTCTTGTTCAGAGACATAAGGAAAAGGTCAGAAACATAATCTACCTGACTATGAACAATTCCAATTCCGTGGATGACATTGCCCAGGACGTTTTTTTAACGGTTTACAGGAATCTGAACAATTTCAGGTTTGAATCACAATTCACCACCTGGCTCTACCGGATAACGGTGAATAAGTGCAAAGACTATATGAGAAAGATTAAAATAAGAAATATTTTTACACCGATTAAAGAAGCCGAAGGTAAAACAGAGGATACTGTTACCCCTGAAAGTAATGATATTTCCACCATAGTTCATAAAGCTATAGGCAAACTGCCGGAGAAATTAAGAGTTCCGCTGCTTTTAAAAGATATTGAAGGAATGAGCTACCAGGAGATTGCCGAGACTGTCCAGTGTGAGATCGGTACTGTGAAATCGAGGATCTTCAGAGCAAGGGAGGGATTGAGAGATATCCTTAGGCCCTATGAAGAGGAGCTGATGTCATGAGAAAATTTAATACAAAACATGAAATATTATCTGCTTATCTCGACGGTGAATTATCTGCCGGAGAAGTTAAGGAATTAGAAGAAAAAATAAAGTTTTCAAAGGAGCTGCAGAACAAGCTGCAGGAATTAAAACGGATTAAACAATTGACTGTTTCATCCGTTAAAAGACTTCCCGAGGCACCATATTTTGAAACAAGGCTGGCTGCCGGACTTAACAATAAAGGCGGCTTTTATGACAGGTTCCGCAAATGGATACCGGCTGTCAGTTTCAGCACCCTTGCAATTGTTTTAATGGTTTTCCTCAAATTTAATCCGGGTGTTATAGACAAACTGGTTGAAGAACAGAAGAGCAACCTCGCAGGTTTTTACCAGGAAAATCTCAGACCCCTGTTCTACGCTTCGGATCTTTCAAATGAAGATGTATTTAATTTTGCATTTTCGAAACAGCTGCCTCTTGATAAATCGAACGGGCAATATCTGAAACTTGGATACGATCAGGGCGGAAAAGAATTCTTTGAGATTAAAACGTCAGGCGGCAATGCCCCGCTAAATAATCTCGAAAAGTTTACTGCTACACTCAAACTTAATAGTGCACAGAAACGGCAGGTTGATTCTATCCTTGAATCTTATGCCGGGGACATTCAGACCCAGGTGCTTGTCAATGATAAAAACACTGTAGCAATCAACCCCAACCTATGGAATTATAATAAGGCCATCGTTGCCGATATCATGTCCTTTGCAAAAGATGCGAACAGGGAGCAGTTCAATAAGATCGTTCCGGCAGGCTACTTTGCATATAACAGTCCGGATGTTAGAACAATAGTCAATAAAGTTAAAGACAATCAGGACAATAACTACATCTTTTTTACTCCGGATACAATCTTCTCCGAACCATATAATTTTGATAAGAAGAAGTTCAAAGAGGAAATGGCGAAGGCTAAAGAGGAAATGAAAAAAGGAATGGAGGAAGCCAACAGATCATTCCGGGAAATGAAAATAAATCTGAAACTTGACAGCACTTTTACCCGGTTGAAAAATGATCCTTCCTGGAATCAAAATTTTAAAGTCTTCATCGATTCCAATATGTGCAGGGTGCATCTTTCACATATAAATATCCCTGATATACAGCTCCCCGATTTCGACAGCATTTCTGAGCAGGTTGAAGAAGCACTCAGGAATGTACCCCCGATCATTATTGATATGCCGGGAGGTAAGGGACAAAAAAGTTATTCTTTCAAATATGAATTCAGCGATTCAGCCGGAACCCCGGTAAGAGTTCAGATACCAAATGTAGATTCGATTCTTAAGAGTATTGGAATTTTCGGAGGTGATTCGCTGATGTATAACGGTAAAATGAATCATTTTTTACCCGATTCAATGGCCTCAATGTTCAAAATGTTCGATGATTCACTAATGTATTTTAACAAGGATGAGTTTAAGAATGAGATGAAACAGCTGCAGAAAGAAATGGAAAGGATGAGAGAGGAAATGAAGCGGCTAAGGATAGAAATACACCAGGATACCTTACAAAGAGAGGAAAAAGACAATTCAGTTGAAATATAGGTAAATAGCTCTTCTGTTCAGTATTTCAGCGGTTTTTTATCTGCTAAAAGCCGTCCCCATCATACAAATTACCCGTTCATAACTCTTTTCTTTACTAAATGCAGGAATTCCCTTAATTTGACACAGGATATATGGCTGAAGACCGTCTTTGAACGGAAAAATTATAGTAGTATTTTAGCCTGAAAAAATAACTTAAATGAATATGATGATCGCTAATCTTACACATAACCTGAAGTTCCGCCTGTTTATGGGGATAGCCGTTATTTTATTCTTTTTTAAGATATTTGTCCCGCCTGCGGATTCAATCGGCTACAATATCATAAACGAAATTCTTGTCGCTTTAACCGTTATATCCCTGATCGTTTACTTGATAGAACTTATGGGGTATAAGAAGATCAACCCGATTTCGATGGTGATGAATGTCGGGATCCTTAATGCAATAATATTTTTTATGATCAGCTTTTCCGGCTCGATACTGAACCTC
Source organism: uncultured Ignavibacteria bacterium (assembly GCA_963832715.1). GTDB lineage: Bacteria > Bacteroidota > Ignavibacteria > Ignavibacteriales > Ignavibacteriaceae > DATFVA01. The sequence continues at coordinate 346,253 of CAWHVB010000002.1, read as the reverse complement.
TTTTTCGATAACCTCCAGGGACAGCCGGGACTGGTATTCAGGATAATCAGCTTCTTTTATGTTTTCCTTATCCTCAGTTTCCTGGCTTATATATTCCTGACATTCAGAGAATTATTCTTCCTGAAACAGAACAGGAACCTGAATACTTACTTCAATACTATGGTTGTTTTCTTTATACTGGCTTCTCTTTCTTCGGCGTTTGATAAATTGCCCGATCTCTCTTTTATAAAGAATACTTTCTTCATCATCTCTATTCTGCTGATAGCGATCAATTCTGTGAGGATATCGTGGATAGCTTTCCTTCAGAAAAAAGAAAAAAGATCGCTCCTCATAATATCGGTAGTTATTGCCGTGCTGTTCATTGTAAACCTCGTAAACAGCAGCGGTGAAAATATACATTACAAGATGCTGGCCTCCTTTTCCCCTTCACTGGCCCAATTCCTGAATATCCTTATGATATACGGAGCCATTTATTTCAGCGTGCTGTTCTTTACTACTCTTTTTCATCTGCCGACAGCTGAAGCTTACGACAGGAAGGCCCAGGAGGTTTCCTCCCTTCAGTATTTCAGCAAGCTGATCACCGAGGTTCTCGATTTTAATGACCTTGCGGAAACCGTGACAGATATTGCTACCAGGGTATGTAATGCCGATGCTTCCTGGATATTATGGAGCGAGCAGAAGGAATTTACAACGATAGCTCATAAGAATATCGGGTATCTCGACGCAAGGGAATTGTCGAATTTTATTTATAAAAGCGTTAAGAGTAAATCGTTAAGCGGAACGGAAATTCTGTCCCTGGAAAAATTTGATAAGATATCTGCACTTAGTGACAATTATCTTAGCGCCGCCGTATCGCCGCTTAAAATACATAATGAATTGAAGGGTTATCTTATTGTAGCAAAGAAGAACAGCTCAATCTTCAATGATGAGGATATTAACGCTATAAATACTTTTTCGGACTACGCTACGGTTGCCATCGATAATGCCGCGCTGGTTAAAGAATCGATAGAGAAAGAAAGACTGGAGAAAGAGCTTGATGTTGCCCGTGAGGTGCAGCGCAAGATACTTCCTTCAAGGCATCCTGAATATATGGGTCTCGAGATATCGAGCGTTTTTATTCCCGCATTCGAAGTAGGCGGCGATTACTACGATTTCTTTGAGATCAGCGAGAGTAAACTCGGTTTTGTTATTGCAGATGTATCCGGAAAGGGAATTTCAGCTGCATTCATCATGGCTGAGGTTAAAGGTATCTTTGAATCTCTTTCCAAAATCATAACCAAACCGAAGGATATTTTAATCAGCGCCAATAAAATACTTAAGCGTACACTCGACAGGAGCAGCTTTGTAAGCGCAGCCTATGGTATAATCGATAGGGAAAAAGAAACTTTGACTATTTCCCGCGCGGGACACTGCCCGGTCATTCTCGTCCGCAACGGGAATGCCGAGACTTTACGTCCTTCCGGCATAGGACTTGGTTTAAACTTTACGGAACATTTTGATAATTCCCTGGATGAAACAAAAATAAAACTTGATGATGAAGACCTGATCGTCCTCTATACAGACGGTATCACCGAAGCGAAAAATACCGAGCTGGAGGATTTCGGGGTGGAAAATTTCGAAAGAATCTTAGTAGAGAATGCGAAAGCATCTCCCGATGAAATAGCAAATAAAGTAATCCGGGAGGTAACAGTTTTCTCACAAAGTCATTCACAATATGACGATATTACACTGGTGATATTTAAATGGAAATCAAAAATTAAATCGGATGGAGAAAAAGAATGGCAGAGTTCAGCACTACCATTAAAGATAAAGGAAATGTAAGTATAATCTATCTTAATGGGTATCTTGATGCACACACGGCACCGCAGCTCGAAACTAATTTTTCGGAGCTGATTGACCGCGATAAATATAATATCGTGGTGAACTTTACAGATCTGAATTATATCAGTAGTGCAGGATTAGGCGTATTTATGGCTTACATCGAAAAGATACGTGAGAATGAAGGAGATATTAAACTTTCCAGCATGAGCGATAAGGTATACAACATCTTCGACCTGCTGGGATTTCCCTTGCTTTACGAAATCTTTAAATCTGAAGACGAGGCGATCAGTAAATTCAAAGAGACCGGAAACGTTGAAAACAAAAAATAAAATAGATAAAAAGCTTAAGATTACCAGCAGGACGGAAAATCTTTCGCTTATACGGGAGTTCATTCAATCTGCTGCTGAAGAAGTTGGAATGAAACCTGGAGTAACAGAAGATGTAATGCTTGCTGTGGATGAAGCCTGCACAAATATAATGAAGCATGCTTATAAGTCTTATCCCGATGGTGAAATATTATTAAAGCTGAAATATTCTGACCATAAACTGACCATCATAATAGTGGATTATGGGAATTCATTTCACCCTGAGAATGTTCCCGATCCTGACCTGCAGAAATACTACAGGCAGCACCGTGTGGGGGGACTGGGTATGTACCTGATGAAAACGCTGATGGATGAAGTCAGCTATAATTCCGTCCCTGGAAAATATAATGAAGTTTACCTTACCAAGTATTTAAACAATTCTCATTAGATATGAACGACACTGAAAATATTAAAGTAAGAAGAAACCTTACTGCTTTAGTAGAATTCAGCCGGATAATAAACTCAAGCACAGACCTCGATTTCATAGTAAATAATATACTTCTTACCTGCATGGGCAAATTCCTTGCAACAAAGGGAATGTTCGCACTAAAGGTAAACGGCTCATTCAAAGTAAAGTCGTCTAAAGGAGTGTCGGCAGAGGTGCTAAGCAGATTAAGCAGCAGGGAAATAACAGAGGATTTTTTTGAAGACGATGAGAACAAGTCGGACTTTGGACTCGGTGAACTTTGCGTTTCGGAAAAAGTAATCTCCTCAAGTAAGGCGCTCGGGATAATATGTCTCGGTGAAAAGCTGAATAAAACAATGTATTCCGAAGACGACCGTGAATTTTTAAGAACAATATTAAACATCTCATCAACCGCTATTCAGAATTCCATAGTAATAAATGAACTTAAAAAGGTGAACCGGGTACTTGATTCCCGTCTTCACAGGCTGAATTCGTTATTCGAACTGAGCAAGGAATTTGCACTGTTTTCAGAATCGTCTCGTGTGGCAAGACTGCTGGTTTATTCGGTTATAGGTCAGTTATTTGTTTCGAAGTTTGCAGTCATTACATTTGAGGAATCCGGTCCCGAAGTACTCGAATCGAAAATGGATAATGAAAAACTCCTCAAAATAATTGCCGACAGGAATTTACAGAAGCTTGAATCGTCAATAACAGGTGAAGGAATAACCAGTAAGTATAGGGAGCTCGAGAGCCTTAAGATTGAGCTGGTTGTACCTATGCAGATACAGGGAGAAACCCGCGGACTGATTTTCCTTGGCAACCGGATAAATAAGCAGGAATACTCTGAGTCAGACATAGAATATGTTTATTCAGTAGGGAGCCTTGCTATAATCTCTCTTGAGAACAAAAGGCTGTTCCAGGAAGCGCTTGAGAAGAAAAAGATGGAAGATGAACTGGATATCGCAAGGGACATACAAAAAAATCTTCTTCCGCATAATATACCTGTATTGGATAATTTTGAAATATCTGCGATCAATGTTTCCTCCAGGCAGGTAGGAGGGGATTATTATGATCTTATTCGTCTCGACAAGAATAGTATATGTTTGTCGATCGCGGATGTTTCGGGTAAAGGAGTACCGGCCGCACTTCTTATGGCAAATCTGCAGGCCTTCTTAAAGACGATAGTAAGACATGGAATGGAACTCGATGAAGCTACCGCGCTGATCAATGATCTGGTAAGTGAAAATACGTCTGACGGCAAGTTTATTACATTTTTCTGGGGAGTACTGAATGATGATGCAAGGAAATTCAGATACGTGAATGCCGGGCACAATCCTCCGCTGCTGATAAGGAACGGGGAAATTATTAAATTGAATATAGGCGGAATGGTGCTCGGGGTTATGAAGACAATAACTCCTTATGAATCCAGGGAGGTTTTCCTGCAGAAAAACGATGTAATTGTGATGTTTACCGACGGAGTTTCTGAAGCTATGAATACGAAAGGTGAGGAATTTTCAGATGAGCGGCTTGAAAATATAGCAAAACGAATATCCCATAAATCCTCTGATGAAATCCTTCAGGATATCAGGCAGGAAGTGATCAATTTTACGTCCGGCGCTCTCCAGTCAGATGATATTACCCTGATGGTGATTAAGGCAAAATAATTAATTATTTTTTGAAAAATAATTCCCGCTCTTTTAATAAATCTTAAAGTTAGCAGCTCATGGATCCCGTAAAAAAATACCTGGTAAAATACCGGTCGAAAATTATCATCGGGATGAGTCTGCTCCTTATTCTCCTTGCGCTGGGAAATATCTTAATTCTCACTACTGTAAACCCCAGGTCGAATGATGAATGTATCTGGAGGCCCTTGAATCAGGCAGACACTCTTGCTATCAGGTTTGAAACGGTAAAGGTGGGCGGGGTTACATGGAATGCCGGTATCCGGGACGGTGATTACCTGATTGCGATAAACGGAATAAGAATCAATACCCCCGACCAGGCACAGATGATCCTTAACAGGGTAGAAGGCGGTAATTATGCAGCTTATACGGTTAAGAAACAGAACGGAACTTTACTGGAGACTAAGGTTTATGTAAAAAAACTTATAAACTTTACCCTCCTCGGAGTTAGTCTGCTTGGGTTTCTCTGGCAGCTTATTGCTTTCATCGTATTAATGGCCAGACCTGACGGGCGGGTACAGCGTGTATTCTACGCCGCCGGGGCAACATTAAATATTAATGATGCTCTTTAATTATGAATCCCTGCCTTTTATAAGGGAATTTCTTCCGCTGGCTTTCTTAATAGATTTCTTAAACACAGGCGGGTTAATATATGCTCCGTTTCTGATCCTCCATTTCTTCTGGATATTCCCCCGTGAATATAACTTTGTAAAGAAGAAAAGGGTTAATTATACCCTGTATCTGCTGCCTGCAGTTATACTGATAGGATTATTTATTTACCGGTTTCTGTTTGTATATGGTTCCCCTCTGAGAAATTATCACTATGAAAAATTTATAAATATTTCTAATATTGCTTTGAGTATAGCTTTTCTCGCGGGATTTATTTCCCTCCTTATTAATTATTTCCGCCTGAAAACTCCTAATGAAAGAAAGCCCATATCGGTAATTCTTGTATCCTATTTCCTTGCAATTATTGTAATTCTCTATACAGTATTCGTTGCTCCGGCAATTACCGATAATATTTTTAATTCACCTGAATTTTATATGCCGATGATAATTCTTTTCATCCTTCCTGTGGCATTCGGCTATTCCATTTTCAGGTACCAGCTGATGGATGTAAGCGTCGTAATTAAGAATGCAATTGTATATGGGGCGGCCACGATAAGTATTGCAGCAGTTTATTTCCTGGTGATCTATGTATTGGGACAGGTTATCAGTACAGCCATCGGCACTGAGTATAAAGGAGTTATCGCAGGAATTATTTTCATAGTCTTTGCCCTGGTATTTCAGTCAACCAAAGATAAATTTCAGGATTTTCTTACATCTAGATTTTATCCCGAACAGTTTGCATACCAGAGGATACTGGTCAGTTTCAGCAACGATATTACAACCGTTGTGGGACTGGAAAACATACTCGACACAATGACCTCAACCTTTGTTGAATCACTGAAGATCAACACCTTCGGTATTATGCTTTATGAAGAAAAGGAAAATGAATTCAGACTTGTAAGGAGCGTAGGAATAGCTGACGAAGATTTGAAAGTACCTGCGCTGAACCTTCAGAAAGTTATTTTAGAAAAGAACACGACCTCTAAAAGTCCTGTAATAGAAGAAGAGGATTTCCAGAGGGCATTCCCGGTAAGCTTCAATCTCCTTACAGCAGCAGGCATCTATACCGTTGTGCCTATGATAATTAAGCAGAAGGTGATCGGGATGATGCTGCTTGGACTTAAGCACTCCGGGGCAAAATTTGCCGGTAAGGATCTTGATCTGCTTTATGCAGTTGCAAACCAGTCGGCTGTAGCAATAGAGAACGCAAGGCTTTACAGAACCGAAGCGGAAAAAATTAAAATTGAAAGAGACCTCGATCTTGCAAGGAAAATACAGCAGGGGCTTCTGCCGAAGAAGATACCCGCGATCAAGGGACTTGATATATCGGGAGAAATGATTCCTGCACAGCAGGTAGGAGGCGACTACTTTGATCTTATTCCTGTAGGTAATGACAGACTTTTTGTTGTAGTAGGAGATGTTTCAGGGAAGGGCTTATCTGCGTCGTTATATATGACAAAGCTGCAGACTATGATAGAGTCGGCCTGCACACCCGACAGAAACCCGAAAGAGATCCTTATCGATATTAACAGGCGGATATATGATTCAATGGAGCGAAACTGGTTTGTAACAATGACGCTTGCGCTGTTCGATATGAAAGAGAATAAGGTGAAGTTCTGCAGGGCAGGGCATATGCCCGTGTTTGCCGCAAAGAATGGTACAATAAACAAGTACAGAACAATGGGGCTGGGTATCGGGCTTGAACGAGGCATCATATTCGAAAAAACTCTTTATGAGGAAGAACTGGTTTTAAATAAAGGACAGATATTCGCCTTCTTCTCCGACGGGATAACTGAAGCAATGAATGAACAAATGGATCTGTTCGGCGAAGACAAACTTACCGAGCTGCTTATAAACCGCACATCCCACCAGAGCAGCGAGATCCTGAACGACATTTGGAAAAACATCCGCGCCTACCGGGGCTCTGCGGAGGTGAATGATGATATGACAATGGTACTCGTGAAAGTTTTGGGGTAAATCCTTTTAGAAACTACTCTTTTACGTTAATTATTATGAATATTTAAGTATCCCGAGTTTTAATCTTCTTCAATTAGCTTATAATAGCACGTTTTTTAGTGTCTGGTCTACTGGTTCACTTTCCTAAAACTCATAACCTGGTAGATTTGGACAATTAAACCGGGTGCTGGTTCGTACGCTTCCAGTATATTGACAATTTTATTCTCTAATTCCTTCTTTTTTTTCTCCGCAGGGGGAATCTGCACAATTATCGCAATAAATCGGGTTGAAATCCTAACCCTGCTTCGGTTTTGTTGCTTATTTTTGCCTTATTCAAAACAAAACACTTGATAGTGCATTTATATGGGATTTTGGCACTAATTGTGCACATTATCTGCGACAAATGCATTTGTTGAAGGAATTTGATGATTTTTCAGTACTTCCGGTCTATTCGTGTATTATTTGCCGTTTATTTCGGTATTATCCTCCTATTTATCTACCTGGGATTCAATTTTTACCAGGGAGATATGGCGCGGGAACTAAATGAAAAATCCAAAGAACTCCATTCAATTTCAAAACTTAAATACAGCGCCATCGCTCAATGGTACTCCGAAAGATATTCGGATGCATCCTTCCTCTTTAATAATAAAAATCTGCGCAATTCATTACGGAAATGTGTAGAGTCCGGCTCTTCTAAGGATTCCCTCAATATCGCTTCTTCGATTTCTACAATTTACGCGAACCACGACTATTCAAATTTCTTTATTCTAGGAAATAATTACAAAACTATTATAAATCTTAACCCCTCGGGCTCAATCGGGGTTAATTACGATTCAATTAAAACAGCCATAAGGGGGAGCAGAATAACTAATTCCGATATCTATCTTGATAGTTATATGAAAAAACTGTGCATGGATATTTACATACCGGTTGACCTCTCAGAAAATGATACAGCCGTGCTCGTTATGAAGATCGATCCGGAAAGATTGCTCTTTCATATAATTTCAACCTGGTATGTAGATGGCTCATCCGGTGAATCAATAGTTGTCACTCACGATCAGGACAGCATCAGCTATATCAGTCCGCTTAAGTTTTATTCTAAACCGGGTACTATTCTAAAACGGCCTGCAGACGATTTCCAGCTGCCGGCTGCAAAAGCAATAGCCGGAAGCAGCGGTGTAGTACGTGGAAAAGATTACCGGGGAGAAGAGGTGCTTGCTGATGTCAGGCAGATCATGAATACGCCATGGTACATGGTTACTAAAATGGACCTCAAAGAAATTTATGAACCTGTAACAAATAGCACTCTTAATAATATACTTATACTCGGACTTACAATTGCGCTCGGAGGAATACTCCTGCTTTATTATTATACTAAATCAAATTATAATAATCTAAAACGGATCTCTGAAACGGAAAAGAAATTCAGGAGTATCTTCAACAATTCTACCGAAGCTATTGTTCTGCTGGATAAAGATAAATTTATCGACTGCAATCCAAGTGCAGAAAAACTTTACAGACTCCCGAGAAGAAAAATATTAGGTAAAACTCCGGGTGAATTCTCCCCCAAATATCAGCCGGGCAACAGGCTTTCTTCCGAACTGGCTATTCAGCTGATTGAATTAACCCTTGCGGGTGAACCGCAGAAGTTCGAGTGGGTCCATTCAGTAGACACCAACCTTATTTTTACTGATATCAGCTTGTCTAAAATGGAAATAGACGGAAAGGAATATGTAATAGGGTTCCTGCATGATATTACTGAACGAAAGCTAATGGAAGATGCAGTTTATGAATCGGAAGAGAAATTCCGGTCGATTTTTAATTCTGCCCCTGTCGGAATTTACCGGTCGACGGCTGGCGGAAAATTTATGGAAGTGAATGCTGCACTGGTAAGACTATTGGGCTATGATTCTGCCGATGATCTTCAGCATGTAAATATAGATGATGATGTTTATTCTAGCAAAGAAGAGAGGAAGAACCTGATTCGTGAGTTTGAGCCCATGGGGACTGTTTCTGACAGAGAAGTGCAGTGGAAGAAAAAGGACGGCACAATCATCTGGATACAGCTCAATGCCTTTAGTGTGAAAGACGACAGGGGAAACACTAAATACTTTGAGGGCTATGTTCGCGATATAACCACCCGCAGGCTGGCCGAGAAGAATCTGAAGGAGAGTGAGACCCAGTACAGGAACCTGGTTGAAAACCTGAATGACATAGTCTATGCACTTGATAGTGAAGGAAAAATAACATTTATAAGTTCGGCAGTTCAAAAATCAACCGGGTATACCACAGATGAGCTTATCGGCAGAACATTTACTGAATTTTTTCATCCGGATGACCGCCCCGTTGCATTAAATAATTTCAGGGCTCTTCCTGTCAAAAAATCTATACAGAGTGAATACAGGATAAGGACGAAATCCGGCGAATACAGGTATGTAAATGCTTCGAGTACGGTTATCTCTAATGAATCAGGCTTTATCGGGGTAAGAGGTGTCCTGACTGATATAAATGAGAAACGGGAATCAGAAGAAAAGTTAAAGAATCAGACTCTCCTCCTGAATGAAACACAGCACCTTGCACGACTCGGAAGCTGGGAACACGACCTTGAAAAAAATTATGTATTCTGGTCGGATGAAATTTACCAGATCCTGGGGGTCAAAAAGGATGAACTGGATAATACACGGGACGCATTTTATGAGTTTGTCCATCAGGAAGATCTGCAGTCGTTTCTCACTGCATATGATAATTCTCTGACCGCCGGAGTTGACAGTTTTGAAATAGAACACCGGATCGTAAAGAGAGATACCGGTAGAGTAAGGTTTGTTTACCAGGAATGCCGCCATACCCGCGATGCAGGCGGAAATATAATCCGGACAATCGGTATGCTGCAGGATATTACCGAAAGGGTAATCACAGGGAAACATATACAGACTCTTTCGAAAGCGATCGAACAGAGTCCTGTGAGCGTGGTAATCACCGACCTGCAGGGCAATATTCAGTATGTAAATAATAAATTCAGCGAAGTGACCGGTTATTCACTGGCGGAAGTTATAAACCAGAATCCGAGGATACTGAAGTCAGGGTCCCAGCCTACTGAATATTATCAGAATCTATGGGAAACAATATTAGCAGGTAATACCTGGTCGGGAGAGATCCATAATAAAAAGAAGAACGGGGAGCTTTACTGGGAGAATGCAATAATTTCCCCAATCGTAAATGCAGAAAACAAGATCCTGAACTTTGTGGCAGTGAAAGAGGATATTACCGAAAAGAAAAAAATGTACGAGGATCTTGTTGCTGCAAAGGAGAAAGCCGAAGAATCCAACCGCCTGAAATCAAACTTCCTGGCAAATATGAGTCATGAACTAAGGACTCCGATGGTTGGTATTTTGGGCTATACAGAGATCCTTGTTTCCGAACTGTCGGACCCCGAACATATCGAGCTTGCCAAAATGGTTTCTGTCGAGCGGCAGCCGGCTGATAGATACTCTTAACTCAATTCTTGATCTTTCAAGTATTGAAGCAAAGAAACAGGACATAAAACTTGCACCTGTAGACATTGTGGAAGTGCTTAATGAATCCATTTACCTGTTCAAGCCCAACGCGGCAGCAAAAGGTCTTTATATTAAATCTTACTTTCAGAATGAATCATTTACGATCCATTCGGACAGGTCGATACTATCGAAAATTTTTAATAACCTGGTCAATAATGCAGTTAAATATACCCAGTCAGGCGGGGTAATTATTGAGTTCTCTGTTACAAGAAACGGTGACGGTAAAAATATTATAGTCGATGTTGTCGATACAGGTATCGGAATTTCACCCGAACATAACGAGGTAATCTTTGAACCGTTCAGGCAGGTTAGTGAAGGTTATACACGGAAGTTTGAAGGAACGGGACTTGGACTAAGCATAACGAATAAGTTAGTGAAGCTGCTCAATGGAGATATATCTTTTAAAAGCGAACCGGGAAAAGGCTCCGTTTTTACTGTAAAAATTCCATTCATCGAATCCAATTTATTATCGGAGAAAAAGACGGTTCCTTCCGGTATTATCAAAGGACAACATGACCTTCCCGATAATTTTTCTGTGCTTCTTGTTGAGGATGATGAATCGAATGCTCACCTGATATCTGCATACCTGAAACCTTTCTGCCGGGTAGTACATGCGGCCGATGGGGAAACGGCAGTAGAGCTGTGCAGATCTGAGAAATTTGATGCGGTTTTAATGGATATCAATCTTAAGGGGATCAGTGGTATAGATGCCCAGAAACAGATTCGCAGACTAAATGATCACTATACCAATATACCTGTAATTGCCGTAACAGCGCTCGCTATGTCAGGTGATAAAGAAAAATTCCTCTCGCTTGGTTTCACACAGTATCTTTCAAAACCGTTCGAAAGATCGCATCTGCTTAGTCTGCTTTCAACTGTTGATAAGGCAGCGGGTGAAGGTTAGAAAATAAGAAGACAGGAAGATGAGAAGATAAGAAGGTGTGAGGGTGAGAAGAAAAGAGGGGACGGTTTTATCATATTATTTACTTGCCGCTGTTAATTTTTCGTAGGGTCATATTTTACAATAATATTTAATATATTTGTTTTAACAACAGCGGGAGATTAAAATGAATATCAAATATTTTCATCACATCCACATTAAAATTTCTTCATTGGTCTTATTTGCCGTGATGCTCATTTCAAGTAGTTATGCGCAGCTTCCTGCGGCTTTTGATCTGAGAAATTATAATGGGAACAACTATGTTTCTTCGGTAAAATCTCAACAGGGAGGAACTTGCTGGACGCACGGTACAATGTCTGCCATGGAAGGAAATCTGCTGATGACAGGCAACTGGGCGAATAATGGCGAGACCGGAGAACCTAACCTGGCAGAATATCACCTCGATTGGTGGAATGGATTTAACCAGTTCTATAACGGCGATCTTGACCCTCCGACAGGCAACGGTCTTGAAGTACATGAAGGCGGCGACTACCGGGTCGCCTCGGCTTATCTTTCAAGAGGGGAAGGAGCTGTACGCGATGTTGACGGGCAGTCATTTGATACTGCTCCCCTTAGAACAGACACAAGCTTTCATTATTATTATCCGCGCGAAATTTTTTGGCTCAATGCAAATGAGGATCTCAGTAATATAAATACTCTGAAACAGATGATTATGGAATATGGGGTAATGGGAACATGTATGTGTTATTCGGGTTCTTTTATGCAGAATTATATCCACTATCAGCCTCCGTCTTCAACTCTTGATCCTAACCATGCAGTATCTATTGTAGGCTGGGACGATAATAAGGCAACACAGGCGCCGCAGCCCGGTGCGTGGCTTGTCAAAAACAGCTGGGGAGCCGGCTGGGGTTTGTCCGGCTATTTCTGGATATCATATTATGATAAACACTGCGGCAGGCACCCCGAAATGGGTGCAGTTACTTTCAAAGATGTTGAACCTTTTGCATATGATCATATCTACTACCATGATTATCACGGCTGGCGGGCCACTAAACAGGACTGTAATGAAGGTTTTAACTCCTTCACTTCATCGGGTAATGAATACCTGATGTCCGTCAGTTTTTTTACTGCGGCAGATAGCGTCGATTACACAGTACGTATATACGATTCATTTCAAGGCGGGGAGCTTCAGGATGAGCTGACCTCACAAACCGGGTTTGCACAGTACACGGGTTTTTATACTATCGATCTGTCAGATCCCGTGTTCCTCGGGGCAGGAAATGACTTTTATGTTTATCTGAGTGTTTCCCGTGGAGGAATGCCTTTTGACAGAACTTCGGAAGTGCCTGTCCTGCTTACATCGCACCGTTATTTAACTATTGTAAACTCCGTCTCGCATCCTGGAGAAAGTTTTTACAGAGATGGAACCCAGTGGGTGGATATGTATGATTATGCAAACCCTCCCTGGCCGGCAGGTACGGCTAACCTTTGTATTAAAGCCCTGACGCTTGACGAATCAAATGTGCCCGTTGAATTAACTTCATTTACAGCAGCTAATCTTGGAAGTTCTATCAGGCTTGATTGGCATACCGCTACGGAAACAAATAATCACAGGTTTGAAGTACAAAGAAAAATAATAAATGGCAACGGAATCGTCCCCGAATGGATCACAATCGGGGTAAAAGAAGGCAGAGGTACTACTACAGAACCTCAGAGCTATACATTCATAAATGATATAAGCGGAATAAAAGCCGCATCATTGCAGTACAGGTTAAAACAAGTTGATTATAATGGAAATACCTCATTCAGCAATGTTTTGACAATCGATCAGATTGCAGCTAACGGATTTAATCTGGAACAGAATTATCCAAACCCGTTTAATAATGCTACGTCTATCGGATATGAAATTACTAAGGACGGGAATGTAAGCTTAAGAGTATACAATGCTCTTGGAGAAGAAGTTGCGGTATTGGTGAACGGCAAAAAGCAGACTGGTTCTTATAAAGTCTACTTTGATGCGGGTAAATTGCCTAGCGGAATATATTTCTACGAACTTAGAAGCGATAATTTTGTTCAGATAAAGAAGATGATTTTGTTGAAATAGTATCAAATGACCAGAGGAGAAGGTAAGTAATTATAAATAAATAAGTTAAATAAGAACAAATCTTAAAAGGGAGACGAGATAAAACTCGTTTCCCTGAATTTAAGCAATAGTTTTAATAAAAATTAAGCATTTTCATCGTTCTTTGACAAGTTGTTTTTCAATTTAGCCGGCAAAAGGTCAATGTATTGCTGCACGACTCGTTTAGAGAGCCTGGATAAATGCGCAATTTTGTCGGGGTTTTTAATATCGTGCTGCCATAGGATCTCAACACGATGGTAGTCCTTAATATATCGGTCAACAGCCTCTTTTGAATGGTTTGTTTTAAGAGCAATATCGGGTGTCAGGTAACCCTGAAGGTAAAGAGTAATAATCTCTCTTTTATGGGTGATAGCTCCTGAAAGATCGTGAATATTCCCTCTTGTAGGAAGCAGATGTCCTTCTTTCTGAATCTCCTGAACGTACTGGCTGACCACAGCATCACAGACACCGAGGAGAATAGCAAGGTCAAGCTGAGTAAGCAGGGCACCCTGGTCGTAGGTCTGATCGGTCCATCTCTTAAGTCTGTTTTTGCGAAGGGTTTTAGAGTCGAAACCCTGAGAGATATGGGCGATATCCTGATCAGTAATGAAAGAGAGTACCACGGGCTTAAGCCTGGTAGTCCCGATGGATTTACCTCTTTTTGGAAACTCATCGAGAGGAACAGCCATCCAGACTAGTTGTCCATAGTTAATATGGTGAAGGTCATCATCTATGGAAGTGACAAGGAAGTAGTGGTCAATAAGCTGAAGGATATCGTTGATAATAGCCCTTGCGGTAATCTCACCTCTGTCGTAGCCATAGTTATTTATGAAGCGGTAGAGCAGGTGCTGCTCGAGGGATTTATCGGAGAGACGTCTGAACTTCTTAAGCTGTATCTGCTCTTTAGTTAATGCTTTACTCATTTGTTTTGCCTCCTCTGCCTTTATGAAGACGGGATTTTTTTTTAGCCTCATCATCAGCTGGCTGAGGGGAGATCAGATCAAGGAGCCTTTGATTATCAAGCTTATCGTAAATCTCATAGATCTGGATATACTCCCTTACCAGACGGTCTGATCTTTGGGCAATGAGCCTGATCTGCTGAGGAGAGAAGTTTTGTCTGTAGAGAGTGGCTATCTGGATAAAATCAGAAAGATACCGCTTAACAGAGGTCTCAGAGTGGTTGGTCTTAAGCTCTATATCGGTGAAGGAATAACCCTTAAAATAAAGGTCAAGGATAATAGATTTATGAGAGAGGCCAGGGCCCATATCAAGCTTAGTTCCTCTTGTCATAATAAACTTTCCTTCCTTACGGAGGAAGAAGACATCACGCTTAACAGTGGCAGGAGAAGTGGTAAGCAGTAGGGCAAGGTCTTCATAGGTTAGCAGGGCACCCTGGTCGTAGGCCTGACGGGTTAAACGCTCAATACGGTGTCGTCTCATACCTGCAAGGCCGTAGTTAGCCAGGACTTCAAAGTCAGAGTTTATGTCCATAAGCTTAAGGCGGCAGGTAACCTTGCGTGTAAGCCTAATATGTTTACCAGCTGGCTCAGTTGAACTAACAGCTTCATAGGAAACTTCACCGGAGGAAAGAGAGATATTGGAATGTTCCTGGAAATAAATAGAAACCTGTTTATAAAATGCTTCAGCAATAATCGGAGTAAGGTTAAAATCCTGAGCAAGTTTTTGGATGATTGCATTCCTGGCGTTTTTGGACTCAAGACGCTTAAGACCGTAAGCATCATTATTTTGAATTTTATCCATAGGAGACTCCTAATATGTTATGTAAAGATAGTCTCCTGTGGTCATATGACCTAAACTTTAAGTGAGATCATCCGGCAACACGGAAAGCGATTTGTCCGAAAAAAGAAAGCACGGAGGAATTTCCTCCGTGTTTTTTTTATCAGCCGGTCCAATCCGCGCAATTCCATTTGCCTCTCTCATATTTTTTCCTTTAATTCATACTGACAATTAAGGATACTATTTTCTATGGCTGCTCTCAGGATAGGTACCTGTTCCTGGAAGTATGATTCATGGAGAGGGATAGTTTACAGCTCAAAGCCAAAAATAAATTATCTCGAAGAATACAGTTCCAGGTATAATACCGTCGAAATAGATCAATGGTTCTGGAGTCTGTTTGACGACATAGTCAGACTTCCCGAAGAACCGACTGTAAAAGAATACTCAGCTTCAGTGCCTGACGACTTCAGGTTCACTATAAAGGTTCCGAATTCCCTCACCTTAACCCATTACTACCCATCCAGAACGAATAAAGGTTTAAAGCCGAATGAGCATTTCCTCGATCCTGAACTGTTTCACCGGTTCCTTAAGACCATTGAACCCCTCTCAGGCAGGATCGGGTCGCTCATGTTTCAATTCGAATATCTGAATAAACAGAAAATGAATACCGAAGCTGAGCTTATCGACAGACTCGATGCATTTTTTGAAACAGTAGACCAATCCGCACCTTATTCAATAGAGATAAGGAATCCGAATTATCTAAATAAAACTTATTTCGATTGTCTGAATAGGAACAATCTTTCCCATGTGCTTCTGCAGGGCTACTTTATGCCCCCCATAAATGAAGTCTTTAGTAAGTATAAGGACAATCTTGGAAACCCGGTTGTCATTCGTCTGCATGGACCCGACAGAAAAAAAATTGAAGAGGCGACAGGGAAAGACTGGTCGAAGATAGTTTTCCCAAAGGATGATAAAATAGCCTGGCTTCCAGGGATAATAAATTATTTATATGAGAAAGACGTTGATGTCTACCTGAATATAAATAATCATTTTGAGGGGAGTGCTCCGCTGACTATTAATAAAGT
Organism: uncultured Ignavibacteria bacterium; assembly: GCA_963832715.1. Taxonomy (GTDB): domain Bacteria; phylum Bacteroidota; class Ignavibacteria; order Ignavibacteriales; family Ignavibacteriaceae; genus DATFVA01. The sequence goes on along the minus strand of CAWHVB010000002.1, from coordinate 330,015 downwards.
TAAAAAATTGCTCGACTAAAAAGATCGGTCATCCTGCTGAGCCTTATACTTTTTTCTCTGATAATCAATCAGTCTCGCAGTCGTGATTTCTTTTACCCATCCGTCTACTGCCAGCCGCAGGGAGAAGCAATAAACATAAAAAAGAGCAAGTTCAATTAATAAGAGCAGGATCATTGTGGTAACTGGTTCAACCGCAAGAATAAAGATAATTGCAGGTAAGATAATCAATAGAATTAGAGATAATATCCACCCGTTTTTTTTATTCCTATATAATACAATTATTACGTAAGGCATAAAAACAAGAGCTGCAGCGGCTAATAATAATATCAGGATAATGCTGAAGAACGAAACTGCGAATAAAAGGAAAGAAGAAAGATGGTAATTGAGATATTTCTTAAGATTCACCAGGTCTGATTCCGCCGGAAATAAATCTAAACTTTCGCTGACCATAAAGTCCCCCGGATTACTTTCTGATAAATTTTTACACAGCAGCTTAGAGTCTGCATCAATAAATTAAAGCTATGTGAAGTGATAGTCAACCGGTCACTCCCCACCAATCAGGGAACCATTTTGGGAAAAATGAAATGCGGTAAACGAATCAGGGAGGGAGCAAAAAAAAGCCGGTTCATTTGAACCGGCTGTAAAGCTAAAACTTAAAGGAATCAGAACTGAACTTTCCGCTTGCTCCTGTTTGCATATTCAAGCACCAGGGCGCTTGCAACGAAAATTGAAGAATAGGTTCCGATTATAATACCGAAGAAAAGTGTAAAGGCGAATGCTCTTAACACTTCACCGCCGAAAATGAGAAGCACAAGGATTGTCAACAATGTTGTGCCTCCTGTCAGAATCGTTCTGCTCATCGTCCGGTTAACGCTCATATTGATTACTTCTTTCAGGGGCATCGTCTTGTGTATCTTAAGATTCTCTCTCACCCTGTCGAATACGATAACCGTATCGTTGATCGAATAACCAACCAGCGTAAGGAAGGCGGCAACCACAGTAAGGTCAATTTCGAGGTTTAATCCCGGTATTACATTATACAGTACAGAGTAAAATCCCAGCGTTATAAGTACATCGTGGAACAATGCAAGAACTGCACCGAAAGCAAAGATGAATTTAAACCTGAATGCAAGATAAATGAGGATTGCCAGCAGCGAAAGAGCGACGGCAATAACGGCATCCTGTTTTAATTCTTTACCTACTTTAGGTCCTACATGATCCTCCTTAATTACTTTGAAGGAATTATTCTGAACTTTCTGTTTCAGGTTTTCTTTAATCCAATCTGCTATACCCACACTAACAATCATCCTTTTATTGTCGGGTTCTTCCGAAACCTTACTTGTTTGAAACCCGGCGCTGAAGAGTTTGTCAGTTAAAACATTAGCTGTATCTGCATTAGCAAATTCGTATGTTACTGAATTAGCGGTAGAGTCCACAATATTCAACGGCAGTCCCTGGTATATGCTGTGGATCTCTTTATTTATATTATCTACTACCTGGGGGAATATCTCCGGCGGAATGTTTTGAAGTTCAGTTCTAACCAGCACACCGGTTTCACTGCCGAAAGTTTTAAGTTCAACAGTACCGAGGCCGATCTTATCAACATCCTGCCTGATTTGAGATATTTCGACGGGATTATCAAATTGTAAAACTATTTCAGTTCCGCCTTTGAAATCGATACCAAAGACCAGTCCGCGGAAGATTACATTTAATCACTCCGATCAGGAAGAGAGAAGTTGAAATTATATAGAATAGCTTTCTCTTGCTTAAGTAATCGACATGAAGATTTTCAAATATTCGCATTTATAAATTAGCTCCTTAAAAAGAGTAAAATTGAATTAACCAATTGTAATTTTCTGTCCTTTGGCAACCATAAAATCAAATATGAGTCGTGCGATAACAAGTGCACTGAACATACTTGCGGCAATACCTATCATAAGAGTTAAGGCGAAACCCTGAACCGGTCCCGTACCGAACTGGTAAAGAATTATACCGGTTATAAAAGTTGTAATGTTAGAATCGATGATAGCCGAGTAAGCTTTGGAGAATCCGCTATCCACAGATGCTTTTATGGTCTTGCCGGTGGCAAGCTCCTCCCTTATACGCTCATATATAAGAACGTTTGCATCCACGGCCATACCTATTGTAAGGATTATACCCGCGATACCGGGGAGCGTAAGCGTCGCATTAAACCCTGCGAGTATTCCAAGTATAAATAGAATTGTAAATACAAGAGAAGCAGCTGCAACTGTACCGGCTCTTTGGTAGTAAAAGATCATAAAGAGGCCGACAATGATATATCCTATAACGGCTGAGTTGAAGCCCTGACTTATAGAATCCTGTCCGAGTGATGGTCCAACAGTTCTCTCTTCAATAATATCAACCGGGGCTGGGAGAGCACCTGCTTTAAGCACGATCTCAAGGAGTTTTGCTTCGTCAAGATTGCCTACTCCCTCAATCTGAGATCTTCCGCCTGTAATCTTGGATTTTACATTCGGTGCAGAATAAACCAGTCCATCAAGTATGATCGCAATCCTGTGGTTAATATTCGCGCCTGTTATTCTTGCCCATTCTGCAGCTCCTTCGGAATTCATCTCCATATTTACGACAGGCTGGGAAGTATTGGGATCAATAGTAGACTGTGCGTCAGTGATAACACCGCCGGTAAGCTCAGGTTTTTTATTTACACAGTATAGCTGGTAGATTGCTTTGCCGTCCTGGTAAGTAATGGGTTTGGCAGAAAAGATAAATTCTACGTTATCGGGTATTACTTTTTGTACATCGGGTCTGTTTAGTATCAATTCAAGTTTATTCCGCTCGTCCGCTTTTACATATGCATCGGCTGTTCTTCCCTGGGGATCTATCATAGCAATAGAAAAGAAAGGATGCTCCTTCGCAAATTCTTCTTGTGTAAGCTGTTTTTTTGAAGTATCGTTTTCAGCAAGGTTCGAATCCTTCACAGTGGAAGTATCATTTGTTGAGGCAGTTGTCTTCGAGCTGCTTGTATCGGAAGCTGTAGAATCTTCTATAGATTTTCCGGCAAGTACCTGGTCGATTTTCTTCATAATGGAAAAAGTAAGATCGGGATCTTTAAGAAGACGGAACTCGAGCAGTGCAGTGCCCTGCAGAAGCTGTTTTGCTTCTTCCTCACGTGCAACACCCGGAAGCTCAACAATAATTCTCCTGGTGCCCTGCCTTTGAATTGAGGGTTCGGAAACACCGTACTGGTCAACCCTGTTCCTGATAATTTCTATGGCCCGTGTAACTGCATCATCAGCATCTTTTTTCAAATCACTCAGAATAGCTGCATCGTCCTGACGTATATTACCGAAATAACGGCTAAGTCTTATACCGCGCTGCTGGAATTTTCTTCCCATAATGTCGACAACAGATTCATCAGTGGTAGCGGCTTCCTTCTCGGCTTCTTTCATAACTTCCCTGAAAGCATCATCGGGGTTCTTTGCAAGTTTCTCAAGAAGCTTTGCTGTGTTTACCTCAAGGACAACACGCATACCTCCCTGCAGATCCAATCCCAGTTTTATTCTTTTTTTACGAGCTTCAACATAAGAAGGGTTGGCATTTTTAATACTATCTTCAACTGCTGCAAGCCTGAGATCAACCTGGCTGGAAGTCAGAGCAGGATTGTCTTTTTTAATTTCCTGTTTTCTTAGCTCCAGGGTTTTATTCATTACTTTTGAATTCTGATAATCAACGTAAGTGGGATATAAAAGGTAAAGACAGAGTGCAATTACGCCCAGAATTATGATTATTTTGAATCTGAATTCTTTCATATTTGGCTTTGTTTCTGAATGAGTTGTAAAAAATAATTAAGAGTCAAAATTACCTTATAAGGGTAAGAAAGTCAATAAATATTGGGGGTGGTACTCAATAATATCTCTTCCTGTTTCAGCACTTATATCAGCGCTGATTGCATTTTTCACGGTCCATGAAGGAAATATCAAGACACCCAATAGTTATAATTTCAGTCGAATTCAAAGGAAAGGGTTTTCTTAATCAGTCTTTCAAATTTCTCCTTTACCCTGTTCGCCGTTTCAGTTACTTCATTATGAGATAATTTTTGACCTGAAATTCCTGCAGCATAATTGGTTATACATGAGATGCACGATGTTTTGATTCCCAGTCCGGCTGCATAGTAGACTTCAGGTACTGTCGACATTCCAACTGCGTCTCCCCCGAATCTTCTGATCATATTAATTTCTGCGGGAGTTTCATACACCGGCCCCTTGTTATACCAGTAAACGCCTTTTCTCAAAGAAATGTTTTCTTCAACGGCAGCTTTCTCGATCGTATGATTCATTGAAAGCGAGGGAAAATTCAGGAAATTTTGTTTTTCTTCAATTCCCGATAATCCAAGCAGTTCGGTCATCTCCTTCTTGAGGTTGATGCCGATGAACGATTCGATAAGCATCAGGTCGCCGGGTACAAAACCGGGATTAACTCCGCCGGCTGCATTTGTTGCAACCAGGTGTTTTACTCCAAGCAATCCTGAAATGTATGCGGGCAGAATACATTCCGATAAATGATAACCTTCATAAAAATGAATTCTTCCCTGGAATAGAAGAAGCTTCCTCCCCGCGTGATTGGCAAAGTGGATCTTCCCCTCGTGTCCGGGTATGGTGGACGGGGGATAGGAAGGCAATTCTGAAGTTGAAAAAGATTTTACTGATTCAATACTCTGTGCAAAATCTCCCAGTCCGCTCCCGAGAATAATTGCTGTATCCGGTCTGAAAGGCGCGGCCTGCCTGAGATAAGATATAAGTTCTTTGTATTTGAAATCGATATCAAGCATAAATTAAAATAAAATTCCTGCCAGCGTTGCCGTCATTAACGTAGCCAGTGAACCTCCGAGAACAGCCTTTAGTCCAAGAGAGGCAATATCCGGTTTCCGGGTAGGTGCAAGGGGACTCAACCCGCCTATCTGAATTGCGATGGAACTGAAGTTTGCAAAGCCGCATAATGCATAAGTTGCCATCAATATGGTTTTGGGATCCAGTAATTGTTTTGATTCGATCAGGCTGCCTAAATCGAGATATGCAACAAACTCGTTCAGTACTATTTTTGTTCCAAGCAGACTTCCGAAATTTAATGCATCATGCCAGGGGACTCCTATTCCTACAGCAATAAACTGCAGTACCCAGCCGAGTAATAATTGAAAATTCAGAGGTTTGCCGTACGTTTTTACGAGTTCTCCATTCCATCCTGTAACATCCCCCAGTCCCTGCAGCAGGTAATTAATCAATGCGATAAGAGCAATGAATGCGATAAGCATAGCCCCGACATTCAGCGCAAGCATCAGTCCATCCGATGCGCCGTTTGCCGCCGCTTCAACAACATTTGAAGCATTCTTCTCTATTTTAACCTTCACAGTTCCTTTGGTTTCGGGTTCAGTTGTTTCCGGGAATAAAATCTTAGAGATTACGAGGGCAGCAGGCGCAGCCATAACACTCGCGCCGAGCAGCTGCGTGGCGAAAAGCTGCCTTGCCTGGTCGAGCGGTATACCTAGTGTCTTTGCATAAGAATTGCCGAGTATCTGTATATATGCCGCCATTACTCCACCCGCAATGGTTGCCATTCCTCCTATCATAATAGTGAGTATCTCGCTTTTCGTCATTCCTTTAATAAAAGGTTTTATCATCAGGGGCGCTTCTGTCTGTCCCACGAAAATATTAGCTGTACACGACAGGGATTCAGCACCGCTAGTTCCCATAAACTTTGCCATCACCCATGCCATTCCCTGTACGATCCTCTGCATTATCCCGAGGTAATACATAATGGACATCAGGCTTGCGAAAAAGATAATAGTAGGGAGTACCTGGAAAGCAAAGAACATTCCGAGGCTGCCGTCCTGTCCCGGGGAAACCGCAAGACTGCCGAAAACAAATTTCGCTCCTTCAGTTGTAAAGTTTAATAGCAGTACAAAGAAACCGCTTATCCAGTAGAAGAAATCTTTAGGCCATGCAAGGGGAGCAAAGATTTTTCCCAGGTATTCGCCTTTAAGTATCAGGAAAGCGAATACTATCTGGAGGATTATGCCGCTGATGACCAGCCGCCAGTTTATGTTTTTCTTATTGTTGGAGAAAACGAAAGCAATTCCTATAAGCAGGATGAGTCCGAGTATTCCCCGAAGAATTCCTATAATATCCATCAGAGTCCTTCCTCTTTAGGAATGTAATGACAATTTCTGCACCGTGCTTCATAAATATCAGAAGCGCCCACAATAACACGTTCTGATGAATGAGTTTTTCTCTGGGTTTTGTCGGCGGGATTGCCGCAGACAACACAGATAGCCAGTGTCTTAGTTATGTATTCTGCAACTGCAAGAAGCTGGGGCATGGGATCAAAAGGCATACCTTTGTAATCCTGGTCGAGTCCTGCCGCAATTACCCGTTTTCCCTGATTGGCAAGTGTGTTGCACACTTCCACGATTCCCATCGGGAAGAACTGTGCTTCATCGATACCCACTACCTGGGCATGGACAGCAAGCTCGATTATATCGTCCGGGTTATCTATTAATAACGACGGCAGGGATTGATCGCTATGCGAAACGATTGCCTTTGCAGAGAACCTTGTATCAAGTCTCGGTTTGAATACAAGAACTTTCTGTTTTGCAATTTCGGCACGACGAAGCCGTCTTATTAATTCCTCTGTTTTTCCGCTGAACATGCAGCCGGCGATAACTTCAATCCATCCTGTGTCTTTTGGCAGGGAGTGAGGAGTGTATTCCATCATATACTATCTCTTATGTTAAATTGGCGTCCCCGAAAGGGAAGGGGAATAATTCCCCGAGCTTAAATATTTTTAATTCATCCTGATGATTTATAAGAACTACGTCTATGCCGCTGCAGAAATCGTTCAATACCTGGCGGCAGGATCCGCAGGGGGGACAAAAACCGGGGTCGTCGCTTGCAATCGCAATAGCCTTAAAATTCCTGTAGCCTTCGGATAAAGCTTTAAAGAGGGCAACTCTTTCAGAGCATAGGGTGAGACTGTAAGAGCTTGATTCAATATTCCCGCCTGTAAAGACTTTTCCGTCTTCTGTTAAAAGTGCTGATCCTACTCTGAATTTTGAATAGGTGGGGATTGCTTTGGTCTTTGCTTCAACAGCTATTTTCGCGAGTTCCTTGTATTCCATCTGAACCAGATTTTTGTAAGCAAAAATATATCATTACATAAAGAATTCAAACCTGAAAGTAGGGGTAAACGAAAAAATACCAGCACTCAAATCATCCAGTTTTGGGGGGATATCATGTATTGCCAAAGATAATTCCTCACGGGTTATGTAATATCGGACTATACGGTGATTAGTCTTCCTTTTTCGTAATGGGTATAAGTTGGGAACATATATAAAACGTATGTGAGACGTATGTAAGACGTATATGGAACGTATGTGAGACGTATGTGAAAAATAGAAGTCCCGGATAATTATGTGTGTTTATTGTAATTCAATGTAAGACGGAAAAAATCCACGTATGCATAAATGGGTAAAGAAATGAACTTCATTTTCCCGGGGAGTACGCCAATTAGCTGCAGAGGTTATGCAGTTATTTTTTTAATATGATATAAAAGGTAGGTGTGAAAAGATTATTTAAGATCCCCTGATCATTATTCGCGATTTTTTTTAATATAAAAAACAGACCCGATTTTTGTAGCAGCTTGTATATTGATATGTGAAAGCTGCTCCAGAGGATGCCTGCCGGGTCCTTCGATAGCAGCTCGACAATTTCCTTTGTGTTCAATGAGAGTCTATAACCAGCAAACAACTTTTTCAGTTCATTAAGAGAAAGAAGCTCCGCGATATCTGATCTAACCATATCCTCCCTGCGGAAAAGCCGGAGGAAATATATTTTAATGGCAGACCGTTTGAGTATTGATAGGAGGGGGATGCCCCAGTGCGGGTCAGCGAGAATATTTATTGCTGAGTACTTATTAGGCGTGCTCAAATATATTATGCCGTCATACCGCAGTACTCTTGTCAATTCATTTACAAGTAATTTTCTTTCCTGTACATGTTCAATTACATCCTGAAGTATAACAAGGTCAAACGAACTGTTCCTGAATGGAAGATTAGCGGAAGTACCATTCACTAAACCAGAATCCGGAAGATATTTTTTTTGCCGCTTCAGTCTCAGCAGGCTAAGGTCATAGCTGATCACACGATTCTGCTCTGCAAATAACCCGGAAGTACCCCCTTCTCCTGAACCAAGATCAAGGATATCGAGATCCTGACAGCTGCTGACAACGGAAATAATCTTCCTTACTACTTCTGCTCTCTTTCGGGAAAGATCTCTTCCTCTTGCCCATCTGTCATAATTCGGATGGCCCGGGTTCAGCCAGGCTGGTATTTCCTGTTCTGCTTCCATTCAGCTTTTCTGAATAATGCATTAAAAAAATTAATTACTATAAAAACTTCGCATACTATATCGTACAATATAATTTCCAGCGGGTTGAATTTATACCCAAGTTTCCCCTGTATCATTGATAATACTGCCAGACTCGTGAGAATCCTGAGGATAAAAATCCAGATAAACCGAAGATCTATAACCATTAGTACCGGTGATAAAATCATAAAAAGATTCAGCAGATGCCAGGTGCCGAGTATAACTTTATGCATCAAAAGATAATGAAAGGACGTCTGAGTATGCCTTCTTTTCTGATTCAGATACTCCTTTAAAGACGATGGAGTTTGCGAGAAGACCAGGGCGTCCTTATCGTAGAATGCTTTCACCTTTAGTTTATTTCTTACACATTCGCGCAGCAGAAGATCATCATCCCCGCTGAGAGTTTCCAGCGTATTATTATATCCTCCGATTTTATAAAACGATTCTTTTAAAAATCCCATATTCCTTGCTGCGGCAGTATAAGGTAAACCAAGCGAGGCAAGACTAAAAGAAAAGAAATGAACTTTCAGATTTTCCATGCATGAGACACTGCTTATAAAATTGTTCTGCTTCCTTATGAGGGGAGCAGGACCAAATATGAAATCATATCCCTTCTCCAATAGTGCTGCGGCAGTCCTGATCCATCCCGCAGAAGGAATACAATCAGCATCGGTGATCATAATATATGGATAAGAAGATTGTTCAATCCCTTTAAGCAGGGCGCCTCTTTTGGAAGGCAGTGATTTTTCAGCAGTACTGATAATCCTGAAATTTTCTTTAGAGCTGGTTAATTCAGCTGCCAGATTGTACGTATTATCAGTTGAGTTATCATCTACTAATATGAGTTCAAAATTTTCTGCTCTGTAATCGAGGGCGGAAGCAGCTGAAATAAAATGCTGAATTAAATTCTTCCTCATTCTTTGCTGCTGTTATTATAGAAATTTTCAAATCCTCTGCACTGCCGGATGAACGTTTTAGAAGTTTTAACCAGCCTGTCAGCAGTAAAACCTGAATAAAAATATAAAGTGCTGTAAAAATCAACATTGATCTGATATCCCGGAGAAATCTGTAACATAGATTTAACACTAATATAACTTCGAAAAAAATAAATTCTTGTACTTTATAAATAAAATTCACTATTTTACCCGTGCCTTTGAAGCGACAGTGGGTTTTGACAATAAAATATTAGCTGACAGATAAAAATCTGAAAAATTATTTTTGTTTTTTATTAATAAAAATTATTATTTTAATTCTGTTCTTAATTACAGATAAAAACCAGTCCGAATTAAATATTTTTTCAGCATAGGCGTCTTTATAATTAATTCCGGGTAAGGTGCTTTTTCTCAATTTACAGGGATATGTTTATTTATTGATGTACATTTACTGTCTCCAATTATCGGCTGCACACGTCTTTAGCTTTCTTTACGATGCCGTAATATCCGAATCCCCTTCTGCATACCCTGGCGAAGATGAAAATCATTTAGTTCAACTACTAAAAAATTAATGATCCAATTAAATCACTATCATATTCAATTCATCCAATAAGGAGACCTTATGAGTAAGCATTTACCGATGATTGTTCTGCTGGCAGTTATGTTCGGCTGGACAATTAATACCTTTGCTCAGAATGCTTCAGAAGATCCGCGATGGTCGAGACCTTCAATCGACCTCAACAATACTTCTGTGCTTCAAAACCCCAAATGGCAGCCTGCACCTCAGGTTCACAGAGAGTTTCAGTTTGATAACGTGGTTGCTGATGTCAGCCCGAATTTCAGACCTCATCCTACAACCAACACAACTCAGTCGGAAATGAGTGTAGATGTACACCCCACCGATGAGAATATCATTTTCGGTTCTGCTAATGCATCAAACTGGCCGGTCAGCACAATATACGGCACGGGCGTTTACTGGAGTTATGACGGCAGCGCCTCCTGGACCGGAGCTGATAATCCTCCGTTTGGTGTAAACGGCGGAGATCCTGCATCAGCAATAGGACCTAACGGTTATCTTTATGAAGGTTACCTTGTAGGCGGCAGCTACGCACTCGGTATAGCTGTATCGACAAACGGCGGAACTAACTGGTCAACCCATACAGTATACGCTACCGGCAACCAGGATAAAGAACACGTAATGGTTGATAAGACAGCATCAAGCCCTTATGTAAACCGTGTATATTATCCCTGGTCAAACCTGAATGCTTCACAGGTAGGACTTGAATACTCGACCGATTTCGGAACAACCTGGTCAGCATACAAGAATGTATCTGCAGGAACAATTACCTCAGGATTCGGACAAGGGCCAAACGTACAGACAGCATCTAATGGTGATGTCTATGTAGCTTATGCAATCTATGATGCAAGCTTTTCCGACGGAGAAGATGCAATAGGATTTGCAAAATCAACAGACGGCGGCGATACCTGGACTGCACTGAGAGCATATGATCACATCAACTGCGGAATAAGAGGAACATTATCAAGCAAAGGCGGAATGAGAGTAAATTCATTCCCGTCGATGGCAGTTGACAGGTCAGGCGGACCAAATGACGGCAACATCTATATCTGCTGGCCGATGAGAGGTATAGCACCTGCAGGAAGTGATCCTGATGTTGTATTGATTACATCAACAGACGGAGGAGCAACCTGGGGAGCCCCGGTAAGGGTAAATGATGATGCATTAAATAATGCAAAAGATCAGATATTCCCCTGGTGTACTGTTGATGAGTCAACAGGACAGCTGCTTGTAGTATTTTATGATAGCCGCAACGTACCAAATAATCAGGCAGAAGTTTATATGGCAAGTTCATATGACGGCGGAAGTACCTTCAATAACTTTGTAGTAAGTGACCAGTCATTTACGTTCGGACCAATCAACGGATTTGCCGGCGGTTACGGCGGCGACTATATCGGCGTAGCAGCAGTTAACGATGTAGCTTATCCGTTCTGGATGGACAGCAGAACAGGAAATTCACAGGGATGGATGGCAAAAGTAACATTCGGACCTCCTTGTCCTGTAGATCCTGCAGCAAATCCTGATCCTGCAAACGGTGCAACAGATGTATCGTCAAACCTTGCACAGCTTAGCTGGACAAACGGAGCAGGAGCAGTAACAAACGAATTATACTTTGGAACAGACCCCGGATCACTAACACTTGTACAAAGCGGAAGCCTTGCAACAAGCTGGAATATAACAGGCGGACCTCTTAATTATTCAACCACTTATTTCTGGAAAGTAAATGAGATAGGTGATACCTGCGATCAGTCAGGACCAATCTGGAGCTTTACAACTGAACAGGATCCAAGCCTGGTTACTCTTTTCTTTGATGATTATGAGAGCGGTACGGGTAATTATACTATTTCGACCGCAAACGGATGTCCCTGGGATGTGATCCCGATTTCTTCCCGCGGCTATACACTTCCTGCAACGGCACAGGGCGATGCATTCGCTTCTGATGCTGATCTTTGCGGAAGCAGCGGCGGAGGATCTTCAAGTACAGCTGTCTTAAATACTACTCTTGATGCAACTCAGTTCCAGACAGTCTCAATAGAATGGGATAATGACTGGCAGGCAATCAATTCTGCTGATTTTGCATACCTTGATGTTAGTACCGACGGCGGAACAACATGGCAGAATGTAGTTACATTTGATGTAACCGATGTAAGAAATACACATGAGTATTATGACATTTCATCAATGGTAGCCCTGCACAACTTTACATTCCGTTTGAAAACCATACAGCCGGCCTGGGACTGGTGGTGGGCAATTGATAATTTGAAAATAGTAGCATGGAATATGATTCCTGTTGAACTATCTTCATTTACCGCTACAGCAGTCAACGGAGATGTAACCCTTAACTGGAGAACAGCAACCGAAACTAATAACCGCGGCTTCGAAGTTGAACGTAAAACAGCGACAAGCGGATATCAGAAAGTCGGTTATGTTGCAGGCTTCGGAACTACAACTGAACCAACCAGCTATACTTATACAGATAAGAATCCTGGTACAGGAAGTTATACATACCGCCTGAAACAGGTTGATCTGGATGGAACAGCTGAGTACTCCAACGAAGTTGAAGTAGAAGTATCAGTTCCTGCAAAATTTGCACTGGAACAGAATTATCCTAATCCGTTTAACCCGACCACAATGATTAAATATTCAATCCCTCAGGATCAGCAGGTTGTGCTGAATGTCTATAACCTCCTGGGTGAGAATGTTATGACCCTTGTGAATGGTATGCAAAAGGCCGGACAGCATGAAGTTAACTTCAATGCATCCAACCTCGCAAGCGGTGTTTATTTCTACAAACTTGAAGCAGGTACAAGATCATCAATAAAGAAGATGTTGTTGATGAAGTAATCTCTGCTTAACCTTTATAGGTTAGAAGTTCAAAGGCTGCACATTATGGGCAGCCTTTGTTATTTTAAATATGATTGAATGGAAGAATGGACGAATGGTTGAATCATTGGGTGATTGGAAGATTGAGTGATTGTATGATTTTATGATTGTATGGGCGTCTGATGGTAGTTTCCCATCTCTAAACGAAACAGTGTTTAGCTATAATGACCTTTTTCGCGCGGTTTTTATCATGGTGACGGATTTGTCGTTTTGAATCATTGTAATTAATAAAAAATAATTTTGTTTTAATTTATTTTGTATTAATTTCCTTCATCTCAATTTTGCTCCGGGATGGGAATGATGAATTATCCAGCCGGGGTGAATGTCTCAGATTTTTCTTTTCGGATACTATTTAGTTCAATATCGCTTTTCTTTTCCTCAGTGTTCCTTATATATAATGAAATGTAATTATTTCTGTCAGTAGTTCCCGGACTACTCTAAAAGAAAATCATTTATTACTAATGATACATTAACTAACATTATATTCATAATCACAAGGAGTTCTTATGAGGAGGCATCTACCGAATTTTATACTGCTTGCATTCTTTTTTTGCTGGGCAGTAAATCTTTACGCTCAGGATAATTCAGAAGATCCGCGATGGTCGAGACCGGCAATTAACCACAACAGCACAACCATAAAACAGCATTCTGACTGGCAGCCTGCACCACAGGTTCACAGAGAGTTTCAGTTTGATAATGTGGTTGCTGATGTCAGCCCGAATTTCAGACCTCATCCTACAACTAACACAACTCAATCTGAAATGAGTATCGACGTGCACCCTACCGATGAGAATATCGTTTTCGGTTCTGCTAATGCATCAAACTGGCCGGTTACAACAATATACGGAACCGGTGTTTACTGGAGTTATGATGGAAGTTTATCCTGGTCAGGAGCTGATAACCCTCCGTTTGGAAGCAATGGCGGAGATCCTGCATCAGCAATAGGACCTAACGGTTATCTTTATGAAGGTTACCTTGTAGGCGGCAGCTACGCACTCGGTATAGCTGTATCGACAAATGGCGGAACTAACTGGACAACCCATACTGTATATGCTACCGGCAACCAGGATAAAGAACATGTTATGGTTGATAAGACAGCTTCAAGTCCTTATGTCAACCGTGTTTATTATCCCTGGTCAAACCTTGATGCTTCACAGGTGGGACTTGTATACTCAACAGATTTTGGAACCACCTGGTCAGCATACAAGAATGTATCTGCAGGAACAATCATCTCTGGGGGGTTCGGACAAGGACCAAACGTACAGACAGCATCCAACGGGGATGTATATGTATGTTATGCAATATATGATGCAAACTGGACAGATGGAGAAGATGCAATAGGGTTTGCAAAATCAACAGACGGCGGTGCAACCTGGACTGCACTGAGAGCATATGATCACGTCAACTGCGGAATAAGAGGAACATTATCGAGCAAAGGCGGAATGAGAGTAAATTCATTCCCGTCGATGGCAGTTGACAGGTCAGGCGGACCGAATGACGGTAATATCTATATCTGCTGGCCGATGAGAGGTGTAGCACCTGCAGGAAGTGATCCTGATGTTGTTTTGATTACATCAACAGATGGAGGAGCAACCTGGGGAGCCCCGGTAAGGGTAAATGATGATGCATTAAATAATGCAAAAGATCAGATATTCCCCTGGTGTACAGTTGATGAGACAACAGGACAGCTTCTGGTAGTATTCTATGACAGCCGAAATGTAGCTAATAACCAGGCAGAAGTATACATGGCAAGTTCATATGACGGCGGAAGTACTTTTAATAACTTTGTAGTAAGCGACCAATCATTCGTATTCGGACCAATCAACGGATTTGCCGGCGGTTACGGCGGCGACTATATCGGCGTAGCAGCAGTTAACGATGTAGCTTATCCGTTCTGGATGGACAGCAGAACAGGAAATTCACAGGGATGGATGGCAAAGGTAACATTCGGGCCTCCTTGTCCTGTAGATCCTGCAGCAAATCCTGATCCTGCAAACGGTGCAACAGATATATCGGTCAGCCTTGCACAGTTAAGCTGGACAAACGGAGCAGGAGCAGTAACAAACGAATTATACTTTGGAACAGACCCCGGATCACTAACACTTGTACAGAGCGGAAGCCTTGCAACAAGCTGGAATATAACAGGCGGACCTCTTAATTATTCAACCACTTATTTCTGGAAAGTAAATGAGATAGGTGATACTTGCGATCAGTCAGGACCAATCTGGAGTTTCACAACTGAACAGGATCCGAATTTAGTTTTTGCATTCCAGGAACCTTTTAATGATTTGTCATGCTGGTCATCGATCGGCCCGCTCGGCACGACCAACTGGTCAGTTAATAATTCTAACAATGCAGGAGGTTCATCCCCGTCTGAATTTAATGTTATCATGGACTCCATCATTTGACGGACTTTCTCAGCTGCTTTCCTGTCCTATTAATTCTACAACTCAGTTTGTAAATCATGTAACTTTGAAACATATGTGCGACTGGTATGCTGATCCTGCACCATTCCTTGGGCTCGCCGTTACCTATGACGGAGGATCATCGAGCACAAGTCTATGGGAATTCCAGCCTGTAGGAGGTAGTGTAGGTCCTGAAGATATTGCATTTGACTTTACTCCCGATCAGGACACGTACCAGTTTATTCTATACTGCAATGGAAATTCATTCAATATAAACTTCTGGTATGTTGACGATATTATGGTCAGTTACGTAGTCCCGGTTGAACTTTCTTCATTTACTGCAAACGCAGCAGGCGGAGATGTAACTCTGAACTGGACAACAGCAACTGAAACCAACAACCGCGGCTTTGAAATAGAACGCAAATCATCAACAAGCAGTTACCAGAAAGTCGGCTACGCTGCAGGTTTCGGTACGACAACAGAACCCAAGAGTTATTCCTATTCAGATAAGGACCTTGGAACTGGTAGTTATACCTACCGTCTGAAACAGATTGATCTTGACGGTTCATCTAAATATTCGAATGAAGTGGATGTACAGGTAAATGTTCCTGCGAAGTTCGCCCTGGAACAGAATTATCCTAATCCGTTTAATCCGACTACACTGATTAAATATTCAATTCCCCAGGATCAGCAGGTTAAGCTGAATGTTTATAATCTTCTTGGTCAGAATGTTGTTTCTCTGGTTAACGGTATGCAGAAAGCCGGAGAACACGAAGTAACCTTCGATGCATCCAACCTTGCAAGCGGTGTTTATTTCTATAAACTGGAAGCAGGTACTAGATCATCGATAAAGAAAATGTTATTAATGAAGTAATCTCTGCTTAACTTTTACAGGTTGGATGTTCAAAGGCTGCTTGGAATGGGCAGCCTTTGTTATTTTAAATGGGAAGGCGGGTAGAGGAGGAAGATTGTATTTATATATAGTATCCTCAATTAGATTTTTGTTTTTTTGGTCAAGATTTTAGAGAATGTTTTAAGTAACGTTAAGTAAACCAGATAATGATGGAATAACGGTTAGATTTTTCAATTTACAGAACATAGTAATAATTATTCTCCCTGTTTCTGTAAGAAAATATTTATAAGAATGTCTAACTCGTTTAATTAGTTTAAAAACTATCAGTCTCTTTAGGAGACGAGAAATTTTGGACGTTGTCCATTGTTCTTTGAAATATTGGAATAAATATTGTTTCAGATGTTTGCTTTTGAAACCACCGGCTATCAAGGCACCATTTAGAAGTACCTGAAAGATATGAAGTTCATTTTCGTTTAGTGGATTGAACCCTTTGTAGTTTCTGTTATTTTCGGTTTTTCTCGTAGTAAATTCTGAAAGCTGGGAGATAGCCCTGCTATTGTCATCCATTTTAGATAGAAAATCCAAGTATCTGTTTATATCAGCTTTACCAAACCGGATTATATCTATTAAAGAATAAATAGATTTTTTCATTACTGCAGGTTCTTTGGTTACTGAACCATTTTTATGATGGACTTCCCGGTTAACCGTTAATAAATGAACGTCATTAATTGTTATCTCTATACGAAGAACATTACCTGCTTTATTGTACATTTTAATGCTCAGAGCACCGCAGCTATGTTTGATTCGATATCCATTATATGTCCTTTTACAGCTGGTTTGTATTCTACCGGATTGTTTACCAGAGAATCTTTTCCCCAGGAATGACATAATATTTTCAGGGACAATAGTGTTGTTGCAATAATTCAGTAATTGATGGTAGAGGATATTTAATCTTTCCTCTGAATGAAATATTATATCGGCTGAATATTCTATCTGTTTAATGGACCAATGATATTTTATGGGCCAATTTTTACTGAGTTGATTTAGTATCGGGACATATTCTTTAGCCCAACTGTCTAATTTTGAATGGAATTCACTTATGGTGATTTTATCTGATAATTCTTGCGCTTTTGGTATATCCTCTATATAGTTAAAACAGTTATCTGATTTTATATAGTTAATCATATTTTTTTTCATATCCAGAGCTAACTTCTCGTGTCCATTGTAATAAACCTTAACCTTAAATGGAAAATAAGTCTGAACACGGAAATAACATAGACCATAGTCCTGATCTATGAAGTAATAATAGATATGAAGGCACTTCCTTGGTCTGGCTTTGAGTTCTATCTTATTGGTAGCTTTATTTCCTTGTATGTCAAAACCGTACTCTACTTCCAGGTTGGTTATAACAGCTACGAGTCCGGGTTGTTCTCCTCGTTGTTTTATTATTTCCTTGACCAGTTCTTCATTACTATGCTTGGAATCATTAAGATAAATGAATTTGGCATTATTTCTTTCAGCAAGCATTTCTGCGTTTTGCTTTAATGTCTTTGCTAATGAAATAGCATATTGCTTAAAATCTTTTAGTAAAATATGATTGGCTCTCAAAAATCTTTCCAATCCCTTTACAAAAGTTAATTGAATTAAAGAGCCTGAAAATAATTGTCTGTCGAAACAATAATTTATTCCAATTACATCATCTTTATATTTTGTTGTAAATAAATTTTCCATTTTTATTTAACCTGATATTTCAAGGTCAAATAATTTAAGAAATATTTTGGTTGCCGGCTTGCCGCGCTAAGATTGTATGTGATGTATGGATGGTTGGATGTATGAATGTATGGATGGTTGGTTGAAGCGAAACAGCGTTTCGCTTTACATGATCGAATGCCGTCTATTTTCAATTATCACAATACTGCATTATATTAAATTAATTCATATTTTTAATTTCCTATTTAATTGAGCCAAAGAATGAGAATCCTGAATTTACTTTGCCTTCTGTTCATTTTTGCGATTAACGGATATTCCCAGAATTTTTGGGAGAGGATTGAAAGTCCAACCACAAATAATCTTGTCTCGGTTGTATTCATTGATAGTCTTACCGGCTGGGCCGCGAGCGATTCCGGATTGATAATAAAGACTACCGACGGAGGAGACAACTGGACAACTCAGTATAATAATGATTCCCTTATCATAGTGAATCTTTGTTTCCTTAATGCTCAATATGGTATCGCATCTGCTACCAGGGAAGCTGAGGGTACTTATCTTTTAAAGACTACAGACGGAGGAAATAACTGGAGTACAAATTATTTAAGAATTGGTGAAGTTTATGCAAATTCTATTACTTTTATTGATTCACTGACGGGATTTGCCGTAGGATATCCCTCTTTCTTTATGAAGACAATAGATGGAGGCAACTCCTGGCGGACTGTTCATCGTGATTCGTCCCAATTTGCAGGCTGGCCACCTGAATCAGTTAAATTTTTCACTTCGACTTATGGTTATGCCTGCGGCGGTACACGTGATGCTATTGGGGTTATATGGAAAACCACTGACCGCGGAGATAACTGGATAACTCTTGTTGATTCTTCGTCTGCTCCGGCTGAACCGCTTTATGCAATTCATTTTTTTGACTCGTTGAATGTGCTGGTAATTGGCGGAGACCCTGAGTTCGGGGCCAGTCTTATGAGAACCACTAATTCAGGCAGCTCATGGTATTATGAAAACCTTGGGATATTATGGAATCCGGAGGATATGGCTTTCAGAACCGCAGCCGAGGGATGGGCCCCTATAGGAGCTAAATCCGTGTTCTTATTTACACCCGATTCGGGCTATACCTGGTCACAGCTTGATACTCCGGATTCAACGAGTATAACCCACATAAGCTTCCCGGATTCATCTCACGGATTTGCAGTAGGGGATAATGGTGCTATAGTTAAATACAAATACCATAAACCAAATGCAGCCAACTCAGATCCCGCTGTAATTCAATCTTTTCTGCTTTCACAGAATTTCCCTAATCCATTTAATCCTGCAACAAAGATCAGTTACCAGGTTCCGGAAGGAGATTTCGTGTCGCTTGCGGTATATGATGTGCTCGGTAGGGAAGTTGCTTCACTGGTAAATGACTATAAGCCTGCCGGAAAATATGAAACTGAATTTGACGCAGGCAATCTCGCAAGCGGAATATATTTCTACCGGCTTCGCTCCGGTTCTTTCTCCTCCACTAAAAAAATGCTGCTGCTGAGGTAAGAAAAATTACAAATGCCCGATTAACAATTCCTCACAACAGAATAACTACTGAATTACTATTGAATGACTATAGATGGCTAAATGAGCAATGCGAGATTACGATACGTGGTTCGACCAATACTCTATCACTCTAGAAGCTGTGTGAAAATCAAACCCTGGTGACAACCCAGCGTGGCTGAATCTAAAAACTTCAAATTATTTATAGCGTGGGTTAGCGAAACAGCGTTTCACTATACATTTTCACACAGCATCTCCATTCCCCCCTTCATTCCCACTCATCTTCCAACAGCCATCCTTCTGCCAGTTCCTGGTTAATGCCGGTGATAAACCTGGAAGGTTTTGAGAGTGTCATGCCTGCTTCGCGGTCGAACATATTCATCGGATAAGTGATAAAAAGATTTTGTTTAGCTCTGGTTGAGGCAACATACATCAGCCTTCTCTCTTCTTCCAGGGCATCAATATTTTCAGCTGATCTGTAAGAGGGGAAAAATCCTTCTACTGCATGGATTATAAAAACCGAATGCCATTCAAGACCCTTTTGCGGAATGAATAGTGGAGAGAGTCAGGTATTCTTCCTCCTTATCGGCCGGACCAATATCAATTACGCTGTCTATGATCGGTTCTATAGCCATATCGGCCAGCAGTGTATCAAGCGTCTTATAATTCTCGGAAATATTCTGGAAGATTTCCAGGTCCTTACTCCTCTTATTAAAATCGTCATATTTTTGTTTGAAGATTGGATGATAATAATCGAGAACCTGCTGAAGTTTTTCTGAAGGGAGTGTTTTTTCGGTATGCAGCTTATACAATAGCTGAAAAAGATTTACCATCTTATCATTATACTTAAAAGACGGCTGCTGATCAGGGCTCGACTTAATAGACAGCCTGGCCAGCGCTAGCTCATCAAGGATCTTTTGAGCAGTTTTAGGTCCCACTCCTTCGTGAAGAAGAAGTACCCTGTACCAGCTTACTATATCCTTTGGATTTGCTGCTATCCGTAAAAAGGCAAGTATATCCTTTATATGGGCTGCTTCAATAAACTTCATTCCTCCGAACTTCTGAAACGGGATATTTGCCTTTCCTAATTCAATCTCAAGATCAAACGAAAAAAATGATGATCTGAAAAGCACAGCAATGTCATTAAGAGGAACCCCTTCCTCTCTTAATTCAAGTACTTTCTCAACAATGAACTTCGACTGCAGGTTTTCCGTGGAAGCAGCAATTATATTCGGAAGTTCCCCGCCGGGTTTCCTTGTAAAAAGATGTTTCTCATATTTCTCGGCAGCACGTTCAATAATAAAATTCGTAAAGTCGAGTACAGGCTGGATACTTCTGAAATTTTCCTCAAGCTTGATTATTTTAACATCCTTAAATAGCTTCGGGAATTCCATTATATTTTTGAAATTTGCACCCCGGAAGGAATATATCGACTGCGAATCATCTCCTACAACCATTACATTATTATTATGCTGAGATAGTCCCTGTACTATCTCAGCCTGCAGTTTATTAGTATCCTGGTACTCATCAACCATTACGAAATTTATAGTTGATAGCAGGGATTTAGCTCCGGGCGATAATTCTTTAAGAAATTTATTCAGGTACACAAGAAGATCGTCATAATCGAATAAATTATTCTTCCTCTTATAATCTTCAAAGACCTTATGAATTGCCATCATCCGGTCGAGCTGTTCAACAAAATGAGGGTAGTCTGTTTCTACAATCTCTGCGATGCTTCTCCCTGTATTTACACTCAGGCTGAACACTTTGTTAAGCGTCTGCTTGTTAGGGAATCTTTTTTCTTTACTGACAAGTCCCGATTGATTCCTGATAAGGTTTATAACATCTTCACTATCTCCCTGGTCGAGTATAGTAAATGAGGGGTTTATTCCCATCGCTTTAGCATACCTGCGAAGCGTCAGATTTGCAAATGAATGAAATGTACCGCCGCGTATCTTTGCACACCTGTTGTCAAGAAGTATTGAAGCGCGGTTCATCATTTCATTTGCAGCTTTGCGGGTAAATGTGAGAAGCACAATCGACTGGGGATCATAGCCGAGTTCGACGAGCCGGGCAACTCTGTAAACCAGCGTCCTTGTCTTTCCCGTCCCTGCACCGGCTATTATCAGATAAGCTCCTTCTACAGCAGAGGCAGCTTCATATTGAGCCGGGTTAAGTTCATTCTGATAATTAATAATAAAACGGGATTCTTCCATTTCCCGTTTTAAGAAACCCGAAGGTCCGGACTCGTTTACACGTTTAAGTTTATATTTCTTTTGGATCATCTACGCAGGTATTTCGGCTTTCCTAATATCTCTGAAAATACAATGAATTCTTTTAATGACTCAGGTGAATATAATTTTTTCCGAAGGTCGTCAAAAGGATAAGGAACTTCCTTATTCCGGTCGGCCAGCATACGTTCAAATCTTTCTGCTTCCTTTTCAATAGCTGCATCGACGACTGGTTTTTTATATGAAGTAATACTGTGCCAGCTTTTATCGAGCTGATGCTCTTTTTTAGACTGCTCATGCCACTCTTCATCTTCTGTATGCCATTCGCTATCCTCTGTATGCCATTCCTTATCCTCCGTATGTTCTTCATCAGGCACTTTTCTCATCTCAGCTTTTTCTATGTCCGATTCCATCTTGGTGCGGCCGGGATAATCGATTTCACCTTTGAAAAGTCCTTCTATTTCTTTCATTATATCGTATTCTACCTGCTTACGCGATTGGTCATAACCCTGCGGAACCTGGCTTCTTTGTCTCTCCCTGTCAGGGGAATTTGACGTACCCGGAGGTGTTTTTTCCTTATCCTTTTTCTTAAACAATGAATTAAGGAATGCAAAGATTATAATCAGGTAAATAATTATCTGGAAATAGTCGCTCATCAGCTTTCTTTATCTTTCTTTCTCTCAGGTTTGGAAATAGCGTTTCTCATATCTGTATCAGATTGAATATTCTTCATACCATAATAGTCCATAATACCGAGATTTCCGGTTCTGAATGCATCGGCCATTGCTTTCGGCACTTCAGCCTCTGCTTCAACCACTCTTGCGCGCTGTTTTGCTACTTCAGCTATATTCTCCTGTTCAGTTGCAACCGCCGCTGCTCTTCTTTCCTCTGCTTTAGCGCGTGCAATCTTCAGATCAGCTTCCGCCTGGTCTGTCTGCAGTTTAGCCCCGATATTTTCACCGACATCCACATCTGCAATATCGATTGAAAGTATCTCAAATGCAGTACCTGAATCAAGTCCTTTAGCAAGAACACTTTTAGAGATCCTGTCCGGATTTTCCAGTACATGTTTATGAGAATCACTTGAACCAATAGTAGACACTATACCCTCGCCGACCCTCGCCAGTATTGTCGCTTCACCGGCGCCGCCGACCAGCCTTTCGATGTTTGCCCTGACGGTAATTCTTGCGATTGCTTTGAGCTGAATGCCATCTTTTGCCACTGCAGCGACAACTGGTGTCTCAATTACCTTAGGTATGACTGACATTTTGACAGCTTCTAAGACATCTCTGCCTGCCAGATCAATAGCCGTGGCGCGCTCAAATGTCAATCCCAGGTTGGCTTTATCCGCCGAAACCAGGGCATTGATTACTTTTACAACATTTCCGCCTGCCAGGTAATGGGCTTCAAGTTTGTTCTGTTCTACCTTAATACCTGCCTTCGTAGCGGTAATCATACTTCTGACAATCACTACAGGGGGCACTTTTCTCAGGCGCATACCTATCAGGTCCTTAAAAATCTTCAGTTTTACTCCAGAAAAGTAGGCTGTAATAAACAGTCCTATCGGAACAAAATATAGGAAAACGATCAAAAAGAGGATTATTGCGATTATAATTACGATTGATAGTCCGGTTAGTGCTTCCATTTGCGAGATCTCCCAAGAATATAAAATTTAATTGGATTTTAATTTAACTATATATTTACTTTATTAGAAATAAATGGATACTGGATTGGACGGTATTATGTCTGGAATCGGTGTTAGATTAAAATTGTCATTTTAACTGCACTAATTAACACTAAGAATTGATGTAACCTACAGATGCAACATACCTCACTTTCAATGGTATAATAATTGTTTAATTATTGGAAAGTACAGATACGGAAATAGGATATTAAATAAATATAAAAATAATGAGAGTTTTTTTGAATTTGTGCTATCTTGATTGCAGAATTATCTATTTATATATTAACAAGAGTTTTTTAGCAGAAGAGTAAATAAAACCTCATAGGAAAGTAAGGAAAAATTATGGATGGAAATTTCTCAGACAGACTACAGGATGTAATCAGGTTAAGCCGTGAGGAGGCGTTGAGGCTTGGTCATGATTATATCGGTACTGAGCATTTGTTATTAGGAATAATCAGGGAAGGCCAGGGAGTTGCGGTCAGAATTCTCAGGAATCTGGATTGCGACTTAATGAAACTGAAGAAAGCAATTGAAGATACAGTAAGAACTTCAGGCGGTACTTTAACGATTGGAAATATCCCTCTGACAAAACAGGCAGAGAAAGTATTAAAAATTACGCAGATCGAATCCAAGATTTATAAAGCCGATGTTATCGGCACCGAACACCTTCTTCTCTCACTATTAAGAGATGAGGATAATATCGCCACGCAGATACTGCATCAGTTCAATGTAACTTACGACTCAGCAAGAGCAGAATTAAACTCTATGCTCAGCAGTAAGAATCCCAAAGATCCTTCAGGAGCGGTACCCCCTGTTGATAAAAAAGTTGAACGCACCAAAACCCCGGTTCTTGATAATTTCGGACGCGATCTTACAAAGTTTGCTCTGGAAGATAAACTTGATCCGGTTGTCGGAAGGGAAAGGGAGATTGAACGCGTAGCCCAGATTTTGAGCAGAAGGAAAAAGAATAATCCTGTACTTATTGGCGAACCCGGCGTCGGCAAAACTGCCATAGCTGAAGGACTCGCGTTAAGGATTATGCAGAAGAAGGTTCCCCGGATACTTCAGGAAAAAAGAGTAGTAACTCTGGATCTTGCCGGACTGGTTGCAGGTACTAAATACCGCGGTCAGTTTGAAGAGAGAATGAAGGCTCTGATGAATGAGCTTGAAAAAGCAAAAGAAGTAATTCTTTTTATCGATGAACTCCATACAATTGTAGGTGCAGGAGGTGCTTCCGGTTCGCTGGATGCATCGAATATGTTCAAGCCGGCACTTGCACGCGGAGATATACAGTGCATCGGCGCTACCACCCTGGATGAATACCGGAAATATATTGAAACAGACGGCGCACTTGATAGAAGGTTCCAGAAGGTAATGGTTGAACCGCCGAGTTATGAAGAAACCCTTCAGATCCTTAACAACATCAAATTTAAATATGAAGAGCATCATCATGTACGGTATAGCAATGATGCAATAGACTCTGCAGTCCGTTTAAGCAACCGTTATATAACCGACAGACACCTGCCCGATAAGGCGATCGATGTAATAGATGAAGCAGGTTCAAGAGTTCATATGGGAAATTTTGAAGTTCCCCAGGAAGTGCTTGACCTTGAAGACAGCATCGAGAAAGTCAGAGGCGAGAAAGCTGCAGTAGTTAAACGTCAGGACTATGAAGAAGCTGCGAGACTAAGAGATAAAGAGAGAAATCTTCAGTCAGATCTCGAGATTGCCCGCAGGGAATGGGAAGCAAAGACCAAAGATATCATACACGATGTAAGTGAAGAGGATATCGCAACTGTTGTAGCAATGATGACAGGTATACCGGTTAACCGTGTTGCCCAGACTGAATCTGAAAAGCTTCTGAATATGTCTGACTCGCTGAAACAATATATTGTAGGACAGGATGAAGCTGTTGGTAAACTCACCAAGGCTATCCGCAGGACAAGAGCGGGACTTAAAAATCCGAACAGGCCTATAGGAAGTTTCATTTTCCTCGGTCCTACAGGAGTAGGTAAAACCGAGTTATGTAAGGCTCTTGCACGCTACCTTTTCGACAGCGAAAATGCACTTATCAGGATTGATATGAGTGAATATATGGAGAAATTCTCCCTGTCAAGACTGGTTGGAGCGCCTCCCGGATACGTCGGCTATGAAGAAGGCGGTCAGCTTACCGAGAAAGTACGCAGGAGACCATACTCAGTAGTTCTTTTTGATGAGATTGAAAAAGCTCATCCGGATATCTTCAGCATACTGCTGCAGGTACTTGATGATGGTATGCTTACCGACAGTCTTGGACGAAAAGTTGATTTCAAGAATACTATTATAATAATGACATCCAATATCGGTGCAAGGGATATCAAAAATATCAGCTCATTCGGTTTCGGCGGTGAAGACGCAGCCGACAGGTATTCGAGCCTTAAGAATACAGTAGAAGAGGCAATGAGAAAACTCTTCAATCCTGAATTCCTGAACCGTGTGGATGAAACTATTGTATTTAGAAATCTTGAAAAAGAAGATATACTTCAGATCATTGATATTGAAATGAAGGAACTCCACAAGAATATTCATGACAATAAGATGGAACTTACTCTGGATCAGACGGCTAAGGAATTCCTGGTTGAGAAAGGATTCGATCAGAAATTCGGAGCCAGACCTTTAAGAAGGGCTATCCAGAAATATGTTGAAGATCCTATTGCCGAGGAAATTCTCAGAGGAAAGTTCAAAGATGGTTCTAAAATAGTAGCCAGACACGTTGAAAATATGGAAGAGCTTATCTTTGTAAATGATAATATGGACATAAATCTGACCGATGAAGAGGAACAACAACCCGGTAAAGGTGAAGCCGGCTCGTAATTTTGTGTGAATCAATACATCACATGTTCATAAAAGGCGTATTTCTTTTAATACGCCTTTTTTTTATTTAAATTTCCTCGTGTAAAGCGAAACGCTGTTTCGCTAGCTATGTAAGGCGAAACGCCGTTTAGCTCTGAATTGAAAAACCCATGAATAATAAGGAGGCGATGATGCAGGTACTGGATCAAACTGCAATCAATAAAAAGCTCGACGCTCTTAAAGGCTGGGAATTTAAGAATAATCAGATCGGTAAAGAATACGAGCTGAAAGATTTTAAAGAAGCACTTGGTTTCGTTAATAAAATTGGTGAGAGGGCAGAGGAGATGGACCATCATCCGGATATCTTTCTGCATGATTGGAATAAAGTAAAGATCACTGTTTCTACCCACAGTGCCGGCGGTGTTACCGAAAATGATTTCAAACTCGCTCAGAAAATTGAGAATATTTGATAGTGAATAAAAGACTCGAGGGACTGCTCGAATTTTATAAAAAGGATCCTGAAGATCCTTTTGTTTTATACGGACTTGCACTTGAGTATATGTCGGAGAATCAGCTGCAGAAAGCTGAGGAATTTTTTAATAAATTACTGGATCAGAATCCCGGCTATATTGCAGGCTACCTTCAGTTTGCTCAGTTAAAGGAAAAAGAAGATAAAATTGAAGAAGCTAAGAAACTGTACAGACAAGGAATAGAAGCAGCACGCAAAGCGGGAGATAAAAAATCGGCAAAAGAAATGGAGGATTTCCTGGATGATCTCGGATGAAAACAATATTCTTGAAATATTCAAAAAAACAGGGGCGCTCTTAGAAGGACATTTTCTGCTTACCTCAGGCAGACACAGCAATATGTATTTTCAGTGTGCAAAGGTGCTTCAGTACCCGGAGTATACTGAAAAGGTATGCGGAATAATTGCAGATCATTTCAAAGATTATGATATCGATACAGTGATTTCCCCTGCGATGGGAGGAATTATAGTGGGACAGGAAGTTGCCCGGCAGTTAAATAAAAGATCGATCTTTGCAGAGCGAGAAGATAAGAAACTTACTCTTCGCAGGGGATTTACAATTGAACCTGGTGAAAAAATATTAGTCTGTGAAGACGTCGTTACTACCGGCGGCTCTGTATTCGAGGTAATTGATATCGTGAAAGGACAGGGCGGGCAAGTAGTTGGCGTCGGTTATATTGTCGACCGCAGCAACGGAAAGGTTGATTTCGGATATCCTCAGAAGAGTACAATGAAGATGGAAGTAGTTTCCTACTTACCTGACGAATGTCCGTTGTGCAAAAAAAATATCCCTCTTGTCAAACCGGGTTCGAGAAAAGTTATTGTCTGATTTTTTATTTTTGGAAATAGACTAATTATTATTCCGGAATCAAAATGAAAACCATCCTCATTATTCTGTTTGCATCAGTTACCCTGTTTCCGCAGGTAAATTTCGATCATTATTTTGAAAATAAAACTCTTCGGGTTGATTATTTCCATACGGGCGACAGCCTCAATGATTCATATTCAATAGACGAACTCAAGGAAGAACCGTACTGGGGAGGAGCGAAAACCAGTCTTATAGATACTTTTAACTACGGACGTTATGAAGTTAAAGTATTTGATCAGGAAGAGAACAAACTGATCTATTCTCACACTTACTCCACTTTGTTCGATGAATGGCAGACTACAGATGAAGCCAAACATACGGTAAAAACCTTTAGTGAAACTGTTACAATGCCTTATCCGAAGGAAAAGATCAGGATAGAATTTAACAGCCGTGATAAAATGAATATCCTGCATAAAAAATTTGAATACAACGTCGATCCTGATGACTATTTTATCTCCTTCGAAAGACATCTCGAGTACCCGTCATTTAAGGTTATTAATAACGGCGACCCTGCAGTGAAAGTAGATATAGTTATATTACCTGAGGGATACACCGCCGATCAAATGGAACAGTTTAAAAATGATTGTAAGAAGTTTGCAGGTTATCTCTTAGCCGTATCGCCATACTCGGAAAATAAAGATAAGTTTAATATATGGGGAGTAGAGGCTCCTTCACCGGAAGAAGGCACAGATATTCCTGCCGATGGGGTATGGAAAAAAACTTTGATGAATACTGAGTTTTATACTTTTGACCTCGAGAGATACCTGATGACGTCAGATTATAAATCAGTACGCGATCTCGCTGCTAATGCTCCGTATGATCAGATATATATTCTCGTTAATTCCGGTAAATACGGGGGAGGCTCTATATACAATTATTATTCGGTTTGTGTGAATAATAATGTTTTCAGTGAATATGTCTTCTCTCATGAATTCGGACACGGTTTTGCATTCCTTGCCGACGAATATTATACATCCGATGTGGCATATAATGATTTTTATCCCCTTGATGTGGAACCTCTTGAGCCAAATATAACGACCCTTGTAGATTTCGATTCAAAATGGAAGGACATGGTTGATAAGGATACACCTATACCAACCCCTGATATTGCAAAGTATAAGAATACTGTCGGGGTATTCGAAGGAGGGGGGTACGTAGCTAAGGGTGTTTATCGTCCTATGGAGGATTGCAGTATGAAAACCGCAACAGTTAATAATTTCTGCCCTGTCTGCAAACGCGCAATCCAGAGGATGATAGATTTCTTAACGAATTAACGAATCAGTGAATTGTCGGATTAACGGATTTAGCGAATTAATTGGGTACTTAATTCGCTAAACCGCCAATTCCTTAATCCGCTAATTAATTCGTCAATTCGCCAATCCGTAAATCCGCCAAATTAATTACGGGATTTAGTGAATTAATTCGTAAATTCGATAATTCATTTATTCGCTAAATTAATTCGAAAATCCAAAATTATGGATCAGAAAAAACTATATAAAACAGTAGAGACTATAGCTTCACAGAAATTCGCTTCCGAAGAATCGATGCTTACTGAAGTACTTAATCAAATAATTGCCAATGAAGAAATCAACGTAAACGGGGGCAGACTCTGGAAGCTAAAAGTTGATGAGGGCAGTTATGCCCTGTTGTACCAGACAGGTTCTGTGGATTCTATACACCCGGATTTCAGGATATTAATAAGTGAATACCCGGTATTCGATTTTATTGCAAAAGAACGGACAGTTTTAGGAAACGAAACAAACGAGATTCTGAGGCAGAAAGGTATATTCAAATATTCTGCGTCAGGAGTAGGCGACAAGATCAAACTTAATGAGAAGCCCTACTACGAATATCTCCTGGCATTGAACAGTGAAAATATTGATGACGATTTCCGTATTACGCTGAATATTATCGCTACTGCCCTGACCTCCCGAATTAAACAGCGAAGAGCCGCCTCTTCGGTTTATCATCTTAAAGCTGATCTTGATAAAGCCCGGGAACTCCAGAAGAGTATACTTCCTGAACATGAATATCACTTTTTTGATTATGAACTATTCGGCGTTACTAATCCTGCTGAGATTGTCGGCGGTGACTTTTTTGATTACATCGAGGTAGGGGATGACCGTCTCGGTGTTACTGTCGGCGACGCAGCCAGCAAAGGAGTAAGTGCTTCTGCAGAAGCGATGTATATCTCCGGTGCACTCAGGATGGCCAGTACGTTTGAACTTAAAATCTCTCCCATGATGAAACGATTGAATGAACTGGTTAATAAGATATTTGCCGACGATAAATTTGCATCCCTCTTCTATGGCGAGCTTTCACCCGATAAAAGCGGTCTGTTCCTTTATGCTAATGCCGGGCATAATCCTCCTTTCTTCCTTGTTGCCGAAACAGATGAAATAAAAAACCTGGATCCCACAGGACCGGTACTTGGACCCACTCCGCACGGAAAGTATACGGTCGAAAATATAAATTTCAACAAGAACGATATTCTTTTGATTTATTCCGACGGGGTAACTGAATCTGCTGATGAGAACTTTGAATTATACGGGGAGAAACGTCTTATGGAAGTCCTCAGAGCTTCGAAGCAAAAAACACCCAGGGAAATTACCTATGCTATTCTTGAGGATGTAATAAAATTCTCAAAAGGCGGGCAGTATATGGATGATAAAACTTTGGTAGTAATCAAAAAGAAAAATTGACCTGCATAACAGCAAACTTTCCGTTTTAGCCTCTTCAAAGAAATTTTCCTCTAAAATGGTTATTATTTGATCGTACTTTTCAAAAAGGTTTAAACATTGATCCAATCTATTAATCCTGCAACTGAATCTGAAATAAAATCCTATAAAGAAATGGAGCTGAGTGAAATTGAAACAATAATCTCATCTGCAGATCAGGCTTTCAATGAATGGCGCCGCAGTTCATTTTCCACAAGGTCACAGATGATGAAAAAAGCCGGTGAGATGCTAAGGAAGGATAAAGAGATGCATTCCCGTTTAATGACTGAAGAGATGGGAAAACCTATCACTCAGTCAAGATCTGAAGTGGAAAAATGCGCCTGGCTATGCGATTACTTTGCAGAGAACGGTGAGGAATTCCTGAAGGATACAATAATAGAGAGTGATGCTTCAAAAAGCTTTGTAACTTTCCAGCCGCTCGGAGTAGTACTGGCTGTAATGCCCTGGAACTTTCCCTACTGGCAGGTATTCCGTTTTGCAGTTCCCGGATTAATGGCCGGGAATGCGGGAGTTCTGAAGCATGCCTCAAATGTTACCGGGTGCGCACTTGCCATTGAAGATGTATTCAGACAGGCAGGATTTCCCAAAGATTTGTTCAGAACATTAATTGTTTCTTCGAAGAAAATGGAAAAGGTAATAGAACTTGAAAAAATCCGTGCAGTGACCTTAACGGGAAGCGTACCTGCCGGAAAAGCTGTTGCTTCAAAAGCCGGTTCGCTCATAAAAAAAACGGTACTTGAACTTGGAGGGAGCGATCCCTATGTGGTACTTGAAGATGCTGACCTTGATACGGCTGCCGATACTTGTGTGACATCAAGATTAATAAACGGGGGACAGAGCTGCATTGCTGCAAAAAGATTTATTATAGTAGAAAAGGTATATGACAGGTTCAGGGATGTGTTTGTTGAAAAGATGAAAGCTAAAAAGATGGGAGATCCGTTTGATGAATCGAATGATCTTGGTCCCCAGGCAACTAAGAGTCTCCGTGACGATCTTCACGACCAGGTGAAAAGAAGTATTGACAAAGGGGCTAAACTCCTGCTCGGCGGAGAGATACCTAAAACAAAAGGAGCATACTATCCTCCTACGGTTCTTGAAAATGTAAAAGAGGGAATGGCTGCGTATGATGAAGAACTATTCGGACCTGTTGCTTCATTAATCAAAGCAAAGAATGAATCTGATGCAGTCAGGATAGCCAATGATTCGATATTCGGACTTGGAGCGGCCGTATTTACGAAAGATACAAAAAGAGGGGAGAGAATAGCCCGGGAAGAACTAAATGCCGGAAATTGTTTCGTAAACGCATTTGTTAAATCAGATCCGCGGCTTCCTTTCGGAGGCTTAAAAGAATCGGGCTACGGCCGGGAATTGTCTTATTTCGGCATACACGAGTTTGTGAATATTAAAACGGTCTACGTGAAATAGTATTTATAAAGGGCATAATTTAATCGGCTTATTCACAATTCAATAAATCACCAGATCGCTATTATTAAAAGAGATAAATAATCTTTTGAAGTAATTTAGATTTTAACTAATTTAGAATTCGCAATTTGCGAATCACGAATTAAGTGAATGATAAATGAAAAAACATAGTGGAATAAGACCCTTAGATATTTTAATCTTAATACAAATCGCTTTGTATAAAAAGAAGGATTGGCTAGCAAAAGAAATTTCAGGCAAATTAAAAATTAGTGCTAGTGAAGTAAGTGAGTCGCTCAATAGATCAGCTATTGGCGGTCTATTGAGTGCTGATAAAAAAAGCATTATGAAAAACGCTTTACTTGAATTTCTTGAATTTGGTTTAAAATATACATTTCCACAAAGACCTGGTTCCTTAGTTAGAGGAATACCCACAGCTCATTCCGCACCACCTCTTAATAAGTTATTAAATGCTGAAGAGTCATTTGTATGGCCTTACAAGGACGGGAAAATGCGTGGCCAATCAATTGAACCATTATATAAAACCGTTCCGGAAATTTCCCTTCAAGATAGTAGATTATATGAGGTGCTGGCACTTTTGGATTCTGTAAGAATAGGCCGAATCAGAGAACAAAATTTGGCCATGAAAGAATTAAAAAGGAGAATAGTTGACTAATAATCAAAAAGTAGTTAATAAAAATCTGATTATAAAAGTTGCAGATGCTTTGGGTGACCTTAATGAAGCCGTAGTATATGTTGGCGGTGCGGTTGTATTTTTATATGCGGATGACCCTGCCGCTTCTGATGTTCGTCCCACTAAAGATATTGATCTATTTCTTGAAATAGCTACTTATGGGTATTTAACTAAACTGCAGAAAAAGCTGTCACAAAAGAAGTTTTTCCCTGCTCAAGATCAGGATGTTATGTGTCGATTTTTCAATCCTCTAAATCCATAAGTATTTCGCTAATTTGATTTGTTTAAATGTAGGAATTGATTTATCAAATTCTATCCGCTCAGACCGCAATCTCAATTCACAAATCATCCTCCAAATTCCACTCACACTCCTTCGTCGTTAAAATTGTTGTAATCAGGACCTTTATCTTCATCAGGGAATGGGTCCACTGAATCCTGCCCCAGGTTCTCTATTGTGCCGTCCCGTCTTAATATCACAAGCGAAGCATCCAGTCCTATCGCAATTTCCTTTGCAGCCTCTATGGCTTCCTTCTTTGTATCCTTTTCATCGATTGGTTTGTCTTCTTCATTTCTTTTAACCGCCCATTTATTATTCTGCGGCATCACATAAATCTTATTCATAATCATTCCTTTTTATAGAAAACTTAAAGAATATATTTTATCTTAACAGTGAGTTTTATCATTATGTAGTATATTGAATTAAAAACATTATGCAGGATTCTCTAAAACTGCTTCCCCAATATTTGCTTAGAAATGATGCCGCCCTTACATCTTCGGATCTGTTCATACTTCTTCAGAAACTAGCGGTTGCTATTTTAATAGGGCTCTTAATCGGCCTTGAAAGAGAGCACGCCCGACCGAAGGATGACAAGATTTTCGCCGGAGTTCGGACAACTCCACTAATAGCTTTGCTGGGATTTACTGCGGGACTTATAGCTTCATTTACCTCATACTGGATTTACTTCATAATTTTTGCCGGCTTTGCATCACTTGTAACCGCCTCTCACGTATTTTCTGCAAAAACCGGCAAACTCGGCGGTACTTCTGAAGTTGCGATCATGATTGTTTTCCTGCTCGGCACAATAGTCTATTTTAATTTTATAATCCTTGCCGCGTTTATAACCGTAATCGTTGCTCTTTTCCTCACACTCAAGTTTCAGCTGCATAACTTTGTGGGAAAGGTTAGCGAGGAAGATTTATATGCAACGCTTAAACTAGCTATAATAACAGTCATCGTTCTTCCGCTTCTTCCCGATAAAACCTACGGACCATTGAATGTTATCAATCCCAGGCTTATATGGTATATGGTCATTCTGGTCAGCGGAATTAGCTTTGTAGGCTATATACTGATCAAAATTTTCGGAGAAGGGAAAGGAATTTTCATTACCGGGCTGCTGGGAGGAATGGTTTCCAGTACGGCTGTGGCTTTCTCCTTATCTAAGAAAAGCAAAGATAATAGTTCGCTTTCGCCGGAGTTCGCTGTAGGCATTCTCCTTGCATCTACGATTATGTATACAAGAATTTTTATAGTAGTCCTGATCCTTAACAGCGCCCTCATTGAATCGCTGTGGCTCCCTCTTTTGATTTTTACAGTATCAGGATTTATTATCAGCCTGATAATGTCAAAGAAATTTACAAGCGGAAAACACGATGAGATCGAACTCAATAACCCGTTCAGATTAAAATCGGCGATCCTTTTCGGTATAATTTTTGGAATTGTCATCTTTGCTGCAAAAGCAGGGGAGGTGTATCTTGGTTCCGGCGGTTTGTACGCAGCCAGTGCATTGGCAGGATTAACCAGTGTTGATGCTATAGTGCTCTCATTGGCAAAAATAGCATCGGGGCATCTGTCACCGGAGGTAGTCGTGGCTTCCGTTATTATTGCAACCATATCTAATAATATCGTCAAAGCTGCAATCTCTCATTTCTCCGGGACTAAAGAGTTAAGGAAGTACACTTACACAGGGCTTGGTTTACTCTCCGCAATCTCAGCTGCTTATCTTATTATAGTTATAGTATAATTGATCATCAGATCAGCTTTCCCCATAAAAATTTATTTAATCAAAACCATAATTGCCAGAGCTGTCGAAATCAAATCTGTTGCTTCAAATTAATTTAAGTTCTGGAAAAAATAATAAAGAATTATCTTTCCAGTATATGGAATCCACCTGCTTCCAGCCAAACTGCATTGAATCAGACGCTTGATGCGGACTCTTTATGGTTTTGATATATTCAATAATTATTCTTGTCTTTAAGGGTACCTTTCTCTAAGTTAACGTTAGTTCTTATTCCGGGGATTCTATAAGGTGATAATTTATTTAGAAGGGAGATCCCTATGAAAGCATTAATTTCTACTCTTAATCCTGCTGAATACAGTTATATCTGCACAGTATTCAGACACTACCCATACAGTACCCGTTCAGTACAGAAGAGGCATTCCATTACAGGAAGGTTATCAGACGTACAGTGAAAAATATGCGGGTAAAAATCTCATCGAAGAGAAAAGAAGACTATTCCCTCTGGAAAGCACAGGTATATGGACAGAGCTAAACCCAAGGGTACCAAGGGTTGATTATCTGGGTATTCATTTTGTAACTACTGATACCGGCCTGCCTGCCGGACAGGCAGGATGGGCTTGCGGTGATCTGGGAACAGTAATTAAATCTACAAATGGAGGACAAGACTGGACAACTGAGGAAACCAACACAACAACACCAATACTGAAGGTTAAAAGCTTTAATGGCCAAATTGTAATTGCATCAGGATTTAATGGTTTAATTCTTCGCTCGGCAGACGGCGGAGAAATCTGGACACAGATAACAAGCGGGGTAACCGGAGATCTCTGGGGACTGCAGATGATAAATGATACACTTGGATGGGCCTGCGGATTAAATCAAACTTTACTTAAAACTACTGATGCGGGGCTAAACTGGCAGCCGGTTAATGCCGGCTTAAATGTAAACTATTGGGCAATAGATTTCGTGAACGAACAATATGGAATGATAGCCTGCGGAGGAGGGAAAATATTAAGAACAACAGATGGAGGAAACTCCTGGACACAGTTTCAGGCCGGTGATACCGATGCCCTATATGCCATCGATTTGATCGACAGCTTGCATATAGTATCAGCAGGAATGAACGGAAAGAATGTTTACAGTAGTGATGGAGGATTAACCTGGATTCAGAATGCCCGTCTTCAGCACGATGAACTTAACAGCATAAAATTTGTTGATGCTGATACAGGTTATACAATAGGCACATATGGCGGAGAGAGTTGGGGAATCAGAAAAACAACAAACCGGGGGGCAAGCTGGTTTATCCCGCCTGTTCAGAATTTAAGCGAATGGGAAC
Source organism: uncultured Ignavibacteria bacterium (assembly GCA_963832715.1). GTDB lineage: Bacteria > Bacteroidota > Ignavibacteria > Ignavibacteriales > Ignavibacteriaceae > DATFVA01. Next base: position 294,374 of record CAWHVB010000002.1, on the reverse strand, counting down.
TTGATCTGCTGCCTGGTGGAATTGGATATTCTGCAGGGAGCAATTTGAGGGTAGAGAAAACAATGGGAGGATATGACAACTGGGAAGGTTTATTCCTAAATGCAGATTTTGTTGATGTGTTCTTTACAGATGAACAAACAGGCTATGCCGCAGATGGAAGATATACGGGAGGACCGGTTTATAAAACCACAGACGGAGGGAATAACTGGTTTGGGCTGCCGAATTTTCCAAGAAATGTATTTACCTCTTCATTGAAATGTGTGACCTTTACGGACAGCGTAACAGGCTTTGCAGGAAGCGCCCCCTGCAGAATAGTAAAGACAACGGATGCAGGAGATAGCTGGTATGTAGTCAACAGAACAGGTTTAACAGATACTATTGGATTGATAAACAGGATTTACTTTATAAACCCCGCAACTGGTTGGGCAGTAACAACAAGAGGCGGAATACTAAAAACTACAGATGCTGGTGAAAACTGGTTTGCTCAGCTTAATGCGGGAATAAATTTTAGCTTTATGAGTTTATCTTTCATTGATCTGTTGAAAGGGTGGGTAATATCACCTGGTTTTGGGGGAATATACAATACCGTCGACGGAGGGATAAATTGGATAAGAAGGACAGATATTCAGATTTTTGATGGTAGTGATATTTATTATATTGATTCACTTGAATTTGCAATAAATTTTCTAGAATTGGATAAAACAACAGATTCTGGAAATAATTGGTTTACACAGTTCTCTTCTCAATACATAATAAGAACTTTTGGCTGGCTATCAACATCACACGGTTTTATAATAGGCGATGGCGTCTATGAAACAAATGATAAGGGTGATACCTGGAACGAGGTATTAGAATTAAGAAATATCGGTTTAAGAAGGTTTCATTCGCCTAAAAATTATATTGGGTATGCGGTTGGATATACTGGTTTAGTATACAAATATATTGACACTACTATTACACCAGTAGAATTATCTTCTTTTAATGCAGAGACATTCAAAAACTTTGTTACTTTAAAATGGACTACGGTAACTGAAACAAATAATCGTGGCTTTGAAATTTTAAGGTCCGATAATAAACGGGACTGGAAGGCGATTGCGTTTATCGAGGGGAGTGGCACAACAACTTCATCCCAACATTACGAATACGAAGACAGGTTATTCTTATCGGGTAGATACTATTATAAATTGAAACAAATAGATTTTGGGGGCACCTTTAACTTCAGTGATATTATTGAAGTCAATATTTTCCATCCATTTAAAATTAAATTGTATCAGAATTATCCTAATCCTTTTAACCCGGCAACAAATATTGATTTTGAAATTTCATACCAGTCAAACGCAAAAATAATTTTATATGATATCACGGGCAGGGAAGTAGAGGTATTGCTGGATAAGGAATTAGTGCCAGGTTTTTATACGATAACATTCAATTTAGAAAGACTCACATCAGGAATTTATTTCTACCGAATGATAACAGAAAAAGAACATTCGGAAGTCAAAAAACTTTGCATTATTAAATAGGAGGAAATGTGAGATTTTTACTTTTAATCTCCCTTTTACTTTTTCTTTGTTACAAAGTAGCAAACGCTCAGACCAATGCAGGCATTCCAGATCCGAGTACGGTTTTAGTGGTTTACAATGCGAACTCCGATACATCCATTATGGTAAAAAACTATTACGTTCAAGCTCGTAATATTCCTGCCATAAATGTTGTCCACTTACAACTCCCCCGCAGAGAAATAAGCGTTGGTGACTGGTCGGACCCTCACATTGTAAAACTTGGTTATAATGATGAGTATATTCAGGATTCAACGTGGGCAGTGTGGGATTCAACTCATTGCGTTGACACGGCAAAATTTCACGCCTGGCAGTATTTTTTGGAGGAGGTGGTTCATCCGATTCGTTTACATCTTCAGCAGAATAATTTAATCTCTACGATCAGGTACGTAGTAATGTGTCGCGGCGTGCCCTATAAAATTCAAGCTACAGGCGATTGGAGTGAGCCTGGTAACGTTAGCCTGGATGGACTTCTTTGTATGCTCAATTCAGATAATTATGAGGATTTTATTAAAGCAATCTTTAATGATTATACCACACAATGCTATCCATCTTGTGATCCAAATGCCCCTCCTTGTACCTCAAATAAAATTATACCCAATCCCTACTTCGATCAAGATCCTACTTTTGAAATGAATGCAAGATTTTTATCGGATTACTACAATGGTAGTTGGGAGGGATACGATTATAAATTATCTTACCTTGTCAGCAGACTTGACGGGCTCAGTTATGATATTATAACAGATATTATTGAAAAATCCGTTAATGCTGATAAAACCGGCGAGAAAGTTTGGATAATTGATGGCGGTGGGCCTGGTAGCAGCGATATGTCCCGGGCATTTTATAAATTAAACCTTTTGGGATTTCCTACTGAGTATAATAGTGAAATAAATAACTGGATTGTGACGAGTGAGGATAGCGTAATGGGCTATACTTCAGCTGGCGTACATCAGGGGATGCCACCAAGATATATTCAGGATATACTTAATTTTAATTATGCTAATGGAGCTGTATTTAACACTTATGAATCCTATAACGGCTATAGTATCGGCACATTAAGGCCTCAAGGACAAGGTCTAATGACGGAATTCCTACTGAAGGGCGGGACAGGAGGCGCGGGACATTCCTGGGAACCTATAGGGGATGGTGTAATATCGGATGAAGTATATTTTCCTTACTATGCGATCGGTTATAACCAAATAGATGCAGCCTGGCAAGGGATGCCGTATTTAGCGTGGAGAAATGTTGTAGTAGGTGATCCCTTAACCAGGATATATAATTGCGAAAATAACATTATTTCAAGCAACACAACGATTGGTTCAGGAGATTATGATTGCAGTATAATCGTACCTCAAAATGTTACTCTTACAGTAAGTTCCGGTTCGATTTTAAACTTCAGACGTAACGCTTCTTTAAAGGTATATGGAAGGCTTGAACTTGAAAATAATACCACAATAAATTTCAATGGTTATTCAAAATTATATGTAAATGGAACTGCGGCTCTGATAATGACCAATAATATGGTTTTTAATGACGAATCGAAACTTATAATTAATGGACAATTAACTATTGAGGGATCTGAGGGTTTGGAACTTAACAATAATTCATCTCTGGATGTTTTGGGAAGTTTATTAATAACAGCTGGAAGTATAATTAACCTAAATGATGAGAGTTCCATCCAGGTTTCAGGGACTATGATATCACAGGGAACAGAAGCCGACAATGTGGAAATAAACTTTGAATCTTCACAAAAACAGATTGAATTCAGCAATGGGGATTCGCTTATTGTGAATTATACCATAGTAAATAACGGTGGATTGGCTGTTCGTTTTACTTCCACTGAGGTTGAATTAAAAGCATTAAAAGTCACCAATTCAGTTTTCAGTAATCCTTACCGGGGATTATCAATTTATCTATATGGTAATACTCCGTTATCAACAGCCGAGATTTCAAATTGTGATATAAATTTTGTTGGTCCTCTTAATTATTCACCAATTGCCATTGATTTGCAGGAAATTCCCGAAATGATAATTGATTATAACACAATTTCATTTTCTTCGGTGATCGGTTTACGAGGGATTAATCTATTCAATAATGGACTTATAACAATTTCCAGATGCACAATAAGTGGAAGTAGCACCGGAATAAATTCAAAAATCAGTTCAGATCAGGAATCGCCACCGATTAAGTCTCTTGAAAGTAATATTCTGATTTCAGGATGCAATGTCGATCACTGCAGTACAGGAATAGTGATAAATAATCAGAATGCTTCATATTTATCTCTGCAAATTTTAGATAATGATATTGTTAATTGTTCAACAGGGATTAGCATTAATCAATTTAACAACTTTTCCCCGATTATATCAGATAATAGAATTATTGATTTTACCTCATATGGTATCAGCCTTACCAATGGAAGTTCTGTTACTATCCGGAACGATTCAGTAATTACAAGCAATTCTTCTGCTGAAAATCCCATTGGAATTTATCTAAGCCAGGTAGCTAATCCTTACATCCTTGAAAATTATATATCAACTAGTCTGCCAGATCCCGGTTCGGGGATAGTATCCGTTTCAAGCAGCGGAAATTACAGATTAAATGAAATAAGCGGTCACTTTTATGGTGTAGAACTGGCTAATTCTTCCTCGCCTAACCTCGCTCAGAATGAGATTCACAATAATAAGAATTATGGAGTATATATCAGCACGGGATCAAATCCAAAATTGGACAAAGGAGTTGCCGGAGGTCTTACCTATCCAGTTTCGGGTTATAATAATATCTATGAAAACGGAGTGGGAGGGGCATTACTGAGTGATCCGGAAATCTATATAAACAGAGCTAATATCCAGCTCTCAAAAGGTTGTAATACAATTGCAGATGATCGTTATAATCCGCCTAATTATAATCATACATTACTAGTTGACGGAATAAACGTTCAAAGCAGTATTCTGGCAGACAGCAACTACTGGGGAGATCACCCTCTATACGGACATAACCCTGCTCAGAGGTTCGGCAGCGGGGTCTCATTAAGATATACTCCTTACGATATTGTTCCCTGTACATATTCAGCAGGCGGCTCCGGACTGCTTGTGCTTAAAACAACAACGGGCAGTATTGTGGATACACTTTTAGCTGACGGCACTCTTCCAGGCCAGCTCTCGCAAATCGAAAGTGCTTATTCTGATGCAAATTACAATTTCTATTCGGATAATTTCAATTCTGCAGAAATAATTTATAAACAGATAATTGCCGGCTCAGAGGACAGCACCTACAGTCTTGAAGCGTATTCGAAACTCTACCTTATTAAGAAATATCAGAATGCTAATGCCCGGGGTTATGAAAATCTAAGGGAATATTATTCAGGGAAATTATCCGCAGTGGCCGATTCCGGTATTTTGCTTGCACTGAATAACCTGATTGATATGTGCACTGTCTCAAGGGAGCAGTATGAACAGGCAATCAGCAGCTTTGATCAGACAGCACAGAACAATCCGGGAACAGATATAGCACTGTATAATGAAATAAATGCTTTTACAACTGCTTTACTGGTTGACACAACAAATGGGTTGAGTAAATCTGCAGGTAAGTATAAAAGCAGGGATGTCACAGAATATCTTAAAAATGTAGGCGATCTGCTTAAGACAAGAGGTAAGAAAGTAGAAGATTATAAAGACGAACTGATCCCGACAGAATACCTGCTATATCAGAATTACCCGAATCCCTTTAACCCCGTAACCACGATTAAATATGCGATACCAAAGAATGTGAATGTTGAATTAAAGGTATTTAATATACTTGGGCAGGAAGTTAAAACTCTGGTAAATGAAACGAAGAATCCCGGGTATTATGAGGTACAGTTTAATGCTGGTAATTTTGCCAGCGGTGTATATTTATACAGAATTATAGCAGGAGAATTTATAAAGACCGGCAAGATGATATTAATTAAATAAGTAAGCTGTCTTAAAAAAGGATAAAATTAGTTAAAATCATTTTCTAATTCCCATTAGGTGATGATTTATTGTTAAGAATGCTTATAAAAAAAAGAGGCTGATTCAAATGCTTGTTCTTGTCAATCCGACTTTGAACAATGATGAGGCAGCCTCTTCCTTGTGTGAGGGAACAAATAACTATTAATAATTCTTATTCGTATTCGCTTTCATATGATCAAGCATATCATTCCAGGAGGTCTGAACATCATTCCAATCCTGTCTTAGATTTGCCTGGAACTGATCCCAGTTCGCCTGTGATGTGTCATCAATTTTATCAACTTCGTCTTTGAGTTTATCTCTCTTAGACTTCAGTTCTTTGATTCTGTTGTTATACCAGTCCTGAGTATCCTTGCTGGCATTATCAGCTTTATCCTGCATATTGTCAATTTTATCATTCAAATTGTCGATTGCATCATTGAGATCGCTTTTTAGTTCATCTCTTTGATCGTAAGTGTAATCCTTATTATAACTGAAAATCACAACCGGTTGATTAACATTATTATTCGGATTAGTGTTTTCGTTCATAGCCGTACCGTTTCCGTTAGTTCCCGGCTGGTTATCCTGGTTTCTATCATTCGAACATGATGCAAAAACAAACACCATAAACACGCTTAATAGAAGCGATAAAACAACGTTCTTATTCATAATTTTCCCTTTCCTGTTAATTAATAAATTCAGTTCTCTAAATAACTCTTCGTCCCTGGATTAATCTTATAATTAATACAACAACGGCAATCACAAGCAGTATATGTATAAAACCGCCAAGTGTATATGAGGTTACAACCCCTAGCAGCCATAATATCAGGAGGATCACAAAGATAGTCCATAACATATGTTACTCCTCGGTTGTTAGTATTTTATTTCTGCCGCGGTTCAAAATATTGGTTACCGTAACGTTTCACTATTATTATTGTCACAGTAAATCATTTCTGTGACAAAGATTGGTAAAAGTTTATCTCTTAAAGGCATTCTGTTTTTTTACCCGATATAGTTATTTTTGCATATTATTAACCCGCAGCAGCTTATTGAATAATTATAAACTTATAATCCAGTACGACGGAACAGCATATTCAGGCTGGCAGATCCAGAAAAATCAAATGACTGTCCAGCAGAAAATCACAGATTCCATTGAAACTATTCTAAAAGAGAAAGTGAATTTGATCGGCTCGGGAAGGACAGATACGGGGGTCCATGCTCTCGGGCAGACGGCAAATTTCAGGACGGAGCAGGAGATTGATCAGTACAAGTTTATTTATTCATTGAATTCAATTCTCCCTTATGACATTTCGATCTTAAAAATGGAGAAAAGCGCCGAAAATTTTCACTCCAGGTTCGATGCAAAGAAGCGTGTCTATATTTATCTTATGTCAGGTTATAAGTCACCGTTCTATAAAAATTATTCATATTTTTATCATTATGATATTGACTGCACACGGCTGAATGATTTGTCGGAAGCACTTTTGGGCACACAGGATTTTAGTTCGTTTTCCAAAAAGAATACCGACACAAAAAATAAAGTTTGCACTATTTATGAAGCCCGCTGGAAAGAGACTAACAGATTGATTCTGTTTTACATATCTGCCGACAGGTTCCTGCATGGTATGGTACGGTCAATAACGGGTACATTGCTCTATGCATTAAAGAATAATACCGGGAATGATTTCATCAGTATGGTGATAAATGAGAAAGACAGGTCAGCTGCTTCAGAGGCTGTTCCGGCAAAAGGATTATTTCTTTATAAGGTAAAATATTAAGTTAAAACCATTAATCAGAAACAATTAGAAGGACATTGATGGAATTTCTTGCGCAGCTTCACCCGAGGATAGTTCATTTTCCTGTTGCCTTTTTAACTATCTATGTGCTGCTGGAAATTACCGGTGTCTTATTAAAGAAGGATTTTTTTCAAAAGGCTGCCTACCTGTTTCTTTTCCTTGGCGTTTTAACCGCAATTGCTGCTGTAGTCACAGGCAATCAGGCTGCTGATATTGCTTCAAAGTGGAAGGCAAAGGGTGCTGTTATCCCTTCAGGATTGATCTCAGAGCATGAGGAATCCGCCACAATAACATTATGGTATTTTACCGGACTGCTTGTTTTGAGAACAGTCCTCATTCTTAAGAAGAAATTCAAAGGTCCTGTACAATACCTTTTAATTGTTCTGGCAATTATTGGAGCTTCTTTTATATACAGGACTGGCGACCAGGGGGGTAACCTGGTTTATGACCATGGCGTGGGAACAGTTCTGAAAAAAGAAGAGATAAAATGAAGTTTGAGGAGCCGCGGATTGAATCTCTTTAGGATTATTCTTTCAATACTTCTTGTAAATGCTGCAGGAATAACTTTAAGGTATTTTGGACTCGATACTTATTTTATTTTTCTCGGATTCCGTTTCCACATAAGCTGTCTTCTTCCATTTCTCATTCTAATGGATGGGGAACATCTGAAATTGCTTTCCGATGCATTACGCAAACCCCGCTTCAGGAAAAAGTTTATGCCCATATTAATGGTGATTTTTTCTCTGGCTGTTACAATCGCTGCTTTATTCCTGCTTAAGAAAATCAAACCCGGTGATCCTGATTATTTTTATGAGTTCGGTCTGTCGTCTATATTTGATTTTCCCCTTTATCTCGTATGGAATTTCCCTCAGCTTTGTTTCTTATTCGTAACCCTGCTGCTTTTTTCCCGTATAAATAAGCTGGCATACATTAATGTATTCTTCGGACTGATATTATTATTCGGGTATGAATTGATTCCGTTCAATTCAGCCTTTCATCCGGCAGATGCCGCTGCAATACTTTTATTGCTCCTGGCTGCTTCATTTTTTGTTACCAGGCTTCAGAATATTTACTGGTTTGCGGTAATTATTTTTAGTTCCTTATGGGGTATAATCCTGCTGTTCGGAAGCAGTTCCGGGACATTGATCAACATCTTTTTTGCAAAAGAATACAGCAATTGGGACGGATTTTTTAGTGTCAGTAAAGAAATTTCTGCTTATGTTGTCCCTTCCTTTTTCCTGGTATTACTGGTAAGTATAATTTTTTATGCATTAAACGTAAAAAAAACATAATGTAAAAAAGTCACACATTTTGTTTAGAAAATAAAGTTCTATTTCTGTAAATTGCAAAGGTTATCCGGTATGTTATGGATGCATTCCACAAAACTAAAAGCTTGAAATGAAAAGCATTATACTATTTATTTTTTTGACGGTTGCGGGTACGGCTGTATTTGCACAGCAGGCCCAGGATTATTTCCCCCTTCAGACCGGGTACAGGTGGAATTATAAAGTTATTCCTCTCGACTCAATGAACAATGAAATTGATTCACTTACTTACTACAGGGTGGATTCATTTGCCGTAGCTGCGAATTTTATGGGTAGAAATGCTGACCTGCTGTTGTCTAAAAACAGTACGTATAACCTGATAAATTATATGCCCTATACAGACAGCTCATTCTTTTCTTTCGAAAACACTGACGGCTACCAGTATTTTAGAATTTCGAACCTTGGCAGCCTGGTTTCTGTATTGGATTCGATCGGACTGGATTCAACGCTGCTTGGAGTTATACAATCTTTCGAAGACTGGTATTCAGTCTTTCGCTTCAATCAATCTGTCAACAGTGAATATACAATTTTTTCAAAGGATACCACTTTGAACCTGGGAGGCACGAATGCTCCCCTGCGTTTTAAGTACCTTGGAAAAAGATTAAATGATGAAACAATACAAACTGAAGCCGGTTCATTTACCTGTAAAAAATTCGTACTTGCTACAACAGTCAGTTACCTGTTTGGACCTATTCCTATTGAAATCATCAGGCTGGAAACTACTAAATGGATTGCCCAGAATGTCTGGCTGGTACAGGAACTAACTCCTTCCCAGACTATTGATTTGTCGCTTTTAACTCTCGGCAGTTTTGTCATCCCGGGTTTAAAACTGAGCTAATCCCTCTGATCACCGCGGTTGAAATTCCCGGAAAGCCTGTTCAGGAATTTAACCTGGCTCAGAATTACCCTAATCCATTCAATCCCGTAACTCATATAAAATTCACTTTGCCGGAAACAGGAAATGTAACTCTGAAAATATACGATGTGCTGGGTAACGAAGTATTAACATTGTTAAATGGAGAAAGGAATTCCGGGACTTACTCGGTTGCATTTAATCCTGCTCAAAGCGGACTCGCAAGCGGAATCTATATTTACGAATTGAAATTTAAAGGGACTTTTTTATCTCATAAAATGATCTATCTTAAATAACTTTACAAATAATTAATATCTTAATCATTAAAACCTGGACAGGGGTTTATCAATATGCGCAACCTGATACACCAAGAAATGTTCTGCTCTGAAACCGATGAAATGGTATCGCTCCCCGCAAGAGAAGATATAGAAGAGATATATAAATGGAACCTTGCCGACATATATACTTCGGTAGAGGATTGGGAAAAAGAATTTAACGACGTAAAAGATAATCTCGGTAATTATAAAAAATTTGCCGGCAGACTTGGTGAGAGTGCAGAACAGCTCCTTAAATGTCTTAAATTCGATGATGAAATGGGGATTAAGCTTGAGCGCCTGTACTTATATACAATGCTTGCAAAAGACAGCGATCTCAGGGTAGGAAAATTCCAGTCGATGGATGAGAGGATCAAATCGCTCTATTCACAGGTTTCGACTGTAAGTTCGTTTATTAAACCTGAATTGCTTAAAATACCCGATGATAAACTTAAGGGAATGATCAGCTCAAACGAGGAACTGAATTTATACAAGCATTCTATTGAGGATCTTCTCAGGCGGAAATCCCATACTTTATCCAAGGAGGAAGAGGAAATACTTGCACTTGCGGGTGAACTGACGCCGGCATCCTACAACGTGTTCTCGATGTTCACCAATGCTGATATGAAATTTCCTTTTGTAAAGGATGAGACAGGGAAAGAGACTCAATTGTCTCACGGAAGGTTTTATGCTGCTATGTACTCGGCTGATAGGGATTACCGAGAACGGTCATTCCGGTCTTACTTCAAACCCTTTGTAGATTATTCCAATACTCTTTCAGTACTATTTTCTGCCAGCCTCAAATCAAATATATTCGAAGCAAAAGCCCGTAAATATAAAAGCGCAAGGGAGGCTGCTCTCGACAGGAATAATATCCCTGTGTCAGTATACGATAATCTTATAAAGACTGTTCACGATAACCTTTCCCCGATGTACCGCTGGGCAGGACTTAAGAAGAAAATTCTCAACCTGAAAGAACTTCATCCTTATGATGTATACGTTACTCTATTTCCAGCAACTTTTGACAGAAAATATCCGTACGAGGAAGCCAAGAAAATCGTTCTTGATGCCCTCAAACCACTTGGTGAAAATTACCTGAATTCGCTGCAGACCGCATTCGATAACAGGTGGATTGATGTTTACGAGACCCAGGCTAAAAAAAGCGGAGCATACTCTTCGGGAACAACTTTCGGAGTGCATCCTTATGTGCTTCTCAACTGGACAGATCTTCTCAATGATGTCTTTACCCTTAGTCACGAAATGGGTCACAATATGCATTCATATTATACAGGTAAGACTCAGCCTTTTGTTTATTCAAATTATACCATATTCCTCGCAGAGGTAGCTTCCACTTTTAATGAATCACTTCTGCTTGAACATTTTATTAAAATGGCAGGAACACGTGAGGAAAAACTTTATTTTATCGAAAAGTACCTGAATAATGTCACTTCAACATTCTACAGGCAGACGATGTTCGCTGAATTTGAAAAGCTGGTTTATGAGAAAACAGAGAATGGTATGGCTCTGAACTCCGAAGATTTATGTTCGCTGTATAAAGAAATTTATCAGCAATACTGGGGACCGGAAATGGTGATCGACCGGGAGGAAGAGTTTACCTGGGCAAGGGTTCCTCATTTTTATTACAATTTTTATGTCTACCAGTATGCCACCGGGTTTGCAGCTTCGGAAGTACTGGCACAAAAAGTACTGAAAGAAGGCCAGCCGGCCGTTGAAAAATATCTCAACTTCCTTAAATCCGGCAGTTCAGATTATTCGATTAATATACTTGCAAAAGCCGGTGTCGATATGGATTCTCCCGAACCCATCACCGCAGTTACAAAAAAAATGAATATGCTTCTTGATGAAGCTGAAGAATTAATTAAAAAATAAAAATTTAATCTAGACACAGAGACAAATGAAAGTTTACACAAAAAGAGAATTAAATGAATTCCATCAATCATTGACATACGATGATATCAGTCTTATACCTACTGCTGTTTCCCGCATTAAATCAAGGTCTGAAGCTAACACGGCAAATGAATTTTTAGGGGAAAAGCTTGCTGTTCCTGTCTTATCAAGTCCTATGGATACCGTGACGGGAATTGAAATGGCAAAAGAACTTACCCGGCTCGGGTGCATCGGTATCCTGAACAGGTTTGATTCATCGCTTGATGAAGTACTTCATGATCAGAAAAACGGTGTTAATCTGAAAGCTGTTTCGGTTGCACTAAATACTCCGATGGAAACCGTCGAAAAGCTTGCCGAGAAGAATTTTATAATCTGCATTGATACTGCAAATGCTAATAATAAAGCGGTTCTCTGCCGTACAGAGGAAATCAAGAAACAATTTAATGTAAGAATTATTGTAGGGAATATTGCTCACGGCGCCTCGCTTGAACAGCTTGAATCTGCAGGGGCCGATGCAGTAAGGGTGGGCATAGGCAGCGGCAGCGTCTGTACGACTTCCATCCAGACGGGTATCGGAATCGGACAGGTTTCATCTCTTCTTAATGTTATCTATTCACGGGCAAATAAAAAGCTTAACATCAAAGTTATTGCAGATGGCGGGATAAAGAGTCCCGGCGATGTCGCAAAAGCAATCGCTCTCGGTGCCGATATTGTTATGCTCGGAAGAATGCTTTCGGGAACTAAAGAAACCCCGGGAGAGGTAATTAAATACAACGGTCAGCTATGGAAAAAATACCGCGGCTCTGCATCATTCGGCGTTAAGATGAGAAATGAGTTCATAGAAGGTGAAGAAACAATGGTGCCATATAAAGGCATCGTGAAAAATGTTATCGACGGCATCTCCGATGGTCTCAGAAGCTCAATGAGTTATATGGACTGCTTGAATCTTGAAGAGTTGAGAAAAATTGAAACCTTTGCGATCCTGAGTAATAGCTCATACCTGGAACGACTTCCCAAGATTTAACCCTGTAAAGCGAAACGCTGTTTCGCTTTTATCCTTTTCGCTTCTATCAACCGGGGAATGAGACTTAAAGCTTCTTGCCCCTCATCACCACCCTTATTTGCATTCATTTTATAATATTATATAAGTTTATTTTTTGAATATTTCGAAAGAATCCAATGAGACACTGCATCTTCTCAATCATTGTATTATTGATAATCTCATCACCCATTTATTCACAGAAAAAGGCGTTCACAATCGCTGATTTATATAAAGTTAAATCTGTTGGTGCCCCGGTATTATCTCATTCCGGAAAGGAAGCCGTTTTTACTGTTACGAGTTATGACCTGGCTGAAGGCGAAACCAACTCAGATATTTATATAATGGAAGCTGACGGCAGCGATTTAAAACCTCTTGTTAGTTCCGCGGAAAATGAAACTAGTCCCTTCTGGTCAGTTGATGATTCGATGATATATTATTTGATCGGCAGCGATTTATATTCATATAGTTTTGTGAAAAAGAATTCGGAAAAACTAATTTCAGTTCCGACGGGGATCCAAAATCCCGTTCTTTCTCCCAATGGAAAGCTGCTCGCTTTTACCACTGATATTTTTCCCGATTGCGGCACAGATGAAGACTGCAGCCAAAAATTGTTGAAGAGTTCAAAGGACGGGCCTCTCCAGGCTTATGTAGCCGACAGCCTTTTATTCAGGCACTGGACAGAGTACCGTGGGGAGAAGGAAACACATCTATTTGTTTATAATCTGGCAGCAAAAAAGTATACCGATATAGCACATAGTGAACTTTTATCTGATATGTATAAACTTGGCGGAGGCGTAAAATACAATTTCTCACCTGATAGTAAAGAATTATGCTACGTTAATAATCCCGGTGCGGGACTTGCCAGCTCTACCAATTCAGATCTCTTTATTGTTCCTTCAGAGGGAGGCAGAGCAATTGATATAACTTCTTCTAACAAGTCATGGGATGGTTCACCTGTTTATTCACCTGATGGAAAGTACATAGCATTCAGGATGCAGCTTACTCCAAAATATGAAGCAGATAGATACAGGATTGCGTTATACGACAGATCAACAAAGAAAATCACAAACCTGACTGAAAAATTTGACAATATTATCAGTACAGTGAGCTGGGCCGGTGATTCAAAAACACTTTATTTCACAGCAGCCTATCAGGGCACTTCCCCCGTATATAAACTTGATACAGAAAGCGACAGTATCAGTCAGGTGACGGGAAATGAATCTGTATTTGGTTTTGAAATATCACCCGATCAAAAGTTTATCTATTACCTTTCAAGCTCTGTCGGTAAGCCGGCTGAAATTTACAGGATTAATATTCAATCGAAAGTCTATAAGCCGATGACTGATATTAATAAAGACTTATTGGATAAGGTCGATTTTCGTCCCGCTGAACAGATGTGGGTTAAAGGTGCGGACGGCATAAAAGTTCAGGTTTTTATAGTTAAGCCGCATAACTTTGATCCCGCTAAAAAATATCCGCTCATACTTAATGTTCACGGAGGTCCGCAGGGACAATGGATGGACTCTTTCCGCGGCGACTGGCAGGTTTATCCCGGTGCTGGTTATGTAGTCGCTTTCCCAAATCCTCATGGTTCAACAGGTTTCGGAGCAGAATATACTAAAGAAATCAGCGGTGACTGGGGAGGGAAAGTTTTTGAAGATCTCATGAAAGTAACTGATTCACTAGAAACATTATCTTATGTCGATACCAGCAGAGTTGGAGCAATGGGGTGGTCATTCGGCGGTTATATGATGGACTGGTTTGAAGCACAGACGCATAGGTTCAAATGTCTCGCTTCAATGATGGGGATATTTGATCTTGAATCTATGTGGGGAGCAACGGAAGAGTTATGGTTTGTTAACTGGGATTTGAAAGGTCAGCCCTGGAATTCAGATATTTATAAAAAATACTCGCCGTCTAATTATGTTAAGAATTTTACTACACCTGCTCTGATCATAACCGGCCAGAAAGATTACCGTGTTCCATATACTCAGAGTATACAGTTTTTTACGACTCTTCAGACGCTGGGAATTGATTCAAGATTAATCATTTTCAAAAATGACGGACACTGGCCGGATTATGTAAAATCTATGCCGCTTTATTATAATGCTCATCTTGAATGGTTTCATAAATACCTGGGAGGTTCTCCCGCACCATATGATTCTCATAAGATGGTGACCAATACGGCATTCGAACAATCATCCGGAAGCAAATAGAATTGAGATCTAAGACTGCTGCAGCAGATAAGTCTGAATTTATTCCTTTATTCTTGCCAGCAGCAGTGCCGCCACCCTTTCCGGGGCCGGCTTGTAGATATAGAAACGGGGGTTAACTATCTGTTTTTTGTTTTTTATGGTATCGGAATGTGATTCTTTTAAAGTTTCATTTATGACGATGAACCGCTCGTGGAGATTATTTTTCGTTTCATCATCCGGCAATTCCTGCTGAGGAGGCTTTTCATATGTAATTCTTATAGCATCATTTCTGTCGGAATTATTCAGTGGAAAGCTTACTGATCTGTTTTTTACCTTAAATAGCAGGTATGAAAGGATCAGGAGGACAAGCAGCCCGAGGCTGAAAATAAAAACAGTAGATTCTATTATTTGAATAAGTTCCATATTTTCGACACACGAAGATGAGTTTTATCAGTGTTTTACAATATTTATACCATTTATAAAATAAAAAATTATCCTATATTTGCCACTAGTTTAGACACTTTTTCGGGATTTTTTATCATTTTGAGATGAAACTAATCGTGCCTGCTGAAGTATGAACAATGTGTCTTATATTACCCGGAACTATAAATAATTGATTTTTTTGTCCCCCTTTGATAATTTAACTTATTAAATAACAATGAGTTAGAATAATTCCATAGTAAGTAAGCGGGAGAAAAATATGACCAAGGCAGATATAGTTGATAAAGTGGCAACGGGAACCGGTCTGACTAAGCTGGAAACGGAAGCAATTATTGAAGGTTTTTTCAGAACCGTAATTGATGCATTAAAGCAAGGAAAAAATATTGAGATAAGGGGATTTGGAAGTTATAAGGTTAAAAAGAAAAAAGAACGGCAGGCACGCAACCCGAAAACCGGGGAGCAGGTTTTTGTGCCGGCTCATTACGTTCCCACATTTAAGTTCTCCAAAGACTTTAAGGAGATGGTAGATACGGGAATGAAAGAAATAGAAGGTTAGTTTTTGAATGATTAAATTTTGCCCATCCTGCGGAACAAAACTTGAGCAGGAATATAATTTTTGTCCTTCCTGCGGTTTTGATTTAAGGAATGTGGCTAAAGCTGAGAGTCCGGGAGAAAAACCAAAGGAAATACATACTGAAGAAATAATTATCTGCGATACATGCGGTGAAGAAAATTCCCCGGATAATAAAATTTGCCAGTACTGCGGTGCTCCTTTAAAAGGGAGGAATGCTGAAAAGGCTGTCGTTCAGGAAAAAAAGACATCAACAGAAAAACAAAAGGAACCGCGGAAAAAACAGGATAAATTAAAGGCCACCTCCATAAAGACCCCTCCTCCTGCTAAGACTAAAGAGCTTGATCAAAAAAAACTGTTATTGATTTTCGGCGGAGTAATTGTTGTAATTTTTATTATACTCTGGTCATCCGGCGTATTAGATTCGAATGCACCTGAGCACGTTGTGCAGAACGAGACCGCCAGTCAGAATTCAGGTATTGATCTGAATAATATTCAGAAAATAAATGCACTTGAGACGGAGGTAAAGAATAATCCTGATGATACTGCCAAATTACTGGAGCTTGCGCATCTAAAAAATGATTCGGGTTTGTATGAGCAGGCAATAGTAGATTATCAGAAATACCTTGAGAAGGTTCCCGCTGATCCGGATGCCCGGATTGATATGGGGGTATGTTATTATAACCTGAAAAACTACGATGAAGCCATAAAACAGATGGAAAAAGCAGTTAAATATTCTCCTGAGCATCAAATTGGGTATTTGAACCTGGGAATTGTTAACTTAACAGCTGGAAATTTTGAAAAATCTCAGGAATGGCTGAAGAAGGCCGTTCAGATTGATCCTAATTCCGAAATCGGGAAGAAGGCTCAGGAATTATTAGAATCACATAAAAAATAAACAGGAGTAAAATAATGCCTTGTGGAAGAAAACGTAAACGCCATAAAATGGCTACACACAAGAGGAAAAAAAGACTGAGAAAGAATCGTCATAAAAAGAAATTAAGATAATTACTCAGTTCCGTCTTGTATAATAAAATGGTAAATGGTTATTTTGCATTTGCCATTTTTATTTTTAAAGCCAACTTAGCTCAGCTGGTAGAGCAACGCATTCGTAATGCGTAGGTCGCCGGTTCGATTCCGGCAGTTGGCTCTATAAATTATCTTAGTTGACAAACTCGCTGGCTCGGGTAATTCAAATTCGGCGGTTTACACATTTCATCCTCCTGATACATGCATTTCATTTTCGATCAGATCGCCGGTTCCGGATAGACATATTGCCGGTTAATTCTCCTTTTATTGGGTTTACAGAAACAAATTTTCTTCTTATTTATTCAGCAGACTTATAAGGAAATTTATGACCACTTATTTATCCTTCATTTTATTCTTAGTAACCCTGGTGTTTCTCTTTACAGGATTAATAAATGCCTTTAGAAAATACCGGGATCCGGGAATAAAACTGCGGTGGATAATAATTCCCTTACTCCTTTCATTGATTACATTAATTGTAAATCTAAATTCGGGTCATAATGAATGGAATGTGAATAATCTGATTAGTAAGCTGAATCCTCAAAAACAGGATTCCCTGGCAATAGTAAGCGATAGCTTGGGTGAAACTAAAATTCATAAAGAAAACAAAAGAAAAGTTATTAGAAAAAATGAGAGAACCGTCTCCGAATCTGCTGTTGATTCTTCGATTCAACCAGTTGAATCAAATCCGCCTCAGCTGAGGTCTCAAAGAGTTATTACATCCGAACAAAGAAATAATTTTGTAAATTTTCTCAGAGATGAGCCCAAAGGGGATTTTAAAATTATGTATATATCGGGTGATACAGAAGCATTTGAATATTCCAAAAAGATTTCTGGATTGCTGACTGAGGCGGGATATCATCCATCCGGAAGTATAACCAACTTTGCCGGTAATGATGCTGTTGAGGGAATCTCAATAGTAGTCAATAGAAGGGAAACTCAACCGAGATATGCGCGATCTATTTTCAATGCATTCAGATCTGTCGGAATATACATCGTTGCGGAAAGTAATAAACAATTGGTTAAACCGCTTGAAGTTCTTATTACCGTGGGACATCAAAAGTAATTCACCACTTATTAATTAATTCCATTCCAGCCATCTTAAAAGGTACAGGCCGGAAAGGTAAAGACAGGGTACATTATGTGATTTAATGTGCTCCGCTGATTCTCGCCTTTTACGCATTATATATTTCCCCATGAGATATAGCTCGTTGTCATATAACTGCCATTCCTTTTTTCAAATCAAACAATGAAACAATTGGGAAAAAAGTTCTTCAGCCTTTCTCCTTGATAAAAGATATATAATGCCGATTTATATTTCTGCCGTTCAGGATGGGAAAGGGAAAAGTCCAACTTAGTTGAAATTCCAGAGGTAAAGAGTATGTAGAGCGTATGTGGAACGTATATGAGACGTATGTGAGACGTATGTGGGACGTATGTGGGACGTATGTGGGGTGGTTTTCGAAGCGGGATATTTTTATTAGGTATAGTCATACACTGGAAATGGTGCTGATAAAAAAATCGAAGTTTTGAATCTGGGATAGGTTATCACCCCGCTTCAGATATTTTCAAATATTTGAAGCAGGGTGAATAAAATGGTTATTTGATCTGCAGACCAAGTTCGTGAGCAAAGAAAGTCATTGATGCGGCATAATTCCCGAGTCTCTGACCAAATGACGCAGTAACACCATGCCCCTCATTCATCCTGGTAAGCAGGAGAATAGGATTACCGGAGGTATTTGCATCCTGCAGTGCTGCAGCGAATTTCCTTGATTGCCAGGATGCTACACGCGGGTCATTAATTCCTGTTTCCAGCAGAACGGCAGGGTAAGCGGTGTTTGGTTTTATATTATGATAAGGCGAATAAGCGTACAGCCAGCCGAAGTCGGACTGGTTTGCCGAAGTTCCGTATTCGCTTACATTATACTCCCCATTAGGAAATAATTCATTTCGTATCATATCATAGATTCCGACAAAACTCACTACAGCTTTGAAAGCTCCCGGATGCTGCGTAAGTTCTGCGCCCATCAGGAGTCCGCCGTTTGATCCTCCCATTATTCCAAGGTGAGCTGAATCAGTCCAGTTGTATTTAACCATGGCTTCCGCTGCAGCATACATATCATCAAACACATTCTGTTTGTTCCCTAACATTCCGGCTTCATGCCATCCTTCACCGTATTCAGACCCGCCTCTTAGATTAGCATAAGCAAATACGCCTCCGTTTTCAAGCCAGAATAAATAGGGACCTATGAAATGAGGTTTCTGCGCACTCATAAATCCGCCGTATCCATACACAATAGCGGGCCGTTTTCCATTGGGGGTAACGTCCTTCATTCTTAAAACAGTTACAGGAATTTTTGTACCGTCTTTCGAGACTGCCTCTATTACATCATACTTTACTCCTGAATAATCTGCAGCAGGTTTAACCTGGAATATATTTTTAAGACTTCCGTCCTTACCATTGAACAAATCCCATTTCTCAGGGAAGGTCCATCCTGAATACGCTATCAAGGCTTCCTCTGATCCAGGGGAAGAGGCTATCCCGTTTATCCCGATTCCTGTTTTCGGAAGGTCAAGAGATCTTACCATTTTACCTTTACTATCATACTGATCTATTTTCCAGTCGGGTCCCTTAACTTTTACCAAAAGAAAACCATCCTTAACAACGGAAACCGAATTGAAAGCCCAGTCTTCTGCAGGGACAATAACCGATGATTTCCCCTCAGCATTAACAGACAACAACTCGCCTGTAGGGGCTTGGCCGTATGCAATCACAAGCAGGTTATTACCGCCATCCCAGGATGCGCCTGAATTTATTTCATCAGCAACCCTTACATTCGCGCTTGTATCCAGAACTTGTTTCCATACATCTGCTGCCTTCCTGACATAAACATAATCAGGACTGCCGTCGCCGAAGTGAACAAACATAGCTGACTGTTTGCCGTCTTCCGAAGGGATGAAAGTATACTCTGCAACCCGGGACAGATCTTTCCCGAATACCAGTTTATCGTTCTGCTGTTTATCGTTTAAGACGTGATGGTAAAGAACTGCATTAAACTGTGACAGGGAATCCGGGACAGTTCCCGGCATTGGAAGACGAACATATGTCAGTCCTTTCTCATCAGCATCCCAGGACATACCTGCGGGTGTCGTTCCGCCGCCTGCACTGACAAGGCTATCCGGAAGATCTTCACCAGATTTTATATCCCTTATGTGAATTGTAGTAGCCTCGTTACCACCGACAGCAGTTCCATATGCGATGTAAGTTCCGGCGGGGGAAGGCCAGAACCCTGTAATTGCCTCTCCATTGCCTGCTTTATTCGGATCTATTAGAATTTTTGTATCTCCGTCGGGCCAGGTTTTATACGCCACATCTGCCTGTTCCTGCGGTGGAGTGGACTGCATAAAATACAAATACCCATTCATCAATTTCGGTTGTGATTGTTCGATAGAGGTGGTTTCAAGTTCCTTTATCCTGCCGGTAATTTTTGATTCTTCAGAGAAGCCGGACAAAACCTTATCGGCATAAT
The DNA here is from genome assembly GCA_963832715.1 of uncultured Ignavibacteria bacterium. Lineage (GTDB taxonomy): Bacteria > Bacteroidota > Ignavibacteria > Ignavibacteriales > Ignavibacteriaceae > DATFVA01. The sequence goes on along the minus strand of CAWHVB010000002.1, from coordinate 273,852 downwards.
TGTTCTGATCCTTTATCCACTGCTTAACTTCCGGAGAGTCACCGTTCTCCAGCCACCTGAATGGATCGTAAACTCTCGTTCCGAAATAATTTGTTACAACTGAATCTTTCCGCGATGCAGGATATTTGTTTTCATTCTTTGTTTTGCTGCTGCAGCCCGCCATAAGTATTCCCATTGTTATTATTATTAAATATCTTATTGCTGTTTTCATTTTTCCTTTCCCTCCCTAATAAATAATAAATTTGCAAAAATGCTTTTGCACATCTTTTAAAACTAAAGGTATTTTCTGCTTACATCAATTTTATACCTGGAAAATGGCAGCTGGGTTTTCCGGCTTGTGCCTTGCTTCACCATGCTTCTAAAATTCAATGATAGTCCAATGATCACAGAAAAACGTCACCTTTCGGATTTCTTTACCTTTTTGTGGTGAAAATGAAAAAAATTTCTTGACTTTCCAGATTAAATTATGTTAATTTTGGGGAGTTGTGGGGAATTGTGGTGAATTATTCCATAGAAAGTTGAAAATTTGTTCAGAGGACAATACACATATTCAGTTGATTCCAAAGGAAGGCTTAGTATACCCGCCAAATTAAGGCGTCAGCTCTCACCAGAGGCTAACGATACTTTTGTAATGACTCAGGGTACCGCCAACTGTATTGATGTATATCCTATGGACCAGTGGCAGCACTTTGAACAAAAGCTGATTGACCTTAATCCTTTTAATCCTCAGGAAGCAAAATTTATAAGAATGATACTTCAGTACGCGACTGAAGATAAACTTGATTCTCAATCAAGGATTTTAATTCCGCCGAACTTACTAGAATATGCAATGATTGAAAAAGAAGTACTCGTACTGGGTGCGTTGAAGAAGATTGAGCTGTGGAACCCCGCGAGATATAAAGAGTACCTGGATCAATCTTCTGAAACTTATGAAGAGATAGCAGCAAAAGTTATGGCGTAAAGATGAAGATTCATCATACGCCCGTTTTACTGAATGAAACTATTGACTACCTGATTACAGATAAATCGGGAATTTATTTTGATGCGACGCTTGGATTCGGCGGACATACGGAAGCGTTCCTAAACCTACTGAATAAAGATGCAGTTGTTGCAGCCACGGATGTTGATAATAATGCGTTCAGTTTTTCGAAAGAAAAATTTATAAAAGATGACCGGGCAAGACTATATAATTTTAATTTTTCAGAAATAGATATAATAAGCAAGATAGAATCTTTCGGGTTCTTTGACGGAATTTTTGCAGATCTTGGAGTTTCTTCGTATCAGCTGGATAATCCCGGGTCGGGGTTCACATACAGAGAAGAAGCAAAACTGGATCTGAGGATGGACAAATCGAAAGTTGTTAATGCTGCAGATATTATTAATTCTTTCTCCGAAGAAGACCTGGCAGATATTTTCTTTAAATACGGAGAGGAAAGAAACTCAAGAAGATTAGCAAGAGAGATTTGCAGAAAAAGGAATGAAGCAAGAATTGAAACAACTTCCAGGTTAGCGGAAATTATTAAAAGTGTTATTCCTTTTAAGCATCAGAATAAGACCTTATCGAGAGTTTTTCAGTCGCTTAGAATTTACGTTAATGATGAACTAGGCGCATTAAAAACTTTCCTCGATAAGTCCGTCGGTCTTCTTAAAAAAGGAGGAAGGATAGTTATTATATCTTATCACTCACTTGAAGACAGGATTGTGAAGGAAACTTTTAAGTATGAAATGCTTGACTGCATTTGTCCCAAAGAATACCCGGTATGTCAGTGCGATAAGGAAAGGCGGCTGAATATATTAACCAGGAAACCTATTGTTCCTTCAGCGGAAGAAATTGCAGTCAATCCACGTGCAAGGAGCGCAAAATTAAGAGCAGCTGAGAGAGTATGAAGAAAAAAGGAGCGAAACCATTTTTATTTTTCAGCATTTTGCTGTTCACTTCTTTTATTGTTTTGATCCTTTTTTATGTAGGCATAAAACTAAAGTGTGAAGAACTTACAAAAGAAAAAATACTCTCGGAAAAACAGCTTGATCTGAAAAATAACTGGCAGGTAAACCTGACGGTAAAACATCAGTCACTATCCTCAGAAGAAAGAATCACGGAGATTGCAGAAAAAGAACTCGGAATGATTAGAGGAGGCCCCCCTGTAATAAAAGTGCAGGTAGATAAAGAACAAGTTGAAAATATAGAAAACCAGTTAAAAGAAAAGTATGATTAACCGAAGAGTGCTGCTTATAGTCCTGTTTGCTTTTATCAGTTTTGTGATACTGGTAATTAAATTGGTAGATATTCAGATAGTAAAAAGTGAAGAGCTAAGGTACTATGCTGAAAGGCAGCAGACTTCAGTTGATAAAATAAGAGCTGAACGCGGATTAATATACGACAGGAACAATTCTTTACTGGTTTACAACAGGGATGATATTTCCTTCTTTGCCGATATGCGTATGACATCTGCTTCGGATAAGATTAAGATCGCTGATAAATTCTCCTCGGTCTTAGGAAAATCCAGGGCTTATTACCTTAACCTGATGAAGACCAAAGGAAGAAATGTCTGCCTGGAAAAGAAAGTTTCGGGAGAAAAAGCAATACTTCTGAAAAGCTTCAGAATGCCATCAGTCTTTTCAGTAGATGATCCCACCCGGGTTTATTACTACAAGGATCTCGCTTCTCACGTTCTTGGATACGTTAATAATGATTATAACGGAGTAAATGGAGTTGCCAAATCTTTTGATGATATACTCTCAGGGGAGGACGGGGCAATGATTGTTGAAAGAGATGCTATTGGAGATATGATTACCGTTGAGGAAGAACAGACCAAACCCGCGATTCCCGGGATGAACATATATCTTACCATCGACAAAGCTTACCAGTCGATACTTGAGGATGAATTGGCCGCCGGCGTGAAAGAATATCAGGCTGCTTCGGGTGTCGGGATAATCATGAATCCTAATACGGGCGAGATACTTGCACTGGCAAATAATGAGGATTTCAACCCTAATAATTACTGGGATTTTTCGGATGATCAGAGAAGAAACAGGGCCATTACAGATACCTATGAACCCGGATCCACATTTAAATCATTTACACTTGCGTCTCTGCTTGACAGGAATTTATGCAAAGAGAATGAGAATGTTTTTGTAGAAAACGGAAGGTATAAATTCAAATCTGTTTATATCAGCGATACACACGAACACGCTTATCTTACTGTTACGGGCATAATTGAACAATCAAGCAACATAGGTATTTCAAAGCTCGTTCAGAGAATAGACGATGACTCATACTTTAAATATATCCGCGGTTTTGGATTCGGAAATTACACTTCGGTTTCTCTGCCTGGTGAAGTTAAAGGAACTTTGAAAAAACCGGATGAGTGGGGAAGTCTGACTAAAACCTTTATGTCTTTCGGGTACGAAATTGCTGTAACTCCTCTGCAGCTGATCACCGCATACTGTGCGATAGTCAATGGAGGAATTTTATATGAACCCAGAATATTGTCGCGTGAAGTAAGCAGGGACGGTAAGACGGTGGATGTCAGTTCACCGCGTGAGGTAAGAAGAGTTATTTCCGAATCGACCTCCCTCAGGATGAGAAAAATGCTGGTGGGAGTTGTTGAAAACGGGACTGGAAAGAATGCAAAGATCGACGGAGTTTCAATAGGAGGAAAAACCGGTACATCTCAAAGACTTGTTGACGGAAGCTATTCGAAAGCAAATTATAATTCTTCCTTTATTGGATTTTTCCCTGCTGATAATCCGCAGATCATCTGCCTGATTTTATTAAATTCCCCCAAGGTAGGAAGATACGGGGGACTTGCAGCAGCCCCTATTTTCAAAAATATAACACAGAGAATTATTGAAAGAGATCCGGGTTTATTAAAGCCTTCAGATAAAGAGTTAATAAACAAGGACCTTAAGGTTGCGGCTGTTGATAATAATACGAATGAGAATGTTGTTTATACCAATGCATCTTATCATACACCTGATCCGGACCTGATTGATGTCTGCATAGACAAGAAGATAATGCCCGATCTGAGTAATTATCATCTCAAAGATGCTATGTCGATTTTATCGAGACTTGGTATAAGCTATAAAATGAACGGGACGGGAATGGTAGTTTCACAGAGCCTTGCCCCGGGTAGTCCAATTAGAAAAGGCCAGGTTTGTAAACTGGAATGCAAAGAGATTTCAGTTAATGGAACATCTGTTTATTAATGGAGCTTACGGAACTTATAAATAGTGTGCATGTTATCCAGGTTGCTGGAAATGTACAGCGAAAAGATGTTACCGGTATTTTCTATGATTCACGAAAAGTTACAAGAGGATCCGTATTTGTTGCGATAAAAGGATTTAATGTTGACGGGCACCGGTTTATCAATGATGCCGTCAATAAAGGTGCTCTTGCAGTTGTTCTTGAAGATGATGATGCAGTTCCCGATGAAATTTTTCTTCATACTGAAGCGGCAAAGATCCTGGTCAAAGATTCAAGAACTGCTCTTGCTGAAATATCAAAAGGATTTTACAAGAATATATCAGATAAAATTAAACTGATAGGAATAACCGGAACTAAAGGAAAAACAACAACATCATTTATACTAAAAAGTATCCTGGAAACCGCAGGAAATAAAACAGGATTATTAGGAACGATAGCAAATTATATAGGAGATAAAAAGATAGAATCTTCGCTTACGACGCCCGAATCAAATGACCTGAATGAACTTCTGTTTGAGATGTACAACAGCGGATGCAATCACGTTGTAATGGAGGTATCATCCCATTCACTTGCATTGAAACGTGTTTATGGTCTCAATTTTTCGGCAGCGGTCTTTACTAACATCTCCTCAGATCACCTCGATTTCCATAAAAATTTTGAAAATTATCTTTCGGCAAAAAAAATATTATTTGATAACCTGAGTTCGTCTGCATTCGGCGTATACAACGTTGATGATAAATCTTCCCCAAGAATCATCGAAAATAGAGTGGCTCCTCTATATTCACTAGGTAAGATGCCGGGTGCAGACTTTATTATTAAAGATATATCGTACAACCTCGATGGTACTTCTTTCACACTTGGGAGCCAAAACCGGGATTATGCAATAACAACATCGCTGGTTGGCGAATTTAATGCATATAATGCTTCATTCGCTTTTGCAGTTGCAGTTCTGCTCGGTATTGAGGCCGGTACAGCCGTGAAGGGGATTAAAAATACTCCACAGGTGCCTGGCAGGTTTGAGATGACGGGTAAAGGAAGTAAGAAAGTAATAATTGATTACTCGCATAATGCCGACAGCCTGGAAAAGACACTGCTGGCAATCAGAAGCATTGTTAAGGATAAACACCCTGTGTACACAGTCTTTGGATGCGGCGGAAACAGGGATAAGACAAAACGGCCGGTAATGGGTAAGATAGCTTCAGATCTGAGCAACAAGGTTTTTATTACATCTGATAACCCGAGAAATGAAGATCCTATGGATATTATCAAAGAAATAGAATCAGGAATTACGAAAAAGAATTTTGAGATTATTGAAGATCGTGAAGAAGCTATTAAACATGCAATAAATGAGAGTGAACCTGATGCTGTAATTCTTGTTGCAGGAAAAGGACATGAAACGTATCAGGAAATTAAAGGAGTAAGAAGACATTTTTCCGATAGGGAAGTGGCTGACAAGTATTTGAATGTATGAAACGGATCGGAATTACACTTGAAGACGTATTTAATTTAGAATCGGCGGTAATATATAACCCTGATAATTTTGAAACTATCAGAAATGTATCGATTGATTCCAGGAATATTCCTGTCAGGTGTTTATTTATTGCGGTTAAAGGTGAAAGGTTTGACGGGCATGCCTTTATTGATCAGGCAGTGTCTAATGGCGCCAGTGCAGTACTTATTAATAAAAAGAAATTTAGATCTTTAAATGAAATTGAAGTTCCTGTTATAGCGGTTGAAGATACAGTTAAAGCGTTAGGTGATTTAGCAAGGACCTGGAGAAACAAACTAAGTTCTAAAATAATCGGGATAACGGGCAGTGCAGGTAAAACATCAACAAAAGAGATGGTAGCCATGCTTCTAAGTACGAAGTACAAAGTGAATAAAACGATCGCCAATCATAATAATCATATTGGTGTTCCGCTCACGCTTTTCAGTACGAATGAAAAACATGACGTCCTGGTTGCCGAATTGGGAACGAATCATTTCGGAGAGATTGAATATACTGCTAACATTGCATTACCTGATTATGCTATGATTACCAATATAGGTGAATCTCATCTTGAGTTCCTCATTAATAGAAAGGGCGTCCTGAAAGAAAAAACCGCACTATTTAAAGCAACTGCTGAAATGAACGGAACTCTTTTTATCAATGAAGATGATAAATTATTGAAAAATGCTGCCGGCAGATACAAAAAGAAAGTTACCTATGGGTTCAATTCAAACTCTGCTGTAAGAGGAAAAGTCACCGGATATACCGACGACGGAAGACCCGAAATTGAAATCACATACAAAAAAAATAAAATGAAGGTTAATTCTCCTTTATATGGTGAGGTCAATGCAAGGAATATCCTTGCGGCCGCTGCTGTAGCCTTTACACTCGGTCTCTCGGTAAAAGAAATATCTGAAGGAATAAAAAAACTCAATAATATAGAGAAGAGATTAAATGTTAAAAGAAAAAAGAATTTTCTTTTAATTGATGATACCTACAATGCGAGTCCTGTTTCTATGAAAGAAGCTATGAACCTTGCCGGAAGGGTCAGCCTTTATAAACACAGGATTGCTGTACTTGGCGATATGTTTGAGCTTGGTGAAAAGGCGCCTGAATTTCACCGTAAGTTAGCTTCAACACTGAAGTCGAACAAATTTGACCAAGTGTACCTGGTAGGATCGCTGATGAAAAATCTTTTTGAAGAACTGAAGAAGAAGAGCATAACTGCTTCATATTTCAGCAGCAGAAAGAAGCTTCATGACTTTTTAATTAAACAGGATTTTTCTGATTCGGTAATACTGGTTAAGGGTTCGCGCGGAATGAAGATGGAAGAATTTGTAAAAATTATTGAAGAAAAAGCCGGGTAAGATGCTTTACTTTCTATCAGAATATATAAACAAAGTTTTTAATCCCCCGGGATTTGATGTCTTCCGGTTTATCACATTCCGGTCGGCTTTGTCAGCTATTACGGCCTTGTTCCTCTCGTTCTACCTGGGACCCAAAATTATCCGCAAGCTTCAGCAGAAACAGATAGGCGAGGCAAAAAAGATTGACGGGCCAAAATTTCACTGGTCGAAGGCAGGCACCCCTACTATGGGGGGCTTAATAATTATTCTGTGTGTGGTTATCCCGGTACTGCTCTGGTCTAATATCTTTAGTATTTATATTATCCTTATTCTCGCCGGTACCATCTGGCTTAGTGTTGTAGGATTTCTTGATGATTACCTTAAAGTAGTTAAGAAACTGCCTAATGGATTAATCGCAAGGTATAAGCTACTGGGACAAATAATAATCGGTGTGGTCGTCGGTTCGGTGATATACTTTGCTCCGCAGTTCGAAGGCATTCATTCATTAACAACAGTACCTTTTCTTAAGAATGTTAATTTTGATTTTTCGATTTTCTACATTCCTGTTGTTGTCTTTATTGTTACGGCAACTTCTAATGCTGTCAACTTAACAGACGGACTTGATGGGCTCGCGATCGGGGTGATTACAATAGTAATGCTCACCCTGGCAATCATAAGCTACGTTAGCGGTAATTCAATTTTCTCAAATTATCTGAACATCATTTATCTGCCCGGCGCAGGTGAACTTACAGTTTTTGTTGCTGCACTGGTTGGAGCTTCACTGGGATTTCTCTGGTTTAACTCCTATCCCGCCCAGGTTTTTATGGGTGATACAGGATCACTGGCACTTGGAGGTGCTTTCGGTATTCTTGCAGTACTTATTAAGAAAGAATTATTGATACCCATCCTGGGCGGAATTTTTTTCCTGGAGACGATTTCAGTTATTATACAGCGTGTTTACTTCAAAATAACTAAAAAGAAATACGGTGAGGGGAGAAGAGTATTCAGAATGGCTCCCATACATCACCATTTTGAGATGCTGGGCTGGCCTGAACCTAAGATTGTAATAAGATTTTATATTATTGCAATTATACTGGCCATAATAAGCCTGGCTTCATTTAAGATAAGATAAAGTATGAATATAGCTGGTAAAAAAGTTACAGTAGTTGGTGCTAAAAGAAGCGGTGTCGGAGCAGCAAAGCTGATCACCAGGCTTGGCGGGAAAGCTTTTGTTACTGATTCGGCAGCAGCGAAATCTGTGCAGGAATATACAGAGACTCTGCAGGCTAATAAAATTGATTTTGAAACAGGCGGACATTCGGAAAAAGCGTTTGACTGCGACCTAATGGTAGTTAGTCCCGGTGTACCTTCAAACGCCGAAATCATAAAGACAGCAGAATCAAAGAAAATAACGATTGTTGGGGAGCTTGAGCTGGCAGCATCAGTCTGTAAAGGCAGCATAATTGCAATCACAGGCACGAATGGTAAAACCACCACAACAAGTTTATGCGGTCACCTGTTTAATGTCTGCGGGAAGAAAACATATTTAGCCGGCAATATCGGATTTGCATTCTCTGAAATAGCTCATGATGTAAAGGAAGATGAATTCGTGGCACTTGAAGTTTCCAGTTTTCAGCTTGATTTGATTGAGAAATTCAAACCGAAGATAGCTATGATATTGAATATTACTCCCGATCATCTGAACCGCTATGAAAATAAGCTTGAAAATTATGTTAAGTCAAAGCTTCAGATTTATAGAAACCAGGATGGAAATGACTTTCTAATCCTTAATAAAGACAATGATCTTTTAATGAATTCAATAAAGAAGCATAAAAGTAAATCATATTATTTCTCATTGAAGGAAGCACTCAATAACGGCACCTATAATTCCGGTGAAGATATCTTTTTCAACGAAGAAAGCGATCTGAAATTCAGCTGCAAAGTTTCTGATATAAACCTGATTGGTGAACATAATATCGCTAATGCAATGGCGGTAATAACCGCTGCTAAAATATTTGGTCTTGATAATCAGCTGATTATAAAAGGATTAAGAACTTTTGAAGGTGTTGAGCACAGACTTGAATTTGTACGCGAGATAGAAGGTGTTAAATATATAAATGATTCCAAGGCGACAAATGTTGATTCCGTCTGGTATGCTTTGAAGGGATTTCCGGGACAGATATTCCTTATCCTGGGCGGGCAGGATAAAGGAAACGACTATAACCAGATCAGACCGCTCGTGCTTGAAAAAGTTATTAAAATTTACGCTATAGGTTCTTCAGCGGATAAAGTATTCAATTTCTTCCATAAAGATATCAAAGTTGAAGTAAAGCAGACCATGGAAGATGTGGTGCATGCGTCAAACCTTGAAGCCAGGCCGGGAGATATAGTTTTATTGTCACCAGCCTGTGCAAGTTTTGATATGTACGATAACTATGAACACCGTGGAAGAGTATTTAAGGAAGCAGTGAATAAACTATAATGAAAAAATTGGCTTTAACAATATTTCTTGATGCCTTCGTATTAACCCTTCTGGGGTTAGTGCTTGTTATGAGCGCCAGCAGTACGTACAGTGCTTTCAAGTTCGACAGCCTTTTTCATTTATTCAACTCGCATTTCTTTAAGGTTATCACAGGTATTTCCCTTATGATTCTCTTTGCAATGATACCTTATGAGATATATAAAGAATTCAGCAAACCGGTATTAATCGGCGCAGTTGTTTTACTAGTAGTTACCTATCTGATTGCTCCCGATATTAAGGGTGCGGGAAGATGGATTAACCTTGGTTTTATGACTTTTCAGCCTGCCGACTTTGCAAGACTTGCACTGGTAGTTCATCTTGCGGCATTGATTGAGAGCAAAGGAAAAGAAATAGAGGACTTTAAGCACGGTTTTGTTTATTTGTTTATATGGGTAATAATGGTTGCAGCGTTGATTTTCATTCAGCCTAATCTAAGCAACGGCATCCTTGTTCTTATTATATCTCTGACGATATTATTTGTCGGCGGAGCTAAGCTAAAGCATATACTCGGTTCGATGGGCATCTGTGCTCTCTTCGGAGGAGCAGGAGCAATGATTTTTTCTCACTCCCGTGAAAGGATCTTAACGTTTATTCACAGCTTCAGTAACGGGGGTGATATAAATATCCAGGTGAAACAGGCATTATTGGGTTTGGGCAGCGGCGGCATTCTTGGTGTTGGTATGGGCCACAGCAGACAGAGCAATCTTTTCCTTCCCGAAGCATACGGTGATTTTATATTCGCTATCCTCGGAGAAGAATTAGGGTTCATTGGTTCGGTGATAGTTCTATTTGCTTATCTGGTTCTCTTTACTGCAGGAATTCTGATTGCAAAAAAATGCAAAGATGTGTTCGGGCAGCTCCTGGCATTCGGAATTTCGGTCTCGGTACTGGTTAATGCGTTCATTAACGTTGCTGTGGCTACAGGACTTGTGCCTACAACAGGTCTGCCGCTCCCATTTATCAGTTACGGCGGTACTTCATTGATATTTATGTGTATTTCAACGGGCATCCTTGTGAATATCGGGATGTCAAATGCAATGGTTCAGAATAAAAAGCTCAACGCGTCAGCTTCGGATATGGAATTAAACTAATGACAGCTTCAAAATCAGCATACAGATTTTTATTTGCAGGCGGCGGAACAGGCGGTCATCTGTTCCCGGCTGTTGCTGTTGCAGAACGAATAAAAGCGAAACTGCCTGAAGCTGATATCCTATTCATCGGTACAAAAACCAAAATTGAAGGAAGAGTGGTTCCTAAGCTAGGTTATAAATTCAGGTCTATCTGGATTAAAGGATTTTCAAGAAGCTTTAATCTTGAAAATATTCTTTTCCCGTTCAAACTGATAGTATCTTTGATGCAGTCATTATTTATTAATATGAGTTTCAGACCTAAAGTTGCTATCGGTTCGGGCGGATATGTCTCTGGTCCTGCAATCTGGGCTTCATCCGTAATGGGAGCAAAAATTATTCTGCTGGAACAGAATAGTTACCCTGGTGTTACAACACGGCTGCTTGAAAGATATGCGGATGAAATTCATATAAGCTACAGCGATTCGCAAAAATATTTAAAGTCGAAGGATAAGATCAGAATTACCGGAAACCCTGTAAGAGAAAATCTTAATAAAACTGATAAGGAAAAAGCTCTTGGGTATTTTAATCTTAATCCCGGGCAGAAGACCTTATTGATACTGGGCGGCAGCCTGGGTGCACAGTCAATAAATGAGGCCGCGGCAGCTTCACTTGCGTCATTTAAGGAAAAGAATCTGCAGGTCATTTGGCAGACAGGCAGTAATTATTATGCAAAGTTTAAGAACCTTGCCGGCAAAGGGATAGTGATATATCCTTTTATTGAAGATATGAACCTTGCCTACTCGGCTGCTGACATGGTAGTTGCAAGATCCGGTGCGACTACAATTGCTGAACTGCTTGTACTTGGAATACCGTCTGCACTGGTTCCTTCACCTAATGTTGCAGAAAATCATCAGTACTATAATGCTAAGTCTCTTGCTGATGAAGATGCAGTCATACTTATTGAAGATAAGGATGTTAAAAATATTTTGACGGATACAATTATTTCAACAATATTTGATCCGGTAAAATTAAATATTTTGAAAAATAATTCGCTTAAACTCGGCAAGCCGGATGCCGCATCTTTGATAGCGGATAGTGCTATAAAATTTGCAGACTCTTTATGAGTAAAGATGAATTAAATAATTCAGAGAAGTTCAAGTATAATATGTCTTTTTATTATCAGTCCACCATAATTTATTTCGTTGTATTTGCACTTTACCTGGTTATCCGCGGAGAGTTTGTAGAGGAAACTTTTACGCTTATTACAAGAGATCCGATTATATACCTGCTGGGAGCTATTGTAGTTATTTCTTTAGTCAGTCTGCTCTATAATATATACAAAAACAAGTACCTTCAGATAAGTGCTGAAGGAATTTCTTTTGTAACAAGATCCGGCGAGAAGAAAATTCTGTTGAGTCAGATTCAGAGAATTAAGATTTCAAAACAGAGAGAAAGAATTCATAACCATGCATTCCGGCTCGTCAGGATAAAACTTAAAAACAGGAGACGTTCGGTAATAATAAGACCTTATGATTATGAAAATGAAGAAAAACTCTTAACTAAATTTGAGGAACTGAAAGGCAGAGTGGAAGCGGTTTAATGTTTAAGAATATACACAGGGTACATTTTGTCGGTATAGGCGGAATCGGTATGAGCGGTCTGGCTGAAATACTTCTTAGCCAGGGGTTTGAAGTATCCGGTTCCGACAGGGCTTTGACTGAAATTACCGATCATCTTTCCAAACTCGGGATAACCATCTACGAAGGACATTCACCTGAGAATCTGAAGGATGTTGATGTATTGGTATATTCCTCTGCCGTTACAACTGATAACCCCGAAGTAAAAGCAGCTATTGAAAGAAAGATTCCTGTTATTAAACGCGCAGAAATGCTTGCTGAATCCATGCGGATGAAATACGGGATCGGCATTGCCGGGACTCACGGGAAGACGACTACAACTTCGATGGTCGGGCTAACGCTTACTGAAGGAAATATAGATCCTACTATTATCGTCGGCGGCAAATTAAGCGGACTGGGCGGAACAAATGCACGACTGGGACACGGTGAATTTATAGTTGTTGAAGCTGATGAGTTCGACCGGACGTTCTTAAAACTTACTCCAACTATTGCCGCTTTGACAACACTGGAGACAGAGCACCTTGATACATACCGTGATCTTGATGATATACAGGCGGCTTTCACAGAATTCGCCAACAAGGTTCCTTTTTACGGCTTCGTAGCTCTTTGTCTTGATGAGCCGGGACTGCAGGATATTATCCCCTCTATCAATAAAAAAATCATTACGTATGGTATTACACCGCAGGCAGACGTCCGCGCAGTAGATATTATGCATAAACAATTCGCAAGTGAATTTACAGTAAAGTATAAAGGAACTGAACTAGGCAGAATAAAATTAAATATTCCAGGTCTCCATAACGTTAAAAATGCACTTGCGGCAGTGATTATTGCTAAAGAACTTGAAATAGATTTCCAGGTAATCAAAAAAGCACTCGAATCATTCTCAGGCGTCTACAGAAGATTCGAAATAAAGTATAATAAGGAAATCTTGGTCGTCGACGATTATGCCCATCACCCCACTGAAACCAGCGCAACGCTCTCGGGTATCAGGGCAGGGTGGGACAGGAGGCTGATTGCCGTTTTTCAACCCCATCTTTATTCAAGAACAAGGGACTTTTACCAGGAATTCGGGAGAAGCTTTCTCAATTCAGATATATTCATCTGCACCGATGTGTATCCGGCCCGTGAAGAGCCTATAACAGGGGTTAATGGTGCCCTGATTGCAGACGCAGCAAAGAAATTCGGACATAAGAATGTAGTGTATGTCCCTGATAAGAAAAACGTTCCTGCAATACTTAACGAATTAAAAAAAGCTGATGATATTATCGTTACTATGGGCGCGGGTGATATATGGAAATACGGAGAAGAGTTCGTAAGGATGCTTAAATGAAAAGTGAATCAAGAAGCAAAATGCTTGGACTCCTCGTCTTTGTTATCCTGATCTGCTGGATATTATATCTCTCTTTTTCGTCAGAGAGAAATGAACCGGGAGGGAAAATAAAGAGCATAACAGTTACAGGGAATAACCTGCTTAATGAAAATGATTATCTGGCTTTTGCACGGCTTAATAATGCAGATTTAGAAAACATTACACTGCCGGTAATTAAATCAAGACTGGAAAAGCATCCTTATATAAAGAGAGCAGATGTTGAATTCAGCGGTGATAATCAGGTTCATATAAACCTTAATGAAAAAAAAATCAAGGCTGTTGTGACAGGAAATAACCAGCTATTCCTTGCAACAGATGAATTTGAAATACTTACATTCATCACCGATACTAAAATAAGCGATATCCCGGTTGTCACTAATCTGAGCAACGATATATTAATAAAAAATAATGAAATTCTTAAAACCCCCGGACTGGTTGATGCATTTAAAATAATGGATGCCGAAGATTTAACAAATGAAGAACTGTCGGGAAAGCTTTCTGAAATAAATCTCAGGGAGGGTGGGGATATTATATTACTTTTTTCAGGAGTAAAACCTCCTGTAATTCTCGGAAAGGGTGATATAGCAAAAAAGATCTGCTCATTGAATCAGTTATGGGATGGGGATAACTCAAATAAAGAAATGGTTATGAACAGCTCCTATATAGACTTAAGATTCAACAATGAGATCTTTCTCGGTAATTATGATAAAACAGGTTTAACCGAATGAGAAAAGAAATAATAGCGGGACTTGATTTAGGAACCACGAAGGTCTGTGCTGTAATTGCAGAAAAACTTGATGATACTAAATTTGATATTCTCGGCTTTGGTGTTGCGCCTTCGGAAGGATTGCATAAAGGGCTCGTTGCAAATATAGGCAAAACTGCTGAGGCTATACGCAGCGCAGTTTCCATTGCTTCGAACAGGGCGGGCTTCGAGGTTACACATGTAAATGTAGGTGTGGCAGGCGAACATATTACGAGTATGAGGCACAGGAATTATGTAACCATCAGCGGTGAGGATAGAGAAATTACCAAAGCTGATCTTGACCGGCTGGAAAATGATGTACGTACAATCCATATTCCTTCAGACCGGCAGATACTGCATATTATTCCGGAGGAGTTTTCGATCGATCATCAGCCGGGAATAGAGAACCCTATTGGTATGTCGGGTTCCAGGCTTGAGGCAACTAATCATATAGTGCTAGCTTCAATTCCTGCAATACAGAATATCAGAAAATCTGTAGAGCGCGCCGGTCTGCATGTTCAGGATTATATACTTCAGCCTATCGCATCAAGCACATCGGTGCTTGAGGAAAGCGAAAAAGACCTTGGGGTTGCGCTGATCGATATAGGCGGCGGCACGACGGACATTGCAATATTTCATAATAAAGCAATCAAGCATACCAAAGTAATAGGCGTTGCAGGCAACCAGGTTACAAATGATATACGTGAATCGCTTGGTGTTGTTACAGAAGAGGCTGAAAAGCTTAAAAAAGATTACGGCTATGCGACCGAGAATGCAATCATAAAAGATGAGGATATACTGATAAAAGGTGTCGGTGCCAGAGGGAATACAAAGATACCGATCAGCCTTCTTACTCAGATCATCAGTTTAAGAATGAGGGAATTATTTATACTGGTTGATAACGAGATCAGGAGTGCAGGATTTAAGAATAAAATAAAGGCCGGTATTGTGCTTACCGGCGGCGGGTCACTACTGAAAGGTTGTCCGGAATTAGCCGAGGAGGTTTTCGGACTTCCTACACGGATGGGTGTCCCGCAGGAATTAGGTGCAGGGCTTTCAAATGAAATCGAGAGTCCTGAATTCGCAACCGTTGCAGGTTTAATCCGTGGAATACCCGGCGGGAAGTCGAGTGAATACCAGGGATTGATAAAGCCTAAAAGACAAAAAAACAAAAATAAAATATCACTTATTGTTAAAAGGGTACAGCAGTTTTTTGATGAATTATAAATTCAATTATAGGAGGTAACTATGTCGCGATTTGCAACTATTGATAAAAGCAGACCAATGTCCGCCGTACTTAAGGTAGTTGGTGTGGGAGGCGGCGGATGCAATGCTATCGAGAGCATGATCGCACGCGGACTAAACGGTGTTGAATATGTTGCTGTTAATACTGATGCACAGGTATTGAACGGAAGCAGTGCAACTCATAAAATTCAGTGCGGTTCCAGCATTACGCGTGGACTCGGTGCGGGTGCGGACCCTAATGTAGGAAGGAAATCGCTTGAGGAAGATAGAGAAAAACTATCCGAGGTTCTTGCAGGAAGCGATATGGTTTTCGTTACTGCAGGAATGGGCGGCGGTACCGGAACGGGCGGTGCTCCTGTGGTTGCATCAATAGCTAAAAGTATTGGTGCTCTTGTTGTAGGCATAGTTACAAAACCTTTCCGCTGGGAAGGGAAGAAAAGAATGCTGAATGCAGAACAGGGTATACAGGATCTGAAGAATCATGTCGACAGTCTTATTGTTATCCCGAACGAAAGGCTTCTGAATATTCTCGATAAAGGTGTTAATGCATTTGCAGCATTCGATAAACCGAATGAGGTTCTTTATGAAGCAACAAGAGGAATTGCTGATATTATTACGGTAGAAGGACTTATAAATGTCGATTTTGCCGATGTTCGGGCGGTTATGAACCAGAGCGGCGATGCTCTGATGGGATGCGGAATTGCAAGCGGTGAAAATCGTGCAATTGAAGCTGCTCAGAAGGCTATTTCAAGTCCTCTCCTGGAAGGCGTAAATATAAAAGGTGCAAAGAGCGTACTGCTTAACGTTACAGGTTCAAGCAACCTTACAATGCAGGAAATAAACGACGGCAATAATGTGATCTTTGAAGCTGCGGGAGAAGAAGCAAACGTTATCTTCGGATGTGTGCAGAAAGAAGATATGAATGATTATGTCTCTTATACAGTTATAGCTACCGGTTTTGATACCGCTCATCATAGCCATGCTAAAAAAGCATTTTCAATAGCCCCTCCTAAGCACAAAGAAGAAGAAGCTTTCAGAGGAGGCTTTAGTTTTCTGGAATCCGGCGATGAAATAGACAAAGAAGACCTTGAAATTCCTACAATCTACCGGGTAAAGAGTCCTAAATCTAATATCGAAGAAAAAGAAGAAGAGGAAACTCCGAAAAGCGGGTTTGAATTTGATGCATCGCGCTACAGCTGGGCCAAAGAGAAAGCTAAAAAGAAAGAAGCAGCTGATAACGATGATGATGAAGACAGCTCCTCATTTTTGCGTATGATAATGGATTGATATTGCGGAATCTGTTGGAACAGAGGAAATCGTAAGTTCCGGGATTACTCGTCGAGGGGACGGCTCTCGGCAAAACTATTATTCTCGATATCCTTTGTAATTATTATCCTGTTTGGTCTGCAGCAGATTCTGCAATCTTCTACAAAGTCCTGTTTACCTTCCACAGTCAGATCAACCCATACAGAATTTCTTACCCCGCAGTACTGGCACGTCCAGACAAAATCGTCATCAGTCTGAAACGATTCTTCTTCCTCTTTCATATAATCACCTGTATACTAATTTTATTAAGCTCACCTGTATGGTAAAGATTTCATTAATTATAGTCAAATCACTCCTATCCTCCCAGCGCGGCAAACTGACATCCGAAGGCTATCATAGTCGAGTGGAACCTGCAGCGGCGGCTGGAGTGTCCCGCTTTACCTGCCGCTCTACCATCTCTTCCTTCCTAAACTGATGAAAAATCCGGGAACTCACATCCCCTTGTTCGTCCCAGCACTCCAAAATTCCAAAGCTCCATTACTCCGTCCCAATCCTTGCTTTTTATCCCGATATATTTTATATAGTGGGCAAATGTACACTAATTTATGCTGCCAAATATTGCAAATACGGTCGATATTCTAACTTACCAGGTTCCGCCCGAGTGGAGAGAGGGCACCAGGATCCGTTCCCTTTATCCCCTGATCCCGGGAAAGAAAGGAAATATCCGCTTTGATATCTTTGATTTCGAAATGCTTTTTAACGATGAGAAGACGAAGAAGCTTCTGTGTGCGGGACAAACAATAGGATGTTTCTATATTGAATCGCCGGGAATGCGTTCGCTTCTCCGCCGGCTTGATGTGGAAACTTTCGAAATGCTTACTGCGGCCAGTTCTATCATCCGTCCCGGTGTGGCTGAAAGCGGAATGATGCAGGAGTTCATTGCGCGGCACAAAGACCCCTCACGGAGGAAATATCTTATGCCGGAAATGGAAACTCACCTCGGTGAAACTTACGGTGTAATGATCTACCAGGAGGATGTGATCAAGGTAGCTCATCATATTGCGGGCTTAACCCTGGAGGAATCCGATCTCCTGAGGCGGGCAATGAGCGGAAAGATGCGCTCGCACGAAGCGATGAAGGAAATAACCGACAAGTTTTTTGTTTCCTGCCGGGCAAAAGGACATAGTGAAGAAACAGCAAAAGAGTTATGGAGGCAGATTGAATCCTTTGCCGGGTATTCTTTCTGCAAGGCGCACAGTGCTTCTTTTGCTCTTCTCTCTTACCAGGTTGCATACCTGAAGGCGCACTACCCGGCAGAGTTTATGGCTAATGTCCTTAATAACGGCGGGGGATTTTATTCGTCGGCTGTTTATATATGGGAAGCAAAGAGGATGGGACTGACTATTGAACTTCCTTCAGTTAACCACAGCATCTACGAATACACCGGCAAGGGGAATACTATACGCATAGGACTGATGGCAATAAAAAATTTATCCGGCTCTTCAATTGAAATAATAGTTGAAGAAAGAAAAAACAACGGAAGATACGTTTCCCTTGCGGACTTCCTTGTAAGGACAGGACTCGCTTACGAAGAAACGGCAATGCTGATTAAATGCGGTGCAATGGGATGCTTCAGGCAGACGCGCCCCGAACTGCTCCGCCTTCTTGATATTTATGTCCACCGCCGCAAACTCCTTAACCACCATGATAATGATCTCTTTATGAATGAAACATTCGATCTTGAAGAGGAGGTTAAAACAAGTATCAACTTCAGCGCCGAAGAAATGTGCCGTACAGAGTATGAAACTTTTAACTATATGATTACGCGGCATCCCCTTTATTTTTTCAGGGAATGGATTGATCACCCCTCGGTTATAAAAGCTGCGGATAAGGACAAACACCGCGGCAGAAAAGTTAAAATGATAGGGTGGTATATGACCTCCAAAAGGATAAGAACGAAGAAAGGGGATATAATGAAGTTCCTTTCGCTTGAAGATATGACAGGGACCTTCGAAGCGGTGATATTTCCAAAGGTGTATTCCCGCTGTGCAGAACAAACAATGTCGATGGGTCCTTACCTTATTGAAGGAGTAATCGATACGGAGGATTCAAATAATATTATAGTGAAAGACCTTAAAGTCCTTTCCACTATAGCGATCAGGGAGAGCATCCAGAAAGACAGCGTAGATCATAACTATTACGGCGACGAAGAGAAGGTAACCGAAGAAGACTTCCACCTGGTAAGTTCACTGGGAAAAGAAAAGCTCCGCTATGCCTATGCTGGGTAGATAAGTAATGTGTAATTGTTGTAATTTAAGCAGGTTAGTTTTACTGTGATATCAAAAAGTTTGCAATACGAAGGGAAATGCTTACGTAAATACTTGGACCTAAATGAGTTCCGTTGTGTTAGGTTATGGCAATATTTTTGATACTATAGAATGCAAAATTTAACAAGGGTTAATCCACGATGAAAATTGCTCTACTCTTTATTCTTGGAATTATATTTTTCCCAGGATGTAATCACTCAACTGTCATTAAATATACGGGAATGAAGGATTATACAGAAGCTTTTAATTCAGCCATCTTGAATTCTAATTATGTTGTTATTAAGCCTGGATTTTATCCCGTGACCGCTCCTATTATTCTTCACAGTAATTTAGTTATTGAAGGGGAGGGTGAAGTGATTTTATTGAAGAAAACAGCATATTCGCATGTTTTTACAAATCAATCTGCCCTAGAAGATTATTCTGGTATATGGGATACTTCGATAACTATTGAGAATATAATAATTGATGCAAATGAAATAGGAAATCAGGTAGGATCGTCCCAACTAACTTCAAACGGGGATCTTTCTTTCAATAAAGTATATGATCTAAAATTAAAAGATATAAAAATAAAAAATGGAGATCCCATTTTATTCGGCATTCACTTACAATCTGTCAAAAATGCTGAGGTAAGCAATTATTTTTATGAAGGAAAAAAAGATGGAATTCATATCAATGGCGGATGTGAAAATATAGAAATAAATGGATTTGATATTTGCAGTTTTGATGATGCATTTGGAATAATGACGGATGATTACCCTCGTGTTCAGCATAATACCGCAGATATCCGGAATATCGAGATTAAAAATGGTATAAGTCGTGCACGAACTCCGCAATCAGGATTTTTTTTAAGGCTTATGACCGGAAGCTGGCAGCAATGGAAAAAGGGAAATAAATATAATGTGGGGCATACTGTTAATTTTCAGAATAGGCAATATAAAAAATTAAATAGCGGTAAAATTGTTTCTCAAGTGCCTCCTGTACATTTACACGGTGATAGCCTGTACCCGGATGGTATAATTTGGAGAAATATCGGAAAAGGTAATAATAAAACTTCCAATATCTATAATTTGCGTTTATCCAATATTAAATTAGAAGATGGCCGCGATATTGTAAGAACAATTAATGCAGATAGTAATGATTATGGTGAATATCCTGGAACCGAAAATACATCAATAGTCGATAGTATATTTATTACGGGACATCGGTTAAAGATATTTAGAGGTAAAGTAGGTCTATGGAAAACTATCCCACCGACTGAATATTTTCAGTTTGCAATAATGATATTATGTTTGCTATTATTAATATTAATAGTGATCTATTATTTGAGGATAAAAAATAGGAATAAGCCTAAAACTATAGCTTCTTTTCAGGATTGATCGATTAATAGCAATTTATCATTTTTCCTTTACCGCAGATTCTTGGAAATTGAGACTTATGTTCTGTTATCCGACTTAAATCACTTCATATTTACAAATTGTGTAGGGAAGTCTAATTCCGCATCCTTAACCATCTGAATCACAGACTGCAGGTCATCAATCTTTGGCGCCTGAACACGTACCTGCTCATCCTGTATCTGAGCATTAACTTTAAGCTTTGAATCTTTTATCATTTTAGTTATTTTCTTAGCATTATCTTTAGAGATACCGCTCTGCAGGTCAATGATTTGTTTCAGCCTTCCGCCTGCTGCCGGTTCCGGCTCATTCATCTTTAATGCTTTAATTGAAATTCCCCTGCGGATAAATTTTGTCTGCAGTATATCAATGCTGGCTTTCAGGGAATAATCATCCTTTGTATTGATCGAGATCTGCTTATCCTTTTTATTGAGCTCCATTGTGGTATTTGAATCCTTCAGATCATATCTCTGGTGTATCTCCTTCAATGCCTGGTTAATAGCGTTGTCGGCTTCCTGCAGATCGATTTCCGATACTATATCGAAAGAATGGTTCTGTGCCATTGTAAATTCCTTTTGTGCTGTAATAATATGTGTAAATTTAATGAACTAAGGAAAGAGATAAAAATCAGATGCGATACAACAATTAATAATGCCTGAAATCTGCTTTCTATCCAATGCGCTGTGCCATCAACTATTTTACCATCGCCCGGAACAAAAGATAATATCTGTATATTTGATTATTACAGGTTAGTTTAAGAGATATTTGTATTAATTGCCAGTATTCTGACTAAGGATTCTGAAATTATATGCAGAAATGTAAATTGCATATCTTCCCGAATTAAACTGGTTTTTCCCTCCTCAATAAATTCTAATTGCCAGACTAAATAAAGTTTCGTATTCCAAATCTGACATAGTAAGATATATTACCAGGTTTAGGCTCCCTTTTGGATTTCATGGACAAAGCAATTATTTTTAAAGTTCTGATCGTTACAATTTGCATTCGGGGTGTAGCGCAGCCCGGTTAGCGCGCTTCGTTCGGGACGAAGAGGTCGAGAGTTCAAATCTCTCCACCCCGACAATGTATACAACATATATACTGGTTAGCGTAACCAGGGGAAAATACTACACGGGACATACAAAAGGTCTTGAAAAAAGATTACACGAGCATAACTCCGGACAAACCAAATCAATCAGATATGGCATTCCCTGGCAGGTGATTTGGACTGAAGAATTTCCTACAAGAGCTGAAGCTATGAAAAAAGAAATTCAGATAAAGAATAGAGGTATTGCTCGTTTCCTGGAATCCGTAAAAATAACTAAACCCTTAGAACATCAGTCCCGGTTAACGCGTGGCGCTTCGAGCGCTAAGGTCGAGAGCCCCACCTTATTGATGGGGTAAATTCAAATCTCTCCAACCCGACAATGTATACAACATATATACTGGTTAGCGTAACCAGGGGAAAATACTACACGGGACATACAAAAGATCTTGAAAAAAGATTACACGAGCATAATTCCGGACAAACTAAATCAATCAGATATGGCATTCCCTGGCAGGTGATTTGGACTGAAGAATTTCCTACAAGAGCTGAAGCTATGAAAAAAGAAATTCAGATAAAGAATAGAGGTATTGCTCGTTTCCTGGAATCCGTAAAAATAACAAAACCCTTATAACATCAGTCCCGGTTAGCGCGTGGCGCTTCGAGCGCCAAGGTCGAGAGCCCCACCTTATCGGTGGGGTAAATTCAAATCTCTCCACCCCGACAATGTATACAACATATATACTGGTTAGCGTAACCAGGGGAAAATACTACACGGGACATACAAAAGGTCTTGAAAAAAGATTACACGAGCATAATTCCGGACAAACCAAATCAATCAGATATGGCATTCCCTGGCAGGTGATTTGGACTGAAGAATTTCCTACAAGAGCTGAAGCTATGAAAAAAGAAATTCAGATAAAGAATAGAGGTATTGCTCGTTTCCTGGAATCCGTAAAAATAACAAAACCCTTAGAACATCAGTCCCGGTTAACGCGTGGCGCTTCGAGCGCTAAGGTCGAGAGCCCCACCTTATTGATGGGGTAAATTCAAATCTCTCCAACCCGACAATGGATACATTCTTATTTATGATATTCCAGATAAATCCTCCTGTAAAGCGAAACGCTGTTTCGCTTATATCCCCGAAGCGTTCAATCGCTATTTCTTAAAATCCAACTCATATTTATTATTTTTTTAATTTAAGTTTGCAGGCATTACGATTAATTAGTTTTCGTAAATTTTTAACACGATTTCTACTTACAACATTATTAGTTTGTGAACCGCAACACCATATATAAGTTAGAAAGTCCGTCAAATTCCACGGAGAGATTTCTTTTCAAAGCGATGACTGTCGTCGCCATATTTTCCGGCCTAGTTCTATTGACCGCTGCTATTTTATCTCTTCACTGGCGGTTTGAACGTGACTCTCCATTAATGGTATATGCAGGCTGGCTGGTGGCACACGGTGCAGTTCCTTACCGCGATTTCTTCGATATGAATATGCCGGGCACATATTTTATAATGTCGGTAATGGGATATTTATTCGGATGGTCAGCCGCAGGTTTCAGGATATTCGATTTAATTATACTCGGCGGAATTTCGTCCTTTACTTTTCTGTGGATGCGCCGGTTTGGGAAACTAAGCGCATTTATTGCCGCAGTTCTTTTTCCTTTGTGGTATCTTTACTCGGGACCTGCCATGAGCATGCAGAGGGAATATATGGAACTGCTTCCACTCAGTGCCATGCTTGCCGCTGCTTCATTAAGCAAATCCGCAAGCATAGTTAGAACCGCTTTCATCCTGGGTTTTCTTACCGGACTCGGCATGCTTATCAAACCTCAATTTGTGATTTTCTTATTTCCGCTTTTATCCCTTGTATACAAGCACAATTCAGAAAATGTACGCCTGCTGCATAAATCTTTAGCTCTGATCGGGGGAATTCTTCTTCTGCCGGCCGCTGTCTTTCTCTATCTTTTATTCACAGGCGGGTTGATTCCTTTCCTTGACATGGCTTTTAATTATTTGCCTCTTTATTCGCATTTGACCGGCAGCCACGAACCAATTAGTGGACTCAATCGGCTGCTTTATATCGGCAAATCAACCATTTCCGGATTGATGCGGTACTATACTCTTATAGCTGCTGCCGGAATTTTCGTACTGAAATTTGATAAAGAACAAACGGCCTGGTACCGGGTTATTATTGTACTTTTAATTTCAGCCGCAATTTATCCGGCTTTGTCCGGTCAGTTTTGGGGATACCACTGGATCCCGTTTATTTATGCGTCCTTGTGTGCCGCGTCTTTATCCGCAGAGCCTTTGCTGGATAAAAAAATGGGCATCATCAAAGTATTACCCGTTATAGCATTGATGGCGGTTGTTTTATATAAGTCTGCAAGAGTAACCGGTGAGATATATGAATCGTTCAGGAATCATACTTACTGGAATGCAAATGAACATCCTCAATTCGGGATTCCGGATGATGTATCGAATTATCTGAATAGACATATGAAAAAGGGAGATACTGTCCAGCCACTGGATTGGACGGGCGGAGCTATTTATGGAATGCTGATTGCAAAAGCTCCTCTTGCAACAAGGTTCATGTATGACTTCTATTTCTATCATCATATCAATTCACCATATATTATAGGTCTTCGAAAAGAGTTTATAAAAGAATTACACCTTGCTGAACCGCGATTTATTGTCCAGGTCTTAAAAGATAAGCAATCTCCCGTCGGCGCAAATACCACTACTGAGTTTCCTGAACTTACAACGATTCTTAATGATAATTATTCCCCCGTACTCGGCAATAGTAATTTTACAATCTATGAACGAAAAGGATCCAAATAATAAACCCGGTTCAGCTGATCTGCCAAAAAAGTTAACATCGGCGGGCTGTCAATCCTGCATCTTTGCAGTAAAACCATTTCCCTACTTTACTTTTCTCATGAATTCTCTTAAGTTTTGATCACTTAATTATAAACCTTTAAAATCTATCCGGAGAGGTGGAGAAGGAATGAAAGACTTCAAAATATTAAAAGCTGGTAAAGGTGACCTCCAAGGAAATATTCCAAGGAGGATTTTTTATATATGAACATAAAAGCAAAAGTAGTCGACCAGGACGGTCTTAACCGCATTATTACAAGAATAGCTCACGAAATCCTTGAAAGGAATAAAGGTGCAAAAAACCTCGTCCTGATCGGGATGAAAACAAGAGGCGAATTCCTGGCAAAGCGTATTTTTGAAAAAATTAAGAGTATTGAAAATACTGAGCTGCCTCTCGGAGTTCTCGACGTTACTCTTTACAGGGATGATTTCCGTACACGGCTAAAACAGCCCCAGGTGTCTGTATCCGACATTACCTTCGATATAAATGAAAAAATCGTGGTGCTTGTCGATGATGTTTTATATACGGGACGCACAGTAAGGTCTGCTCTCAACGCCCTTATGGACTACGGCAGAACATCTTCCATTCAGCTGTTTGTTCTTGTCGATCGCGGACATAGAGAACTCCCCATAAGAGCAGATTATGTCGGTAAAAATATCCCTACCGCCCCCTCAGAAGAAATTAAAGTAAAAATGCAGGAGATAGACGGCGAAGATGCAATCTATCTCGTTGAAACAAAAGAAGGATGATAAATTAAATGGCTTTATCAGGCAGACATTTACTCGGACTTCAGGGAGTTCCAAAGGAAGATATTCAGCTTATCCTTGATACTGCAACAACTTTCCGTGAAGTGCTGGAAAGACCGATTAAAAAAGTCCCCACTTTACAGGGTAAAACTGTTGTGAATCTTTTTTATGAGAATTCTACACGCACAAGGATCTCCTTCGAGCTTGCCGAGAAAAGACTTTCAGCCGATGCAGTGAACTTTTCTGTATCGGGAAGCAGCGTAAGTAAGGGCGAAACCTTCAAAGATACTATGAAAAATATTGAGGCAATGAAAGTTGATATGGTTGTGATGCGTCATTCAGCTGCCGGCACACCTCTCTTCCTTACCAAAATATGCGATGCAAATATTATAAATGCCGGGGACGGTATTCACGAACATCCTACCCAGGCACTTCTCGATATGTATTCTATAAGAGAGAAGCTGGGAAAGCTGGAAGGCGTAAAAGTCTGTATCGTCGGCGATGTTGCTCATAGCCGTGTTGCACTCTCTAATATTTACGGTCTCAAGACAATGGGCGCCGATGTTTCGGTATGCGGACCATCGACGATGATCCCGAAGTTTATGGAAGAGCTGGGAGTAAAAGTAATTTATAATATCGATGAAGCTATACAGGAAAATGATGTCCTCAATATTTTGAGGATCCAGCTTGAAAGAAAAGCACGTGAGTATTTCCCTTCTATCAGGGAGTACGCTAAGTATTTCGGTATAACCGCCGAACGGCTTGAAAAGAATGGAAAGGATGTATTGATTCTTCATCCGGGACCAATAAACCGCGGGGTTGAAATATCATCCGAAGTCGCTGATGGTATGCACCAGATAATTCTGAAGCAGGTAACAAATGGTGTTGCTGTGAGAATGGCTGTGCTCTACCTGCTTGGTACTTTAAATTAAGAGGAAACAATGAAAATTATCTTAAAGAATATAAATCTTCTGAACCCTGATCAGGGATTAAATGAAAAAGGAACTGATCTTCTTATAACAGATGGTAAAATTTCCAAAATAGGGAAGATTTCTGATAAGGAAGATGATGCTAAGGTTTATGATTTTACAGGAAAGTATGTCGTACCGGGATTGTTTGATATGCACGTTCACCTGCGCGAACCCGGCAGGGAAGATGAAGAGACTGTAGTTACGGGATGCGATAGTGCGGCTAATGGTGGTTTTACCGGGATTGCCTGTATGCCTAACACTGAACCCGCAATCGATTCTGCAGAAGTAGTAACTCTGATTAAAGAGAAAGCTGCAAGCCATATCGTCGATGTTTATCCGGTTGGTGCTGCAACTCTTGGCAGGAAGGGCGAAGTGATTTCGCCGATGGCTGAGCTGGTTGAAGCCGGTGCCGTTGGATTTTCTGATGACGGAACTGCAATTAAGACTTCAGCTATGCTTAGAAGGTCACTCGAATATTCGGGTATGTATAATGCACCTGTTATTGAGCATTGTGAAGATGAGTCGCTTTCCGGCGGGGCAATGAATGAGGGAATAAATTCTACAACACTGGGACTACCGCCCATTCCCTCTGTCTCTGAAGATATCATCGTCAGCCGTGATCTGCTAATGGCAGAGTATACCGGCGGCAAAATTCATATCGCTCATATCAGCACAAAGAAATCAGTTGAACTGGTAAGAGAAGCAAAGAAGAAGGGGATTAAAGTCACTGCAGAGGTTACCCCGCATCATTTCACACTGACCGACGATGCAGTTAAATCCTATGATACTAATGTAAAGATGAGCCCTCCCCTGAGAACTCAGCAGGATGTTGATGCTATTCATAAAGGATTAAAAGACGGCACGATAGATTGTATTGCAAGCGATCACGCTCCTCATTCTCCTGAGGAAAAAGAAGCCGAGTTTGAATTAGCCCCGAATGGGATACTCGGACTTGAAACACAGCTGGGACTTGCTTTATCGGAACTGTATGCTAAAAAAGTTTTAACTCTTGAACAGTTAATTGAAAAGATGGCAGTCAATCCAAGGAAGATCCTCAACCTGCCGGTTCCCAAACTTGAAGAAGGCGAAACTGCAAACCTTACGATCATCGATATCGATTCAGTATGGACAGTAGATATTCGCAAATTCAAAAGTAAATCACACAATTCCCCGTTCGATAAAAGACTGATGACCGGCAAAGCAGTGGGCATAATAAATAAAGGAAAGATGTACCTGGCAGAGAATGGGAGTATAACGGCAATATAGGTTATGTGCCATCACAACCGGAGGGAGATCTTCTATCGAAATGTCAATAACCTGTAAGTGGTATATAAGTCGTGTCATCTCGACCGGAGGGAGAGATCTTAAGTATCATCAGGTTTCAGTTCCTTAGAAAGATCCACCCAGTCAGGATTCATATCCTCAATTAATTTATTCTTTTTCTCTCTCCTCCATTTTTTAAGTTCTTTTTCTCTTATTACTGCTTCCCGGATATCAGTAAATTGCTCATAATAGACCAGTTTATTAAGGTTATACTTGCTGCTGAAGCCAGTGATCAGTTTATTTTTATGCTCGAATATTCTTCTTTCGAGGTTATTGGTTACGCCGATATAAATGACTTTATTATTCCAGTTTGAAATAATGTAAATGTAGTAGTTGTGATTATTCATCCCCGAACGCCCTGATAATTAATTAGTTAAAAATAATTAGCTTTATAGTTTTAAGATTTCTCACCCCGACCTTAAATCAGAACAACATATGTCGGGGTTCGAAATGACAGGTAACTTGTATCCGGTATAGTAATCGTGTCATCTCGACCGGAGGGAGAGATCTTAACCTTAATATTGTCTCAATTATTACTGAGACTATTTTTATTTCAGTATTGAAGAATAAGTTTAAGATTTCTCACCTCGACCTTAAATCAGAACAGCGTGAGTCGGGGTTCGAAATGACAGGTAACCTCTATCCAGTATATCAGTTGTGTCATCTCGACCGGAGGGAGAGATCTTAAACCCGCTCTGAACCTCTTAATCCTTCAGCTCAATTCCTCTGCTCAGGATTAATCCCTAAATTCCGTACCCTAATCAGTAATTTTTAATTCCCTAATCAATCACCCAATCTTCCAATCCACCAATCCCCCAATCACTTCTCCAAATCCGCTAATCCGCGCAATCTCTCAATCCCCCTAAAAATTCATCTTCACCGTAAACAAATGATTTGCATCGAACAGCTTTGCATACCTGTATGCATAATCCACACTCACATCAAAAAAGGTGTTCCATTTTAGACCAACACCGAACGTTGGTCCGAATAAATTCTTATCATCATTAGAACTTTCTGCAGTTACAAAGTATCCTCCCCGTACAAAAAACAAATCATCAAAATTAAACTCACCCGCAAACTTTATTTCATCAACCAGGTACGATGAATTAAGATATGAGGCTGCTAACAGGAAATTATACTTCGCTTCAAAATTCCTTTCATATGATAGTCCTGCCTCAAACTGCATAGGCAGATCGAACCCTGCAGCTTCAACTTTGTAAATTTTCTTTTGGCCGTAACCGCTGGTATCTCCGGCTGTCCGCAGCAGATCGTTACCGTCGTAGGTCATCTGGGGACCAAGGTTCCTCAAAACCGCTCCAAGGTTGAATCCGTTCACATCTCCCAGATTCCGGTACTGGAATCCGAGATCAAATGAAACTCCGCTTGCCGAGGTTTCTATTATTTTCTCATATACAATATTTGTGTTAAATCCTGCATATAAATTTTCAGAGAAGTTCCTTGAATAGGCAAAGCCCGCAACCAGCAGGGTGGGGGAGAAGAATTCGCCTGTGCCGTAGGGATCTCTTGTTGTTGTTACCGGTATGTCGCCGATATCAAGCGATTTAAGACTCAATGCAAACGCACCCCAGTCGCCGAAGCTTGACGATACCGAAGCGTATGTCATTCCTATATCTGCTATGTATTTCATATACGAGAACATAGCATTTATGTTTTCAGAGGGAGTCATCAGGCCGGCAGGATTATAACCCACAGCTTCTATCCCGCTTATACCTGCTATGTATGCACCGTTCATTGCAAGACTCCTGGCACCGACAGGCAGCAGCAGCTCCTGGGCACCCGCACTTCCATCCTGCCCGAAAATATTTGCTGTTAAGATAACTGCTGTAACTATTGTAAAAATAGCTTTCATAATTCCTCCCTATTGTCTCTTTAAAAACTTTTTACCCGGAACAATTGCAATCTCTAAAATCATCATTTCATTCTCCTCCATACCAAGCCATCATTCAAGTCTTTGCCAGGTCATTGCCGTTGGGCTTTAGCCAACGGATTTAAAATCATCGATAAACAATCGGGCTTTAGCCGCATTATATTCTCATCTCCATACAACCAGATTCTTGTCTTCTATCCTCATACAACCATACCAACAATTTTATTCCCTGTTTAAAAACTCTTTGCCTACAACGATAGCAATCTTCAATATTTTCGTTCCGATACCCGGCATCTCCAGGTGAGCAATGTAAACACCGCTCGCCGCAAGGTTCCCTGATTCAGAGGTTAAATCCCAGTCGACATACTGCGATAGGTCGCTTTTATCGATCCGTTTGACAAATACTCCTGCCAGGGTGTAGATCCTGATGGTCACCTCTTTTGGAAGTCCCGTGAATCTTACAACCCTTTCACCCGTGGTTCTCTCAAGGTCGTTTGTCCCGAAATACGGGTTGGGGAATACACTTATTTTATCAATTTTATCTTTTGCAGATTCCTTATTGTTGAAGTCCGCCTTCTGCGGTGAGGCTTCGAAATTATCACCGTCAACCAGTGGTTTGAAAGTCTCTATTTTTATCACCGTTCCCTCTTCAGGAAGCTCGCCTTTTATTATGAGACCGCCGAAATTATAATCCGAACTGTCTGAAGAATCCGATACAGCGCTTATAGGTTCAGAATAATCCGTTCCCGGATTATAAGCATAGATCTGTTCCCACTGGTTACGTACGGTATCCTTTGACCATAAATGATCCTTCACCCCTATATCTTTGATCTTTACATACAACCTTTTTCCTGTAGATGTGTTCCAGAGTTCAAAAGGAACCTTGGTTGCTGCTTTATGATTCGGGTTGAATAAAAAATCCGAAATAGGGTTTGCGTATGTATAATATTCGGAGCCTTCCTGTGTAAATCTTAATTCATAGTCGTAAGAGTAAATGAAATTAAACACGTCGAGTGTCTGGATCGCATCCCCCGGTGCAGTAATCTGCCATTTACCGGTCGAGTTATTATTATCAAATACATCAATCGGGTTATCAAGGGGAATTCCTCCCGGGCCTCTGGTCTCTGTAATTTCCTTTATACCGTATGGTCTTGCAGAATACGGCAAAGATTCTATTGATTTTCGCCCTGTATCATTAATTACAAGCATTATCCCATCAAACATCTTATTGTGGAGGGTATCGTCACTCATCTCAAGTATGTTATTAAGTACTGTATCCCCTGTTGTGGTATCTATAACCCTGTATAGAAGAGAATCAGAAGTTCCGTAAAAATTAACTGTATACTTGTCGCCGGTTATTTTGGTCGGGTCTATAACTCTGAAAATAACTTCTGCCTCCGCAGGTAATCCATCAACCTGCTGAGCCACAATAGAACTTCCTTCAATGTACGGCGATTGGAAATCAATCTTATCTCTTCCCGGTAAAACAGCTACAACCGGTCCTTCCGATTCAACAAACGAAGGGGTGCTGAAAAGGTTTACAGCATATGCGTCTACCGAAAAATAATATGGATTCGCATTTCTTATCGGTTCCCCTGTATAAGCATCTGTGGTTATATCTATAAACTGCTGAAGTCCTTCGTTGGTTCCTCCTATCAGAGGCACCTTAACTTTTTCACCGTTAACAATAATATAATCGCTGATAGTGAGCAGACTGTCGGGTATATCAAAGACTTTAACAAGCCTGGGATCCGATTTCTTTTCATCCCTGTATTGCCTTACTATATAACCCTGGAATCTGTAAGCCGTATCAGCGTATCCCAGCCCGGTAAGACCGGGATTGATTTCTTCATAGCTTTCTGCATTATTTTTCCACCATAATGTAATTTTGCCGTCCTGCGGATAGGTATAAACCTCAGGTGCCGGAACGGGAGCCACGTTTTGAAAGTTATGTTCGAATAAGAACTTTACTGTTTTTGATTTTCGCTTTAGTTCTGTAACAGCGTTTAAGTTGGATGTACCCTGTGCACCGATTGTTGCCAGTACAATTTCCTGCGTGTCGTATGGTGCCAGGTTGAAATGTCCGTAAGAGGCATACATCCTTACATCACCGTAAGAAGCTGCAACTGTATCAATTCCGGGCCATCCTGATTCATCGAAATACCATCCGGTTTGTCCTACGGGATCACCGGGCAGGCAGAACTTTGTGACGTCACCGGTGTTTGGATCGAACATCGCCATTCCGTTCGACATAAGTCCGTGGAGTATGTAATAAATATAGCTTGCACTATCCGGATCGGGGTCTGCAAATTTATATACTGAATCTGTATTCCACCCATTCAATGATAAATAGCTGCTTTGCATTGTTCTGTTTCTATATCCTTTTCTCCAGCGCCCGTTTATATAGCCGCTGTCAGAAGCAGTTGAGGGTGCAAGAGGTCCACGTAACAGGAGCGTCCCTGCAGCAGGAGGATTCGTCCCGAATATAGGATCAAGGTTGGAAGCATTGTAGGCATAAACTAACTGAAGAGTTGTATCAGTTCCGGCTTTATCATCATAAGCTATCCCGATTTCAAGGTCCCCGAAATATCCCAGGGAAAAATCATTTATGGTTGTGCTGGATTTGTTTATGATTTTGAAGTCCCTGAATACAACATCGCCCAGGTCGTCTGTTCTGTCAAAACCGTACATGGTAACTTGAAATTCGAGGCCGAGTGAAGTTGCTGAACCAAAACCTGGTGAACCCGTACCTTTATCATTCATTACATACCAGATTGTCTTATCACCAAGATATTTAGGTACATCAACACCCCTGGTAAAAACTCCGTCTCCGTCCCTGTCTTCCCATGGCGCTCCCTGGTCAACAGGCCAGTCGTTGTAATCCCGTTCAAGGCGGTCTCTTTCAGGACCCGGCACCATGGTTTCCCATCCTTTCTGAAGGATATAAATTCTGTTCTTAGGATCTTCCGGGTTTTCGGGAATTCCTGTGTCCTGTATTCCGCCTGGAAAGAGCCTGGGACTAAATATTGGGGTGCTTATCACTTCGTTATTAACGATACAGGAATATAGGAGATGATCTGCAAAAACAATTCCTCTTCCTGCATTTACTCCTCCCGGCCAGTAAACACCTTCATATTGACCGAAAATCGAATCCGGGATAGCCATTGGAGATATGACATTTCATCTGATTTATCGTCAGAAATTCAGATATGTATGTACCGGCTTTTTTCAGCTTCTCACTCTTATTTTTGCCCTTATCTGAGTTATTAGAAAGTGCATTCCCTGAAAGTAATGCTGCAAGGATCAGAATAGTTATGATTTTCACGAATATTCCTTAATTGAAAACTCATTTCCATTTACAACTGCAATTTTAAGAATTTTTGGATCAATTACCGGAATATTCCATACATCCAGACAAATCTTCATCCAGATATCTTCTTACATCCATTCAAATGAATGTTTTTTGTCAGAATAGTCTTATTGCCGTTCGGCTTTAGCCAACGGAGCTAAGATTTATATACTAACATTCGGGCTTTAGCCGCATTATATTCTCATCTCCATACAACCATACCGATTCTTGTCTTATATCCTCATACAACCATACCAACAATTTTACTCCCTGTTCAAAAACTCTTTCCCAACTACCACTGCAATTTTAAGTATCTTAGTCCCTATTCCCGGCATCTCAAGATGAGCGATGTAGACTCCTGATGCAATAAGGCTGCCGGATTCATTCTTCAGGTCCCAGTCGATGTACTGTGAAAGATCGCTTTTGTCTATTCTTCTTACAAATACTCCTGCCAGGGTGTATATCCTTATGGTTGCTTCTTTTGGCAGTCCTGTAAACCTGATTATTTTTTCACCCAGAGATCTCTCCAGATCATTGCCGCCGAAGTAAGGATTAGGGAAGACACTGATCATATTTATTTTGTCTTTTGCTGATTCTGTGTTGTTGAAGTCGGCTCTCTGCGGGGAAGCTGTGTATTGGTCTCCGTCAACCAGAGGTTTGAATGTCTCTATCCTTATTACAGTTCCTTCCTCAGGCAGTTCACCCTCAATTGTAAGATTGCCGAAGGGGAAGTTCTCCTGTTCTGAGGTCTCAGAAGGAGAGGGGATGGGTTCATTGTAGTCTGCTGCTGTTCTGTAACCGTATATCTTCTCCCACTGGTTTGCGGCAGTATCCTTCGACCATTTGTTATCCTTAATCAGCAGATCCTGTATTTTTATGTTTATTCTTTTTCCCTTGCTGATGTTCCATATCTCAAAAGGCACTCTGTCTGCTGCTTTCAGGTTATTGCCGAAGAGGTTGTTTGATGTCGGGTAGCCGAAAGGATAATATTCTGATCCCCCTGAGGTAAACCTTATCTCATAATCATCTGTGTATATCCTGTTGAATATATCCAGGTTCTGTATTATTCCTCCTGATGAGGTAACCTTCCATCTGCCTGAAGGGTCGGTACTGTTGTAGACATCCACCGGGTTATCAAGTGGGATGCCTCCGGGACCCCTTGTCTCTAAAATCCTGGTAATACCGTAAGGCTGAAAGCTTGCAGGGATAGAGTCGATCTGCTTATGCCCCGTGTTGTTTACAATTACCATAAATCCGTCAAATACTCTCCTGTGCAGGGTGTCTGCCGAGTAGTCATTCTCATCCCTGAAGAGAGTATCTCCCAGGCTGGTGTTGATAAGCATATACTTCAGGGAATCATAATCTCCGTAGAAGTCAACACTGTAGCTTTCTCCTGTTATCCTTGTCGGGTCAACCACACGGAAGATAACATCTGCATTGCTCATACCCGAGGTCTGCTCTGCTAATACCTC
The DNA here is from genome assembly GCA_963832715.1 of uncultured Ignavibacteria bacterium. Classification (GTDB taxonomy): domain Bacteria; phylum Bacteroidota; class Ignavibacteria; order Ignavibacteriales; family Ignavibacteriaceae; genus DATFVA01. The sequence continues at coordinate 239,564 of CAWHVB010000002.1, read as the reverse complement.
ATCTCCTCTTGTGTAGGGGGAGGAGTAGTCAATCTTATCTCTTCCGGGTATAACCTCAACTATTTGAGGCTTGTTCTCAAGGAAAGCCGGAGAACTATTCTTAGAGTAACCGTAGGCGGTAACACCAAAGTAATAAGGGTTGCCGTTATTGAGTCTCTGGTGAGTGTAGGCATCAGTGCTGATTGTGGTCTGTCTTCTTAGTCCTTCATCGTTGCCTATAATAATCGGCAGTTTAACAGAAACGCCGTTGGCAATGGTATAGTCCTCAATTACAGTAATACCGTCTGTCCTGTCGTAAACAGCCAGCAGTCTCGGGTCAGTTCCAAGTGTATCCCTGTACTGCCATACCCTGTAGCCTTCGAATGTGTAGGTGGTATCCTCATATCCCTGGTCATATATAAAAGGATCACCCTGATCATAACTCTCTGCATCCGGCTTCCACCAGAGAGTAACCTCTCCCTGCTGCTCAAAGCCGAATGTCTGCGGTGATGGAGGAGGTGCAGTAAGCTGAAAGTTAAGGTAATATGCTTTCCTTATTATGGCTGCTCTTCGCTTAAGCTCTGTTACACTGTTAAGGTTATCCGTCCCTCTTGCCGCCAGTATCCCGTAAACTACTTCCTGCGTATCAAAGGGTGCAAGTGTGAAGGGACCGGTAGTTAAATAATGGCCAAAGAAATTATACGGCGGACGGGGAACTGAATCATTTTCCGGCCAGTTAAGTGCCGTCCAGCCTGTATTAGTTTCAGGATCTCCGGGAACCATAAAAGGGGTGGGCTGCATCGTAATAGGATCAGTGATCGGAATATATCCGCCTGCATAAATTCCCTGAACGATATTACGGTATTGTGCGCCTAAATCAAATGAGAAAGCAGTGCTTGGTTGTGTTGCGTATATCGTATCTTCTATTCTTGGAGCGTTTTCATCATTATTAAAAAATCCATAGAAACTGTCCATAGTCCTGTTTAAAAATCCATTTCTCCATCGATTTTCGTAATATGCACTATCCGATGAACCAGCTGTTATTAACGGGCCTTCGAGCAGTAAATAACCGAAGGCTGGCGGGTTTTCACCATATTGATAATTATCCTGGTTTTGTAGAAAGTAACAATACCCCATTTTTGAAACCGTATCGCATCCCGCAGCCCGGATGTTTTGCAATAAGTTTACCATTTCATAACCCGAGACAGCTGAAAAGTACAGGCTGTCGAAAGTTGACGACTGTTTATTAATCATTTTGATTTTTATAAATAAAGCGTCACCTAATATTCCCGCCCGGTTAAAAGCCCATGCGGTCACCTGATATTCAAGTCCTAAAGGATGATTAAAAATCCCGCTGTCAGGGAAATTAACATCGTTAGAAACATAAAAAGTTACTTCATCTCCCAAATAGCCGGGCTGATCTACCCCTCTTGTAAAGACTCCATCTTTATCCCTATCCACCCAGGGAGCGCCGTCCTCCACGGGCCATTCGTTATAATCCTGCTCTAGCTGATCCCTTTCGGGTCCGTAAGGAGTTGTCTCCCAATTCCGTCTGATTCGGTAAACACGGTATCTCTCCTTTAAAAAATCATCAGGGTTTCCATTGTCAAGTACCCTTCCCGATCTCAGCCATCCGAACTGACTCAGATCTCCATTAAAATAAATCCGGGAATCTTTTTTGCCAAAAATTAAAAAAGCATCCTGCTGGTTCAGCCATTGATATGCAATCGGACCCCCGGGCCATAACAAATCCCCTCCGTAGATATTATTAAATACTAGTTTCGGGTTCCAGAATGTTCCGTTATTCCAGATATTAAATTTAAGTTGATTTATAGAGATTGTATTAAAAGAGATATGATGCTGATTAATATACTCCCCCCATTGTGGATATATATTTCCTGAAAATATTAAAACAATTATTGCAATATGGTAGTATAAATACTTTTTCACATTTACTCCCTGTTCAAAAACTCTTTCCCGACTATCACTGCAATTTTAAGTATCTTAGTCCCTATTCCCGGCATCTCAAGATGAGCGATGTAGACTCCTGATGCAATAAGGCTGCCGGATTCATTCTTCAGGTTCCAGTCGATGTACTGTGAAAGATCGCTTTTGTCTATTCTTCTTACAAATACTCCTGCCAGGGTGTATATCCTTATGGTTGCTTCTTTTGGCAGTCCTGTAAACCTGATTATTTTTTCACCCAGAGATCTCTCCAGATCATTGCCGCCGAAGTAAGGATTAGGGAAGACACTGATCTTATTTATTTTGTCTTTTGCTGATTCTGTGTTGTTGAAGTCGGCCCTCTGCGGGGAGGCTGTGTATTGGTCTCCATCAACCAGAGGTTTGAATGTCTCTATCCTTATTACAGTTCCTTCCTCAGGCAGTTCACCCTCAATTGTAAGATTGCCGAAGGGGAAGTTCTCCTGTTCTGAGGTCTCAGAAGGAGAGGGGATGGGTTCATTGTAGTCTGCTGCTGTTCTGTAACCGTATATCTTCTCCCACTGGTTTGCGGCAGTATCCTTCGACCATTTGTTATCCTTAATCAGCAGATCCTGTATTTTTATGTTTATTCTTTTTCCCTTGCTGATGTTCCATATCTCAAAAGGCACTCTGTCTGCTGCTTTGGGATTATTGCCGAAGAGGTTGTTTGATGTCGGGTAGCCGAAAGGATAATATTCTGATCCCCCTGAGGTAAACCTTATCTCATAATCATCTGTGTATATCCTGTTGAATATATCCAGGTTCTGTATTATTCCTCCTGATGAGGTAATCTTCCATCTGCCTGAAGGGTCGGTACTGTTGTAGACATCAACAGGGTTATCAAGTGGGATGCCTCCGGGACCCCTTGTCTCTAAAATCCTGGTAATACCGTAAGGCTGAAAGCTTGCAGGGATAGAGTCGATCTGCTTATGCCCCTTGTTGTTTACAATTACCATAAATCCGTCAAATACTCTCCTGTGCAGGGTGTCTGCCGAGTAGTCATTCTCATCCCTGAAGAGAGTATCTCCCAGGCTGGTGTTGATAAGCATATACTTCAGGGAATCATAATCTCCGTAGAAGTCAACACTGTAGCTTTCTCCTGTTATCCTTGTCGGGTCAACCACACGGAAGATAACATCTGCATTGCTCATACCCGAGGTCTGCTCTGCTAATACCTCATCTCCTCTTGTGTAGGGGGAGGAGTAGTCAATCTTATCTCTTCCGGGTATAACCTCAACTATTTGAGGCTTGTTCTCAAGGAAAGCCGGAGAACTATTCTTAGAGTAACCGTAGGCGGTAACACCAAAGTAATAAGGGTTGCCGTTATTGAGTCTCTGGTGAGTGTAGGCATCAGTGCTGATTGTGGTCTGTCTTCTTAGTCCTTCATCGTTGCCTATAATTATAGGGAGTTTAACAGAAACGCCGTTGGCAATGGTATAGTCCTCAATTACAGTAATACCGTCTGTCCTGTCATAAACGGCCAGCAGTCTCGGGTCAGTACCGAGTGTATCTCTGTACTGCCATACCCTGTAGCCTTCGAATGTGTAGGTGGTATCCTCATATCCCTGGTCATATATAAAAGGATCCCCCTGATCATAACTCTCTGCATCCGGCTTCCACCAGAGGGTAACCTCTCCCTGCTGCTCAAAGCCGAATGTCTGCGGTGATGGAGGAGGGGGAGTAAGCTGAAAGTTCAGGTAATAGGCTTTCCTTATTATGGCTGCCCTTCTCTTAATCTCGGTTACACTGTTAAGGTTACTTGTCCCCCTTGCTGCCAGTATACCGTAGACCACCTCCTGCGTATCAAAGGGTGCAAGGGTGAAGGGACCATAATTTAATGCGAATCTGTTTACTGAATATAAAGGCGGTGGAAGTGTATCATTATCCGGCCAGCCGCCTTCACCCATATACCAGCCGTTTCCTGAAACCGGATCTCCTGTAACCATATATTTTGTGGGCTGCATAGTAACCGGGTTAATTATAAAATTGCCATCAAGTAATTTTCCCCTTATACAATTATAGAATTGTGTATCGAATGGAACACTGTAGATTTGATAAGAAGGCAATTGTGGATATCTCAGGTCACCAGAAGCATTCGCATATAATGCCAGGAAGCTGGATAAAGATTCATTTTTATATCCTTTCCTCCAATGATCATTTATCAATGCACTGTCAGATGCTGTGCCGGGTATGACTATTCCATGTAATTCAAGCAATCCCGCGGCAGGAGGAGATTCTCCATAAATTTCGTCGTAATTGTCCTTGTTAAAACAATATCCAAGCCTGGAAGTGGTGTCGTATCCTGTATAGTTATCAGTATTTTCACCAAGATCTGCATCTCCGGATATGCCGAAATACATATCCTCGATATTTTCTCGTCCTTTATTAATGATTTTTATTTTTTCAAAAGCAGCATCTCCCAGTATTCCGGATCTATTGAATGCATATAAAGTCACTTGAAATTCGAGTCCCATAGGTTTTGAGGCATACCCATAAGCTCTGCTGGAATCAAGATCATTAGCAACATAAAATAGCACCTCATCACCTGTAAAATCAGGCTGATCAACGCCTCTCGTGAAAATCCCATCCCCATCTTTATCAACCCACGGTGCGCCATCTTCAACAGGCCATTCATTATAATCCTTTTCAAGTTGATCCCTATCAGGGCCGTAAGGTGTCGACTCCCAGTTTCTTAAAATCCTATATACCCGGTATCTTTCTTTTCTGGGGTCATCAGAAAGACCGTTGTCCATTATTTTCCCCGGCTGCAAAACCCCGCTTAAACCATTAACCCTAAGCTCATTCCCTGTATAGCCAGCCCACATAAATTTGATGTTCCAAAACAGCTGCTGGTATGCATTCACTCCTCCTGGCCAGAATACAGCATCAGCAAATATATTATCTGTGTTTTCAATTATTCCGGTATTAGGCAGGTAGATTTTCAATTGGTTAATATCCAGCGTGTTGAATGAAGAAATCTGGCATAATGCTTCAACATTTAAATATATTAACATTGATATAATTAAGAAATATTTATACATAACTTTTGTAATAAAATAATGGTGATAGGTTAATGTTAAAGATTTATTTTAATTATTCACACCAAACTTGGCACCAATTTAGGGGAACAGTCGCATGACGCGCCACGCAACATCCATTAGTAAAGGCATAATCATAACATGTCATTGTATTATGACCTGAACAATCAGTAGTCGCATAAACTGACTCTGTAAGTGTAACTATTGCAGAGAATAGTACGATAAAAGTTAGAGCACTGAATAAGATTTTGATGCATTTCTTTTTCATGATTAACTTCTGGTTATTATAATTAAACTATCACCATATTTTTTATTAATAATCAAATTGCGAATATGAGTTTTGATTTTTCATATTTCTACTTAATATTCTCAAGTTTACCTAACCAAAATTTTTTGATAATTGACATGGTATCAATAATGATAGTCTGCGGAACTCCGGATATCTTATATTTTTTCCTAAATTCAGTATTTACCGGTACGAATATGCAATAAGGTAGGGCATTCTTATCTACATAGTCCTTAACTTTATCTAATTCATCAGCTCCTATTCCGATAATATCATAATCATTTTTGTTCTCTTGATATATTTTCTTCCAATTCGGAATATTCTGTGAACAATATGGGCAGGAAGTAGTAAATATAAATAACAGTGTCGGCTTATTTTTATTTGAAAAAGTTAGCCTATAATTTTTTTGGTCAAGCGATTGAACTTCAAGAGGCAAGAAGGTTTCCCCTTCTTTTAGTTGATCTATAAATTCTGGTTTAATCTGCATTTTATTTATTTTGATCACCAGTAGAATTATAATAATGCTGAAGCATACCAAAATAAAATGTATGAACATCTGATACCAGTTTATACTTTTGTATTTCATCCTATTGTCCCCTCGAAGAATTATACTGGTTCAAATTTATTAAATAGCATAAGTAACATAAAAAAAGCAATCCCAAGCATTTCAAGTGCGGGAAGTTTAACTGCATTGCCGAAACAGGCACAGGTTGAATCAGAAGTGGATATGTAGCTAAATACATTGGTAATAATAAAAGCAGTTATTACGAGGAGACCAGAAATTATGGTGGTTAACTTCTTTAGGTTGAAAATAAGTAAGGTACCAAGAACTAATTCAAGTGTGATGATTAGTATGGAAAGAGCCCATATGCGGATAGAATCATAAGGAATATTAACTGAGATCACTGACTGAATAGTTTTGTGAAGGTAAATCCTGAATGAAAGGAATGAAGAAACTTTGAATAATGAGGCAGCAAGAAAAATTAAACCCGTAACCACCCTGCCCCCAGTTAAATGAATTCTGCTCATTTCAACTCCCTGGGCAAATCAACTACATAAGCTTAAGTAAAAAATTCCACAACGTCAATAGTTTACTCCGTGTTCAATAACTCTTTCCCAACCTACCACTACAATCTTCAGTATCGTTCCGATTCCCCGGCAGAAATGTTAATCCATCAATGAAGCCTGAATGACTACTGAATGTTGAGGTTGCGATTAGCAACGAAATCTTGAGTCTCGACCCAATAAAAAAATATCATGTCGAGGCGAAATCACGCCACCTTGGCGGGACCGCCTCTTCGGGAACCACCGAATGACCAATGTATGTCTATTGATTCTCCATCCTCTCCCCCCTCCCCTCAAGATTAGTCTCCGGATGCTCTATTCCGGGGACTGCAATACGCCGTCCGATTCGCTCAATTCGCTAAATCCATTCTACATACGTCTCACATACGTCTCATATACGTTCCACATACGTCTCACATACGTTTGAAATTCTTTCTTTATTTTATTATATTTCGAATAAAAAAGGAGAGAAATTTATGGCAGAGCTAAAATCGCCTGTAATCGGAGAACCTAGCGGAAGGATTGAAAATGTTATATACAGGAGACGTTATGGAAAGACCATCGCTTATTCACGTCCCAAAAATCAGAAGTTTAGTAAATCACGGAAAGCAGTGGGTGCCCGCAACGATTTTGCTGCGGCAGTTACACTTGCAAAATCTGTAAATGATGTTCCGAAGCTTAAAGAGGTCTGGCGGTCAGCAAAGGTCCCCGGTACCAGTGCATATCATCGTCTTATAAAGAACAATGCTAAATCTGTAAGCAATGGATTTCTGACAACGTCCAATAAAATTACACCGGAAGGACTCCCTCTTCGGTTGATTTCAGCTGAAATTGAAAATAAGATATTATATCTGTCTCTAGAGTGCCCGGAAAGTCCGGATCTTACTTTCCCTGCTATGATTTATGTTCATCTTTATTTCGGGAAGGCATCAGGGACGATGATCCCATTGTTCAAAGAAATCCCCGAACCGAAACCTGACGGTATTTATAACCTGGAACTTTCGCTTGAGGGAAGCACAAAGAAACTTCTTTCCAAAGATCCTGCCCCTGTTGTCTATGCAGCACTTGCAGGAGGAACAGCCTATAAGAAAAAAGTCTATTGGACCAGCACAGTCTCGTCCCACCTGTAAAGCGAAACGCTGTTTCGCTTAAGCTTCTGTAAAACGAAACACCGTTTTTTAAGCTTACACAGATAATGCCTCTGTAAAGTAGGATTTATCTCGCTCAAGATAGCGCCTCATTCCTTACCTTCGTGTACTGCATATTCACAACGCAGTCTGTGGTCCTCCTCTACCGGCGCAGCCGGTCTGCCCTCATTCTAGAATTCCCTGACCCGTCCTGAAAAAAGTTTACATTTTTAATAATAATTGTTTCTTTCTTTTTTTGCTACTTTTTTTCTTTCTTTGTTAATATGTTGATAACCTGTTCCAATGTTATAAACCTCTTCCGGTGTTCTAAATCCCAGGCTCATATGTGGTCTTTCTTCATTATATATTTTTATGGCTTCCTTTACTGCCTTTCTGGCTGCCTTAATGTCCTGGAACTTCACATCAAGCATAAATTCCTGCTTTAATATTCCGTTTATTCTTTCTGCCACTGCATTTTCATATGGATTTGCCTGCTCTGACATACTTATTTCCATTCCCAGGCTCTTCAATTTCTCAGTATATATGTTACTGCAATATTGTATTCCCCGGTCTGAGTGATGTATTGAACCTTTAAGATTTATTACTTCTCTGTGAACCATTTCTAATGCTTTCAAGGTGCTTTCCAGTGATAAATTATTACTCAGTTCTTCCCCAAGCACTCGCCTTGAATATAAATCTGTTATTAAAAATAAGTAAACAAAACGGTCAACTGTCCGAAGATAGGTAATGTCCGCAACGTGGACCTGGTTTATTCTATCTATTTGCATATCCTTGATTAAGTTATCGTATTTCCTGAATCTATGTCTTGATTCTGTTGTCTTTGGTCTATATCGCTTCGGTTTTATTAGCAGTCCGTTTCGTTTTAATAACTCAAAAAACTTGTCTCTGCCTATTGGGATTACTTTTTCCCTTTTCAGCAGATAGTACAGCTTCCTGCCGCCAAGCATCGGCATTCGTTTTCTTAATACCAGTACTTCATCTATAAGCTTATCTTCGGCCATTCCTTGCTCTTCTTTTCTTCTCCTGAACTTGTAATAGCTCTGCCGGCTTACTTTGAATTCCTTACATATTTCTTCAATGCTAAATCTCATTGATCCGGTTTTTCTTTTTTCAATGGATTTGATGATTGCTTTTTGTCTGAACTTTTTTTTAGATCTATCCCCAGATCTTCTTCGGCAGCTTCTATGATTGATTCCAGTGACAGGATCTTCAAGTGAGCTTTCGCCAGGGCGCTTTCCAGTTCTGCTTTCTGTTTCTGCAGCTTTTTTAATTCGCTAACTTCTTCCGGCATCTCTATCCTCACTATTTTTCCCAGCAAATGATTTCTTCCATACTTCTTTATCCATTTCTGTATGGTGCTGGCACCTCCAATATTATAAATTCTTCTGGCTTGTTCAATCGTTAGTTTTCCACTTTCGATCTTGGAGATGATTTTTTGCTTAAATGCCTCACTGTAGTAATTGCACTGTTTTCCTTGTCGTTCCATAGGTTTTTTCTCCTTTTTTGTCAACCTATTTCAGGACAAGACACCCTGTTCTCACCTTCTCCTTTATCCCTTCTCCCTTCTCCCTTTTTACTTTTTACTTTTTACTTTTTACTTTTTACTTGATATTGTAAATCTTCCCGAAATGCATTAGTTTAATATTTCGTTAATGAGAATGTTGATGCTGAATAAAACAGGGACCCTTTACTACATTTTAATCATCTCCTTTTTATTATTTCTGCCGCTTCAGATCTATGCGCAGAATACCGGCAGGATCTTCGGCAAAGTAACAGACTCAGAGAATGGATCTTCACTGATCGGCGTAAATGTGCTTATCTATACTGACAGCATAAAGACGGCTTCACCTATCGCAGGCGCCGCTACTGATAAGAACGGCAAATATAATCTTTTAGGGATACCCCGGGGAGAACACTGGCTTTTTGCTTCCTACATCGGCTACCAGCCTAAAAAATTTAAGGTCAATATTCCCGGCAATAATAATTCTATTGAGTTCGATTTCTCCCTGAAGGCAACAAGTATAAATATCGATGAAGTTCTTATCGAAGCGAGACGGGATACTTTCAGAACCATAAGCACTATAGATATTTCCCCGGCATTTGTAGAGAAGCTTCCCTCACTTACGGGTGAAGTGGATGTGTTCCGGGCGCTGACTCTTCTGCCCGGCGTTACAACATCTAATGAACTTTCAAACGGACTTTATGTTCGCGGCGGTTCTCCCGACCAGACACTTACTTTAATCGACGGCGTTATCGTCTATAATCCCTTTCATCTAGGAGGATTTGCAAGCACATTTAACTCTGATGCTATAAACGATATCAGGCTGGTTAAGGGTGCTTACCCGGCTGAGTACGGCGGCAGGCTGTCCAGCGTACTCGACATTACTCTGAAGGAAGGATCTAAGGATAACTTTAAAGGAAAGCTTGGACTGGGTACTATTAGTTCCCGGTTAACAATGGAAGGTCCTATCTCTGCCAAATCATCCTTCCTCATCTCGGGACGTGTACTTTATATGGATGCACTTCTTAAGCAGATACCAAAAGCAAAAAATATTCCCCTCTATAATTTTTATGATATGAACGGCAAGTTTGATTACCACGTTTCGGAAACAGACAGAATTACCATAAGCGGATTCTATACTGCAGATAAACTATACAACCAGAAAAACAGCGAGGATGCCGGTTATAATATCAACTGGAATAACTCCACTGTTCATCTTGCCTGGTTAAGTCTAAGTAAGAATAAAAAGTTTACTAACGCAGCTCTCAATTATACCGGCTACAGCTTTAATACTCTGATTACTGACAAGACACCCGATGCATTTAAGAATGATTTCTATTCAACTTCGTCTATTAAGGATTTCAGCTTTAAGGTGGACGGACAGTACTTCAGCAATGAGAAGCATACTGTTAAGAACGGTATAGAGGTAACATTACATAACTTTGATCTTGTTAATAACAATTATTTCAATCCTCTTGTAAAAGAGGATGAACGCTTCCTGAATAAATTTACATCCACTGAAATAGGCGGTTATATTGAGGATGTATTTGAGGTTAGTCCATTATGGACAGGAAATGCCGGCATACGTTTCTATTATCTGCCCGATGCAAGGTATTTCAAAGCTGAACCAAGGATCTCCACTACATACGCTTTAACAGAAAGCTTTTTCGTAAAGGGAGCCTTTGCAATGGCAGATCAGTTCCTTCACCTGATAACAAGGAATGATGTGGTTCTGCCTACAGATGTATGGTTTCCTTCAACTCCTCACGTAGAGCCGGGAAGATCCACACAGGGCGTTCTCGGTTTTGAATATGAATTCAATAAGAGGGAGTTCTTTGTTTCGCTGGAGGGATACTACCGGACTATGCAGAACCTCTATGAATATTCTGATACGGCAACCTTCACAATTGAAGCTCCTATTGATGAACAGTTTGCACGGGGAAGGGGGGATGCTTATGGTGTAGAATTTTTCTTAAACAAAAGGAGCGGAGGTTTTACAGGCTGGATCGGTTATACTTTATCCTGGACAAGAAGGTACTTCGACGATATAAATTACGGTAAACCGTTTTATCCCCGGTACGACAGAAGGCATGATGTATCCGTTGTTCTTACTTATAAGCTCAGTGACAGCTGGGAATTCGGTGCTACATGGAGTTACGCAACAGGTCAGGCATACACTATGCCGATCGGACAATATTATTTCCCCGGAGTTTATTCAGGCAATGAAGGTTCTCCCCAGGTATTCCTCGATTATAAACACATAAATGAATACAGACTTCCGGCATTTCATAAGCTTGATGTGAGTGCGTCATATAACTTCCGGTGGACTGGTCTTCCCCTCAAGCTGACTATGAGTGTCTACAACGTTTACAACAGGCAGAATCCATTTGCACGGTATGTTGTTTTTAATTCTTCCGAAGAAACAGGTACAACTACTCCGGAGCTGAAACAGTTTACTCTTTTCCCGGTATTCCCTTCACTTAGTCTAACGGTGGATTTTTAATTATGAACAGGATGCTTAAATATTTGATGATAGCAGGACTGCTGATAACCTATTCCTGCGAGGACGCAATAGTGGAAAACGATCTGACATACCAGGAAAGACTTGTAGTGAGAGGACTTCTGACAGCCGGCAACCCGATTGAAGTAACTTTTGAACGAACTCTGCCGCTTGATCAGACATTCGATTCAACGCAGGCTCAGCTAAGCGATGTTACAGCATATATTACTCACGCCAATACTGTTGATACTCTGGAGTACCTCGGCAACGGGAAATATAAAGCCCCTACGCTTATTGCACAAAACGGGGAAGAGTATAAATTAAATGCAGAATGGAACGGCAAGTCACTTTCAGGCGATACACGCGTACCTTTTACTACCACATTCCAGAATGGCAAGATAATCTCCGGTGTGAATGAAGAAGGCGATACTATTCATTACATACAGGGATTGTTAAGCCCAAGAGAAGGTGCGGTATATGGTGCCACCTGGGTAATCCTCGACCCTGTTAGCGGATTTCATTTAGAGGATAATGTTATTCCTGTACTTCAGAGAGAGTCGGATAAGGATCTTAACAACCGCCTTACCCTCAAAACACGCAATCTCCCCGATTCATTATACAACACCTGGCGCAGTTATTTCTACATACGCATCCACGCATTCGATGAAGAATTCTATAATTTTTTCCTGACGCAGGATGCAAATAATGCAAGCACCAATATTTTCAGTCAATCCGGCATAAACCTCAGATGGAACGTAGAAGGCGACGGTATAGGCATGTTCATAGGCAAATCAGATTTCTATGTCAAGGTCTTTTGAATTTAGCGGATTTGCAAATTTAGCGGATTAATCCGCACATTTCGACAATCCGCTAAATCCTAATTGTCCATTGTCCTTCTCTTCTTGTCCAATATAATATACATCTCAACCGCCCCAAATCCTTTATTTCAGCTCAATTTTAAGCCTTTTCATATGGCATTCTCCTTGTAACAATGATATCGTAAAACATCAGGACAAAGGCCATGAAAAAATATACTTATTACCCGTTTTTACTTTTATTATCTTTTTTGCTTTACTCATGCGGAGTAAATGATTCATTCGTCACAATAGATAACACTCCTCCTGCACCGCCTACAGGAATTACTGTTCTGAACGGCGATAACAGGGTGGATCTTTCTTGGAATAATAATTATGAAGGTGATCTTGCAGGATATAATGTTTACTATTCGGACAGCTATGACGGAAGATATACCCTGCTAGGCTCGACAAGCAGCAATTATTTTGTTGATAACAATGCGCCCAACGGCACTATAACTTATTATGCAGTTACTTCTTATGATTATAACGGAAACGAAAGCGAATTGAGCTACGATGTAATTTATGCAGCACCAAGGCCGGAAGGATTTAACCAGTCGATTTTTGATTATAACCGCTATCCTGATTTAGCGGGATACACATTTGATAACTTTAGTGTAGTGCCTTACGACGATCAGTCGGCAGACTTTTACTTTGAAAACTACCAGGGAACCTATTACCTGGATGTTTATAGTGATACCGATATTCAGGATATGGGAGCAACCAATGATATCTGGGATATTGAATATGCTCCTGACCACGGATGGAATACCTCAAAAGATGCAGTCGTAATACCGGGACATACATACGTTATCTGGACCTGGGATAACCATTATGCTAAAGTAAGAGTATCAACTTTAACCTCTAACAGGATTGTATTTGACTGGTCATTCCAGCTTCTTAAAGGCGAACATCAGCTTAAACCGCGGAAGGCTCCGGGTGAAAGAAAAGAATTAAGCAGACCATCGTCAAGAAATATAGCTGCGGTATCTGAATAACAGCTCTGAATAAGTTCAGGCAGGTACAGGTTTTTATAGATTTACTTTGTAAGATTGATTAAATTGGGGCTGAATAAAATGAAGAAAAGTTTTTACATAATATTAAGCCTGTTCTGCCTGAACTTTGTCAGCTATATCTATCCTCAGAATTTTAACTCAAAAGATAACGGCAAACAAAGCGAAAGCTACAGGATATTTTCTGATATAAGCAGCGGAATTTCGAACCAGGATGTTGAATCTATAGCCCGTTATTTCTCTTCCCAGACATATTTAAGTTTATCCAACGGAATTAGCGGATACTATAGCTCCAACCAGGCTTATTATGTACTTGAGGATTTCTTTAAGATTTACAGGGTCACTGCCTTCAGATTCGAAAATATTCAATCCGATTCCAATAATCCTTATGCTACCGGGGAATACCAGTTTGAATACCGCGGGAAAAGAGATCTGGCGCAGGTGTATATAGCCTTAAAGAAATCGGGAAAAAACTGGAAGATTACACAGATTACAATTAATTAATGCCGACTAAAATTTCTCAGATGTTTGAAGGCGATAGGAAATACTTTGCTATCGTCTTTTTTATTTTGCTGCTTATTCTAATTTCGGGCATTTTAACCCCTATTTATGTACGCTATACTGAGAACGACTGGCCTGAGAAACTCACCGAACAAATACAGCAGATTGAGACTTCTGTTAATTCAATATTACTCCAGAAGGAAGAAAACCTTCTCTCCCTGTCTTCCGGTCTGAGAAAAAAATTAAAAGCTACCCTCAGTCCGGGTAATTCTTCATTCGGAGCACTGATAAACCTCGTAAATGACCCGATGTACAATGATTACTCGATCGAAGTAATTGCTCCCAACGGAAAAATGATTGCATGGAACAGGGATATTGCTGTTAAGCAGGACGAGGTATTCCCGTTGAGTTACCCATTGGGAGAGACTCATTTTTTCACAGGCGACCTGGTAACCTATATGTCTGTTACAGACACAGTAAAAATTGAAAACGATTTATTCTATTTTCTTATCAGTCTTCCTATTGAAAAAGAATACTCTCTTCAGAACCAGTTCTATAATGAACTCAACTTTACTAAGGAAATATCCGATCAGTTTCTGACAAGGTTTGATGTTAGTTACAATCCTTTCACTCCAAAATCCAAAGACGGCAGGAAATATTCATTCGATCTCGTAAATTCGAAGAACAATAAAATAGGAACGGTCAGTTTTTTCAAACCGGGACTTGATACCTGATATTAATTCTATCCAGCATAATACAAATGAATTTCAGTCTGTGCTTATCGCTGCAGCATTATTCTTTATAGCATTCGGTTTCAGGCAGGAATATAATTCTGTTAAATACCGCTCCGCAAGGTTGCTCATTTTTATCTTTTACTGTTCCCTGTTCAGGTCGGTTATTTTTATAGTTGGATTTCCTTCAAATTTTCTAATGGACCTCTTGTAGATCCGGCAAACTTCTCTTCAGCTTTTGGATGGGGGATAGTCAAATCTCCTGCTGGAACTTATTATATCATCCATCTTTATACTGATAATAAGTATACGGGCATATTTGTATGTAATCGATTTTATAAAGGATCCTGCATCAGTTAAATATAAAAAATATTCCCTGTTTGCGGCCCTTTTTATCCCTTTCGCTTTTCTTTTCTTTATGACATTCAGGGGACTATATGCCTCGATGAAGAGTGTGATATTCGATTCAACTCTCAGGTATTTCCAGGAAGCAAACCTTATCCCTGATTTCATATTCCTTGTAATGAACTTTGCGATACTACTAATCGGACTTACAATAATCCTTTTCCTTTTGTCATATTTCCTGCTGTTTTTTATTCTCTACCCGAAGAAGATGAAAAGAAGAGGAGGATAATCTTCTTTTTCTGCTTTACAGGATTTGAAATAGCGGGCTTTTTCTTCATATATCTTCAGCACGAGCCATTAATAAATTACACGCTTAGTTCTGTTTTTATTTTCCTTGTATTCCTGGTTCTGTATTATATTACTTTTCAGAAGACTTAACTCTCTATATAATTTTATATACGCTACGCTGGCTGCCTCTGTAATAACGATTACCCTGCTGAACTATTTTAATCTTCAGCTTGAAAAAGAATCATTAAAAACAAGCGCCCTTGAAATCAATCGTCCCGATGATAATCTCCTTCATTTCCTCCTTGAATGAAACCCTTACAGGTGCAATAAAGGATGAAGACAGTGAGGAATTCCTTTTACATGATAATACTAACTTCAATTCAATTGCTTTTATTATCTGGAGCAACAGTTCGCTTCAGAGGGAATCAATAAATTCGGCTGTTATGATATTCGATAAAGATATGCAGGAAACGGGCAGATTTGGGATAGGAATAAGGAGCGATTTCCGGCTGCCGCCGAAACTTGCCGATTATTCAATGGTAAATGAATCCGAAGATTGTTGAAATTACCTCAAATCAAAGCTCGGCGGGAAAGATCTTTGCCGGGATATTCGCGGTAAAGGACAGAGGAATTGTCTCAGGGTATGTAGGCACCGTTCTTGAATTTCACCCTTCAGAACTGGGGCGCAAGAAATATTCCCGACTTCCTGGAATCCAAAAAGAATATAATTAACTCTGTTCTTGATTTAAGCCAGCTTAAGATCTTCGAGTTCAGAAACTCAAAACTTACCCAGGTTTACGGTGATATCTATCCCTCCCGTGATCAGTATGAACCAATTGTAAATGCATTTTTTCGCAGGATAATGAAGCCTGGATGAGCACTAAACCTTAATGGTGAGAATTATTTTACTTATGCCCTGAGGACAAATGAAGACGGAAATGAGCTGATTACTTCAGTCGCCCTTGTGGAAAAACATATTTCCTGGAATCTCTTCAATTTCTTTAAGGTATTTCTGGTGCATAGTATTTTTATCATCATACTATTTATTGTTTTCTTCATCATTACTTTTCGGAGTTCAAATATAGCTTCAGAACGCAATTGCTGATAGCATTCCTTGTTATATCCATTATCCCGGTTATCATCCTTGCTATCTATAACAGGCAGATTGTAGCCGACAGAAGCCAGGCCGCAGTGTTCAATGAATTGAATGAAAGATCGAATTACATTGAAAACCATGTGCGGTCGCAGGTGGAGAACAACGGACAGAAATCAGTTGAACAGGCATTTGAAAATGCAGGAAAAGAATTGAGGATCTCATTTTCAGTTTATGACAATACGGCCCAGGTGTACAGTTCGAGGAGCCAGTATTACGATTCGGGATTATTCGATAAGAAGCTCGACTCAGATGTCTACTTCCATCTCAACTACCTCAGCTACAGGGAATTCCTTACAAGAGAAAAGATAGAAGAATTATACGTATGATTCTTTCTACAAAAAGATATCCATTGCCGGTCAGGACCTGACAATCGGCGTTAATGATGCATTCAATAAAGTTCACCTCGGCTTCTCTCCAATAGATGTTGATGTCTTTCTTTTCGGTATTTACTCATTTGCAACTCTCCTGATTATAATCATCAGCACTATCCTTGCAAATAAAATTTCCTCACCGATCAGGAGGTTAACCAAGGCTACCGGCTCGGTAGCACATGGCGACTTAAATGTTCAGCTCGATCTGAATGAACGCGGCGAAATAAAGGAACTCCTTGAAGGCTTCAATGCAATGACCCAGGAACTTCGAAAAGAAATGAAATTGAAATGGCTGAGCTGGAAAGAGAAAATGCATGGAAGGAAATGGCTAAACAGGTTGCCCACGAGATTAAAAATCCGCTTACTCCCATGAAGCTTGCAGTTCAGCAGTTAATAATATCCTATAGAGATAAAAACAAGAACTTTGATGAGATTTTTGAGAAAGTATCCAGGACAGTATTAAACCAGATTGATAACCTGAATGTTATTGCATCGGAATTTTCAACGGTTCGCGCGGATGCCGAACTTTAAGCTTGAAGTAATGGATATCATTCCGGTTATTAAAGATGCGCTCGATCTGTTTGTCGAAGAAAATGTCGAGATCACATTCACTGCCGAAACAAAGGAAGCCATTGTAGAAGCCGATAAATTTCAGCTCAGAAGGCTTATTATTAAATATGATAAGGAATTCAATCCAGGCAGAAGCAGAGAATATAAATTTATCACTTAAAAAAGATGAAGATTTTTATAAGATTGCAATTGACGATAACGGTAAAGGAGTAGATATGCAGCACCGAGAAAAAATATTTGAACCGGGCTACACAACAAAAGAAAGAGGGATGGGTATAGGATTGAAACTCTCCAAAAGGTTTATTGAGGGTATAGGCGGAACGATCACTCTGGCAGAAAAAATAGAAAAAGGAGCTAAATTCAGAATTACCATCCCTATGCATAAACAAAATTCTTAGTATTATTATTAATGGATTTACTTACAACACACCAGAAGAAAGCTCTAAATTTTAATCAGCATATTTCACTAACTGCAAATGCCGGGTCAGGGAAGACCTTTGTCCTTTCACGCCGCTATCTTGAAATAGCCCTTTCAGAAAAAGGATCGCTGCGGAAAATTGCTGCCATAACTTTTACAGATAAAGCTGCCAGTGAACTTTATAAGAAAATTGCAGAATACGCAGAACTGAGATTCAACACCACCGATAGCGAAGAAGAAAAAAAACTCCTTGGCATAATAAGAAGTCAGCTTGTATCCGCTAACATCTCCACAATACATTCTTTCTGCCTGGATATACTCCGACTATTTCCTGTAGAAGCAGGTCTCGATGCCAACTTCCAGCCGATAGATGAAATAACTTCAGACGAGCTCATCGAATTAGCTGTTGAGGAATCAATAAAGGAGAGTTTATCGGGGAAAGTCTATACAGGGGAGACGAAATATCTTATTAGATTATTCGGTTCTAAGGCGGGATTTTCTTCTCTGTTAAAAAATCTGACAAAAGACAGAAAGAAGATCTTTGAGATCGGGGAAAGTATTTATAGTAAAAGTGAACCGGAAATTGCAGAATTATTCTTCACTGATTTTATTGAATTCGCTTCAAAATTTATCCGTAAAAACAAAGATGAATTTTTACGGTCTCTCTCTGTCATAAATGAGACTGTCCTGGCTGCCGGGAAAGATAATTTCAGAGCCCTGGAAATAAATAAGCTCCTGAATGATTTCAGGCTGGAAAATTCCATAGAGAAAGAAATTTCGATCGTTCATTCGATTAGAGAAAATGCTTTCATTAAAAGCTGTGAAGTCAGGAAGGCAGGATACCTGTCAAATGGTTTAAGGGAAGGACTTAATAAGGAAATAGCTGCTTCTGAGACATATATAAGTGAGCTATCCTCACTCGATATCCCATCCAATCATAAAGAAATTGAAACAGAACTAGCAAAATTCGGCAAAGCAGTCTTTCAGCTATTCAGTCTTGCTGTTGATAGATATGATTTGAAAAAGAAGGAAAACGGATACCTTGACTATGAAGATATTCTGATACTGACAAAAAATCTTCTAAAAGATCCGTCAGTTAAATCTGAATTAACAAGAAGATTCAAATTTATTATGATCGATGAATACCAGGACACCAATGAGATTCAGTACAAAATTTTTCTTCCTATTCTGGATGATCTGAAGGAGGGAAATTTATTTGTGGTTGGAGATGAGAAACAGAGTATTTATATGTTCCGTGATGCCGATCTTGAAGTCTTTCGGATTACAAAGGAAAAAATAAGTGAAGCTTCCGGAGAAAATTTTCTTTTGAGCCTTCCCGATAGTTTCCGGATGGCTCCGGGAATTTGCCTCTTCGTTAACCGCCTGTTCCGCAGCCTGTTTTCTGATCCGGAACCGCTTTTTAATGAAGTCAGTCACTCAGATCTTGTCTGTGCAAAGCAGGAAGACACGGACAGCCTGATAGAGATTATCATAGGTGCTTCAGAAAAGAATAACGTTGAACAGCCCGAAAGGAGACCGGAGGCTGAACTTGTTGCCGGGAGAATAATCTCCCTTGTTGATGGCACCGGCAACACAAAGAAACTCAGCTGGAAGGATATTGCGGTACTTGTCAGAAAAAGAAAATCATTCTCCTCCCTCGAGAAAATATTTATAGAGAAAAATATTCCGTTTAATATTGTCGGCGGAAAGGGGTTTTACCAGCGGCAGCCTGTCTATGATATTTATAATTATTTTTCATTCCTTCTTGATACAAAAAACAACACAGCGCTTACAGGTATCCTGCGTTCACCATTTTTTAATGTCCCCGACAGCATCATTTATGAAGTATCGCTGGTTAAAGGCGACACACTCTGGCAGAAATTAAATAAGTACGAGAAAAAAGACGATAAAATATCGGCAGTTATAGAGGTACTGAAGACGAATATTAAGCTTGCAGCGAGTATACAGCGCCCCTATGCTGCTTCGGCAGATATTGAATGAGAGTCCTTATCTCCCGGTGCTTTCACAGAAGGCTTCAGGTTCCCAGGAGACTGCAAATATCTCGAAACTCGTAAAATTGACGATAGATTTTCAGAGTAAAGGTTATAAAACTTTATACGACTATGTGAACTTTCTTAAAGAATCGATAGAAGAGACAGAAGATGAACCGCAGGCAGCAGTTGCGGATGAATCCGATTCAGTAAAAGTAATGACCCTGCACCAGGCGAAAGGACTTGAGTACCCGGCAGTGTTTCTTTACAACTCACATGAAGTTACTTCCTCAGACAAAGTTAAAAAAGGAGGTATCCAGGCTGATAAGAATTTCGGACTGCTGACCAAAGTCCCGCTGGACGGCGATTATTTCGGAGAATATCAGTCGGCTCCAATCAACAATGTCTATGATTTAATATCATCAAAAAAAGAGACCGCGGAAATAAAAAGACTTTTCTATGTCGGAGCAACGCGTGCAAAGAATTATCTCTTTGTAAGCGCCCCGGAAATGGATAAATATAAATCCGGTTCTTTTATGGCGCTTCTGCAGGAAGGGTTAGGCATTGATTTTACGCAGGATGATTTTACTATAAGAGATGAGCTGCAGTTCCTTAAAACAGAAGAAGGCAAATTCCTGAACTTTTCAGAAATACTTGAAGAGAGAATTGAAATCGTCCGTCATCTGAATACTGCCGGAAAGCACATTGCTGCGGAGCCAGGCGATGAGCGTAAAAAAATGCTGTTAATTTCCGAGGCTTCAGATACACCAAAAGGCGAAATAATCTCGGCAACAAAATTCGCTGCATATAAACAATGTCCCTTAAAATACAGTTTAATGTACGATCTTGGAATTTCCTCCCTGGTCAGAGACTACAGAAACTATAAGTTTGGGATCGGCGAGAATGAGAGCCGGAATTATGAATTCAGCAGGAAGGAAGAGAAAGCAGAGGAGCTGGCTGTTAAAGTCCCGACAATACCTGCAGAAGTCAGAGGAAGTATTATTCACAGGATTCTGCAGCAGAACAATCCCCGAATTTCTCCAAAAGAAGTTTCATCTGTTATTAGTGAGGAGATCCGGATAACCCAAACAGACATTCTGGATGCACTTCAAACAGACATTTCCGGTAATCTCAAAAACTTATTTGAGTCGGATATTTACAAACATCTGCTGACTTATAAGAAATCTTTTAATGAATATGAAATCTACCTTAACGAGGAAGATTATTTCCTCCACGGGATAATAGACAAGCTGATTATTGACGGATCAAAGGCGGTGATCATCGATTATAAAACTGATGATATTAATAGGGAAGAAATTTGTGACCGGTCGTCACTTTATTTCCCTCAATTGAAATTTTATTCCTATATTGTAAGCCGTTTCTTCAAAGAATTAACATCCTTTGAACTCAGGTTAATTTTTATCAATTTTCCGGGGGAGGACGTTAAAGAAACTATCAGCCGGGAGGAAGTAAATAAATCCGGAGACGAAATCAGGTCGATGGTCAATCATATAAGGCTGAGGGACTTTGATCAGAATCTTTCACATTGCAAAGTGTGTAATTTCGCTTTATTAAATTCAAAATGTATAGTTGGGCGGGCATAAATAAAATGTCTACTGATAACAGAATGGTGTCAAATGCATAGAAAAATCTCATACATACGGGATCTCGAAATTATTGAAAAAGAACTTAACGATAGTTCGGGGGGAATACTCGCTTTCAACGTTGATGGTGAAAAAGCGATGCAGTATACAACTACATTCCTGTATCTCGATAAGAACATATATTTCTTCCTCGATAAAGATGATGAAGTGTTTGAGAAGATAAAGTTTAACGGCTTTGCCAGTTTTACTATACTTAAAGATGAAAGGCTGAAGAAGAACAGGGGCAAAGAAGATCCGTATTACCTGTTCTCTGCAACGGTTTTAGGCTCCATCAAAATAGTGGACGAGAAAAAAACAATCGATGACATTAAACATAAATTTCTCTCAAAGTATTCACTGAAGAAGAATAATGAGACAAAATCTACACAGCCCAGAGAACTGGTCATGATAGATTCCGAGGAGATTCAGGCTGCTGAGGAGGAAGGCGTTTAGTGTGAGATCATATATCCTGCTTTTATTAACGGGGTTAATTTTTGCAGGATGTTCAGCTTCGGACAGGATTTATTATGATATCCCCCCCGAATTACAAAATCCCGCTGCCGCAGAAAAATTCATATCAGAATACTCGCCATACCTTTCGGGTAAAACTATCTTTTTAGATCCTGGTCACGGCGGAGCAGACCGCAAAAACAAAGGCTCCCAGGGGTCTGGCCGTTGAAGCCGACGTGAACCTGCGCGTGGCGCTTTACCTGCGAAGCTTTTTACAGAGAGCCGGTGCTGTTGTTTTAATGTCCAGGGTGACCGATCAAACGGTTGACTTAAAAGAACGATCGAAGATGGCTAATGAAAGCAGTGCTGATCTGTTTATAAGTATTCATCATAATGCTCCCCCTAAAGAGGAAGATGATTACACGAATTACACTTCGACGTATTACCATGCTAAAGAATCCAATTATGAATACGAACCATGTGAACGGGATATGGCTAGGTATGTAGAGAGAGACCTTTCTTATGCAATGAGAAACTCAGGCGGACCCGGTTCATTTGACGGCACTTATTCCGATTATAATATATATCCCGGCGAAGGATTTTCTGTTTTAAGAGAAACCAAAATTCCGGCGATTCTTGTTGAATGCGGATTCCATACACACCATCTTGAAGAAAAACTTCTGACAATAGATGAATTTAACAAAATTGAAGGATGGGGAATATTCCGTGGACTATGCAGGTATTTTAAGGCAGGCATTCCATCAATTAAACCTTTATTCAGTGATTCAACTTTCGGGAGAGGAGACTTAAATCTTCAGTTCAGCCTGCAGGACAGCTCAGGTATTGATTCTGCATCAATAGTTACAGAATTTGATTCTGTAAAAACTTTAGCTTATACTTTCTACCCGGAAACAAATATTCTGAGTTTGAATCTAAACGATGTTGAACCCGGCATACACGAGATAAGAATTATAGCTGCAAACAAAAACGGTAACCATAATTTCCCATTCAGAAATCAAATATTAGTAACTGAATAACAGGATCTTTAATGCTGAATTATGTCTGGCTTGCTTTACTGGTTCTTGGTATAGGGACAGCATTAGTTACTGATATCTCGAATCAAAGTCGGGATAAATACAGGAATGGTGAAAAGTTTCCCGTAGAGGTAATTCTTAAAAATCCGCTGGATACTTCCCGGGCTAATACTTATGATGCACAATTTAAGATAGCTAAGAAAGATTTTAACCGTTTATATTCAGAAAGAATTGATAGTTCGATTGAACTTCCTGCCAGGGTAACATACAATCCCCTGAAGAAATCAGGTGTATTTGTTCTGACTATTCCCAAATCAGCACCTGATGTCCTTAAGCAGACTGCTAAAGCTGCAGGAGATGAAAATGATATAACGGGTACACTATCATTCACAAACTTCAGCGGTGCTTCATTAACAGCTGATGTCATTTTTGAATCCGTTTCATTTCTCAAATTAAAAGATATTACCAATGCAGCACTTGATTACGCAGGCACAGCAGTAAACATTGCAATAGGCCTGATAGGTATTATGGCACTATGGCTCGGTGTAATGAAAGTGGCTGAGGAAGCGGGTTTGATTGCTTTAATTGCAAAATGGCTTAAACCTGTTATGAAGAGATTGTTCCCGGATGTTCCGTCAGATCACCCTGCGATGGGGTCGATGATTATGAACATTTCTGCTAATATGCTCGGTCTGGGAAACGCAGCAACGCCTTTCGGACTGAAAGCAATGGAAGAACTGGATAAACTTAACCCGGAGAAGGGAACAGCAACAAATTCGATGGTTACCTTTCTCGCAATTAATACTGCAGGACTTACCCTTATACCTGCTACGGCAATCGCGGTGAGAGCGGCAGCGGGTAGTTCCGATCCTGCGATAATAATAGGAACTTCTATTTTCGGTGCGGGATGTGCTACTATTGCGGGTATAACAGCAGCTAAGGTACTCGAAAAATTTCCTGTCGCCGGCGGATTTACAAACTGGTTAAGAAGTCACCTAAAAGGAATTTTACTCTTCCTGTCGATAATACTCCTGATTGTACTTGCCGGAATCACCGGTATAGGTACGCTCCTTGCAGGCTCTCTTCAGTTCATTAAACCCGAATATTTCAAAAGGTTTATTGAGATCCTTTCTATTGTTGCAATACCCGCGCTGATCATATTCTTTATCGGTTACGGCGCAATTAAAAAGGTAAGAGTATATGAACAGTTTGTTGAAGGTGCTAAGGAAGGATTTAATATAGCTGTCAGGATAATTCCTTATCTTGTAGCAATGCTGATGGCAATAGGCATTTTCAGGGCAGGCGGAGCAATGGACTGGCTTACTTATATACTCAAGCCCTTCACCGATTTGATCGGGATGCCCGCAGAGGCTTTGCCAATGGCACTGATGCGTCCTTTGTCGGGGAGCGGTTCACTCGGCATCATGACCGAGATTATTAAGGTACATGGACCTGATTCTTTTATCGGTATTATGGTATCAACATTTTTTGGAAGTACAGAAACTACCTTCTATGTACTTGCGGTTTATTTCGGAGCTATTAATATTAAGAACACAAGACATGCCCTTCCGGCGGGACTTATTGCAGATATTGCCGGAATATTAGCAGCAGTCTTTATAGTAAGAATGTTATTTGGTCATTAAAAGTAAAGTATTATGAAAGTTTTTATCACAAGGGAGATTCCTGAAGCAGCAGCTGAACTTCTAAGAAGTAAAAAAATAGAAGTTAAAGTTTACCCCGGGGAGAAACCGATTCCATACCCGCTGCTTAAGAAGGAAGTGAGAGATGCTGACGGAGTAATATCTCTTCTTACGGATAAGTTTGACGAGGAAATAATCGATTCAATGTCTAAATGCAAAATCATTGCCAATTATGCAGTGGGATATAACAACATCAACGTTGCCTATGCCAATAGCAAAGGGATTACCGTAACCAACACCCCTGATGTTCTGACCGATTCAACAGCTGACCTTGCAGTAACCTTAGTGCTGGCCTGTTCAAGGAGGCTGCTGGAAGGTGAAGAGATCATGAGGAAAAATAGGTTCAGGGGATGGCAGCCCAAACTCCTTCTTGGAGTCGAACTCAGAGGAAAAAACTTTGGAATTATAGGTGCCGGGAGGATAGGAACTGCAGTTGCTAAAAGAGCAGCGGGATTTGGAGTAAACCTGTTGTATTATGACGGAAAGGAGAATCCTGATATTGATGCAATGGGAGGAAAAAAAACAGCACTTAGCTTTCTATTGAAGAAATCGGATATAATATCGGTACACCTTCCCCTGACAGAAAATACACATCATCTTTTGAACAAAGAAAGATTATCTCTGATTAAAAAAACCGCTATTTTCGTCAATACTGCAAGGGGAGAGATAGTGGAAGAAAAAGCACTGATACAAATGCTTAAAAACAAAAGACTTTTCTCTGCAGGATTCGATGTATATGAAAATGAGCCGGATGTCAACCCGGAATTATATTCTCTGAAAAATGTTATTCTTATGCCTCACCTGGGGAGCGCAACAGAAGATGCCCGTAATGAGATGGCAAAACTGGCGGCTGAAAACGTTATTTCAGTTTTGAGCGGCAAGGGAGCAATAACGCAGGTTTTATTATAATATTGGTTCAGATTTGCTTCGTCCTTATTTCTGCATACGAGCCTTAAAGTCATAAGCAATTTCACCACAAACTGATAATTTTAAAATTATCAGTGCAGTCTGAAACAAACCTAAAGTAATAGCTTCCCTACAATGAAAATAATAAATAAAACATTCCTAAAAACTGGAAAATATTGATACTATTAATCTTTCTGGGTAATTTTGGGTAATAAACCGGGAAAATTCTTATATGATAGTAGGCATTCCAAAAGAGCAGCTTAATGAAGAAAAAAGAGTAGCATTAGTACCCGCGGGGGTAGATGCACTTACCAGGAAAGGTCACACAGTCTATATACAATCAGGTGCCGGAGAAGGAAGTCATTTCAGTGATGAAGATTATGAAAAGACCGGCGCGAAAATAGTATACACTGCAGACGAAATCTTCGGAAGAGCTGAACTTGTGTTAAAAGTAACCCCCGTGAATGATGCCGAACTGGAATTATTCAGGGAAAACCAGATTTTATTCTCTTTCCTTCATCTTGCTGTAGGTAAAAAGCAGACTATCGAAAAGCTGATGGAGAAAAAAGTTACAGCTGTTGGTTATGATCTTGTAGAAAACAGTAACCGGCTGCCTGTTCTTCAGGCAATGAGTGAAATTGCCGGTCCTATTTCCATACAGGTAGCAAGCAGGTACCTGGAAAGTTATCCCCGTGAAGGCAGAGGAATTCTCCTCGGGGGAATTACAGGTGTTGCTCCGGCAGCGGTTGTAATTCTTGGTTCAGGGGTCGTCGGAACGACTGCCGCAAGAGCAGCTCTCGGAATCGGCTCCCAGGTTATTGTACTGGACAAGGACCTTAACCGTCTTCGTAAGATTGATGAACATTTCAGAAAGAAAATCACTACAGTAGTTGCTAATCCGTATACAATAGAGCGCGGCGTTAAGTTTGCTGATGTATTGATAGGTGCAGTGCTCATTAAAGGTGAGAAAACTCCTCACCTTGTAACTGAAGATATGGTTAAACAGATGAAACCAGGCGCTGTTAT
This sequence comes from uncultured Ignavibacteria bacterium, assembly GCA_963832715.1. Lineage (GTDB taxonomy): Bacteria > Bacteroidota > Ignavibacteria > Ignavibacteriales > Ignavibacteriaceae > DATFVA01. The sequence continues at coordinate 213,067 of CAWHVB010000002.1, read as the reverse complement.
TGTTGATGTGTCAATTGATCAGGGCGGATGTATTGAAACGAGCAGGCTTACAACATTGAGAGATCCCGTTTATGAAAAATACGGGGTAATTCATTATTGTGTGCCGAATATGCCTGCAATTGTTGCACGCACAGCAAGTTACGGACTAAATAATGCTTCTATTCCGTATATTCAGAATATTACAGATAACGGCCTCGGAAATGCACTAATGGGTGATGACGGTCTTGCGAAGGGGGTCTGCACATATAACGGCTACTGTTCAAATGAACAGATAGCTAACACATTTAATGTTGAGTTCAGAAAACTGAGAGTTTTCTCTACGAATTGAAATCTTATAGAATCGAAGAAGTAATTGAAATGACACCATCAGATGAATTAAAATCGAAAAATACTATTCCTACCAGACTGATAAGCTCTTATAATCAAAAAATAGTTACAGCAGAAGAAGCAGTAAGGGTAATTAAATCGGGCGACAGAATAATTCTACAGGGCGGATGCGCAGTTCCTTTTGCTCTTGTTAATGCAATGGTGAATAGGAAAGAAGTACTTTACGATGTAGAACTTGTACATATATTGACTGTTGGCGAGTTACCCTACTTAAAACCTGAAATGGCTGGTCATTTCAGGCACAACGCATATTTTATAGGAGGTAATTCGAGGAAAAGCGTGAACGAGGGAAGAGCAGATTTTACTCCCATTTACCTTTACGAATTTCCCCTTCTTTTTACCCAGGGTATAATCCCGCTCGATATAGCCTTTATCCACGTTTCACCTCCGGACGAACATGGATTCTGCAGTTATGGTGTTGACGTCGGACCGATTAAAAACCCCGCAGATAAAGCTAAGGTTATAGTCGCACAGGTCAACCCGAGCATGCCGAGAACTCTTGGGGATAGTTTTATCCATATAAATAAAATCAATTATATAGTCGAAGTTGATGAACCTATAAAGGAACTTCCGCAGGTTGATAAGAACATCACGCCTGAACTTGAAAATATTTACAGGAATATCGGTTCGCATATATCGGAACTGATTGAAGACGGTTCCACTTTACAAATGGGTATAGGCGCGATACCTGATTCTGTGTTGAATTTTCTTTACGATAAAAAAGCACTGGGTATTCATTCAGAGATGTTCTCTGACGGAATTATCGGACTGGTGGATGCCGGAATAATTACGAATGAGCGGAAGACATTACACAAAGGTAAAATCATTGCCGGCTTCGTTCTCGGGACAAAAAAACTATATGATTTTATTGATAATAACCCGCTTATCGAGTTCCATCCCCAGGAATATGTCAATGATCCTTTTGTAATTGCAAAGAATGATAAAATGGTTGCAATCAACTCAGCAATCGAGGTTGATATAACAGGCCAGGTTTGTTCCGATACTATCGGCACCAGGCTGTACAGCGGATTCGGGGGACAGGTTGATTTTATACGAGGTGCCGCACATTCGACAGGCGGCAAACCCATAATTGCTCTGCCTTCAACTACCAAGGACGGCAGCACATCTAAAATAGTAACGCAGATTAAAGCCGGGGCAGGTGTTGTAACAAACAGGGCAGATGTACATTATGTAGTTACAGAGTATGGAGTTGCTCAGCTTTTCGGCAAACCGATCAGGCAGAGGGTGAGGGAACTTATTAACGTCGCACATCCGAAATTCCGTGATGAACTTCAAAAATATGCTCAGGAAAATAAATATATTTAAGTATGGTAGCAGTAATCGGTGATGTGCATGGGTGTCTGTATACACTACAGGAACTGATAAAGAAGATAAAAAACTTATATCCCAATATCCCGTTATATTGTGTGGGAGACCTTATTGACCGGGGTAATTTCAGTTTTGAAGTTCTCGAGTATGTAAAAGAAGAGGGAATTAAATTTACTCCCGGCAACCACGATTATATGTTTTATTACTTCATTAAGAAACCCACCACTAATATGGGTGCCTCCTGGATATATAACGGGTTTGAAAAAACCATCTCTTCTTACGATAATAAATTCGATAAGATTTCCGAACACCTTGATTTGATTACCCAGGCACCATTGTTTTTTAATCTTTCTGAATGTTTCATTTCACACGCAGGGATATCAGGTTATTTCAGCTCATCGCTTGGTTCCGAACCTCTTAAAGATATTGATAAGCTGGACGAAGAAATGAGGAATAGTATTACAAGTGAGCATGGCATTTTGTGGACGAGAGATGAACTCATGAACCTGGGAAAGCTGCAGATAGTCGGCCATACGCGCAAACAGGATGTCACTTACCAGAAATGGAATAATGTTGCTTATATCGATACCTCGGCATATACCTGCAACAAATTATCCGCCGTCATCATAGATGAAGGTGAAATTATTGCAAAACATGCAGTCCCGACCAATAATAAAGACATTGATTAATCTTATTAAAGATGACTCCCCTTAAATTAAGACAAGCGGAAAAAAGCGACCTGCAGAGCATTCTTGAACTTTACCAGGGGCTTACAGATGATCCCGAAGATAGGATCACACTTGAGGCAGCGCAGGAAAAGTTTAACAAGCTGGGAACTTACCCGGACTATAAGATCTACGTTGCTGAATACGGGAATGAAATTGCAGGAACATTTGCTCTTTTAATAATGGATAACCTGGCTCATCGCGGTGAGTCTTCATCGATTATAGAGGATGTAGTGATTAAAAAAGATCTGCAGGGAAAAGGCATAGGGAAAGAAATGATGAAATTCGCGATGGAGATAAGCAGGCAGAAAGGGTGCTACAAAATGGTTCTTTCAAGTCATATGCGAAGAGAAAATGCTCACAGTTTTTATGAATCCCTTGGATTTGAAAAACATGGCTACAGTTTTGCTGTAAATCTAAAGGAGGATACTCCTTAGAGAGCAGGGGGTTATAATTTATATACAAGCCTGTCGTCCTTCCTGACTGCCGGATTTTCTCCGGTCAAATGTATTAAATGAGTTTGGTAATTCAGTAATAAATGAATTATCTTAATACAGCAAAATGAAAATTACCGGAGGTAAAAATGTTTCGCTTCATATATAAAACAAGTATTCCGGTGCTTGTATTAATCATATTCGGATTACAATCAATTATTTTAACTCCTGACGGCTACGCCCAGGGATTAATGAAGACAGCAGACGTTCCCGGCGGCGGCGGGGGCGGATCATCAAGTCAGTCATCAGATTCAGGCGGCGGAAGTACCGCTCTTCTCGTTATAGGAGGTGTGATTATTGCCGGCTTCCTTTTCTATAAGCTTGTCCTGAACAAGGATGAACCCAAAAAAGGGGAGAAAGAAGATTCTACTTCAAATGAGTCGTTAATTTTAGGAAGCAGCAAAACCTTTGCTTCTGATGTTCAAACTGAAAACTTAAGGAAACTCCGGGAAATTCCGGTAAATGTATATCTGGGATATCAGCAAATTGATCCCGCAATACCAGAAAAAAGATTTATAATGGGTATTTCCTATAACTTTTAGTTATTCAATATTATTCAGAAGATTTTTCGAATGCTCCTGATCATGATTAATTTGCCGATTCGGGTACCCGCTCTTCCCAGGGAGAAATGGTGAAAGTATCTTTTAAAAAGATTTATTCGCGGCTCTCGCTGCGAACCACATCTCTTTTTGAAAGAGCTAAAATGACCGAACACACGTTTATGATTGTCATCGCAATCATAATCGGTGTGCTTGCCGGATTTTCGGCGATCGGTATAAGGGCAATGATCAAATTCTTCTCGGATGTCTCCTTTCCCGGTCCCGGAAATCTGCTTCAGAATATAATGGATACCCCCTGGCTGCTTATTCTGATCATCCCTATAATCGGCGGACTGATTGTCGGTCCCATAATCTACTACCTGGCTCCCGAAGCTAAAGGACATGGAGTACCTGAAGTAATGCAGGCAATTCTCCTGAAAGGAGGGCAGATCAGAGGGAGGGTTGCATTCGTAAAAGCTGTTGCTTCTGCTATTTCAATCGGAACCGGAGGATCAGTTGGAAGGGAAGGACCAATTATCCAGATCGGATCCAGCCTTGGATCGGTAGTTGGACAGTTTCTGAGAGTATCTACAAAAAGATTAAAAACCCTGGTAGGCTGCGGTGCGGCAGCTGGAATTGCTGCAGCTTTTAATGCTCCCATAGCCGGCGCTCTCTTTGCTGTAGAGATAGTACTGATGGATTTTGCTGTTGCCCAGTTTTCACCTATCGTTATCTCGTCAGTTATGGCTACAGTTATCTCTCATTATTTTGAGGGAAACTTCGCTGCTTTTATCGTTCCAAAATACCAGCTTGCTTCTCCTGTTGAGATCGGGTTCTATTTTATACTGGGTGCTGCCAGCGGACTTGTTGCCTACCTTTTCATAAAGACATTGTATTACTGTGAAGAGATTTTTGATAACCGTATTAAAATACCCGAGAGCTTCAAACCAGCACTGGGCGGACTTGGTATCGGTGTTATAGCACTTGCATTTCCGCAGGTAATGGGAGTCGGCTATGATTCAATCAATAATGCTCTCTATGGAAATATGATTTGGTATGTAGCATTAATATTAATCTTTATGAAGATACTTGCTACGTCGCTTACTCTGGGATCGGGGGGATCTGGAGGAATTTTTGCGCCATCACTTTTTATGGGAGCTATGCTTGGATATTTCTTCGGATCAATCGTTCATACGGTGTTTCCCGATATAACTGCATCGCCCGGTGCTTATGCCCTGGTAGCTATGGGCGGACTTGTTGCCGGTACAACTAGGGCGCCGATAACCGCAATAATCATAGTATTTGAACTTACCAACGATTACCATATTATTCTTCCCCTGATGATAACCTGTATTATCAGTATGATCCTTTCGTCAAAACTTTCCAGGGAATCGATATATACCCTGAAACTTGTACTCAGGAATATCGGATTGAAAGAGGGAATGGAAACTAACCTGATGGAATCTATTTACGTTAAAAATGTATACAGGAAGGAATTTGAATCTATACTGATAACAGATAACTTTAGTCAGATTGTAAACCGTATCATACGGGGAAAAGAAGCCGACTTTCCAGTGGTTGATTCAGAAGGTCATGTCAGCGGGATGATTTCAATACATGATATAAAAGATTACCTCTATGAACGTGAATCCCTGCAGAATCTTCTGATTGCAGGAGATATATTAAACCCTTATTTCGAGACTCTTTCACCTGGCGACAGCTGTCAGACTGCCCTCGAAAAATTTCGAAAATACTCTTTCGACGGACTCCCGGTGGTTGAAGATGGGAACTCAAGAAAAATAATCGGGATAATCTGGCGCAAAGACATCCAGGATTCCTACGATCGTGAAATAGAACGAAGGGAATTGACTTCCAACCTGGCCAGCCTGATAACCATGAAAGATGAAGAGCCGATGGTTCATTTTATGGAAGGATATTCTATCATTGAGGTAGCTCCTCCAAAGACATTTATCGGTAAATCAATCAGGGAACTGAACATCAGGCGTCAATACGGGGTGGATGTACTCTCTATTAAAATGAAAGAGAAGAAAGGGGAGAAAATAAACGCTATTCCCAGTCCGGATTATATCATCAATGCAGACGATACTCTGATCATTGCCGGCGAAATAAAGAATATCAACTTCATCAGGAACCTCGGGTAACAGGGCTGCATTTTAATTCATTCAGACGAACATGAATTGATTTACTGATTGATGATACCATTTTTTTCTCCAGAAGATGTAAAACACATTAACTGCCATAACTCTGCAAAAAACAGAATTATTTTTAAAAGAGATTGCTAATTAGCTGCTTTTATAATAATTTCTTCACAGGTCATTTCTTTAGCTAATGGTTCTCTTTAAAATTATTTATTAGGAGGCTGCTGCTATGAAACAATTCTACTCACTTCTTTTTCTCATTCTTCTCTTCACAATCTCTTTGAAAGCTCAGGATGGTTTAGGCGTATGGACAACAACAACAACCGGTGTTGGTCCTGTTTACGCTATCGTAGTTGATCCATCCAACACAGATATTATGTATTCCGGAAGTTTAACCCTGGGTGTTTATAAATCAACCGACGCAGGGAGCACCTGGAACCCGATGAATACAGGATTACTTAGTACTGCCGTGCTGTCGCTGGCAATATCAACATCGAACCCCCAGGTATTATATGCCGGTATAAACGCCGGGGCGAATGACGGAGTTTATAAAACCACAGATGGCGGAGGAAGCTGGACAAGAATGGTAACCGGTATCCAGGAGACAGGAAAAGGTATCCAGGGAGTTGCAGTCGATCCTACAAATTCAGACGTGGCATATATTGCTGTCTTCGACGGAGTAGCAGATGCAATTGTTGGGTTGTACAAAACTACTGACGGAGGTAATAACTGGAATCCTTCAGTAACAGGAGTCGGGGCAATTAAGAACTTCCTTTGTGTTGCTGTCGATCCGGTAAATCCCAATAACGTATATGCCGGTACATCATTTACGGTTGCTACCAGCACAGGCCCTTCTACTATATATAAAAGTACCGATGCCGGAGCAAACTGGACAGAAATTAACAATGGACTTCCACTCGATCCAACCGATATAAATCCTGTCAGGACCATAAGCATTAGTCCTGACAATCCAAACGTTGTAATAGCCGGGTTGTTTGTGAACAGTGCCGATCTTCTCGGCGGACTTTATGTTACAACAGACGGCGGCGGAACATGGGCAAGAAAGTGGGACGGAGCTCCTCAGACAGTCGGAACCTTGCTAAGATCTTCAGCTATTAAACCGGGATCTCCTCAGGAATTCTATGTAGGTCTTGACAATGCATCCCTGACCGATATAGGTGTCTGGGGTACTACAGACGGCGGTGATACCTGGGGCTCATTCAACGGCGGAACAATGCTGAACACAAACCAGGTCAGGGCACTGACATTTAAAGGTACATCACAGCCTACATTGTATGGAGGTGCTGCAACCAATGGAGCAGGTGTATATGAATATACCTTCCAGATCGTTCCGGTTGAGTTTACTTCCTTTACAGCAAATTCAAGCGGAAACAATGTTTCGTTGAGCTGGAGTACAGCCACTGAAACTAACAACGCCGGATTTTCGGTTGAAAGAAAAGGAATCGACGGCAACTGGCAGACACTTGGTTTTGTTACCGGTAATGGAAACTCAACAGTAATAAACCGTTATTCATTTACCGACCAGAACGTTGCTTACGGAAACTATACTTACAGGCTGAAACAAACAGATTATAACGGCTCATTCAATTACAGCAGTGAAGTAAGTATTGAAATCCTTGCAGTTAATACATTTTCACTTGCCCAGAACTATCCCAACCCATTCAATCCTACAACATTGATAAAATATTCTATACCTTCAGATGAATATGTTACATTGAAGGTATTCGATGTGCTGGGAAGAGAAGCAGCTACACTTGTTAACGAAAGACAGGGAAGCGGCGAGCATATGATAAGTTTTGATGCATCCCAGCTCTCAAGCGGGGTTTATTTCTATTCGATTTCTGCAGGAACATATAATCAAACACGAAAAATGATTCTCGCTAAATAATCTTTGAAATGCCGGCTAAGTTTCAGCCGGCAATTATTCCTGGTGCATGAGTTATATGATGCCGGCTGATTAAAGCCGGCATTTTTTTATTAATCTTTAATAGGAGAATGATTGAGATTGGAGCGGATGTGGAACGTATATGAGACGTATGTGAAACGTATCTGAGACGTATGTGGGACGTATGTGAGCCGAAGTTATAATGGATTTTGGACTGTCCTTGTAAGTAAATGGTTGTATTGGTGTTTGAGCTGGAAATGGGGAACTAAGGGATAAAAGGAGGCGGCCTCTTAAAAGACGAACCTTCTATAGTAATTTTGTGAGCGAACTAAACGTTTCTTTTTCTTTCGAGGACAGAAGCGGCATACCAGCAAAGGAGAGCCCAGCTTATGCCTGCAACCCAGCCTGCAAGTACGTCTGTAGGATAATGAACCCCGATATAAACCCTGCTGATCCCGATCAACAAAGTTAAGAGCAGCGCGACAGAAATTACATAAATTTTAGCCCGACGGCTTTTTTCAATTTTTGAGAGCAGAGTTGCCTGGGTAAGGTAAACGATTGCAGACATCATTGAATGTCCGCTTGGAAAGCTTAAAGATTTTTCTTCTAATAGATGGGTTACTACAGTGGGCCTGGTTCTGCCGATTAGCTCTTTTAGTCCCAACACAAGCAGTGCTCCCCCAATAGTGGCAATTATTACAAGTCCGAGCCAGTAATATTTTTTCTGCAGCAGAAGGTAGCCCGTTACAAACAGAGTAAATAAGACTATTACAGTACCGCTTCCGAGCGAGGTAATATCCTCCATCGCAGACGTTACCCAGTCAGGGAAAGCGGGCTGTGAAACATCCCCGGGTACCCGTAAGGATTTCAGGATATAGTTATCAAAATGCTGAGTTTCCCCTTCAACCACTTCATCAGCAATGCTTATGAATATAAGTATACCCGCAAGCACGGCGAGAACAATGAGCAGAAGCTTAATCTCATTCAAACCTGATTTTTCTAAGAAATTATTGAATCCCTTCTGCATAATTTATCCCGATTTTTTCCTAACTTTAATTTGCAAAGATCAATAACTATAAAATATATGAAACGAACACAATCCTCAAACGACCAAGCCCCTGTAAGCAGCATATCACATAAAAATACCACCTTCAAAACTAAACTTGATATAGCTAAAGATTGGCTGCCAAGATATACCGGAACAAAGATAGACCAGTTCGGCGACTACATGCTTCTGACGAATTTTCATCACTATGTCAGCTCTTTTGCGGAGCAGTTCGGGTGTGATGTGAGAGGAATAGGAATGCCTATGCAGACGGCCACAAATTCAAACGGTCTTTCAATTATAAATTTCGGAATGGGTTCAGCAAATGCGGCTACGATAATGGACCTGCTTGTAGCAAGAGATCCGAAAGGAGTATTATTTCTCGGCAAGTGCGGCGGACTAAAACGTTCTACAGAAATAGGTCATTTTATTCTTCCTATTGCAGCCATAAGAGGGGAGGGAACCAGTGATGATTATATGCCTAAAGAAGTACCTGCTCTCCCGTCATTTAAATTGCATAAATTTGTTTCTGAGAAGCTAATAGAAAGAAAACTTGAGTACAGGACGGGTGTCATTTACACAACAAACAGGAGGGTTTGGGAGTGGGATACTTCCTTTAAGAGTTACCTTAAAAAGCTTTCTACCATTGGAATTGATATGGAAACGGCAACGCTTTTTATCGTAGGCCTCGTTAACCAGATCCCGCACGGGGCACTGCTCCTGGTATCGGATATGCCTATGGTGCCCGAAGGAATTAAGACTATGGAGTCTGACAGGATGGTTACTGAGAACTATTCCGGTCTTCATCTTCAGCTCGGAATTGAAGCCATGACCGAGATAGGCGAGAAAGGTGAACAAATTAAGCATTTTAAATATTAAATTAAGTTTGTTATTTATCATAGATGATTTTTGAAAAACGGAGCGATAATGAAGATTCGTAACTACATATTAACAGCTGCTGTTATCTCATCCCTCTTGCTGCTCTCTTCCTGTTCAAAAGAGGTTAAGATCAGGGAAAAGTTTTCAGCCGAACCTCAGAAGCCGAAACCCGGTGAAGAGATAACTGTAACTTACAACCCCGACAGTACCGGACTTAAGAGTTCTTCTCACATCAGCATGATGGCATACCTATACAGCAGGGACCTGGATGAAACCAAACAGGTTGAAATGCAGAAGACAAATGAAGGTTGGACAGGCAAATTCTCTACTGCAGATTCAACAAAAGGGGTGCTCATTAAATTTAAAGACGAAGACGATATTGACAATAATTTGAAGCAGGGATACCTGATAAATTTATATGATGCAAATGGTGAGGTACTTCCAGGAAGTTATGCAGGTTATGCATCATCAATTTATACCTGGGGCAGTTATTACCTGGATATGGACAGGAACTTCGACTCGTCGCTGTACTATTTCAAAAAAGATTTTGATAAAAATCCCGAACTAAAAAATGATTACATGGACCCGTACCTGGGGGTAGAAACAAAGCTCAATAAGGATAATGCAACTTCAATTATAATCAGAGAACTGGCGGGTTTATATTCCAAAGCAGATAATGAAAGGGAGTATTCAGTACTTGCCAATTGGTATGACAAAGCCGAAATGCCGAACAGAGCCGATACATACAAGAAAATTCTTGAGGAGAAATATCCTTACAGTGATTATGTACAAAAAGAAAAATATGAAGCATATTACAACGAACCTAACCTGAAAAAGAAAAGTCAGCTTCTGGAGGAATTCGAAACTGCATATCCTAAGAGCAAATATCTCACCAATTTTTACGATGTAATGGCGATCAGTTATTTCCAGAACAATAAGTTCAATGACCTTAGAGCATATTTTGAAGATAATAAAGATAAGTTATCTACATACAGGTTTTACTCAATCTCAACAAAGATGATTGAAAATAACAAATATCCGCAGATTGCACTGGAGATTGCAGGTCTCGGTGTAGACAGGGCAAGGAAAGAAGTAGATAATCCTACGGATGAGAAGCCCGAATACCAGAGCGGACAGGAGTGGAAGGAAGACCGGGAGAGTATGCTTGGTATGAACCTTTACGCCTATGCAGATGCTTTATTCAAGCTTGGAAAAATAAAAGAAGCTGAAGCTCCTTTGAAAGAAGCAAAAGAATTAACCCGGGGAAAAGATGAAGATACAAACCAGTTGTATACCAAAGTATTGATAGCCAATGGGCAGACTGAAGATGCGATGAACGAGCTAGAAGGTTATATAAAACAAGGAAAAGCAACTCCTGAAATGAAAGACATGCTTAAAGAAATTTATGCCAAAAAGAATGGTTCGACGGCGGGTTTTGACTCTTATATTGCACAGTTTGAGTCGGTAGCCAAACAGCTGCTTGTTGCAAAACTCGAAAAGCAGATAATGACGCAGCCTGCTCCTGATTTTACCTTAAGAGATCTTGACGGCAGAAAAGTATCGCTGAAATCATTAAAGGGGAAGACTGTAATCATTGATTTCTGGGCAACATGGTGCGGACCCTGTAAGGCTTCATTCCCGGGGATGCAGAAAGCTGTTGAGCTTTATAAAGATAACAATAATGTTCAGTTTTTATTTGTAAACTCCTGGGAAAATTCGGAAGACAAAGAAGCAAACGCACAGGATTTTATTACAAACAACAATTATCCTTTCCATGTTCTGCTTGATCAGGACGATAAGGTAATTGAGGATTACCGTGTCAGCGGGATACCTACAAAGTTTGTCATTGATAAAAACAGCAATATACGTTTTAAGAACGTTGGATTTTCAGGCAACACCGATGAACTGGTAGATGAGATTTCTACTATGATCTCAATGGTGAATTAGAAGTTCTTGCGATCTAATCGGCTATATCTTAAGTATTAGATTTATCAGCCTTTGCCCTGTATCTAAGGTACAGGGCAAATACCATGACTCATCTGCCAGACAAAAGCCCAGATCACAGCAACAATAACAAGGGTTTTAATAATTATTGAAATTTTCTTTTTCATCATGTTATTAAACTAATGATCAGCGGGGAGGTTCCCGTGCCGCCATGCAATGCTGAGGATACCATCCCTGCCCTAAATTTCATCAACTAATCATTTGAATTTGTCAGGATGTTCCAGGTGATACCCGGTAACATCCTGGAAAGCCTTTGCAACTTCCAGTATTGTTCCTTCATCAAAAAGATTTCCAATTAAAGTAATGCTCGTGGGTGTTCCATCCGAACTGAAACCATCAGGCAGAACCACACAAGGATGACCTGTCAGGTTAGTCACCAGGAGATTATCTCCCTCCCAGCTGGGGGAGACGTAGAGATCAACATAATCAAATTTGGCTGCCATTTCCTGAATTAATTTATACCTGATCCTGTTTGCATTTATATATTCGACAGCAGGAATGAAACGGGCGGCTCTGAAAGTATTCGGCCAGGCATATTTGTCCTGGGCGACCATCTGATCATCCTTATTGCTCAGCGTCAGATTATCAAAAGCAGCAGCTGCTTCCGAGGTCAGTATTATCGCCAGATCATTAACCGGAATATCCTTCGGCAGCGAAATAGGAATTAAATCCGCTCCAAGCTGTTTCAGGGTTAAAAGATTAAGTGAATCCTGCTCGTGAAAAAGAGAATCCCTGGCAAAATCATCTTTCAGGTAACCGATTCTGAGTTTTTTAAGATCAACTTTATTTGTGTAATTGAAAGGAAAATTATAGAGTGTTTTATCGATATCATCGGGTCCGTAAATGAAGCTGAATACTATTGCACAGTCCTCTGCGTTTCTGCAGATCGGGCCTATCTTATCCATTGTCCAGCTTAAAGACATAGCGCCTGCTCTGCTCACCCGTCCATAAGTAGGCCGCAAACCCGTTACGCCGCATACAGTAGAAGGGGAGACTATTGATCCCCATGTTTCAGTGCCGAGTGCAAAAGGTACAAGCCCGGCAGATACAGCTGAAGCGGGACCAGCCGAAGAACCGCTTGAGCCCTCTTTAGTTTTCCAGGGGTTTTTTGTTTCTCCGCCGTACCACACATCTCCCATTGCAAGAGCGCCCATGGAAAGTTTTGCAATAAGTATTCCTCCCGCATCCTCAAGTTTTTTAATAACCGAGGCATCCTCATTAATTATCTGATCCTTAAAAGGCGCAGCACCCCAGGTAGTTTTGTATCCTTTCGCAGCCAGAAGATCCTTTACCCCAAAAGGAATTCCGTGCATCAAACCTTTATATTTGCCGGCAGCAATTTCCTCATCAGCCTTCTTAGCCCTTGCCAGCGCACTGTCTTCAGTGAGAGTAATAGTACATTCAAGTTCAGGACCATATTTTTTTAACCTTGCAAGGAAGAATTGAGTCAGGTTAACAGAGCTGATCTGCTTTGTTCTGATGAGAGCGGCGAGCTGACCTATCGAATAATACGCAAGTTCGTTTTTATCCGAAGGCATCCTGGTTGACATATAATTATCAAACCGCAAAGGTTTTTGTCCCTGCGCCACCTTAAAATCATTTGGTATGGGATTAAACTGCACAGCAGGAGGAACATCATTGGGAAGGCTGACACTTCTGATATTTTTATAATTCACAAGCTGCTCATTCAACACATCCAGCATCGAATCAATTTCTGAATTAGTAAAATCTATACCTATAAGCTTTTCTCCCTGCTGTACGACCTCCCGTGTTACAGGATTATCTGAGAATAAAACTGCCCCAAGCAGGAATGATGATGCTGCAACTAATACAAAATATATGAAAGGTTTTCTTTTTCTCATTATAACTCCGGTAATTGGTGTCCTTAAAATATTTTTTTGCGGGATAAATGGCAAAGCGGGAAAGGGTGATAATAGAGACGGAACCTGCCGGGAAGCAGGTTCCGTAAAAAACGATCAGGATTTCATTCTATTTCCATGCTCTTCGTGTATGAAGATCCAGCTGCATATTTTACCAATATTGATCTCTTCAAAGTAATTCCAGTATTCTTTTGTACGGACGTGCTGTGAACTTGTATCATCATCGGAAATACTTTCAGCTTCAACAATAATGTCCTTCAATCTTTCCTGCCATTTTGCCATATTGCCGACACGGAGATCAACCCAGCCTTCGCTTGCCCAGGTATTTATATTCTTCTCATTCACATCTAAAACATTCTCGCCCCTGAAAGCAGGGATCTTAATTATACTTCCGCGAAGGAGAGATTTACCGTCAGGCAGGAGGATAGGAATTCCCACTGCAAGCATTTCGCTGCGCAGCTTATCATCACTAACGATAATTTCAAAGCATTTCCTGGAGAGTTCATCGGGCGATTCATTTATAATATCCTGCATGGTCTTGTTAAACAAGCGCATCAAATGGATCTCATACAGAAGTTTCGAGAGTCTTGGAGGTCCAAGAAGCTCAAAGGCTATACTGAAATTATTATGTTTTTTCTCGAGTTCAGCAAGTTTCTTGACAGCCATGTGCTGCATATATCCGGCACGGTATGTAGGTTCAAGTGTAGCATGATCGAGAGAACTAACGATATCATGTCCGGTATTACCTCCCTTTATTTCAAAGATGACCACATCAGCTATTTCTTCCGGAGTAACAAACTCCATTTGTTTCTGAGCCGTAATAGTTTCAAATTCCCCGCGGGAGAAAATGCCGTTCTCGCCCGTATCAATGAAGACGGATTTTAGTGTTTCTCCGGTCAATGGATAATTAAGTTCCGAGCAAATCTGGAATTTATCGTTCAACGGAACTGCCTGTGTAACCGGAATATCAGCAAGTTCTATCGGTTTACCTCTTCTTTTGATCTCACCGTACTCGATACGTTTCCAGGCGATAGCTGCAGTTGGTTTTATTTCTTTCGTAATAGGCCCCTCGGGTGTTCTTCCCATCAGGAAGAGCAGAAGGGTATGAGCACCTGCAATTGATGATTTACTAAGAAGAACGCGTGAAGGTTTTTCTTCGCTGTGCGTGTACGGAATATTGAGTCCCATACCGCCTGTTCCGCTTGTACCTATCTTCAAATATACATTTGTGCCGATCTCGCTCATCGAGCTATATAAGAGCTGAACGTGCCGGATAAGCTGAGGGATATACTCAGTGCAAAGAAGTTTTTCTGTTTCTTCTACAATCCTATTGTAATCAGCTTTAGAATTGATAGCCTTTTTAATAGTGCGGTAGGTAGTATAAACATCCTGGTAGGCGATTGCCGTAGCGGTATTTATTGCGTCAATCACAATATCGGGTTTATGTTCAGTTAACAAATGATACACGGAAGAGTGATGAAGTATTTCCTCATTTAATTCCTCCATTATATCAGTCATCAATACCCGTCTTTTAGCAGGATCATCAAGGATTTCCTGACGGCTCAGTTCTTTAAATTCATTCCGTACAAAAATATCTCCGCCCCATGGAACAAAGTAATCCTTTCCCTTATCAGGAAATTCTTTTAAGTGTTTCTCAACTGCTTCCTGTGCTTCAGATAACCTTAAAGAAGATATTATTATTTTCCCTGGATTTTCGCCGACTAATTTTCGAATTAAAGCACTGCCTACAAGTCCCCATCCGCCTAAAACAAGTATGGTTTTATTCTGTATCTCCATTATAAAATCCCCGTAAAATTGAATAAATAAGTCAATCCAAAATTAAGCTAAAGTGCAGTGTGAGGCAATTTATTTATGATTTAATTTGAAGGAAGAAGGACTAAACTGCTTCAATCAGGTGTAATGCCTATCATAAAGGCGGGTTCATTCGGATAATTTAATGCTGATTAAATTGATTAACTATATCTGGAATGTTAAATTTCATATTCATTTTGTAATCAATTGCAACAGAAAGAATTAAGGCGGATAATGAAAGTTTCTGAACTACTGAATCCGGGTGTGATCATAGCTGATCTCAAAGGAACTAAAAAAGAAGAAGTCATAAATGAATTAATCGATTTATTTAAGGGGGACAGTCGTGTACAGGATGTTGAAAAAGTCAGATCGGCTGTTCTTGACAGGGAAAAAATTATGTCTACCGGGGTAGGAAAAGGATTTGCGATACCCCATGGAAAGACAAATTCAATTACTGACATAATAGCTGCATTCGGAAAGACAAAAAATCCGGTTGATTATGATGCGCTTGACAGCCAGCCGGTTCACCTTGTTTTTTTGCTGGTCGGGAAAGATAATCTTGTAAGCAAGCATATAAAGCTGCTGAGCAGAATATCAAGGATGATGAATAAAGATGATTTCCGCAAGAGGCTGCTTGAAGCAGGTTCGGCTGAAGAAATCCTTGACATCTTTAACAAGGAAGAAGAAAGTTATTTCGAAGTTTAGTACTCCCTTAAATCATTTCCGAAAGGATCA
Organism: uncultured Ignavibacteria bacterium; assembly: GCA_963832715.1. Lineage (GTDB taxonomy): Bacteria > Bacteroidota > Ignavibacteria > Ignavibacteriales > Ignavibacteriaceae > DATFVA01. The sequence continues at coordinate 197,173 of CAWHVB010000002.1, read as the reverse complement.
TTTCTTTTTATATGATAAAAGCAATCACCGGCACAAAAGACTTACTATACCCTGAAACCCTGAAATGGAAATATCTCGAAGAAACCGCCGCAAGGATCTTCGGAAATTTTAATTACAAAGAAATCAGAACCCCTGTTTTCGAGGAGACAGCATTATTTGCGAGAGGTATCGGCGAAGAAACGGATATCGTAGGGAAAGAAATGTACACTTTTACCGACAGGGGCGATACCAGCGTTACCCTTAAACCGGAAATGACAGCTGCAGTAGTACGAGCCTTCATTGAACATTCACTCGGCAAGCAGCAGCCGTTATCGAAGCTTTTTTATATCTCTCCGATGTTCAGGCAGGAAAGACCCCAGGCAGGGAGACTGAGACAATTCCACCAGTTCGGTGCAGAAGCCATCGGAAGCGTTTCTCCCATGCTTGACGTTGAGATGATACAAATGGTTTATGATATTCTCAAATCCCTGGGACTCTCAGACCTGACTGTAAAAATTAATTCCCTTGGTGTACCCGAATCACGAGAAATTTACAAACAAAAACTTCGTGATTATCTGATGGACAAAAAGGATAAACTTTCCGAAGACAGCAGGAAAAGGTTCGACAGAAATTTACTCAGAATCTTCGACAGCAAGGTTGATTCTGACCAGAAAATACTGGAGGGTGCGCCTCTGCTGATTGAAAATCTTGACAGGGAGAGCATACAGGATTTTGAAGTGGTAAAAGACCTGCTCCGCAAAGCAGAAATCCCTTTTGAAGTAGACCCTAAGCTTGTCAGAGGACTTGATTATTACACCAGGACGACATTTGAAATTGACAGCGGAAACGTGGGTTCACAAACTGCTCTTTGCGGCGGAGGCAGGTATGATCTGCTAATCGAACAACTTGGGGGAACACCCACCCCGGGAGTGGGATTTGCTGCTGGGATGGAAAGAATACTGCTGGCCTGTGAGAATGAAAGTACTCTAAAAATGCCGGAAGATAAGCTTGATCTCTATATTGTGAGGATAGATAAGGAATTGACTTCCGAAGTTTTTGAAATAGGGGTAAGTTCCCGCAGAGCAAATCTATCAGTTGATTTTGATTATTTAGACAGAAGTGTAAAAGCCCAGATGAGAGAAGCAAATAAACTGAATGCAAGGTATGTGCTGTTTGTGGGCGGAGAAGAATATACAAACGGCCAGGCAAATCTTAAGAATATGAGTACCGGCGAACAGCAGATAATCAAGCTCACAGAAACGGATACATTAGCCAAAATAGTGAAGAAATAATGCCCCTTAAAAAGCCTAAATCTATTCCTGAAATTCCTAAAACCAGGAAAAAGAATATGGAAAAAATTAAGGAGTCCATTCCCGGCGTAAAAAACAATGACATCGAATTTAAATGCCATGTTTACTTTTACTATAACCGTGCGGCAAAAAGTCAGAATTATGCAATTGAAATCGAAACAACCAGGCACTTTTCAGTGTTAAACTATAATCTGACCGTGAGCGGCAAAAAATCAAAAAACGTTATAGATATTAACGTACTGGGACTGAAAGCGAGTAACAGCTATATAAATGAGCCGGGTCCTGCCATCGGCATAATTTATTTTGACGAACTATACGGCAACAATACGATTAACATTATAAAGCAGGACGGAGGGATTAACAGCGCAGTATTTTATTTTAATATATATAAGAAAAAAATAGAACTCATTGAGGAAGTATTACCGGAAAAGAAGAACAACAGCAGATTCTGTGCTTTTGATATTGACGAGAAGAAATTTACATTTGCCTGAAAGGTTAAAAATTAATGTACCCGGAACTATTTAAAATCGGTCCCTTCACAGTATACAGCTACGGGCTTATGCTGGGAATTGCATTTATTGTAGCCAGCTATGTGCTGACAAAAGAATTTGAGAGAAGGAAACTGAATCCGAACCTTGCGACAGAAATTACATTACTTGCAATTGTCTTCGGAATTATAGGGAGTAAACTTTTTCATCTTTTCGAAAACTGGGATGCATTCCTGAATGATCCGGTGGGTATGGCATTTTCCCCGGGAGGGTTAACTTTTTACGGGGGGCTGATACTTGCAACCCTGGCGATCTGGATCTATGTAAGAAAAAAGAAAATACCCTTCCTTGTAGTAGCGGATGCGACCTCACCTTCTTTAATACTTGCATATGGAATAGGAAGAATAGGCTGTCACCTTGCCGGAGACGGCGATTACGGAATTCCCACGAGTCTTCCATGGGGAACTGATTATTCAAATGGAACAGTACCCCCCTCTGTAATGTTCAGAGGGACCGATATAGCGAAGCATTTTCCAAATGGTATAGTTCCCGATAACACCCCGCTTCACCCTGCGCCTATATATGAATTTATCGCAGCTGTTATAATATTTGCGATCCTGTGGAAATTACGGAAGAAAGACTGGAATGACGGAAAAATATTTATGTTGTACCTGGTATTTGCAGGCGTAGAGAGATTTTTAATTGAAATAATAAGACTTAATCCCAGACTTTTGTTTGGCCTGACAGAAGCTCAGCTGATATCTGTCGTGATGATAATAGTGGGAAGCCTCGGGTTTATTTATCTGACGAAAAGAAACAAGCCAAGGTTTGAACCGCCTCCTGTGAAAAATATAAGTAAGAAGAAACCGCTGAAAGAAGTTTCTACCTGATGAGTCTTATAGTAGGCAGAAAACCTGTACTTGAAGCAATCAACTCGGGTGAAGAGTTAGAACAGGTGTATATTTTGTATGGACAAAAAGGGGGAATTATCGATGCAATCAGGATTGCCGCGAAAAAGCGGGGAATAAAAGTAAACCAGGTTACTCCGGAAAAATTCAAAGCACTTACCGATCACCCGAATACACAGGGAATAGCGGCAAGGAAATCCTCACAGAGATTCTTTCAGTTAGAAGAAATAATATCATCAGCAAAAAAGAAACAATACCCTCTCATATTACTGCTGGATTCGATACAGGATACCCATAACCTGGGAGCAATATTAAGAACCGCGGAATGCTCGGAAGTTGATGGTATAATAACGACAAAGCACCACAGCGCACCAATAAACGAGACGGTGATAAAAACATCGGCCGGTGCAACCGAGCATCTGAAGATAGCACAGGTTAACAACCTCGTACAGACAATAAAAGAACTTAAGGAGAGCGGTTTCTGGATTATAGGTTCATCACTTGAAAACTCGAAGCCGTATACTGAAGTAGATTATAAAATCCCTGCTGCAGTAATAGTCGGGAACGAAGAAAAAGGGATCAGGAGGCTAACCTCAGAAAACTGCGATATACTAGTTAACATACCAATGAAAGGAAAGATACAGTCTTTGAATGTGTCGGTGGCTGCAGGAATTATACTCTTCGAAATTCTCCGGCAGCGGAATTAAAGAAATTATTTTTTAGGCACACCGCCAGGACTCTCATAATCATCTCAGAGTTAGAATCAGACTCTTTGACTATTTCATTATAATTATGTAAAATTAAACTGATAATTATATTTCGGGGGCGAAAGTGGATCTTTTTACAGCAAATTCTTCTTGCGAGAATCTTTTAAAACATGTCGACTATGACAATTCCTTTGAATATTCAAAAACATCAGTTGCAGAAATAACATCGCCTGTTAGATTTTCACTTTCCCGCAACTATCCTTCTTATTCATTCAATCCTTCGACTATAGAATTTCAAATTAAGCAATTTTTATTGCTAAATTAAAAAAAGGGAGAAAATATGCGGGGCTTACGATACATACCGGTTATATTCATTATTGCAGCTATAGCTTATGGTTTTAACATCGGTGAAAATAAAAAAGCAGTGAAAGTGCTTACCAATGATCATTACAACTTCATTTCAGTAAATGAGATAATGATGTACATTTCAAATAATGGTGATGGTTCTCATAATCCTAATACAGATGGGCAGGGTTTATACTGGCCGGGAGGATAAATGCCACGAAGGCTGCTGTATTTGAGGACGGGCTTATATGGGGAGGCGTTGTAAATGGTGATACGATGGTCGGAGGGAGTACGTACCACCATGGGCTTCAGGCAGGTGTGGTTCTTTCAAACGGAGCGGCCGATGACCCGAACCTGCCAAAATATAGGGTGTACAAAGTACTTGACGGCTGGGAGAATCTGCCTCCAGGACCCGAAAGAGATCAATACGAGACTGATTATAATGAATGGCCGGTAGAAGACGGGGCTCCTTTTAATGATATAAATCATGATGGTATCTATACACCTGGTATCGATAATCCATATATCGGTGACGAAACAATGTGGTGTGTATCGAACGATCTTGATCCTTCCAGGACTACTTTCTTGTATGGAAGTATGCCTCTGGGGCTGGAAGTGCAAACCCTGGTTTATGCATTTGATCAAAGCGGATCCCTTGGCAATACCGTTTTTAAGAAATATAAAATTATCAATAAAGGACAGAAAACCATTGAAGATATGCGCTTAGCTTACTTTGAAGATGATGATCTCGGTGATGGAAACGATGATTATTCGGGTTGTGATATCGGATTGAATCTTGGTTACACATATAATGGTACAGCAAACGATCTCATATACGGTTCAGCTCCTCCTGCAGTAGGACATATGTTTGTTCAGGGGCCGATTGTACCTGGAGGACCCTCAGATTCGGCCTACTTTAATAATGTATGGAGACCGGGATTCAGAAACCTGCCGATGACTTCATTCATATTTTATATAAATGGATCAAGTATATACCAGGATCCGACTCTGGGTGATTCCCAGGCAGGAAAGGCGATGTATAATTATATGACAGGTAAAAACTGGGACGGCTCTCAGTATATTGATCCGAATACAGGTGAGCCTACCTTATTTGCATTATCTGGTGATCCTGTAGCACAAACAGGCTGGCGTGAGGGAAGCGGAGGCTGGATCGGGGGGCCTTATCCAGGTGATAGGAGGAGTATAATCTCTGCAGGTCCCTTTACTATGGCTCCCGGTGATACCCAGGAAGTGGCCGCTGCCATTTTGCTTGCGCAGGGAACGAGTACGGTTCAGAGCATTGCTGCTTTAAAAGAAAGCGCACTTGAAATCCAGAATTACTATGGTGCATATACTATTACAGGAGTAAAAGATGCTGAAGATAATCAAGCTGAAGGATTTGAATTAATGCAGAATTATCCAAACCCGTTCAATCCTATTACGAATATTGTATATAAAATTCCGAAATCTTCATTAGTAACATTGAAAATTTATGATGTGCTGGGTAATGAAGTAACAACCCTGGTTAACGAAGAAAAACCCGCAGGATTTTTCTCCGTTAAATTTGATGGGAGCAGCTTCCCGAGCGGTGTTTATTTCTACAAAATCTTAGCAGGAAGTTATTCAGACGTAAAAAAATTAATTCTATTGAAGTGAGTTTCATAAAATCACCATATAACCCGAAGTGATGGTATGAGATTTATATTTTTCATGACAGCTTTGTCTTTTTTGCTGACCCCGGTCATATGGGCACAACAGACCGAACAAATTACGGTCTACGGAAGATCAATCACATTTCATTTAAATCCGATTTCTGAAATAAGGAATGGATATGAGGTGCAATCGAATGGTTCCCCTCAGCAATTATGGTACGATACCGGGCATCCGGGCTATTTACATGCTGTGTTCAATAATTCGCAGCAGCCCGCTGCATTCACGGATAGAAAGTGTCTTTATTTTGGAAGCACAGATGACGGAGACAGCTGGATTGCATTAGGCGGAGTACCGGATAGTGGTCTTGCAGGCTATCCCTCAATTTCCGGTACTTCCCAGGGTGCGGCAGTGATAGCCGATCATAATAACTCAAACGCTACTGAAGTCAGGTCTAAATTGTACATCGACAGTGCTCATTTTGCTGACAACTTTACAGAATATGATCCGTCCGGCGGTCCAAACGATACCAGCAGAATAATATGGCCGAGGGTTGTGGTCGATCACCAGGACAATATCTTTATTGCTTCATCACAGATAGACGGGTCTCCTGACGGTTTCTATATCAACTTCTTTGATAATGGAACTAAAACATTCAGAGGATGGGAGAATATAGACGGGGACCAGATGGAAGCTTATGCTTTCGGAGTATCCGAAGAAGGTAAAGTCGGCCTGGCATGGCTTGGTCAGGATCTGACTGATAATGCCGGAGACGTCTTCTACTCGGAAACATCGGATGAAGGGATTACATGGACACAGGCACTGAAAATTTTCGATAGGCCGGATGGACAGGATACGGCAGAGGGAGCATTAAGAGGGATCAGCCTGAGTTTCAGCGGAGAAGAACCATGCGTTGTGTTTGATGTCAGTCTTCAGGATTACGTAAATGGAGGTAATTTCCCTGATCATCCTAATGAAATTTATTTCTGGTCGCCTGCTATTAATGGAGGTATTCCCAAATCAATAGCTGATAGTTCCAATGTTCCCGTCTTCCCGGGTTACGGACTATGTCTGGATTATTATGCACCGCTTTGTAAGCCTGTTATCGGACGGTCGCAAAGCGGAAATTTTCTCTTTGCTGCATTCAGTGCGGCAATTGATAGCTTTATATCTGTTCCCGGAGTGGGGAATCAATCTTATTTTTCAGGTTACTTTACATATTCCTCTGATGGCGGAGAATCGTGGACACGGCCCGAAAAATTTACTCCTGATGTACCTCTTTCTGACTGGCAGTATATCAGCATTGCCCCTGTAAATCCTGTAGAGGGTAATTTGTGCAGGGTGCATATGGTACTTCAAAGCGATACCCTGCCTGGCTTCAATGGTTGTTTCTTTGGTATAACAACTATTTCTGCACAGTACTATCACGCTGCAGCAGAGATAAATCTTACCGGAATAAATGAGCAAAGCGCGGTCGCATACGGTTTTAGGATCTCGCAGAATTATCCCAATCCCTTTAATCCGGTAACCAATATTGAATATTCTATTCCAAACATTATATCAACAGGAGGGGGAAATCCTTTAGTTACGCTGCGGGTGTATGATGCACTTGGAAGAGAAGTTGCAGTGCTGGTGAATGAAGAAGAACCTTCAGGGAATTATTCAGTTCAGTTTGATGGGAGCAGATTATCCAGCGGAGTTTATTATTACAGAATGAAGGCGGGAGATTTTTCAATCACAAAGAAATTAATTCTACTCAAATAATGCAGTATTCAACTGAAATAATCGTTTTCAGTAAGAATTCTTTTATAATAACGGTTGGGTTACAACTTTAAGGAAATAAAATGAAAACTAATACTCTGCTCAAATTAACGTTATTTTTCATTATGTCAGGCTACTCTATCGCGCAGAATTTTGTTCCGTTAGCGATCGGCAATAAATATATTATCAAGGAAGATTACCAGGATCAATGCGCTCCATGGAATAATGAGATCCGGTATCATCAATTTACTATTTCTGATTCTGTAGTTTTTAATGGAGAGACATATTACTTGTTCAAATTGGGGGGAATATACCCAAGCTATTTAATGTATGATCCGGTCGAGCAAAAATTATATGTATATAATAATGCTCAAAAATCTTTAGCCGCAGATTTTAACTTGTCAACAGGTCAACATTTCGCTTCTTCTCTTTACGGTATGGGATGGACATATTACTCTTCAGGAAGGGATACACTTAATTTGTATGGAGCTGACAGGGTAGTCTGGGGTATGTCTCATGATTCTGTGTCCGGTTCTGATTTAGATTATGCTTCCTTCAGGTTTGCGGATGATGTTGGTATGTATTATTTCCTGGATGGAAATTTTTGTGATCCTAACGCCCAGGATATATACAGTTCAACTTATACAATATTCTCCGCAATTATAAATAACCAAAGTTACAATCCATTAAGTTTATCAGCCGAACTTTTAACACCTGTATACGATAGAAGAATCAGCGACTTTCCTTTAGAAATAGAGATTTCACTGGATGCTGATCTGCCGGAATTCATAGATTCTTTGTATTTGTATTATGAAGTCAAACGCGGCACTGCAACAATCTTCCATCACCAGGTTAGTTTTAACCCCACGTTCCATAATGCCTTGATTAATCTGGATTCTACTATTCTTCAGGTGGGAGACAAGGTAAATTTTAGAATTGTTGTTTCTGACAGCACAATATTCGAGAACAGGTTTTCAATGCCAAACTCAGGATATTTTACAATTTAATATTCTATCTGATTCTTCTATCTTCAATTTATATCCGCTGGCAGTTGGAAATAAATGGATATACAATGGTGTTTTCTGGGACCAGTCCGAGAACTATACATATACATTTATTAGGGAAGTTGACAGCCTGGTAATGATGCCAAACCAGCATTTTTATTATAAGATTCGAGAATACCAGCCGGCTGCAAATGCAATTGGAGATCTTTATGAGAGGATTGATTCAGTATCGGGAAAAGTTTTCAGATTTGACGCTGATTCTGTGCAGACCGATTATGAGTATCTTGTTGATGATCTGAACGCAGAACCTGGTGATACTATTTTGAGCTACAGATTTTCGACTTATGCTCCTTATACAGTACTCGCTGAAGGTGATACTACTATATTTCAGCATCCGTCACTTTTCAAAACCTTTGATTCAAATTCTCTGGTCGAGTATCAATATAAACTTGCAGCTGATTTTGGGTTAATATCAATTTATAATTATTTCGATTTCGGCTCTGATATAAAATTGCTGAGGGGTGCTGTAGTAAATAATATAATCTACGGGGATACAACCGTTACAGCAATTAAAGGTAATCCCGAAGTTTTAAGCAAATATTATTTAGGGCAGAACTATCCAAATCCATTTAATCCGGTAACCAATATTGAATATTCTATTCCAAATATCATTTCAACAGGAGGAGGAAATCCATTAGTTACGCTGCGGGTGTATGATGTACTAGGAAGAGAAGCAGCAGTGCTGGTGAATGAAGAAAAACCAGCTGGAAGATACACAGTTCTGTTTGATGGAAGCAGACTGGCTAGCGGTGTATATTATTATCAGATGAAAGCGGGAGACTTCACTGAAACAAGAAAATTAATACTGCTTAAGTAATTCCTGGTCCGGATTCCGCTTTTATCGATTCAAAGCAGCGGCACCCGGATGGAAGCCCGGGAGGTTTTACATCAGTTGAAGAAGTTAATATTATTAAAACGATTTAGCGGGTGAAATATGAAAACAATTTATACAACTGTATTCTGTTTATTTTTTATTTCAGCTGCCTCTGCTCAGGCTCCCGGACAGCCAGCCTTTCCTGAAACAGCAATTGGTGCCTCCAATGTAACATACCAGTACCACTCCCTTAAATGGCAGAATCCCGGTAACGTGGTTTATAACGAAGTTTACCTCGGGTTTGATTCTGCCAAAGTGACTAACCTAGATCCTTCAGCGCTCTTTATTTCGGGATATCCTTCTACTGTTTTCGATTCGGTCCTTATAAACACACAATTATATTATCCAACCAGGTACTTCTGGTGTGTGGTTGAATATAATGGAGACGGATCTGCCCAGGGAGAAACATGGTATTTTAATACAAACTCATTATTCCTGGACTATGTTAAAGCTGACGATTTCTCCTTCGGATTAGGGAAGTGGTCTATCAGCAATTCAACCGGCTGCGGATGGCAGCTGGAAGAGGATAACAACTATACTCTTCCGGATCCTTCCACAAGAGAGGTTCTAACAGCTGATGCTACTTTATGCGGGGGACTGCTCAACTCAACTGCAGCTTTTGAGGTTGCTGAAGATATGCAGTATATGTTTGGAGCAAAACTGGATTTCGATTCGGACTGGTATACAATCAACCCGGTTGATTTCGCTGAGGTGGAAATGAGTACAGATGAAGGCGCCACCTGGTCGCTAATCTGGCTGCAATTCGGAACTAGTGACAGGAATAAACATATAAGTTTACTTCTGTTTGATCAAAACGGGATTATCGACACCACTTACAGAGTTCAGGTGAGGTTCAGAACTCTGCAAAACGGACCTGGCAGCTGGTGGGCAATAGACAATGTCGCCATCACAGGTGAAGATGCAATATTAACTCATAATCACCCTTATATATACTACGCGGGTGTGGATTTTGTAAGCGAACTGAAAACAGTTTTGACCTGGCAACAGCCGCTCCCGGCTCCGGGTGATATTATCCAACGCAAACAAGGGACTCCTCTGGATGCAGGTGACTATGAAACGATTGCAGTTATACAAGGGAGCAGCACCAATACCTTCATTGATTCAACTGTTACTGATTCATCCATCTATACATACAGGGTTGGACTTTTTGAGGCCGGCTGGTTAGTTTACAGCAATGAGGCGACTGCTTATGTATTCCCTCCAATCCCGGTTGAGCTCATAAAATTCGAGGGCCAGTCATATAATTCCGGGGCACGCCTTAACTGGATCACAGCAACAGAAACCAATAACCGCGGCTTTGAGATAGATAGAAGGGAGACACTGGAAAAAAGCAGTCAATGGGAAATAGTATCGTTCATTAAAGGAAATGGAACCACTGCTGAAACAAAAACATATTCCTATATTGATAAAAATCTTCCAGCAGGAAATTATCAGTACAGGCTGAAGCAGATAGATTTCGATGGTAGTTTTAACTATTCCGGAATCATTGAGGTTAGTATTGATTCGCCGGGTGATTTTTCTTTAGCACAGAACTATCCAAATCCTTTTAATCCCGTAACAAATTTGTCATATGTAATTGGTCATTCATCATTTGTAACACTTAAAGTGTATGATGTCCTGGGCAATGAGGCGGCAGTATTGGTGAACGGAGAAAGGCCGGCGGGAAGATATACGATTAAATTTGACGGAAGTAATTTATCGAGCGGGATTTATTTTTATCGGATTAAGGCGGTGTCCCTAAATGGAAGTTCAGGTGATTTTACCGCGGTAAAGAAATTAATTTTATTAAAATAAACAAGGGAGAGGACATGAAGGAAATATTGGTCCTTCTATTTGTGTTTTTCGCAGGGAGTACATTCCCACAGTCCTTTTTGTCATTAGACGGTATCGAAACTCCGGATGGGGGAACTATTCTTCTCTATCACTATGGAGCACAAAATAATAGTGTCTACGCTCCGGTATACAAATTTAATGCTGCATCCGGGTATGAGAAAATGGTGATGGAAGCTTACTTTGTGAATGGATCAATGACCAGGAGCGTTCAGGATTTTGAATTCTTTCCTGAGGATACAACCAACTTCATAGATTGCGGATTTGGGATGATGCCCGATAATTATGCATTCGTAGCATTTAATGATTCAGCCGTTGCCGGGTTCCAGTTGCCATTTTTCTATGTAGATATTTCCAGACAAAATCCTTTAAGAACCTATGCAGGCAATGGAATTCTGAACAGGAGTTTCGACGGAGGACTGACTTATCCGGCTGATTCCGTGCTGAATTTTAATATGATATCTGTTTCTGATATTAATGATAATGAGATTTTCGGGATAGATCAGGAGGACAGGCTTATTAAATCTTTTGACGGCGGCCGAACGTACATTATAGTTGATGATGTTCCAGTGTCCGCAAAGATAAATTTTCATCCCAGGCTTTTTTATGATCCTGATCAGGCCCATATTTTCAGGATAAATGCTTCCATTAATACTTACGATCTCTATGTGTCAGCTGATAACGGTAATTCTTATACCTGGACACTAAAAAAACAGTACCCGGAGCCTTTTGTTTTTACAAATGATCCGACACAGAGCGGAACCTGTTACCTCGGATATTATTATCACCTGTATAAGTCGACAAATTATGCAGAAAGTTTCGCTCCCCTTTACCGGTTTGATGAAAGGATAATGGGGATCTACGCTAAGCCCGGAACTCAGCTGCTGTATGTTGCAACCAGGTATCATCTCTATTCGCTGGAAAATGATACTTTAACGATTTTAAAAGAAATTCCTCCTGATCCTGAACTTGCGCTTTATTATCCTCTGAAGACGGGCGATAAGTGGGTTTACAATGGGTTTGTATGGATATATCCTGAAACTGAATCATATCAGTTCATCAGGGAAGTAAATGACGAAGTAATAAAACCTAATCAGAAGTCTTATTTTGAAGTCGAAGAATACTTTGTGGGTTCTGCTTATACTTCAAAATATTATGAGAGAATTGACTCTGCCAATGCCAGGGTCTACCGGTTCGACGAAGATTCTGTTCAGAGCGGACAGGAATACCTGCTTGATGATCTCAGGGCAGAGTTTGAAGATTCTGTCCGCAGCTACAGGTTCGATCTTACTCCATATACAGTCATTTATTCCGCTGACACGGTTTATTACCAGCATAATACTCACTATAAACAGTACTACTCTGAATCCTTAATGGGATATACTTATGATCTTGTTAAGGAGTTCGGAATTACGAGGGTCTATAATACTTTCGATTTCGGCAGTGATGACAGGATACTAAAGGGAGCAATTATAAACGGCACGCTGTACGGTGATACAACAGTAACAGGGATTGCAGACAAGATATCACCCGTTAATTCTTTTTCCCTTTCACAAAATTATCCGAATCCTTTTAACCCTGTAACTATTATAAGATACAGTACGGGTAAACCTGCCAGGGTCGTTCTTAAGGTGTTTGATATCCTGGGGAAGGAACTCACTACGCTTGTTGATGAAGTGAAACCCACCGGCAATTATTCTGTTAGTTTTAACGGCAGTAATTTAGCAAGCGGAATATATTACTACCAGATGAGATCTGGTGAATTTACTCAAACAAGGAAATTTATTTTACTGAAGTAGATTAAAAACCATCGTTTACAAATCAGATTCTTTACTGAAGGAATTATTTGAAAGACCGCCCTGGCGGTCTTTTTTTTGGATTCTGATAAATGCTAAAATGTTAAAAGAGGCAGTATTACAACTTGACTCGGGAAATATGATAATCATTCCAAACGTTCAGATGGATTTCAATTTGTAGGTGACGCATTTAATATGGTCTGACTAACGGCTCATATCAATCAGCCGATCCCTCCACTCTTTATCACTTCAACAGTACCGTTCAACTAAAATTATATTGTTGTTACAGTAATGTGATAGTTATGGCTCATATTGTTCCCGTAAGATAAGAGCAATTATAAAATCAACAAAGGAGAACAATATGAAGAAAGGACTTTTTCTTTTTACAGCCCTTTTATTTCTTGTTTTAAATTCTGCTTCTATGGCACAGGTTGATCCTGATACCGCCATGAAAGCAAGCATAGACCGGTTCAGCATGGATGCAGGTCACTTATTTGTGAGAGATTCCAGCAATGGTCTGCCGGGACCAAATGCACCTATCAATATGGATATGGAACCTTTCAGAAGTATGGGATTAGGACCAAATGGCGAGTTTTCAACTTACTATAACTTTGATGTTCAGCCTACCACTCCTGCACCTATTTATGTTTTATTCCGTGACGGGGAGACGGCGCCTGTAGAGGGACAATTAAACGTTGTAGACGATATACCCGGAGAAATGGATTACTGTGATTTCTGGAGGGTAAATAAAGTTACTGTTCCTTCTAACTATGTTGCCAACACCATAGTTAGCTATGCCCAGATAATGAACGGCGGGTATATGATTGAGCAGACCGATATGCTTGTCAATTGTCCTATTGTTCCTGACGGTTCAACTGCAATGCTCCGATATAATGCCGGCGAGGATACAGCTTTATCGAGAGGCTGGTATGATTCGACCGTCGTGTATTATTTTAATTTCTCTGAAGCACCGCTGATGGTTGACGGAAACGGAATGATTTCATTATCTCCGATTTTTGTTACTTTTAACATTAATCCAGGTGAACCGGGGGGAGGTCCTCCCTCAGGATTTATGGCAGACTCCACTGGTAGAACACACAATGTTCCTGCTACTCTTCCCGGGGATGCAGCTTATTCTCCGCTATGGGATGTAAATATTTATGATAATGCAGATTTTGCTATGGTACATGACCTTGCTTCTGCGCAGAATGCTAATCTCCTGGTACCCGATGCTGCTAATGTAAATTGTCCCATTGTACAGGTAAGTAATCCTACTGCAGTTGAAGACAATAAGGATATACAGCCGGGAGAATTCGGATTAGCACAAAACTATCCGAATCCGTTTAATCCTACTACCAGCATAAACTATAGAATTGCTGAATCGGGCTTTGTTAGTCTGAAGGTATATGATGCCCTGGGACGTGAGGCAGCAACCCTTGTAAATGAAGTTAAACCGGCAGGCAATTACCTGGTTAACTTCAATGCAGCCGGACTTGCAAGCGGTATATATTTCTACAGGCTGAAAGCAGGTAATTTTACGCAAAACCGCAAAATGATCCTGCTCAAATAATTCTAAAATAAAGAGTGAATGAGTAAGGACTTAGAATTAAGAAGAAACCAGGAACTATCGATAAGCCGGGTTGAGAAATCCGGCTTATTTTTTCTCCAAAGCACGTACAAATATTCGATTCTTTACTCCTTGAATAATTAACAAATCATATCAGAAAAATACCCGATTTACTCATCCCTTATCATCTGCACTATTCCGAAGTTCTGTAATTGAAACATATTTAAGACGTATTCAGGACGGATTCAAGACGTATTCAGAACGGATTCAAATGGCGAGAAGGGAGTAGGTGAAGTTCCTTCCCGGGTTGTTTAAGATCTGAAGGGAAATTCAAAATTGCCCCGGATAAATTCCTTTGCATATTCTCCAAAGTCTTAATTGTTTTGTTATTCCGTATCGGAATCGGCACTACTCTGAACCGGCAGCCGCACAAGTTAACTTACCTTGACTGCCGGAAGTCAATTCTCTATATTTGGAGACGTTTTTTTTGAATAATTATAGAGATTTTTGATATTTTGAATCAGTATAAGAAGACTATCCTGCCTAATGGTATTAAAGTTCTGACAGAAACCATACCCTACGTAAAATCATTCTCACTCGGATTCTGGTTTAACGTTGGTACCCGTGATGAAAATTTCACTAACAATGGAATTTCGCACTTTATTGAGCATATGCTATTCAAGGGTACCAAAAAGCGTTCAGCAGGGAGGATAGCTAATGAAATTGAATCGACCGGCGGTTATTTAAATGCCTTTACATCGAAAGAGCATACCTGTTATTATGGGAGAGGTCTCGCAAACCATATAGGGAAAACATTTGATGTATTAGCCGATATGGTTCAGAACCCGACTTTTAAACCTATTGAGATTAAAAAGGAATCCAGCGTTATAGTTGATGAGCTGAATGATATTGAGGATAATCCGGAAGAGTTAATTTTTGATAAGTTTGAAGAAGTTCTATATGCGGGAAACAGCCTTAGTCTGCCGATAATCGGAACCGAAAAAAATATTCGCAGCTTTAATCAGAATGATCTGTTTCATTTCGTGAAGGAAAAATACGGCTTTAATAAGATGATCATTGCCGCATCCGGTGCAATCGAACACGAAAAGATGATTGACCTGATTGAAAAGTATTTTACCAGGGATATTGGTACTGCTGTCACTAAAAGAAGATACTATAATCTGAACAATCTTACTGCCCGGGTAGAATTAATAGATAAAGAGATTCAACAGGTTCATGCAATAATCGGTAAGTCGGCTGCAGGTTATAAAAATGATCTGAGGAATAAAATTGCTGTCCTCACTCAAATACTTGGCGAAGGAAGCAGCTCAAGGTTATTCCAATCTATAAGAGAAAGAAACGGTATCGCCTACCAGGTGAATTCATTCCTGAATTCATTCTATGATGTCTCTTCTTTCGGCGTTTATTTATCCACAAATGAAAAAATGATGGATAAAGCTATGGCAATAGTTGACAGAGAATTTAGGAAAATGAGAAATAATAAAGTCTCAGAAAGAGAATTGAATAAAGCGAAAGAAGCGATGAAAGGGCATTTCCTGTTAAGCCTGGAAAATACTTCCAATAGGATGTTCAGAATAGCCCAGTCAGAGTTATATCATAACAGGTTAAAAAGCACAGATGAAATTATCAAGGAAATCGATTCAGTTACCAGGGAAGACATTCTTGAACTATCCAATACTATGCTGGATGAGGATACTTTTATAAAAATAATTATTAAATCTAAAGATACGCTATTAAAATCTGCAGCGTAAGGAACAACGTTAAATAATTTTTTAATTATCAGAACAGAAAAATGAGCAAAACAATAAAACCCGCGGTAAGAACAAAAAACATCACATATGCAGTACGTGATATAGTTGTGCTTGCGAATGAAGTAGCAAAGACAGGTAAAGAGATGCTTTACCTCAATATAGGCGACCCTAATTTATTTGATTTTGCACCACCGAAACATATCGTTGAGGCTACACATCAGGCAATGCTCAGCAATTTTAACGGCTACTCACCATCCTCGGGAATAAAATCTGCTCTAAATTCTATTGCAAAAGAAGCTGAGAGGAAAAAAATAAATAATGTACAGGATATCTTTATTACAACAGGTGCCAGCGAGGCAATAGATATTTGTCTGACCGCACTAGTTAATGAAGGAGAAAATGTACTTACCCCCACACCCGGTTATCCGCTGTATACTGCAATTGCCAGTAAACTTCAGAATATGGAAAACCCTTATTATCTAAATGAGGAAAACGGCTGGCAGCCTGACATTGAAGACATCAAGAGTAAAATAAATGATAAGACCAGGGCGATAATAATAATTAATCCGAATAATCCGACCGGCTCCAACTGTAAAGTTGATACATTAAAGGAATTAATAAAAATAGCAAAAGATAACGACCTTGTTATCTTTGCCGATGAGATTTACGATAAACTTTTATTCGAAGGTGAAGAGCATACTTCAATTGCATCCCTTGACAGTGAAGCACCGATGATTACATTCGGCGGCTTATCAAAAAATTATATGGTGCCGGGATTCAGAATAGGGTGGGGAATTGCAAGCGGAAACAAGGCTATATTAAAAGATTATATTGAAGCGATCAATAAACTTTTACGTGCGAGGCTCTCGGCAAATCATCCTGAACAGTACGCTATACCGACAGCGCTCGAGGGAGATCAGTCGCATCTTGTAACTGCAAATAAGAAATTAACTTCCAGAAGAGATATGACGGTTGAGATGCTGAATGCAATTCCGGGAATTTCCTGTGTTAAGCCGGAAGGTGCATTTTATGCATTTCCGAAACTTCATATAAATACACCGGATAATATTTTTGTAGCAGAACTTATCAGGGAAACAGGTGTAGTAGTTGTCCCTGGTTCAGGATTCGGACAGCGTCCGGGTTCCAATCACTTCCGTGTAGTCTTCCTGCCGCCTGAAGATATTCTGATGAAGGCATATAATAATATTGCCCGCTTCACCGAGAAATTCATCGAAGAGCATGAAGCCGTCGGCAAATAAATTTCAATTTAAATAAGATTAAATAAAAGAATTCAGGAGTAAATACTCAGAATGCCGAAAATAGTAATAGATGGGAAGGAAATAGATTTCACCCATGGACAAACAATAATAGAAGCAGCAAGGAATAACGATATCAATATTCCTCATTTCTGCTGGCACCCGAAATTAACAGTTTCAGGAAACTGTCGTGTTTGTCTCGTGGAAGTAGAAAAAATGCCTAAGCTGGTTATAGCATGCGCAACATTAGCAGCCGATGGGATGGTTGTTCATACAGCTTCTGAAAATGCACTGAAGGCCAGGAATGCAGTAATGGAGTTCCTGCTTATCAACCACCCTCTTGATTGTCCCATCTGCGATGAAGCCGGAGAGTGCAAGCTTCAGGATTATGCATATTCGCATGGTATGGGTGAAAGCAGGTTCGTAGAAGAAAAGAATCATAAAGACAAAAGAGTTCCGCTCGGACCTTATGTAATGTTCGACGCAGAAAGATGTATTTCATGTTCACGCTGCATTCGTTTTTGCGATGAAATTGCAAAAGATCCTGAACTGACATTCGTAAAGAGAGGAGACCGGGTAACGATAGTTACATACCCGGGAGAGGAAATGGATAATCCTTACTCACTGAATACTACCGATATTTGTCCCGTAGGTGCATTAACAAACCGCGACTTCAGGTTCCAGGCAAGAGTCTGGGATATGTCGGCCACAAAATCAATCTGCACCGGTTGTGCAAGAGGCTGCAACACTGAACTATGGGTACGGAACAACCTGGTACTTCGTTTAACCCCAAGGCAGAATGAAGAAGTAAACAGCTACTGGATGTGTGACCATGGAAGAATTAATACTTTCAAATTCATTAACGCTGAAGACCGGGTAAACGGTGCTTATTTAAGGAAAGAAGGTTCACTTACCCCGGCAGCAATGGAAGATGCAGTTTCTGCAGCTGCAAATGAACTCAGAAAATATAATAAAGATGAGATCGCCTTCATCGGTTCCCCCAATGTAACAAATGAAGATAATTATGTTCTTGCCAAGTTCGCACGTATCAGCGGTTCAAAAAATATCGATTTCTTAAGAAAAACCGATCCATCTTTCGAAGACGAGATCCTCAGGAGGGAAGATATTACTCCAAATTCCCTGGGAGCTGAACTGGCAGGGATAGTTCCTGCAAAAGGAGGGTTAAACTTCGAACAGATAATTGAAAATATTAAAAGAGGGAAGATTAAGGCTCTTTATTTAATAGAAGATGATCTTGTAAGCGAAAGACCGGAACTTGAAGAAATCTTTGCGAAACTTGATCTATTAAATTATGCATGCAACAAATATGAACAAAACAGCAGCACTGGCCGATATCGTTTTTCCTGCCGCTGCTTATGCTGAGAAGAACGGGACAATGGTCAATTTCCAGGGGAGAGTTCAGAGACTAAGACCTGCAGTTGCAGCTTTGAATGTCGATCGCGCTCTTGAAGGAATGATGCTCAGCCGTCTTGATAAGTTCGGAACAAAGTTCGACCGGTGGGCTGAAAAAAATAAACGGGATGTTTATTCAACCTGGAAGATCCTGGTAATGCTTTCAAATGCTCTCGGAAATAAAATGAAATTTGAGATGGCTGAAGAAGTTTTTGATGAAATGACAAAATCAATTGATGCATTTAAAGGACTGGATTACGATGATGTAGGTGAGCTTGGTGCTCAATTAAGAGGACAATTCACAAAAGAAACAGTTAAAGCTTAACGGAGAATTTTGCAGTGAATATCTGGGAAATAATAATAACTAGTCTCATAAAAATTCTGATTATTGTAACCGTTATGCTTTTAACGGTATCATACCTGGTATACTTTGAGAGAAGAGTCAGTGCCTGGGCTCAGAACAGGCTTGGACCCAACCGGGTAGGCTGGGAGGGCGTTCTACAGCCCTTTGCAGATGTGCTGAAATTATTATTAAAGGAAGATATAGTTCCTGTTATTGCCAATAAACCCATACATACCCTGGCCCCTATTATCGCCTTATTTGTAGCTTTTACCACATATGCGGTGATCCCGATTGCAGGTACGCTCAATATATTCGGCTATTCGATCCCAATGGTTGTTGCAGACATAAATATGGGAATTCTTTATGTACTTGCTTTAACTTCCCTTGGAGTATATGCGATTACATTTGCCGGATGGTCATCGGGAAGCAAATACTCATTACTTGGCGGGATCAGATCCTCTGCACAGATGATATCGTACGAAATCTCAATGGGTTTTTCAATAGGCGGAGTCATACTGCTTGCTGAATCATTAAGACCTTATGCAATCGTCGGGTCGCAGGGTGCTTTTTTGTGGAATGCATGGATCCAGCCGTTAGGGTTCATAACATTTGTAGTTTCTGCATTTGCAGAGACGAACCGTTTACCTTTCGATTTGCCCGAAGCCGAGCCCGAACTTGTGGGAGGATTTCACACAGAATACAGCAGCATGAAGTTTGCGGGATTTTTCCTGGCGGAGTACGCAAATATGATAATAGCCAGTGCTATGATAGTAACTCTTTACCTTGGTGGGTACAATCTTCCATTTGTAAATGTAGATTCACTTGGACTCTCAAACGGACTGGTGATTCTCATCCAGGTCTTGATGTTTATGCTTAAAGTCGGAGCACTCTTATTCTTTTTCATCTGGGTAAGGTGGAGTTTACCACGATTCAGATACGATCAGCTGATGAACCTGGGATGGAAAGTAATGTTCCCGCTATCTTTAATAAATATTATCTGGGTTGCAATCCTGATAATGGTATTTAAGCTATAGTAATCATTGAATTTAAATACTTATTTGATTATTCATTAACCATAAAGATTTTGAAAATTCGGAGATTTGATGGCCTATAAGAAAAGACAGAAAGATTTAACTTTTTGGGAAAGAATTTATATTCCGGAAATTGTAAAAGGATTAAGCCTGACGCTGAAGAATATGTTCAAACCCAAATTTACGATGAAATATCCGGAGGAAAAATTCATACCGGCTGCTTCCTACCGCGGACGGCCCGTCCTGGTAATGGAAGAAAATGGTGAAGAAAGATGTGTGGCCTGCGGATTATGCTCCAGAGTTTGTCCTGCCCTGGCTATTGAAGTTCAAGCCGGGGAAACGGAGAGAGAGAAGGAGCGTTATCCTGAAAAATTTGAAATCAATATGATCCGCTGCATATTTTGCGGTTTTTGCGAGGAAGTTTGTCCTGAAGAAGCAATTGTAATGAGTAAAGATTACGAATTAGCCTTTTCAAACAGAGAAGAAGCAATATACGGAAAAGATAAATTACTGGTACCGGTACACCAACTTCAGGATAGGATTGATTTTCTCAGGAATTACAAGTAGTTGAAGAAGTTCTTTTTTGTACTTAACTTCGCTTCCCCATGCATAAAAGAATCTACATATTGTTCCTGTTATTCGCTGCAATCCCGATCTTCGGTCAAACAACACGGGAAAACAGCTGCAAACTAAGTTTTCCTGACAATATAGCCTTAAATGGCTCTTTTGATATTTCACTAATTGCCTCGAATCCCTACGCGGATGCAGATAAATTAATCCTATATTTTGAGCCATCCCAAAGAATAAATTTCAAAAATCTCGAATTACGAACATTTTCAGATGTAATCCCTGTTTCCTGCAGACAAATAAATCTTAATGGTGAGGAAGTATACAAAGCTGAGATTGATCTCATAAAAAACAAAATCAGCCCTAATAATTACTTTCAGCTGTTATTTTCTCTGAAAGCTGATAATCCTGTTACGGCTAATTTTCAATTTTCCGGACTATTAAAATCTGACGGACAGACAGAAGGGTATATCCAATCGAACTATAATTTAATGGCAGACGACACACTCAAGTTTGTAAGTGCGGACCTGAAATTTTACAAACCTCAACGTTTTGCTGAGAATTCTATTCAATTAATTCGAGGTTCAGCGTTAAATATTATGCCTGGATGGGATGATGTAAATAATCTGCTAACCGAGTTCTGGATAAAGTTGAATAATAAGCAAACTGATTTTCTTGAAATAATAAACAAATTGTCAGAAGAAAAACTTATAGACATTTCAACTAATCCTTTCCAGATGGTTGAGATACATGCACCGGACAGGTTCAGCAGGGAAAACATTAATCCTTATTTTCTCAGCAGGGGCGCCTGGTATCACTTTTCCATTTTGACTTCATTTACAGAGAATAGTTTGA
The DNA here is from genome assembly GCA_963832715.1 of uncultured Ignavibacteria bacterium. Lineage (GTDB taxonomy): Bacteria > Bacteroidota > Ignavibacteria > Ignavibacteriales > Ignavibacteriaceae > DATFVA01. Next base: position 175,636 of record CAWHVB010000002.1, on the reverse strand, counting down.
GAATTTACTGCGGAAGCACACTTATTGCAAAGTATTCAATTCCCCCTTTGTTAAAAGCGGAAGATTTAGAATGGAAATTTAAGAACGAATCTGAAAACAAATCATTCCAGCTTGATGTTCTGCGCTTCATAGACTTCAATAACGATATGGGGACAGACTTTTCAAATATGAACTACCTGAATTTTATAGGCGGGAAGACCAAAGTATTATACCAGTTTAATTTCGACAACCAGGATGAGATTTATCCTACGCAAGATAAAATGAATGTAACCGGCAATTTATTGAATTTTCAAAAATCCGATGCTCCTATATTTGCCAGGGCTCCCGAATTAAATATTAATATGCTCTCAAACGTTTATGAACTTACATGGAGCGGAGGCGATTACAAACAGGCGAAGTCGTACCTGCTAGAAAAGTCCATAAATAATTCAAATTTTCAGCAGGTTGCATCAATTCAGGCGGATAATTCTTATGAAAAAAAATATTCACTATTTGATGCAAGGGATGCATCTGCAGACATCATTTATTACAGAATTAAGCAGCTGAATACTGACGGTTCAGTTGTCTACTCTTCGCAGGTTAAAATAGGGCAGGGAATCACCGAACCTTTTATCGTCGAGCAGAACTATCCTAATCCTTTTAACCCGCGTACAAGCATTGTAGTTGATTTACTGGAAGATTCCGAAGTTGAGATAACCGTATACAATCTTGAAGGCAAAGAAATTTCAAAATTATTCAAGGGATTCCTGACTAAAGGAAACCACAAGTTTTCTTTTGACGCCTCAGAACTTTCCTCAGGAATTTATCTATACAAAGTTTCAACACCTGACTATTCCGACACAAAAAAAATGATCCTCACCAAATAGACCAATTTACTTTTTTATTATTATACTCTATATTTAAAGTATCAATAACATTTACCTGATAAATACGGGCCAATGCTTTCAAAAATTTATTCCAGCGCAACTTTCGGTATCGATGCATACCTTGTAGAAGTTGAAACCAACGTAGAAAAACAAATCCCCTGTTTTACAATAGTAGGCCTTCCCGATAACGCCGTGAGGGAAAGCAGGGAAAGGGTTACTACTGCAATCAAAAATAACGGGTGGGAATTTCCAAGAAGAAAAATAACCGTAAACCTGGCACCGGCAGATATAAAAAAAGAAGGAAGCTCATTTGATCTGCCAATAGCAATCGGACTGCTTGCCGCGACTGAAACTATAAAACAATCTGAATTAGAAGGAACCGTGTTCCTGGGAGAGCTTGCCTTTGACGGAAAGCTGCGCCCTGTTAAAGGTGCATTACCGATTGCTGTAGAAGCGAAGAAAAAAGAAATAAAAAGGATCATCCTTCCGACCGATTCTGCATTAGAGGCCTCGATCGTTGAGGGAATTAATGTCTATGGAATGGAGGATCTTTCTGAAGTAATTCAATTTCTGAACGGAGAGATAGAAAAAGCAAAATCAGTAACGGATACCAATAAACTTTTTTCACGAGTAAATCAGTACCATCTCGATTTTTCAGACGTAAAAGGGCAGGAGAACGTTAAAAGAGCACTCGAAGTAGCAGCGGCCGGTTCGCATAATATTCTTATGATAGGACCACCGGGATCAGGAAAGACCATGCTGGCAAAACGGATACCTTCAATCCTACCGCCAATGTCGTTTGATGAAGCTCTCGAAACAACAAAAATTCATTCAGTTGCAGGAATACTGTCAAGCGATCAGGCTCTTGTGACAGAAAGACCGTTCCGGAGTCCGCATCATACCGTTTCGGATGCTGCTCTGGTTGGAGGAGGCACATTCCCGAGACCGGGGGAAGTTTCTTACGCACATTACGGGGTACTTTTCCTTGACGAATTACCTGAATTCAAAAAGAATGTTCTGGAAGTTCTGAGACAGCCTCTTGAAGATGGAAAAGTCACGGTCAGTCGTTCCAAGCTTTCCTTAGAATTTCCGGCGAATTTTATGCTTGCCGCCGCAATGAATCCTTGTCCCTGCGGTTATTACACAGATCCGACCAAAGACTGTACATGTGCGCAACCGCAGATCCAGAGATACATGGCCAAAATTTCGGGACCATTACTAGACAGAATTGATATTCACATTGAAGTTCCTGCAGTTAAATACAAAGAGTTATCCTCAGAATGCAAAGGAGAAGACTCAGCTGCTATCCGCGAGAGGGTTATTACTGCAAGGCAGGTTCAGTTAAACCGGTTCAGGGGATTAAAAAACATTTTCAATAACGGGGATATGGGACCAAGGGAAATAAGGCAATTCTGCAGGCTGGATTCCGCAGGATCGGAATTAATGAAAATGGCAATGACAAAACTGGGATTTTCTGCACGGGCTTACGACAGGATCCTCAAAGTAAGCCGTACTATTGCAGATCTTGAAAATTCTGAAAATATTCTTCCTCAGCATATCAGCGAGGCGATACAGTACCGCAGCCTTGACAGAGAGCTCTGGAATCACTGAACTAAGGCTTCACTTTAGCAGGCTTTCTTTCCCGGTGTCATCAAAAAGACATTTCAATTAATCGACATAAAGGTTATATTAACCCGCTACTTCTGAAATGTTTCGATTTTCTAACAAAACACAACATAATCCCACTTTTTAATTTGCTTTTTATTTTAAATAGAAATATATTTGTGGCTCGTTTCGAAAACTGGGCGGACGCCGGAGTTGGAGAGCCGGGGCGGACTGTAAATCCGTTGGCTGACGCCTTTGGGGGTTCGAATCCCTCGCCGCCCACAGCTAAAAATTTTGTTAAGGGAATAACTAATTGAAAATTAATTCCCTTATTTTTTTGCTTAGTAAAGAGCAAGCAGGTTCTTATAAATTTTGAATGAAATTCTGCGGGAGTAACTCAGTTGGCTAGAGTCACAGCCTTCCAAGCTGTTGGTCGCGGGTTCGAGTCCCGTCTCCCGCTCGATGAGTTATAAGACGAACATCCGAAAAAATCTGTTTATAATTACGGCTCAAAAGGACAAAACGAAACCAACCCCTGGTTCTTATGGTTCTTATTTATTTTGAAGAGTTTGACACGAGGAATAAAGCTGTCAGACGGGAAGATTTCTTAAGTCGGATAAAGGTATTTAATACATTCCGAAGAAAGAGACAGAGTCATCCCGCTCTGCAGAATTGTCATCCCGTAGAACGGGATCTCCCGCTCTTGAACTGCTGCTGACGTAGCTCAGTTGGTAGAGCACATCCTTGGTAAGGATGAGGTCACCGGTTCAATCCCGGTCGTCAGCTCAAGAAATGCGAAGGATTTGATAAATTGAGGAAATGCGAGCAGACCAAGATTAAGAATGCAATCTATTTGATATATAGCGAGTAAAGAAAGTAAATTTTAGACAACCTAACAATTTAATACCATGAGAGAAATAATAACACTAGAATGCACGGAGTGTAAAAGAAGAAATTACACTACCACTAAAAATAAGAGACTGCATCCAGCACGCGTTGAATTTAAGAAATACTGCCGCTGGGATAAAAAGCATACTACACATAAAGAAACAAAATGAGTTTGCTACGTCAGTAGCTCAATTGGCTAGAGCAGCGGTCTCCAAAACCGCAGGTTGGGGGTTCGAGTCCCTCCTGACGTGCAAGAGTTAATTTAGGAAAGTCTTCTGAAATGAAAGAAAAAATTGTCAATTTCTTTAATGATGTAGTTAAAGAAATGAAAAAGGTAACCTGGCCGACTACTGAGGAACTTAAAGAATCAACAGTGGTGGTTATTGTTGTGTGTCTGGTAATTGCTGCTTTTACTTACATTATAGATATGGCTATAAATCAAATATTCAAAGGAATTTTTTAGTAAGCGTTAATTATGGAATATAAATGGTACGTAGTTAGAACATTTTCCGGTCACGAGAACAAAGTTAAAACTCTTCTCGAGAATGAGCTTGGCGACAATGAGCAGCTTCGTGCCAAAATTCAGGAAATCCTTGTCCCGATGGAAAAAGTGTTTGAAGTAAAAGACGGCAAAAAGAAAAGCAAAACAAAGAATTTTTTTCCAGGCTACATCCTGGTAAATGCAGATCTTGACAACCAGGTTAAGGAATTTATCCTTAATACTCCATCAGTAATGGGATTCCTTGGAACGAGAAATAATCCAAACCCGTTACAGCCTGAAGAAGTTAAAAGGATAGTAGGTCGTATTTCACAGGACGAAAGCAGTGAAAGAATGGAAACCATTTTCAGAAACGGCGACCTGGTTAAAATAATAGACGGCCCATTTAACAACTTTACCGGAACCGTTCAGGAAGTGAACGAAGAAAAAATGAAGATAAAGGTAATGGTCTCAATCTTCGGAAGAAAAACTCCGGTTGAAATTGATTTCGTTCAAGCAGAATTAGAAAAATAATTTTATCCGATAGGTATATACTATGGCAAAGAAAATAAGTGGATTCATTAAATTACAAATTCCCGCCGGCAAAGCTAACCCTTCACCGCCGGTAGGTCCTGCATTAGGACAAAAAGGTGTGAATATAATGGAGTTCTGCAAGCAGTTTAATGCAAGGACTCAGGATAAAGATGGGCTGATAATCCCTGTCGTAATAACTGTTTTCACAGATAAATCTTTTACTTTTATAACAAAGACCCCTCCGGCTGCAGTATTACTGAAACGTGCGGCCAAAATAGAAAAAGGTTCAGCGGAACCGCACCGAAACAAAGTGGCAAAGGTAACCCAGGCCCAGGTTAAGGAAATTGCAGAATTAAAAATGCCGGATTTGAATGCATTTGATATGGACCATGCAATGAGCATGGTAGCCGGAACCGCAAGAAGTATGGGAATAACGGTAGAAGAATAAAAAAATTATTAAATGGTATAGCAATGCAAAATTCAAAAAGAAATAAAGAGATAATTAAATCAGTAGACTCCAAAAAAGAATATTCTATTATAGATGCCGTACAGGCGCTTAAGGAAAATTCTAAAGTTAAGTTTACCGAATCAGTTGATTGTGCTGTAAGGCTTGGGGTAGATCCGAGGCATGCTGATCAGATGGTCAGAGGAACAGTTACGCTGCCGAATGGAACCGGCAAGGAAGTAAAAGTGCTGGTTATAGCCAAGGGCGGAAAAGCCCAGGATGCTCTTGATGCAGGAGCAGATTTTGCAGGCTTTGAAGAATACCTGGAAAAAATAAAAGGCGGCTGGGCTGATATTGATGTAATCGTTGCTACTCCGGATTCAATGGGTGAACTTGGAAAACTTGGAAGGATACTCGGTCCTAAAGGTTTAATGCCTAACCCTAAGAGCGGTACGGTAACCCAGGATGTGGCCACAGCGGTTAAAGAAGTTAAAGCAGGCAAGATCGATTTCAGAGTTGAAAAAGCCGGAATCGTGCACACATCGATTGGTAAAATGAATTTTGAAGCTGAAAAATTAGCAGAGAATGCCAGAGCTTTTTCTGAATACTATAGTAAAATTGAAGCCGGCATCTGCCAAAGGTCAGTATATTAAAAGTATTTATCTTTCCAGTACCATGGGTCCTGGATTAAAGATCAGCAAAGAAGAAGTTGCACAACATTAAAAGTTTACGCACTCAAGAATGCTTCTGGCCGATCCGATTAACTAAAAATCTGATACGGGAGAAAAATGAAAAAGAATGAAAAGGTAGATATAGTAAGTGAAGTTAAAGAGTTAATCGATAACTCCAATGCAGTATATCTTACCGATTATTCCGGGATAACAGTTTCAGATATTAATAATATCCGTACTGAGTTCAGGAAAGAGGGAATCAAATACAAAGTATTCAAAAATACTTTATTTAAGAGAGCCCTCGATGATAGCGGTAAATACGCAAAACTGTCCGATCATTTAATTGGAATGACCGGGTATGCTTTTGCAACTGCTGATAACCCGGTTGCTCCAGCAAAGGTGATCAAAAAGTATTTTGATACCATTCAGAAACTTTCATTAAAAGCCTGTTATATCGAAGAGCAATACTATGATGGGAGCAGTTTGAATGAACTGGCTTCTCTCCCTTCAAAGAAAGAAATAATTGCAAGTATAATGGGTAGTCTGAATGCACCTGCGTCCGGTATAGTCGGAGCAATTAATGCTGTTATGAGAGATCTCGTAAGCGTAATCGATGAGATTTCCAAGCGTGAAGCAGCATAAGTTTAATTAAGAAAAAAAATTATTAGGAGAAATAAAAAATGGCCGAAAAAGTAGCAGAAATAGTTGAGAAGATAAAAGGATTATCTCTGTTAGAAGCAGCTGAATTAAAAAAAGCTCTGGAAGAAGAGTTTGGCGTAACAGCCGCGGCACCAATGGTAATGGCAGGAGCTCCTGCAGCCGGCGGCGGAGCTGCAGCAGTTGAAGAACAGACTGAATTTGACGTTATACTTCAGACTGTCGGAGATAAGAAGATCAACGTTATTAAAGTCGTTAGAGCTCATACAGGATTAGGACTTAAGGAAGCCAAAGACCTTGTTGATACCGCTCCAAAGCCTGTAAAAGAAGGTGTGTCAAAAGACGAAGCTGAAAAACTCAAAAAAGAGTTTGAAGAAGCTGGTGCAACCGTTCAGATAAAGTAAATCACACATAATACTAAATAATTTTCCTAAAGTAGTAAGACGGGTGAAGTCCGTCTTATTGCTTTTTATATTTTTTTGTACACGTTGTTAAAGGTTCTGCTCTGAAAGTAGTTTATGAACATTAATAGGAGGTTTATATTTTGAATAATAATAGAATTTCCTTCGGTAGGATTGAGAGTGTAATCGAGTCGCCTGACCTTCTGAGTATCCAGACTGATTCTTTCGAAGATTTTATACAGATGAGAGTGCTTCCTGCAAAACGGGAAAATAAAGGTTTGCAGCAGGTGTTTTCATCTAATTTTCCGATTTTCGATAATAAAGAAATTTATCGGCTGGATTTTATTGAATATTATATCGAAAAACCGAGATATTCTGTGCAGGAATGTCTGGAAAGAGGGCTGACATTTTCTGCCCCTCTAAAAGGCAAACTGCGCCTCTCCACCAAAGATCCCGAAACTGAAGAATTTGTTAATAGTGTTGAGCAGGAAGTTTACCTTGGTAATCTTCCGTTTATGACTGAAAAAGGGACTTTTATTATTAATGGTGCAGAGAGGGTAGTAGTCTCTCAGCTCCACCGCTCGCCGGGAGTAGCATTCGCACAAACTGTGCATCCCAACGGGACACCAATTTATTCAGCCCGTATCATTCCGCTTCGGGGATCGTGGGTTGAATTCGCTACCGATATCAACTATATAATGTATGTATATATTGATAGGAGGAAGAAATTTCCTGCCACTACTTTACTCAGAGCATTAGGTTATGCCTCCGATGATGATATTCTGAACCTCTTTCAATTAATTGAAGAAATTAATGTTAAGAAAGCAAAGCTCGAGGATTACGTTGGGAGAATAGTTGCCAGTGATATCTTCGATATGTCTACAGGTGAAATTTTCCTGACCAAGGAAAGCAAACTGACCGAGGAAGATATTGAAAGATTAAAAGAAATTGAACTGGACACTTTAAAACTGGTTATTGCAAATACATCCCCGGAACAGGATCTCATCCTGAATACTCTGCGCAAGGATACTGCTCATACCAAAGAAGAAGCATTATTTGCAATTTATCGTCAGTTACGTTCCGGCGAAGCTCCTGATCTTGATACTGCCCAGGGATTAATTGAAAAACTATTTTTCAATGATAAGCGATATGATCTTGGCGACGTCGGCCGTCATAGAATGAATGATAAACTGAAACTTGATATTCCTGAAACTACGACCATTCTTACAGTTGAAGACATCATTGAAATAATGAAATACATTATCAGGTTAAGGAATGGAGAACAATCGGTCGATGATATTGACCACCTTGGCAACCGGAGAATCAGGACAGTCGGCGAACAATTAGGTCAGCAGTTTAACATCGGTATGGCACGTATGGCCAGAACTATAAAAGAGCGAATGAACATGCGTGATACCGAGAATTTTACACCTCAGGATCTGGTAAATGCCAGAACGATCAGCAGTGTAATAAACGCCTTTTTCGGAACAAACCAGTTATCGCAGTTTATGGATCAGACTAACCCGCTTGCTGAGATGACTCATAAGAGAAGAATGTCGGCATTAGGGCCAGGAGGTCTTACAAGGGAGAGAGCCGGATTTGAAGTACGTGACGTTCATTATACACATTACGGCCGTTTATGTCCAATCGAAACTCCTGAAGGTCCGAATATAGGTCTTATTTCATCTCTTACAATTTTTGCAAGAGTTAACCGTTATGGGTTCCTTGAGACTCCATACAGGAAAGTCACCAAAGGTAAAGTAACAGAAGAGGTTGAATACCTTACAGCTGAGCAGGAAGACCAATTTACAATTGCCCAGGCAAATGCACCGATTAATGAACAAGGCAAATTTTTAAATGAAAGAGTCAAATCAAGGCTTAAAGGTGAATTCCCTATAGTTACACCGGAAAATATTCAGTACATGGATGTAGCCCCAGCCCAGATTGTTTCCGCGGCCGCAGCGTTGATTCCATTCCTCGAGCATGATGATGCTAACAGGGCGCTCATGGGTTCGAACATGCAGCGTCAGGCTGTTCCTCTTCTTCGTCCTGAAGCTCCATTAGTAGGGACCGGTATGGAGAAGAAAGTTGCGACAGACTCCAAGGCAGTTATAATTGCCGAAGAAAACGGAACTATAGAATATGTAGATGCAACCAAAATAATAGTAAACTATGATATAAATCCGCATAGTATAGAGGCTCTGACAACATTTATAGATAAAAAAAGCGTCACTTATCACCTGACTAAGTTTCATGGTACAAACCAGGAGACGAGCGTGAACCAGCGACCCATCGTCATGGGAGGACAGAAGATAACAAAAGGCGACGTTCTTGCTGATGGTACTTCAACAGATCATGGCGAACTTGCTCTCGGCCGAAATGTGCTGGTAGCATTCATGCCCTGGCGCGGATACAACTTTGAGGATGCGATTATAATAAGTGAAAGAGTAGTAAGCGAAGATGTCTACACTTCAATTCATATTGAAGAATTTGAACTCCAGGTTCGGGAAACAAAACGAGGAGAAGAAGAGTTAACACGTGAAATCCCGAATGTAAGCGAAGAAGCAGTTAAGAATCTGGACGAAAATGGTATTATCCGTGAAGGTGCCGAGGTTAAAGAAGGCGATATCCTCATTGGAAAAATAACTCCAAAAGGTGAAACCGATCCGACCCCGGAGGAAAAATTATTAAGAGCTATATTCGGGGACAAGGCAGGTGATGTAAAAGATGCATCCCTGAAAGCGCCTCCCGGATTAAAAGGAACTGTAATTAAGACAAGATTATTCAGCCGTAAAAGAAGAGATAATGAATCAAAGAAAGTGGAAAAGAAGCAGCTTGATAACCTTGAACAGGAACATCATACAAAGATAACCGAGCATTACAACAAGCTGATCGATAAGCTTACCCGGCTGACAGATGGAAACACGACTACCGGCATCCGCGATCTGGATGGAAGCATCGTACTAAGAAGCGGGACCGGGATAAAAGATACAACATTCTCCTCTATGGAAGATGTAACGAAACTGGATTATACCCTCGACTGGTTTGAATCCAAAAAATTGAATTCACACATCAATACAGTTTACAAAAATTATTTTGATGTACTTGCCGAACTTGAAGAGGAGTATAAGAGAGAAAAAATCAAAATCACCAGCGGAGATGAATTACCGCCGGGAATAGTACAGCTTGCTAAAGTTTACGTTGCTAAAAAACGTAAACTCTCAGTTGGAGATAAAATGGCAGGCCGTCACGGTAACAAAGGTGTGGTAGCTAAAATAGTTCCTTCAGAAGATATGCCGTTCCTTCCGGATGGTACTCCTGTTGATATTATTCTCAATCCTCTTGGTGTACCTTCAAGAATGAACCTTGGTCAGCTGTATGAAACTGCATTAGGCTGGGCAGGAAAAGTACTGGGACTTAAATTCGCTACACCTATATTCGATGGCGCCAAGGTAGAGGATGTTGATGAATGGCTGGAAAAAGCAGGCCTGGAAAAAGGAAGTAAAACGACGCTGTTCGATGGAAGGTCCGGGGAGAAATTTCATCAGAAAGTCACCTGCGGATATATCTATATGCTGAAACTCAGCCACCTTGTAGATGATAAGATTCATGCCAGGTCGATTGGACCATACTCATTGATCACACAGCAGCCGCTAGGCGGAAAAGCCCAGTTCGGCGGTCAGAGATTTGGCGAAATGGAGGTCTGGGCTCTCGAAGGTTACGGCGCCGCCCATATTCTACAGGAAATTCTGACAGTTAAAAGTGATGATGTTGCCGGTAGAGCAAAAGTATATGAAGCAATAGTGAAAGGTGAAAACCTGCAGGAACCGAATATTCCTGAATCGTTCAATGTGTTAATTAAAGAGCTTCAGGGACTTAGCCTTGAAATCAAAATTAATTAACACCATAAGAACAATTTTTCACTTAGAAATTAGGAGATAAAAAATGGCTTTTAGAATTCAAGAAAATGCAATGCGTGATATAAACAGTATCACAATAAGTCTTGCCAGTCCCGATGACATTCTTACAAGATCTTATGGTGAAGTTACAAAACCGGAAACAATTAATTATCGTTCATTCCGCCCTGAAAAGGACGGCCTCTTCTGTGAAAAAATATTCGGGCCTACCCGTGACTGGGAATGTTTCTGCGGTAAGTACAAAAGAATACGATATAAAGGTATTATTTGTGACAGATGCGGCGTTGAAGTTACCCAAAAGAGTGTTCGCCGTGAAAGGATGGGACACCTTGCACTTGCTGTCCCGGTTGTACATATATGGTTCTTCAGAGCGCAACCTTCTAAGATCGGCAACATACTGGGTATAAGTCTCAAAGAATTAGAGAAAATCATTTATTATGAATCGTATGTTGTTATCAGTCCGGGACCTACCGGTCTGAGCAAGAAAGATTTAATTTCCGAAGATCAGTATTTCGAGGTATTAAACTCACTTCCGGCTGGAAATGAAAAACTTGACGACGATGATCCCAAGAAATTTGTTGCGAAAATCGGCGGTGAAGCTGTTAAAGAAATGTTAAAACAAACCAATGTGGAAACATTATCAAAAGAATTAAGAGCCCAGCTGAAAGAAGAGACTTCACAACAGAAAAAATCTGATATTCTTAAAAGATTAAGAGTTTTAGAATCCTTCAAAGAAGAAGAATTTAAAGTACCTAATAAACCGGAATGGATGGTGTTAAGCTACATCCCGGTAATTCCGCCTGAACTTCGTCCACTGGTTCCATTAGAAGGAGGAAGGTTTGCAACTTCTGATCTTAATGATTTATACAGAAGAGTAATCATCAGGAATAACAGGTTAAAGAGATTAATTGATATTAAGGCTCCTGAAGTTATCCTTCGTAATGAAAAAAGAATGCTCCAGGAAGCTGTTGACGCATTATTTGACAACTCACGACGAGGAAGTGCTGTAAGAAGCGACAACAACCGCCCATTGAAATCATTAAGCGATATGCTTAAAGGAAAGCAGGGACGTTTCCGTCAGAACCTGCTTGGTAAAAGAGTTGATTATTCGGGACGTTCAGTAATTGTAGTTGGTCCCGAGCTGAAACTTCACCAATGCGGACTTCCAAAAGACATGGCGGTTGAGCTATTCAAGCCCTTCATAATCAGGAAGCTTATTGAAAGAGGGCATAATAAAACAGTTAAAAGTGCAAGGAAGGTTGTTGACAGAAAAGATCCGATTATATGGGATATTCTTGCCAAAATAATCGAAGGACACCCTGTTTTATTAAACCGTGCACCGACGCTTCACCGGTTAGGCATCCAGGCATTTCAGCCGACGCTGATTGACGGGCGGGCTATACAGCTTCACCCGATGGTATGTACCGCATTCAACGCCGATTTTGACGGTGATCAGATGGCCGTTCACGTACCGCTCTCATATGAAGCACAGCTTGAAGCTGCACTTTTAATGCTGAGCAGTCACAATATTCTTTCACCGCAGAACGGTAGTCCTATTGTTGTTCCTACACAGGATATCGTACTGGGATGCTATTATCTCACCAAATACCGCGAGGGTGAAAAAGGTGAAGGAATGGTATTCGGTTCTACCGAGGAAGTAATTGTTGCTTATAACTCAAAAGTAATAGGATTACATGCAAAGATTAAAGTAAAAATAAACGGCGAGTTCACTGAAACCACAACCGGAAGAGTTATCTTCAACCAGATAGTTCCGAAGGAAATGGGTTACTTTAATCAACTTCTAATCAAGAAAACCTTCGGCGGATTCATCGGGCAGATGTTCCTCAAATTAGGGAATAAGGTTACAGCCAAATTCCTTGATGATCTTAAGGATACTGGATTCAGATATGCAACAGCGGGAGGATTATCCGTCAGCTACGGCGATATGATCATACCCGAAGAAAAAATAGATCTAATAGGTAAGGCAAATAAAAAAGTTGAAGCGATTCTGAACGAACACGAACAAGGTGTTATCACAGATGCAGAACGCTATAACAAGATTATTGACGTCTGGACTCATACGACCAATGATGTTGCGCGTGCTCTAATGGAAAAATTAAAAGCCAACAACAGCGGTTTCAACTCTCTTCATATGATGGTTGATTCAGGTGCGAGAGGTTCACAGGATCAGGTTAAACAGCTTGCTGGTATGAGAGGTTTGATGATGAAACCTCAGAAAACATTATCCGGTCAGGCCGGTGAAATCATCGAGAACCCAATTGTGGCCAACTTCAAAGAAGGTCTTTCGGTACTCGAATACTTCATATCTACACACGGTGCAAGAAAAGGACTGGCAGATACCGCATTAAAAACTGCAGACGCAGGTTACCTTACCAGAAGGCTGGTTGATGTTTCCCAGGATGTTATTATCCGTGAAATAGACTGCGGAACAATCCTCGGTATTGAAATTACTGCACTGAAGGATGTTGAACAGGAAAGAGAACCACTTGGAGAAAGAATAACTGGCCGTGTTGCGCAGGAGGATGTTTATGATCCCCGGACCGATGAAATAATTATCCCTGCCGGCGAACTGATCACAGAAGATATAGCCGAGAAAATTGAAGATTCCAATATTGACTCAGTTTATATAAGAACAGTACTTACATGTGAAGCCAAACGCGGGGTTTGTGCAAAATGTTACGGCAGAAACCTAACCACAGGTAAGAGTGTTGAGATCGGAGAAGCCGTAGGAATAGTTGCTGCTCAGTCGATTGGTGAACCCGGTACACAGCTTACATTAAGAACTTTCCACCTTGGCGGTACTTCATCAAGAATTGCAAGCCAATCTCAGGTAGAAACAAATACGGAAGGTATTGTTAAATTTGAACGAATTACCTTTGTTGAAAAATCTGATTTTTACGGTATGGTCAAAGTTGTAACCGGCCGCAGAGGAGTTATCGGTATTTATGATGACAATAATCGTCAGCTGAAAAAATACGATGTTCCTTACGGTGCCGAACTGATCATCAATGACGGAAGCAAGGTAAAGAAACGTCAGCCGTTATATAATCACGATCCATATAATGCTGTTATTTTAACTGATATGCCCGGATTGGTCAAATTTGTAGATCTGATTGACGGAATAACCCTTCAGCAGGTTACAGATGAGCAGACAGGTCACGTTCAGAAAGTTGTAATAGAATCAAAAGATAAAAACCTGACACCGAGTATTGCGGTCGAGACCGCAGATGGAGTAAGGAAATCATTTAACCTTCCGACCAGATCGTATCTTTCCGTTGAGGAAGGAGAAACTGTTCCGGCAGGTACCATCCTTGCAAAAATTTCCAAACAGCAGACGAAGAGCCGTGATATCACCGGCGGTCTTCCCAGGGTAACTGAACTATTTGAAGCAAGGAGTCCCCAGGAACCTGCAATCGTTTCCGAAATTGAAGGAACTGTAAAATTCGGAGCCCGGAAGAAAGGTTCACGCGAAATAATAGTTACTGCTCCGGATGGATCAGATGAGAAAAAATACAATGTTCCGTTAGGAAAACATATCCTGGTTCAGGAAAATGATGAGATTCCTGCCGGCGAAAAAATAACTGACGGACCGATCAACCCTCACGATATCCTGAAAATTAAAGGTACCAGTGCCGTACAGGAATACCTGGTAAACGAGATACAGGATGTTTACCGTTTGCAGGGTGTTAAGATCAATGATAAGCATATTGAAGTTATTGTAAGACAAATGCTCCAGAAAATTAAAATTGTTTCTCCCGGAGATACCCGTTTTCTGGAAGAGGATATTGTTGATAGAAATGAATTCATAGAAGAGAACAATACCGTATCCTCGATGGCATTTATTGAGGACAAGGGAGATTCAAGATACAAAGATGGTCAGTTAATACCGAAAGCAAAGATTAGGGAAATAAATGCCGATCTTAAAAAGAAAAGCAAGAAACCAATTGTTTCCCGTGATGCAGAACCGGCGACTTTTGAGCATGTTTTATTAGGTATAACCCAGGCTGCTTTATCGACTGAAAGCTTCATATCCGCAGCTTCATTCCAGGAAACCACCAAAGTACTGGCCAATGCTGCAACCGAAGCTAAGGTTGATCACCTGTTAGGACTTAAAGAAAACGTGGTTATGGGTCACCTGATTCCTGCAGGTACAGGCTTGAAAAAATACCATAACCTTATCCTTAAATCTTTGGAAACTGAAGCCGAAACGGAGGAATCTGTTGCGGAAGAAGCGGAAAAAGAGGTCCAGGCATAACCGTTATCTGAGCTGTTTAATCATCCGGCTCACTAATCAAAGCGAGCCGGATTTTTTTTGCATTTGCTATTCCAAAAAGAATAAGTATTTCTACGGTATTTCTTGACTAATTTTAACATAACAACTATATTTGAAGTCTGAAATTTTTTTAGATAGACAAGATTCAGGAGAAATTTGTGCCCACAATAAACCAGTTAGTACGTAAAGGCAGAACGCAGATTTTAGCTAAGAATAAGGCTCCGGCGCTTGAAGCGTGTCCCCAGAAAAGAGGAGTATGCACAAGAGTTTATACAACTACTCCCAAAAAACCGAATTCTGCTTTAAGGAAAGTAGCCAGGGTAAGATTGACCAACAGTATGGAAGTTACAGCTTACATTCCTGGTGAAGGGCACAATCTTCAGGAACACTCGATCGTTCTGATCAGAGGCGGTAGAGTTAAAGATCTGCCGGGAGTACGGTATCATATTATCAGAGGCACACTTGATACCAGCGGTGTTGAAGACAGAAAAAAAGGAAGATCCAAATACGGTGCTAAAAAACCAAAAGCAAAATAATCTATGAGAAAGAAAAGAGCAGAAAAAAGATTTGTAAAACCGGACCCCAAGTTTAACGATATACTTGTTGCAAGGTTCATAAACTCACTCATGTTCGATGGTAAAAAATCAAAAGCAAGAGATGTTGTATACGTAGCTTTCGAAATAATTGAAGAAAGAACCAAAAAACCGGGACTTGAAATTTTCAAGAAAGCAATAAATAACACTCAGCCTCTTATAGAAGTAAGGAGCCGGAGGGTTGGCGGTGCAACATACCAGGTACCGACTGAAGTCAGACCTGAAAGAAGATCAGCTCTTGCGATGAGATGGCTTAAAACCTATGCCAGAGCAAGAAGCGAGAAATCTATGTCAGGCAGACTGGCTGCTGAATTAATTGCTGCTTCAAATAACGAAGGATCTGCAGTTAAGAAAAAAGAAGATACGCACAAAATGGCTGAAGCGAACAAAGCTTTTGCCCACTTTAAATGGTAACGGATAATGAAATCAAGAACAGATAATTATAAACAGAAAAAGATCAGGTAATAAATGTCAGGCAAGCATTCGATAGAAAAAGTTAGAAATATAGGTATTATGGCTCATATTGACGCCGGTAAGACCACAACTACCGAGCGTATACTATTTTATACCGGCCGTTTACACCGGCTTGGTGAAGTACATGACGGCGCTGCAACCATGGATTGGATGGAACAGGAAAAAGAACGCGGAATTACGATAACCAGCGCAGCAACAACATGTTTGTGGAATGACCATCAGATAAATATTATTGATACACCCGGACACGTGGATTTCACAGTTGAAGTTGAAAGATCATTAAGAGTTCTGGATGGAGCCGTTGCACTTTTTTGTGCGGTAGGCGGTGTTGAACCTCAGTCTGAAACCGTCTGGAGACAGGCTGATAAATACAAGGTTCCGAGGATTGCTTTCATCAATAAAATGGACAGAACAGGCGCCGATTTCTTTAATGCTGTTCAGATGATGAAAGACCGGCTTGCAGCAAACGCAGTTCCGATCAATTTACCAATAGGTGAAGGTGATCTATTCTCCGGAGTTATTGATCTGATATCATTCAAAGCAAGGATGTATCACGAGGAAACTTTTGGCGCTACCTTTGATGAGATAGAAATTCCTCACGATCTTCTTGAGCTAGCTAACAAATACAGAACCGAAATGCTGGAAGCTGTTTCAGACGAAGACGACAAACTGCTTGAGAAATATCTTGAAGGAAAAGAAATAACAGAAGACGAAGTAAAAGCAGTATTAAGAAAAGCTACGATAGATTTAAAGATAATTCCTGTTTTATGCGGTTCAGCTTTCAAGAATAAAGGTGTACAGAAACTCCTTGACAGCGTTGTTGATTTTCTGCCTGCACCGATTGATTTCAAAGATATAGAAGCTCATCATATCGGAATAAATGATCTTGTAAAGAGAAAAATAGACGAAAACGAAAAATTTACTTCGCTGGCATTTAAAATTATGAATGATCCTTATGTAGGAAAGCTTACATTCTTCAGAGTTTACTCTGGGTCATTGAAAGCAGGTTCATACATCTATAATGCTGTAAGCGGAAAGAAGGAAAGAATAAGCCGTCTGCTGCAGATGCATGCAAACCATCGTGAAGAAATTGATGAAGTTAGAGCAGGAGATATAGCAGCTGCGGTAGGATTAAAATTTACAAAGACCGGTGATACGTTATGTTCTGAAGAAGATCCCGTGGTTCTTGAAAAAATTGTATTTCCGGAACCGGTTATCCAGATTGCAATTGAGCCAAAGACCAAAGCAGATCAGGATAAACTGTCTGATTCACTTACTAAATTATCTGATGAAGATCCAACTTTCAGAGTTAAAGTTGATGAAGAAACAGGTCAGACACTTATAAGCGGTATGGGTGAGCTTCATCTTGAGATCCTTGTTGACAGGATGAAGCGAGAATTTAAGGTTGAAGCTAATATTGGTAAACCCCAGGTTGCTTACAGGGAGTCTATCACCCAAACAGTTAATGCAGAAGGCAAATTTATTAAACAATCCGGCGGTAGAGGAAAGTATGGTCATGTCTGGATAGAGCTTGGTCCCAATGAACCAGGAAAAGGATATGAGTTTATTAACGGTATCGTCGGAGGCACAGTTCCAAAAGAATATATACCAGCTGTTTCAGCAGGTATCCAGGAAGCTATGAGAAACGGTGTAATTGCCGGGTTCCCGGTAGTTGATGTCAGAGCTAAACTTTATGATGGTTCATATCATGATGTCGATTCTGATGAAATATCATTTAAAGTTGCCGGTTCCATTGCTTTTAAAGAAGGAGCCAGGAAAGCCAAACCGGTTCTGTTAGAACCTATTATGGATGTTGAAGTGGTAACACCCGAGGAGTACCTGGGTGATGTAATGGGCGATCTTAATTCACGCCGCGGGAAAATTGAAGGTTTCTCGGCCAGAAAAGACGCTCAGGTAATTAAGTCTACCGTACCCCTATCCGAAATGTTTGGCTACGCGACTGTGTTAAGATCAATGACACAAGGACGTGCAATTTATACAATGCAGTTTGCCCATTATTCTGAAGTCCCGAAATCAATCGCGGATGAGATTGCAGAAAAATCATTAGGAAAAAAATCAATAACTGTTTGACAATTTTAAATAAAAGAAAAAAATTAAAGGAGATAATTAGATGGCAAAAGAAAAATTTGATAGGAGTAAGCCTCACGTTAATATAGGAACAATCGGTCACGTGGATCATGGTAAAACTACATTAACGGCTGCCATCACTATGGCTCTTGCAAAAAAGGGCTTATCACAAATAAGAACATTTGATAGTATAGATAACGCTCCTGAAGAGAGAGAAAGAGGTATAACAATTGCGACTGCTCACGTTGAATATTCAACTGAGAACAGGCACTATGCTCACGTTGACTGTCCCGGACATGCTGATTATGTAAAGAATATGATTACCGGTGCTGCACAGATGGACGGTGCAATACTTGTTGTAGCGGCTACTGATGGTCCTATGCCGCAGACCAGGGAGCATATACTTTTAGCCAGGCAGGTAGGAGTTCCAAAAATAGTTGTTTTCATGAACAAAGTTGATATGGTTGATGATGAGGAACTGCTTGAACTTGTTGATGTTGAGCTTAGAGATCTTCTTAATTCATATGAATTCCCGGGTGATGAAACGCCGATAATACGCGGTTCTGCTTTAAGGGCTTTAGAAGCTGCTTCAAGTGATGCTGCCATCGATGATCCGAGACTCGAGTGTATCTGGGAGCTTATGAAGGCTGTTGACGAGTATATTCCATTACCCCCAAGAGATTCAGATAAACCTTTCTTAATGCCTGTAGAAGACGTTTTCTCAATTACAGGCCGCGGTACAGTAGCTACCGGAAGAGTAGAAAGAGGACAGGTTAAAATTCAGGAAGAAGTTGAACTTATCGGATTAGGCGTACACAAGAAAACAGTTGTTACAGGTATCGAAATGTTCAGAAAAGAACTTGATGCTGCTATGGCTGGTGACAATGCCGGTATTCTTTTAAGAGGTGTTGATAAGAATGAAATCGAAAGAGGAATGGTT
Source organism: uncultured Ignavibacteria bacterium (assembly GCA_963832715.1). Classification (GTDB taxonomy): domain Bacteria; phylum Bacteroidota; class Ignavibacteria; order Ignavibacteriales; family Ignavibacteriaceae; genus DATFVA01. The sequence goes on along the minus strand of CAWHVB010000002.1, from coordinate 156,785 downwards.
CTGGCCAAAACCGGCTCAATCACTCCCCACAAAAAATTCCAGGGTGAAGTTTACATCCTTTCAAAGGATGAAGGCGGCCGTCATACACCGTTCTTTAACGGCTACAGGCCCCAGTTCTATTTCAGAACTACTGACGTAACTGGTGTTGCTACTTTACCTGAAGGAACTGAGATGATTATGCCGGGCGACAGAGTAATGTTATCGGTTGATCTGATTTCTGAAATTGCTATGGAAGATGGATTAAGGTTCGCTATCCGTGAAGGCGGAAGAACTGTCGGCTCGGGAGTTGTAACTAAGATTATAGAATAATTAAATAAGAACCGCTCATAAAGGGAGTTCCTGAACTCCCTTTTTGTGTGTTGAAAACAAAGGAGATTATTAAAAGTGCCTGGTCAGAAGATAAGAATCAAATTGAAATCGTACGATCATATCCTGATCGATAAATCGACTGAAAAGATTATAAAGACTGTTAGAAGTACGGGTGCTGTAGTATCGGGACCAATTCCGCTTCCAACAAAGAGAACGGTCTATACAGTATTAAGATCTCCGCACGTTGACAAGAAATCACGTGAACAGTTTGAAACACGGGCTCATAAGAGAATTATAGATATTCATAATTCAAATAATAAAACAGTTGATTCACTGAGTAAGCTTGATATCCCTGCTGGAGTGGATATCGAGATTAAGCTTTAAAGATTATCGGAGTTAAGATGTCCGGAATTATTGGTAAGAAAATAGGAATGTCGAGCGTTTTTGACGCTCAGGGAGACTTAATCCCTGTAACAGTTATAGAGGCAGGTCCATGTAAAATAGTTTCGATCCGTACTAAAGAAAAAGACGGTTACGAAGCTTTACAGCTTGGATTCGGGCAACGCAAAGAAAAGAATGTGTCCAAACCTGTATCGGGTCAGTACAAAAAGAATAATCTAACCCCAGCCGCTATATTAATGGAGTTTAAATTTGCTGCCATCTCTGAATATAAGATTGGTGATGAGGTGAAGGTCGATTTATTCAAAGAAGGCGAAAAAATTAAGGTCAGAGGAAGAAGTATAGGCAAAGGTTTCCAGGGAGTAATGAAAAGACACGGTTTCGGAGGTGTTGGAGGAACAACCCACGGACAGAGCGATAGATTAAGAGCTCCCGGTTCAATTGGTTCAAGTTCTTATCCTTCGAGAGTTTTTAAAGGACAGAGGATGGCAGGAAGAAAAGGTTATGAAAATGTAACAACCTCCAACCTCAAAGTAATAAAGATTATCCCAGATCAGAATATCATCCTTATTAAAGGTGCTGTTCCGGGAGCAGTAAATTCATATGTCGAACTTTTTAAGTCGTAAGGCTAACAAAACAGAAGCAATTTTGGTAATAAAATGAAAATTGATGTATTAAAAGCAGATGGTTCTTCTACAGGCAGGCAAATAGAATTGTCTGATGAAATATTCGGAATGGAACCGAATAGCCACGCAATGTACTTATCTGTGAAATCTTATCTCTCTAACCAGAGGCAGGGAACTCACAAATCTAAAGAAAGAGGCGAGGTAAGAGGCGGCGGTAAGAAACCATGGAAACAAAAGGGAAGAGGCGGTGCTCGTGCAGGCACATCCCGCTCTCCATTATGGGTTGGCGGCGGAACTATTTTTGGTCCCAGGCCAAGAGATTACCGCGAGGACTTGCCTAAAAAGGTAAAAAAACTTGCAAGGATTTCTGCCTTAAGCTCGAAAGTAAAAGATGAGCAATTAATGGTTGTGGAAGATTTCAATTTCGAATCTCCCAAAACCAAAGATTTTGTTCAAATTCTTACTGCTCTCAATGCCGGCGGAAAAAAAGTATTATTGCTGACCAACGGCAACCAGAGCACTGTTTACAGATCAGGGAGAAATATTCCTAAAGTTAAAGTACTCGAGGCTGATAAAGCATCAACTTATGATATACTAAATAACCAGATACTGGTTTTGCAGGAAAGCGCGGTTAACACAATTACTAAAACTTTTGAGAACAATGGAAAGGCGGTAAGCTGATGCATAACATTTTAATTCGTCCGCTTATTACCGAAAAAATGACAAATATTTCAGCCGATCAGGCTGGTAAATACGGATTCATAGTAAATCCAAAATCAAATAAAGTTGAAATTGCTAAGGCGATTGAACAAAAATTTAATGTTCACGTAACTGAAGTGAAAACAATAAACTACAGCGGAAAAACCAAGACGCAATTCAGAAAAAGCGGAAGGTTTACTGGAAAAACAGCGAAATATAAAAAAGCGTTAATAACCTTAAAAGAAGGTGAAACAATAGAATTGTTTGAGCAAGTTTAGTGAGAATAAGGATTTTATAAATGGCTATTAAAAAACTAAAACCGGTTACTCCAGGATCAAGATTCAGTTCCAAATCTTCTTTTGAAGAAATCACGAAAACGACTCCTGAAAAATCACTTACCACTGCCTTAAGAAAAAGCGGCGGGAGGAATAATAAAGGGAGAGTAACTGCCCGTCACATTGGAGGCGGTCACAAAAGAAGATACAGAATAATCGACTTTAAAAGAGACAAAAAAGGCGTTCCGGGAAAAGTATTCTCAATAGAATATGATCCAAACCGGACATCCAGAATCGCTCTGCTGCATTATGCTGACGGCGAAAAACGCTACATACTTGCTCCTGAAGGGTTAAAGGTTGGCGACACTGTAACATCCGGTTCAGGCAGCGAAATCTCAGTAGGCAATTCATTGCCGCTGAAAGAAATGCCTTTAGGAAGTTTTGTTCATAACGTTGAAATTAAACCTGGTAAAGGCGGTCAGATAGGAAGAAGCGCAGGAACCTCGATTCAGCTTTTAGCGAAAGAAGGCGATTACGCACAGCTGAAGATGCCCTCAGGTGAGGTTAGAATGATCCGGCTTGAATGTACGGCTACTTACGGATCTGTTGGAAATGCTGAACAGGAAAACATTGATTTAGGAAAAGCCGGAAGAACGAGGTGGCTTGGTAAAAGACCATATGTAAGAGGCGTTGCAATGAACCCTGTTGATCACCCGATGGGCGGCGGTGAAGGTAAAACCTCCGGTGGCGGTCATCCTGTTTCACCATGGGGACAAAAAGCCAAGGGTTTAAAAACCAGGAAACATAAAAAAGAATCAAATAAGTTAATCATTAAAAGACGAACTAAATAGAGAATTGTATGCCAAGATCGGTTAAAAAAGGACCGTTTGTTGATATTAAATTATCTGCAAAAATTGAGAAGCTGAACGAGACGAACCAGAAGAAAATAATTAAAACATGGTCACGTTCTTCAACCATTATACCTGAATTTGTAGGTCATACAATTGCTGTACATAATGGTAACAAAATGATCCCTGTTTATATAACAGAAAATATGGTTGGTCATAAATTAGGTGAATTTGCCCCAACCCGTATTTTCAGGGGACATCCCGGAACAAAAGCAGAGAAAGCTTCAAAGGCAAAGTAAACTTTACAAGGATTTTAAGGAATGGAAGCAAAAGCAATAAACAGATATATTGGTTCATCGCCCCGAAAGATGCGGCTGGTAGTCGATCTGATTCGGGGAGTTTCAGTTGAAAGAGCAATTGAAGTTCTTCATTTTTCATCGAAGCATGCTTCAAAGGATGCAGAGAAAACATTAAGATCAGCTGTTTCTAACATTATGAACCGGGATGATTCTACGAGAGTTGATCCTGCAAATCTTTATGTTAAGGAGGCTTTTGTGAATCAAGGGCCAACGTTGAAAAGAATTTCGCCCGCCCCTATGGGCAGAGCTTACAGAGTAAGAAAAAGATCTTGTCATTTAACAATAGTAGTTGCAACAAAAGCATAATATTCAGGAGGCTAATTTTTTGGGACAGAAAACAAATCCTATAGGGTTAAGAGTTGGAATCATCAGAGGATGGGACTCTAATTGGTATGAAAATAAAAGTTATGCTACCAAGCTTAAAGAAGATGATAAACTCAGAGCATACGTGCGGAACCGCTTAAAGAAAGCAGGCATTTCACGTATTGTTATAGACAGAACCTCTAAGAATATTATACTTACTATACATACCTCACGTCCAGGGGTAGTAATAGGAAAAAGCGGTAAAGAAATTACTCAGCTTGAACAGGAATTAAAACAGGTAACGGATAAGGAAGTTAAAGTCCAGATATCTGAAATTAAAAGACCTGAATTAGATGCATTCCTTGTTGCAGAAAACATTGCAAGTCAGCTGCAGGGAAGAGTTTCTTTCCGCAGAGCTATGAAAATGGCAATAACCGCAGCTATGAGAATGGGTGCTGAAGGTATCAGGATCATGTGCGCAGGAAGGTTAGGCGGTGCTGAAATGGCAAGAACAGAGCAGTACAAAGAAGGCAGAATTCCCCTTCATACACTTAGAGCCGATATAGATTATGCTAACGGAAGAGCTGAAACCATTTATGGTTCTATCGGAATAAAAGTTTGGATCTGCCGTGGAGAAATCCTTGGTAAAAGAGTCACTGAATAAAAAAGATATCCGGAGTTTTTAATTATGTTAATGCCCAAAAGAGTTAAATACAGAAAAGCCCAGCGCGGAAGAATGGCAGGTAAGGCTTACAAAGGAAGCCGGGTTTCTTTCGGCGACTATGGTCTGAAAGCATTGGAACCACACTGGATTACAAGCAGACAAATTGAAGCATGCCGTGTTGCACTTACAAGGAAAATGAAGCGTGATGGTAAAGTTTGGATCAGGATTTTCCCGGATAAGCCTGTTTCAAAGAAACCCCTCGAAACGAGGATGGGAAAAGGAAAAGGTGCCCCGGAATTCTGGGTTGCCGTTGTAAAACCGGGAAGAGTTTTATTCGAAGTATCGGGTGTTTCAAAAGAACTGGCAGAAGAGGCGTTAAAGCTTTGTTCGTATAAACTGCCCATAAAAACAAAAGTGGTTTCCAGACCAGATTTAAGTTAATGAGGTGTGTAAATGAAAATTCATGAAATCAGAGAAATGAAAACTGAGGAACTTAAAAAGAGAATTGAAGAAGAAGAAAGAAACATAGTTGATTTAAGGTTCGCTCATCAGTTAAAACAATTAACCAATACAGCTAAACTTGGTCTTGCTAAAAAAGATATTGCCAAATTGAAGACTATTCTCAAAGAAAGAGAAGCGGCTGAAGCCCGGTCTGAGAAAAAAGAAGGAGTTGAGGCGTAAATGGAACAGCGTCCCTTAAGAAAAACCAGGATAGGAATTGTTGTAAGCAACAAAATGCAGAAAACGATTACAGTAGCGATTGAGAGAAGAGTTCCTCATCCACTTTACAATAAATACTATAAGAAGACGACAAATCTGATGGCTCACGATGAAAAAAGTGAATGCAAAATTGGTGATAAAGTTAAAATAATGGAAACACGCCCTTTAAGTTCGAAGAAAAGATGGCGTTTAGTAGAAATTGTTGAAAAAGCCAAGTAAAGGAACAGCATAAAATGATACAGGAAGAAACAAATCTAGTAGTTGCCGATAATTCCGGCGCAAAAAAAGTAAGATGCATCCGTGTACTTGGCGGCAGCGGAAGAAAATACGCAAGCGTAGGCGACCTGATTGTAGTAGCAGTTAAATCAGCTATTCCAAACGGAACCGTAAAAAAAGGTGAAGTTTCGAGGGCTGTAATAGTAAGAACAAAAAAAGAAGTCAGAAGAAAAGATGGCTCCTATATAAGATTTGATGAGAATGCTGCTGTACTGATTAATGATCTGAACGAACCGAAAGGGACCCGTATTTTTGGTCCTGTAGCGAGAGAATTAAGAGAGAAACAATTTATGAAAATTGTTTCGTTAGCACCTGAAGTTTTATAAGAATCGGATACAATATGAAAATTCATAAAAATGACAATGTAATAGTAATTTCCGGTAATGATAAAGGCAAAACCGGTAAAGTATTAAAAGTATTCCCCAAAAATACCAGGGTAATTGTTGAAGGAATCAACCTGAGGAAAAGGCATACCAAGCCAAGTCAGAAAAGTCCACAGGGCGGGATAATAGAAAAAGAAGCCCCGATTCATGCTTCAAACGTTATGCTGCTTGATCCCAAGACAAGTGAACCTACCAGACTAGGTTCGCAGATCATCCTGGATGAAAATACGGGCAAGAAGAAAAGAACACGCATCAGCAGATCAACCGGAGAAATGGTTTAATATTTAACAATCAACCCAAAGCGAATAATTAGAAATGGCTGAAAAGAAAACGAAAAAAGAACCTGAAGCAAAACAACCAAAAGCTTCAAAAAAAGGAAAAGAAGCAAAGGCTGCACCTGCGCCGCAGGTGAAAATAAAAACACGCCTTGCCGATAGTTATAAGAAAGAAATTGTTCCCGATCTGATGAAAAAATTTGGATACAAAAGTATTATGCAGGTTCCGCATCTACACAAGATTGTTGTCAATATGGGTGTAGGCGATGCCGTAGCAGATCCAAAAATACTTGAAGAAGCGGTTAAGGAACTTGAAACAATAACCGGGCAGAAACCAAGTATACGGAAAGCCAGGAAAGCTATTTCGAATTTTAAGCTCAGAGAAGGCGTGAACATAGGTGCAATGGTTACGTTAAGGAAAGAAAGAATGTATGAGTTCCTCGACCGGTTAGTGAACATCGCACTCCCAAGAGTCAGGGACTTCAGAGGTTTATCAGATAAATCTTTTGACGGAAGAGGAAATTATTCTTTAGGAATTAAGGAACAAATTATTTTCCCGGAAATAAATGTTGACAAAATAGGGAAAGTCATGGGAATGGATATAACTATTGTAACCACAGCCCAGTCGGATAATGAAGCTTATGAATTGCTTCAATCATTCGGATTTCCGTTCAGAAAAAAAGAGATTAAAACAGCTTAACAGGAGAATTAATGGCTCGAAAAAGTTTAATCGCAAGAGAAGAGAAGAGACGCAGACTTGTTGAAAAATATGCCAAAGTCAGGGAAGAGCTGAAGGAAAAAGGTGACTATGATGGATTGCAGAAACTTCCCAAAAACTCGTCACCGGTCCGTTTACATAACAGGTGTATGTTCACGGGAAGAGCGCGCGGTTATCATCGTAAGTTTGGAGTGTCAAGGTTAGTATTGAGGGAAATGGCATTAAAAGGCGAAATTCCCGGATTAAAGAAGTCAAGTTGGTAAAGGAGAAATAATGGCAGTCACTGATCCCATAGCAGATTTTCTAACAAGAATAAGAAATGCATCCAAAGCCAGAAAACTCAGGGTGGATATTCCTGCTTCAAATATGAAGAAAAGCCTTGCAGAAATTCTTAAGAGTCAGAATTTTATAAAAGATTATTCTGTTATTGAAGATAATAAACAGAACATAATCAGAGTTGAATTAAAATATACTAACGGTTCACCTGCGATAAGCGGATTAAAGAGAATAAGCAAACCCGGTCTTCGTGTTTATAAAAACTCTAATGATATACCCAGAGTTTTAAACGGATTGGGAGTTGCGGTTATCTCTACACCAAAAGGACTGTTGACAGACAAAGATGCTAGAACAGAATCTGTCGGCGGTGAAATAGTTTGTTATATCTGGTAATTTTATTGAATGGAGTTTGAAAAGTGTCAAGAATTGGTAAAAAACCTGTAATGATTCCAAAAGGAGTTACCATCGATCAAAAAGGTAACTCTGTTAAGGTTAAAGGCCCTAAAGGCGAACTGGAAGGCACATTTGATTCCAGGATCGCAATTGAAATAAAAGACAGTGAATTAACAGTTACCCGGCCTAACGATACAAAGGAAATTAAAGCATTGCATGGTTTGAGCCGTGCATTGATTCAGAATATGGTGCAGGGAGTAACTGAAGCATTTCAAAAAACTCTGGATATAGTCGGAGTAGGCTACAGAGCTGAGCTCAAAGGCAAAAATTTGCTACTGAATATCGGTTATTCACATCCGATTTATTTTATTCCTCCTGACGGAATAACATTACAGACACCGACTCAGACTCAGATTATAGTATCCGGCATAGATAAACAGCTGGTTGGAATGATTGCTTCAAAAATAAGGTCGATCCGGAAACCGGAACCTTATAAAGGTAAAGGTATTAAATATTCAGACGAACAAATTATCAGAAAAGCCGGTAAAACCGCTGGTAAATAATTTTAATGGAGATAATTAGGAAATGATTAAGAGAAATAATAATACCAGACTTCGTTCAAAGATAAAAATCAGGAAGGTAATTTCCGGTACTCCTGAAAGACCAAGGCTCAGTGTATACAGAAGCCTTGATAATATTTATGCTCAGATCATAGATGATACTACAGGAAAAACTCTCATTTCCGCATCTTCTTTAACAAAAGAACTGGCAGAGGATTTGAAGAAAGCAAAAGGGAAAGTTCAACGAAGCAAAACGGTTGGTAATTATATCGCAAAAAAGGCGCTTGAACAAAATATTAATACTGTAGTGTTTGACCGGAATGGCTATAGATACCATGGACGTGTTCAGGCAGTTGCAGAAGGTGCCAGAGAAGCGGGATTAAAATTTTAATAAATGTTGCCGGATCGTCTAATGGTAGGACTACGCCCTTTGGAGGCGTCTGTAGAGGTTCGAATCCTCTTCCGGCAGCAAGGAAATTAAATAACCTGGAAATTTTAGTAAGTAAATAAAAAAGGTCGGAGAAGAAATTTGAAATCTGTAAAGTCGAACGAGATTGAAGGCTTAAAAGAAAAGGTCGTTCATATAAATCGAGTTGCGAAAGTTGTTAAAGGCGGCCGCAGGTTCAGCTTTAATGCAATCGTTGTTGTAGGCAACGGAGAGGGAACTGTCGGGGTAGGCCTGGGTAAAGCTAACGAAGTTACCGATGCTATATCCAAAGGAATTGATGATGCCAAGAAAAGCCTGGTAAATGTCTCTGTAATTAAAGGTACGATTGCACACGAGATTATCGGCAAATACGGCGCAGGAAGAGTTTTGCTAAAACCTGCTTCTCCGGGTACCGGTTTAATAGCCGGCGGAGGTGTACGTGCGGTTCTTGAAGCCGCGGGCGTACAGGATATTCTTACAAAATCTCTTGGTTCGAGCAATCCCCACAACCAGGTTAAGGCAACTCTCAACGGCCTGTTGAGTGTGATTGATGCAAGGAAGATGGCCCGTAAAAGAGGAATTACTACTCAAGATTTATTTAGTTCGAAGTGAGGCTAAAGATGAGCAAATTGAAAATAACTCAAACCAGAAGCATAATTGACAGGCCCAAAAGGCAGAAACAAACAATTGAAGCTTTGGGACTAGGCAGACCCAACTGGGTGAAAATTCACAACGATACCCCTCAGATAAGAGGGATGATCAATAAAGTAACACATCTGGTTAAAGTAGAAGAAATTAACGAGTAATAAGGTTTTAAAATGGATGTTTTAAGCAATTTAAAATACGCGGAAGGTTCAAAGAAAAATAAAAAACGTGTCGGCCGCGGACCCGGTTCCGGGCACGGCAAAACAGCCGCACGCGGAATGAACGGACAGCTTTCAAGATCAGGTGCTAAAAAGAAGGCCTGGTTTGAAGGCGGACAGATGCCTCTTCAGAGAAGAGTGCCTAAATTTGGATTTACTAACATTTTCAAAGTCGAATTCCAGGTTGTAAATGTTCAGGATTTACAGAAGCTCGCTGATGCGAAGGAAAAAGTTGTGAATTCTGAAATATTAAGAAAATACGGCCTAGTTAAGAAAAAAAGCCTGCCTGTAAAAATATTAGGTTCGGGTGAACTTAAAGGCAAGCTACAGGTTGAAGTCAATGCTTTCAGCAAGTCTGCCCAGGAAAAAATAGAATCAGCAGGCGGCTCAATAAAAAAGATTTAATCCGGAATTAAATGTCAAAATTCACAGATACATTCAGAAATATCTTTAAGATACACGAACTTCGTCAGAGGATAATTTATACTCTGGCGTTGTTGACAATTGTAAGGTTAGGTGCTCACATCACCATTCCAGGTGTAGATGCTGCGCTTGTTACCCAAAGCATGAAAAATGCTACCTCGGACAACCTCTTTGGGCTGTACGATTTATTTGTGGGCGGCGCCTTCAGGAATGCTGCGATATTTGCTCTTGGTATAATGCCTTACATTTCGGCTTCAATTATTCTTCAGCTTCTGGGTGCTGTTGTACCATACTTCCAGAAACTGCAGCAGGAAGGTGAAGAAGGAAGAAAGAAAATCACACAATTGACCAGGTACGGCACAGTGTTTATTTCCGCACTGCAGGCCTGGGGAGTAACGGTACGTCTATTGAATATTAATGTTCAGGGAATGCCGATAGTTCCTGTCCCCGTACAAGGTTTTCTCTGGACATTCAGTACCATACTGATTCTGACTTCCGGTACAGTTTTTATGATGTGGCTTGGCGAACAGATTACTGATAAAGGTATCGGGAACGGTATTTCGTTAATCATTTTTATCGGTATTATCGCACGTTTCCCGTTTGCAATACTGGATGAATACCGCCTGATAAATTCAGGGCAAAGAAATATTGTTATTGAAGTTGTGATACTAGCCTTTATGGCTCTAATTATAGCCGGCGTTGTTCTTGTAACACAGGGAACAAGAAGGATCCCGGTTCAGTATGCAAAACGTGTAGTAGGAAGAAAAGTCTATGGCGGTGTTACTCAGTATATTCCTCTTCGTGTTAATACTGCAGGTGTAATGCCCATAATTTTCGCCCAGTCAATTATGTTTATTCCTAATACTGTTCTTTCATTTTTTCCGGATAATGATTTTCTGCAGACCATCTCCGGATATTTTCATTATACATCACCGGTTTATTCTGCTATCTATGCTTTAATGATTATTTTCTTCACATATTTTTATACAGCGATAGCATTTAATCCGAAAGACGTTGCGGATAACATGAAAAAACAGGGTGGATTTATTCCAGGAATCAGGCCCGGAAAACAGACTTCAGATTTTATAGATAATATATTAACCAAAATAACTCTGCCGGGTTCATTTTTCCTGGCTATTGTTGCTATTCTGCCGGCATTTGTGTCAGCCTGGGGGGTCTCAGGACAGTTCTCCCAGTTTTTTGGCGGCACAAGTCTACTTATTATAGTCGGAGTAGCGTTGGACACCCTGCAGCAAATTGAATCTCATTTGCTGATGAGACATTATGACGGCTTTATGAAAACCGGTAAATTAAAAAGCCGAAGATATTAGTGATTCTGTGATTTATATAAAGACGAAGAAAGAAATAGATTTTATAAGAGAAAGCTGTAGAATTGTTGCCGAAACATTACAGTTAATGAAGGCTAGTGTAAAAGCAGGCGTTACCACTAAAGAGTTAGATCAGATAGCCGAAGATTATATTTTAAGCAATAATGCAAAAGCCGCTTTTAAGGGATATTCCCAGGGCGGATCTTCAATTGATTATCCGGCTTCCATTTGTTCCTCAATTAACGAGGAAGTTGTTCATGGGATACCGGGTGACAGAGTTCTTAAAAATGGTGATATTATTTCTCTTGATGTCGGAGTTTACAAAAACGGATATTACGGTGATGCAGCGCTTTCGGTTGCAGTTGGTGAACTCACCGAAGAGAAAAAGAAATTGATGGAAGTAACTGAGAAATCCCTTTATGAAGGTATTGAAGAAGCTAAAGCCGGGAACCATGTTTATGATATTTCATATGCGGTTCAGGCATACGTTGAATCAAACGGTTTTTCAGTTGTCCGGGACTTATGCGGACACGGCGTAGGAAAATACCTGCACGAAGATCCTTCAATACCTAACTTCGGCAAAAAAGGAACCGGTGCAAAATTAAAAAACGGAATGACCTTGGCAATTGAACCTATGGTGAATGCAGGTGATTATCATGTATTGACTGCTGAGGACGGATGGACGATACTAACGAGCGATGGTTCGCCATCGGCTCATTTTGAACATTCGATTCTTATTTCAGATAACAAAGCAGAAATACTGACTATTTGTTAAATGGCTAAACAAGGACCAATAAAAGTTGACGGAGTGGTAACGGAAACATTACCAAATGCTCACTTCAAGGTCAAACTGGATAACGGGCATGAAATTCTTGCTCATATTTCCGGTAAAATGAGAATGCATTTTATTAAAATTCTGGTTGGAGATAAAGTTTCTGTAGAATTATCTCCATACGACTTAACAAAAGGTAGAATTACCTATAGATATAAATAGCGGAGCTTCTAATGAAAGTAAGAGCATCAGTAAAAAAAATATGTGATAACTGCAAAGTAATTAAGCGAAAAGGCGTAGTGAGGATTATTTGCAAAAATCCAAAACACAAACAGCGCCAGGGTTAATTATTTAAGGAAGGAGAATTTAATTGGCTCGTATATCGGGAGTAGATTTACCCAAGAACAAAAAAGTTTTATTTGGATTACAGTACATATTCGGTATAGGTCCTGCAATTTCTAAAGAAATACTTTCCAAATCCGGAGTAAATCCGGACAAGAAAGTTTCAGACTTAACTGATGAAGAGGTAGCCCAGATTAGAGCGGCGATAACTGCTGACTATAAGGTTGAAGGTGCGCTTCGCTCTGAAGTACAGCAGAATATAAAGAGATTAATGGACATCGGAACTTACCGTGGATTAAGGCACAGACGAGGTTTACCCGCCCGCGGACAAAGGACACGTACCAATTCACGTACGCGTAAAGGTAAAAGGAAAACCGTTGCCGGTAAAAAGAAAACTCCGACTAAGAAGTAAATGAGATAACTGGAGGATATCAATTGGCTAAAGTCGTTAAGAAAACTAAAAAGAAAACTCATGTTGATGCAAACGGAGTAGCGCATATTAAGGCTACATTCAATAACGTGCATGTGACATTAACAGATATTTATGGTAATACCATTTCCTGGTCATCTGCCGGTAAAAACGGTTTTAAGGGATCAAGAAAAAACACCCCTTATGCTGCACAGGTATCAGCTGAAGCAGCTGCCAAAGAAGCATATGATCTTGGATTAAGGAAAGTAGAAGTACTTGTAAAAGGCCCGGGTTCCGGTAGAGAAGCTGCAATCAGAGCGCTAAACACAGCTGGTCTGGAAATATCATCAATAAAAGATGTTACGCCCATACCGCATAACGGCTGCAGACCTCCTAAGAAAAGAAGAGTTTAAAATTTATTGGAGAATTAACTAAATGGCAAGATACACAGATTCAGTATGCAAACTATGCAGAAGAGAAAGACAAAAATTATTTTTAAAAGGCCAGAAATGCTATACTGAAAAATGCCCTGTCGAGATCAGGAGTTATCCTCCGGGTCAGCATGGGAATTCAAGAAGAGCTAAAGTTTCAGAGTATGGAATCCAGCTTCGTGAAAAACAAAAGATCAAAAGAATTTACGGATTACTTGAGACACAATTCAGAAATTATTTTGAAAAGGCAAATAAAGCCAAAGGTATTACCGGCGACAACCTTGTCAAAATTCTTGAAAGCAGGCTGGATAACGTTGTATACCGTGTAGGATTTGCTTCATCCAGAAAACAGGCCAGACAACTTATAAGACACAGGCACATAATTGTAAACGACAGACTTGTTGATATACCGTCTTATATACTCTCTGCCGGTGATATAATTAAAATAAAAGAAAAGAGTAAAAAACTTGACGCCATCCACGGATCTTTAAGAAGGGTTAAAGACTCAACCTATTCCTGGCTGTCAATTGATAAAGCATCCTTATCGGGAACATTCCTGCAGGTTCCGGAAAGAGTTGACGTTCCTCTAAATGCTAATGAACAATTAGTTGTTGAGCTTTACTCAAAATAATAATTAGAATTTTAAGATTAACCTTAGAGGATAACTAAATGAGTGTTTCATATTTAAAAATGCCTGAAGCTGTTGTATTAGATGAGTCAAGTTATTCGAACACATTTGGGAAGTTTTCATTACAGCCGCTCGAACGGGGATATGGCGTAACCCTTGGTAATTCATTGAGGAGAGTCCTTTTATCTTCTCTTACCGGCGCTGCCATAACATCTGTTAAATTCAGCGGTGTACTGCACGAATTCACTACGATTGAAGGTGTTGTTGAAGATGTATCTGAAATAATACTGAACCTGAAACAGGTCAGGATGAAACTTCTTAACAAAAAACCTAATAAAATTGAAATCTCATTTAATGGTGAGGGCGAATTTACAGCCTCTGATATACAGAAAAGCAGCAATGAAATAGAGATTCTGAATCCCGAACTTCATATAGCTACATTAAACAAGAGTGCGAAATTTGATATTGAACTAAGAGTCGGCAAGGGAACTGGCTACGTCCCATCTTCAGAAAACATTTCTCCTGATCAGACAATCGGTGTGATTCCAATCGACTCTATCTTTACCCCGATTAAGAATATCAAATATGATGTAGAAAACGTCCGTATCGGGGATAAAAATGATTACGAAAAGTTAACGATAGAAATTTATACAGACGGTTCAATCACCCCGGATGATGCATTAACCCAGGCGGCTAAAATATTAAGAGATCACATTCAGCTGTTTATTAATTTTGACATAGAACAGGAAGAAGAACAGGCTGTAAGCCAGAAGGATACAGAATTCGACAGAGTCAGGAAAATACTATTGACTCCTGTAGATGATCTGGAATTAAGTGTCAGATCACATAATTGTCTCAAGGCTGCAAATATTAAGAATCTTGCCGAGCTTGTCAGAAGAGATGAATCTGAGATGCTCAGATTCAGGAATTTCGGCAGAAAGTCACTTGCTGAACTTATGGAGATAGTTGAAAACCTGGGGCTTGAATTCGGTATGGATGTTGACAAATACCTGAAAGAAGAAACTGAAACTAACTAATCTTGGATTAAAGGTTTATAAATGAGACATAGAAATAAAGGAAGAAAATTAAAAAGAACTGCCAGTCACCGTGCAGCTCTTATGAATGCGCTTGCAACCTCTTTATTAAGGTATAAACGGATCAGGACGACAGAAGCGAAAGCTAAAGAAGCCAGAAAACATGTCGAAGCATTGATTACCAAAGCAAGAAAAAACGACCTTCATTCAATGAGACAGGTAATGAGCCACATCAGGGATAAGGAAGTTGTTAAGGAACTATTCAGCGAAATCGTTCCCAAAATCGGTGATCGTCCGGGCGGGTATACAAGAGTTATAAAACTCGGAAACAGGATCGGCGATGCTGCGAGCATGGCTATTCTTGAACTGGTTGATTATAATGATGTGATTAATGCAAAAGCAGAAGATCAGAAAGAGAAGAGAGAAGAGAGAAGAGCAAAGAAACAGGCGGAAAAGAACCAGGAAATTCCAGATGCCCAGGTCGTTGAAGAGACCCCGGCAGAAAAAAACAAATAATAAACGAAAATTAACTCAAATAAAGAGTAACCGGTTTTCCGGTTACTCTTTTTTATTTGGTACTAATGTTTGAAAATCAGCAGTTTATAAAGTCTGTATATGATATCAGAGAGATACCAAAGCTGCGTCTGCCTGAGATAATCTTATGCGGCAGGTCAAACGTCGGGAAATCATCGTTTATTAATTCAATGTTCAACAGAAAAAACCTGGCAAAAATAAGTTCAACACCGGGTAAAACACGTTCAATAAACTATTATAAGATAGATGAACAATTCTATATAGTTGATCTTCCAGGATACGGCTATGCAAAAACAAGTTTGAAAGAGAGAGAATTCTGGGGAAAGGTCGTTTCTGATTTCATTTCGGTATCAGGTCATATAAATCTTGCTATCCACCTGATTGACAGCAGACATAAACCGACTGAACTTGATATAAAGCTAAATTCTTTATTGAAAGATAATGACATAGCCTACATAGTTTTATTGAATAAAGTTGATAAACTTAATCAATCTGAAATATCAAAAGCGAATAAAACTATTTTGGAATTTTTCCCTGAGTTGATTCCCGGTGAAAACCTGATGCTTCATTCTGCTGTCAAAAAAACAGGGAAAAGAGAAATGCTGAGCCGATTATCTAAATTATTTTATTCCTGATACATTATCTTGCAGTTTGTTTGCTATTATTAAAGAGTAAGTATATATTTACTGCAATTTTTATCTTCCAATTATTCACTCAACTATGGATCGAAGACAAAAGAAAAGAATCCTAATTTTCTCCCTGGTTCCAGTCCTTGCTGCAATTTTATTTTTGACAGACGATTCTGTCATTCGATTTATAACCATCGCCGTAATTATAATTTATGTTGCCTTTATAATATTTCTGCGGGATTCGATCCGGTTTGATAAATCTTTTTCCTCACTTGATAACGATGACGGAGATGCGGATACAGATATTCCGAGCGAACCGCGACATGATTTCGAAGAATCGTTTAAGATAATTTCCGGTAATAAACCGGAAATAATCACTGCGGATAATTATGTCCCGGAATATAACGCTTCAAAAACCACTGTAAAACCCACGGATCTGAAGGAAAGATTTGAAGAAATTGCCAATGAAGCTCTGCCTGAAGAGGTAGGACACGATGGTCAATTCGGATTTGTGCTGGAAAAAATGCTCACCGTAATTAAAGAGGCATATTCCGCCAACACTGCAATTTTTTTCTGGTATAATAAAAAGAAAGAAAAGCTCTCTATCGAAAAGTTCGTTTCAAATTCAGATGAACTGGCGAACAGAAAATTAGATATTGAGGACGACATACTCAGCAAAATTGTTCAGAAAGGTGAACCAGAGTTATTGAGTGACATCTCACCTGCGGCTGAGGCAGACGTTATCAGGTATTATACAGCCGTACAGGGGATCAGAAGCTTCGTAGGCGTACCGCTATTTTATGACAAATCGCTCATTGCAGTTATTGCTGTAGATTCTAAAGTTGGTGACGCGTTCGGAATTGAGACAATTTATGCCCTGGGACGGTTTGTCAGAGTCATTACCATGATAATTTCAATATTTGAGGAAAAGCACTCGGATTCCGTATCGCAGCAGAGATTAAAAGGACTTCTTAATCTCATAGGACCTGAAAGCAAATTTGACAGTGATTCGGATCTTATCAATACTATATATAATTCTGTAGGTTTTCTTCTCGGCTGGGATGCTTTTGCTTTTGTCTATTTTTACCCAGTGGAGCAAAAATTTAAAACTGTTAAGATTATTAATAATACCTCGCTGAAGTATATAGGCGAAAGCCTGGAAATAGAACTAAACGCAACTCTCGTCGGTAAAAGTATCATCACAGGGATACCTGTAAAAATTGACGATACTTCCGGCGAACAATATAAAAGGTATTCGAAAGTCGAAGACGTAAGTTTTGAAGGTTCATTCCTGGCAATGCCTTTAATTTATAACAATCAGAATTACGGGGTATTATGCTTCGAAAGTCTGAAGAAAAATGCATTTTCTAATGCTGATGTTCAGTTCCTCAAAAATGCAATGAACATATTGTCTTTTGTAATTTATTCTTATTCTACCCAGGCCCTTCTAAAGAGTTACCTTGCCGTTGATGTTGAGACAAAAGCGCTGAATGCAGATACATTTAAGGAAAGATTAAGTACTGATCTGATCAAAGCTGAAAAAGTTAAAGCTTCAGGAGCAGTAGCGCTAATAAGAATAGACGATTTCCTGGAGCAGGAATCATTGTTTGACGGGAATCCTCTGCCAAAGGTTCTTCTAACCGTCGCAGATACGGTAAAAAAGGAAATGACGCCACTCAATTTATTTGGAAGAATCGGAGATAAAGTATTCGCGGTATATTTCTTCAATTCAAATACGAAGGAGGTTTTTCTATGGGCAGAAAAACTCCGGGTAAAAATAGCCAGGAAACCTATTGCTGTAGTTTCAAAACAAACAACATATACAATTTCTGTCGGAGTAGCATCCTCAACCGGAAAAGTTGATGTAGATGAGGTCCTTCATAATGCCGACCTCGCTTTACAGAAAGCACTTGAAAGGGGAGGAAACACTGTCAGGAATATCAACTAGTTCTGCAATAATCATTTAATTTATTTTGAATAACCTGTTTCTAATTATTCTCGATGGAGTCGGCATTGGAGAATTGCCTGATGCTGCTGAGTATGGTGATGCAGGCAGCAATACGCTTAAGAATATCTCACAAACAACTGACCTTGTTTTACCAAATCTTCAAAAACTTGGACTTGGAAACATCGAATCACTTAAGGGTATTCCTCCCGCAAGCTCGCCTTCGGCCTCATATGGTAAACTAAAAGAAATCTCAAAAGGCAAGGATTCAACTACCGGGCACTGGGAACTGGGGGGACTCTATGTTGATCTTGACTTCTCATACTTTCCTGATGGATTCCCGGATGAACTGATTGAAAAGTTTAAGTCACTTACGGGCTGCAAGGGGGTTTTAGGAAATAAGGCGGCTTCAGGAACAGAAATCATCAAGGAACTCGGCACTGCACATTTAGAAACTGGATACCCCATTGTTTATACATCCGCAGATTCAGTATTCCAGATAGCAGCACATGAAGAAATAATTCCGCTGAACAAATTGTACGAAATTTGCGAAATCACCAGAGAACAGGTATTAAGTCCTCCCATAGTAATAGGCAGGGTAATAGCCCGTCCTTTTATAGGGGAACCAGGCAATTTCAAAAGAACAACCAACAGGAAGGATTTTTCAATTGATCCTCCTGAAAAAACAATTCTGGATATTCTTAAAGAAAATAATATTAATACGGTTGCTATCGGCAAAATAAATGATCTTTTTAATCACAGGGGAATAAATTATGCACTTAAGACAAAATCAAATCAGGAAGGCTGTAAAGAATTATTAGCAGCGACCCGGAGATTTTCAAATAGTCTTATTTTTGCGAACCTGGTTGATTTTGACGTTTATTATGGACACAGAAATGACCCGACGGGTTTTGCGGCGGCACT
Source organism: uncultured Ignavibacteria bacterium (assembly GCA_963832715.1). Lineage (GTDB taxonomy): Bacteria > Bacteroidota > Ignavibacteria > Ignavibacteriales > Ignavibacteriaceae > DATFVA01. The sequence continues at coordinate 138,013 of CAWHVB010000002.1, read as the reverse complement.
TAAAGATTTCGATGATTTTTTACCCGACTTCCTGGATAAAATTGATGAAAGTGATGCCGTAATAATAACAGCTGATCATGGTAATGATCCCACAACAATCAGTACCGATCATAGCAGGGAGTATGTACCTTTACTTTTTTATCAAAAAGGGGCCGGGGCCAGAAATCTGGGCATCCGTTCTACTTTTTCCGATGTAGGAAAAACTGCCGCTGCGTATTTTAAGGTAGAGAATGATTTAAAGGGTAAAAGTTTTTTGAATAAATAATGACCGGGCGAGGAAATAATATTTTATATCACATGACTGATTTAATAGGGGAAATTGATAATTGTATTTTTTACAAATGAAAAGTATATTACCGCCGAACATTACTACAAATGAATCAGAAGGCTTGAATTAAATGTTTTTAGGAAAAGTTATCGGAACTGTGTGGTCCACAAGAAAGGATGAGAATCTTGTAGGAGCAAAATTTCTTATAGTCAGACAGCTTGATCTTGATTTGAAGGAAAAAGAGCAGTTTGTAGTAGCCGTTGACAGCGTTGGTGCAGGAGAAGGAGAGGTAGTTCTCGTTGCAACCGGCAGTTCATCCAGACAAACCGATTTCACTAAAAATAAGCCTGTTGATGCCGTAATTATGGCAATAGTCGATAAACTTGACGTTGCGCTTAAAGAATATCTATCCAGTCAGGAAGCTGAATAAGAATCCCGAATATTAACAAAATGGTATAATAGTTGTTTCTTGGAAATGTAATAGGAAATATCTGGGCGACCCGGAAGTACAGTGCTATTAATTCATTTAAATTGATGATTGTTCAGCCTATTAACTCAGATTATGAAAATACCGGCGAACCAATTGTAGCAGTTGATACAGTAGGTTCAGGTCCCGGAGAGACAATAATTTATATAACGGCATCAGAAGCAGTAATCCCGCTGCCCGTAGATATGGCTCCGGTAGATGCTTCTATTGTCGGTATAGTTGATTCGATAAATCAGTAACTATCGGGAGTTATTTTTGTGAGAATAACCAAGCAATTTACGAACCGTGAGAGCCAGTCGCTCGATAAATATCTACAGGAAATCGGACGTGTTGATCTGTTAACCGCTGACCAGGAAATAGAACTGGCGATAAAAATCAGGAACGGAGATCAGACTGCTCTGGAACAGCTTACCAAAGCAAACCTGAGATTTGTGGTAAGTGTGGCAAAGCAGTATCAGAACCAGGGGCTATCATTAGGCGATTTAATCAATGAAGGTAACCTTGGACTAATAAAAGCAGCTAAAAGGTTCGATGAGACCCGCGGATTTAAGTTCATTTCCTATGCAGTATGGTGGATCCGGCAGTCCATTCTACAAGCCCTCGCTGAACAGTCACGAATAGTCAGACTGCCTCTGAACCGGGTAGGAGCGCTTAATAAGATAGGCAAGGCATACAGTAACCTGGAACAGGAGTTTGAGAGAGAACCTAGCGCATTGGAACTGGCGCAGGAACTTGATATGGATGTGAGTGAAGTAGCTGATAACCTTAAGATTGCGGGACGACATGTTTCAATGGATGCTCCATTTGCCCAGGGTGAGGAAAACCGGCTGCTCGATGTTATCGAAGATGATCAGCAGCCTTCACCAGATTATATCTTAATGAATGAGTCTCTTAAAAGTGAGATACAAAGGGCGTTATCCACACTATCCGACAGGGAAGCTGAAGTCATAAAGCTTTATTTCGGACTAAATAAGGAACACTCTATGACCCTTGAGGAAATCGGAGAACGGTTCAACCTGACAAGAGAGAGAGTGAGACAAATAAAAGAAAAAGCTATCCGCAGATTACGGCATGCATCAAGAAGCAAAAATCTTAAAACATACCTCGGCTGATTTAATGCGGATAATACAGAGCATAATTATAGTTATGTTTTTATTATTTGCCGGAGCGGTATACACCGGCTGTTCTTCCTCAACTTATTCTTCACGATACGATAAACAGGGTGAGGATGATAATTCCGGCTCACATCAGCGATTTTCCGATGAAGAAAATAAGAACGTTTCTACCGATGAAGACGAGGATGAAATCCCTGATGACCAGGGAATAGATATCACTTCCGTAATGAGCAAGATCAAATCGGACGGATCAGAGACCCTTGAGGCCGATAACAGTACGGTCAAAGAAAAGTTATTGATGGAGATAATTAAATATCTCAATACACCGTATAAGTACGGCGGAAATTCAACGAACGGAATAGATTGTTCTGCTTTTACACAAACTGTTTATCACAATGTCCTATCAGTGGATCTGGACAGATCAGCAAGAGAACAGTACCGGCAGGGTATAGAGATTGATAACAGGGACAGCCTGAAATTCGGAGATCTTGTTTTTTTTAACACCAGGCGAAGAGTTAAACCCGGTCATGTTGGTATCTATATCGGGGATGATTTATTTGCGCATGCGAGCTCGCGGAATGGAGTGATTGTTTCATCGCTGGATCAGGACTATTATTCCAAGCGCTTTATGGGGGGCAGGAGAATCGAAGAGGAAAAGATTTTTTAACCACATAGATCTACTATTATTAAATATAACTTACCGCATTTTTATTCTCTAAAGACTTAATTAAATTAAACTAAAAGATATATAGATATGTCTGATATAAATTCGGGCGTTGCAGAAAGGAAAAAATGATCCGCCATTTTTCAGTTCTTTTAACATTACTTTTTGTCTTTCACAATTCTTCATTTTCAAAAGGTTTCGAGAACCCCGGGGAGGACACGCTTAAGAGTACATCTAACCGAATTTCACCGCTGGAATTAATAAAATATGATTTTAATACAAGCCTTGATGATGGTTGGGAGCTTTTAACCGCCCCGTCCCACTTCTCAGGAAGAGATTGGGCCATAACCGGAGCAATTGCAGGGGGCACTGCACTTACTATGCTGCTGGATAAGGACATACGAAAGGTTATCCGGAGCAACCAATCAAACACGCTCGATGATATTACTAAAGCCGGCAAATATTATGGGCAGGTTGTGCCCGCTGCTTCTCTATCAGCCGGTTTATATGCAGCCGGATTGATATTTAATAACAGATCTCTTTCACTTACCGGAAGGCTGCTGGGTGAATCTCTTCTTTATGCAGGGACAATAAATCTTCTGCTCAAAATATTATTTTCGAGAAGCCGGCCATATAATAATAAAGGAAATACAGATTTTGGTAATTACGGCTTCGACAATGCTTATTATTCACTACCTTCCGGCCATTCCACAGTTGCTTTCACTATCTCAACTGTTCTGGCTGAGAGGATCCATAATATATATGCCACAATCGGCTTATACAGCCTGGCAACCCTAACGACATACCAGAGAATATATTCAGATAATCACTGGTTTTCTGATACTGTTATAGGGGCGGCTATTGGTATAGTTATCAGCAGGGCTGTGGTAACGATGAATCAGAGCGATCCATACGAAAGTAATAATCCTGATATCTCGGTCTATCCATCCATGGGGGGGTATAATATCGGGTTAAACTTCAGATTTTAGCCGGATTATAAGAAAAAAGCTTGTCCGTTCTGACATAAGCCAGGTCTGGACAAGCCTTTTTGAATTCTTTTATATTAAATATTTAACTGCAGCCCGAAGTTGATCCACATGTCATACATTTCAAGCAGGTGCCGTTTCGAACCATTGTCATACTCTGACATTCAGAACAGATATCACCAGTATAGCCGGCTTCAATAGCTCTCCTGACTTTTGAGGTCATACTATTATTTACCTGGGCGAAACCTTCAGGATGTTTTGTATACTTAACTTCCTTTGAAGAAGGAGAATAATTATTACTCTTATCCAGTTCTATTAATCTTTCACTTACAACTTCCTCGCTCTCAAATTCAGGTTCAATGATTTTCTTAACTATACTATGAGAAGTTTTGGATTTTACTTCTGTATCTGCATGGGATAGATCATTTCTTCCGAGATAGGTAACAGCGAGTTCCCTGAAAATGTAATCAATTACCGAGGTAGCCATCTTAATTTTTTCATTCCCGGAAACAATTCCACTGGGTTCAAAGCGGGTAAAGACAAAGGCGTCGACAAACTCTTCCAGAGGAACACCATGCTGTAATCCGAGAGAGATTGAAATTGCAAAACAGTTAAGCAGGCTACGGAATGCGGCACCTTCTCTGTGCATATCGATAAATATTTCACCGAGCTGTCCGTTATCATACTCCCCGGTTCTTATGTACACAGACTGCCCGTTTATCTTGGCTTTCTGAGTATACCCGGTTCTCCTATCAGGCAATCTTCTCCGTTTTGCAATGTACCGGTGAATAATTTTTTCCGCAACTTTTACAATGTCATTATTTTCCTTGTCTTCAAGTAATGCTTCCAGTTCCTCATCACTAACCGAGTTAAGCGGCTGAGATAATTTAGAACCGTCACGGTAGAGGGCATTTGCTTTAATTCCAAGCTTCCATGATTGTAAATAAGCATCTTTTATATCTTCTACAGTTGCCTGGCTGGGTAAATTGATAGTCTTGGAAATTGCACCAGAGATAAACGGCTGAGCAGATGCCATCATTTTGATATGGGCGTGGGGACGAATGAATCTGGTTCCTTTTTTTCCGCATTTATTCGCACAATCAAAGACAGGATAGTGTTCATGTCTAAGGAAAGGGGAGCCTTCAATCGTCATTGTACCACAAACATAATCATTAGCGGATGCGATTTCCTGTTTAGAAAATCCTAAAGCTGTAAGAAGATTAAAATCATACGAGTCAATATCATCCTCAGGAATGTTAAGCTTCTTTGTCAGGAAATCTACTCCCAGAGTAAACTTATTGAAGGCGAAGCTCAGCTCGAATACGGACGGGAGAACGCGTTCAATCCTCGCAAGCGCCTCGTCTGTAAACCCTTTAGATTTTAGGGACTCAGGATTGATGTAAGGGCATCCCTCCAATGATCCGGATCCTTTGGCATATCTTACTATTTCGTTAATCTGATCTTTGTTATAACCGAGCCTCTCAAGTGCAGGCGGTATCGACTGGTTGATGATTTTGAAATATCCGCCGCCGGCAAGTTTTTTGAATTTAACGAGAGCAAAATCGGGTTCAACACCAGTAGTGTCACAATCCATCACAAGTCCGATCGTGCCGGTAGGTGCAATCACAGTAACCTGGGCATTTCTGAAACCAAATTGATTTCCCATTTCAAGAGCAAGATCAGCGTCTTCTCTTGCAGCCTTGAGTAAATCTGACGGGCAGTGTTTAGGATTGATCCCGACGGGATAAATAGATAATCCTTCATATTCCTCATGCGGAACATTATAAGCTGCTCTACGGTGATTTCTTATTACCCTGAGCATAGACTCTTTATTTCTTTCATATTTGCTGAAGGGTCCGGCTTGTTTTGCCATTTCGGCGGAAGCTGCATAAGCTGTCATATGCATAATTGCAGTTAATGCACCGCAAATCGCAAAACCTTCATTGCTGTCGTAAGGAATTCCCTGAAGCATCAGCAACGAGCCAAGGTTAGCATACCCAAGGCCCAGAGTTCTGAAGTCGTAACTCAGCTGTGCAATCTCTTTGCTAGGGAACTGGGCCATCAGGACACTAATTTCAAGAACAATCGTCCACAGTCTTGTGGCGTGACGAAAAGACTCAATCTGAAACTTCTTAGAACCCGAATCGTAAAACTTAACCAGGTTGAGAGATGCAAGGTTGCATGCGGTATCATCAAGAAACATATATTCACTGCAGGGATTAGATGCTTTTATTTCCCCGTCATTAGGACATGTATGCCACTCATTTATTGTTGTATGGAACTGTGTTCCAGGATCAGCACATGACCATGCAGCATAACTAATCTCTTCAAACAATTCGCGCGCTTTGAGTGTCTTACAGGGTTTAGGCGAACGGTTATCTTCCTTGGCTTTTTTCTTTTCCGTTCTCCAGTAAAGGTTCCAATCACCATCGTTCTGTACTGCTTCCATGAACTGGTTAGTAACGCGAATTGAGTTATTTGAATTCTGGCCTGAGACTGTTGCATAAGCGTCGGAATTCCAATCGACATCATAGACAGGGAATTCTATTGATTTAAATCCGAGTTTGGCAAGCTGTATAACTCTTTCAATATAATTATTTGGAATCTGAGCTCTCCGGGCATCCAGAACTGCGTTTTTCAATCTCTTATTAAAATTCTTATTGAAACGATCATTCTCAGGGTGCTCATCATAGCATGCTTTCATAATAGCATTCAGATGGTAATTGCATAATTTTGAACCTGAAACGAGCGAAGCTACTTTCTGTTCTTCAACTACCTTCCAGTTTATATATTCCTCGATATCAGGATGATCCAGATCAAGAGTTACCATCTTTGCTGCACGGCGTGTTGTCCCGCCGGATTTAATCGCTCCGGCAGATCTGTCGCCGATTTTGAGAAAAGACATTAAGCCTGACGATTTCCCCCCTCCGCTCAGCGGCTCATTAGATCCTCTTAATTCAGAAAAGTTGGAGCCTGTACCGGAACCATACTTAAAAAGTCTTGCTTCCCTAACCCAGAGGTCCATAATGCCGCCTTCATTTACCAGATCATCAGTAACCGACTGGATGAAGCAGGCATGAGGCTGAGGATGTGTATAAGCATCCTGTGAGGCGGTTAATTCTCCAGTTTTATAATCTACGTAATAATGTCCCTGTGAAGGACCTGTAATGCCATAAGCCCAGTTCAGACCGGTATTAAACCATTGAGGACTATTAGGTGCTGCCATCTGGTTAGCAAGCATGTACATCATTTCATCGTAAAATGCTTTTGCATCTTCCTCAGTATCAAAATAATTAGCCTGCCAGCCCCAATAGGTCCAATTTCCGGCAAGGCGATGAAATACCTGTCTTGCATCTGTCTCAGAAGTTTGTCTTTCTTTTTCAGGAAGCTGGTCAAGTTTTTCGGTATCAGCTTTAGAAGGCTGAAGCCATGCGGGCACACCCTTTTCCCTATTTTTTTTAAGGAGTTTAGGTACACCAGCTTTTCTAAAATATTTTTGCGCGATTATATCCGTAGCCACTTGTGACCACTGTGCAGGTACGAAAACATCTTCCATATGGAATACGATTGATCCATCAGGGTTTTTTATTTCACTGACCCTTTTCACAAAATCAAATGAGGATAAAGGATCTTCTCCAGCTGAAGTAAACAATCTTTTAATCTGCATTAAAATGCTCCTGGGCTTAAAGTTATTATCGTGTTGTTAATTTTCTGATCCGAATTGTAAATGAATTTATTTTCAAAAGGAATGTTACTGTAGAGAGGGTAAATTTTCCGGGAATATTTTAAATAATTATTGTCTTTCATTAAGGATAATTCGGGTTGATTTTTTTTGTCGTGACTAAACTGAAACTAAAAAATTTTTTTCTGAAATAAAAATATGCGGGAGAAAAAAATTTTTATTAACTCATCTTTCTTTACAAACATTATCATAATTTTTTACAAAAACAAAAAAGAAATTTTTTTAATTAATTTGCTTCTATCATAATTTTTTACCTGTCCCCAGATAAAAAGTTTCAGCAATTATTTATACCGATTTTTATTTAACTTTTAAATCAATTTATCTGACTATATAAGCAATAAATATGATATTATAGCCGTCTATAACATATTAATCACAAGGGATGGTTTATGATTGTATTTTTGAACGCACTATCTTGTATGTTATTCATCACAAAAACACGAGAATAGATTTGACGGACGAGAAAGTTATTGAAGTAACCGAACTAAGTAAGGATTTTAAGGAAGTAAAGGCTGTTAACAGTCTCAGTTTAAACGTTTACAAGGGAGACGTGTTCGGTTTCCTGGGCCCTAACGGGGCAGGCAAAAGCACAACAATCAGAATGATGCTTTCGCTCATAAACCCGGATCATGGGGAGATAAAGGTCTTCGGGAAGTCACTAAAAAAAGAAAGAACTTCAATACTAAAACGAGTAGGGGCAATAGTTGAGAAGCCTGATTTTTATGGTTACCTGAGTGCTTACAAAAATCTCGAAATTCTTGGAAGAATATCCGGAACAGATGTTTCGCGTACAAGGATAATGGAAGTGCTTGAGCTTGTAGGCTTAGAAAAGAGATATGAAAGTAAAGTTAAAACCTTCTCACATGGGATGAAACAGAGGCTGGGACTTGCCCAGGCGCTGCTTCATGATCCTGACCTTATAATCCTGGATGAACCGACAACTGGCCTTGATCCACAAGGAATGAAAGAGATCAGGGAACTGATAATCCATCTAAGCAGGGACAAGAAGAAGACTCTATTTCTTTCTTCCCACATTTTATACGAAGTGGAATTGGTAGCAAACAGGATGATTATAATAAATAAGGGAAAGACCATGGTAGAAGGAGAAGTAAATGCCCTGCTTAATATGAACAAACTGAAGGTAACTATTGAAGTTAGTGATTCAGAAAAAGCAAAGCAGGTTCTGGGTGAGACTGATTATATCAAGGATCTAGAATCTATAGCGAATAATACCATGATCTTTTCTATGACCTCTGACAGGGTAGCCGGCCTGAACAGATATCTTATTGAAAATCGAATCGAGGTCAGTGCAGTTATTCCTACAAGATCACTTGAAGAATATTTCCTCAACATCACAGAGAAGGCTTCTTAAATGATAACGATGATAAGGATAGAACTTTACAAGATCTTTAAAAAGTGGCGGACATATATTGGTTTCCTGGTAATTGCTGTTATAGTTCCGGTAGTCAATTTTGCAATGCTGGCGGAAGGTGAAAAATCGCTCGACTTTATGACCAGAAACCTGCAGCAATCATTCGTTTTTGTGGGAAATTTATTGAACGGCTACCTGATCTCGTATTTTATACTGACGAGTCTGGCCGTACACATCCCTTTTTTAATCGCACTGGTTGCAGGTGATTTACTTGCAGGAGAAGCCACTGCCGGTACATATCGTCTTCTTATTACGCGTCCGGTCTCAAGAATTAAGATCGTGACTTCAAAGTTCATTGCCGGTCTGATCTATTCCAATCTGCTTGTTCTCTGGCTGGCTATTATGAGCCTGGGAATAGGAATATTAACTTTCGGTGTAGGCGAACTAATAGTCATAAAGAGCAGCGGAATAATAATTTTCGCAAAAAATGATATAGTCTGGAGATTCATTCTAGCATACGGTTTTGCTGGTTTAAGCATGACAGTTGTTACAGCGTTAGCTTTCTTTTTCTCCTCCCTGGTTGAAAATGCAATCGGTCCAATTGTATCTACAATGGCGGTAATTATAGTTTTTCTTATCCTATCCGCTCTCCCTATAGACTTTTTCAAAAACATCGAGCCGTACCTATTTACCACTTATATGTCCTCCTGGAGAGATCTTTTTGAGGATCCCGTTGACTATGCCGGGTTCTTTAAGGCTATTGTCATCCTAAGCGGACACATTATTTTACTTTTTACAATTACCACCTGGATATTTAAAAGAAAAGATATTCTTACCTGAAAAATTCCAGGCCAGGAGATATAAATGAAAAACATATTCTTCTTCATATTATTTACTTCGGTTTGTTTGGCGCAAGGTTTAAAACCTGAGGATATTCTTGAGAAGGTTAAAACTAATTTTTCAAGGGTGAATGATTACGAGGTAACGGTAAATATTAAGGTCGATGTTAATTTTCTTAAAGTCCCCGAAACCCGCGCCAAGATATATTATAAGCAGCCTGATAAGATCAAATTAAAATCGGAAGGATTCGCACTCCTTCCAAAAGAAGGTCTTGACTTCTCCCCATACAGTTTTCTGGAAGGTGATTACACTGCAATCTTCGACAAAGAGAATGTGATTGGTAATAATCCCTGTTACCTGATTAAGATAATACCCCTTGGGGATAAAGGCGATCTTATTCTTTCCACCTTATGGATTGATAAAAACAAGTATATAATCAGGAAAATAGAATCTACTACAAAATCAAACGGGACATTCACGATTGATCTTAAATATGATAATGATCTGAAATACCCTCTGCCGTCTTCAATGATATTTACTTTTAATGTTCAAAAGATGCAGATGCCTAAGGAAATTACAGGGGACATGACCGATGAAACTAATCAAGAGAAGGGAAAACAGAACAAAAGCAGAACCACCACAGGGAAGGTGTATATAGATTATTCGGATTACAAAGTTAACTCCGGATTACCCGACAGTTTGTTTAGTGAAGAGAAAAAATAGGAGGCTGGATTTTACTCCAGCCCGCGAAATGATCTAATTTAAAGTCCTATCTGTACCCCACCATTTATACCCAGAAAGTCTGTGTTTCCACCATCGGTGGTGATAATATTATATTTTAAGTTGAAATCTAAATCTGTTGTCTGACTTAAATGATACCTGAATCCGAACAAAGGATCCAGACCAAACTTTGAACTTGATTGATCAACAGTTGTAGTGGTATTACCTTCAACCATAGTTCTCGAATAGGTCAGAAAATGTAGTCCGAGTTCAGCACCTAAATAAGGATGGAAATCTCCTCTTGCAAGATAGTACCTGATACCAAGCAACACGGGGACATCTGAAAAAGAATAATCCCAATTATGCGGAAGATCTCCCGAAGCACCGAAATGATTATATCCAATAGAGCCAGTGAAAGCCAATGGAGTATTCTGCCAGTATTCAAAGGTTCCGTTGAGGCCATAACCTGCAGATGCCGAATTAGCGAAATCTCCCGTCGGTACTTCTATCCCTGCCTGCAGAGTTAGCCGCATCTGAGGCGCCCTTTCATGCATCTGTGCGAAATCGGCTGCCGTAAAAAACAAAAAAGCGATTGCTATAATTTTCGAAACGTAACGCATTTTTTAACCTTATTTTATTCATAATATGATTCGATGAATAAAATAAAAGGAGTGAAGGGGCTTCACCCTGATATGACGCACAGAAAAAATTTATGTGAGGAAAATTTTCCTTACAGAAATCACATATCTGTATATTTTTTAAATAATACAGATGTATTGTGACCGCCGAAACCGAATGCATTACTTAATGCAATGTTTACTTCTCTATCCTGCGGTTTATTAAAGGTATAATTAAGATCACATTCCGGATCAGGATTTTGGAAATTTATTGTCGGAGGGATCCTGTTGTTTTGAATTGCAAGGATAGATGCTATCGCTTCCACTGCTCCTGCAGCTCCAAGGAGGTGACCGGTCATACTTTTCGTCGAAGATAAGTTAATCTTTGAAGCATGCTCACCAAAGACCTTCTTAATGGCTCTTGTTTCACCGATATCTCCTAAAGTAGTAGAAGTACCATGCATATTGATATAGTCGATATCCCCGGGAACTATTCCAGCCTGGTTAATCGCCATTTCCATAGCGAGCACAGCCCCCAGACCATCCGGGTGGGGCGCGGTGATGTGATATGCATCTGCAGAAAGTCCCATACCAATGACTTCCGCATAAATTTTCGCGCCTCTTTTCCTTGCGTGTTCCAGTTCTTCAAGAATCAGAGTACCGCCTCCTTCTCCCATTACAAAACCATCCCTTGTTGCATCAAATGGGCGGCTTGCAGTTTCCGGAGATTCATTTCTGGTAGATAGTGCTTTGGAAGAATTAAATCCGGCAATACCAATTTCATTTATAGCGGCCTCACTTCCACCGGTCAGAAACATATCTGCAATACCCTGTTTTATGAGCAGATAAGCATCAATCATATTGTTATTAGCAGTTGCGCAGGCAGAAACTATACAATAGTTCGGACCTCTGAAGCCGTAATGGATAGAGATATAGCCTGCAGCTATATCAGGGATAAGCATAGGGATAAAAAAAGGAGAGACCCTTTTGGGGCCTTCATTATGATTTATAATAGACTGCTGGTAAAAGGTTTCTATTCCCCCTATACCGCTTCCATATATAACCCCGATTCTTGTTCTTTCATCATCGGATAATTCAGATGGTTTGATATTCGCGTCCTCGAGTGCCTGACCGGCAGATGCCAGAGCATATTGTGCATATTTATCAAGACGCCGGGCCGTTTTTTTGTCAATATAATCTAAAGGATCAAATCCTTTCAATTCACACGCAAATTTGGTATCAACCCGGGAGGTATCAAATCCCTTAATCATAGCTGAACCGCTTTTCCCATTCATCATATTTTCCCAGAATTCCGAGGGAGAGAGACCGATTGGTGTTAACGCGCCCATTCCGGTAACGACAACTCTTCTTTTAGTATCTGCCATGCTAAATTCCTGTATTTATTGGTATATCCTAAAATTAGAAAATTAAGTTACAAAGATAAAAACTTTTGGAGATAAACCTTTGTTTATTGGCCGGAAAATGACTCCTCGCTTAACCGGAAAACGATCCAGTCATTCATCGGTTTCGCACCAAGACTTTTATAAAAATCGATTGCAGGCTGGTTCCAGTCGAGCACTACCCACTCAACTCTTCCGCAGTTTTTAATTTTAGCGAGTTCAACCAGGTAATTCAGCAGGGCTTTTCCGATTCCTTTTTTTCTGAAAGCCGGCCGGACATACAGGTCTTCCAGATATATTCCGGGTTTACCTTTAAATGTTGAAAAGTTGTAAAAGAACAGGGCCTGACCCGCCAGCTCTCCTTCATACTCTGCAAATACGACGTAGGCGAGTTTATTTTTTCCGAACAGGTATTCTTTTAACAGATTTTCATCTGCAGTTACCGAATAGCTCAGTTTTTCATATTCCGCAAGTTCACGGATTAAAGTAAGAATATCAGAAATATCAGCTTCAGTTGTCTCTCTGATTACCAGTTTTTCATTTACTTCCTTCACTTATACTCCCGGTTTTATTATGGTTCTTATCATTATCAGATTTTTTAATAATACGCAGCGAGATTTCGGCAAACAAATATCCGAAGAATATTCCCAGCAATGCCCCTCCAACTATGTCTGATGGATAATGCAGACCCAGATATACTCTTGAGACGGCAATAAGAGATGCGGTTATAAATAAAATCCATTTTAATCCGGGAAATAATCTGTAGTAAAATACTGCCACTGCGAAATTATTTAAGGCATGATTAGAAGGGAAAGAATAGGAACCGGTACAGCCCAATGGGGTTATGACATCAGGTAATGCATTACAGGGGCGAATCCTATGGATAAATTCTTTTAACAGATGGGCTCCTGTCTGATCTGTTACAATAATTAACAATATTACTCCGACAGCTGCTATTTTGCCTTCCCTTCCTCCTTTAAAAAAGCTGATACCGAGCAGAATAATATAAGTTATATACCAGTTATTAACATTTGTTATAAGAGAAAAAAAACGGTCGAGGAACCCTGCTGATAATGTATGGTTAAAAAAATAAAAAACTGAAAGATCAACTGAATAAAAGAAGCCGGTCATCGCTGCTCTGCTATAAAAAAATAAATATATCCCTAAATATATCAATTAAGCTGAATTTGAAGAAAAAGAAATAAAAATGATTTATTCATACTTGAATTTTTATTAGATTTGGTTAGAATATTATGGTAAGGGCACATGCCAGTCAGTAATGATTCCAGGTTTGCCGATTTATTTAATCGGTCCAAGATAGTTTTATCGCATGAACGTGAAGAGCGGCTGAAGAAAGAATCCAGAGAACGATTAATCGTCCCCCTTAAAATTCTTGCCTTCCTTATAGCTATTTCAGGTTTATTTGCGATGATATTTGAGGTAAGGCACTTTAATGACCTTTCATATGAAGTTTATTTCACCCGACTTTCGGCCACTTTAATTGCTTTTATCATTTTATCCGTTTTAAGTACCAAATGGGGTAAGAATAATCCAATTCTTCTTGTGCATATCCTGCTCCTTGTAATTATTCTTTCATCAGGGTATATGATTTACCTGATGCCATCCACTCTTGTTGTGAATTCACAGATTGTGGCCCTGATGATTTTCACGTCTGCACTATTCTTAAGCTGGGATGTTAAAAACCAGATTATAGTTGCAATATATTACAATCTCGTTTTTGCAACTGCCATATTGATGAACGATTCAAAGATTTATTTCCTTCCGAATATGTTCGAGTCTGTGCTTTTTGTTCTCTTCCTGAGTATTGTATCCGTAGTCGGCAGTGCTGTAAATTTCAGACTGCGTATGGAATTGGCCGACAGATCATATAGAACTTCACTTTCTGAAAAAAAGTACCGTTCAATCTTCGATGATTCACTAGAAGGAATGTTCCAGTCGAGTTATGACGGTAAATTCATAACAGTAAATAAAAGCTTCGCCAGGATGCTGGGTTACGAAAGTCCGGAAGAACTGATGCAGCTTAGCCTGCTAAGCGATATCTATAAGGATCCCAAGGAAAGGTTAAAGCTTATTGAGATACTTAAGGAGAAGGGGGAAGTAGAGAACTATACCGTCACTTTACTTAAGAAAGACGGCACAGAAATTATTGCACGGTTAAACGATAGGCTAGTAGAAAGTGAGATAACAGGCGATATTCAGTTTGAAGGCAGCATTCAGGATATAACCAGGGAATTTGAAGAAGAGAACAAGCGCAAGAAAGCCGAACTGAATCTGCGGGATGAAAAGAAAAGGGCAGATAGACTAGCAGACGAAGCGCAGAAGCTGAATATTATTAAAAGTCAGTTCCTCGCAAATATGAGTCATGAAATCCGTACACCTATGAATGGAATAATAGGTTATCTGACACTGATTGAGAAGGATGTATATGATTCAAAAGAGGAAATGAAGCAGTTTGCACTTGGAGCTAAACAATCGGCGGAATCTCTGCTTGAAATTATTAATGACATTCTCGATTTATCAAAAATAGAATCAGGCAAGGTAAAACTGGAAGAAAAAGAAATTGATTTAAATAAAATAATTGATGAGTCAGCTGCTATACTACTTGCACGTGCAGAAGAAAAAGGATTGTCGATTAAAAAAATAATTTCCAGGGGAACTCCATTAAACCTGATTGGCGACAGCACGAGATTAAGACAGATATTCGTTAACCTCATCAGTAATTCTATAAAATTTACCTCAAGAGGAGCCATTGAAGTATCTGTTTATTTAAAAGAGAGGGAACAGGATAAAGTTGTACTAAACATTGCTGTTAAAGACAGCGGAGTAGGGATTCCAAAAGACAAGATTAGTGAACTATTCAAGCCTTTCTCACAAGTAGATAATTCTCCGACCAGAAATTTCGGCGGTACCGGGCTCGGACTGGTAATTTGTAAAGAATTTGTAAATATGATGGGAGGGGAGATAGGTGTTGAAAGTAAAATAGGGGAAGGCAGTACTTTTTTCTTTTCAATTAAGCTTAAAACGCAGAAAGCACAGAAGCTTTACAAGGAGAATGAACTGGCAAAGATCTACGAATTCCAGGGAAGCAGGAATGTTAAACCGGTTAATCTGAGGGCTTTAACTCATATCAGAAAAAAATACAGAATTTTACTTGCTGAAGACAATGTAGTGAATCAGAAGATTGCGATGAAAATATTGAGCGATTACGGGTTTAAGGCACACGCTGTTTCGAACGGTTTTGAAGCAATCGGGGAAGCGGAAAAAGGGATTTATGATACTATTCTTATGGATGTACAAATGCCTGGTATGGATGGATTTTCGGCTACTCTTCAAATTAGAAAACTTGAGGGTAATGCAGGAAAAGTCCCCATTATTGCACTGACCGCGCATGCAATGCAGGGAGATAAAGAGAGGTGTTTTGCGTCCGGAATGAATGAATATGTAACAAAACCAATTTCAGGGGATGAATTAATTTTGAAAATAGACAGGCTGCTAAAAATAGAAGACCCTATGCAGGACGAAATAAAAATACCTGAGACTAAGACGGATGATACGCAGGAATTATTCGATTTTAATCACCTGGATAAAATGAGTATGGGAAATAAAGAATTCCAGGAAGAATTGATAATGACATTCTTTGAGGATGTTGTGATCCGGTACAGAAGGCTTGAAGAATGGGTTCAAAGCAAGAGTCTGGATAAGATTGTAAATGAAGCTCACACCATAAAGGGTGCGAGCTCATCAGTAGGTGCTGTTAAAATTGCCGAGGAAGCCCTTGCTATAGAACTCTCCGGAAAACATAATGATCTTGAGAACATCCTTCAGCGATTGCATAATATGGAAAAACTTATCTCAGACACCAAGCAGATTGTCGAGGGATACCTGCTTAATCCATCTTAAGTACTTCATCAACATTTTCAATAACCCAGTCAATTTCATCTTTGGTAATCACAAGAGGAGGGGCAAAACGTATAACATCATCGTGAGTTTCTTTACATAGAATTCCTCTTTCCATCAATGCTTCACAGAAACGCCGGGCACCTCCGGCTGCAGGAAAGAGTTCCACTCCAATAAATAATCCTTTTCCTCTTACTTCTTTAACATGTTTTGAAGAGATATTCTTCAGTTTGCTTCTGAAATATTCCCCTAGTTTGAAAGAATTTTCAATTAAATTTTCTTCAATTAAAACCTTGAGGCTTTCTCTTGCAACGGCAGCGGCCAGGGGATTTCCGCCAAAGGTTGATCCATGGTCTCCCGGATTAAAGACTCCGAGTACTTCCTTGTTCGAAAGTACTGCGGAAACAGGGTAGCATCCGCCAGACAGAGCTTTACCGATTATTACGGCATCAGGTTTAATATTCTCGTACTCAAAGGCAAAGAGTTTACCGCTTCTTCCAAGTCCGCACTGTATCTCATCGGCGATGAAAAGAACATTATTCTTTTTACAAATATCGTAGGCCTTTTTCAGATAGCCTTCGGGAGGGACGACTACGCCACCTTCCCCCTGGATCGGTTCAACAATGAATGCAACTGTATTTGGGGTGATAGCCTTTTCAAGCTGTTCCGTGCTTCCATAGTCAATCAATTAAAACCCGGAGTAAAGGGACCAAATCCATCTTTATACTGTTCAGTGGAGGAAAAGCTGATAATTGAAATTGTCCTGCCGCCGAAGTTATTATTGCAGGTAATTATTTCTGCAGCATCCTTCTGAACTTTTTTATGTGTATAGCCCCATTTTCTGGCTGCCTTCAGTGCTGTCTCCACAGCTTCTGCACCAGAGTTCATAGGGAGGATCATTTCGTAGCCTGTTAATTCACTTAATTCCTGATATAAAAGAGGAAGCTGATCATTTCTGAAGGCACGGGAGGTTAGTGTTACTTTATCAGCCTGTGATTTTAAAGCTTTAATAATCCTGGGGTGACAATGACCCTGATTTACTGCAGAGTAGGCTGCCAGGCAGTCGAGATATTTTTTACCATCCACATCATAAACCCACACGCCAGCTGCCTTTTCTATTACTACATCAAGGGGGTGATAATTATGTGCTCCGTATTTTTCCTCCAGAGCGATATATTCTTTGGTATTCATAAATTTCCTTGTAAATAATTGGGTGAAGAATGCCTGCAAATTTATCAAAAAGGCCCTCCTCTTCCAAAATGAGTGTGTTAAGAAATAGAATTGAGAAGGATGCAGTAATGTAATTAAATCAATTCAGTTAGGAAGTTTTTAAGGCGTAGGTGAAGCGCAGATGAAGCGTATGTGAAGCGCGGATGGAGCGGAGGTGAAGCGCAGGTGGAGCGCATGTGGAACGTATGTGAGACGTATGTGAAATGCAGTTAGGATGTAGGAATTTCTCAGGGTTTGTGCGGATATCCAATCGTTATTTTGTTAGTAATTCAGCTGTCCGCAGATAGAAAAACTTTGACATTCGGCAGTGATTGAGAGTTATTTGTTTGCCCCTTGATTTGTTGTGAATTTGATATGAGAGAGAAGAAAACAGTTGAATTGGCATCAGCTATTTATAGTGGATTATCAGTATTCAAATACCTTGTATTTCGGAGCGGCCTTGAGTAATTTTTCTACGTATTTTTGAATTAGTCTGATCATGCAGAAATATGGCTGTAGAAACCCGAAGAATAAAAGTTCACACTAACGGAAACGCCGAAATAATAGATATTACCGGTAAAGTTTCTGCTGAAATAGAGGACTCTCCAATTATCGAAGGAAATGCACTTGTTTTCGTAGGCGGTTCGACTGCCGGCATAACCACGATAGAATTTGAACCAGGTTTAAGGAAAGACTACCCGGAATTTTTCGAGAAGATTGTTCCTTCCGGCAGAAGTTACCATCACGATGAAACCTGGCATGATGGAAACGGGCACTCCCATATAAGGGCTTCGTTACAGGGTGCATCGTTTACGGTTCCTTTCGTTAATAAAAAAATGCTTTTAGGTACGTGGCAGCAGATTATCCTTATAGATTTTGATAACCGTTCACGCAGCCGCGAAATTATTGTTCAATTAAATGGCAGAAAAGAAAATGAATAAAAAGTTACTTCTATTATTAATGTTTATGATGTTTCCTGTTTCATTCATACTTGGATGGGGGGGCGAGGGTCATAAACTTATAAGCAATGAAGCAGTATCGATGCTGCCTGAAGAGATGAAAGATTTTGTTAAATGGCAGGACTATATAACAGTCCACTCTGTTGATCCGGATCTTAGAAGGAACAATGACAAATCTGAAGCTCCGAAGCACTTCATAGATATAGATTTTTACCCTGAGTTTCTGAATGGCAGAATGATTGAAGATAAAGCACAATTAGTATCCGAGTACGGCGATACAACAGTAACCAAAATGGGATTACTTCCCTGGGCTACCATGGATACATACAATAACCTGGTCAGCGCGTTAAAAGAGAAAGACCGGGATAAAGTGTTAATCTTTGCCGCAGATCTGGGGCACTATGTGGCCGATGGTCACCAGCCAATGCATACAATGATGAATTACAACGGACAAATGAGTGATCAAAAAGGGATTCATTTCCGCTATGAATCAATTATGGTGGATTCAAACCTGACTGAGATCAGGGATGATTTTAAGGCAGCCAATGCTGTGTATATCGGCAGCCCTTTATCTTTCATTTTTAATTACATTTCAGATGCTAATTCCGTATCGGATGTTCTTTTTGATGCAGACTCATATGCTTTCAAATATGCTAAGTCGAGGGAAAATGCCAACTATTACAGGTTATTATGGTTTAAAACCAAATATATAACCGAAACACAGATGGAGAATGCTGCGTGCGACTTTGCCTCACTTCTCTATTCTGCCTGGGTAGATGCGGGAAAGCCTGCCGCGGATGAGATTAAATAATATTCCTATTTATTTCGGAGTTTTATGAAATTTAAATTTCTACTTTTTGTCTTATTTATCTGCGCAGAAATTTTCCCGCAGATTGTTGTAACCGTCCCTGAGATTGCTACTGAAAATGACAGCATCACTATTTATTTCGATGCCACTCAGCCGGGAGCCGAACAACTGCTGGGTTATAACGGCACTGTCTATGCACATACAGGTGTAACTACCCCTTTGGGAAACTGGCAGCATGTAATAGGCGACTGGGGAAACAACACTAATCAGCCTGAGTTGATAAGAGACAATCCAAACCATTATCATCTAACTATAGGGTACCCGAGACAATTCTATAACATAACGGATCCCGCCGAGCACATTCAGGCATTAGATTTTGTTTTAAGAAGCTCCGATGCAACGAAGCAGACATCTCCCGATATTTTTATCAATATATATCAAGCCGGACTAAACCTGGTAATTAATACTCCTGAAGTCAACTTAAATTACGGTGATCCGCTTCGTTCCCCTGTATTCTGTAATCAAAATGATACTGTGAATATTTCGCTGAACTGTATCGAAATCGGGACAATTACCTCATCAATAACTCTTTACATTAACGGTGTACTTACGGCACAATCACCGTCAAATAACTTATTTTACCAATTCCTTGCTTCCAACTATGAAACAGGAGCAAAGATAGTAACTGCAATAGCTATCGATACCTCTGATATAACCGATACTGTATCCTTTGCTATAATGATAAATCCCCCGGTAACCGATCTTCCTTTTCCTTCCGGAAATGTGCATGGAATAAATTATACCAGCACTACCAGCGTAACCCTCGCTTTGTATGCACCCTATAAAGATTTTGTTTATGTGATCGGAGATTTTAATGACTGGAAGGCAGACTCATCTTATTATATGTACAGGGATGAAATTACTCCTGACAGCGTTATCTGGTGGTGCACAATCAATGGTCTTAATCCCGGAGAGGAATATGCTTTTCAATATCTCGTTGATGGTAATATAAGAATCGCAGACCCCTACACAGAAAAAGTCCTTGATTCAAATAACGATCCATATATACCCGATTCTACTTATCCTGATCTGAAACCGTATCCTTCCGGGAAAACGTCGGAAATTGTTTCAGTTTTGCAGACTGATCAGCAGCCGTTTCAATGGCAAACCACAAATTTTCAGCGTCCCGCAAAATCTGATCTTGTCATTTATGAATTATTAATAAGAGACTTTGTATCTACACACGATTACAGAACATTAAAGGATACATTGGGTTACCTGAAAAGACTGGGAATTAATGCTGTTGAATTAATGCCTGTGATGGAATTTGAGGGAAATGAAAGCTGGGGATATAATACAAGTTTTCAGCATGCTCTTGATAAATATTACGGCACTAAAGATGATTTCAAAAGTTTTATTGATGAAGCCCATTCTATGGGGATTGCTGTGATTCTTGATATTGTTTTAAATCATTCCTACGGTCAATGTCCACTTGTCAGGTTGTATTTTGACGATGCTAACGGCCGGCCGGCGGCTGATAACCCGTGGTTCAATGTTGTTTCGCCGAACCCTGTATTTTCTTTCGGTTATGATTTTAATCATGAGAGCAATGCTACAAAATATTATGTAGACAGGGTGAATAAATACTGGCTTAATGAATATCATATTGACGGGTACAGGTTTGATTTCACAAAAGGGTTTACAAACACACCTGGTGATGGATGGAATTATGATCCTGCAAGAATTGCTATTCTTGAAAGAATGGCTGACAAGATTTGGGAAACAGATCCCGGTGCGTATGTAATTCTTGAACATTTCACAGCCGATCAGGAAGAAATAGAACTATCAAACTACGGGATGATGCTTTGGGGAAATCATAATTGCAACTATAACCAGGCGACTATGGGTTATCCTGATGGTCCGTGCGGTACGTGGGACTTCTCCAGAATATCTTATATGGTAAGAAACTGGAATCATCCTTACCTGGTTGGATATATGGAAAGTCACGATGAAGAACGGCTTATGTATAAAAACCTTCAATACGGGAATTCCTCCGGCGGGTACAATATTAAACACCTTCCCACAGCGATCCAGCGAATGAAAGAAGCAGCTGCATTTTTCTTCACAGTTCCAGGTCCTAAAATGATCTGGCAGTTCGGTGAACTTGGTTATGATATTTCGATCGATTACCCATGCCGTACCTGCAACAAACCGATCTTATGGAATTACTATGAGGATCCTGCAAGACTGAAACTTTACAAAGTATTTAAAACTCTTATCAATTTGAAAAAAGACTACCCGGCTTTCAGAAGCAGTAATTTTGCAATTGACGCCGGCGGAGCTTTCAAGAGAATTAATATCTATCATTCAACAATGGATGTGGTTGTGCTGGGCAATTTTGATGTAGAGCCGGGCAGTGCCGATCCCTTTTTCAGCAGGACTGGTAAATGGTATGATTACTTTAGCGGCGACAGCCTGGTTGTTACAAATACCCACGACAGTATCTATTTAATGCCGGGAGAATTTCACATATACACCACTGTACGACTTCCAAAACCCGAAGATGATATACTTAATGACATCAGAAATGATAACAGCCTGGAGGTTAAGGAATTCGATCTCGAACAAAATTTCCCCAACCCATTCAACCCGACAACAGAGATCCGGTACAGTGTAAAAGAAAATTCACATATATTAATAAAAATTTATGATGTGCTTGGCAGGGAAGTTAAAACACTTGTAAACAGGGAAGTAAACACAGGGCAATACAGTGTTAGATGGAACGGGGAGAACAACGCCGGACAGAAAGTCAGCAGCGGAATATATCTCTACAGAATAGAAGCGCTACCTGGTGCCGGACATGCGGAAAAATTTATTAAGTCCAGGAAAATGCTTCTAATCAAGTAATATCCGATGACTTTAACTTTAATCATCATCTAATCCGGAGTAAAAATGAAAAAATATCTACTAATTATTTTTATCCTTTCAGGAATCGCTTTCGCACAATATACGACACCCAATACTGGCGTTACGTGGAATGCCGATAGTCTTGTAGTTCATTCAGGCGGAGTACTGACAGGAAATTTCCCTCTATATATATTGCATCAAAAAATATATGTATCGGGGAATGATGAAGTAAATATCCAGGCTGGATCAAACATCACCTGTGAGTTTTCATCTGCAGGATTTGAAGTTAACGGAACATTTACAACTGAAGGGACCGAAATCGATTCAGTATATTTCACGTCATCCACACCAGATTCCACAGGGGCATATGACGGGATCTTATTCAATGCAGCTTCGGGTAATTCAGGAATGATTCAATTTACAAAAATAGAATATGCTTCATATGGTGTAAGATGCATAGATGCAAGTCCTTCAATTCTAAATTCCTATTTATTCAAATGCGACAGGGGGGTTCAGTTAAGCAGTTCAAATGCGATAATATTGAACAGTAAAGTTGAAAGGAGCTATGAGTACGGAATCCTGATTAATCTCGGTTCAAATCCTGATATTGAAAATAATATTATTGCAAATAATAATACGCAAAACACATCCGCTAAAAACCAGGTTAGCATCGGATTACAGGGGAATAATTCTCCCATCATAAGAAATAATGAAATATACGGAAGTACAAGTCAGGTTACCGGGGGAATCAGTCTATGGGTAAGCGGTTCCACAAGCTTTTCGAATATGATTTGTGAAGGAAATATAATACACGATAACAGTTTCGGAATTACGCTTTACAGCAGTTCTAACGGGATTATCAATGCTGTTGTAAAGGACAATGAGATTTACAATAACAACTTAAACCCTAATGTTCTTACTTCCGGGAGCGGGATAAACGTTAACGGGAGTCCTTTTGATACACCTGTAATAACCGGGAATTACATCCACGGGAACTGGTGGGGGATTACCATACAGAATGGTTCAACTGTGCAGGCAGGTCCTAACCCTAATATCGGGAACATAGAAAATGCAGATACAACCGATGACGGATTGAACATTATTAAAAATAATATCCAGGGCAGCGACGTTTACGATCTTTACAACAACTGTACGAATGATATTATGGCTCAGAACAATGATTGGGGAGTTTATGATTCTACCCTGATAGAGGACCATGTTTTTCATAAAGTTGATGATTCTACTCATGGATTAGTTGTATTTATGCCTTTTGCACCGGCTTTACCTGTTGAACTGGTTGAATTTAATGCAAACCTGGCTGGGGACCTGGTTGAATTAAGTTGGACAACAGGGACTGAAACGAATAATAAAGGTTTTGTCGTTGAGAGAAAGAATGGCGGCGAGTGGCCTGTTATAGGCTTTTTAGAGGGTAGAGGGAATTCCACACTGCCGGTGAACTATTCTTTCAATGACCGTTTAAATACTGCCGGAATATACAGCTACAGGCTGCGTCAGATTGACTTTGACGGAACATCAGAGACGAGCAAGGTACTGACAATAGAATTTAAGCCGTTGAACTCCTTTGTTCTGCAGCAGAATTTCCCAAACCCTTTTAATCCATCGACCATCATTAATTACAGGGTACCTGCAGACGGTTTCGTACGATTGAGTGTATTCAATACACTTGGCGAAAAGGTAGGGGATCCCGTAAATGAATTTAAATCGGCTGGAAGCTACAGCATTCAATTTAACGGGAGTTCATTACCAAGCGGTATTTATATATATCAGCTTGAGATAAACGGAAATTCGCTGGAGAGGAAGATGCTCCTCCTGAAGTAAGTTTGTGTGAAAACCTTAACAATCTATTAAACAAAAAGGCAGATATCCTCTGCCTTTTTGTTTTTAAGTTTCGTTGTCCGGAAAATTCAGTGTATCAATTTTTTCTCTCTAAGTATAGATTCAACTTCATCTGAATTTTCAACTGTAAAGCCTGACTGCACCCATTTACCAACGTACTTTATTATAAATACTTTGTTTCGTTTAGGCCGTAAAGCATCAAAAGGATACCAGGTTCTGAAGTTTCCGGTACCCTGAATTCTGTATTTCCCGGTGAAGAGCGTTGGTTTAAGAACTTCGATATTTTTTACATCTTTGAAAAAAATTGTTTTGGGAGACAATGAAGGGAAGTAATATTTAAGAAGGATGAGGGAATCATCATAAAGTATAATTAGTTTATCCTGGTAAAGTGTATCCTTTTTCATAAAAAAAATATTATTGAGGATGTCTTAAAAGTAATATTTGTTGTTCCACTGAGCCAAAATTGTAAACTGAAGCCAGGCTGCAAGAGAACCTTAGCATCAAGCTTGCTGGAGGCTTTCGGCAGCTCATTGCAGCGATTCGCTGTACATGCTTCTCTGCTTGAGCGATTCAGCGAATCGCTTTACATGCTTCTGCTCGTGCGATTCAGCGAATCGCTTTACATGTGCTTCTGCTCAAGTGATCGAGCGAATCGGTGTACAGGCTCCAGTTTAAGCGATTCAGCGAATCGCTTTACAGGATTGAGCAAATCGGTTTACAGTGTTCTACGAATTGCTGTGCATTAGCTACGGAATAAACTCGAGTATATTAGTATTTGAAATAAGTTCTTTCTTTGAGCCTTTTTCTCCGCGAGATTCAAGATTAAATGCGAGAGAAACAGACGTACTCAGTTTTGTTTTCTGCACGAGTCCCCTCGTAACATTAAAATATATTTTCCCGCCCCCGGTAGTTACAGGATCTTTAAATTCATAGTTAATACCGCGATCGCTAAGTTTCTTTTCACCTGTGAACTTTGTTTGTAAACCGGCATCAATATCAGCAATCAGGTCATCGCCCAGTTTTTCAATACCAGTAATCTTGAAAACAGACGTATTGTGAGCCTGAAACACCATGAGCTGAGTTGTAGGCTGATCAACTTTCCAGGAGGAATCTGATGCCATTTTTTCGCGGGGAAGTTTCCGAAAAACCTGGCTGATCATAGGCTTAATAACGCCATCGGCAATATTACTTTTCAGAGTTGCTTTTTCTTCACTTTTGAGCGAGTCAGCATATCCTTTTATGTCAAGGAGTTTATTAACTATTCCATCCGTACGGAAGACATCAAGGAGTTCACCAATCTTTGTTACCCTGATATCGAAAGGATTCTGAACAAGTGATTCATACTGAGCGTATTTACTTATATCGGCAGAATCCTTTGTAACTCCGGATTGATAATGTACGGGTTCATCGCCGTAAGTACCATCTATCTTAATCGAAGTAATTACTGTTTCCATTTCGAGTGTGCTGTCGGCATCTATAGTTTTAGGAGTAAATTTAAGGTTATAGATCATTGTCTGATCAGCACCCTGAGACATTGTAGTATCTTTTGAAGTAATAGTTTGTTCATCCTTTGACATCACAGTTAGTCTGAATTTATAAGTACTTCCTTTTTCAAGTTTATACCTGAGATAAAATGTCTGACCGGCATTTTCAACAGGCTTCGCCTGTATATCCGTTGTATCAAAAGAAAACTGGTCCTTTTGTTCTTCAGGTTTTTGCTCCCCGGATTTCCCACCGCATCCATATATTAATAAACCTGTTAAAACAATCAAAAGTAGTTTTTTCATTCTCTTTCCTTTAATAAAGTAAATATTTTGTTCTTATTTCTAAAAATTTCTCCAAGCCGGGCTTCCAGGAGTCTATAATTACCCCGGGTTTTTTACCCTGCGTCAGCATTTCCCTCAATGACTTATCTCCTGACAGTTTATCAAAAAATGCTGACTCAAATTTAAACTTTTCGGGATAAAGTTTATGCAGAGCATACAAAAGACGAATTCCAAAATCGACTGGTTTAAATTCATCCGAGTTTTCCACTTTCATTTGAATACCCGAACAATTAATGTTTTCAAACTTAGGTTTATCGGCTTTTCCAGGAATCTCAACCGGGATAAAATGAGCCGGTTCTATGGATAATCCGGGATGCCCTAATGAATCAAGCTCAATTATTAAGTCCTGCGGGTTAATAAAGGGTGCTCCGATTTCCTTAAAAGGCTGAGTTGTTCCACGGCCTTCTGAAACATTTGTTCCTTCAAGCAGTGCTATTCCGGGGTACACTAACGCGGTTTCCACATCAGGAATATTAGGTGAAGGATTAACCCACTGCAATCCATAATCATCAAAAGAACTCTTACGGTACCAGTTCGTCATTTTGATTATTCTTACAGAAATACTGTCAGCTTTAATCCAGTTTTCACCGGCGAACAATTGCGCCAGTTCACCAGGCGTCATTCCATAAACTATAGGAAGGGGGGCTGTCCCTATAAAACTCATCATATCAGCATTCAAAACAGGTCCTTCCACATTAGTTCCGCCGATCGGATCAGGTCTGTCCAAAATAACAACCGGTATGCCGTACTCTGCTGCCGCCTGCAAAACATAGAACAATGTTGTAATATATGTGTAGAACCTTGTTCCTGTATCCTGCAAATCATAGATAATCATATCGATGTCTTTCAGCATGTCAGGAGACGGTTTGCTATTTCTGCCATAGAGAGAATAAACAGGAATATTTCTTTCTACAGAGTCAGCAATATTTTTGCCGGCAGAAACGTTAATGTTAAACCCATGTTCAGGAGCAAAAATAGCCGTTATATTTACTTCTTTTATTCTACTGAGGGTATCGATGAGCAGGACGCCGTTGGATAGTATACTGGCTTTATTGGCGACTATTCCAAGTTTTTTATTTTTTATCAGTCCAATATTTTCGCTTATCAGATTATCGGAACCAAGGCGAAGTTTAGCCGCGGCGGCTGTATTATCTTCGGGCTTTCGGGATTCGCAAGCCTGTAACAATACCAGCATTAAAATGAATAGATATAATTTCAGTTTTTCCATTAACAAAAAGAGGCTGTCTAAAAGCTGAGACTTTTGAGACAACCTCCAAGATTCTTAAGCGTTTATAATTTTAGTTTTCGTAATTATCCAGCAGTTCATTCCTTGAAAAGAAGTGGAGAATTTCCTTTGCCGCGTTTTCATCTGAATCTGAACCGTGAACCGCATTCTCCGCCTTATTCGCCGCATATAATTTTCTTATAGTTCCTTCTGCAGCTTCAGCGGGATCAGTTGCCCCGATCAGTTTTCTGAAATCAGCAACAGCATTCTCTTTTTCGAGTGCAATCGGGATACAGGGTCCTGATGTCATGTAATCCACCAATTCCCCATAAAAACCGCGTTCCTTGTGAACTTCATAAAAGCCTTCTGCAGAGCTTTTAGATAAATGAATCATCTTAATAGCTTTTATTTTGAAGCCAGCTTCAGTAATCTTCGTGATTATTTGTCCTACATAATTTTTCTGAACCGAATCCGGTTTAAGTATTGCTAATGTTCTGTTACTCAAATTTATCTCCTGATTGATATCTAATTATAGTTTATGTTTTCCTGTGCCTTTTACAATCTTTTTAGTTTTCTTAGAAACTGATTTGGTGCTTTTCTTTGAAGCGGTTTTGGTTTTTTTAGAAGTCGCAGCAGCAGTTTTCTTTTTAGGAGTCTTCTTCTTTGAAGAGCTTTCAATAGCTTTCAACATAGTACTTCCTATTTCTGCAGGGCTTTCAGCAACTTTAATTCCGGCTTTTTTCATAGCATTTATTTTTTCAACTGCAGTACCTTTACCGCCTGAAATTATCGCACCAGCATGGCCCATACGTCTTCCGGGAGGTGCTGTTCTTCCCGCGATAAAACCAACAACGGGTTTGGAAACATTTTTCTTGATGAACGCTGCGGCTTCTTCCTCGGCAGTTCCCCCAATTTCACCGATCATAACTATACCTTCGGTTTGGGGATCTTCATTAAACAATTTTATAATATCAACAAACCTGGAACCTATAACAGGATCACCGCCGATACCAACGCAGGTAGACTGACCAAGTTTAACATCAGTCAATTGTTTAACAGCTTCATAAGTTAATGTGCCGCTGCGGGATACAACACCGATTGTACCTTTTTTATGTATAAAGCCGGGCATTATACCCACCTTTGCCTGGCCGGGTGAAATAACTCCCGGGCAATTAGGACCAACCAGTACAACTTCTTTATTTTTTATTGCATTATAGACCTTGACCATATCCCTGGCAGGGATACCTTCAGTAATACAAATAATAACTTTAATCCCGGAATTTGCAGCCTCCAGGATTGCATCGGCAGCGAATGCCGGGGGCACAAAAATAACAGAAGTATTTGCCTTCTGTTCTTTTACTGCATCGGCAACAGTGTTATAAACCGGTATGCCTTCGAAATCTGTTCCGCCTTTACCGGGTGTAACTCCTGCTACTACTTTTGTTCCGTATTCAATCATTTGATGGGAATGGAAAGAACCTTCACCGCCTGTAATTCCCTGGACTACCAGTCTTGTTTTATTATTTACCAGAATACTCATAAGAATCCCTGTTTATTCTTTAAAAAGAAATTTTATCTCCAAAGATAAAAAAAAGGCAGGATAATTCCTTAACCGTTAAACTGATAAATGTTCGGGAAGATTATTGTCAGGGGGATTGAGGGGGACTCTCTTCCTATCGAGCCAGAAGGAAATTAAAATGGCGAGAGTGATTGAGAGCAGAGATGAACCTGCAACTTCATATCCATTCATGGGTCTGGGGCTCAATACCTGGGTAATAACCGCGGCGGCGGCCAATATGACCGAGAAGATATACATGCCATATTTCCCACTAAAACCAAGTCCTTTTGTTTCCCTGAGATAGATATATAATCCTGCTAAATAAATCAGCAATTCAAGAAATACTGCAATATAAATATGATTCCACAATCCGAGTCCGATTACAATTGATCTATCTCCCATGATAGTTAATTCCGGTGTATGGACTATAAAGTCAAGGATATAATGCGAAAAAACTCCGATTCCGAGAATTAGAGCTGTCTTTCTGCTTTTTGTGATAATTTCAGCGGCAACATAAAACAGGATACTCCATGCAATTGCTGCAATCAGACTATGGGAGTAGGGGAAGATAAACCGGAGATAATGGAGATTTTCGAAGTCAGCGGGTACTATCACTTTTTCGATACCGAGCAGAATAAATACGTACAAGAGCAGATCAAGAAACAAGACGGAAACAAAAAACCATGCAAGGTTCGTTTTCTTATCGAACTTTCGCATTGCAAGTCCGGCGCCGAGGTGTCCTATAAACATCGGCGCAGGTGCATCAAACTTATTAAAGTATTTTTGCGGAGCCGGGAATGGAGTAAGGATCCCGGAGATCCAGGGAGCTGTAAATTATCAGAGATATTCAAATAGTGTCGGATATGTATATGAAAAAATTGATATCAAACTAATAGGTCAGCTGATCTTCTTAGTTTCGTGTTTATTCAAATCTTCATCAGTAATAGTGATCTCTTTTTTAAGATCATTAACACCTTTTTTGAATTCACTAATTCCTTTTCCAAGATTCTTAGCAATTTCGGGTATTTTCTTTCCGCCGAAAAGAATCAGAACGACGAACATAATAATTAATAATTCACCCATGCCCAAATTTTCAAACATACTTAACCTCGCCTGATATTAATCCTTTTTAGCCTCAGTTTTCTTTGTCTCAGTATCTGAATTTTTAATTTCATCTTCTACGTCTTTAAGACCTTTTTTGAACTCACTCATACCTTTTCCAATCCCTCTTGCGAGCTCGGGGATTTTTTTAGCACCAAAAAGAATGAGAACAACGAGCAGTATGAGAATTATTTCCCCAGCACCTAAGTTTCCAAACATTTTATCACCTTTAATTAAAAATGTTATTTATAATCGACCTGAAAATCAATTGTCCATCTGTTTTTCCCAAAACCGGGTCACAGCTTCTTTCAGGATGCGGCATCATTCCGAGTACATTTCCCTGTTTGTTTATAATACCGGCTATATTTTTGACAGAACCGTTAGGGTTGTAAATCTCGTTCACAATTCTTTCCGGAGACGAATACCTGAACACCACCTGGTTATTTTCTTCCAGTGTTTCCAGGGTCCGGTCATCTGCAAAATAATTGCCCTCACCATGAGCAACAGGAATTTTAAGAACTTTATCAGGGCTAATGTCTTTGGTGAAAACAGTATTATCATTAGCTAACGAAAGATAAACATCTTTACAAACAAATTGTAGCGATTTATTCTTCAACATCACACCCGGGAGAACGCCGGCTTCCAGCAGAATCTGAAATCCATTGCAGATTCCGACCACAAAACCGCCTTTATCGGCAAAATCTATCACTGAATTCATAATAGGAGAAAAGCGGGCGATTGCCCCTGTGCGGAGATAATCTCCATAAGAAAATCCTCCGGGCAGAATGATTAAGTCGGAGTTCTGCAGGCTGGTTTCTTTATGCCAGAGGAACCTGGTATCGCAGTCGAGAATTTTTTTAAATGCAAAATATGCATCATGATCGCAGTTCGATCCCGGAAAAACTACTACGCCTACCTTAGGTTTCATTTAACTTCTTCCAGTGTAAACTCGTAATCCTCCATAATGGGGTTAGCCAGGAGTTTACTGCAATACTCATTAACTTCTTTTTCTGCGGACGTTTTATCAGTCGAGTCGACAGAAAATTCAATATACTTGTTGATACGGGTATCCCTAATGTTATTCATTCCTAAAAGGATAGCTCCTTTTTCAACAGCTTTTCCCTGGGGGTCCAGTATAGAAGGGCGACGTTTTATCAGTACTTTAGCTTTAAACAAAACAGCTCACTTTTAATAAATGGAACAGTTTAAAATTTCTTTTTTACAGCATAAAAAACGTGACGAAAAATACCAAATACGATTATGAAAACAAACATAAAGAAGAGTGCCTGAGTAAAGGTATAAAATACCAGCAGGAACACAGCAAACAGAATTAAGAAAACGAGGTACGGTTTTTCTTTTAATTCTTTCGGTTTCAGTTTAGGAAAGGTATCATACTTTATTCTGCTGACCATCAGGTAGGAGAGAATGAGAATCATGGGAATAATTATTATTGTATAAGACTCCGGATAACCCTGCGGGACCTTATAGAATGCGAGACAAAAGGCAGCAACCGTAATTGCGGAAGATGGGATCGGCAGGCCCTTAAAGAAAGACTTTTCGAACCCAACCAGCTGAATATTAAACCTGGCCAGCCTGAATCCGCCTGCAAGCATTAACAACGAACTTATGATGATTCCGAGTGTATCGAATTGGAATAAATAACTCTTATATATCAGAAAAGAAGGGGCAGCGCCAAAACTAATAACATCCGAAAGTGAATCCAGTTCTACGCCAAGCTCGCTGCTTGACCTGGTAAGCCTTGCCATTGCGCCGTCGAGCGCATCAAAAATGGCTGCAATGATGATCAGCCATGCTGCATAGATAAACTTCCCCTGGCTGGCACTGACAATCGATAGAAAACCGCTGAACATATTCATTGCGGTAAACATATTTGGTATGACAGAGGGTGTAACTCTAAATCGACTCATCAGTTTTTGGGATACTCAAATAAAATTGTCTCTCCTGCTTTTACTTCATCATCCTTCTTAACTTTAACCATGCAGTTTTCCGGAACAATTACATCAACGCGACTCCCAAATTTAATCATTCCAAACCGTTCTCCAATTTTTACGGAGTCACCGGATGAAATTTCGTAAATAATTCTTCTTGCAATAAAGCCGGCTACCTGGGTAAAGAATACTTTTCCATATTTTCCTGAAATCCCAAATTCAGCCCGTTCATTGACCTCAGATGCTTTATCCTCAAATGCGGCGATATATTTTCCTTCAAAATATTTCAGATATTCTACTTTACCTGTAACGGGTATTCTGTTAACGTGCACGTTCAAAGGCGACATAAAAATTGAAACCTGTTTAGCGTTACCCCCAATAAAGTTATTTTCAATAACATCTTTTACGAAGAGCACCTTCCCATCAGCGGGGGAAACCACTGCGTCGTCGCGATCGGGAGTGACTCTGTCGGGATCTCTGAAAAAATTGATGGAAAAAGCAAGTAGAAGGAGGGGTATGATAATCAGGACTGCTTTGATGAAATTATTCTGCGTGAAGAAACTAATTGAAATCAAGACGAATGTTATTACTGAGATTACAGCAAGAGTGGAATATCCGTATTTAGTAAGCATTTATGCACTCGTCATATTCAGGAGGAAGTCGGTATACTTCCTTATGTCGGCAGAAGTGTTCAGGTTATAGGGATCAGCCCATTTCCCGTCAGTGTTCTGTGGAATGATTTTCAAGCTTGTGGGGGTAAAGTCATCGACAAGATAAATTTTTTCATCGCTTTTCCCGAAACAGCAGATTACTTCTGAAAGGAGAGCAGTTCTTCTTTCAAAATAAAATTTAAGGACAGCGTTTACTTTCGAACAGATCCTGTTCATGAGCTTCAGATCTTCATTTGTACACACATCGAATGTGATCAGGTGACTTTCGGTAACAAGAGAATCCTTTCCATTCGGGTAATGAATTTCGAAGACAGGGAGATTAAGGAGTTCACCTTCTTTTTTACCGAAAATTTTTGCAGTTCGCTTATCTATCACATTCAGTATTTTAATATAAAATGGATAGCGCTCATGTTCGACGAATTTCAATGAAGAGCCGTTCTGAGTTTTCAAAAATGAGATAGGAATGTGATATTCTTTTAAATAATCGAAAAAGAATGCGTTTATGGAAGCAAATTTCGAACCAAGATCTTTGACCTTTATTTTCCGGTTGTTATCAGCTACCAGGAAATCAGGATACCTTAAAAGGGTATAATTCTGATCATCCAGGGGAAGATCCTTTTTTGCTGCTTCTTCATTTATTAAGGCGTTATTGTAAAATTTCAGCCCCAAACTTTCCTTGTCTTTTTTTGATTAAGAAAATATGAAAATAAAGTGTATAAAGTCAATTCTATGTATTATATTTTAAACAAAAAAATTAAGATTTTCCCAATAAAAACATTAAGAAAACGGAGGTTTTTGGATGAAAGGCGGCATGCAGGGTATGTTGAAACAGGTTCAGAAAATGCAGGCAGAGTTACAGAAGGTGCAGGCTGAGCTAGTTAACCTGGTTGTGAGTGAGGAAGCAGGCGGAGGGATGATTAAGGCCACAGCAAACGGACATCAGGAGATAATTTCCATAGAAATTGACCCGCAGGTCATAAATGCAGATGAAAAAGAAATATTGGAAGATTTAGTCGTTGCTGCAGTAAATAAAGTACTTCAGGCCGCCAAAAAGGCCGCAGATGAGGAAATGGCAAAAGTAACCAAAGGGATGATTCCTCCGGGTATGAATATTCCTGGGTTATAACCGTGCAGATAGCAGAACCGCTTACCGCAGCTATTGAAGAGTTGAGCAAATTGCCGGGTATCGGCAGAAAAACAGCACAAAGGCTTGCGCTTCATCTTTTGAAGAGTGAGAACGAATCTGTTGAAAACTTAGTAAGGTCATTGAGAGATCTCAAAATTAAACTGCGTTTTTGTTCGCGTTGTTTTAATATATCGGAAGAAGAATTATGCGAAGTTTGTAAAAGCTCAAAGAGAGATCAGTCGGTCATATGTGTTGTAGAAGAAGCGAGTGATGTTATTGCAATTGAAAAAACAAATGAATTCAGGGGATTATACCATGTACTCGGCGGTGTTCTTTCGCCGCTGACTGGTATTAGTCCTGAATCACTAAAAATTAAAGAATTACTAAAGCGATTTGAAAACGAGCAGGTAACGGAAGTAATACTGGCTCTCAATCCTGACACCGAGGGAGAAACCACTTCACTTTACCTTGCTAAATTAATCAAACCCCTTGGTATCAAAGTTTCACGTATTGCACGAGGAATCCCGATTGGCGGAGACCTGGAATTTGCCGATGAAGCAACCATCGGGCGTGCAATGTTAAGCAGAAGTATCCTGTAATGGCTGAATGGTTCGAAGAATGGTTTAATACAGAAGAGTATCTGAATGTATATCGTCATAGGAACGATGCGGAAGCTGAACAGCTGGTTGAACTTATCATTGCAAATACAGATCTCAGACAGAAAGCCGATGTAATAGACCTGGCGTGCGGTACTGGAAGGCACTCCATTCTCTTTGCAGAAAGAGGATTTAATGTTACTGCAGTTGATTTAAGTGAAAACCTGCTGAGCGTTGCAAGGGCATCCGCTGAAAGCCTGGGACTTGAAATTAATTTTGTAACTGCGGATTTGAGAAACTTCTGCATCACATCAAAATTCGATCTTGCGGTTAATTTGTTTACCAGTTTCGGATACTTTGAATCGGATGCAGAAAATTTTTCTCTTTTCACAGATGCTTCCGATCTACTGAAGGACGAAGGTTATTTTGTAATTGATTATTTTAATGCAGATTATATCAGAAAGAATCTTGTTCCGCATTCTGAATCCATTATCAATGGAAAGAAGATAATTCAGGAAAGGAAGATCCAGGGTGACAGGGTAATAAAAGAAATAACTGTGGCAAAAAACGGCACCCGGAGGAGTTACAGAGAATCGGTGAGAATGTACTCTGAATCTGAGCTAAAAGCGGGACTTGAAAAAAGCGGATTAAGGATCATAAAAACGTTCGGCGATTTTAATGGCAGCAGATTTGACCTTAATTCTTCATCCAGAATCATTATAATTTCCGGCAAATGAAATTATTGATTTTATATATATCATTTATTTTTGCTGCTGCAGGATGCGATCTGCTTCAAACAAGGAATGCAGAAGCTCCTAATCAGCCGCGATCTAACTATGAACAGGCTGTAACACCGCAGATCCTTGTAAGCAACCTGGTTAATTCTCTGAAAGATAAGGACGTCCAGAATTATATAAACTGCATGGTAGATTCATCTTTCAGTGACAAGAAATTTAACTTTTCCCCCTCAAGCGGAGCCTTATCGCAATACCCGTTTCTATTAAACGACTGGAGTTTGCGTGATGAAGACCAGTACTTTAAAACCTGATTACAAAGGTAAGCGACCAGAATCCGATTACACTTTCATTGACCAATGAACTTTATAGTCCCCAGGGCGACAGCCTGCTATACACCGCAACATATAGCATTAATGTTCCCAATATAGAGACCGAACCAAAAGATTACCAGGGAGATCTGCGGTTCAACATGTTAAGGGACAGCAGATCTGTGTGGGTGATCTATTACTGGCAGGACACTAAAAGCACTGCACTGCCGAGCTGGAGTGAATTGAAAGGTAAGTACTATTATTAAAAAATTTTTTTATGTACTTCCGGTGATAATAATATTACTGGCGGGCTGTAAAAATCCTTTTGCCCCTTCTTTTGATGAGGAAGTAAATAACGGCAATACTACTATCTCTGATCAGAAAACGATTGAGGGCGTTTTTCAGAATTTCCAATATGCTTATACTTTCAAAGACACAACAATCTACGGCAAACTGGTTTCAGAAGATTTTATCTTTACATACAGGGACTATGACCTCGGGTTTGATGTTTCCTGGGGAAGGGAAGAGGAGATGAAAACCACCTATGGATTATTTCAGAACTCCCAG
Source organism: uncultured Ignavibacteria bacterium (assembly GCA_963832715.1). GTDB lineage: Bacteria > Bacteroidota > Ignavibacteria > Ignavibacteriales > Ignavibacteriaceae > DATFVA01. Next base: position 102,480 of record CAWHVB010000002.1, on the reverse strand, counting down.
AGACTTGACCTGATCTGGAATAATATTATTCTCTCCTCGGTGGATACTTTAACTGCCAATATTGTGAGAGGGTTTAATCTTACTATTACTTTTAATCCTACGGATGTTATACGAATTGACGGACGTGTGAATATGGCACTGGCACGGAAAACCGATAATTCGAAATGGGAGATTACAAGGTGGATTGATGAATCCAATTTCTAACTTTTTGATATGGAGTTTTGATCTCATATGTTCTTCCCCTTAAAAGAAGCCTTCCGTCTGATACGCCGGGCAAAAGCTTCGTTCATTCTTTCTCTGGTATCCCTTAGTATATCGGTTCTGTTAATTGCGGCATCACTCGCATTAATCGAATCATCTGAGTATATCCAGAAAAAAATCAAGGAAGATGTCGAGTATTAATCTTTTTTTAAGAAATGATCTTTCACCCGGTGAAATTTCAAGAATAAAGAATGATCTGAAGAACAGGGAATATATAAAAACGGTGAGCTACACAGATAAGGATAAAGCTGCAGAAATTTTTATACAGGAGACAGGCGAAGATTTCAGGAAGCTTCTGGATTACAACCCTCTGCCGGCATCATTTACAATAACATTGAAGGATAAATACTTTAATAATGAAAGTATCGACGGGATTATCTCATCACTTTCGGAGATAAAGGGAATAGAAGATATCGGATACCGGAATGAGTTTATACAAAAACTGATTTCTATTCTCAACGGTATTAAAAAATATTTATTTATTGCAACGGGAATTATTCTCTTCATTTCTGTCTACATAGTATATAGTACGGTAAGATTAATTATCACCTCCAGGTTTGAAGAACTTGAAACGATGAAACTGGTCGGAGCAAGGTTAAGTACCATTAAATTGCCGGTTATATTGAATTCTATGATAGCAGGACTAATCGCAGGACTGATATCTGCAGGAATTTTTATCTTGTTTATTTCTGTTTTTGCTGAGTATATTGATGTTATTAATTTTTCGGGAACCTCAAAGTATATTTACCTAGGTTTGTTGATTTGTGTGGGTCCATTTCTTGGCTTGATAATCAGTACTCTCTCACTGAAAAGACTTTCACTAAAGATTTGATGTATTATTAAATATTACTAATTTTATTATTCATAATCTCTCGGAATTCGGTTAAATGAACTACTTTTTCTGGCCTTTGATCATCACCATGTTCCTTAGTACTATGATTTTTGCTCAGAATTCTGAACTGCAAGTCGGCAGTAATACTGATCAGCTCAGACAAAACCAGGGAGCTTATTATGATTATTCGGATCCCACATCATTGAATATTAAAGTGGCTGTCTGGGGATTTGTTAAATACCCGGGGAAATATATAATTCCCATTGAAAGTAATGTATATGATCTGCTCTCTTATGCAGGAGGCCCCACAGAAGATGCGCACCTTGATGATCTCAGAATATTCAGGACTGCAGCAGATTCGGAGCAATCGATGGTAAAATTTAATTACAATGATTTGTTATGGGATGAGAACCTGAAAGAATTTAAAATGCTCCCGGTCTCGATGCAGGAGATATTCTGCTTGTACCGGGGTCTCAAAGACTCTACTTTAAAGATTACCTCCAGATCGGTCTTTCAGTATTCTCTGCATTGATTTCTCTCTCAATTCTAATCTTAAATATAGCAAAATAGTCATGGCATTTGATCCAATAAATGAAGATCTCAGATCGATAGAAAGCAACTCTCTTAAGGACTATATTAAGTTAATAAGGACTAACCTTGTCCCTGTAGTCATTATAACTTTAGTGAGTCTTGTTGTTGCAATTATATATGCAATTAATGCGAAGAATATTTATAAAGCTACAACCTCGCTAAAAGTATCTATGCCGCAGGGTAATATACTTGAAGCTCCCATTATGCCGGAATTCCAGGATTTTGGCAGCGACAGGTTTATTGCCAATGAGATTGAAATATTAAAAAGTCATAATCTGAGAGCCCGTGTAGCAGCATCGCTCATCGATAGTTTTAAAACCTCAAGCAGCAAAGACAGTTTTTACCTCATATTAAGTCATGATTTTAATGAAGGCAAAGAAACGCTCCTGGGTTCAAACCAGATAACCGGTCTCCTTGATGGATATGTTACCATTGAACAGAAGAGAGGACTTGATATAATAGATATTTCAGCCGAGTCACCCTCTCCTTACGAGGCGGCATTAGTAGCCAATATTTATGCAAAAGAGTACAAGAATCTTAATCTTGAAATGAACCGCAACCAACTGACAATGGTTAAAGCATTCCTTGATCAGCAGAGGGAAGAAAAACAAACTGAATTAAATGCAGCCGAAGAAACCTTAAGAAATTTTCAGGAAAAGGGAGGGATCATAGCCCTTGATGAGCAGGCAACAAGTCTCATCAACCAGCTCTCAGATTTTGAGGCACAGCAGAATGCTAAACAAATCGAGCTTGCAGCTTCCGACAAAGTATTGTCACAGTATAAAAAAGAGCTGGCTGATCAAAATCCGAGGCTCGCCGATTATCTTGAGAGTGTATCAAGCGAAACATACATTCAAACACTGCAGCAGCAGCTGGCACGGCTCCAGGTGAACAGAGATATGGCCTCAACCTCTAATGATCCTAAGACGAATGCAAGCAAGGTCGTCAAAGAATATGATCAAAAAATTGATGAGCTGAAAGCGAAACTCAATGATAAAATGAAAGTTATAAAAGCCGGAATCCTGGCAAGCAGTCCGGAAGAAGTTAAAGACCTTTCGCAGAAAATTATTGAAGAAGAAATCAAGAACCAGTCATTGCAGATCACTGTTGCCGAACTTGGAAAGATAGTGAACAACTATGAGGCAAAGTTCAACCAGCTTCCCAAAACTTCAATTGAACTTGCGAGACTGGAGAGAAACCGTGAGGCGCTTGAAAAATTGTACACCCTGGTCGAAGAAAAATACCAGGAAGCACTCATAAATGAGCAGTCGCAGCCCGGCAATGTTTTAATAATAGACAATGCGAGGAGACCCGATTCTCCTGCAAAACCCAACAGGTTCCTCATTGTTCTTATCGGACTCGTTCTCGGTGTAGGAATGGCCTTCGGGTATGTTTTTACGAAAAACTATTTTGATAATACTATAAAGACACCCGAAGATATTCAGAATAAAAATATAAACGTGCTGGCATGGATACCGCAGATCGAGGGTATAGGCAGGAACGGCACAAATGAGTTTGAGTTTATAGTAGCCAAAAAACCTGATTCCATCCCGAGTGAAGCATTCCGTGCCCTCAGGACGAGAATTCAGTTCTCTCATCCCGATAAAGACTCTATAAAAACTATTTTAGTTACGTCGTCCGCCCCGCAGGAAGGTAAAACTACTATTGCAGTTAACCTCGCCGGAAGTTTTGCACAGTCAAACAGGAAAACATTAGTTGTCGACTGCGATCTTAGAAAACCGCGTATTCACACTGTTTTCAACTCGAATCGTTTCCCCGGACTTATTGATTACCTTTTTGATAAGGTATCACTTAGTGAAATAATCAGGGAAACAGAATCCCCTCATTTAAATTATATCACTTCAGGAACTATTCCGCCGAACCCTGCCGAGATGCTTGAATCTAAAGCTATGAAGGAATTTCTCAAAATCATCCAGGATAAATATGATGTGATACTTCTGGATTCACCTCCTGTAATAGCTGTGACAGATTCAGAGATACTCGCGAGCCTGGTGGATGCAAGCCTGCTTGTAGTTTCAGCGGAAACGACCGAATCTGATCTTCTTGAAAAATCGGTTGAATTAATTAAAAGAGACGGATCTTCTTTCATCGGAACCGTACTAAACAATTTTAGTTATAAAAGCGGTTACGGATCATATTATAAGTATTATTACTATTATTCCCGCCCATCTGAAGGAAGAAAGAATAAATTTTCAAAGACAGAAAAAAAGAGTTAATATCTACATATCCAATGATTAAAATTACCCGGTTACAGCTTAAGAATTTAATATTGCCTATAATATTTATTTCGACCTGCGGAATATTCACCCCGGGATACTCCCAGACTTACCCTGATTATAAGGAAAGGACTTCTTTATACTCCGCAGATTCACTGGCAGCGCTGGTGGAAAATAACGTACAGATGGAAGCTACCGAAGGAAGTGTAAATCCTGATGAGTACATAGTCGGTCCCGGAGATAATATTTTTATTTCAATCAATGGCATTGAAGAAATACCATTGAACCTATACATCAACCAGGAAGGCATCCTGTATGTTCCTAAAGTGGGGGGGATAGATTTAAAAGGGCAAACCCTTACCGAAGCAAAAGATAAGATAAGGAAATCGATAGACACATATTATAAGAATGTGGATGTATTTATTTCGTTAATGAATTTCAGAAAGATTAAACTGTCACTGCTGGGAGATGTTAAAAAGCCTTTTACTTTTGTTATGTCGGCAAATTCCCGCCTTATGGATTTGATAATGAATTCGGCGGGACTGAATAAAACTTCGAATTTCAGAAATATACGGATAATACACCGTGACAGTACAGAACAAAGCTATGATCTTCTGTCATTTCTCAGACTTGGTAATATAGATGCTAATCCTTTATTAAGAGAAGGGGATGTAGTAATTGTCGACCGGGTTGATAAGGTGGTTTCAATCTCAGGGATGATCAAATACCCCGGGATATATGAATACCTTGACGGAGAAAGCATCAGGCATCTGATAACTATTGCCGGCGGTCTGATGGCAAAGGCAAGGAAAGATTCTATTGAAGTTGTAAGTTTTGAACCGGATGGGAAAACCCAGATAAGCCGGTACTATAACTTAGATGAAATCAATTCGGGTAATCAATTGCTGCAGTATGAAGACCAGGTAATGATAAGAGAACTCCCTAATTATTATGATCCTAAGTTTGTACAGGTAGTGGGATATGTAAAATATCCGGGTTATTATAAAATTAATGAGGATAAGACGAAATTAACCGACATAATAGAAGAGGCAGGTGGATTCAGAAAGAAAGCTTCCTACATTGATGCAACGCTTACCCGTCATTCCGGAACAAAAGAAAATGATCCCGAATTTGAGCGTTTAAAGACTATGCTCCGTGCAGATATGACAGACGATGAATATGATTATCTGAAGGCAAAATCCCGTCAGAGAGAAGGCAAAGTTGTTGTAGACTTTAACCTCCTGTTTAATAAAGGTGAAGAATCCGAAGATGTAATTTTAAAAAGCGGTGATGTGATAGATGTTCCCGAAGCAAAGGATTACATAATACTCTTAGGGCAGGTTGTGAGTCCCGGAAATATAGTTTATGAACCAGGATTATCCGTAGATGATTATATACAGCTTGCAGGCGGGTTCGGCTGGAGAGCTGAAGAGGGAGATGTCCGTGTTGTAAAAGCTAATACCGGCGAATGGGTGGATGCAGAAGATGTGGATTCTCTTAAACCAGGCGACACGATCTGGATACCCGAAACACCTCCCGGTCCTAAATTCTGGGATGTGTTTACAACTTCACTGGCAATCGTTGGTCAGGTAGCTGCAATAATTGCTGCTACCGTTGCGATTATAGTAGCATCGAGGTAGAAATTGAGTTATCACGAAATTCTAAATACAATAATTTTTCACAGGAATAAAATTCTGAAGGTAACAGTAGCTGCTACAGTTTTACTGCTCCTTATTTTAATATTTGTTTATCCAAGGACTTATAAATCCACCATCTCAGTTATGCCTCCCGAAAATAACACGGAAAAGGGATCTCTAAGTTCACTGTTAAGCGGTCAGGATTTTTCGAGCATGCTGTCGGGCGGTTTGACCAGTGCAAATTCCCAATTATATGTAGAAATGCTGAAAAGCAGGACAGCCGCACTGTATGTAGTTAATAAATATCATCTGACCAAATATTATAATAAAGATAATAAGTATACAGCTGCCAGGGAATTGCAGGATAATCTCGAGATTGATCTGACAAAAGAAGGAATTATCAAACTTGATGTAGAAGTCACAACACCCCTTCTGCCATTCATTACCTCAAATTCTGATTCTATAAAACAGCTTGCGGCGGACCTGTCCAATTCATATGTAGAGGCGCTGGATAAAATGAATCGTGAGAAATTATCCTCCCAGGCTAAAAGGGCAAGGCAGTATATAGAAGAACAGCTCGTCAAGACAAAAAGTCAGCTGGATTCCGTCGAAAACAAACTCGCTGAATTTCAAAAAACCAATAAAGCTATATCACTGCCCGAACAGGTTAATGCTGCTATCGATGCGGCTGCAGGCTTAAAAACTGAAATTATTAAAACAGAAGTTCAGCTTGGATTATTACAATCAAATCTCCGCGAAGATAATCAAACTCTCGTTGCTTTAAGAACAAAACTTGAGCAGCTGAGAGGACAGTATAATAAAATGGCAATGGGAAGCCAGGACTATCTCGTGGCTTTTAAGGATGTTCCCGAGCTCGGAAAAGAGCTTGCTTCATTATTAAGGGATGTTAAAATTCAGAATGAGGTTTATCTACTTCTGCAGCAGCAGTATTATAAGGAAAAAATCCAGGAGAACAGGGACATTCCTACAATCCAGGTTCTTGATGAAGCTATCCCTGCCCAGGGGAAATCAGCGCCGAAAACGATCTTTTCTACCATAACAGGCGGTATATTTATTTTTCTGCTAATGAGTCTGATTGTTGTATTAAATGAAAGAAAAACCTACTGGTTTAAATCTAAGGAGTGAATATGTCTGATACTGCAGTAGTAACAGGGGGCGCCGGGTTCCTTGGTTCTCATCTTTGCGACAGGTTGCTTAAAGAAGGTTTTAAGGTAATATGTGTCGATAATCTTATAACCGGCAATCATAAATAACATAGGTCATCTTATCGGAAATGATAACTTCTCTTTCGTGAAGCACGATATTACAAATTATATTTTTCTTCCAGGCAAAGTAGATCATATCCTTCATTTTGCATCTCCTGCAAGTCCGATTGATTATCTTAAACTTCCGATTCAGACATTGAAGGTGGGTTCGCTTGGAACTCATAAAGCTCTGGGATTGGCAAAAGAAAAAAATGCCCGTTTCCTTCTCGCCTCCACTTCAGAAGTATACGGTGATCCGGCAATTCATCCTCAGCCGGAATCATACTGGGGAAATGTTAACCCGATAGGTCCGCGCGGAGTATATGATGAAGCCAAACGTTTTGCAGAGGCAATTACCATGGCTTACCACAGGTATCATAATCTTGATACAAGAATTGTGAGAATTTTCAATACTTATGGTCCGAGAATGAGGTTAGATGATGGAAGAGCACTCCCTGCTTTTGTTGGTCAGGCGCTGCGGGGCGAAGATATTACAGTATTTGGAGACGGCTCTCAGACAAGAAGTTTTTGTTACGTAGATGATCTTGTGGACGGGATATTTAGACTGCTTATGTCATCTGAAACTGAACCCGTGAATATCGGTAATCCTGAAGAAATTACTATCAAAAAATTTGCTGAAGAAGTTATTGACATAACAGGTTCAAAGAGTAAAATTGTCTATAAAGATCTTCCGGTTGATGATCCTAAAGTAAGGCAGCCTTCTATTGAGAAGGCAAGGACAATCCTGGGATGGGAACCAAAAGTTAAAAGAGCGGATGGTCTAAAAACAACCATAGACTATTTTAAAAAATCGATCTGATCTCCATCGCATATAATGCACGCTTCTCTGCCAGTCATTATTTAATTATATTTGATCTTACTTTTAAACCAGTCTAAGAAAATAGAAGAGTTATGATTGAACCGGAAGTAACACCCCAGCTTGCATCTGAACATGGCCTCACAGAAGAAGAATACAAGAGAATCCTTAATATTCTCGGAAGAACACCCACCTTTACAGAACTCGGAATATTTTCAGTGATGTGGAGTGAACACTGCAGTTACAAAAATTCCATCGCTTTGTTAAAAACATTGCCCAGGGATGGCGGAAGGCTCCTCGTTGGAGCCGGTGAGGAAAATGCCGGACTAATTGATATAGGTGATGGCTACGCCGTTGCATTTAAAATTGAAAGCCATAATCACCCGTCTGCTGTAGAGCCATACCAGGGTGCTGCCACAGGCGTAGGCGGCATTATGCGTGATATTTTTACGATGGGTGCCCGTCCGATCGCTTCATTAAATTCTTTAAGATTCGGATCCCTTACAGATGCCAGAACTCGTTTTCTCTTTGAAGGCGTGGTAAAGGGAATAGGCGATTACGGTAATAGCTTCGGTGTTCCTACTGTTGCAGGAGAAGTCTATTTCGATGAATCATACCAGGGGAATCCGCTTGTGAATGCCATGGCTGTAGGTATTGTAAAGAAGAGTCTTGTTGCCAGTGCAGTTGCAAAAGGAAAAGGCAATCCAGTGATGATTGTGGGTTCATCAACAGGCAGGGACGGGATTCATGGAGCAACATTTGCTTCTGAAGAAATATCTGAAAAATCAGAAGCCAAACGGCCTTCCGTACAGGTTGGCGACCCATTTACAGAAAAGCTGCTTCTTGAGGCAACTTTAGAGATCATTAAAAATGACTGGCTTATAGGCATCCAGGATATGGGAGCGGCAGGTATTTCCTGTTCTACCAGTGAAATGAGTGCTAAAGGCGAATCGGGAATGAGGATAAATCTTGATAAAGTTCCTCTCCGCGAAGATGGGATGAGTGCTTATGAGATTATGCTCTCAGAAAGCCAGGAACGGATGCTCTGTGCTGTAAAAAAAGGATACGAAGATAAGGTAAAATCCGTATTTGAGAAATGGGATCTACATTGCGAAATAGTAGGGGAGGTAACGGAGAATAAGAATATTATTATAGATTATGAGGGACAAAATAAAGCTGAAATCCCTGCATTTGAACTCGTCCTTGGAGGCGGAGCCCCGGTGTATACCAGAGAAACCAAAGAACCTTCTTACCTGAAGGAAGTAAGAGATTTCGACTTTATTAAATTAGAGGAACCGGAAAATATAACAGAAGCATTTCTTGAAGTATTCTCTTCTCCCAATATCGTTTCAAAGCGCTGGGTTTATGAGCAATATGATTCTATGGTCAGGACAAATACTGTTGTTGGTCCGGGATCCGATTCGGCAGTAATCTTAATTAAAGATACTAACAAGGCGCTCGCAGTTAAAACAGACTGCAATGGAAGGTATGTTTATTTGAATCCTGAAGAAGGGACTAAAATTGCTGTAGCCGAATCGGCGCGAAACATAGTCTGCTCCGGAGGTATACCACTTGGAATCACTAATTGTCTGAATTTCGGAAATCCCTATAAGCCTGAAGTTTACTGGCAGTTTTCAAAAGCAATTAAAGGTATGGGAGATGCATGCCGCTACTTCAATACACCTGTTACCGGTGGAAATGTCAGCTTTTATAATGAATCTCCGTTAAGTGCTGTTTATCCAACCCCGACAATAGGAATGGTCGGATTGATTGAGGACCTTGATGATATTACCACTTCTAACTTTAAAAGTGATGGTGATCTGATTTATGTTCTTGGCGAAGACTTTGAAGAATTGGGGGGCAGTGAATATCTGAAAGTGGTTCATGGGAAAGTCAAAGGAGATTCACCCAATATTAATTTATCAGCTGAAAAGAAACTCCATGATGTTCTGCTTGGTGCAATTAAGAAGCGGTTTATTAAATCGGCTCATGATATTTCTGAAGGCGGTATTATTGCAGCAATTGCCGAATGCTGCATTATTAATAACGAGAAAAGAATAGGAGCGGATGTTCAGATTCCTGTGAAAACCAGGGAGGATTTTACATTCTTTTCCGAAAGTCAATCCCGCATCATTGTTTCCATTGATAAAAGCTATAAAGAAGAATTTGAAAACTACCTGGGCACAAACGACCAGTATTTTGTTTTATTAGGGAATACCGGGGGAGATTCATTGAAGGTTAATAATAATATGGAAATTGATGTTAATAAATTATCGGATATTTATTATAACACCATTTCCAGAATAATGAATGGTTAAATTAAAATCAAAGTTTAGAAACTTCCGGGTTTATGGAATTTTCAGGAAATTTCGTTTCATTTTACATTTAACACCCGGTTTCGATAAGACAAAATCCTTTGTTGTTTATTATTATAATGGTCTTACCAAAAGGATTGATGATCACCACGTATTTCTCTTCGCAGGCGGACTTGCATTCTCAATATTTGTCTGTATAATCCCCTTTGTTTTAATAATATTCGCCGTCCTTGGAAATGTTCTTGATTCATCCTATGTGCAGTTCCAGATTAACACTCTCATCGAAACGATAATCCCATATTCCCGGTATTCAGAGTTTGTTAAGAAAATTATTTTCAGCAGAATAAATGAAGTGATTGCCTACAGGAATATAGCAGGAATTATAGGCGGTTTTGGTTTGTTGTTTGCGGCAAGCAGTCTGTTCAGCAGTATGAGAACAATCCTGAATAAAGTATATGGGGTCGAAACAGATGTAAATATACTTATTGCCAAGCTGCGGGATTTTGCTTTGGTTTTTATGGTTATAATTATATTTTTTGTTACTACTATCTCAATGCCGACAATAGATCTGCTTAGACAGAAAGCAGGGGAGTGGACAATATTCGGATTCTTATCCAGCGATCTTTTCAGTCACCTCATATTCTCACTCTTATCTCTTCTTCTGATCTTTATTGTCTTTAATGTCCTTTATTTTACAGTTCCCCTCAGAAAGTTGGGACGCAAGGCAACGTTTATGAGCGCACTCTGGGCAGCCATTTTATGGGAAGCGGCCAAACAGTTATTCGGATATTACCTCTATAATTTCGCGGCATTTAACCGTATTTATGGTGCCTATGCTCTGGTTGTAGTTGTGGCATTCTGGATTTATTACTCTTCAGTCGTTTTTATTGTCGGAGCAGAAATAGGACACCTCTATTTTGAGCGTAATTTTATTAAAAATGACATAACTACCTAATCTATCCGCTATTATTTAAAATCCTCACAAAATTAATTTGACAATATTATTATTCCTTAGTATTTTTAATCAGACAATTTAATCTGATTATTAAATATGACAGTAATTTTTTCTAAAAAATGTGAATACGGACTTCAGGCGGTACTTTATCTTGCCGCTCAGCCGAAAGCATCCGTCATCCCTTCAGATGAAATTGCCAAAAAATTAGGTATTCCGAAAGAGTTTATATCTAAGATACTGCAGAGCCTTACAGAGAGCGGAATTGTTGATTCCAGGAAGGGTAAATCGGGAGGTTTTTTCCTGGCAAAAGATCCATCAAAAATCAGGTTAATAGATATCGTTGCTGCGATTGATGGCTTGAGTATGTTTAACAGCTGTGTGCTTGGATTTCCTAAATGCAGTCCGGAAAACCCATGCCCATTACATTCAAAATGGGGAGAGCTTAGAACAAGAACTTACAATATGCTCACTGATGAGACTATCGATAAATTCAAAGAAAGCACATTAAGAAAGGTAAGTAACCTCTAAAATTTTTTGAGTATAAATCAGACAATTATATCCGATATGAAAACTAAAAAGAAAATAATAAGAAATACAGAGAAGCCCATTCAGAAGTATCGTTTTATAGTACAGAGCGCGTTTGCTTTATTATGTATCTGGATAGGGGTTGAGTTTTATCTATTCAACAAATACCTGGCAACAGGAGGCACCGCTGCATTTTTTCACAGACCTCCGGGGGTAGATGGATTCCTTCCGATAAGTTCACTGATGAGTTTTTATCTTTTTATAACCACGGGTGAAATACATTATGCACATCCGGCAGGTCTGTTTATTTTCCTTGCCATTCTGCTTGTTTCACTCCTTTTCGGAAAAGCATTTTGTTCGTGGTTATGTCCTGTAGGATTTATTTCAGAGATGATAGGAGACTTTGGAGAAAGGGTCTATAAAAAAATATTTAAAAGAAGAATCCATCTGCCCCGCTGGATCGATTATCCGCTTAGAAGTCTGAAATATCTTCTGCTCGGCTTCCTGTTTTATTCAGTCTTTTTTCTAATGTCCAGGCTTGCTGTTCAGGCATTCCTTGACAGTCCATACAATATAGTGGCAGATCTGAAAATGTATCATTTCTTTGCAGATCTCTCGCATACGGCACTCATAGTTTTAGCAGTTCTCTTTGTCCTGTCAATTTTAATACGAAACTTTTGGTGCCGTTTTCTATGTCCTTATGGAGCATTGCTGGGATTAGCCTCATTCCTCAGTCCCCACAAAATAAAAAGGGATCCTGTAAGCTGTATTGACTGCGGTTTATGTGCAAAAGCATGCCCTTCATACATAAAAGTTGACAAAGTAAATACAGTAATTTCTGATGAATGCAATACCTGTCTCAGCTGTGTAGATGCATGTCCCGTAGCTGATACGCTCGAATTAAAATCAATTCTTCCCGGCAGGAAGAAAGTAAATAAAAAGTATGTAGCTATTGGGGTAGTAAGCATTTTTATGCTTGTAACAGGATACGGGATGCTCAGCAGGCACTGGGACAATAATATATCAAAACAGGAGTATCTTATTCATTACCGGGAAATGAATACATACGGTCATCCGACCGGGACAGCCGCAATAAAAAGATTTAATAAAGAGGCTGCCTCTAATAATATTGATGATAAAAAAAATAAATCAAAGGAGAACTAAATGGAACAGAATGTGAATGGATACACTCAGCAGGATATTACAAACCTGACCCTCTCCGAAATTGTAACGGGAATTTCAGAGCCGCAGAAATATTTGAAAAATATAATCTCGATTTCTGCTGCGGAGGCAATAAACCTATTGCAGACGCCTGCCGTGAAAAGGGCATAGATTCATCAAGTGTGATGGAAGAACTTCAATCAATCCGGAATAAGGATAGCCGCAATGAAAAATATGCTGACTGGAGTCTCGATTTTCTGATCGATTATATTGTGAACAATCATCATGCATATGTTGCCCGGATGATCCCGATACTCTCTGCACATACTCAAAAGATTGCGTCAGTTCACGGGACTAATCATCCTGAACTTATAAAGGCTGCCGACAGTTTTGCAAGGGTATATAAAGACTTAAAGCAGCATATGATGAAAGAGGAGCAAATCCTTTTTCCCTTTGTAAAACAGCTTGTATCTTTTAAGCTGACCGGCAAAAAAGCCGAAGCCCCGTATTTCGGCACGGTTAAAAATCCAATCCGGATGATGGAAGCAGAACACCAGGCCGCCGGTGACGAAATGTATGAAATCAGAAGATTAACAGATAATTATTTCGTTCCTGAAGACGCTTGCAATACCTACAGCGTAACTATGCAGGAGCTGAAGGAGTTTGAGGAAGATCTTCATAAGCATGTATACCTCGAAAACTATATTCTTTTCCCGAAATCTGTGGAATTAGAGCAGGAATTACTTTGAGATAATTAGTATTTTATCTCTGAAGATTTTATTGGTTGCGATGGATATTAAAAATATTGAAGATATAATTCTTCTTGTAGACAGTTTCTATGAAAAAGTTAACGGCGATCCGCTGCTGTCTCCCGTTTTTAACGATACTGCTAAAGTTAACTGGGAAGAACATCTTCCTGTAATGTATAGTTTCTGGAGTGCTGTCCTTTTCGATACAAATACTTACAAAGGACAGCCCTTTACTTCTCATATTGATCTGCCTATCGATAAAGAGCATTTCCGGAGATGGCTGGAGTTATTCAAACAAACTGTAGATGAACACTTTGAAGGCACAACAGCCCGGGAGGCAAAAGAGAGAGCAGATTCAATTGCGGTGATTTTTCAGATGAAATTAGGTTTAATTTCCGATAACCTCAGGATTCTTTAATAGTTTTTCAGCTCGTTTTTTTCTTCACCTGTGACTTTCAGTTTTAACTTATTCAGAGCTGCTTCAAAGTTGACATCCCTTTTATTTTCTTCATCCTCCGGCTGAATCATTTTCAAGAATAATTTGCTATCCTGTACGCCGCTTAAACTCTTGTTATCCCTAACCACCGGTTTTTCACTTAAATCTCTTAAAGTCTGATTCTATTTTCCCTAATAAATGGTGTTCAAGAGAATGCATCGGTGTATTATAGAACATCTTTCAAAGTGGGCGAGTCCTGGGAGTTATACCTATTTAAGACGTATTCAGGACGTATTCAAGACGGATTCAGAACGGATTCAGAATGGATTCAGATATGTGGTATAAGGGTATTTAAGATCTTTAATGCCAAATATTTACCTACTATAGATTATTATGCGGTTGGACAATCTTCAGGTCAATAATCCTGCGCACAGACCACTTTATTTCATATTTTATTAAATTACTGGTAGAACTTGATTAAAAATTCTAGCGGTTATTTCTCTCAATTAATTTTCAGGGAAGAAAATGAAATATTTTTTACTAATGTGTTTTTTCCTTTTGTTAAGCTCTCAGGAATTCGGTCAGTATCAGAATGTTATGATAAATAACCCTTCAAGCACTGATCCTGAAGAAGTTTCAATAGCCATTGATCCTTCAAACCCAAATTACCTTGCTGCAGGGGCAAACATAGACTACACTTATTACTCAAGCGACGGGGGTTATAACTGGAACCAGCAGACACTATCATCCTCACTCGGGGTCTGGGGTGATCCATGCCTGGTTTATGACGGAAGCGGCAATTTGTACTACGGGCATCTTTCTGTGGCGAATTACTGGATAGACAGAATTGTGATACAGCGTTCAACTAACAATGGTGTCACTTTTAATGACGGGGCAGGTATTGGTTTTAATAATCCCAAGAATCAGGACAAAGAGTGGATCGGCGTCGATATGACAAATTCACCGTACAGCGGTAATGTTTATGTAACATGGACGGAATTTGACAGCTACGGCAGCGGAAGTTCAAGTGATAGTTCCAGGATCCGTTTTTCCAGATCGACTGATCAGGGTTTGACCTGGTCTCCCGCCATTACTATTAGTGATGTAAGCGGCGACTGCTACGACAGTGATAATACGGATGAAGGTGCGGTTCCTACTGTTGGTCCCAACGGTGAAATTTATGTCAGCTGGGCCGGACCTCTAGGTTTGGTCTTTGATAAATCTACCGACGGAGGCATTACGTGGGGAACCGACAAAATTGTAACGGATATTCCGGGCGGCTGGGACTTTGCCATTCCGGGTATTTACAGGGCTAACGGACTTCCGATAACAATATGCGATACCAGCAGCAATTCCCCCTATAATGGAAACATTTATATTAATTGGTCCGACCAGAGAAATGGAACAGATAATACAGATGTATTTTTAGTAAAATCTACTGACGGAGGAAATACCTGGACTGCTCCTCTTAAAGTGAATGATGATAATACAACAAGACAGCAATTCTTTACCTGGATGACCATAGATCAAACTACCGGGTTTATCTACTGCTGTTTTTATGACAGGAGAAATACTACCGGAGCTGCAACAGATGTATACGTAGCGAGATCTACAGACGGCGGAGATTCGTTTGATAACTTTAAAGTCAGTGAATCTTCATTTACTCCTACCTCTGGAGTCTTTTTCGGAGACTATACCAATATCGCTGCTTACAACAGGATGATATACCCGATGTGGATGAGGTTAAGCGGTTCATTAAGTGTCTGGACCGCAATAATTCATGATACTACTTCAGTAGTACCTGTTGAACTATCCTCTTTTGATTATGCAGTTTCAGATGGAAAGGTGAATCTTAACTGGCAGACGCAAACCGAAACGAACAACCACGGATTTGAAATTCAGCGAAGCAGAAATTCAAATGACTGGACTACAATCGGTTATGTTGAGGGAAAAGGTACCTCGACTTTACCGAACCAGTACAGCTTCACTGATGATCCGCAGACAAATGGCACATACTACTACCGGCTGAAACAGCTGGATTTCTCAGGAGAGTTCCAGTACTCTAAGACTTTAGAAGTTGATTTGAGAATAATTAAGAATTTTGTTCTTGAACAGAATTACCCCAATCCGTTTAATCCTTCTACCACGATTGGTTATGAATTACCGAGAGAATCGGATGTGGTAATCAAAGTCTTCGATGTACTCGGAAATGAAGTTGCTACTCTCGTAAACGGGAAACAGACTCCAGGCGTTCATGAAGTTAAATTTGACGCATCTAAACAGGGAAGCGGAATTTATATATACCGAATGATCTCCGGACCGCTAACACTCACAAAAAAAATGATTCTGTTGAAATGAGTTTTGATTCAGCGAAAAAAAAAGGCTGCTTAAGAGCAGCCTTTTTTATTAGATCAGTAACTAAAACCTATTTTATCAGAAGCATCTTGCGTGTCGAAGAATAACTTCCTGTTTGTATCTTATAGAAATAGATACCGCTTGAAAGTTCTTTCGCGTTAAACTTGGCTTCATATGTACCTGCCGCTTTCTCTTCGTTAACCAGGGTTTTTATTTCATTTCCAAGTATATCATATACCTTCAGGCTGACCATCCCGGGGGATTTAAGTGCAAAACGGATTTTAGTTGATGGGTTGAATGGATTCGGATAATTCTGATATAAATTAAATACCGATGGTTTATCGAGTTGATTTTGTTCATCAAGATCTGTTACCTCAAGTAGAGGACGTTTCCAGACTGAATTATAATTTGTTCCTGCGTATATATAACTGCCATCAGATGTGAAAGATGTAATATATTTACCAGTCAGACCCACAGGGGTCCAGGTAGAATCGTGGTTATTAAGCTTATATACTCCATGGCTCCATGTTCCGGCAACCAGGTTTGTATCCACTACTCCAAGTGCAGTAATATTTTCAACAAGTGAAGTTTGAGTCCACGTTGTACCGTTATCATTCGAGCGGAATACTCCTTCTTCGTATAATCCGGCAAATAATTCATTTTCCATAGCTGTTAGGGCACATACCTGGCTGCCTGTGAGCCCATTACTCACCTTTGTCCAACTTGATCCATTATCGGTAGAAAGATAAATACCATGACCCGTACCTGCAAAAAGATTTGTGCCAATAACCGAAAGGGAATTTACTACGGTATTTGTATCAGCAAGAGTTGGTAATCCTGTACTGACCCTTGTCCATGTATCTGCATTATCCATAGAGAGGTAAACTCCTCCCTCTACTCCTGCAAGGTATGGTTTCGTAGAAGCAAAGATGGAAGTACTAATGAAAGCAAAAGAAGTTACAGAAGCTCCGTCTTCTATCTGGGCTTTACATGTCCAATCATCTCCTCCGTTTGTCGATTTATAGGAGAATCCGTTAACATCGCCGGCAAAACCATTAAGATTATTAAGAAAGGCAACCGAGGTAAAGTCTGCCCAGTTACGAGCCCCATGTATTGTTGGCTTATTCCAGCTGGTTCCGGAATTCGTAGAGCGGTAGATACTTCCGCATGTAGCAGAAAATAGTTTGCCGTTGTTTGCTGCAATTGCATTGGAACAATATTTTGGTAGTCCTCCATCAATATGTGACCAGTCGGCGCCATGATTCGTAGATATAAATAATCCTTGGGAGCCTTCATTTACCGTTGATTCACCCACAACCAGATTTGTCCCGATAAAACTGATTTTCCGCAGTTGAGATGTACTTGGTATTCCATTGCTTAATTTAATCCAGTCAACACCATTATTATTTGTATAGTATACACCATTAGCACTGCCGCATACATATATATCCGTACCGTCGAAAGCAAATGAGGAAGGATAACCCAGAGGCTGCCCAAAGAATATCCAGCCCTGCCCGTTATTTGGTGAGGTATAGATACCATTGGCCCATAGACCGACGTACAGGTTATCTCCATTCACTGCCAATGAGATAGGAGAATCGCTCGGCAATCCGTTATTTACCTGAGTCCACTCGGTCCCATAATTAGTTGAACGGAAGACGCCGCCGCCTTCTATTCCAACATAAATATCAGTCCCCTTTGTGGTAAAACATTGCACCTGAAAGGCTGTTAATCCAGTATTAACCTGTGTCCAGGTAGAACCGTTATCGGTTGATAACCAGACACCGGTAGAATATGTTCCTGCAAAGACATACTCACCTATGGTAGTTAAACAGGTTATTGCCTGATTGGCAAGTGAAGTGGGCTGCCAAATTAGACCGTACAGGTCTTTCATATACACTCCGCTCCAGTATGTTCCTGCATAAACCTTTGAACTGGTTGCTGCCACAGCCGTGATATCGCCGTCTAATAATCCCCAATTGGAATGTGTCCAGTCAATACCGTTATCTGTTGATATAAGCACTCCACCATAAGAAGCGGCATATAGAGTATTTCCGCTGACTTTAAGATCTTCAATCCATCCGCCTACAGGACCGGTCTGCATCCATTGTGCCCCGGTCTGGGATTGTAGAAATAAAATCAAACCGAGAGAAAGCCATAATAGAAAGTTATTTTTCATTTTTATTACTCCTTGTTTTATTTTTTAGCAGATTTCTCTGTTTTTAGCTAAATAAGTTAGAAATGAGTATTGAAATGCAGACTAGAACAATCAGCATGAGGATATAAAGGAGAATGGTAAGAACCCTTTCTTTCTTTTTTATATTTTCGATACTCTGATTCATAATGATAGAAATATTTATGGACTGAAATGTAAAGTATGGAATTATGGTCCGCTATCGGAGTTGTTGCAACTTATGGCGGATTTGTCGCATTGTGCATAAATGCCTTATTTACAAGTATTTTTAGGGTATAAAAGGAATGGTCTAAACTTGTTGGGATTTGACCTTTGAAGCAAATTCGGAGGGTGGGCAGCTGAATTGCTGTGTGAATGCTTTTGTAAAGTGGGAGGGACTAGTATAACCAGCCTCGAAACACACCTGGGTGATACTCAGATTTTTTTCAAGTATAAGCTTCGCTGCATGTTTCAGCCGGCAGATCCGAAGGAATTCGCCAGGCGATATCCCTGCGGAAGAAGTTAATTTTCGGTGGAGCTGACTCCTGCTCAGAAACATCTGTGCTGCAAAAGCTTCTAACCCAAAGTCCGAATTGGACAGGTTCAGTTCAACAATTTTCAGCGCCTTTGAGAGAAATTCGTCTTCTCCTGGAATAATATTAGCTGCTTCAAGATTTATTTTTATTTCCCCTGAAAACCTCTCCTTCAGCATCCTTCTCTGCATCAACAGGTTTCTGGCACGTATATAAAGTTCTTTTGAATCAAAAGGTTTGGTCAGATATTCATCGGCTCCGTTTTCGAGTCCCTCGAGTTTACTCTGATCAGACGCCTTGGCTGTAAGAAGGATGACCGGAATTGAAGAAGTCTCCCACCGGGTTTTTATTTGTTTACAGAACTCAATACCGTCCATGTAGGGCATCATTACGTCACTAATGATGAGATCTGGCAGATTTTCGAAAGCTGCCTGGAGACCACTTTTTCCGTTTTCTGATTCTATGATCCTTGGCTGTACTCCGTTTCCTTGTTCCCATGGTATACTCGGGTCATTCAGCAGGTTAATCCAGGTACTTATTATTCCTGTCAGGTACTCCCTTACATCCGAAGAATCTTCCACTAAAAGTATGGTTACAGGCGCTCTTTCCCCTCGAGTAGAGAGGCCGGCTATATTATTTCGGAAATCAGCTTCTGAGATTTTCCCTGGCAACACACTCTTTCTTACGTCCATATCAGCTTTACCCATGCAGGCTTCACTTTCAGTGACCTTGTCTTTTTCCGACAGGTAATCGCCCGCTGGAATTAAAAGAGTAAATTCAGCTCCGGCTCCGGGATGACTTTCAACCTTTATTTCCCATTTGTGAAGCTCCACCAGCTCTTTTACCAGCGCTAACCCGATTCCCGATCCTCCGAAGGCACGGCTGTTTGAATCATCCACCTGGTAAAACCGGTTAAAGATTTTATCCACCTTATCCGTGGGAATGCCGATTCCTGTATCCTTTATTCTAAGTTCAAGCTTTTCCGTCCGGATATTGTTTGATAAAGAAACCTCGATAACCCCTCCGGCAGGTGTAAATTTAAATGCATTTGAAAGCAGGTTATTCAGAATTTTTTCAAGCTTATCTTTGTCAAACCACACTGCCGGAGGCTCCTCAGGAAAACTGACAACCAGCCTTATATTCTTCTGCCCGGCGAGTGAGTCAAAGGCTGCCGTTAAACCTTTTAGTGTTGTTACTATATTACTTCTGGCAGCTTTAACGGGGATCGAAGCACTCTCCAGTTGAGAAAGTTCCAGCAGCTGATTGATCAGATTATCAAGCTTATTACTATTACGCAGTATCATGCTGAGCTTTTTATCAAAATTCTCGTCTGCTGAATTCTTGTAGGATTTTGCAAGTTCCTCCAGGGGACCTTTCATCAACATAAGAGGAGTCCGGAATTCATGAGCAGAGATTGGCAAAAAACCTTGACTTAAGATTTTCAACCTCAAGGTATTTTCGCGCTTCAAATTCTCTCATTTTAAGTTCATTCCTTAACTCAGCACGACTGGTCTGAAATTTTCTGATCGCAAACAGACTGCCGATGATCAATAAAATATAGATTCCGTAGGCCCATCCCGTCTTCCACCAGGGAGGTAATATTGTTAATTTCATCTCCGAAATAGAATCGTTCCAGACCCCGTCACTGTTTGTTGCTTTGACCATGAGAGTATATTCTCCTGGATCAAGATTTGTATACGAAACATAATTCCTGCTGTCAGCAATACTCCACTCGGTCTCAAAACCTTTCAGGATATGAGAATATTCAACAAAACCGGGAGCATTATAATCGGTGGATGAAAAATAAAACGTTACAGAATTCTGGTTATACCGGAGTTTAATCATCCTGCTATAGGCAATCTCGTCCGGGAGAAATGTGTTCTCATTTGATGAAACTCTTTTATTCTGGAGAAGAAAATCTGTAAATATTACTTTTCTATTAAAATCTGATAACCTGATATCCTCCGGATTAAATACATTTAATCCCTGGCTGCCTCCGGCGAAAACAAAACCCTGGTTATTCTTTAATAGAGCCCCTTCACTAAAATCACCTCCGGCCAATCCGTCGCTTGAAGAAAAATTTATGAAAATTTCTTTTGTAGTAATAAACTCTGATAGGCCTAAACTCGTACTCAGCCAGAGGTTATGCTTATCATCTTCTACTATTTCAGAAATAACCTCGTTAGCCAGTCCCGCTCGGTTTCCATAATGGGTAATATTCCTCACCATCCCATCGAAAGCTTCATTATCAAAATTTTCTTTAACTTCCAGGCGGTATAAACCTTCAGTTGTACCTATCCACAAAACAATATTGTCAGATACTTGCTGACTTTTCCCCTGGTAAATTGAAAGGACGTTGTTGCTGATGGTAGTCTCTGTACCCTTAATTTTAAGGAAACGTCCGCTCTTTTCATTATATAGATTAAGACCTCCTCCTTTTGTTCCGATCCAGATTCTGCCGAAGCTATCCTGATAAATTCTCCAAACATCATTGAAAGTAATTCCGGTATTTTCTTTTGAATCCTTTCTGAAAATCTTTTGAGAACCGGTTTTCAAATCTATCCGGGAGAGTCCTCCTCCCCAAAACCCCACCCAAAGCCGATCCATACTGTCCTGGCAGACAGTTTTAACATAATTGTAGGGAGTAGACCTGTCGGTAGGGGAGTTAAAAGTGATAGGTACGATTTCTGAAGATTTCAGATTATATTTAAACAGACCCTGTCCATAAGTACCTATCCAGAGATCAGTCTGACTACCTTCATAAAGACTCCAGATGTTTTTACCTTTAAGCTGCGGGATATCAGCCAGAGTCAGTTTATCATTATGAAATTCGAGTCTTTTTAAACCTACCGAAGTTCCAATAAAAATATCTCCCGAACTGTCCTGTGTCATTGAGTGTATTTCAAGTTCATCCAGAATTTTTCTCTCCGGCTTACTCAAATTCATCAGCATTTCATTTTTGAATTTCAGAATTTTCCTGGGAAGACTACTCACTCCGTCTTCTGTGGCTATCCAAATTACTCCTGATTTATCGAGTATCATATCATTAATCTGGTTGCTGACAAGACTTTTGGGCGACTTATGATTATGATCCCACTGTTCGGATTTTTGGGAAGAAAGACTGTATTTTATTAGACCGCCGTAACCGCCCAGCCATAACTCTGTTTCGTCTCCCGTTCCTTGTTCTACCACTGAACCTATGCTGTTTGAAAATTGATTAACAGTAGCTTTGGCAGGAAGAATGCGGGTGAATGAAATTGTTCGTGTATTTAGAATAGTTATACCTGAATAAGTACCTACATACAATATTTCAGGATTAGAATTTGAATAAGTAATATTCCATATCAGGTTGTTGCTGAGCGAATTGGTGTTTGAACTTTCAGAGAAATATTTTATGAATAATCGGTCATTGGCCTTCGGACTGAATTTATTAAGTCCTGAATACGTACCTATCCACAAGTTTCCTTCGCTATCCGGCTTAATGGCATTAATAAAGTCGTTGCTGATGGAATTTGAATCTTTGTCATCATGCTGCCAACGGGTAATCGATTTATCAGTAGGATTGAACCTGTATAACCCTTTGTTGTATGTCCCTATCCATATATTGTCTTTGTCCTCTTCATACAGACACGAAATATAATTCTCTCCGTCTTCACTGCTGCAGATATTCCAATGTTCAAATTTATTTTTCTTCGGGTCATACCTGTTAAGGTCACCATTCCTTGTTCCTATCCATAAACATCCTGATTTTCCCCGAAGAAGTATCCAGACAGCATTGTTTGATAACGAAGAAGGATTTTCAGGATCATTCCTGAATTTCCTGAACTCATACCCGTCATAGCGCGCTAAGCCATTTAATGTTCCGAACCAGATGAGTCCGTTTTCATCCTGTACAATGCTTTTAACATGATTATCGGGTAGTCCGTTGATTACCGAAAAATTATTAAAAACCTGCGCAGGTATATAAGCCGCACAAACCAGTAGAAGGAAAAATAACTTCAAGTTCTATTTCATTCCGTAGTCAGATCTGAGAATACAACCTGGTTCTCACCCTTATTAAGGTTAATATCCGCCGATTGTGTCACCATTGCACGATCCTTAAAAACAGTTGCCTGAACAACCTTTGATTGAACCGACTTTGTTTGTGATAGACATAATGAAGAAAGAAGGAGAAAGAATAGGTACTTTTTCATTTTACAACCCTTGGTTATAAGTATATATAGAAAAATATCTTATGCGGCTCCCCGTCCTTATGAGTTATGACCGGACGTAAATATACAAGCGTAAGTTATGCTTATGAAAATTAATCTATTTCAGACTTATCAGCAACCGGATAAGATTATTTTGTAAAAACCACCAAAATAACCCTACCGGAAGAACTTCGTATAGTAAGTAGCCTTAATAAAAGTGTACTGATTCATAAATTAAAACCGGAGGCTTATAATAGCTTTACGCCAGAATAAGCCTCATTACGGTCCCGACATAGGAGAGTCGAGGAACTCAAACCTAAGGTATTGTATAATTAGAAGTAACGGTGAAGTCTTTTTTATCAGGTGATGTTTTGCCCGTAAAAGTGAAGTTAAATTGCATTCCGCTTGAGGTTCCGGTGAATTCATCAATGAGATGCCACTGGTCTTTTGAATAAACCGTAGTACCATTATCCTGGTAAGTTTCGTCAAAATTTGCGGATGGGACCTTTATATTCACTGTCGTAAGTGTTACATCTACACTCGGCTTCGCTAATATTTCAATCCCGTTATTCTGACCTGCTTGCGACATTAGAGCAAATGTTACTGTTCCTCCGCCCGTACCGCCGCCGATACCCCCGCCTATTCCTCCTGTTGTACTGCTGACTGGATTATCACTGCAGCCTGCTGCAATCAATAAAAGGAAAGCTGTAAATAAAGAAAATAAAGTTTTCATTGCTTTTCTCCTGATTTCGCATTTAACTATTATTATAACTTGAATTTAAGAGACACACCGAGCTTCAGTGAAAAAACACTATTGCTGATTCCCGGGAAATTGTAAGTATCTGTCAAAGGGATATATGCCATAAAATCTGTTCCCATAAACATTCCCTCACCAAGTGTAAAAGTATATCCTGTTCCGACAGCTATATCAAACCGGATACTCTTTGTATCCAGATTCATGGGCTGTGTCGCCGGGGCTTGACCTGTGACGACCTGTGTAACTTCACCGCTCGAGTTTAGTTTTACGCCGAAAGATGGCCCTGCTGTCATATAGAAACCGCTGAACTCCGCTTTAAACAAGGGGTCGATCGAGATGTAGGAAAGTGAAATGGACTGATCTACTGTAGTGTTATTTGTTGTTTGTGAGTTTGAAAAATTCTTCATATCAAAGACGGTGAGGTTAACCATAATACCTATATGCTGACTGAAGGATGCATCCACGGTTCCTCCAAGCCCTACGCCTAGTCCGTTATAAGTCCCTGTTAAACCTTTTTGGTTATAGATATTCAGGTTCCCCGAGAAACGCGGACCAATCAGCACTCTTTGGGCAAAACCCGTTTCCCCTAGAAACAGACTGAACAGCAATCCCAACACAATAATAGAATAGTACTTTTTCATAATGACTCTCCTTTTGTTTTTATAAATGATCAGGATCCTGACTGAGGACCTGAGTTTGTCTCGGAATTCTTAATACTGTACGCCGGATTTTTAGTTAACTTGATTTTATCATAAATCACTCTGATCATTTGCAGTATATCTCTTACCCTTGTTTTGTTATCGCCTGCAATTGTTGAATATGATTTGCCGGCAGATAAATCATAAAGCAGGTTTCGTTCAGCACTGGTAAATGCATAAGCAGGATTGGCGGACTGAATATCACTTTTTTCGATTACATCCAAAATACTTCTTGCTATATGCGGGGTCATTGAGGAACGTCCCTGCACTAAATCGGTTATTGAACTGCATAAAATATGAGGCGGTATGTTCTTAGGCAGAAATCCCGCAGCTCCGGCCGCAATTGCATCGAAAATGTTTTCATCATCTTCGTAATTGGTAGAAATGATGAGTACCTGATTTGGATAATTGCTGCAGAAATATTTCAGTGCGTCTGTAAGCGGGATTCCCGGAATTTTTATATCTATTAATATTGCATCTGCATTACTTATCTGTTCATCGTTTATGGCATCTTCGCAGTTGATGTAAGACCCTGCTATTTCAAATTCAGCCGATTCTTTGAAGATCATTTCCCAGCTGCTGCGAATGAAGCGATTATTCTCTATTACGGCGATCTTAATAGTTTTCATCTGCCGGGATTCGTAATTATTTTTAATTCCGTGATTAAACTAGAATCTGGGCGGGCAAGAAGCACTACAGATGTCTGTAGTTTTATTGTGGAGAGGCGGATCGTTAAAAAGGAGAGATCAATCTTTTTTTAATCCCCTTTGCAACTGCCTCACCGCGGGAGTGTACATGAAGTTTTTCATAGATATGTCTTATGTGGTAGTAAACTCCGTCTAACGAGAGATTGAGTTCGCCTGCTATAGAAGCGTATGTCTTTCCCTTGGACATTAGTTCAAGGATACAGGTTTCACGTTCGGACAAAATGGCATCTTCATCAGATTTCTGAAATACAGCGATTACCTTCCGGGCTACTTCAGGGGTCATCGGTGAGCCTCCTCTATATGCATCCTTCAAGGCTTTTATAAGTTCTTCAGCAGATACCTTTTTTAAAAGATAACCGACAGCGCCCGCACATAATGCTTTAAAGATATCCTCTCCTTCATCATGAACAGTACACATTACAATAAGGATTTCGGGATATTTTTCTTTCAGATATCTGACCCCCTCAATTCCTGACATCCCGGGAAGACCGATATCCATAATTACGATGTCTGTCTTTTCAAAATCACATTTACTGAAAGCTTCCTCACAGCTTTCATAGCTTCCGATTACACGGAAGCCTTCGTGATTAATTAAACTTATTTCCCATCCGCTTCTTACGAATTTATTATCCTCAATAATCGTAACATATATAAGTTCTGAAGAATTCTTCATAAGCATACCTGAATTATTCAATTCTCCTTCAATACTACAAAGGTACCGAGATTTTCCATTCAGTCCCATCCCCCGACTGAGTTTTAAGCGCTGCTGTTCCCCGAAGATTTTCAGCCCGTGTTTTTATATTTTTTAAGCCTTCTCGATCAGAATGCGTCGAAGGATCAAATCCTTTACCATTATCCGCAACCCTTAATACAAGATTAAATTTTTCAACAGTCATAGCGATCTCTATCCTGGAACACTCTGAATGTTTGACTGCATTTGTGATCAGCTCTTTGAATACCAGCCAAAGATTTCTTCTTTTCTCCATAATAAATGCTTTACCTGACATATCTGCTGGTAAGTCAATGCTGTATGAAATATTCCTGCTTTCACACAGATCGGAGGCAAATCTTCTGAATTTAGGTAAAATAACATCCCATCTGTCGTTTTCCGGATTGATTGACCAGATAATATCATGCATACCCTCCTGTACCTCTTCAGTACTCTCCTGGATCAGGGTAATTAATTTCTGCATTACAGGAGTTCTTTCTTTCCCGAGCTCTTTTGAAATAGCATTCGAGAAATAGGCTATTCCCGTTAAAGTCGCACTGACATCATCATGGAGATCCTTTGCAATTCTCATTCTGGTTCGTTCTACTTCAAGTAACTTTTTTAACCTGTACCTATGGATTAGATAAGCTATGGCTCCCAGGATTATTATGATGATACATCTGAACCACCAGGTTTGCCAGAAAGGGGGAGTGATAATAATAGACAATGTTCTCTCCGATGGGCTCCATATACCGTCGCTGTTTGTTCCTTTTAATCTGAATATATATTTACCGGGTGAAATATCTGTGTAATAGGCTCTTCGGATATTATTAGTATATACCCAGTCTTTATCAATTCCTGATAACTTATATAAAAATTGGTTCTTTTCAGGGGCCCGGTAATCAAGGGATGCAAATTCAATTGAAAAAAAATTTTCATTGTGTGTAAGTACTATTTTATTTAAATCGTAAAATTGTTTTTCTTCTTTATAAGGCTGCTCTTTAAGATAGATTCCCGTAACCATTATCGGAGCAATGAATTTATTATCTTTAATATCCCGCGGATTGAACAGGTCTATCCCGTTTACGCCGCCGAAATATAACCTCCCGTCTTTTGAACGACAGGCTGCTCCCTGATTAAATTCTGCATTATGGAGACCATCTGCTTTGTAATAATTCTTACTGACCTTTCTTTTCATTGTAAATTTCGTAAGGCCTTTGTTGGTTCCGAGCCAGATATTTCCATCATCATCAGGGACAATAGCAGAGATTACATCACTCGACAGACCTTGTTTTCTTGAAAAAGAATTGAATGAATTAGTTTTAAAATCATAAAAGTTTAATCCGCCTCCCCATGTTCCGACCCATATATTATTTTTGTCATCCTGGTACAGACTCCAGATGCTATTGCTTGTAATTCGTCCATTTTTCGAAGGATCAGCACTAAAATTATAAAATTTATTTTTTACCGGATCGTAACGGCTCAATCCGGTATTCTGAGTTCCTATCCAGATGCATCCCTCTGAATCTTCTAAAAGCGAGAATATGGAATTCCCGCAGATGCTGTTTCCTCCTGAAAGAACCTTTTTATAATTAACAGTTTTACCGGACGCTGGGTTGTAACAGAATAATCCATCGACCACCGCTCCAAACCAGATCTTTCCTTTGCTGTCTTCCAACATGCACTGAATCCCCCCAATCTTTAAACCATTCAATCTAAAAGGAACAAATTGATTATTGTTGTTATATAGAACATAAATTCCTCCGGAGATCGAATTTATCCCCGGATCGGTAACCGCCCAGATAGCTCCTTTCGAATCTTCAAGCAGTGCGGTAATGGAATTGCTGCCTAGAAGTGGATTAGTTAAGTAGCGGAAGAATTCCCCGTTTCTATTCCTGCAGATAAGACCTTGTCCCTCTGTTCCGATCCAGGTTCTTTCTGTTTTATCTTCAAGGACAGAAAGGACTGAAGGATTGGTATGGTCGTTTAGTTGAATTGAATTAAGTTTTAGAGAATGGAACCTTTGGTTAAGGTAGTCGAACCTGGAAACACCTCCTCCCGATGTTCCGATCCAGATTCCCCCGCTTTCATCCTGAAAGAATGACATTACTGCTCCGTTGCCTATAGAAGAATTATCTACGTCATTAGTTCTGAAATTCATGAACGTTTCAGACCCGTTTTCAAGGATGCATAATCCCGCGTCAATTGTCCCGATCCATGTATTTAACCTGTCATCAACGTATATACTCATAACCCGATCTGTCGGCAGAGATCCGGATTTTTTATCTTCTTGATAATATTCTTTAAAAAAGTTAAGCGAAGGATCATAGCACCCTATTCCGCCGCTGGCCATGGCTGCCCATATTTTCCCTCTTTTATCCTTAACTACGCTCATAAGAATATCACTTCGCAGTTTGTTCTGCGGATCTGCAGTCCTGAACCACCGGGTTATTTTACCGGATTTCAGATTTCTTCTTATCAGTCCTTCCCATGTACCCATCCATATATTACCTGAATTGTCCGTGCACAAACTCTGTAGGTGTATAACAGGCTTAGGCTTACCGGATTCTGGGTGCATTTTGAGAGGTGTGAAAGTATTATTCTTTCGGCTGTAGACAAAAAGTTCTCCTGACATCGCTCCGGCATATAATTTCTTTTCTGGAGATTCCGTCAATGCTACAATTCGTAAATTTCTTCCGTTCTGAATACTATCGAAATTATAGTGCTGAAATCTGTCGTGGATGTAATCAAATTTTTCCAGTTTTCCGTTCAGTGTAATTACCCAAAGGTCTTTTTTGATATCGGTAAATAATTTTCTTATACCGATATCGCGTAAAGACGATGAGTCATCGGGATCATTTCGGTAAACTGTAAAATTGTATCCGTCAAATTTATTTAGTCCATCCAGTGTGGCGAACCACATGAACCCGAATTTGTCTTGTGTTATGCTGAGGACAGAGGATTGAGATAACCCCTGTTCGGAGGAGATTCTTCGAAACCTGAATTCATTTTCCTGAGTGAATGAGAATTTACACTGAATAAATATTCCTGTAATCACAAGAACAAAAATCGATCTTTTCATCGGAAAGAAGTTTGTATAACCTCCCATAGTTATAAAAGAAAATTATTCTTGCCGGGATGGATAAAGTTCAGTTTATCCTGGTAAGGTGATGAGTATGAAATTCTAAAACAAAAATTACTGTCTTTTTCCTCAATACTCAAGCTGCCGGTCTGGAGTAATACCGTTTTTGTACTATCTTTATTATTTTATGTCTGGTTGTCATGAATAAAAAGATGCTTCTCAAGGACAGGCTAGATTATCATTATAGAGCATTTGATAAAACGAAGATCTCACCGGATCCGCTGCAGTTCCTTCATTTGTACTCCGATGAAAGAGATATTGAGGTAATGGGATTTATTGCTGCGGTATTCGCCTACGGAAATGTAAAGCAGATAATAAACACTCTGAATAAATTTACTCTCCTTGCAGGGTATAAACCGTATAGTTATATAACATCTTTCAGCAACAGAATGAGTGACGGTCGGTTAAGTTCACTCTACCACCGTTTTTATTCCGTTCAGGATGTCATTAATCTCTTTCTGGTATTGCAGAAAGTTTATGCTGAATATGGTTCGCTTAAAAATCTTTTTCTTAAATATTACAATGATGAGGATAAAAATATAAAAGACGGGTTGAACGGATTTTCTATGCATTTCATAAATGAATTAAAAACTCTGACAAAAAGCAGGGTTTTAAGTTCCGGAACAAGATTCATGTTCCCGTTACCTCAGCTTGGAAGTGCATGTAAACGGAAAAATCTTTTTCTCCGATGGATGGTCCGGAAGGATGAACTGGATTTCGGGTTTTGGAGTGAGATTCCTAAGCATAAACTTATCATACCGGTTGATACACATATCGCCCGTATCTGCAAAGAATTAAAACTTACCCGCCTCAAAAATGTCAGCTGGAGGATGGCTGAAGAGATTACTGAAAATCTAAAAAAATTTGATCCTGAAGATCCGGTAAAGTATGACTTTGCCATATGCCACATAGGAATGAGGAAGATGACCTTTTAAAGGTGCGTGGCCTGCAATAGTTATTCAATAAATACTCTGCGTTTTCTGGTTTGCTATTACATTAAAATAATCTTTGCTTTTCGGGATAAATTTCTAAATATTCGACTGTTAAATTTTGTTTCTTATGCAACCAGGAGAATTTAATGGCTGATAACAATACTGCAGGTTCTGAATTCAAACCTTATATCTCTCCCTCACAATCAATTCCTGAATTAACTCTTAAATCAATTCTGATGGGTGCGTTTTTCGGAATATTATTCGGCGCAGCATCAGTGTTCCTTGCTTTAAAAGCAGGATTGACTGTTTCTGCTTCTATTCCCATTGCTGTTTTAGCGATTTCTATCGGAAGAAAATACTTTAAGACAACAATACTCGAGAATAATATTATTCAGACTACCGGCTCAGCCGGTGAATCAATAGCTGCCGGTGTAGTTTTTACTCTTCCCGCATTTTTATTTATGTCGGTGAATGAATCCGGTATGAGCATTGGTGCGAGCTATTTCAATTATTGGACAATACTCGCACTGGCAATGTTCGGCGGTGTACTTGGTACTCTGATGATGATCCCGTTACGCCGTTCTCTCATTGTTAATGAACATCATACATTGCCTTACCCGGAAGGTACTGCCTGTGCATCAGTACTGATAGCCGGAGATAAAGGAGGCGACTTTGCAAAAACTGCATACCAGGGCTTATCTGTTGCGCTCGGGTATGCCTTACTTCAGAGAGTTTTCCATGTAATTGCAGAGGCCCCTGCCTGGGTATCCGCACAAACAAACAGATTTTTTCCTTCCGCAACTGTAAACGGTGAAATCACCCCTGAATATATGGGTGTCGGTTATATAATCGGTCCTAAAATAGCAGGTATACTGGTTGCGGGCGGTGTTCTTGCATGGCTGGGATTAATCCCCCTGCTTGCAAGTCTTGTTCCTCCCGATGTTATAGCTACACAGCTGATAAAATTAGGATATCTAAAAGACTTAGTTACTTCAGGCGGTCCCGGCAACTGGAACCCTCAGCTTCATACTTTCGCAAGTTATCCTGAAGCTATATATCGCGCATATATAAGACAGATAGGCGCAGGGGCTGTAGCAGCCGGAGGTCTGATAACACTTATTAAAACTTTCCCTACAATTATTTCTTCTTTTAAGGGGAGTGTGGCTTCTCTTAAAAATAAGTCGGGTGAAGTTAAAGTTATACGTACCGAAAATGATCTTTCATTTGTTACTGTCATAGTCGGAAGCGTAGGATTAGTAATAATTATGATCCTGCTTCCAATGATCCCGGGTGATACGGTTGTAAACAAACTCCTGCTGGGAATTCTTGTTATAGTATTCGGTTTCTTTTTCGTAACGGTCTCAAGCCGTATTGTTGGTATAATAGGATCAAGTTCAAACCCTATCTCGGGAATGACGATTGCTACTTTAATGGGTACGGGACTTGTATTTATCGCAGTAGGCTGGACAGGTAAAGTGTTTGAACCAATGGCGCTGGTAGTCGGCAGTATGATATGCATTGCTGCGGCAAATGCCGGTGCTACCTCGCAGGATTTGAAAACAGGATATTTAGTTGGTGCCACACCACGCTACCAGCAGATTGCATTATTCATAGGAGCTATAGTATCCTCCCTCGTTATCGGCTGGACTATTCAGCAGCTTGATTCTCCCACACCCGATATGGCTTCAATGGGAATTATACATGCGATCGGGAGTGATAAATTTCCTGCCCCCCAGGGTACTCTGATGGCTACACTTATAAAAGGACTTCTGTCATTCAATCTTGACTGGCAGTTTGTACTTGTCGGTGCTTTTCTGGCTATCACAGTCGAGCTTTGCGGTGTTAATGCCTTATCTTTTGCAGTAGGAGCCTATCTTCCTTTATCTACTACACTTCCGATATTTGTAGGCGGAGCGATAAAAGGTGTATCTGATAAAATTGCTGCCAGGAAGGGAGAGGCAAGAGAAGATAGTGAACTCGGAAGCGGTAGTCTTTTTGCCACAGGGCTTGTTGCAGGAGGTGCCCTTGCGGGGGTCATTGTAGCATTGCTTTCTGTGAATGATAATATATTTAACTTCTTTAAGTCAATTAGTACTGAAGGATTTTTAAGCGGAGCCCTTGGTGAGGGAGGTTATGAAATCCTTGGTGTTATCTTTTTTGCACTGATGGGATTTATTCTCTATAAAGTATCAAGAAAACCACAGGCAAAAATAGAATAACCTGACCTGATGAAAAATCAAGCAATTATGAAGACTGAACCATCTACCTTATCAAGGTGGATGGTTCTTTTATTTCTCAGCATTGCTATGTTCGGCAACTACTATGTCTTTGATTCTATTGCCCTCGTTGCCGATCAGCTTAAATCGGGACTTGGTTTTTCGGATTTTGATATAGGACAGCTTTACTCAGCTTACAGTCTTGCTGCTATTATTGTCCTGGTTTTCGGCGGTGTACTTGTAGATAAATGGGGAACAAAAAAATCCGCTGTTGTTTTTGCCATTATCTGTACGATTTCAGGTTTCCTTGTGGCATTCTCATCAAATCTCTACCTCATGCTTGCCGGCAGATTCCTGTTGGGAATCGGATCTGAACCGCTGATAGTCGCTATCACTGTTGCAATCGCAAAATGGTTTAAGGGAAAAGAACTTAGTTTTGCAATGGGCATAAATTTGCTTGTAGCACGCAGCGGAACAGTTGCTGTGGATAATTCTCCTTCAGTATTTCCCGGCTTGTATAGCGGCGGATATTCAGGACCGCTCTTTCTTGCGGCAATTATCGGAATTTTATCATTTGCAGGCATACTGATATATTATATCCTGGAATCATCCGGTGAAAGGAAATTCAAATTAAGCGGGGGAGGTGCCGTTGATAAGCTTAATCTTAAAGATTTCTTTAAGTACAACAAATCATTCTGGTACATTACCCTCTTGTGTGTGACCTTTTATTCGGGAATATTTCCCTTCAGAAGCTTTGCGGTTAAGTTCTTTATGGAAAGCCATAATATCTCCCGTGAATCGGCCGGCTGGATGATCTCAATGCTCCCTTTATCGGCAATGATAGCAACACCTCTGATAGGACTCCTTGTCGATTTTATAGGAAAACGTGCCACATTAATGATGGTAGGTTCTATTTTACTGATGCCTGTATACCTCCTGATGGCCTATAGCAGCATTACCCTCTATGTTCCTGTGATCATGATGGGAGTTGCATTTTCACTTATCCCTGCAGTTATGTGGCCTGCTGTGGCCTATATTGTGAAAGAAAACAGACTTGGCTCGGGATATGCCCTTATGACGCTCATACAGCAGATAGGTATGATGATATTCCCGGTTCTGATAGGTGCTACCAATGATTATGCAGGGGCCAGCGCAGCGCATCCCCAGGGTTATAATCCGGGAATGTGGATATTCTCAATCCTTGGATTTCTCGGATTCCTTTTTGCGTTTCTGCTCCGTAAGGCGGAAACAGGACCTAAGGGACATGGCCTGGAGGAAGGGATGAAGCATAAACTTGATCAGACCAACGTGCAGACTGCAGAATAATTCCTCTTATTTCCCCTCCGTTAACTTATCACACCTTTTCGTTGTCCTTCGGCACAGTTTGTTAAATCAGGTATGATCGATAAGAATCATTCATTCAATATATTCCCGATAGCCTTGATTAAAAATAGCACCCTTCCTTTAACAATTCTTTTTTAGATATAATATTAGTAATTTATAACAATGCGATACTGATGAGGAAATATGTTCATACGCAATATCCCGGTTATTACAGTAGTTTTATGTGTCATTCTAAATATTAATGCTTCTGCTCAGACATTCGGCTTCGGCTGTCTTGGATTTGTGGGAGGGTACGGGGGATATTCATACCAGAAATATCAGCCCGGATCATTAAACGAATATGTTGACGATTTTAATCTAATCTATAAGGATTCTCTTTCCTCTCCTCTCCAAAAATTCGGAAAAGCTGACGGCTACAGACTTGGTTTAAACTTCTTCCGTGCAAAATTCAAAGGATTTATTATTACTGCCAAGGGATTCTATCAAAATCTCTCTGAGCAGCATAATGCTAAAGAGCACCTTACCGGCGGAGACGGCAGTTCCACACTTCAGCTTGAAATAATTGACTGGGCGCTCGGGATCGATCTGGGAACGCAAATAACAGGTGCATTAAGCTGGAAAGTTGTAGACGCAGCGCTGATGTTTAATAATGCTAAATTTACCTCAACCCAGAATCTACCTAATGCTGTTACAATTGTTGATCAGTATAAATCAGAATCCACAAATATCGGCTACACAATCGGGACCGGCTTCATACTGGAAGTTGTGGATGAATATGTATCTCTTGAAGGCGTAGCAGCCTTTACGCAATTCAGCATAGACAAAATGAAAACTAATGACGGAAAATATTTTGTTTCTGCGGATGGAGCTCCATCATCAGACAAAAAATTTATTGAAAAAGGCGGATTCAATGCTGTAATCCAGTTAAACGTGGGATTACCGCTTTAAGTTTTTCAAACTCTCAACATTAAATCTTATATGAAACTAACCAAATTGGATTCTGCTTCGGCAAAAGCTATACAGGTATGTATGGCGGCTAAAAAAAATGAGAAGATCCTTGTAATTACTGATGAGCTTAAAAGAGAGATCGGGTATTCATTGTACTCCACTGCTGTCCGGCTAGGATACCAGGCTCTTTTTGTTGAAATGAAATCAGGAAAAATTAACGGCGAAGAACCTCCTCGCGAGATTTCGCATCTTATGCAGCAGTTTGATGTGGTTTTTATACCTACTGCTAAATCTTTAACCCATACGGATGCCAGGCGGAACGCTTCTAAAAAAGGTGCAAGGATTGCCACATTTCCCGGAATAACAAGGGAAGTCATGATCCGCGGACTGAATGCTGATTATAAGAAAATTTCAGAGCGTTCGATAAGAGTTAAGAAAGTTCTGGAAAAAGGAAAAGAAGTCAGGGTTACTGCCCCTGCCGGAACGGATATTTCATTTAGTATCAGAGGCAGGAAGGCAATTGCAAGCAAGGGACTTTTTCATAAAAAAGGCGAAAGCGGTAATCTTCCAACAGGAGAAACATTCCTCGCCCCGGTTGAAGGAACTGCAAATGGTGTTTTCGTTGTTGATGGTTCAATGGCCGGACTCGGGTTAGTTAAAGGCTCAAAAATAAAGATCCATGTGAAAGACGGTTTTGCAGCCGGAATCAAAGGCGGTGCAGCTGCCGGGAAACTTAAAAAAATGCTCGATTCTGTGGGAAAAAATGCCAGAAATATCGCTGAATTTGGTATAGGGACAAATGACAGTGCTAAGTTAAGCGGAATTCTGCTCGAGGACGAGAAAGTCATGGGAACAATTCATATCGCTCTTGGTAATAATGTATCAATGGGAGGAAGTGTGAATGTCCCGATTCATTTAGACGGCGTGATCCGGGAACCAACCGTCTATCTCGATGGTAAGGAGATTATGAAGGCCGGGAAGCTGCTGGTAAAATAGGAATTTAGTATGATATTGATACTTTTATCTTGAAAATCTATTATTTATCTTTGAAATAATTAATTAGAGAAAAGGATGGCAGTGTTACCAATAACAGTATACGGGGATAAGATCCTCAGGAAGAAGGCAAATAAAGTTACCGAGGTCGATTTAAAGACTATCGAACTTATCAAGAATATGTTTGATACCATGAGGAATGCAAACGGGATAGGTCTGGCTGCAAACCAGGTTGGATCAGATAAATCAATTTTTGTGGTGGATATCTCACAAGTTGAGGATTATGAAGATACTAAACCAATTGCACTCATAAATCCTAAAATTATTGAACGCTCAGAGAAAAAAGTTTTGATGGAGGAAGGCTGCCTTAGCATTCCCGATGTTAGGGAAGAAGTTAGACGTCCCGAATCTATAACAATCGTTTATCATGATACAGATCTACAGGAGCATACACTGGAAGCAGATGGCTTGATGGCCCGTGTAATGCAGCATGAATTTGATCACCTGCAGGGAGTACTATTCACAGACCTGATTTCCGATGATCTGAAGAAAAAATACAAAAAGGACATCAACAGGATCAGGAAACGTAAAATAGAAATTGAATATCCGATCACTGAAGATATCGACTACCAGCTGGCATGAAAATCATTTTCATGGGTACTCCTGATTTTGCTGTCCCTTCCTTAAAACGATTATCTGAGAGCCGGCATAATATTGCTGCAGTTGTAACCACTCCCGATAAAGAAAGGGGCAGAGGACAAAAAGTCACTTTCACTCCTGTAAAAGAATTTGCTTTATCGAATAATATTCCAGTCCTGCAGCCTGAAAAGCTTAAGGATGAGAATTTTATATCCAGCCTGAAAGAATTTCAAGCAGATTTATTTGTAATTGTCGCATTCAGAATCTTACCCCTGGAAGTTTTCACAATTCCCCCAAAAGGCTCTTTCAACCTTCACGGTTCATTACTCCCTAAATTCAGAGGCGCCGCCCCTATACAGTGGGCGCTGATAAAAGGTGAAAAGGAAACCGGGCTTACTACTTTCGCGCTTGCCGAAAAGGTAGATACAGGGAATATTTATTACCAGGAACAGATTAAAATCAGTGATGATGATAATTTCGGTACTCTCCACGATAAGATGAGTGAACTCGGAGCTGAAGTTATAATGAAAACAGTGGAAATTATAGAGTCAGGTAATTTTACTTTAATTGAACAGGATGGTTCACAAGCTTCACCCGCACCTAAGATCACAAAGGAAATCCAGCAAATCAGCTGGAATAAACCGGCCTTAGAAATTCATAATCTTATCAGGGGACTATCTCCATCCCCGGGAGCCTTCTTCTTTCATAACGAAAAATTAATTAAAGTTTATGCCTCAAAACTTTCCGATGTGAATTTGAATCCCGGTGAAATAAAACAGACTAAAACTGATTTATTTATCGGCTGCGGTAAAGGAACTCTACAAATCCTTGAACTCCAGCAGGAGGGAAAAAAAGAATGTATACAGAAGATTTTCTCAGGGGATATAATTTTCAGCGTTAATGCTTATTTTCCTTCCCTTCTATTTTTTCAAATCAAATGCCATTTTTTTATCTTGCCTCACTAATTTTGCTTTAATCATTCGCTACATTTAGTTATTATTATTTTTTCACTTTAACCAATTAAACTTTTTACGTCCGGGCAACACAGGTATGTTTAAAAATGCAGGATAAATTAAATGGAATATAAGAACAGTATTCTTGATACAATCGGCAACACGCCATTAATCAAACTTAACAAAGTTAACCGGGGTCTAAAACCTCAGATATTTGCGAAGCTTGAGTCTGCTAACCCGGGCGGCAGTGTTAAAGACCGTATAGGATATTCAATGATTGAAGCTGCTGAAAAGAACGGTGAACTGAAACCCGGCGGGACGATCATTGAAGCGACCAGCGGAAATACAGGTATCGGTCTTGCTCTGACTGCAGCAGTTAAAGGTTACAAGACGATCTTCGTTGTTACTGATAAAGTGAGTTCTGAGAAGATAAATTACCTGCATGCTCTGGGCGGTGAAGTAATTGTTGTATCGAATGCCGCTGAACCTGATAGTCCCGAATATTATGTGAATGTAGCCAAACGAATCCATAAGGAAACTCCTAATTCAATATTTGCTTACCAGTATTCCAATCCTGCAAATCCGGAAGTACATTATAGAACCACAGGCCCTGAAATATGGAGGCAGACGGAAGGCAAAATAACTCACCTTGTCTCAAGCATAGGCACGGGAGGAACGATAAGCGGAACAGGGAGATTCCTGAAGGAAAAAAATCCAGAAATAAAAGTGATCGGTGCAGATCCTCTTGGCTCGATTTTCAGAACATATAAAGAAACCGGTGAGATAATAAAAGGAACCCCATACCTTGTTGAAGGAATAGGTCAGGACTGCCTGCCTGAAAACGTCCATTTTCAGTACATAGATAAAATCATAAATATCAGCGACAGAGAATCTTTCGCCGCAGCGCGAAGGTTAACAAAAGAA
This sequence comes from uncultured Ignavibacteria bacterium, assembly GCA_963832715.1. Taxonomy (GTDB): domain Bacteria; phylum Bacteroidota; class Ignavibacteria; order Ignavibacteriales; family Ignavibacteriaceae; genus DATFVA01. The sequence goes on along the minus strand of CAWHVB010000002.1, from coordinate 64,486 downwards.
GAAGGAATTTTCTGCGGCGGCAGCACAGGAACAATACTGCACGTAACATTAGACATTGCAAAGGATTTAAGTGAGGATGATGTAATTGTCTTTTTTGTATGCGATACAGGGGAACGTTACCTTTCAAAGGTACACAATATTGAATGGCTAAGAGTAAACCAGATGCTCGATAAGGAAATCAAAACATTACGTGATATATCCGAAGTGAAAAAATCAAACGGCAATGAAGATATAGTCTATGTGAAATCTGATGCCACTGTTAAGGATGCACTTGAGCTTGTTACTAAGAAAGGATATTCCAATATACCAGTAATGCTTAACCGTCGGGCAATTGGATGCATAAGGGAAAACCAGCTTATGGGCAAATTGCTGAACAATAAAGATCTTCTTGAAGCTTCGGTTCAGGATGTAATGGAAGAGTGCGTACCGGTCCTTGATGCAAAAACAGAGATCGGTAAAGTTAAAGAAGTCCTCAAAGCAAATCCTGCTGTGCTGGTCAGTGATTTCGGGAGGATAACGGATATAATCACCCGTTATGATCTTATCAACTTTGATAATAATAAATAACTAATCTGTAAATTTGTTTATACGCAAAATCTAAAATTGAGGAGCAAATAATGGGTTTTTCAACCGATGCAATCCACGCAGGTCAATCACCTGATCCTGTTACCGGCGCCGTTATTACACCTATCTACCAGACATCAACATATGCCCAGGAAGAGCTGGGAAAAAATAAAGGATTTGAATACGGCAGAACGCACAACCTCACAAGGCAGTCTCTTGAAAAAAACGTTGCTGCTCTAGAAAAAGGGAAATATGGAATTGCTTTTTCATCCGGACTGGCAGCCACTCACGCATTAACTACTCTTGTTAAAGCCGGTGACCATATAGTCGTTTCGCATAATGTTTACGGTGGAACATACAGGCTCTTTGAGTTGATAATGAAAGACTTCGGATTGGAGTTTTCCTGGGTCAACACTTCAGACCTGAAAAATATTGAGAACGCTATAAAAGAAAACACTAAAATGGTGTATATCGAAACCCCTACCAATCCTATGCTGAACCTTACAGATATAAAAGGCACTGCAGATATATGCAAAAAGAATAACCTGGTATGCATAGTGGATAATACTTTTATGAGTCCTTATTTCCAGAATCCCCTTACTCTTGGTGCATCTGTTGTTCTGCACAGCCAAACGAAATATCTAAACGGGCACAGCGATGTCATCGGCGGAATTCTTGTCACCAGCGATGAGAAGATCCACGATCGTCTGAGATATGTCCAAAATGCTGTCGGTGCAGTCCCATCGCCATTCGATTGCTGGCTGATTCTTCGTTCCACAAAAACTCTCGCTGTCAGAATGGAAAGACATAATTCTAATGCCGTTGCTTTCGCAGATCATCTGGAAAAAAGCGGTTATTGTAAAAAGATATATTACCCGGGTTTAGCATCTCATCCTCAGCACGAGCTCGCTAAAAAACAAATGCGCGGTTTCGGCGGGATGATATCAGCAGATTTCGGAGATGTGGAAACTGCAAAGAAAATTCTGAAAAATGTAAAGATCTTTACACTTGGGGAAAGTCTCGGTGGAGTTGAAAGCCTTATAAGCCACCCGGCAAGTATGACCCACGCTGCCGTCCCAAAAGAAAAACGAGAAGCGATGGGACTTACTGACAGCCTGATTCGCTTTTCTGTAGGAATTGAAGATATTGAAGACCTGATCGAAGATCTTGAGCAGGCAATCAAATAGGGAACTGCGGACAGTTTAGCTAACTGAAAGCATTTAATTTCATTGCACCCATATGCATCCCGATATCAAATCGAGACACTGACATTTTGTCAAACTATAGAGTTTTTCGACAGTAGAAAATTGCATATTTTGACCGTTTTGGCTGCGTCTCATTATGAGTCCTACAGGCAGACAAAAGGCGCATAAAAGGCTTCCTAATACGGCATCAATAAACCAACTGACATTTTGTCAAAGGTGTTGAATACTTAAACAAAAAGAGATCATAAATTCAGCCCATTTTGGTACCCTTCTTCCCATTACTATTCATTTTTATTCTGTGTATTTTTGTTAAAGTAATTTTTAATAATCAGACGGGGAGACGTTATGAACACCGACGAAAAAACCAATCCGGAAATGAACCTGGTTGATGATACCAAATATTCAATGGATACTCACCTTATTTACGGAAAAAACTTCACAAAGAAATGGGACTATAAACATCACGTATTACCTCCTATAACTTCATCTGTTATCTACCGGCTCGATTCAGTGGAAAGAGGAGCCGAAGGATTTCAGGAATTCGCAAATTCACCAATCACCGGTGAAGATCCTATGCCGATTTATATCTATGACAGGCTGGGCGAACCCAATAAGGACATTCTTGAAGAGAATCTTGCTTATGCTGAAAGGGGAGAAATGGCCGTTACCTTTTCAACAGGTATGGGAGCAATATCAGGCATCATTGGTATGCTCACCAAATCAGGCGATGAAATAGTATCACATATGACTTTATACGGCTGTACTTATTCTCTTTTCACAAACTGGCTGCCGAGATATAATATAAAAACAATCCTGGCAGATCTGACCAATCCTCAGAACTTACTAAATTTTGTAACACCTCAGACAAAGGTAGTGTACCTTGAGAGTCCCGCAAATCCCAATCTCGACATAATAGATATCGCAGAAATAAGAAGACTTGTTGATATCATTAATGAGAACAGGGAGGAAGCCGAGAAAATAAAGATCGTAGTTGATAATACTTTTGCAACTCCCTTCTGCCAGAGGCCTATAGAACTCGGGGCGAATTTCTCTGTAAATTCTCTTACGAAGGGTCTTGGGGGCTTCGGAACAGATATGGGCGGAGTTGTTATAGGCAAAAATAAATATAAGGATATGCTTCTTCTTTACCGTAAAGATTTCGGCGCAGTTCTGAATAATAAAACTGCCTGGACGATCACTACGTATGGGCTTCCTACACTGCCTATAAGGATCAAACAGCAGATGAAATCCGCCGGCAGGGTTGCAGAATACCTCAGTATGCATCCGAAAGTTGAATTTGTAAATTATCCTGGTCTGCCCGGTTTTAAAATATCATGAAATCGCGAAGAAGCAGATGAGAGACTACAACGGCAACTTTGCCCCCGGCAGTCTGATCTATTTTGTTCTTAAAGGCGCCGGACCGAAGGAAAGCAAGGAGAACGGCAGAAGATTTATGAACTATGCGGCTGAGCATGCGTATACAATGACGCTTGCTGTAAGTCTGGGACATACAAGAACCCTTATTGAACACCCCGCATCTATGACGCACTCTATGATCGCTCCCGCCCAGCTCATTGAATACGGTATCGATCCGGGCGGAATAAGAATAGCATTGGGACTTGAGAATACTAATGACATTCTGATGGATCTTGATGAATGTTTGAATAAAGTTTAGTGATAATACATTGTGTTTTATTTAACGGTCACTCAAATGAATTTTATTTGAGTGACCTTTTTATTTATTTTAGGATATCAATTAAATCTTTATGCAGGAAATAGTTATGAAGATGAAACTACTGTGTCTGATGTTTATCATAATTTCTTTTTCAGCATCTTATGCACAGGATGAAGCTGACTCAATAGAAGTATATCTGATCGATTCATTTGTAACTCCTGAAGTGCCTCATACCTTTATGCTTTCTTTTTTCACAAGTGCTCCTGCAAAATCAAAAGTAGTAATAGAAAACAGTTATGAATATGATGTTTCGAAGGATTTAACCGAATCTCATAAAATAAACATCGACATTTCCGATCTGAACTTTAAAGAGAAGAACGTTCCTTTTGTTATTTTAGTTGAAGACTCACTCGGTCATCAATATTCCAGTGAGAAATATGAGTTCGAACTCCCTGAAGAACCAAAGGTGGAAGGGGAATCTAATTTCCTTCTTCTCTGTGTGTTCGGGGCTGCAGTATTCGGATTACCTTCACCTGTATACGTTAAAGAAAAAAACGATGATTATTTCAGTCTCACAAAAGAGATTCCCTTAGTTTCTTTCAGGGGAGGCGGCTACCGCTATCCTGTGGGGTATTTTTCAGCTGAATATTCCCATATATTTAATGCCCCGGTAAAGAACTTTTTAAGGATAGGCTACAAGCACATCATAAGTGTTCCGGGGATAGAATATATTTCTCCCGGCATAAATGGGTTCACAAATTTCGATGGTTTTAATGGAATTTCTCCGGAAGTTTCACTGGGGTTATTCAGGATAGTGAATACTTTTACAGTTTATGCAAGGTACCGGTTCAATGTAAAGCCCGGGGAGAAGGGAAGCGAGTTTCATGAATTCTCTATAGGACTTTATTCAAGCTTCTTCTCACTTTACCTTTAGTGGGATCTGCGGTAATCTTCTAAAAACTGCACTTCTATTCGTAAATAATATGATTAGATTTATTATCTGATACAGGAACGATTATGCTTACCGTAATGTTACATAGAGAATAACTGAACCGCTTTTAATGAAAATTGCTTTAATCATAATAATACTGACTTCGCCTTTTCTATTTGCACAGACAGGGGGAATAACGGGCAGGATCACAGACGGAAATAATCCCGTTCCCAGCGTCAATATTCTTATTCTTAACACAGGACTTGGTACCGTAAGCGGTCAAGATGGGAAGTATATGCTTAAAGGAATACCGGCAGGAAATCAGACCATCAGGTACAGCTCGGTTGGTTATAAAACTGAAACCAGGGAAGTGAATATTTCTTCCGGCAAGGTTATCGAAATTAACATCACTCTCAAAGAAACCGTGATTGAAGTGGGCGAAGTTAAAGTGACCGGAATGAAGAAACAGGAACAGAGAGATACAAGAACAAGCCTGATTGATCTTAGTCCCCGCAGCGCTAAGATCCTGCCTGGTGCAGGGGAAGACGTCCTGAGAACTCTCCAGTCATTACCCGGAGTACTTGCCCCGAACGACTTTTCATCCCAGCTGATTATAAGAGGAAGCGGTCCCGATCAGAACCTGATAATAATGGATGATGTTGAGATATTTAATCCGTACCGGCTGTACGGTGTTATCAGTATGTTTAATCCCGATGCCGTAGAAGATGTTAATCTTATTACAGGGGGATTCCCTGCAAGGTACGGCGACAGACTCTCGGCTGTACTTGATGTTACTAATAAAGAAGGAAACGATGCCAAAGCACTCTCGGGAAGTCTGAATGCCTCCATAATCGATGCAAACCTGGTACTTGAAGGAAAAAATCCATTCAGTCTAAAAGGAAGCTGGATGTTCAACTCGCGCAGGACCTATTATGATCTGATTATTGAACCTTTTGTGAAGAATGCCGGACTTGTTGATCAGAATGTAAACTTTCCCAATTTTTATGACTTCCAGACTAAAATAGCTATCGGCCCTTATAACGGAAATAAGTTTCTGATTAACGGAATTTATTCGAGGGATGGAGTTGATATTGTAAGTGCTAAACAGAGAAAGACTGCTGACAGTATCGGTGTTACAAATGTAACGTTAAACAATGTTGCGAGTGTCGCCTGGCATTTTACACCCAACACAAAGTTTCTAAATAAAGTTATTGGTTCATATTATACTAATAACGGGGCGGCTGCTTTTAAATTCTGAGATTCTTGATCCTTCCTTAAACAGGGAGGAGTTTAAGCATATCATTTCTGATACGCTTGCGCCCTACCTTTTGTACTTTAAGTTCAATACGGATTTCACTTTCCAGAAATATGCTCTTGACGATCATGCCACTTACTTATGGGGGGATAACATTTTTGAAGCAGGAGCAGGAGTTGATTTCCTTAGAACAATCATCGATTTCAGGTTTAATATCGATCCGGAACTTAAAGCTTTCTTTTCTTCCAATCCCCAGTTCCGTGCAGTGCTGACTGACCTTAAAGATACACGAGATGATAAACGTTACCACGCCTATGTTCAGAACAATTTTTCAATTAATAAAAGACTTTACCTTCAGCCGGGATTAAGATTCGATTATTATGATATTCTCCAAAAAGCTTATGTCGCCCCGAGGATGTCGATGTCGTATGCCCTTGATGATCTGACAACTTTAAGGGCCGTCTGGGGGATTTATTATCAGTCTCCCGGTTATGAAAAACTGCGGGACGAAAACGTTCTGTACGATTTAAGCGACGTATATACGCATGATCTTAAAGCTGAACAGGCTGTTCATTATATTCTAGGTATTGAACACTGGCTGGATGCTGAATGGAGCATTAAGCTGGAGGGCTACTACAAGGATTTTAATAACCTGATAGTACAAAAGGTTCTTCCGGGTGTAAGGTATGAAACTTCTCCGGTTCCTGGTAAAGATCCGCGTTATCCTTCCGGATGGACACAGCCGATTACTGTAGAAGGAGACTCCTTAACTCAAATCCCTGTAAATAATGCCGGTGGAAGTGCCTATGGCGTGGAAGTTTTTCTCGCTAAGAAAAACCTTTCGGCGGATGACAGACTCTCAGGCTGGATCAGCTATGCTTATTCTGATGCAAAACGAGTGGAGGACGGATCAACCCTTCCTTTCCGGTTTGATCAGAGACATACGGTTAATATAGTCCTTAACTACCAGCTGACCCGCTGGCTTGATGTCGGCCTCAGATGGCAATATGGTTCAGGTTTTCCTATAAGTCTTCCTGCGGGAGTAAAACCAAGGATCGTGCTTATGGATGAGAATGGTGATGGAATTCCAGAGACACCTGTGATTGCCACAAGAACACCATATGCAGGCGGAACAGGAGAAGTAATTTACGATGTCGATTATAACAATCAGCGGCTTAATTCAAGAAAACCGGCCTATCACCGGCTTGATGTCAGGCTCACGGCTGTAACTAACTTCTGGAGCCTTAATTGGTCATTTTATCTTGATGTAATAAATGCATACAATAGAGCAAATGTTGTTGGATATGATTATTATGTTAAGGATAATCTCACACTCGGACGAGATAAGAGTACAATGTTCCCGATAATCCCCACTTTGGGATTTAGTGTAAAATTTTGATTAACTTATTTTCTTATGAATAGATCAAAACTTCTTACAGTATCAGAAATAACAAAACAAATTAAACTGAACCTCGAGGAAGAATTCTCGCAGGTTTCGGTTATTGGTGAACTATCCAACTATAAAGCTCACAATTCAGGTCACTGGTATTTTAACCTGAAGGATTCCGATGCATTAATCTGCTGTACTATGTGGCGGAGTTTTAACAACTTTGTTTTCTTTACACCTCAGGATGGCATGAAAATTATCGTGAACGGTAAACTTTCTGTTTATCCACCCCGCGGAAGCTATCAGATTGACGTACGCTCCATGAAACCGGCAGGCGAGGGAGAACTTCAAGCGGCATTCGAGAAGCTAAAGCAGAAATTAAATGCTGAGGGATTGTTTGATACTTCACATAAAAAAACTATTCCGCAGTTCCCTCAGAAGATAGGAATTGTTACTGCCATTGACGGAGCGGCATTTAAGGATATGATCAGCGTTGCAGAAAGGCGCTACCCTTTAGCCGAACTTGTCATTGCTCCTGCAAGAGTGCAGGGAAGCGGGGCGGCGGAAACTATTACAGAAAGCATAAAGCTCTTAAATAGCTGTGAAGATATAGATGTCATAATTGTCGCGAGAGGCGGGGGTTCCATTGAAGATCTATGGTCGTTCAACGAAGAAGCGGTTGCCCGTGCTGTTTATAATTCCAGGATCCCGGTGATCAGCGGAGTAGGTCACGAGATTGACTTCACCATTACAGACTTTGCAGCGGATTTAAGAGCTCCCACACCTTCAGCGGCTATGGAACTGGCAACGCCCGATATAAATGAAATTTTTGCCTTTATAAACGATTTTTCATATAATTCTACATTAAAAATTAATGAATATTGCCGAAAAGGGAGAAAAAGACTCAGTTCAGTTCTCGGCTCATACGGGTTCAGAGTTCCCCTGGATATAGTTAGAAATAAGTCGCAGTTAGTTGATAACCTGCTTTATAAAGTGCTTCAGACAACCGATCACCGAATTTTATTACATAGTAATAAAGTTTCACTTCTGACAAAGGTTATTGAATCAAATAATATTCAGAGAACTTTAGAAAGAGGTTTCACACTTGTGAGACAGGGAAATAAATATATAAAGAGGAAGACCGGGTTTGATCCTGATGAAGAAGCTGAAGTGATTTTCGCCGACGGTAAAATTAAAGTATCAGCAGAGAGTAATGAGCAAGAAGAATAATAAGTTCGAAAAAGATCTGAAGAGACTGGAAGAGATTTCCCAGCTTCTTGAAGATAATTCCGTAGATCTTGATGATGCATTGAGTCTATACGAAGAAGGCATTGAACTATCGCGCAGCTGTATTTCTTCATTGAAAAAAGCTGAATTAAGAATTACAGAACTGAAGAAAAAGCTTGATGAGCTTAACCTGGAAGATGAGGAATAGGAATAAAGTATGGAAAGTGAGAATATGTCAGAAGAAGTGAAGTACCCGGTTCTGTCGAAGATAAACGTTCCGGAAGACATTAGAAAACTCGGACCGCAGGAACTGAAAACCTTGTGTAAAGATATACGCGAATATCTCATCGATACTATTTCAGAGGTTGGAGGTCATTTCGGCGGCGGGCTTGGAACCGTTGAGCTTGCAGTAGCACTGCATAAAGTATTTAATACCCCGTATGACCTTGTTGTATGGGATACGGGACACCAGGCTTACCCTCATAAAATCCTTACCGGCAGAAAAGATAAACTACATACAATACGCCACTTGAATGGTATAAGCGGTTTTCTTAAACGTGCCGAGAGCGAGTACGATACCTTCGGCGCCGGTCACGCAACAACATCTGTGTCCGCTGCACTTGGTATGGCTGTAGCAAGAGATTTGAAAAAAGAGAACAGGAAGGTTGTCGCTATTATCGGCGATGGTGCAATGACCGGCGGAATGGCGTATGAGGCGATGAATAACTCCGGCATTACCAAATCGGATCTGATCGTTGTGTTTAATGATAACCGTATGTCTATTGCTCCGAATGTCTGGCAGGTATCAAATTACTTTACAGAAATGATAGCACATCCCGATTACAATAAGTTTAAGGGACAAATATGGGAACTGACGGGCAAGCTTGATCAGTTCGGCGACCGGTTAAGGAAAATTGCTGCAAGGCTTGAAAACGGTATTAAGGCTGTGATCACACCGGGTATGCTGTTCGAGGCTCTGGGATTCAGGTACTTTGGTCCTATAAATGGCCATAACCTTCACCAGATGGTGAGAATTTTTGAACAGGTGAAAGACCTAAAAGGACCGATACTCGTTCATGCCATTACCCAGAAAGGGAAAGGCTATAAACCTGCTGAGGGACACGAACAGAGGCTGCACGCTTCGACTCCTTTTGACAAACTGACCGGCAAGGCTTTCAAAAAGAGCAGCAGCACTCCTTCTTATACTTCAATTTTCGGTCACGCGCTTGTTGATATCATTAAAGAAAATAAGAATGTAGTTGGTATTACTGCAGCAATGCCTGATGGTACAGGTCTGGATATACTTCAGAAAGAATTTCCAGAAAATTACTTCGATGTAGGTATTGCTGAAGAGCATGCTGTAACTTTTGCTGCGGGACTTGCAACGCAGGGCATAGTTCCGGTGGTTACAGTCTATTCAACCTTTTTACAGAGAGGATTTGATCAGATTATTCACGATGTTGGTATACAAAAACTTCATGTAGTATTTGCAATGGATAGGGCAGGCCTGGTTGGTGCCGACGGGCCTACGCACCATGGTGCATTTGACCTTACATACCTAAGACTGGTTCCCGGTATGGTTATAATGGCGCCTAAGGATGAAGCAGAACTTAGAGATATGCTCTATACCGCAGTAAATTATAAAGAGGGACCTATTGCTCTGAGATATCCTCGGGGATCAGCACTCGGAGTAGAATTAAAAGACGGATTCGATAATATTGAGATCGGGAAAGCGGAAAAACTTAGTGAAGGTGACGATGCTGCATTGCTGGCAGTGGGCTCAATGGTAGAGTACGCACAAAAAGCTGCGGAGAAACTGGCTTCAGAGGGAATTGTATGCGAGGTTATAAATATGAGATTCATAAAACCTCTCGATACAAGGATGCTCGATTATATTGCCGGAAAGCACCCCCGGATTGTCACGCTTGAGGAAAGCACCCTTGTAGGCGGATTCGGCAGCGCTGTGCTGGAATACTTTAATGAGAAAAACTACAAAAATGATATCCTAAGAATGGGGCTGCCCGATAATTTTGTTGAACATGGAACCCAGAAGGAGCTTCACCACATATTGAAAATTGATCCGGACGGGATCGTTGAAAGGGTTAAAATATTTTGCAGAAACAGAAATCTTAACCAGGAGATTACTATTTGAGCGATAAAACTAATCTTGCAATAATTGGTTTAGGTGGAATAGTTCAGCTGGTCCACCTTCCTAACCTCATGAAGATGAATAATGTTAAGGTTACAGCAGTAGCCGAAATTAATAAAAACCGGCTCAACACAATCGCCGATAAGTTTAATATAGAAGGAAGATACACCGATTATAAAGCACTTCTTTCAGAGGCTGAGGCGGATGCAGTTATTGTTGCAACACCAACACATCTCCATAAAGAAACAGCTATTGCCTGCCTGAAAGAAAAAAAAGATGTGCTTGTTGAAAAGCCACTTGCCAGAACCTATGCCGAAGCCAAACCAATAATCGATGCAGCGAAAAAATCGAAGACTAAGGTTATGGTAGGAATGAACCTGAGGTACCGGCCGGATGCAATGATCCTGAGAAGTCTTATCAGCTCCGGTGAGATAGGCGAACCATTCTATGTTAAATGCGGATGGATCAGAAGGCAAAGCAGCAGCGAAAAATGGTTTACAAGAAAAGAAGAATCGGGCGGCGGGGTTATTATTGATTTAAGCATTCTCCTGCTAGACCTTGCACTATGGCTTCTTGATTATCCTCCAGTAACAAGTGTATCAACTCAGAATTTTTCCATGAATACTAAAAACGTTGAAGACAGTTCGATCAGTATGCTAAGATGCAAAAATAATGCTGTTATTAGTATGGAGACAAGCTGGTCGATCCCGCTTGAGAAAGATCTTTTTTATTTTAATGTGTACGGAACAAAAGGAAATGCGTCACTTAACCCGTTCAGGATTAACAAGAAGATCGATGAACAGTTTATGGACCTGACACCTTCACAGACTGAGAGTGCAATGAACCTTTTTAAGAAGTCATATCTTAATGAATTAAAAAGTTTTATCGGAGCGGTCAGAGGACTTAATCCTGTCTTCTCCCCGGCAGATGAAGCTCTGTCCAGGATGCGTGTGATTGATGCTATGTATCAATCGGCTGCGAAGAAAACTGAAATAAATATAAAGCAGACATGAAACCAAAAGTACTTTTAGTTGATGATGAAAAAGATATTGTGGAGTTCCTGGAATATAATCTCAACCAGGACGGCTTCGAGGTGATTACAGCTTACGACGGGCTTGAAGCTCTTCAGAAGGTTACAATGAAGCCCGATCTGATAATACTTGATATTATGATGCCTGATATCGATGGTTACGAAGTTTGTAAACGTATCAGGGAGAATAAAGCCTACGCTGAAATACCTGTCATTTTTCTTACTGCCAAAGGTGCGGAGGCTGATGAAATAAAAGGACTTGAACTCGGTGCAAGTGATTATATTAAGAAACCAATCTCTCCTAAAAAGCTTATAGCAAGGGTCAATGCAAACCTTAGAAAAACATCCAAAGATGAAAAGAACCAGCCTGTTTCATTAGAAATAGGTCCTTTGAAGATCGACAGGGAGAAATATGCTGTACATATAGATGGTAATCAGGCAGTACTGCCGAGAAAAGAATTTGAACTATTATATTTCCTTGCGAATAATCCAGGCAAGGTATTCAGCCGTGATTCATTATTAAGGACAGTATGGGGCGCGGATGTGTATGTGGTCGACCGGACGGTAGATGTCCATATACGGAAAATAAGAGAGAAATTAGCTGAGTATTCCGACCTGATTGAAACCATAAAAGGTGTAGGATACAGATTCAAAAGTGTGGAATGAATTAAAATTAAATCTTAGCTCTGCAAAGATATTCCTGCCTGAATTTTTAATCTTTGATGCTGTATTTATTTCTACAATCATCTTTGTGATAGAACCTGTTCCGGGGAAGATACTCCTCATCATTATTATTCTTATTGTCAGTTTATTTTTGCTTAGCATGATAGGGGGCAAAAGATTAAGGGAACTCGAAGAGATAAGAAATATAATCGCAAACATCAGAAAAAATAATTACAAATCGGCCGAAGAGATCCATCTTAACGGCAGCCTTCGGGGAATAGAGGAAGAAATTAAAGAAATGTTCATTAAGGCAAGCAGCGATGTAGAATATCTGAAACGCCTTGAAAGAATAAGGACAGAATTTTTAGGAAATGTTTCGCACGAACTGCGTACCCCGATTTTTTCAATACAGGGGTACATTGAAACACTCTTAAATGGGGCGCTTAACGATGAGAAAGTCAACAAAAATTTTCTTGCTAAAGCAAATCAGCATACTATTAATCTGAATAATCTGCTGAATGACCTGATTGATATTTCTATGATTGAGTCAGGTGAAATGAGAATGAGCTTCAGATATTTTCCTGTAAAAGAATACCTTGAACATATAATCACTGAAATGAAACCGGTTGCAGATGGGAAAAATATTAGTCTGGTCCTTCAGCCGGTAAGGGAAAAACTTCAATTATTCGGCGATAAAAATAAGCTTAAACAAGTGCTTGTTAATCTGCTTACAAATGCCATAAAATACACAGAAACCGGTTCCATTACGATCAGTGTAGAAGAGGGGGATGATTACGGAAGAATAATAATCCGCGATACAGGAATCGGGATTCCAATTGAGGATATTCCCCGGATATTTGAGCGGTTCTTCAGGGTGGATAAAGGCCGGTCAAGGGCAGTCGGCGGTACCGGGCTCGGCCTGGCCATAGTAAAGCACATAATAGAGGCGCACGGTTCAAAAGTAGAAGTAAAAAGCGAACCCGGAAAAGGAAGTGAGTTTTCCTTCAGGCTCAAAAAATGAAATAGAATCGGTACAATCAGACCTTCATTCTGATCCTGCACTTAACTCTGAACCCGGCTTATACCTGAGTATTATAGCGGATCTCTTTTAATATTGCATTATTTAAGCCTTTTTGAAGGTTCCGGGTGTTCAGATCCCCTGTTTTTTCCTCTTATAAGAATTGACAAATGCTATTCAAATTGTTAACTTTGATGTCTAAATTTTTCAGAAAGGTTAAGTAAATGTTTGCTGTTGTTAATATCTCAGGTCAACAGTTTAAGGTTGAAGAAAAAGGTAAATACTACGTTCCGAAATTGAATGCAGAACCTGATTCTGAAGTTTCTTTTGATCAGATACTTCTTTTTTCAGATGATAAGAGTTTTAAGATCGGTGCACCGTCAGTAGCAAAGATGAAAGTAACTGCTAAAGTACTTGAGCATATTAAAGACGATAAGGTAATTATTTTTAAGAAGAAGAGAAGAACGAACTACCAGAAGAAAAACGGACACAGACAGCAGCTTACCAGAATTGAAATTACCAGTATAGGTTAACAGAAGGAGATTTTAGAATGGCTCATAAAAAAGGTCAAGGCTCATCCAGGAACGGCAGAGATAGTAATGCTCAGCGGCTGGGAGTAAAGAGATTCGGCGGCGAAAAAGTAATTGCCGGAAATATTCTGGTAAGACAAAGAGGCACGAAGTTTCATCCTGGTGTTAACGTTAAAAAAGGCGGGGATGATACTTTATTTGCAGTTGCCGATGGGATTGTAAAGTTTGAAAGAAGACGCGGCGACAGACAATTTGTTAATGTATTTCCGTCCTGATAAAAGTTTAATTAAAAGAAGAAACCCTCTTATGCAGAGGGTTTTTTCATTTTAAAGGTGTCCGAATAAATCAGAATCCTAATCTTTCCATATCAGCGACGAGAGATTTAACTGCCTTAACGGAATTATCGAGAAGTGACTGTTCCTGCTCATCAAGAGTAAATTCAACTACCTTTTCAACACCATTAGCGCCAAGAACTGCGGGTACGCCGACATAATAACCCTTAACACCAAATTCACCATCGAGATATGCACATACAGGAAGTACTCTTTTTTCATCTCTCAGGATTGCTTCTGCCATAGCGATTGCTGCAGCTGCGGGGGAATAGAATGCAGAACCTGTCTTCAGCAGTTTTACAACTTCACCGCCAGCCATTTTGGTTCTCTGTACAATAGCATCCATTACTTCCTGAGCTTTTGCTTTATCGTTGTATTTCTTTTCAAGCAGCTCCATAACAGGGATGCCGTTTACATTTGCATAACGGATGATAGGAACCATTGTATCGCCATGTCCTCCGAGAACCATGGTATTAACATCCTTTACGGAAACTCCCAGTTCCCAGGCAATAAAAGTTGAGAATCTTGAGGAATCCAGTACACCAGCCTGGCCAAGCACACGGCTGTGATCGAATCCGGTTACTTTCTTAAATAAAGTAACCATTGCATCGAGAGGATTGGAAATAATCAAAACGATTGCGTTCGGTGCAAATTTTTTAACATTCTCGGCAACCGTATTCATGATCTTTGCATTGGTTGTAAGAAGATCATCTCTGCTCATACCAGGTTTTCTTGGTAATCCTGCAGTGATAATTATTAAATCAGAATTTTCGATGTCTTTGTAATTATTTGTTCCTGTTACATTTGCATCGAACCCATCGATCCTTGCTGCCTCTCCGATATCAAGGGTTTTACCCTGGGGCATATCTTCAACTATATCATATAATACCACATCACCGAGTCTTTTCATAGCTATAAGCTGAGCCAATACTCCGCCAATTTGTCCGCCGCCTATTAATGCTATTTTCTTCCTTCCCATAATTGTTCCTCTTAGTTTTAATGAATTTTGTGTCCCGGGAACAAACCGGGACATTGTCTAATAAGCAAAAATAAATATGTATGCTTCCATTTGCAAAGCTCCGGGGATATTCTATATTTTGGTAAACTCTTTTTTCAGGGACCAGACTATGAAAAAAATTACTGTTATAGGAGCAGGTAATGTGGGAGCAGCTGCCGTTCAGCGTCTTGCTGAAAAACAGCTTGCCGAAAATATTGTTCTGCTTGATATTATTGAGGGTCTTCCCCAGGGTAAGGCTCTTGATATACGGCAGAGCAGTTCTGTTGAAGGATTTGACACAGAAGTTACCGGTACAAATGATTACAAAGATACATCGTTATCAGATATAGTTATGATTACTGCGGGGCTAGCAAGGAAGCCGGGTATGAGCCGCGACGACTTGTTGAAAGCTAATGCTGCCATTGTAAAGGAATCCACTGCAAAAGTGATTGAATACTCTCCTCAGAGCATTATTATAGTCGTTTCAAATCCTCTTGATCTTATGTGCTATGCTGCCTTTAAAACAAGCGGCTTTGAAAGCAGCCGGATAATAGGGATGGCAGGAATTCTCGACACCTCTCGTTTCCGCCTGTTCATATCACAGGAACTAAAAGTTTCGGTGAAGGATGTAAGTACAATGGTTCTGGGAGGACACGGGGACTCGATGGTACCTTTAATCAGTCAGACAAGTATATCAGGCATACCTTTAACGCAGTTAATGTCGAAAGAAAAGATTTCCTCCATTGTGGAAAGGACACGAAAGGGCGGGATTGAAATCGTGAATTATCTAAAAAGCGGGAGTGCCTATTACGCTCCGTCGAGTGCAGCAGTAGAAATAGTTGATTCTATTGTAAAGAACAGGAACCGTATACTTCCTTGTTCCGCATGGCTGGATGGCGAGTACGGAATCCATAATGTTTTCTGCGGAGTACCGGTTAAACTCGGAAGAAACGGCATTGAGCAAATTATTGAAATGAAACTTGAAGACAACGAACTTTCCTCTCTGCAGAATTCCGCACAAGAAGTAAGTAAACTGATCAAACTAGTCTAAAACAAGGCACGACCAATTTCAAAGATACCTGCAGGAATTTCATCACGAATTTTAGGATTTATAGGAAGCTTATAGAGGATCTAATAGTATATTTTCTGTGTATTTATTAAACACCTTTGACAAATTGTCAGTCGCCTAATGAGTGCCGGATTAATATCGGGGAAATGACGGAGTTATGACGGAGTTGATATCATATTGAGACAATCGAAAAACAGTGAAAACAAGCAGTTTTTCACTGTTGTAAAAATTTACATATGACAAAATGTCAGTGTCACAATTTAGTACATAAGGTGATCAGAACAGCTGTCTCAAATCCATTAAGTAATATTCAAAACAAGGATTGTTTCAGTTCCTTCAGGGGTGATATTATATCTCAGGTCGTCCATATAAACTCGCATTAAATACAACCCTCTTCCTGAATCTTTGAGAAGATTTTCGGGGTCTGTTGGATCGGGGACTTCTTCAGGCTGAAAACCGGGACCCTGATCTTTAATGGTGATATATAATTTTCCCTCAATAACTTTGGCGGTGATCTGTACAAGTTTTGTCTTGTCGCTCTTGTTAGCGTGTATGATAGCATTTGTAGTAGCTTCAGTTACAGCAAGGAGCAAAGCGGACAATTTATCATCATCCAGTCCGAGATCTTTTGAGAAGTAGTTTATGAATTCTTCAACTGTGATGAGATTATTCGGATCGCTCTCGATCTCGAGATAGTATTTTTCTTCTGCCAATTTGTTTCCTGAATTTGATTTTGTAAAATAGGAAAAAAATTTTTTATTCCAATCAAAAATTCCAATTTACTTCAAAAGAAAGATTGGCCTGCTGCCGCTTCGATTTTTCGACTGTTATAAATTCATACCAGCCGTATACCTTCAGGTAAATTGAATTTTCTACAAGCCATAATATTTCTGTCAACGGTCCTATGCTAAGATAATCAGAATCTTTGATTCTTGTTCTACCTTCGTAATTAAAAGTTATCAGAGAGAAAATCCTGCTTCCCACCCCAAAACTCACATCTGAATACTTCAGGATCAGTTTCGGCTCCGCATAAATTTCCTGCAGGTACCTTGTGGGCTTCTCTGCAAACGCCGACCAGTTAAGTTCACCCTGCTGGGAAAGCTTAATATACCCGTAATTTTTAAAAGCAAATTTACGGCCGAGATTGATTGTACTTGAGTCGGTGGCAGTAAATTGACGGAAAGAAAAGCTTCTCAGGTTAGGTACCAGGTCGCGGAAGTCGTAAACAGTATAATTTGCCGATACTTCAAAACCGTTTATTGAGCTTACATTTTTACCGTGATAGTCGCCTCCTGCAGAGAATTTAAGAATCCTGTTAATATTATTATTTGAACTTTTTTGTGAAAATATATACACGACATGACTCTGTGTACCTTCGGCAGTAAGAAATGTATTAAAAAAGGGGGTCAGTACTCTGACATACCTTAAGCGGATAATTGACAGAAGTTCATCCCGGTCGTCAAAATTATCCGGACTGGGAGTATCATACCTCAGTTTATTCTGATAAACACTAAATGAGAGTTTATCTGATCCTGAAATATTCCAGTCGCCGAGCATAGAGAGTGCAATTCTTGCCGAATTATTATTTTTCTGATTTTCCAGGTCCTGTCTCTCATCATAAAAGATGGAACCTGTGTTGAGGAAGTTCTTTGCTATATGCTTCTCATCTCTTTCGGCGTAATTTATCTTGAGTCTTCCCGCAAAGGCAGAAGTTACATAACTTAAATTTGACTCAATCTCGAATTTCAATTCTTCAATCCTTGTATCAAAGACCGAATTAGACAAAACCTGCATCGGGTGATATCTTGTATCACGATCAATATTTCTCCAGTCAAGGCGGCCGGTAAGATCCAGGCCGAAATCATCAAGTAAATTATTATACGTTAATCCATCCTGGAGAAGGTATGATGTTTCATTCCTGCTCTGAAGATTATTAGTAATATTATATTCATTTGAGATTATCGAATCTGCGGAATAATAAAAATCCTTCCTATTCTGTGAGTAACCGGTTGTAATATAATTGCTGACATTTTCATTGAATACGCTGTTTGCGAGAAGATTAAAATATCTTATTAAATTTTTACGGGGAGATATATCTTCATTTCTGAATCTAAGTCTTGACGACAGGTTGAAAGTTGAGATATCATAATTATCAAGTAGCCCTTCACCGCCGTATATAAAACCATTATCAATTTCACCGATCTGCCTATTGTTTGAATATCCGAAAAAAGGGGAAAGATGAACATTGCTCCTGGGGGTCAGGTCGCTGAAAACCAGAGCATTGGAAACGGATGCCTGGTTAATTTCGATTTTTCGGTTATCTGAAAGGATTGTATTATTACCCATAAAACCTATTTTTATAAACGGGGCAATCTTATATGCAGCAGAAGCTGAAAAGAACTGCTCGTCTCTTATACTTTTATCGGCCGATTTTATGAATGTTGAATTATAGTCTTCTGTAACATCGAAGGAGTATTTATCGAAGACCTGGTTATAAAAGAGTTTTGACGACAGGTAGTATGTATTGAGCTGCTTGTCTAATTTTGTTGACAAAAGATTAAGAGGATTCTCCACGAGGATAAACTGAAGACTATCTATCTCCGACTGGGCGCGGAGACCGCCGGCAGCCGATAAAATGAGTAAAATAAAGAGATAATATCTTTTCAAATGAAGAATGAAAAATTAAACTGATGATACAATTTACATCAATAAAGTATTCAGTAAAAGAATCAAGTTCAATGGCAATAAGAATTTTATTCAGGCTGGATAAGGAATTCGGTAAGCGGGGAGATGCTGTTGGGATCAGAACTATTAGTGTACGTTGCCACCCTCCAGTAATAGCTTATATTGTAGCTGACGGAATTGCCGTCATAATCCACACTTACTGTATCATTGATTGTATTTATGGTGACATCCTTGCTCCATATCTCGCCGAAAAACGGGTTTGTCTGAAGAGATATTTCATAAGTTGCAGGAACAGATACGGCTATAAATTTAAATGTCAGAGTATTTGCTCTGATGGTACCTGCAGGGTAAACAATCCCCGCCATGGGAAGGATCTCATCATTTACCTCGCTGCTTGGGTCACTTTTAAGATTTCCTTTATCCACGGCAACAATTTTATAATAGTACCTGGTCAGCAGTGAGAGGTTTGACGTATCCGAAAAGTCCGGAGAAGGAGAGAATCCTGCCAGAGAGGTACTATCGGGAGTAAATCCTGATGCTATACTTCTATAAATATAAAATCCTGCAATATCAGTTTCATAACCAGGATCCCAGGTAAGGTAGATCGAAACCTCGCCAAGCCAGTTCCTCGCGTTTATTTCCGGGAACCTGGGAGCTAAAGGGGGATATACATTCATAGGGACTGCACTAACAACTGAAGAAAGCTGACTTTCATGATTTTCCAGGTCGATCGCAGAAATTCTGTAAAAATATTTAGTAGAATAATTCAGGGAATCATCCAGGTAGTAGTTCTGGTCTGAGAAATCGATAAAGCTGAAGTTTGTACTATCGGTACTCCGATAGATATTATAGCCTTTCAGATCAATTTCAACGTTCGCATGCCAGACAATCTCAATTTCTCCCTCATATGCCGAATAAACTCTAACATTAGTCGGAACAGCGGGAGGCAGACCGTCCCCCGTCACATCAGTGGGTGCATTGCGCTCACAGCCGCTAAAGATTGCGGCGATCATTAAAAGTAAAAATAAGTTCAGCTTCAAGTTCAAGTTAAATTAAGTTCAGGTTCAGTTTTATATTATACGGTCTCGCATGCAGCTTTCTACACGCTCATTTAATATATATATATTACCAATAAACTCCGAAACCGAACACTTTCTCTGATGCTCAGCACAGGTAAGGTATTGCGGTTTAAATTGACAAAATGGCTTTTTTTGGATAACTTTAACATTCAAAAATTGTATAAAAAGTGATGATTGAACAATATATTCCCGTATTTTTAGTAATCGGATTCGCAATTGTGTTTGCCGTGGGCACAGCAATGTCCTCCGGAATTTTCGGACCTCAGAGACCCACAGCAGAGAAACTTTCTACCTATGAAAGCGGTATGAAACCTGTAGGATCAACCCGGGAAAGGATCTCTGTGAAATATTATCTGGTAGCAATGCTGTTTATCATATTTGATCTTGAAGTTATATTCGTTTACCCGTGGGCTGTTGAGTTCAAAAAACTTTTTAATGAGTTCGGATTATCGATTTTTATTTCTATGTTAATATTTTTAGTTGTACTTGAATTAGGATACTTATATGTATACAAGAAAGGCGGATTTAAATGGGATTAGAAGCCAAATTAAAAGAAGAAGGATTTATAACGTCGACTATCGACGCAGTGATTGCCTGGTCGCGTGAAAGTTCTGTATGGCCGATGCCTATGGGAATTTCGTGCTGTGCTATTGAAATGATGGCTTCAGGCGATCCTAAGTACGATATTGCACGGTTCGGTTCAGAGGTAATGAGATTTACACCCCGGCAGTGCGATCTTATGATAGTAGCAGGGACCGTTACATACAAGATGGCCCATGTTGTAAAAAAAATCTATGACCAGATGCCCGACCCGAAATGGGTGATCGCAATGGGCGCCTGTACTTCATCCGGCGGAATGTACAGATCTTACAATGTAGTTCAGGGAATAGACCAGTTCCTGCCTGTTGATATCTACCTGGCCGGCTGCCCGCCCCGTCCTGATAATCTTTTGAATGCATTAATTCAGATTCAGGATAAAATCGGAAAAACCAAAGCAAGAGATTTTCAGGATAAAAAGCTTCCTGAGTTAACCGTCTTACAGAATAATTAAATATGAAACTAAAAGAACTTGTTCCTCAAAAACTTCAGGATAAATTCCCGAAATTAAGATTTGAATTTGTTGAGTACCGCGGGGATTTATCCGTAAAACTCGAGAAAGAGCATATTGTGGAAGTCTGCAGATTTCTGAAAGAAGATCCGGAACTTGAATTCCCGTTATGTGTAGATGTTACTGCAATCGACTGGGCTAAGAGAAAAAACCGTTTTACTGTTGTATACCATATCTTTTCACTGAAACATAATTTCAGGTTAAGGTTAAAAGCAGATGTAGATGAATCAGAATGCAGTATTGATTCAGTGACTTCGGTATGGAAAACTGCTGACTGGCATGAAAGAGAAACCTACGATATGTTCGGTATAACATTTAACAATCATCCTGATTTAAGAAGAATGTATATGCCTGAAGAATTTGAGTATCATCCTCTGAGGAAAGATTTTCCTTTGATGGGAATTCCCGGAAGTCTTCCATTACCAAAAAAAGATTAAGATATTATGTCAAAACTGACCAAAGATGAAGTTCATCCCAAAATAATTGAAGCACTGCTTGGTACCGATTCTGATATAAGTGTTGACGATGCCCTGGAAAACGAAATGGTGCTTAATATGGGTCCTCAGCATCCGGCAACACACGGCGTGCTTCGTGTTCTTTTAAGACTCGATGGCGAAACAGTAGTAGCCAGCGTTCCTGAACTCGGCTACCTGCACAGAGGATACGAGAAGATGGCCGAGAATATGAGCTATTATGAATTTATTCCTCATACCGACAGGCTTGATTATTTATCCCCAATGGCAAATAATGTTGCCTGGGTACTTGCTGTAGAGAAACTGGCCGGGATAGAAGCTCCACCCAGAGCTCAGTATATCAGGATGATGATTGCCGAGCTGGCACGTATTGCATCTCACCTTGTGGCTATAGGCTCACTGGCAATGGATGTAGGCGCGCTGACAGTATTCCTTTGGACACTGCGTGAAAGAGAAAAAATCCTTGATGTATGGGACATTCTCTGCGGTGCAAGGTTCACAAACAGCTATACAAGAATAGGCGGCGTAGCAAACGATGCACAGCCGGAAGCATTAGCTAAAGCAAAATGGTTTATCGACCAGTTTGATGAAAATCTTGATGAATGCGAAAGACTTATTAATACAAACAGAATATTTATTGAAAGGCTGGAAGGCGCAGGAGTTATTTCAGGAAAAGATGCAATTGAGATGGGAATGACAGGACCCAGCCTGAGAGGGAGCGGAGTTTCTTATGATCTAAGAAGAAATTCCCCCTACCTATGTTATAATGATATGGATTTTAATGTTGTTACTTATAACGAAGGTGATTCACTTGCCCGTTATTTTGTGCGTGCCGATGAAGCAAGGGAAAGTGCAAAGATAGTAAGACAGGTGCTTGACAAAATGCCTCAGGGAGAAGTACTGCTTAATCAGCCGAAGAAAGTCCTTCCTCATAAAACAGAAATTTATACGAAGATGGAAGAGCTTATTCATGATTTTATGATCGTAAATTTCGGAATTAATCCCCCGGAAGGAGATATATACCATGCAATTGAAGGTTCGAAAGGTGAACTCGGATTTTATCTTGTCAGCAAAGGCGAAGGCCGACCCTGGAGGTGCAAGATCCGCAGCCCTTCGATGGTGAACCTTCAGTCGCTACCGCACCTGATAAAAGGGCGGATGGTGTCGGATGTAGTTGCGATCATCGGCAGTATTGATCCGATAATGGGAGAAGCTGATAAATAGCTATTTAGTAAATAGTCATAAGTCGTTCGAAATTTTTAAGTTTGCAGGAAAATATAACAGGAAATGTATA
The DNA here is from genome assembly GCA_963832715.1 of uncultured Ignavibacteria bacterium. GTDB lineage: Bacteria > Bacteroidota > Ignavibacteria > Ignavibacteriales > Ignavibacteriaceae > DATFVA01. The sequence goes on along the minus strand of CAWHVB010000002.1, from coordinate 41,815 downwards.
AAAGTTTAATTGCCGGATCAGATACAAATCATAGAAAACTAAATGTGTACATCAGATATATTGAAAGACAACGAATACTTACAAGTACCAGATTACCAATGACTAATTTCCAATAACCACTTACTAATGACTAATGTGAAATGACTGACTTCAAATTCTCAGAAGAAAATCTTCAAAAGATAGACGGTATACTGAAGAAATATCCCGTTAAGAAACCGGCTGTTATGCCGGTACTTTATCTTGCACAGGAGCAGAACGGATTTATATCCAACGAAGTAATTAAAGAAGTTGCCGGTATTCTGGAGATGACCCCGGAAGAAGTTCTGGGCGTTGTTACTTTTTATACAATGTACCATCAGAAAGAAATGGGGAAATATCATATCCAGGTATGCACCAATGTAAGCTGTATGCTGCGGGGCGGGTTTGACCTTTACGACAAAGTAAAAGAAAAGCTTGGCATCGATAATATGCAGGTTACCGAGGATAAAGTTTTTTCACTCGAAGAAGTTGAATGTATGGGCTCCTGCGGTACAGCTCCCATGATTGCAGTGAACGAGGATTATTATGAAAACCTCACAAAAGAAAAAGTTGTTGAGATTTTAGATTCACTTAAGAATAAGAATTAAATGGAAAAAATTGTTCTTCCTGATATTAAAGATATTCACCAGATAGATGTTTATCTGCAGAATGGCGGATTTACCGCAATTAAGAAAGCTTTAAGTCAGACTCCCGACGATATAATCGACCAGGTTAAAAAATCGGGTCTCAGAGGCCGGGGCGGCGCTGCTTTTTCTGCCGGATTGAAGTGGAGCTTTATGCCCAAAACTACAGATAAACCTAAGTATTTATGTGTAAACGGCGATGAGAGTGAACCGGGTTCTTTTAAGGACAGGCAGATTTTTGAGTACAACCCCCATCAGCTGATTGAGGGTATACTGATTGCCTGTTATGCAATCGGAGCCAGGGTAACCTATATCTATATACGCGGCGAATACCATAAATGGGTAAAACTTATGCAGAAAGCGCTTGACGATGCTTATGCAAAAGGTTTTGTGGGCGATAAGATGAAGGAGACATTCGGAACTGATTTTTCCTGCGATATATACATTCATAAAGGTGCTGGCGCTTATATATGTGGAGAAGAATCTTCCCTCATGAATTCGATTGAAGGAAAAAGGGGATACCCGAGAGTTAAGCCGCCTTTCCCCGCACAATTCGGTTTATGGGGATGTCCTACTACAATAAATAATGTTGAAACTATTACAAACGTTCCCGCAATCATAAATAATGGATGGGAATGGTTTTCGAAGATAGGCGAGCCAAAACACCCGGGGACTATACTTTATGGTTTAAGCGGACACGTGAATAATCCCGGTGTTTATGAACTTCCTTCCGGAACATTGCTCACTGACCTTATATACAAATACGGCGGAGGTGTTCCGGGTAATAAAAAAATATTATGTGTAATACCCGGCGGCTCTTCGATGCCTCCTCTAAGAGGTGACAAACTGGAGGGCGTTAAAATGGATGCTGAATCGCTGAAGACGGTTGGCTCTGCTATCGGTACCGCGGGTGTGATGGTAATGGATGAAGATACCGACCTGGTAAAGGTGCTTGCACGAATAACCAAATTCTATTACCATGAAAGCTGCGGACAATGCACACCCTGCCGTGAAGGTACCGGATGGATGCTGAAAATCCTCAACAGAATCGTAAGAGGTGAAGGATCTAAAAGTGATATTGATCTGCTTCTTTCTGTTGCCGATAATATTGAAGGGAATACTATCTGTGCACTCGGTGAAGCCGCAGCCTGGCCTGTTAAATATATGGTTCAGAGATTCAGGGATTATTTCGAAGCAAGAGTTAAAGATACTGTAGAACTGCAGGTTGCAAATAAAGTTCATTCCATGAGACATACAGCAATCCCCGTTGCTGAAATTAAACACTAATTTCAGAGAACAAAACAGAACTTCCTGTTAATCGATAAAACAAAATTGGAATTAAAAAGGCGATCAGATGATCGCCTTTTTTGTTTGAAATCCGTCTAAAACAAATTAATGAGCTGCTCTCATACCCATTTCCCTGTCGAGAAAGAATAAGCCGCTTTTATTATCACCCACAAGTTTAATCTTATCGAGGATGTTTAATGCGGTAGCTTCCTCCTCAACCTGTTCCGTAACGAACCACTGTAAAAAAGTATTAGTTGCATGATCTTTTTCTGTTATTGCCAGATCAACCAGCTTATCGACAGATTCAGTGACTGTTTGTTCGTGCTTCAGAGTTTCTGTAAAAACTTCTGCGGCACCTTTCCACTCGCTTTTAGGAGCATCTATTTTTGCCAGGTTAACCCTTCCGTTTCTTTGATGTATATAGCTGTATATCTTCATTGCATGAGTGTATTCTTCGCCCGATTGGACTTTCATCCATTGAGCAAAGCCATTCAGATTTTCTGATGCAAAATAAGCAGCCATTGACAGGTAAAGGTATGAAGAGGATAGTTCAAAATTCATCTGTGCATTTAATGCTTTCTGTACTTTATCTTTTAACATAGTCGTCCCTCAATGATTATTATTTTAATTTGAAAATGATATATAAAGGTAAGAAAATAAAGAAATGGCAACAAATTTAGCCGATTAATTTCCTTTATACTTGGATAGGCCCCCTCCTGACGTAGCAATCCATTTATAGCCGTTCCGGTCAATAGCTGTGCCCACTATTCTGTTTGAAGGTATATGAGAGTTCGAAGTCAAGTAAGTCTGCCAGGTTCCATTGTCCCATTTTGTCAGCCCTAACTCTATGTTGCAGAACCAGACCAGATCCGGCGACTGTACACTTATGCAGACAACGTCCGAGCTTGGAACTGATTGGAAAGATGTCCATTGCGTTCCATCATACATCGCTGTCCCGCCCGCCAAGGCTTTACCGAGGGAACGAAGACTGACCCATACGACAGAGCCTTCAGTTATCTCAATATCAGTTATTCTATTGCTTTGAGGTAAGTTTGAATTTTCAGAATTATAGATGTTCCAGTTTGTCCCATCGAACTTAACCACACCTTCACCAACTGTACCCAACCATAAATTATGAGATGCATCAATTTTGATTGTAGTTATGTTATTTGACGGGAGTCCCGAATTGCCGGTATTGTAAACCGACCAGTTAGTTCCATCATAGTGGCAGAGTCCAAGGTTGGTCCCCACCCACATACTGTTTTCATCCTCCTTGTAGCCGCAATAAACATAATCTGAAACGAGACCCGATTGGCTGTCTAATACTTCGAAAATCCCGTTTTTATATATAATCAGTCCGTTTGGAGTGGCGACCCATATTTCACTGCCATAAGCAGCAATAGAATTAATATTACCTCCGGGATAATCTGAATTATCCGGGTTGAAGGAAGTCCAGTTCTCATCATCAAACTTCATCAGGCTGTATGAATCAACAACCCATTTATTACCGTTCTCATCTATCGCAATCCCGTCAAGATAGTTTGTAGGAAGCCCGGAATTTGAAGTCCTGTAGTTAACGAATAGAAGCGTATCTTCCAGGGCACCGTAAATTCTTGCTGTCCGGTCAGTTCTAACCGTGGTAGTATAGCTCCAGTTCCAGTAGTTTGGTTTCTTCAATACTACTTTGTAGGTGTCGGGCAGAACATTACTAAATTCAAAAGGAGTTACTTTACCTGTTATACTATCATTAACAATTATCTCTGCTCCCTGGGGATAGGAGTCCACATTCAGGTATCCCTTCATAGTGGGGTTTGTTGTATAATTAAAAAATATAGAGGTCAATGAATCCTTTTTAATATTCACTATTTGTGAGGAATCCTTGAACAAATTTAGTTTTGTTACAAGCTTATACTGCCCGCCGTCAAGATAAGGAATGGTATCCGGCGTGAGATAGCCAGTATTTTTATTATTGAGATATATCTTCGCCCCCGCCGGGTTGGACGCAACGAATAGCTTCCCGGTATTCTGAGGCACCGGCTCAGGCGGAGTTGTGGATAATTCCTTATTGCAGGAATTAAAAATTATAGTAAAGAGAAAAGCAGTTATAAAATATATTGTAAATTTCATTTTCAATCAGGGATTTGCCGGTATATAACCAAAAGATCTTATAAAGTCCGGGTCAATCAGGCTCCCTCTCTTTTGTTTAATGTAAGATCCGAAAATACCAAGTCCGCCCTCAACATTTGTATAATCATTTTCATCAAGTCTTATTGTATAGTCATCAAGAAAACCATTGGTGCTGGAATAATATTTTGAAAGATTCTCGTCAAATACCAGTAGTTCGAGAATTCCACCGTATATTTTATATTCCGATTTGTTGGGATCACCCGCCGATATTTGTCTGAAAACCGAATCAAGTGAACTGTTCTGGAAGCTCACAGTTGAATTTTTTGTAGGCTGGTAATATACAGGTTTATTATTCTCATATTTTTGGGGTACAAGAACCTCGTGTCTTTCCTCAGTTCCATTTACAAGTTTTGCATATATAAGTACAAATCGTGGCAGATACCATCCAAGCGATGAACCCCGGTACCAGCTGAATGAAAAATAATCTTTGGAAATTGAAGGAATCCTGAATGCATTCGTATCACTCGTATCTATATTGGTATAGTTCCATTCAACCTCTTCAGGCAATGAAGTAGATGCTCTGAGCGTTTTACCGTCAGGCAGTACAGCTTCAATTTCCATCAGGTTATTATTGTCCGGAATAAAATTATCCAGGTAAAAGAAATGCAGCGGCCCTTTGTACCTTGAAGTATCAGTTCTTGCTACGCTGCTGTCTTTCATAAAATAAACATTATCGCCTGACCAAACGCGTATATAAGCACTTTTTAAGAAAGGATCTTCTGTATTTTCATAAGGATCGTAACCGTTTACATTATAACTTTTGGAGATAGTGGCTATCTGGACAGAAGTATCAGCCCTGATGACACAGGATAGAATATACTTTTGCTGAAAGGTTCCTTTGGGGCTAAAATTCTCCTCACACGAGTAATTAGTAAATACAATAACAGATATAAACAGCAGAAGAATTAACTTTTTCATATTTCAATCCTGATCGAAGCAGTTGGTAAAACCGGGAACATGTTCACCCGTTTACCGGTGTCTCTTTCGAAATAAAATATATTTTTACGGTCATAAACATTCAATACATTTCCGCTTACTTCAATTTTGGTAAAACCAAGATTAAATTTCTTTGTAATCCCGATATCAAGCCTGTGATACGTCGGCAGTCTGCCGAGATTCGGATCGCCAAGCAATGTATAAGGATTATATTCACCATAGAAGCCGCCGAAACCATACAGATCATTCAAATACAGTTTATCATAATATCCTACGATCTCAGTAAAAGGCAGTCCCGAATTAAAAAACCAGCTGAAGCTGGCTTCCCACCCGGATCCTAAGTCAAGAATAAGATTTGAATTTATTGCATTCCTTGAGTCGTATCTGGGATAGGAGATCCAGCCATTAATATTTCTATACGCCCAGCTGAGCGAGTATGAGGCCGAGAACTGAATAAAATTCCGGGCATATTTGAGCAGGAATTCTGCACCATAAGATTCTCCGCTTGCCTGTACAAGATCCGGATCCTGATCATCAGCTTTATTGGGATTAATTTCTGCTGTCCGTTTTAAATCCTTATAATAAACTTCGGTATTGAAAGAAAATCCATCAGGCAGTCTTAACTCCAGCCCGGCGACATAATGTATAGCTTCGGGAACCTGAAGATATCCCGGAACTATTGACCAGGGTTCAAATAATGAAATCACCTCATTTTCATTTGTAAGCGTAATCAGTTCCTGTGTATATATGCCCCAGGCTCCTTTGAGTATCAGCCAGGGATATATTGCATACGTTAAATTTACTCTCGGTTCGAGGAAAGGAGCGTGCTTCTGGGTCAAGGATAAAAGATTAATTCTTGTTCCTATATCAGCTCCGAAACTTTCAAATCTTAAAAATTTATACTTGCCGTATAGACTGAAATGTAATGCCTGGTCAGCGAGAGCAGATTTATTACCCTGCAGGTTCTCAAAATTATACGATGTTTTTACTGATTTCAATTTATAACCGACCTTAATTTCATCACGGCTTTCATAAACATTTGTGAAATCAGCTTTAAGGGTAACATCCGTTATTGAATTCTGTCTCTCCTTTGCATCGCTGAGTTTCGGATCAATCGCGCCTTCAAATGAACTTACAGAAAAATTTACTTCAGAATAAATCGGTACATCCTCCCAGGCCTGGAACCAGTAAAGACCGTAAAGATTATTTGTCCAGCTGTAATCAGCTTTGGCAGGATCGTCATTCTTCAACCCGTCATGACTATTGAATCCCTGCAGCGAAAATTTTGTAAGACTTTTTGTGTCGGACGAGGCATAATTAATTTTTCCTGACAAATCGTGGAAACTGAATGGAGCATCTTTGAAATTAATAAATTTCTTCAATACCTGGTCGAACAAACTTTTCCGGCCGGTCAGCATAAATGAACCTCCGGGAATCGGTCCTTCAAGAGCAGCTTTACCAGTCAGGAAGCTGAGCGTTCCGTTTCCGCTGTACCGGTTTTTGTTTCCATCTTTTGTTATCATATTAAGTACCGATGACAACCTTCCGCCGTATTCAGCTGTAAAGCCTCCTTTATAGAACTCAACGGCGTTTATCATCTCGGGGTCTATAATGCTGAAGAGACCAAGTGCATGAAATGGATTATAGATGGGGATGCCGTTCAGAAGCACAAGGTTTTGATCACTAGCACCGCCTCGGACATAATAGCGTGCTGAAACATCCCCGGTCGACTGCACACCCGGAAGGAATTGAAGAGAACGGAAGATGTCAGTCTCAACCCCTTTAGGCAGCATTTCCAGTTCCTTTACACTCAGTTTTTGAAGCCCCAGATCAGTTTCATTTGCATGATGAACTTTATTCCCGATCTTTTCTATTTCCTGCAGTTTAATAGTACTTTCCGCAAGTGATACCCGGATCTGCGTAACTTCTCCCGGCTTTATGAATACATTGATATATTTGCTTATATATCCTACATAAGTTACACGCACGTTATATTCTTTGTTTGCGGGGATACCTGTTATTGTAAAAATTCCTCTGAGATCTGCTGAAGCGCCGAAATTAGTTTCCTGAATAAGAATATTTGAATAGGGAAGAGCTTCACCCGAAAGAGAGTCAGTAACAAATCCCCTTAATGTACCTGTCTGTTGAGCAAACGAAGAGAAGCTTAAAATCAGAATGAGAGAAAGAAAAGGTAAAGGATATAATTTCATCTGGCTATTCGGGAAAGTATCGGATACACTAAGAGCGACTCACGATTATTTGTATGAAGAAAATATTTATTTACGGACTATTCTGAATGTCCCGTTTTATTTATCAAAATGCGAAGCAAAATTAAATGAAATCAATCTATATAACAAGTTATTTTACATTGCGGACCCGTGAAAAGACCGTAGTTATACTAAGGCGAAATTACCCATTCCACTATTTTCTTACCTTTTTATTCGGGATGCAAATATTTATATTTGCATCTTAAAAATCAGAATGGATGTATGATAAACCTAAAAGAATTAAATAAAGAACAAAAATCAGCCGTTGAATATGTTGACGGCCCCCAGATGATTGTAGCAGGTGCCGGATCGGGAAAAACCAAAGTATTGACCTTTAAAATTGCTCATCTTATAGATAAAGGATATCCGCCTGATTCTATACTCGCTCTTACATTTACAAATAAAGCTGCCAATGAAATGAAAGACCGGATCCGCAGTCTTATAGGCAGCAAGGCGGATGCATTATGGATGGGAACTTTTCATTCGATCTTTGCAAGAATACTCCGTATAGAATCCAAACATATAAATTATGCCGCTAATTTTTCTATTTATGATGCCGAGGATTCGCTCTCACTGGTACAGAACATTATCTCCAATCTGAATATCGATCTCGATTCAATCACTCCGAATTCAGTCCGTCACAGGATAAGTTTTATGAAAAACCAGATGGTAATGCCTGCTGAGTTCAGGAATAGCCATAAGGGTGAATTCATAGAAGAGAAAATAGCGGACATTTATGATGAATATCAGAAAAGGCTGGTTGCCAACAATGCCATGGATTTTGAGGATCTTCTTTTGAAGCCTATTGAGTTGTTTAATCTAAACCAGAAAGTGCACGCAAAGTATAAAAAGAAGTTCGATTACATTCTTGTTGATGAGTTTCAGGATACTAATAAGGCACAGTACGAACTTATTAAACTCCTTGTTACAAAAGACGGTAAAATTTCAGTAGTTGGTGACGATGCGCAGAGTATATACAGCTGGCGGGGTGCGAATGTAGGCAATATGCTCGACTTCCAGAAGGACTATCCGAAACAGAAGATCTTTAAGCTTGAACAGAATTACCGTTCAACAAAAACTATTCTTGCAGCAGCCGATTCAGTTATTAAAAATAATAAAGAACAGCTGATTAAAACGTTATGGACTGAAAATAACGATGGCGAACTCCTCACCCTTGTTAAGTGTGCTGATGAAAAGGATGAAGCTTTTCAGATTGCGAAGTTTATTAAACATGAAATTTCCAGGAAAAAATTATCGCTCAAGGATTTCGGAATTTTGTATAGAACCAATGCTCAGTCAAGGGCGCTTGAGGATATTTTTAGAAGAGAAAAAATTCCTTACACAATTGTGGGCGGTATCGAATTTTATAAAAGAAAAGAAGTTAAGGATATTGTTGCCTATCTGAGAGTGATCGCTAACCAGGATGATGAGGAAAGTTTATTGAGGATAATGAATTTTCCGCAGAGAGGTATTGGAAGTACAACAATTAAAAGAATGATAGCGTTCGCACGTAAGCATGATATTTCGCTCTTCGAAACAATGACAAGAGTTTTTGAAGTAATAGATATAAAAGAAAGAATTCAGAAAAACGTAAAAGGATTTAAGGTTCTTCTGGATAAATATATCGAGCTGAAAGATAAATTATCAGTTGGAGAATTATCACGTGCGCTGGTTGATGAACTCGGCGTTCTCCGTATGTTCAAGGAAGAGAATACCCCGGAGTCACACGCCAGGTGGGAGAATATCAATGAGCTGTTATCTGCACTCAGTGATTTTTCGAATTCAAACGATGATGCAAAACTTGAACAGTACCTGGAGGATGTATCACTCGTTGCTGATATAGATATGCATGCAGACGACAAAAATGTGGTTACGATGATGACTATACATAGTGCAAAAGGATTAGAGTTTCCTATCGTGTTTGTAACCGGCTGCGAGGAAGATATTTTCCCTCTCTCAAACCGCTTCAGCACTGAAGCAACGGTTGAAGAGGAAAGGAGATTGTTTTATGTGGCTGTGACAAGAGCAAAACAGAAAGTCTACATTTCTCACGCACGAAGCCGTTACCGTTTCGGCGAAGTCGCTTACCAGAGCAGATCAAGATTTATTGATGAACTTGAACCGGCCACATTCACAGAGGTTAACGGCGGCATCGGCAGGAAATCTTCCAATCGCAAATCCAAAAAAGAAATGTACTATGAGTACTTTGAAAATGTAGATTATGAAGATTTCAACCAGGACAACAAGTCGTTGAGACCGGGAAGTAAGGTAATGCACGATAAATTCGGGCTGGGACGTGTTACTCAGGTAACGGGTTCAGGCGATATGCAGAAGGCGACGGTTATTTTTGAAGGGAATAATGTTAAACAGCTTATGCTGAAATTTGCGAAATTAAAAGTATTATGAAAAAGTAAGCCAGAGACTGGAGAAGGAGAAGGAAAAGATGACGATCGCACCGAAGAAACTAGCTATACTTGTAGGAGGCGGCCCCGCTCCGGGGATTAACAGTGTCATCGGAGCAGCTACGATAAGAGCCGGACTGGAAGGAATAGATGTACTTGGAATAAAGGATGGATTTAAATGGTTAATGCAGGGCGATATTACCCATATAAAAAATCTGACTATCCAGAATGTAAGCCGTATACATTTCAGGGGCGGATCTTATATAGGTATCTCAAGGTCGAACCCTACAAAAGATAAAAAGCATCTTGAGAATACTGTAACGTCCCTTCTAAGACTGAATGTCGATAAACTTATTACTATCGGCGGTGACGATACTGCATACAGTGCACTGAAAGTAGATGAAATGGCTGCGGGTAGAATTAAGGTTGTTCATGTTCCGAAAACAATCGATAACGACCTTGACCTGCCTCACGGTATTCCGACATTCGGATTTCAGACTGCCAGGCATATAGGAGTTGAACTCGTTAAAAACCTGATGGTTGATGCCCAGACTACCTCACGCTGGTATTTTGTTGTTTCGATGGGAAGGAAGGCGGGACACCTTGCACTCGGTATTGGAAAAGCCGCAGGCGCTACTCTTACAGTTATTCCGGAAGAATTCCCCGGCCCTACTATAAAAATGTCGCATATGGTGGATGTTTTAGTAGGTGCAATAGTCAAGAGAATGAGTTATGGAAAAACTGACGGGGTCGCGATTCTGGCTGAAGGTCTGGTTGAGCACCTTGCTCAGGAAGATCTTCAGGTGCTCATTGATGTTGAAAGAGATGCCCACGATAATATCAGGATTGCAGAGATTAACTTCGGAGAGATTCTGAAGTATAAAGTCCAGGAAAAACTGAGAGAGTTTAACCTTAAGGCGACTATTGTCGCAAAGAATATTGGTTACGAACTTCGTTGCGCCGATCCGATTCCTTTCGATATGGAATACACAAGAGATCTGGGATTCTCAGCTGCTCAATTTATGCTGAATGGAGGATCAGGAGCTATGGTATCGATTCAAAACGGACATTTTGTACCGCTTTACTTTAAAGATATACTTGATCCAATCACTAAAAAAACGAAAGTGAGGATGGTAGACCCTTCCTCGGAATCATTTTATATTGCGCGCCGTTATATGCTCAGGTTAAACCAGGCGGATTTTGAAGATCCTCATGAACTTGCGAAGTATGCTGCAACCTGCGGTATTTCTCTCGAAGAATTCAGAAATAAATTTTATTACCTTATCGAGGAGGACAGGTTGTATAAAAATCTCGAGAATGGAAAATTTATGCTTGCGGCAACTGAAACAAACAAAGCTTTCTTATCTGAAAATAAAGATGGAAGTGATCAGGAGGAAATAAACGGTACAATACCGCACTGAGTCGTGCGAAACAAAATTTGATCAGGTTAATCTCCTGAGTTTGAGTCAAAACTTGAAAGGAATTGATCTATCGGGTTGCATGAACTAAGCAAAATCAGTCTGCCAGTTCAGTATTACTCCCGTTTTTCCACTGCTGCTATTTTTTGTTTTCCCTTTCAGATTTCATTACTCGTATAAAACAATAAGTAGTAAGGGTGATTATACAACCCCACGCAATAGAAATAAAAAAAACACCTTCAGTTGATAGTCCCATAATAAAGTCTCGCTTTTATTAAAGTTTATCTCTGTAGTTCCTCACCTGTGTGATTTGACCACGCCTTCTTAACCATAAGTATAATCAGAAGTGCAATTATAAACATCAGTGCGCGTGAACCCCATATATAAGGGATATTTTCTGCCTGGACATTCGATAAGAGAAATATAGGGATTGCATCATTTATTAACCACCAGAGCATAATAATGAAAAGTACCAGCGGTGTAATATATTTCATAATGTAAAAAAATATTCTGGGGATCTTGAAATCACCTCCGGCATTCATCTCATTCCATGCTTTATCTGAACCGTATACCCACATAAACAGCACAGTTTCAATAAAAGCAAATACAACAAGACCGAATGTACCCGCCCAGTAATCCATCTCATCGAGGAAGCCGAATTTCAGGAAGAAAACAACAAATTGAACAGCAATTAAAACAGTTATCCCCAGTGCAATAACGGCTTTTTTCCTGTCCATCCCGAACTCATCCTCAAGGAACGCAACAACGGGTTGACCCATAGCTACGGATGAAGTTATTCCGGCAAAGAACAGGAGCAGGAACCAGAGAAATCCAAATACAGCACCTAAAGGAATTTTTTGAAAGATAAGCGGCATCGAAACAAATCCCAGGTCAAAAGCTCCGCCCTGGGCGAATGCCTTTGTAGCATCCAGTCCGAAAAATGCTACTGCAACAGGGATTGCTATTGAAGCACCGAGAACTACTTCTGCAAACTCGTTTGTAGCTGCTGTAGTTAAACCGGATAAAGCAATATCATCCTCAGGTTTAAGATAACTTGCGTATGCGTGTATAGTTCCCATACCGACAGAAAGTGTAAAGAAGATCTGTCCCGCAGCTGCAAGCCATATCGAAGGATTTGACAGTTTTGAAAAATCCGGGTTCCAAATAAAAGCGAAGCCGTTTTCTACGCTGTTTGCAGGGAAAGCCGGGTCAGGAGCGCCGAGAGTGATAATTCTAACGGCCAGAATAACACCGAATATGAGTAACAGAGGCATGGCTATCTTTGCAAGTTTCTCTATCCCCTTTGAAATTCCTTTGAACAGGATCCAGAAATTTAACCCGAAAGTGATCAGCATCAATATATAAGCCGGAAGGAGACTGCTGAAATGAGTGCCGGTTTCTCTACCCTGGTAGCTATAAAGGAAGTTGCGCATTGTACTGGCTGTATTCTCGTCGAAATACATTCTGGAAACAGAAAATATACTGAACCCAAGCGTCCAGGATTCTATGTAAGTATAGTAGATCAGAATGGTCATGGAAATAAAGAGTCCCAGGGCACCGAAATACTTGGCAAGCTTATTTTTCCAGATTACATCAAACATACCTGGAGCGCTGCCGTGCCTGTATTTTCCTCCATGACGTCCTATGCCCCATTCTATCCACATTAAAGGGATGCCGAGAATAAGGAAAAAGATAAAGTATGGGATCATAAATGCGCCGCCGCCATTTTGGGCTGCCTGCACCGGAAATCTAAGGAAATTTCCGAGTCCGACCGCATTTCCTGCTACCGCCAGGATCAGGCCGATTTTAGTTCCCCATTGCTCCCGCTCTCCGTTTTCCGGCATTTAACCTCCGTAAAAGTATGAACTGTAAAATTTTGAAGTAGAATATGAAAACTTTAATATTTAATATCAAATGAATTTCCATTTTATTTTATAAAATTTATATTTTTGGAACTTAATATTTGATGGCTGCGGCGAAAATTTAGATATGACGTATGGCACTTGTCCTATAAATAAATGATTAATTTGTTAACTTAACATCTGATTTTAATAACAGTTGAGGATTACATAGATGGCAAAAAATTTCGTATCTAACAAAGACGAAACTGCTAGAATGTTTGAAAGTGATTTCATGGAGATGTTCTCCCGGGTTCACTTTTCAGTACCGCTATTTATCTATATCCCGGTAATTTCCTTTTTTCTTTACAGATCTATTTCTACATATGAAGAGTCAGCAATCACCATTCTTACCCTGGTTATACTTGGTATTGCAGTATGGTCTCTGGCAGAGTATACACTCCATAGATTTTTATTCCATTTCGAATTCAAGTCGGAACTCGGCGCCAGGATTCATTTCATTTTTCATGGGGTGCATCATGATTATCCGAATGATTCAAGGCGTCTCGTAATGCCTCCCTCAGTGAGTCTGCCTCTTGCTGTCTTATTTTATTTTATCTTTACTTTAATCCTGGGTACTATGTTTGTAGCCCCGTTTTTTGTCGGATTCATTTTAGGATACCTGGGTTATGATATGACGCATTACGCTGTGCATCATTACAACATGCATAATAAAGTATGGCTGGCAATTAAAAATCATCACATGAAACACCATTATATGGATTCAACAAAGGGATTCGGTGTAAGTTCGCCTGTATGGGACGAAGTAATGGGAACAAACTTTTCGAAGAAAGAGAATTCATAAACTATTGATCATAACCCAATGCTAAGTTCATCATCTATTGATCCTTCAAAACAGGAACGTAAAAAAATATTACTGGTTGAGGATAATACCGAAACCCAGCTGATCCTTAAAATCTACCTCCGGGATTATTATGATGTTGAAATTGTTCAGACTGCAGTTGAAGCGTTAAAGAAAGTAAAAAAAAATAAGTATGCTCTGATTATCCTTGATATAAATCTTCCGGGTGAACTCGACGGAAACGATGTAATTAAGAAGGTAACTCACGACCCTGAGTATGGATCAGTACCGATCCTTGTGGTTACCGCATACGCTTTAAAGGGGGATAAAGAAAAATATCTTGCTATGGGGGCAAAAGGATACCTGTCGAAACCGGTTGAAAAAAAGGATATCCTTAAAATGACAGACGAATTAGCTGGTTGATATTTAACACAAACCAATTCTATTCAATTACACCGGGTATCTGGCTTCCGAGCCTCAAATCTCTTATCCCTGTTGCATTATAATACACCCTTATTATAATTGTCTCTGTTTAGTTCAGAAAATCGCCTTAAGGCATTTAATATTAAATGTTTAGGCACATTTATTACCGGCATAATATTTGGCAATTTGTACAAAAACCTTCGTGGTACATGCAAAACAATTTACAGCTAATATCCTCCGGGATAAGTTTAATTGATGAGGGATGGGGCGGACTTTATAAAGGTTCAAACTATCTTTTAATCGGCGGACATAAATCCGGCAAAACTAATTTTGGGATGAAATTCATTCTTGAAGGAGCTCAGAAAAAGGAGAGAGGTCTCTATTTTACGAGCAGAACCAGAGAAGAACTTACTGGATTGGCAGAATGGATGAACCTCGACTCCCAGCATTTTATTGACTCCAGGGAAATTACTACGGTGAGAGTGATTCCTCCTGATAAAGATAATCTTTCGGGAACACCGGACCAGGACCTCGTTGATTATTTCGATGATGTAATCGATATGATCGAAGAGTATTATCCTTCGCGAATTGTTTTTGATGAGATAACACCTTTTATCAGGTTTAAAGATACCACACTCCTTGAATTGATCCTGGATAAATTTAAGCATAAACTTGAAAGCCATAATATTACCAGTATAATTATCTCTTCAGAACCTGTTACAGATGCTATGTCTGCTTTGCTGCAGCACCTGGCAGATGTAAGCAACGGTCTGATTTATCTGGATAAAGAAATAAATGATTTATACGGCACAATATCCCTGCTGCCGTATATTGAACATAAATCGGGAGAACTGAAATCGAATTATGTTTTTGACAGAGACAGAGGTTTAAAGATCGACCTGTCGGTATTAAATACTATAAATAAAAGACAGGTTAGATTGTAAAGTGAGGGATATTAAAAATTACACCGGTTTTTGGAAATCATCTACTCAAACGAAAAATACGGTATCCGGAATAAAATGAAAAAGAAAATACAACTTGTTTCTTCAGGTATCTCAATTGTTGATAATGCCTGGGGGGGATTCTACAGAGGAGGCACTTATTTACTAATAGGACCGAGGAAATCAGGTAGAACCTTACTTGGACTTCAGTTTGCAAAGGAATGTATTAAGCAGAAAGAAGTGTGTCTATACTTTACAAGTATGAGACCTAAAGACCTGATGATTCAGGCGGCTTCAATCGATTTTGATCTGCAGTATTATATGAACCAGAACCAGGTCATCGTGGTTCGGGTTGCACCTCCGTCTGATATGCAGGAAGTTGAAAATACTGATGAATTTCTTGTCGAATATTTAAGAGATATCGTAACTGTGGTAGAACAGTATCAGCCGAATAAGATGATCTTTGATGAGCTGACTCCATTCATAAATTTTGTTAACCTTACTCTTCTTCAGGATGTTTTTATTGAAACTACAGAAGCAATCGAAAATGATGGTGTTACCAGTCTGTTTATCTTAGGTGACCCCGCTACTCCTGCTGCAAATTCCATTGCAGATACTCTTGCACTAAATTCCACCGGGATCCTCTACCTAAGCAAAGAGGAAGAAGGAACATCGGGCGGGAAAATCACTATTACTCCTAATATCGGTCATACACAGGGAAAGTTCAGTGCGGCTTACCGCCTGGAACCGGATAAAGGTATTACAGATGATTTTGCCGGTAAAAAGAAAAAGACAAGAGCGACAGCTGTAACTGAATCCGGTCTGCAGTACCAATCTCTCGCAGAACTCGATATTCCGGCAGAGAATTATACATTCACGAATTTCTATAATTTAAACGATTTCCAGCTGATACTTAACAACCAGATTGCATTGTATAGGAGCACCGGCCAGATCTTTACACTTGTTTCATTCCGGCTGGATCCCGAAGCAGAAAAAGAGGGCCTGCTGACTATTAACCAGTTGATGAATACTATTCGGCTCTCTGCCGATAAAAAGGATAAGATTTGCCTTATCACGAATAATGTAGTAGTGATGGTTACTAAAGAAGATACGAAAACCATCAGTAAATTTATCAGCCGGATTCAGGGCAACCTCCCCGGAACTGATCCCGAATATATTGAAAAAGTCATTCCTTTTATTTCAGTATTGGCATTAAGAGTTGATGAAACTATACAAAATGCGGAGGATATGATAAAGAGACTTACATTAAATTCACAAACTCATCGTCAGTTGTTTCTCTGACTTACCATGAAATGAATATTCGAAATGTCATCTGTTATATATTCTTTAGTATTTGTTTGTTTGCCCCCCATATAAACTCACAGCCCCTTCCACATATCCAGGATCTGAAAAATGAAGCTTTGTCGCACATGAAAAACGGCAGGTATGGCGAAGCAATAAACTTATTAAATAATTATATCTCTGCACGTCCCCAGCAGGCTGAGGGTTATAACCTGAGAGGCCTGGCCTATGAACACAGAGGTCAATTTGAACAGGCGGTTTATGATTTCAGATCCGCAAGAAAACTTGAACCCGAAAACTCGGACATAAATGATAACCTTAATCATGCTACTGAAGCATGGTATAAAATCATTTATAATGATATAGAGGGCTATAAAAGAGAGATTGCTATAGATCCTGCTAAAGCGTATAACTACCTTCAGGTTGGTATATCGTATAAGAACCTGGGGGAATGGGTTGAGGCTGAATTATGGTATGATAAATACCTCGCGATGGCTCATGCATCGCCCGATGAAATTATCAGGTATACTGAAATTCTTGCAAAGAATAATCATATAGCGAAGGGTGAACCGATACTAAAGAAATATACTGAAGAATACCCTGACGATCAGCGGCTTTGGTCGCGCTTTGGTTATTTCCTTTTATGGCTGGGTAAAACCGGACCCGCTATAAATGCTTTTAACCATGCCCTTCAGCTCAAGCCTTTCTTTAAAGAAGCGATGGATGGTCTGGCAAGAGCAAAGGGAAATGGATATATATATACGTTTAATGATACTGCTAGTTATAAATATTATAAATACGGAATAAAATCCGGCGGTTACGCAATTGATAATTATTTCAAAAGATTAAAAAGATTTCCCGGGGATACTGAAACAAGGATTAAACTGATAAATGCACTTGTAAAGGCAGACAGATACGAAGAGGCCTATCAGCAGCTCTTAGTACTCAAATCTAAAGCAGGAGATACTGAGGAAGTCAGTAAGCTTTCTGATGAAGTCCTGGCTGCAAGGGAAAAATTCTATAAACAGCAGATCGCGGAGTATGAAAAATTGTTGAAGGAGAATCCAGCCAGCAGAGATATTCTTCTGAAACTGGCAGGTTATTATTCAACAATAGGCAGGTTTGATAAGGCTGTACAATTATATGGAGATTATCTTGCGTATCAGCCGGCTGATCCCGGGATAAGATTCCTTTATATACAGAACGCTGCCTGGGACAGGCAGTATCAGCTTGCCGGAAATGAACTGGATGTTTTGATTATTCAGTATCCTGATAGCCTGAAATATAAATTGTTGAGGGCGCAGATTTATGTCTGGCAGAATAAAGATTTATATGAGGCTGAAAAGCTGCTTAATGCAGTTCTCAGCAGAGAACCCGACAACTTTGATGCTCTTCTGACGCTGGCAATGCTTAAATCCCAGCAGAATAAGTTTAATGATGCTGAGTTGTATGTCTCACGGGCTGAGAATATAAATCCATCTGATTTGGAGATTGCCAGGTTAAAATTTGAAATCGATAAACAGAAAAAATTGAACGAAGCTAATGATATTTATTCCGTTCTGGAATCAGCAAGAAATAAAATAAGTGAACAAGACTGCTACGCCGCCATAAAACTCTATAATAAATATAACAGTCTTACATCTCCTGCGAGGGAAGTCATGCTCGAAGAGGCGGATGCATACTTGTGCGTAAAGGACTATCTCTCTGCCATCAGAATTTATGATAATCTGCTGGATCAATCCTTTGATTATAACATAGCTAAGAAGAAAGCTGAAGCAATGTTATGGAACAATGATCCCGGTCAGGCTTTGACTGAATTTAATAAGCTCTATGCTTATAAACCTGAAGATTCTGAAGTTAGAATGTATACGGGCGACTGTTATATGCAGCTGAAGCAGTACAGCAAAGCAAGAAAGATCTATAATGATCTGCTGGATGAATCTCCGGGCTCCAGACTGATTGAAACAAGGTTAGGCTGGCTGGGAGAGGGAAACGGGAGTTTTGTGTCATTTAAGTTCCCCTCATATTTTCTCGTCAACCCTGAAACAGATTATTATTTTGATAACTACAATTTTAAATACTCGCTGCAGGGTTTAATGCTTGAAGCTGGTATAAACAATTATCTATCTTTTGGCGTATCCGGTTACAGGGGAGAAATTGATTCGGCATCTTCCGGGCTAAACTTTTATACTCTGAAAGGGCACCTTTCAGCCAGGTTTAATAAAATATTCTCTACAGGTGTCGCTGCAGGAAAAACCTTATTTGAAAATGATCAGGAAGTGGTTGTCGGTTCGGCGGCCGGCCCCCACTTTCCGTCGACCAGGGGGCAGCGCTGTGTAACGCTGCGACTCCGCAGGGCGACAGGCAGGTTGATCGCTTCACTCCCCGAGGTGAAACGGTTTGCATCCGGTCGGCCGCTCTGTAGCGCCGTTCCCTGGCCGAGGAGGATCCCGCACTTCGTCATTGTTTCGGATGCCGCGTCGCGCATCCAGATCGCTCATGTACTGACATTCGCCTGGCCTACGAGAGCGTCGGCCACGGCCAATGCTGTCGTCGGCCCAATGGCCTTCCTGCTGCTACTCGCAGAAGACGACAGCGACGTCATCAGTTCCACAATCAAACATGTTCTGAGGGGACCATGACTTCGGTTGACCCGTCGACTCCGTCGACATCACCGATCTCGCGCCGCACTCCAGCGCGATTGCCACGGCATTCGACCGGTCGCAGCTGCCGGTGACGGAGGGCACTTCCGTCCCAGCACCGCGGCGGCCGGACCACCAGGTGCCATGGGCGAGCCGGTCGGGCGCGACCAGGCTGCTGTCCGGGTGCGGGCGTGGATGCTCGTCCTGCCTGTCGACGCCGTGCTGTTGGCGGCCCCCGTGCTGTGGGCACCGCAGCAGTGGCGCGCCCACCTGTCGATGGCTCTGCTGGGGCTGCTCCTGCTCACCGGGGGCACCCGGTACCGAGCGCGGCTGCACCTCAGCGTTCTCGACGAGCTGCCCACGCTGCTGGGCAGGCTGCTCACCGCTGCCGCCGTGATCGCCACGGTGATCGCGCTGCGGCACGAGCAGGAGTCGGTCACCACCTTCCTGGTGAACGTCTCGATCGCGATCGGGCTCGTTGTCGTCGGCCGGGTAGCTACGACGTGGCTGATCAGTCTGGGCCGGCGCCGCCGGGTCACGCGACACAGCACGGTGCTGATCGGCGGCGGAGCGCTCGCCGCCGAGCTGGCGGAGATCCTGCGCCGGCATCCGCGCTATGCGCTGTCGGTAGTCGGCTTCGTCGACGACGGAGACGACTGCGTCGCGGAGGCGGTCGTCCCGCAGCTCGGCGGGCTCGCCGACCTCGACCGCGAGATCCGAGGTCACGGCGTGGACGTACTGCTGATCGCCGACGGCGACTTCGCCGAGCGCAAGCTGCTCGACATCGTGCGCACGCCGGCCGCGCAGCGCTGCGACTTGCTGGTGGTGCCGCGCATGCACCACTTCGCGATGCAGACCGGGCTCGGTGACCACATCGGCTCGATCCCGGTCTACCGGGTCCGGACGCCGAATCTGCGCGGCCCGGCCCATATGGTCAAGCGGGCGTTCGACGTCGTCGTCGTCCGGCCTGGCGCTGCTGGTGGCCGGGCCCGATCATGGGCGTGTGTGCGATCGTCGTTCGAATCGAGGGCGGCCCCGGCGTCATCTTCCGGCAGCCGCGGGTGGGCCGCAACGGAGCCGTCTTCCAGTGCCTGAAGCTGCGGTCTATGCGGCCGGCGAACGAGACGGACTCGGCGACGACGTGGTCGGTGGCCGGCGACAGCCGGGTCGGCCCGGTGGGGCGGTTCCTGCGGCGGACGTCGTTGGACGAGCTGCCGCAGCTGTGGAACATCCTGCGCGGCGACATGACGCTGGTCGGTCCGCGGCCCGAGCGGCCACATTTCGTGGACCGGTTCTCCGCGGAGTACGACCGCTATGCCCACCGGCACCGCGTGCAGGCGGGGTTGACAGGTTTGGCACAGGTCAGTGGCCTGCGGGGGGACACGTCGATCGCGGACCGGGCGCGGTTCGACAACTACTACATCGAGCACTGGTCGCTGTGGCTCGACATCAAGATCATCATTCGAACCTTCTCCGAGCTTCTTTTCGTTCGAGGACGCTGACCGATCGTGACAGCGAGATATGCGGACCGCGTCGTCGTCACCGGTGGTGCCGGATTCATCGGCTCGACACTTGTGGACGCGCTGGTCGCTCGAGGCTGCAAGGTCCTCGTGCTCGACGACCTGTCGAACGGCGACATGGCGAACGTCGACGACGCATGCCGACTCGGAGCGGAATTCCGTGTGCTCGACATCCGGGACGGCGACGCGGTGCGGCTGGCTGTCCACGCGTTCGGCGCCGACACGGTGTTCCACCTGGCGGCGAAGATCGACGTCCAGCACTCGATGGCCGTGCCGGCTGTCGATGCCGGGGTGAATGTCGTCGGATCGCTCAACGTCTTCTCCGCGGCTGCGGAGGCCGGCGTTCGACGCGTGGTGAACACGTCGACAGGCGGAGCCCTGTACGGCGACGCCGGCCGGATCCCGACGCCCGAAGATGCGCCGACGTCGCCGACGTCGGCCTACGGGCTCAGCAAGTTGACCGTCGAGCACTACGCCCGGTGGTTCCGGGATGCTAAAGGCCTCGACGTTCGCACGTTGCGCTACGGAAACGTCTACGGCCCTCGGCAGGGCACACAGGGCGAGGCTGGAGTGGTCGCACGGTTCTGTCGTCGCGCGTTCGACGGTGTCCCGCCGATCATCTTCGGTGACGGCCGACAGACACGCGATTTCGTGTTCGTGCAAGACGTCGTGGCGGCGAACCTTGCTCTTGCGGATGTCGAGCGGTTGTCGAGGACCGAGTACAACATCGGCACTGGCATCGAGGTGAACCTGCTCGAGCTGGCCGAGGGCATCGCAGCCGTAGCGGCCCTGGCACCGCGCGCATTTCAGCCACAGTTCGAGCCGGGCCGTTCCGGGGAGGTGCGGCGTAGCTGCTTGGACATCTCTGCGGCACGCCGGGATCTGTGCCTGCCGGCGCCGACGGCGCTGATCGACGGGTTGCGCCGCACGCTGCAGTGGACGAGCCGACAGGCAGCGGACGGCGGGGGACGTTCGACGGCGGCTGGCCATCCGTCGGCTCTCAAGAGTGCATGAGAACCGTGGGACGGCACCGGAGGGAGGAGGAGGCCGACGGCTTCCGGCTCCTGTACGTATGCACAGGCAACATCTGCCGTTCTCCGTTCGCGGAGATGCTCACGCGTCACCTTCTGGTCGGCCGGCTGGGCGGCCGTGCCGCATCGACCTTCGCTGTCTCCAGCGCCGGCGTGAGCGCTGTCGTCGGTGGCCAGATGCATCGGGACAGCCGCGCAGAGCTCCGTCCGTGGGGACTGGACCGCGCGGCGGACGAGAGATTCGTTGCGCGGCAACTCGAGCCAACCATGGTGAGCGAGGCCGATCTCATACTCGGAGCCACTCCGCGTCACCGGTCGGCAGTGGTCGAGCGGGCGCCCTCTGCGCTCGGCACTGCGTTCTGCTTACGGGAGTTCGCACGGCTTGCGATGTCGGTCGATCCGACGGATCTGCCTCCTCAGCCTGCTGCTCGTGCGCATGCCCTCGTCGAGCTTGCCCAGCTCGGGCGGGGGCTCGTACGCCCGATGGATGGCGAGGACGACGAGATCCCGGACCCGATGGGCCGTCCGCCTGAGGCTCACCACGAGGCGGCGATGCTGATCCGCGACGCCGTGGAAGCGATTGTGGGCGCCATCGCACCACCAGCTCGATCGGAGCACTGATCGAGCTATGGTTCACGCGCCGTCACCGGGCTCAGTTCTCAGCGAGATCACTTCCGAGGTCGACGCATCGGATCCCGCGGTTGCGTGGGCGGAAGGGCAGACGACGACTGTGATCGGGCCGACGATGCGGAACGGCGTCCGGAAGCTGCTGGCCCGTACTCGTCCGGTGTCGTCCAAGTCGGATGGCACAGCTTTCGCGGCGGACAGCCTGAAGATCCTGATCATAGCGATGAACTACGCGCCAGAGGTGTCGGGCACTGCGCCGTACACCCATCGCATGGCCAGCGCCCTCGCCCGTGACCATGAGGTTGAAGTGCTGGCGGGCCTGCCGCACTACCCCGAATGGCAGCTGCACCCGGGCTACGCAGGCTGGAAGCGGCAGAGCGTCGAGGACGGTGTCCGCGTCCGGAGACTGTGGCACGTCATTCCCCGCCACCCCAATCCGGTGTCCCGCTTGTTGCACGAGCTCACGTTCGCCGCGCGGGTGGTGACCCAGCGTGTGAGGCGGCCCGATGTGGTCATCGCCGTCAGCCCTCCGCTGTTCGGAGCGGCAGCGGCCCTCCTGGTGGCACGGCGTCTGCGGGTGCCGCTCGGACTCATCGTGCAGGACATCTACAGCGCCGGTGTCCAGGAACTTGCGCTCGACCAGGGCCTCGGCCGACTCGCGGCGGCGTGGATCGGGTGCGTCGAGCGGTACGTCGTGGAGCGGGCTGCGCGAATCACCACGATCCACGACCGCTTCGCTGCCCGGCTCCTGGCGCTCTCGCGGCGCCCGGACCCGGATATCACAATCATCCGTAACTGGACGCATCTTCCTGATAGCTCCCGGTCGCCCGAGCAGCAGCGTGAGCTGCTCGGATGGGGAGATCGGCACATCCTCCTCCACGCCGGGAACATGGGTGAGAAGCAGGGTCTCGAGAACATCGTCGAAGCTGCTCGCGACACTGATCGACGCGGACTGCCACTCACCTACGTCCTTCTCGGCGACGGCAACCAGCGGCCGGGGCTGCAGCGGCTCGCTCGTGGCGTCCGCAGCATCCAGTTCCTCCCCTCGGCCGACGCCAAGGAGTACTCGTCGATCCTCCGTGCGGCCGATGTCCTTCTCGTCAACGAGCGCGTGGGAGTGGTCGAGATGAGCCTGCCGTCCAAGCTGACGTCCTACTGCGCGGCCGCTTGGCCGATCCTGGCGGCGGTGAGCGGTGACGGAGCCACCAGCGAGGCCCTTGCGCGGAGCGGTGCTGGCGTTCTCGCTCCGCCGGGCGATCCCAGCGCCCTCAACGATGCGGCGCTGACATTGATCAATGACGCCGATCGTGCCGCTGAGCTCGGCGAGAACGGTCGCACCTTTGCGAAGGAACACTTCGGCGAGCAGACCGCCATTGAGAGGTATGAGACGTGGATCCGGGAGCTCGCCAGCCGGACGAGGGCCATTGCTCGGTAGCGCACGACGTCACACCACCAGTTCCGATGGATTTGCGAGGAGCCCGGGTCGGGCTGCGGTTGAGCATGTGTCCGCCATCTGGCCATCATCGCACCAAGGGGCATGTACAACGAGTGATGAGCGGACCCGGATGTTCGTCCATCTTGGTGATCTATCAGAATTCTCCGTAACAGCACCGTGATCATTCGTGATATGCGTGGTAACACGGCTCGCTGTCGCTCCCCGAACGGACAGGCTTTACGACATGACCAATCAACTCTTGATCGATGCTGCGCTCGGCGGGCTACCCGCTGACCGGGGAGCGTTCGCTTGACCATCCAGGACTACCTGCGGGTACTGCGTGAGCGCTGGGTCGTCGTGGTGACTGCCGTGGCGGTGGCGGTCCTCGCCGCCGCGGGAACGTGGCTCGTCCGTCCGCCCGAGTTCACCGCCACGATCAGGATGTACGTCTCGGCGCAGGTCGCCGAGAGCGCGAGTGCCGCCTACCAGGGCGCGCAGCTCTCCGAGCAGCGTGTTACCTCCTACGTGGAGCTCGTGAGCAGCACGCGCGTGAGCCAGGAGGTCATTCGGAAACTCGGCCTCACAGGCACCCCTGAAGAGGTCGCCCGCCACATCACAGCTTCGAGCAAGCTCGACTCGGTCCTCATCGATGTCGCCGTCACCGGCGAGTCTCCGGAGATTGCCGCCGCCGTGGCGAACGCCGTCGGCGCAGTGTTCCCGCGACTCGTCGACGAGATCGAACGACCCGCGTTTTCGACGGGCGTCGCCCCCGTCGCCGTGCGCGTCGTCCAACCCGCCGATCCCCCGACTGAGCCATCGTCAACGGGCCTACCCGTCATGCTGCCACTCGGTCTGCTCGTCGGGCTGGCCGTCGGCTTCGGGGGCGCCTTAGCCCGGAACGCACTCGACGTGTCGGTGCGCTCGCCGGAGCAGCTCCGCGAGCTCTCGAGGGCACCGAACCTCGGAGTGATGGCATTCGATGCCGCCGTGCGAAAGCGGCCACTCACGGTGCACGAGGATTCGCAGTCACCACGGACCGAAGCGTTCCGCCAACTGCGTACGAACCTGCAATTCATCGACATCGACAATCCTCACAAGATCATTATTGTCACCAGCTCAATGCCGAGCGAAGGCAAGACTACGACGATCGCGAACCTCGGCGATCGCCCTGGCGTCAGCCGGCCAACGAGTGCTCGCAATCGAGGCCGACCTGCGCCGGCCGAAGCTTGCCGACCTACTCGGCGTGGAGCGGTCGATCGGGCTCACAAGCACCTTGGCCGGCCAGGTAACCGTCCAGGAAGCGATTCAACACTGGTCCGGCGGAGTCTTCGACGTGCTGGCCAGTGGCCCGCTGCCACCTAATCCGAGTGAACTGTTGGCCTCCCGGCAGATGCAGACCCTGCTCGACGAACTTCGCGGGGAGTACGACGTCATCCTGATCGACACACCGCCCCTACTTCCCGTGACCGATGCCGCGGCTCTCGCCCCGGCAACCGACGGCGCTCTCCTCGTTTGCCGGTTCAAGGACACCAGCCGCGATCAGATCCGCGATTCAGTCGGTGCGCTCGAAGCGGTGTCCGCGTCTCTGCTCGGCACCGTCTTCACTATGGTGCCGAGCACCGGGCCGCGGGCCTACGGGCAGTACAACTCTTACTACCGGACCGAGCAGTCGGTCGCCTTAACGCTGACGACACCGGCGCCCAGCTCCGCACCTGTCACGAGCCCCGTGAAAGCTCTGCCTATCGCGGCGCCCACCCAAAGTCATGGCGGTGGTGCTCATCGGTCACCTCGGCCCGTTCCGCACACCCGCCCTAACCCCACTCTTCCACCTCACCCGCGTCAGATGCCGCTCCACGGCAGGAGTCGCTAAGGAGGCTCCGTCCGAGTGCTGGCATGCAGTATCGCCCTTATCGGCAATAGCTTCGTCTGTCCCGCGACTGGCGCCTGCCTCGCCACAGCGGGCCATAGCGTCGTGCTCGCCCACGTGGGCCACGCCAGAGCCGACTACCTTTGCGGGAGCGCAATAGGTATCCCAAAACCTGGCCTGTCTGAACTGGTGAACGAAGAGCGGTCATCGGTCAAGCCTTGCCCATTGCCTCGAACTCGTCCGCGCGCGCGGCGGCCCGGATCGTCGTTGTATCGAATTCACTGCAGGACGCGGCTGAGTCAGCGGCAGCACTCCGCACTCAGGTTTGAACACTGGCCCGTCTTTCACGGACGCGACGAGCGCAAAGACGATCGACTACGTGGCGGACCGTTCCTGCTCATGAAACTGGCGGGAGCTGACATATGAAGGTCGCTGTGGCACACGAGTGGCTTACAAACTGGGCTGGCTCAGAGCAGGTAGCCCAGGAGATGGTTGACGTAAGCGGCGCAGAGCAGCTGGTTGCTAGCATAGTCGAGCCAGCCTTAGCGCAACATCACTTCCCAGAGGTCGAAGTCCGCGCCTTATGGCCTACATCTCTACCCGCAGCTGCACAAAAGTGGCAGCGGTACGCGCTGATGATGATGGCGTCCTGGGCGAGCGCAAGGATCGAGGCCGATACGCTGCTTGTTAGCTCACATTTTGCAGCGCATGCGGCAACTCTCCGCTTCGACGGGCCGTCGATCGTTTACTACCATACCCCAGCGCGCATACTATGGCGCACAAACATTGAACTTGATCGCTTAAATCCCGCATTGCAGGTCGCTGGCGAGATGGCGGGCCTCCCACTTCTCCGTCGGTGGGATCGATTTGTAGCGAAGCACCCGACTGTTCTGCTGGCCAACTCCACGGCCGTAGCATGCAGAATCGAGCGAGCTTACGGGCGCTCGGCGCAAGTGGTACACCCTCCAGTCGACATAGCTAAGTGGTCAAACATTCGAAGGTGCGAGCCGACTCACTTTGTCTGGATCGGGCGTCTGGTTCCGTATAAGCGCCCTGATGTTGCAATCGAAGCAGCGCGAATTTCTGGTGAGCCGTTAGTTATTATTGGAGATGGACCTGAACGGCATCGCTTAGAGTCAACGGCCCCTGCCAATGTGCAGTTCATGGGGCACGTTTCTGAGCGAGTGAAAATGGAGCTTCTTGCCAGTGCGTATGCACTAATCTTCCCAGGGGAAGAAGACTTTGGGATTGCGTCGATAGAAGCATTGGCAGTCGGCGTACCCGTCCTAGCGTTCGACTCCGGAGGCGCAAAGGATTATGTGCGCGACGGCCTCAATGGGATCATGATATCCGAGCAGGAAGCAAGCCTATTCGCGAACGGTATGCGAGAATGCCGACGAGCGCACTGGAATCGTACCGAGATCCAACAGACAGCAGCGCCGTTTAGCACACTGAACTTTCGCAACAAGCTTCGGCAAGTACTCGCATCAGTAGCGCCCTAATGCATTTTACTGAAAGTAGCGCCCGGGGTGAGCGAGTAGCCGAATCTGTTCCAGTCGCTGAAAACCCGACATATTGGTGGTGCATATCAACGTCCAAAAGCCACGAAGGGTGGTGACGCCACCTGGATGTCCGTCATTTTTATTGACGCGCATCAAGAAGTCGACTTCAGCGCACCAGACGTATGTCCTTATAGCTAGATCCAGCCCTAAGGAGGCTCGGTGCATATAACTTTCGCCGCGCACACTGCAGAGAGTGGAAACTTTCGCGTTGGCAGCCACCACTTGTCGCGCGAGTTGGCAAAGCTAGGATGCAGTGTAAGTCACATATCGACCCCTGTCACTCCAATTCACCTCGCGAAGGTCAGCAACTCTAACGTGCGGCGTCGCGTCGCTTCCGCGCTCGACGGGCTGCACGTCGATGAAAATTCTCGTCATCTTCATGTGCCCTTCGCATTTTTGCCCTGCAACTTAACTGCCGGGCGGCGATTGAACCTCGCACTTTGGACAACGCTTCCGCTACTAACATCAACTCTTGGCAAGAGTATACCAACTGACGTTCTTCTTATCGATGAACCCCTGCTGGTCGACATTTGGTGTCTGACGAAGCCGCGGGCAATTATCTATCGGCCGACTGATGTGTACGAGAAAGGTGTTCGAGCGAAGGCGCAGAAGAAGATATTGCAAGCGTGCGACGGTATAGTCGCAACCTCGGCTGAGGTTCTGTCATCCTTACCGCTTAGCCACTCCATTCCGACGCTCATACTAGAAAACGGTGTCGAGTTCGACCGATTTGACTCAGCTCGACGAGCTGCAGGGAGCAGGAACCGAGCAGGTGTTGTCTACATCGGAGCACTAGACGACCGTATCGATTGGGACTGGCTACGCGCTGTTGCTACGTATTGTCCTGACGTCAACTTCACTCTGGCCGGACCAAACACAACGACAAGACCGATTCGGCACCTTCCGAATAATGTGCAGCTAATCGGACCTGTTGCCTACCACGCCACACCTCGCATTCTGGCAGCGCATTCCGTCGGGTTATTGCCGTTCAAGGATAACAATTTAAACCGTGGTCGTAGTCCGATGAAGCTGTACGAGTATCTGGCTGCCGGGTTGCATGTAGTAGGAACGACCTCATCTTTAGGAAGGAACGGACTACAGGAACTTGTCAGTATCGCGCGCGATAGCTCGCACGGAGCGGAGCTCATTTTGGCATTGTTGCCTCAAGCCGTCAACGAGCACAGCGTCGACGCGGCGCGGGTCATGGATTGGAGTAGCCGCGCAATAAAGCTCCAAAACTTTTGCGGCTCTGTCATCCGGCAGGGAAGAAGCCGCTCTGTGAAGGTTACCGGAGCACAAAGAAGCGCGTGGCCATCAGAGGTGGCAGATGAGCAATTTTGAGTTGGCTGCCGATTTGCCATTGCTCGCCGCCCTGATACTCGTTCTACCTGCCTTAATGGTCATCGTCGGCTCCTTGTCTGATGAAGCCCATCTTTACGTAGCTCTGGCGCTCGCCGTTCCGCAGATGCATCTTGCGTTTACGTCATTTCCTCTTCCGGTGTTTCTTTTGTGGGTGTTACTGGCGGTTCCGTCAGGGCTGACTCGATTCTCGAGCGGCAGCAAAGTGTTGCCGTGGAGGATCGCCGTAGGACTAGTAATACTCTCCGCAACCTACGCATGCTTCAGCATCGGGCATAAGCAAGGACTTTATGTCGCAGTGCAGTACACGGCTTTCGCCATGCTGATCGCAACCGCTACGCGTGTCTGGGCTAGGTCGCCAAACAAGCTGGTTACTGCTCTTGGCTTTGTACAACCCTTCGTCTTGCTAGAAGTATTTCTGACAGTCTTGTTCAGGCTCTCTCCAAATACAGAGCAGGTCTTTCTTCGTTCTATCTGGGCTCGGATCGTCGCTGGAGATTACTCCGCGACACACCTCTACACAGACGCGCCCAATAACGTGCTTGATGGTGAGAAGTCGGGTGGAGTCTTCTTAAATGGGAATGTAGCCTCACTGTTCCTGGGACTCAGCCTCTGCATGGGCATCTGGGTATGGGAGAACACTCGCAGAAGGCGACATCTTGTATTTGCCTTTATCTGCGCGATAGGCGTATTGGCAACGGGGTCAAAAACCGGGATCGTGGCATGTGTGGCAACCATTGTTCTAATTTCCCTCGCGCCGCTCCTGGTGCGTGCGTCTACGAGACTTGCTACATCATTACTGATTATTTGCCTCGCGGGGTCCGTCACCTACTTCGTCACACGTGGTGTATCAGAACAGTATCTTCTCGTTGCACAATCAAACGAGACCCTTGGTATTCGTCTTGGTATCTGGAGCGCGGCGTGGAGACTATTCGCAGACTCGCCCATGCTCGGTCTCGGCTTCGGAGGCTGGGAGTTCAGCTATGGGCGGATGGCATCAGGGCTAGGCTTATCGCCTAGATACCCACCACACAACGTTGTGATTCAGGCCTGGGCGCAGCTGGGCATCGCCGGTGCATTGTTGGCGGCGTGCTTTTTTGCCACGGTCCTTCGTGCATCTGCCACCAAGATGTTGCAAGTAGAGTGCTCGCCCGGTAATTCGTATGCGCCCGCGGCGGTACTCGCGGCCCTCGCATGGGTCCTAGTTCATGGTATGGGCGACAACACGTCAATCTTCGGAGATTCGCATACGATGCCGTTGGTTGCTGTATTCGTTGCAGTAGCGGTCGTTACTCCGCGCCAGTTAGCCAGTTCTGTGGTTCGTGATGGCGGCATCAATCCGCACCTAATCGAAGTGCCACGACCGGCGGGTGGCTCGTACCGGTGATTAGTAAACAAATGACAGTCGGGAAATCCGGTAGTCTACTACCGAGAATTGCCATCGATACGCGCTGGCGCGGACAACATGGTATAGCTAGATTCAGTCGAGAGGTCATTGCAAGACTCTCTATAGCGTGGACCCCCTTCGCGCCATGCGTCTCCCCACTCTCGCCTATCAACTTTGTTTCAGCGGGGCTTCTGATGTCCCGGACAGGGAGGCTCCTATACACGCCGGGGTTCAACGTCGCACCGGGGCACAAAAAGCAGATTGTCACTCTGCATGATCTAATGCACGTGCAAATTCCTGCTGAGGCTAGTCTATGGAAGACGCACTACTATAATCACGTTGTCCGCTCGGCCGTATTGAAAATGGGTGTGGTTCTGACAGTATCCGAAACGAGCAAGGAGATAATCCAGGAGTGGATTGGGTGTGACGATACCGCGGTTGTAAATGTTGGCAACGGCTGCTCTGAGGCATTCTTTCGAATACCTGGCGGTCGTCCAGCGGGCGCACAGCCGTACTTTCTCTACGTTGGTAACATGAAACCACACAAGAATGCTGCCATCTTCCTCCAGGCGCTGGCTAGACTGCCTGAAACTCGGGCCGTACTGGTAACAGGCGACCAGCGATCGGCGCTTTCGCTCGCATCTGCCGAAGGCGTCGCCGATCGCGTCGAAATGCGAGCCTTCGTTTCCGATCAAGAATTGGCGGTTCTATATCGCAACGCTTCGGCGCTAGTGATGCCATCGCTGCTAGAGGGTTTTGGGTTGCCCGCGTTGGAGGCAATCCAGTGTGGTACTCCTGTCGTGTACTGGAACGGCTGTAGGGCTGTTCGAGAGATCGTTGGTCTCGGCGGAATCGGCGTAGATGATAAGAGCGCTGTGGAAGAATGGGTGTATGCCATGAGTGTCGCCTCCACCATGAGCGTTCCCGCCGATTGGCCCCCACCGGAGAGATATAGGTGGAGCGATGTGGCGCGTCGGATCGAGTCGGTGCTCGTCGAGCATGAATGAGGTTGCATATATGCGCGGCGCATGGACGCCGATGTAATGGTCAATCCCAAAAATGGCCGAACGGCGCAGCAGATCTCTATTGCGATCGTAGGCAACATGGCTGCGCCGGTTGCCGCGATAGTTACGGCACCGATCCTCGGGCATGCGTTGGGCGTTGATGGCCGTGGTGCGGTCGCGGCCGTCACGGCACCCCTTTTTCTTGCTACGGCCACGGCAACCTTAGGTGTTCCAGACGCAGTAACGTATCACGTCGCTCGAAGCCCCCTCTGCTCAGTATCGGCCTTGCGCGCCGCGCTTCTGATACTTGGCACTTCGGGTGCAACCTGCTCAGTGATCATTTACTTTAGCGCTAGAAGCCTTGCGTCCGGCGATGCTGCTTTAGCTGCGTTAATGATTCACTGCAGTATTGCGGCGATTCCAAGCCTTGCACTCGGAGCGACTCGAGGCATCGCCGCAGGTCTTCAAAGGTGGGCCATTATAAGCTGGGAGAAGTATATCCTGGCGGGCACGCGCTTCGTCCTGATCGTTGCACTGCTGCTTATTGATCAGCTAAATGTGCAAACTGCTGCGACGGTATTGTCAGCTACACCTGTGATGGCCGGTGTTGTGTACGTTCGGGTTGTCACAGCCTTGCCGCGCGGCGAGAAGGCCGGATCCTTATTGCTGCTTGGGTTCGGTATGAGAGTTTGGAGTGGCTCGCTGGCTGGAATCATCCTTACCAGACTGGATCAAGTTCTCCTAGCTCCGTTGTCTAGTATAGGCGAGCTGGGACTATATGTAGTGGCCGTGAACGTGGCAGAGGTTCCGCTGGTCATTAGTCTTGCGATGCGGGACGTAGTGATGTCTGTGGATGCGTCCCAGAATTCTGACGAACGCCTGGCGGCAGCGTCGCGACTAGCCTTTTTAGCGAGCGGCCTGACAGCTGTTATCGTTGGTTCAACTGCGCCCATCTGGCTGCCGTCTCTATTCGGTTCCGAGTTCGGTGCAGCGACTCCCATTCTCTTGGTATTGCTTGCGTCGTCAGTACTAGGAGCACCCGGTTCCGTCGCCGGTGCTGGGCTCGTTAGCCGGGGCCAACCGCAGCTTCGGAGCTACGCTGTTGTTGTTGCTGCGCCTGTCAACCTGCTGCTTCTCGTTCTGCTCGCGCCAAGGTTTGGCGGTATGGGTGCCGCAGTTGCTACTTTAGTTGGAAGCCTAGTTGCAGCGGGGTGCGCCATTGCGCTCATGCATAGAAGATTCGGAGTGCGGGCCAGTACCCTTGTGTGCGTCCGAAGGAATGATCTGCGTCTCTTGCTAGCGCAGCTACCCTGGCGACGATAAGCTACAGTCGGCTCCATTCAAGGGTCCTTCCATGATCGTCTGGGTGGGTGGGTGCGGGGATCGCCTTGACGGCCTGCCAGGTGTTGAGCACGTTGGTGGTGGTCCAGGGCCAGTCCGCGCGCAGGTGCAGCCACTGTTTGCGATGCCCGCGGGTGAGCCGGGCGGGGAGCTGCCAGAGCCGGCAGCGCAGCAGTTTCAGGGCGGCGTCGCGCAGCTCGTCTGCGGGGAGGGCGAGCTGGCGGAAGCAGGCCAGCAGGTTCGCGGCCAGCGCGATGATCTGGGTCCAGGCGAGGTCGATCGCCCAGAACCGGGAGGGCCAGTTGTTCAGGCCGAGGTCCTTGGCCTGTTTGACGTCGTTCTCCACGTGCACGTGGGAGCGGTGGCGGCCGCCGAGCCGGGCGATCTGCCCGACCCGGGTGTTGGTGTCGGGTAGCCCCGGCGCATTGCTGCGCCGGGGCCCCCTAAGAACCGGTTATGTTGATCTTCACATAACCGGTTGTATGTCCAGTCGGTGATTATGTTGAGGACCCCGTCGACGAGCCGGGTTCCTGCTGGTGTCACGCGGGTTCGGCGCTGACCCGCTCAACATAATCATTCGTCCTGTGTCGAGGCTTCTCGGATTGTGTTTCGCGATCCGGCAGGAGGCAGCGATGGGCAGAAAGGTGTGGGTCCCGGTGGTGTCGGGGCCGTTGGCGCCGTATGCGGCGGGGTTCTGGTCGTGGCTGGCGTCTCGGGCGTACTCGGGCTCGGCGGCGGACAGGCTGTATCAGTTCGATCAGCTCAGCCGGTGGCTGGCGCGCGAGGGTCTCGACGTGGGCGAGCTGACCGGCGAGCAGGCCGAGCGGTTCGCTTTGGAGCGTCGCGCTTGTCCGCGTACGAGCTCACGTGGAGGTCCACGTACAAGGTGATCTGTCGTTGAGGTCCCGGCGAGTCGTCCCTCGATTCGCCCGGGGGTGACCACCCTCCGGCTCGTCAGCCGCCAAGCAGACGAGACCGGAGGGGGTCACCCCGTGATCCTGCCCGTGGAGGCATGGATGGACCTACGCCGCTACCAACCGTTACGCGCTGCCGGCGCGACCTGGCGCGAGATCGCCGACGAGGTCGGTGTCGATTGGCGCACGGTGAAGAAGTACCTGTCGACCGACGCCCCGGCCGGTCCGCCGACCGCACCGTCGCGCAAGGGCACGGTGACCCGCAAGGTCGACGCGGTCGCCCCGCTGATCGACGCCTGGCTGGCCGCCGACCCGCGGCTGAAGGCCAGTGTGATCCATGAGCGGCTGGTCGCCGAGCACGGCTTCACCGGCCACTACCAGCGGGTCAAGCTGTATGTCGCCGACGCCCGGCAGCGTCTGGCCCGCGACAGCGACGATGACGAGCGGTTGTCGGGGTTGCATCGGCGGTTCGAGGTCGTCGCGGGCGCGCAGGCCCAGGTCGACTGGGGCGACGAGGGCCAGGTCTTGCTCGAGCAGGGGATCGTGAAGGTCTACTCGTTCCACATGACGCTGTCCTACTCGCGGGATCCGTTCTGCTGCTTTGTCACCAGTCAGGATCTGGGCACGTTCTTCGACTGCCACCGCCGGGCATTCGCCCACTTCGGCGGCGTCCCAGGATCGATCGTTTATGACCGGACCAAGACCGTCGTCCGCCGCCATGTCGCCCCGCGCGAGGCGGTGCCGCTGCACCCGGAGGCGGCGGCGTTCGCCGTGCACTACGGGTTCGTCATCGACGTGCTGGCCGCCTACCGCCCCACCGGGAAGGGGCGGGTGGAACGCCAGGTCGCGATCGTGCGCGACCACGTCCTGGCCGGACGCAGCTTCAGCTCGCTGGCGGAGTTGGATGCCGGGTTCGCCGAGTGGGTGCCGATGCGCCGCGGTTATGTTGATCTTCACATAACCGGTTCGGCGGGAGGCCGCGCGGAAAAGGACCTCAGCCAAGGAACCTCGCCGCGCGGCCCACCCAACCGCGATCGCCAAGTCCGAGGCCGGGCTCGACGAACACCAGGTCCGCCGCTGGACCGCCTGGCAGCGCTGGATCCTGCTGGCCATGATCGCCCACGCGCTGCTGGTCGTCATCGCCGCCCGTGAGCACACCGACCGACCCGCGCCTGCCGGTCTGATCGCGTTGACCTGCAGCGAGATCCGTCGCCTGTCCTGAGTTGCATCACAACGGTGTAATCATTGCACCCACGAGCCGTTGAACTGCAGATTCACCACGGAATGTGGTCACTAATCGATTTGCACGCGTACGCCGTCCCAGAGAGCTCTATCGATCTTCGAAGGCGACGCACGCGTCGGACCGAGCAGCGCCGCGCGCGATGTTCGTCGAGGTCAACAGCTTGGACAGCGAAAGTTGCATACGATGCTCCGGCTTCCAAGTTGATCAACGCGACCCTGGGCCACCTCAGGCGGTCACTAAACTGATGCAACTCAGGCCTGTTCACCGTCCTCGTCGTCGAACCCCGCCGCACCCGAGCCTGCCCCACAGCCTGGTCGCACTGGCGACGACGCCATCAACACCGCGCCCGCACCAGCCACTACCAGCGTCAGGAGCAAGCCCGCGAGTGGACATAACGATCTACGGCTGGAGTATTAGGCGGGAGCCGCCGGGTCCCTCGTTGACAATCGGCGGATACGCTGGGTGCAGTGCAACCGTGCGCGGCGTCGATAGTTCTCTCGGTTCCGGAGTCCGCAGGCGTCGCCATTTCACTTGCTCGATCAGCCGGCAGCGGGTGGAGGTCCGCGTCGGCGCCTGCGCTTCATCGCAAAGAGTCGGATGATTAGCGTGGATGAGAACCGTCCTTGACAACGCTTGAATACAGCTCTTCGAGTGTGCGACTTTGTCGGGAAATGTCGAACGCTTCTGTGACATGTCTGCGACCGGCAACTCCCATAGATCTCGCCTGGAGCCGGTTTGCGAGTAAGCATGATAGAGATGCGGCGATCTTCGTTATGTTGCCGACCTCGCCAAGTAAACCAGTTTGGCCGTCTATAACGGCCTCGGGTATTCCGCCGATTTTAGTTGCGACGACTGGCAATTGGTGGGCGGCGGCCTCTAGAAAGACCATGCCCAGACCTTCTGAGTGTGACGGCATACAGAAGACGGCATTGTTGCACATGTGTTGTGCAACAATGTGGGGGGGTTGATACCCGAGTAGTCTCACTTTGACGCCGAGCTCACTTGCGAGATCTTGAACTTCACCGATTGCTGGGCCGTCGCCGATCACCGTCAGTTGTGTACTCCGGACAGGCTGACTCAGGCGGCTCATGGCGCGAACCAAATCGAATATTCCTTTGGACTGAAGGAGGCGGCCCACGTACAGTACCCCTTCACGATCCACTCGAGGCACGGGCGGGTCCGGTATAGGTATACCAATGTGGTGTACCACAATCTTGCACGGAGGAGCGCCCATGCGCTGTAGCTCTGATGCGATAAATCCGGATACCGCAATCAGCAATGTCGAATATCGAAATACGTGTCGAAGGCGTGCTCTGTAGAGGGCGGCCTTTGGATCGCGGCCTACTAGGTAGCGGGTAACGTCGCTCCCGTGAAATGTAGCGATCAACGGTAGCCCGTGTCGTTCCGCGGATGGCGCGATGTCCACCGCACTCGTTCCAAAGTGGGCGTGTATCGCACGGATGCCACTGTCGGAGAGGAACTGGTCAAGGGCAGGATGTCGTCGGGTAATCCGGAACCGCACCCCGGTGAACCGTTTCCAGTCACCGCAATCTCGCAATATGAAGGCGCAAGGCGGCATCAACGACGATTTAACCACCCGTTCACCAATGAATAATGGGTCCCACTGGCGCAGCGATGCCGCCTGATTAACGATGAACGTTTCTGAAGGAGGCAGGATGTCGCGTTTCCAGATGCCAATACGAGGCGGTGAGCTCATCTTGCGCTTTCGTTATGAGGTACCCGGGGCCGATTTAGTCTACCAGCTCTGTAGGCGCGTTGGACAATCGTCCTCACGTTGGCTAGGTCGAATGCGCACCACCGGCGAGGATAGTCGCTAAGCTAAACCGCTAAAGAAGCCGCACATGAACTTCCTGCGCTGGTGGAAGGTGTGTCGAGGGTTTCGCATCGCCAAGGTGGGGTCAGATCAAACGCCTCGGCGTCGTGGTGGCGCGTCGAACCCGCCGTTCTCTTGATATACGACCCTCTGTTCGTCCTAATGGGAAAAGGCGAGTGTGTCGCATATTCAGATCTCACAATCGCCGCACTTCGACTGCGCGTCCAGAATTCGGTACGCACGTACACTCGTCTGCTTCGCCCTTTTGCTCCCCGTGGGCTTGTATTGATTCCGTAAGTAGCGAGTTTGGCCGTCGGCAACGCATGCGGGCAGGTACGCACTTCCTTAGGTGCTGTAGCCTAGTACGGATCGAGGTCCCTGATGCTCAACGACTGGATGCTGGAACTATGACCGCCGGGCTGAAGTGCTAGTTGGCGAGGCCTCGGGTGAGAATGTCGACCAAATGTGCGGTCATGGGAACAATCACAATCGACACGCAGAAGCCGCCAATTGCGTCGGTGGGGTAGTGAACATGCAGGCTTACTAAGATGACGGCCGCGACCGCTCCCGCTGCCAGAGCTGCCGTGAGAACAAGTAGAACGCTCAGCGGCCATCCGGCATGGAGGAGGCTAACGATGAGCAGTGCGGCGATTATGGCGAACGCCGTCGCCATCGCGGTGTGTCCGCTCGGAAACGCCAGTTCGCCGTCGAACGTCCGTCCGATCAAGGGCTTGAGAATCACGACAGTCAGACCGGCGAGCGCCGGACCGAGCAGGGCTACGACAGTGATTCGAAGTCGCCCCAGTGCGGCTGAAAGCGAGGCGAGGAGCAAGGCTAAGAAACCTGCAACCAACGGGTCACCGATGTAGAGGAATGCACTCAATGTAGGTGACTCGGCGGCGGAAGGTCCCAGATTTAGCAAGCCGTCGAGCCACCGATCTGGGCGCGCTGCGCTGGTGTCCCCTGCGACTTGTGATGCCATCATGGCGAAGGACAGCGCGGCGGCGCCCGAAACGATGAGCATCGGCCTGCGGAGCGACGTAGGTAGTGCAGGCGGATCTGTGCGGGTCGCGCGGGTCATCTCGGCGACGGTACCGGACCCACCGCATCGCACGTCGATGTGGTCATCGCGGCGACGGCAATGATCGCCGATGCAGCGCCAGCCTCAGCCGTGCAGCAGACGGCTCGACAGATGGCCCGTTCGCGACGCCATACCTGCGTTGGGCGGTGAAGACGAGAACGAACAGCGGAAGCAGGGGAGCGATGTGCTTGATGTAGGAGCCGTAGTCGGGCTCGAAGACCGCCTGTACGGTCACCATTGCGACGAGGAGGGCGACACTGCGCGCCAGGCGGGGGCTGTTCTTGAACCAGCCGAGCCGGGCGGCTCGCGTGATGGCCACGCCGAGCAGAAGCCACATCGAAGCGGTCATGAGTGCGAAGATGGCGTAGACCACGGAAGGATCGAGAAGTAGCGGTATGGGCAGGGCCAGGAAGAGG
Organism: uncultured Ignavibacteria bacterium; assembly: GCA_963832715.1. Taxonomy (GTDB): domain Bacteria; phylum Bacteroidota; class Ignavibacteria; order Ignavibacteriales; family Ignavibacteriaceae; genus DATFVA01. The sequence goes on along the minus strand of CAWHVB010000002.1, from coordinate 4,027 downwards.
AGCGTCACCGCGGCGTTTGCCGCTGCGAGTTCCGGCGTGTCTGTGGGCAGGTAGTCCTGGATTGCTGACTGCGCGTCCTGTGAGTTCACCCGCGACTGGGCGACGCCCTCGCGCCAGGCGTTGAGGTCGGTGCTCAAAATTGCGTCCGTGGCGAACGCGAAGACGAGAAGGCTGGCGGCGACGACGATCGGCACGACGATGGCACGGCGGGTGGTGGCGAGCGTGAGCCGGATGATGATGAAAAGCCCGGCGACCGGGAACCAGTACTGGCGGATCGCGTATGCGTAGGTGCAGCAGAGCAGAACGAACGCGATGTCGAACAGGCCGTTCCGGGGGAGAAAGACGAGGACCGCGACGAGGAGGAGGACGAGGCTCTCCTTCGAGTACTGCGCCAGGTAGACCGCGCAGGCGACGGCGCTGAAGCAGAAGACGCCGGTTTCGTACATCGAGAAGCGGCCGATGTCGGCCCACCCGGCGCAAGCAAACAGGAGCGCGAAGAAGGCGAGCATGGTGACAGCCTGAATGATCGTCACGTGACCTTGGGCGCCGACCGTTCGGTAGATCCAGGCCATCACCTCGAAGGAGTCCGCCGCGGATGCGTCCAGCTTGGGGGCGCTCAGGCTCGGGACGACCTCGCTGGCCATCTTGTCCTGGATATGTGCGTCGTCGCCGAAGTACTTCTCGGGCAGGACTTTTCGGTTCACGAGCCCGAAGAAGAAGCAGGTGGGCAGCCATGCGAGGACGATGAGCCGGGGTGCGAGCGTGCGCAGCCGCGTTATCCGCTCTTCTTCGCTCAGCATCTGCATCTCCTCTCTCGCGCCGACTACGGTGCTGGGGGAGCGACGGAGAGCGGCTGCAACGGAAGCATAACGGCTCGGTACGATGACCCTCGGCCGGCCGCCGTGGTGCGGCAGCCGGTGGGTTTGGAGGAGCACGTGGAGTTCGCCGACTTCGTCAAGATGGCCGCCCGGAATGTGCTGATCGTGCTGGTCCTGCTGATGGTGGGAGCAGCGGTCGGCTGGGGGTTGGCCAGTCGGGAGACGCCGTCGTACCAGGCGGAGGCCAGTGTCTTATTTTCGCTCCAGACGACTGAGTCGGGGGTCGGCGCGGGCAACCAGGATCTGATGGAGCGCATGCCGACGTATGCCGAGCTGGCGTTGACGTCGCGGGTGTTGGACGACGTGGTCAAGTCGACAGGCTACCCGGGCGGAGTCGAAGTGCTGCGCAACAGTCTTGAGGCTGTCGCGCCGGAGGGAAAGTTCCTCGTCGAGCTCCGGTTGAACGATACCGATCGGAATCAGGTGGCGCCGACACTCAACGCTCTCACCGAGAGTTACGTGCGCGCGGTGTCGGAGTTGGCGCAGGGCGCAGACGGGCCGGACCGTCGGCTGGCGTTGTCCGTCGTCGAGCCCGCGACGAAGCCGGACGGGCCGTCCAACCAGTCGCTCACCGAGTATTACGCCGCTGGCGGAGCGGTCGGTGGGGCGGTTCTCGGTGTCGCCGTCGTGATGCTGCTCTCGGCAATGCGCCGCCAGATCAGCAAGCCTGATGAGCCGCAGGCTCCCGCGAACTCTCAGAGCGGCTCGCCGGCCGCGGAGCCAGCTCCGCAGCCGTTTCCCAACGGTCACTCCGCCATCCCACTGCCTACTCGACCTGCACCTCAGCGCAGACATGCAGCGGGTGACCGCGACGAGCGTGCACAACCCCATCCGTCGGCGCACCGCCGTTGGCAGTGATGCGGATCCGCGTCAGTTGACGCTTCCACGATGCCAGAGCGTGGCTGCGCTGTAACGCATCGCGACGCCGACCGATAGTCCGCACGGTGGCGACAGCCAACGCCCTATGCGGAGGTCAACCAGCGAATGCCACGGCTCTCCCGTCCGGCGACGCGCCCAGTGGCTGCGGAGCAGGATGTGTACCCGCAACTGAGTGGCGCGGAGCGCTCCGGCAGCTCGTTACGGACCGGCCGTTGGGGCGGCGGCCTGGTAGTGCGAGCGGCCGTCGTGTCGACTCTCCTGATCGGGCTCGGATCGCTGTTCGGAGTCGTTCGTGACCTGCTCATCACGTCGCTTTTCGGGGCCAATGGATCCACAGACGCGTTTCTGGTGGCCTGGACGGTCGCCGATACCGTGTCGGTGCTCGTCGAAGGCTTGACGGCGTTCCTGCTCATTCCCGCGTTCACACGTGCACTGGCGGTCGCGGACAATCGGAATCCCGACCATCTGCCCACCGATCCGCGGAGGGCGCTCGACGAGGTGGTAGCGGCGGTCCTGCCGCACCTCACGGTCGTGCTCGTGGGTGTCGCGACGGTGGTCGCAGTGGCCGCACCGTGGCTCGTGCAGGTGCTGGCACCCGGCCTCGCCGATCCCGACCTCGGCGTGCAGGCGATGCGGATCATCGCCCCGAGCCTCGTGCTCCTCGGCCTGGCCTGGTTCTTCATCGCCGCCTTGCACGCGCATCTGGTCTTCGGGCCGCCTGCTGCGATGTCCCTGATCCTCAACCTCGGGATCATCGCTTCGATGCTCCTCTGGCACGACAGGATCGGCGTGCTCGCCGCGGCCGTCGGCGGCACGGCGGGTGCCGCCGTGCTGCTGGCTGTGCAACTGCCCTCCTACAGGCGACGGGTAGCGCTGCCGCGCAGGGTCGTGCTGCGCAGCTCGCTGCTGAGCTTCGGGGTCCTTGCGCCGGTCGCGGTGTACATGCTCAGCCGCCAGGCCCAGGTGTATGTCGAGCGCTTCATCGGCTCGTGGCTGCCCCCGGGCACCATCTCGCATCTGAACTACGCACAGAAGATCGGTCAGCTGCCCTCGTCGCTGGCTCTGATGCTCGCAGTCATCACGTTCCCGATCCTGGCCCGCAACGTCGCATCGGGCGCCACGAGCGAGGCCCAACGGCGCACCGAGATCGACGTCCGGGTCATCGGCGCAGTCGTCGTGTTTGCCACCGCGTTCCTCTTCGTGTTCGGCCGACAGGTGGTGGAGCTGCTGTTCCAGCGGGGTGAGTTCACCGCCGCGGACACCGCCGCGACGGCCGACATCCTGCGGATCTACGTGCTGGGGCTGCTCGGCCAGGCGATCGTCGAGATCATCGCCCGGACGTTCTTCGTCGGCAGGGTCAGCTTCGCCCCGGCAGGGTTCGTGGGGATCGGGCTCGTGGTGACCACCGTCGTGGCGGCGCTCGCCGCGCCCGTTTGGGGTGGCCCGGGCATCGCGGCCGGCAACGCCGCCGGCATCTGCGTGACGGCGCTGCTGCTGCTCGTCGGGCGGCGGGCCCACAACCCGGCCGTCGCGCCGAAGGCAGTCGGTCTCATCCTTGCGCGACTCGGGCCGCCGGCCCTGGCCGCGTTCGGCGCCGGTCTGGCCGTCGACCGGCTGTCCCACTCCTCCGCGGCCGCCCCTGTGGCGGTTCTGGGGGGCTCAGTCATGTTAATGATCTTCGTGGTCGTGGCGATGGCGAGCGGGGCGATACCCGTTCCGCGCCGAAGGAGTTGACGTTGTCCAGGCAGACCATGCCCTACATCTGGATGTACCACTCGGTCAGCGATCACGGCGTCGAACCACTGGATGTCACGGTGCGACCGGAGCAGTTCGACCAGCAGCTGTGCTGGCTTCGAGCGCGCGGGCTCCGCGGAGTCGGCGTCGCCGAGCTGCTGGAGGCGCAGGCTCGGGTGCGGACCACGGTCTGGTCGGGTTGACGTTCGACGACGGCTACGCCGACTTCGCCACGGAAGCGGTGCCCGCGTTGGCGCGCCACGGCTTCAGCGCCACCGTCTACGTTCTCGCTGATCGCTTCGGCGGCCACAACGAGTGGGATCAGCCGGGGCCGGTCAAGCCGCTGATGACGGCGGACCAGGTCAAGCAGGTCGCGGCCGCCGGGATGGAGATCGTCTCGCACGGGCTGCGGCACGTCGTGTTGCCCAGGCCACCGATGCCGAGCTCGTCGCCGAGACCGTGCGGAGCCGGGAGGTGCTGTCCGCGCTCCTCGGCACGGACGTGACCGGTTTCGCCTACCCCTACGGCCGACTCGG
>CAWHVB010000001.1:0-420967 GCA_963832715.1 uncultured Ignavibacteria bacterium | reverse complement strand
GCTAACAAAGCCCTTAATCTTTATAAGGGCTTTTTTATTACTAAGAATCTGGTGGGGGATAAAATGGGTTGCCGGTTATACATTCTCAAATCCAGATCAGCTGATAAATATTATATAGGTATTTCTCAAAATCCTGAAAGATGAATCTGCTATTACAATACCTAGCTTGACATTTATTTCAGAAGCAGCATTTTCATTGTACTTACATACTTGTCTGCTGTTAATCTGTATATGTACATTCCGCTCGCGTACCTGTCTGCATTAAACTTTATTTCCTTATATCCTGCATCCTGTTTCTCATTTACCAGGGTTACAACTTCATTTCCCAATACATCGTATATTTTTAGCGATACATTTGATGTTGAAGGAAGCTGGTATTGTATTGTAGTTGCAGGATTAAAAGGATTAGGAAAGTTTTGCTCAAGCCTGAACTCACTTGGTGCAAGAAAATTAAACACAAAGGTTTTCATCATCATAATGCCGTTTGCATCTCCGATGGAAAACTCAATTGAATCTTTTATATTTACAGGTGCATTCCGTTTTACTTCAAATCTGAACGTTGCTTCTTTTTCTTTAGCTGCTTCAATAAGCGAAATTGTATCTGCTTCATTCTCAAATTTAAGAAAGGTGCTTTCTCTTAAAAGATTAACAACCACATTATCAGCATTATTCTTATCTGAGATATTTGCTACAGTTAGTTTTAACTGGTTGCCTTTTGTTCCCGGCTGTAAATTATAAACTGTCTGTGCACCTGCAACAGCAATCAACAATAAAACGATTACAATTGTTTTCATTTTAAACCTCTTTTTTTGTGTTGTCCCAAAGGGACTTTAATTCATTTTCCTGCTTTTTACTATAAATATTTCGCTCTTACGGAGCTCTCTAATTTTTAATTCCTAATTGTCCATTGTTAATTTTTAATTGCTAATTGGTAACTGAATCTGCACGATATTGTTAACCGAAAGGTCCTGCTGTACATCCTGGTGAACTGTGCCAAGAGCAGCACGGAATGACAGGTTCGCAGGAAGCAGCTCTTTGGTAATTTCACCGTTCGAATTTGTTAAACCGATTTCTCTCCACGCACCAGAGTAATATTTTACATCTGCGTTATTTACCGGCTGGTTCTGTTGATCCTTTACCTGTACAGTGCAGAGAACAGTTGAAAATGTCACTGTTGGATTAGTATTTAAATCCTGCTGCTTATCTGTAGAAACATATTCATAGGTCATTCTGAAACTGTAATTATTCGACAGCAGCTCTTTATTAACAACTCCATTTACAGTTGTACCAAAACTTCTCCACGCTCCTGCATAGTATTGAACAGTTCCCTGGTCTATTAAGCTGCCTGTACTGTTTTGTAATTGAACTGCCGCATTCACCGTCTGGAATATTACAGTTGCATTAGAACTTACATCCTGCTGTTTATCATTGCTGCCATACTCATACGTCATTCTGAAGCTATAGTTATCTGGCAGAAGTTCTTTTGATGCAACTCCGTTTACGGTTGTACCGAAATCCCTCCACGCTCCTGCATAATACTGAACTATTCCTTCATCAATTAATTGCCCTGAGCTGTTCTCTAATTCCACCTGCGTATTTACTGTGTGAAATGTATAAGTGTTGTTCTGTGCGGGGATATTATTTACAGTTTGATTTGCGTACTCATAAAACATCCTTACACTTACATTTGGTTTTGTTGTTATTACAGTGAATGTCCCATCCCCGTTATCCACGGCATCCTTCCAGCTTGTATCATAGTATTTTACATTACTGGCTGGTATTTGTACTCCCTGGCTGTTTTGGAGGGTTACAAGCAGGTTGGGGTTTTGCTGGGGCTCTGGCAGCCTGTCTAAAATATATTGAGCATTCCAGTAAAGAAACTTCCAGCCTTCAAGAGTTACAAATCGTGGATCAGGATTTAGCGAATCTGCATAAACAAAATCTACTGTGTCCTGGAATGATTTGATTTCTGATCTGCAAGCGAGTGAGTCTCCGTTTTGTAAGTTGGTTTTGGCGGAATGGAGGATGGATTGGAGTTCATTTTTAAATTGTAAATCACCGAGCCAAATATAGAATGAAACTGTATCTAAAAGATTTGTAGCATAGTCAATATTTTCTAAAACAGTTGATGTTGAATCGAAAGGATATGGTTTAAATGTATAAAGAAAAGATTCTATATCATAGGTATTAAAACCATTATTGATTAATTGTTCCATAAATTTAATGAAATAGGGGCTATAGTAACCAGGGTCTCCGTTATAAGATGGGTCACTATTATATGATGGCAAAAATAGCTCACGAATAGAATCTGCCTGCTCATTTTCCATTGCATATATAGTCCTATCCATTTGTCCTTCTGGATCAAGCCTTCCTAAATCAACAAAATAATTAAAATAACGGTCCTCGCCAGTTGTAGTTCTAAATTTATCTTCTAAAATACTTATTGCATAAGGTTTATCAATTGCTGCAAGAAGACTAGTGGCAGCCCAGATTTTAAGTCTTTCCGTTGAATCTTGAATTGTGTTAGTTAATAATTCTTTTACTTCATTTGTATACCTGTCGTCCTTACCATATTCTGAAAGAAATCCATCAATATTTTGATCTAACCCCGTTAAATAACAACTCTTTATAAAATCAAAATAATCTAATCTGCCAATATGGGATAATAACCTGACGGCAACAATTCTTTCTAATCTGTTTGGATGAAATCTTGCGACAGAATCCATTCCTTGTATTGCTGACTCTATCCCTAAGAATCCTTTGATATATTGATCTGTAAAGTATCTATCCCAACTAATATCCAGAACCCTGAGAGAATCCCAACCACTTGATTTATGTGGATAGTTATTCATATTGTCTATTAAAAATTGCCGTAGGTTAGCATCGTTTTTAAGCACAAGATACTCAGCGGCTGATTCATACTTATAATGAACCGAGTTTGAATCTTGAATCACTCCTTTAAGAAATTCTATTGTATCTACTCCATTTGGTATAAATTGAAGAGTATAAGGTTCATATATTGCCCAAAAACTATTGGGTTCCTTTATTTCTTGTGCTAAGCTATGGACACTAATCAAGGAAATAATTATTAAAAATAATTTGTATTTCATAATACCTTCCAAAAGATTAATTACAAACTTGTGAACGAATTATTTTAAATGTCAGTTTTATAGTTTTATAGGTTTCTGATGCAATTTTATCCGCCAAGAGTTCGGCATTATACTCATTATTATTCTCTGGATCAGTTCCCATTCTTTTATGCAAATTGGAGCCTTCAATAATTGCATTTTTCAAATCTTCCTTAATAAGATTTTCAACTAGAGCTGTTGCAGATTCTGGACATGATTGAGTCTCATTTTTGGCAAAATGCAAATTATCCCTTATTTTTTTGAATGTTTCGTTTTCATTAAAATATTTGATCACTTCTCTTTTCGTTTGCTCGAAATGTTCATCTTCATGTGCAAGAATACCCGTTGAAAAAACAATAGGATAAGGTGGCTCTTTATCTTTTGGTTGGTAGTAGGGCCCTTTTATATAATAATCTAACCTTTCAACAGCCCAGTTATAAAAATCGCAATTTGGTACCTTATTTAAAATTTTTGTTTGATCGCCGTCAATTAAATCAACATATTGTTCTGGTAAAGAGCATACATCTGCAAATACCGGTATTTTTAAATTTTCAATGTTAAATTGCCACTGAAGATTATTCGGATCTGTTTGATCCAGGCAAGCTTTTATCAAAGCATCATCTAACAAATTAAATGTATCAGTTGAGACAGTATAATTACCAATTATCTCAAAGGTATAACATTTCCCTAAATCTAATCTTCCTTTTGCTGGCGGATCAAAGAGACAGGCATTACCTGTGTTTGAAGTATGAGACTTACCATTTTTGTCAACCCAAATATAATCCTTATCTCCTCTTAACATTACAAAAGATGATTCACTCAGAGTTTGCGGCTCAATGTTTTCACAAACGACAATCTCTTCATCACACCCATCTCCCTCAACCACATCAGCAAATCCCTTCCAATAAACTGGATAAGAGGATTCGTTTGAAGCACAAGCCGATATGACTGATGCTTCCGGTTCAATTGCTCCTTCTTTATAATCTTCTACTCTTGCTTTTGTTTTTTGCCTGATTAATTTTGACTTATTTTCTACTCTCATCTTATTAAAGACTGTTCTTAATGAATCCAGATGGCTTCTTTTTTTAAGCTCTTTGCATTCTTTCTCTAATTTTGCATCAACACTTAAATTAAAAGGTCTGTCAAATCCTTCAAGGTTTGTACCTACTCTTATCAAAATCTTATTTTCTTCACTATCAAGAGAATCAGCAGTTATAAATTTTATCGGCTGCTGTGCTTCTGCGAAGTAAACATTTATAGTCGTATCAACTAAAAAGTTTCCGTTAACACATCCATCTAATACAGAAAGTTCAAAAGTTTGCCCAGGAGGGAAGTCCTCAAGTGTTCCATCTTCCAGCCGGTGTTTAATTATTACATCTGCTGTATCGTTTGCTCCGACAACTTCCGGCAGTGTGTAAACATATACCGGGGGAGGTTTTATATAGATTGCAGTATCTACAGGAGTAATATTTGGATCGGTTGTGGATATTCTTATTATAACACTATCTTTTTCTTCGGGTGATATGCCATCCGCTATGTAGTACACATCTAATATCCATTCATCCGGATCAAGATCGTTAAGTATTTTAGATTTTTCCTCGGTTACCGGATCTATTAAACTGCCATACTCAGCTCCCTTTAGTATTTCAAGATTTACTTTCATTTCTTCAGGTACATCATCCTGGCACCAGTTCCAGAAACTTATTTCAATATCAGTACTCTCACCGGTTCTTAATGTATCATTCGACCCATCCGGAAAAATATAAACGTACATATACCAAATATCAGGAAAATAGCCTTGATAGTATCCCACTACATTTCCGTCAATATCTGCTTGAACTGTGACCTCTTGTGGCTCGGTAACGAATGGAGCAGAATCCTTTCCTCTTAATCTGATTCTTCCTGGATAGTAGTTATAATTTATTATTGTTCCAACCTCAGTGTAGTTAGTGGCCTGTACATAACTTCCTAAATCAGACCCTGTATTGAAATCATAAAAAGAAGCATATTCCGATCCTTCAACTATTTGTAATGTTACTGTTTTTTCTTTTAGCTCATTCACAATATCATAAATATATATCCCTGATATTTGAGAACGACAAACTCCTCCAAAAGTCAGTTTGAATTTTGAGCTTTCCGGATTATTAGCAATAATCCTTTGGGGTTCAATCTCAACTCGTTCCTCAATAATTGTTTGTGCGAATGCTAACGAAGAAACTGCAAGAGTAAGTAGAATTATAGTGATTTTGTTCATAAAGGCTCCCCAAAGCTAGATTGTCCCTATTATTTGAATGAATAATATGGAAAGAAAAATTAAGAGTCAAGAAAAATATTGCTTGCTCTATTAATTCTTAGTAGGCACAATGAATTTCTTAATGTGTATCAACCAAGTGTAGATACTAATTACAACCGCACTTTTTATTAAAGTAACTTTGAAAGGAAAGGAATTTAGGGTCATATTTTCCTATGAGTTGTCTTACTATTTCGATCATCGCTCTTAAAGTAATTGTTAACAGACTCATTTAGAAATTTGATGTTGACTGACCTGACCATAATCTTTACAAAGTTCCACTGTCAGCCAGATTCCAAAGTTATCATATTTTTGCCCTTTCTTACTGTTTTAATATAAATTGGAAATCTGACATGATATTTTTTCGAGTTCTCATTTCGCTCGCGGAGCCAATGACCCCGAAGTTGCGAACTTTGTACTTCGGGGTTAACTGTTTTAGGCCAATTTGACTTCAATGAGCCATCTGCTCTAATCTTAAATTCCAATTTCCCTGACTGCTTTTCTTTACGGAGCTAATACTTTACCCACAATGACTTAGCAGCTAATTTTCTACTACCCTTTATAGAATGAGATATTATTTTACTCTGATATGCGATTATCTTAACAGCATTCCGCAGCCCAGATCCCCGCACCAGACTCAATTAATGAAGATTACAGTATGAGAAATAATCGCTAAAATCTGTTGGCTGCAAATAAAAAATATTTGTAAATTATACTATTGTTATTCTTCTACTGTTAATTCCCGGTTTTTTAATCATAATTTTTGGGGAAATATGAGTCAGCCGGAAAATATATTTGAGGAAGCCGACTTTTCTTCTTATCATTTCCAGTTTCAATCTAACAAGATTCAACTAATTGCGGTAATTAAACATCAACTGTCTTACCTCCGTACTTATATATTCATATTTCACCCGAACAATTAATTCAGAATCTGCTTTAACAGAGGAATTAAAATAAAAATGATTTTTGTACACTTACTTGTTTTATAAATGTATAGTTTCTAATGACTGAGAATAAAAATAATAATAAGAAAGAAGTCTCTTGCAAAACATTGGGTACAATATTTAATGCGGCAAACCAAAAAAATATTGAAATAAATAAAATTATTGATGGAGTTCCTTACAATCTTTCATATTTATTAAATAAAAGAGAAAGGATTGAATGGAATGTTTGGTGCAGAATAATCTCAAATATACGGCCATATTTTACTCCATTGGAGTTTGAAAGAATGGGGGAGAACGTTGTTAAAAGTGGATCTTATGTTGAAGGGCTTTTATTCGCATTAATTTTGTTTTCTTCCGGAAAACTCGGGAGAATATTAAAGAATAAATTATTCAACGCTGCATATTCAATGTTTACATGTATAAGTCAAAAAACTTATTTTATTGATAAGAACAGAGTCAGTGTTAACGCATATCTTGACCCTCAATATGAACAGTGCCCGGAATTCTTTTATATAAGTAAGGGAGTTTGGTCAAGGTTAGGCAATCAGATTGGACAAAAGAACTTTAAAGTTGAGCTAACAATAACCTCTAATGGTGGAAACTTCGATGTATCCTGGAAAAAAGAGGGAATACTTACGAAGATTAAAAAATGGATAAATTGGTCCCTTAACATCAAAAAAGCATTCCTTGATCTGACTGAAACCCATGAGGAGTTATTGAGTCAGTATAATAAACTTTTAGAATCAAAAAAACTATTACACAAACAAACCACACAGCTTAAAACTGCGTACGATATAACTAAATCAATTCGTCAAAGCCTTGATATCAGGAAAACGTTATATGCAGTAACCAATGCTTTAGTAACTAACGCGGACTTTTCTTCAGTCAGGATAAAACTATTCAAAGACCTTGAAGGAAATAATCTCGATGTCGATGTTTCAAGCGGAGTCGATGGAACAAATCTAAACTCGATCAGACATCAAATTATAATCGATAAGAAAATAATAGGAGAACTGATTAATTATCCCAAAATTTCTGCAGATATCGCTGAGATAAATGATCTCCTGAATTATTTATTGCCAATCATTAATGTTTCAATTCATGATTCATTAATGTTAAGAACAATCACGGATTACAAAGAAAACCTGGAGTCAAAAGTTGAAGACCGAACTTTTAAAATGAAGATAGCACAGGAAAAACTTTCACAAACTATTAATCTTTTAAAAGAAGCACAGCAGTCGCAAAACAGGTTCTTCATAAATATTTCTCACGAATTTAGAACACCGCTTACTTTAATACTCGGACCTTCAAAACAAATAATGGAGTTAACCCGAAATAGTAAAATTAAAGAAGACGCAAATCTTATACACAGGAGCGCAAAAAAATTAAACCGGCTTGCAAACCAGCTTCTGGATATATCATCAATTGAAGCCGGTAAAATGAAGTTGAGGATAGCTAAAGAAAATGTTGTGCCTATTATCTGCGAAACTGTATCATCATTTCAATCGTTTGCAGAACGAAAACGTATTTCACTTCGGTATAGTTATGAAGCAGAAGTGATAAATATTTACATTGATAAAGATAAGCTAGATAAAATCCTCAGTAATATTTTATCAAATGCAATCAAATTTACTCCTGAAGGTGGTGGTGTTGATGTTAATGTAAAAGTTATACCCCAGGGCTGCGAAAAAGACATAGAAACATCACCGACCAGTTCAAATGAATTTGTTGAAATATCGGTACAGGATACAGGCATTGGAATTCCGAAGGAGCAGATGGATAAAATATTTGACCGCTTCTATCAGGTTGATAACAGGCTATCGAGAGAATACGAAGGAACGGGAGTTGGTTTATCACTTTCAAAAGAATTAGTTGAACTTCATAAGGGACGTATTTTGGTTGAAAGTGAAGAAGGAAAAGGGACTGTCTTCTGGATAATTTTCCCTGCAGGAAAAAAACATCTTCTGCCTGAAGAAATCGACAATAACATCCCTGCTATTGGTGATGAGGAAGCCCGGGAATATGAAACAGGCTGCTCAGCTGATATTGAGTCATTTCAAAATATTGAAAAAACTAAATTTGATTATACTTCTGTCGGTGAAGAATTTCCTTCATTGTTAATTATTGAAGACAATGCCGAAGTAAGAAATTATATCAGGGGAATATTAAAAGACTCATATTTAATTTCTGAAGCTCCGGATGGTAAAGGAGGGCTTAACAAAGCGTTTGACCTGCTTCCCGACTTAATAATAAGTGATATTATGATGCCCAATATGGATGGAATACAATTATGCGTTGCTCTTAAATCTGATTCGAGAACATGTCATATACCAGTTATTTTATTAACCGCAAAAGCGGGACTGAAAGATAAAATTGACGGACTGGAAACTGGAGCTGATGATTATATAGTTAAACCATTTGAAGCTGACGAATTAAAAGCACGGATTAAAAACCTCATTAAACAGAGAGAGAGAATCCATGAATATTTTAAAAAGCACGGTCTGATTGAAACTTCAGAAAAAATGGTGCTCCCGGCTAATCAAAAGTTTTTACAAAAGACTCTTGAAATAATTAATGAACATATTGCCGATCCAGGTTTCAATATTGAAACATTTGCTGGATGTCTAGCAATTAGCAGATCCCTTCTTCATAAAAAACTAAACTCATTAATTGGTGAACCCCCCGGAGAATTAATTAAAAGAATAAGGTTAAACAAAGCAGCCAAACTGATTGAACTTGAATGTGGTAATATCACTGAAATAGCATTCCTGGTTGGATTCAATGATGCATCATATTTTACTGCCTGTTTTAAAAAACAATTCGGGGTATCCCCTTCCCGATATTTTCAAAATTTGAAAAAATAATTAAAAATTCCCGTTAGTAGATAATTCTAATAGTTTTTTACACAATTCTTATAGATAAAGTATATACTAATAATTATTAATAGTATGAAGATATTTAAAATGTTAAATCTCTCCCATAATAATAATGAGGGAAAATATGCTTCCCGAGAGAAAAACAGAAAGTGAAATGATTCCACTTAAATTTCACCTAAGCCAAAATTATCCAAATCCATTTAGAAAAAAGACTTCAATCAAATACTGTATAGCTTATAAAACAGATGTGGAGATAACAGTCTGTAACTCTGAAGGACATCCGATTAAAAAACTGGTTAATACAAACCAGGAAGCAGGTACATATGAAATAGAGTTTGATGCAGAAGGATTGAATGAAGGAGATTATTTATACCAGCTTAAGGCCGGGGAGTGTTCGAAAGTTAAAAAAATGATTCTCAGTAATTAGTAGAAGCAGGATTGAATTAATAAAGTCTTCAGAGTGGTGAGAAATAATTATCCGATTGCCTTGTCAAGGTGTGAGGGATGAGGCGAAGCTGTAAAAAAAAGTTCTACAGCATTAAATTACTAATCTCATAATAAAAATGTAGAGAAAATGAAATCACATAATACCACCAACCTTTTTTCCGGTAGTAAGCATCTCTTTTTAATAATTCTGTTTTGTGTTTCCATTATTTCGATTCTTTAGACCCCATAAAAGCCAAGGGAAGAGATTATCATGAGGTCATCTATTTGAATGATAGTCCTTTAATACGGGCACTTTCATCGAACAGATTACCAACTTGTAAATTAAAAATCAGACCAAAGGGAAATATATTTGTTAAGCCAGGGATTTAAACCAATTATGGTTGATGTTTATGATAATGACTGGGCTTCAGCCATCAGGGATGAAAATCAGATTACTCGGTTCAACTTGCAGCAGAATTATCACAATCCATTTAACCCAATAACCAGTATCCGGTATGGTATACCGGAACGAAGTTCTGTAATAGTAAAAGTATATGATATTCTAGGGAGGGAAGTTTCAATACTGGTAAATGAAGAGAAATATCCAGGCAGATATGAAGTTAAATTTGATGCTTCCTCGCTTTCAAGTGGAATTTATTTCTCAGAGTAAGGTGATCTACCCCAGCAGTGATTGCAGATTGTTCAGAGCCGGATAAATCATTTAAAATGATCAATGGGAAAATGTCGGCTTTAAATCGAGGTGTTCAGATTTAGAATATGCTTGCAGATGAATTCATATAAAATTTACTAAATAAATAGTATCTCGTAAAAATAATTTTATACCAAACGGAGGGTCCCGTGAGAAAAACAATTGTTTCAATCTTCATATTCCTGTTCGTGATTTTAACCTTTTCAATCTATGCGCAGGAAATGCAAGATATTATACATCTGAAAAACGGCGAGATTCTTAAAGGTTTAATTATTGAAAATGCACCAAACGATTATGTCCGAATAGAATTGCAGGGAGGATCAGTGTTAACAGTCCACTATTCGGATATAGCAAAATTTACGAAAGAAAGAACTGAACAAGTTGAAAAACCGAAAAAGCAAAAGCTCCCACAAACTTCAAATAATTTTGATTCACAAAAATTAATGACCTATCAGCAACAGAAAAAAGGCAATGGAACAGCCATTCTTCTCTCAATTCTTCTTACAAGTACCGGGCATGCATATGCTGGTAATTGGGGACGTGGTTTAATATTTTCTGCCGGAAGAATTGGCGGTATTATTTTAGCTTTCACTGCTGGTTATTCAAATTTCACACGTCAAGAGGAACCATACTATGTTAATGGTATATACATTTCAGGTGGTAGTACATCAGGTGACGAAATAAATGCTTTGTTTTATGTGGGGGTTGGTGTTGCTGTGGCAGCTGCCGTTTGGGAAGTAATAGATGCTACAATGGAAGTAGACAGGTATAATAAAAGATTATACAATAGAATAATGGGGAATCAGTTCAGCTTCGATTTAGTGCCAAGTCAAAATGGTGCACAATTTCAGCTTAGATATAATTTTTAAATCAATTAACAATTGACACTTTTTTAGAATGATAAAAGGAGTTATTATGAAAAAATTCATTTTTATTCTCACAATTTTATTAATAATCCCATTTTATTCTGCTTTAAGTCAGAATATGATAGATGTTATTCATTTAAAAGAACGGCGATATTCTTAAAGGGTTAATAATTGAAAACGTACCAAACGACTATGTTAAAATAGAACTTTCGGGTAGTTCTGTTTTCACTGTTAAATATACTGATATTGCAAAGTTTACAAAAGAAAAAGCTCTGCAAAATGAAAAACCAAAGATTAAACAACTAACTCAATCTGATGGCAACTATAATATAGAAAAACCTAGAAATACCGAGAGAGGTAGTTTATTACTTACTCTTTTAGGCGGTGTAGCCATTTACGATGGAAGTTATCCAGGGATGGGATTTAGAATAGGGGGAACAATATTGAATACTGTTTATATGGGAGCAATTGTAGCTACTCATTTTGGAGATGTATCTGTTTCTTATTACGGTGCAGAATTAGGTGTTAATTTATCTCAAAGTGCATTTACTTTTCAATTCTATGCAAGCCTTGGCGGTGTTACTAGTGGTGGTTATACTGAATTCTATTTTGGACCTGCAGTTGCTATTTATTTTCCAATTAACAGAAATCTTAGAATAGGGGGTGACTTTAAATATATTTCAGTTCCGGAGATTGAAGATGATGCTGCAGGGATTTATTTGGGGTTACAGTTCTCATGGTAATTATATAAGAAAGTATCCATTTGTTAATACAAACCAAATAATATATAAAATAATTAATATGGAGTTTTGTTATGAAATCATTTAAGGTTTTATTGAATAAAAATCTATTTTATTTTGTTTTGCCATTATTACTTGCAACTGGTTGTGCCTCCTGGTTCATGAATGGAGGCGCTCTGGTAGATGAAGGTTATTATCCCTATGTAATCGTTAATTATGATGCAGAAGGAACGGTACCTGTGGGAGTAAAGTATTTTCTGGTTGGAACAGAAGATGGAGAAGCTATTTTTGAAAGAAGTTTAGATGGGAGCGGGGCATTATTTCTGAATCATTGGGAAGACGAAGAAGGAGATCATTTTGCGGGATGGGTAAGCAAAAGACATGGTTATGAATTTGTTGTACCAAAGGATAGAACTCAACCTGCTAAAAAATTTGTGTATCCGGCAGGATATTACACAATTTTGGAGATCAATGGAATTGAGAGACCTGTACCAGTTACTGAAATAGAACCGGTAGCAACTCTTATTCCTGTTGATTAATATATTTATAAAAATACACAATTGTTAATCTCTGAAATTTCTTTTTTACTAATACTTTGTGTTTGGAAATTTTACAATCAATATCTCCCTAACTTCTAAAAGTATGATTTAATTACTATTCTTCTAGAAAGAAATTCTTCTTCTATTTTTTTTGAAAAGGTGAAACCGAACCTACAATACGGTAAAAAAGTTCATTTTTATCAATGTTATTATATCCATAAATTTTTAATATGAGGGTACTAACCATGAGAGCTCTAATAAGTTTTTTACTGTTTTTTTTTGTACTAATTTTTCAGTCTTCATGTAAAAAAGACAGTCCAACCGAGGTTAACACTGATGTGTCAGGGAGTTATAATTTGACACAAGTTAATGGCAAAGGTTTACCGTATTTAGCTGAATCAACCGCAACATGGAACGAATATCTTGAAGGAGCGAGTTTGGAGTTCACACAAAGCGGAAGATTTGAATTCGAACTCAATTGGGAGAAAGTACAGTCCTCGGGAAATACTCATAGTTCTGATGTCGGAGATGGAAGATATTCGGTAAAGGGGAACAATATTACGTTTGTTCCGACAAGTGGTGACCAGTTTACAGGAAGTATTTCAAATAATATATTAACCATTAACGGTGGCCTCGAAAATGGAATGACCCTTACTTTTCTCAAAAACTAAAATCATCAATTTATTAATTACATAGAGAAACAATTGTATTTAAAAAATTATTGTAGTTTCAGTATCAGCTTAGGTTTTCGAAACCAGCTCTCGTAAAAAGCGCGCTCCTTTCAGATAATAACGGTTTCAATTGGAGTGCTTTGAAAAAAGCATAAAATCATAGATAGAGAGGGGACCATATGTAATGAGCAATTCTATTAATCTAGTAAGTAACCAGAAAAAGATACGCCCCACCTTCTCTCCAGGTAAATAGAGTATTGTTTATTACCTACCTGAATTAAATACCATTCTTATAAACTAAAAAATTAAATAACAGAGATGCGCAGGATTCAGGACTACTGATTCTTGTATCATATAATTGGAGTGAAGGCAAGTTAAGAAAATACATTAACCAGCTCACCAGGAATCCTAAGGGAAGATACTTCTGGAAATTATTGTTTGCTTACGGAGACAAGATACCCAGGGAAACATATGACTATGATTTTATATTTTTTCTGCTGCAGTTATTGGTGAAATTCCGGGATTGTTTGGATTCCAGTTTGACCATCCATTAAAGGCTGCTATTCAGGATTTTAGCGATTGATAAGACAACAGGGATTTAAGAAATCATTTTCAACTAAGAACAAAAAAAATCAAATCGACCAGAGAACAAAGTGAGATAAATGGAATCATTAATAGGTCAAACTCTCGACGGCTACAAAATTCTTGAAATTATCGGACGCGGCGGTATGGGAGTTGTTTTTAAAGCACTGGATACAAACCTCGATAAAATAGTGGCTTTAAAAATGATTGACCCTGTACTTGCAAAAGATGAAACATTTATCCGTCGGTTCAAAACAGAAGCCAGAGCTCTTGCAAAGCTAGATAATCCTCACATTGTCAGCGTTTATGCATTCAGAGAAACCAGTTCATATTTCTTTATGGTAATGGAGTATGTCGAAGCCAAACCACTCTCACAATGTATCAGGGATCAGGGGAAATTGAAGCTGAAGGATGTTCTCAACATAACAAAACAGCTTCTTAATGCGATAGGATTTGCACATCAGGCTGATATTATTCACAGGGATATTAAACCAGGCAATATCTTACTCTGTCACAATGGAACAGCTAAAGTTACAGATTTCGGACTTGCCAAATTGATAAAGGAGCATGAAAGCGGCGCAACTGTAACCCAGGCAAGAGCAGGAACTCTATATTATATGTCCCCTGAGCAAGTTAAAGGATTAAAAAATGTGGACAAAAGAGGTGATATATATTCTTTAGGTATGACAATATATGAATTGATAGTAGGCAGGGTGCCGTTCGAAAAAACAGAGTCCGACTTCACGATACAAAGGAAAATAGTCGACGGAGAAATTCCTTCCCCTCTGACATTCTGTCCTGATGTACCTAAAAAACTAATTAAAATAATCCTGAAATCTATTGCTAAGGATCCAGGAAAAAGATATCAATCAGCAGAAGAAATGCTGGCGGCCGTGCAGAGATTCGAGGCAGACCTTGTCGATGAAGAAAAAACCGTCATTGTCCATTCAGAGAAGAAAAAAGTTCAAAAGGAATCTTTCCTTGGAAGGCCGGCATTCATAATATCTACATTTTTTTTATTGTTAGGTCTTGCCCTGGTTTACCTGTTACTTATTGTTCCTACTGCTAATAATAAGTTAAAGGCCTTTCTTTCGTTATCTACTAATCCTCCCGGAGCTAAATTAACAATTGATAAGAAGGTAATTGGAAATTCTCCGCTTGATCAATTTGTACTTGATAAAGAGGGAGATATTACTCTATTAATAAGTAAACAAGGATTTGACACAATTGATACTCTGATAAGAACGGAATTTGGAAAGACATTAAAGTTATTTTTCAGCCTGACGCCAAATGTAAATTCCACTTTTAATGAAAATATAACTGTTACCTCAGATTCTAAGACAACGGATTCAGGCGGTTTTAATATTTCATCAAACCCCACCGGAGCAGAGGTATGGTTTAATGGAAAAAACTTAGGTGTAACACCTCTTGAAAAGTCAGAGATACCAACAGGCATGCATAGGATTCTGATTCATAAGGCTGGTTTTGGTGATTACAAACAATCTGTCTTGATTTCACGAAACAAGACAACTACAGTGCCTACTATAAATCTGTCACGCATAGGGAAACTTACAGTCTCTGCTAACCCGACAGATGCTGAGATCATTGTTGATGATAAGTTGGTTGGGACTGGTAAATATACAAGCGATAGAATGAGTCTTGGAGATCACAATATTACTGTCAGGAAAAAAGGGTTCAAACCATATAACGAAAAAATAAAAATTGAAGCTGACAAACCAATAAATATATCCCCGGAGTTGATCACGTTAGTTGGACAGGTTGAATTATTAGTAAGACCTTCCGGGGACATATATGTTGATGGACAGTTAAAAGTAAAAAACGCATTTGCACCGTATCAAGTTAAAATATCTGGGGGTATACACATTTTAAGAGTAGTTAACGAAACCTTAGGTGAGTGGATGAAAAAAATTGAAATTAATAATGAGACTCTTCAAAAGTTTAATATTGATTTTGGCAAAGGAAAATTGAAGATTATTTCCAAACCAACATTGGCAGAAATATTTATAAACGAAAGATCAACAGGTAGAACTACACCGGCTGAATATTCCATTAAGCCAGGGGAATATACGATACAGGTTAAGAAAAATGGTTATTATCCTTCCGAGGTGAAAGAAATTACAATTGATTATGATATTTATGAAGGAAAAGAGGGCAAGATTACATTTGAGTTAAAAAAGATTGAATGAAATTTATTCTGCCTAATAGCAGCATAATGTGTTAACAGTACAATACCAGGGGCTCCCGAATAATTGAAAAATGAAATTCTGTCCTATGGCAAATTAATTCAAAGAGGTAAAAAATGTTAAATGTAAAATTAAGTTTAAAGCTCTGCTTGATAGTTGAGTTATTACTACCGGTATTATGTCCGGATTACTTATCAATTATATTTTCTCAAACAGTTGATTGTGCCGGGAAATTAGTC
Organism: uncultured Ignavibacteria bacterium; assembly: GCA_963832715.1. Classification (GTDB taxonomy): domain Bacteria; phylum Bacteroidota; class Ignavibacteria; order Ignavibacteriales; family Ignavibacteriaceae; genus DATFVA01. The sequence goes on along the minus strand of CAWHVB010000001.1, from coordinate 404,753 downwards.
GAGGCGGAGGAGGAATACCAGGCAGGTAATTTTACTGAAGCTGTCGATCTTATAAAGCCCTGCCTGAAATCAAATGAATTAACTGAATCTGAAAAAGGAAGAGCATACAGGCTACTGGGGCTAGTTTATATTGCTGAAGAACTTGAAAAGGACGCTAATGAAGCTGTAAAAAATCTATTAATTATGGTGCCGAAATATAGAGTAGACATAGAAAAGGATCCACCTCAGTTAAAAAAAATTATTGATGATGTTTCCCAAAATCTTCTTCCTGAAATATATAGTGTTACTCCAAGTAATGTCTATTCTAATTATGAAAAGATCACCTTAAAAATTGGCGGGAAAAATTTTGTTTATGGTTCATCTGTACGAATGAACAATATTGATAAGAAAACTATCTATATTGGAGCAGACGAATTGGAAGCCGAGCTTACACCCGCCGATCTTTCCCGGGATGGAGAATTTCATATCTCTGTTTTTAGTCCAATTCTTGATGGTAAAAATTCAAACTCTGTAAAATTTAACATTAGTTCAAAAGGATTGAAATTTACTATGAATGCAATTTTACCCGTACCGATTGGTGATTTTGCTGCTGATAAAGGAAATGATGGAGATGGTTATGCATCTTTAGGGTTTGGTGCATTCGCTGAATTAAATTATCCATTGAGTACATCGGGATTGGGATGGCTTACCAGCGCTGCATTTCTGTATAACGACAATAATTCTGATATTAATGAAAAAATTCTACAGACTGTAGGATTTGATGTCTCTAAAGAAGTAGGCAGCTACATTACAGTCCCTATAATGACAGGGTTAAGCTATACTGGAGAAGTATCTTCGGAATTAGATTATATATTCACCGGGCAAATAAATTTTTCTTTTATCAATGTAGGAACTGAGACAGATAAAATCAGCGGTATGACTTCAGATGGTTACCTGCTATCGGGTGAGGTTAAAGATGAATATAAGAGTGCCACCTCATTCGGATTTGGTTTAGGGGGAGGATTAATAATAAACAATCTAATTATTATATCTGCAAAATACTTAAACCTGGGAAAACCAGAACTTAAATATGATGAGACTCTAACTTTATCTTACCTTGGTATAACGGATTCTGAGAAGTATTCTTATAGCAGAAAACAGTCCTTTTCATACTTTGTGCTGAGTATTGGAATTATGTTTTAATAATACACAAAGATCATTTCCATAGCAAATGTCAGAACAATTCATAATACACAATTAATTTTCGAACCACAGCTTACAAACAATTAATCAGGAGAGTAAAATGAAAAGGCTTTACATAGTAACATTTCTACTTTTATCTTTATTGCCCTGCATTTTGCAGGGACAAGAGAACCCTACATTAACCTTTCCGGAAACAGGAATGGTTTCAGGTCCCGCCCGGGGTCTGCTTTATGATCAAATGGATAATCCAGGTGCAAATTCTATTACTTCCCAGAATTTTGAAGCCGTTAATGATATTTTTGATAGTTTTGCTGCTGATGATTTTGCATTGATGGATGATACCTGGTCAATCGGCTCAGTAGAAGTTGCGGGCGCATATTATAACGGATCAGGTCCTGCTACATCAGTAAATGTCTGGATATACTCTTCAGATGGTCTCGGCGGCTTACCACAGGATATAATTTATACAGCTTTAGATATCGTTCCTTCGGCAGGATTAGAAGATGGTTCATTTACGATTGATCTGCCGACTCCTGTTGTTTTAACTGAAGGTTGGTATTGGTTATGTATACAGGCTAATATGGATTATTCTTCCGGTCTATGGGGATGGACAGAAAGAACCGTGCAGTCATTTAGTGAATCAGCGTGGATGAATCCCGGCGGAGGATTTGGAACTCTCTGTACTCCATCGTGGGGATACCGTTTAACAGATTGCAGTGTGGGTACAGAGCCCGATAATTGTTTCAGAATTAATGGAGATATTATTCCTGTTGAGTTAAATTCATTCACTGCTGTAGCAAATGGAAACGAAGTACTTCTTAACTGGTCAACAGCAACGGAGCTTAACAATAAGGGTTTTGAGATAGAAAGAAGAACAGAGGGAAAAGATTTCACCTCCGTTGGGTTTGTAACCGGCTATGGGACCACAACTGAAATGCATAATTACAGCTATGAAGATAAAAACTTGGATAACGGTAAATACTTTTACAAGCTAAAGCAAATAGATTTTAATGGAAGGTTTGAATACTCAAATATAATAGAAGTAGAGTGGAAAGCTTTTAATTCTTATCTCCTTGAACAGAACTTTCCTAATCCCTTTAACCCAAGCACAACAATTAAGTACTCAATGCCAGAAAACAGTGAGGTAAAATTAACAATTCTTAATTTGCTAGGAGAAGAGGTTGCAACTTTACTGAATGAAGAGAAAGCAAAAGGAAACTATTTAGTAGAATTTAATGCAGCTAATCTTCCAAGCGGCATCTACTTCTACCAAATCCAAGCAGGCTCTTTTATCGATATTAAGAAAATGATTTTGTTAAAATAGTATCAGATGATCAGAGGAGAAGCTAAGTAGTTATAAATAAATAAGTTAAATAAGAACAAATCTTAACAGGGAGACGAGATAAAACCCGTTACCTTGAATTTAAGCAATCGTGTTAATAAAAATTACTGATTTTCATCGTTCTTTGACAAGTCGTTTTTCAATTTAGCCGGCAAAAGGTGAATTGACTGCTGAACTACACTCTTAGAGAGTCTGGATAAAGCAGCAATATTATCCGTGTTTTTTATGTCGTGCTGCCAGAGGATCTCCACCCGGTGATAGTCCTTGAAGTAACGGTCAACAGCTTCTTTTGAATGGTTTGTCTTAAGGGCAATATCAGGCATTATCTAAAAGGAATTTACTGTTCAATAATCAGAATCTGATTGTTAACCCGGCTATATGAAACCAATGATTTTTGCAGTCCCGTTCCGGACAGCATTTTATTTGCAAACCATGCACCTTCTTAAAGCTAACTGGCGGGGCTGCAGGGTTTCATTGAGAAATTCAGGAATATCTTTTTAATTATAACGCCGCCGTATTTACCAATTTGAAGGGGGGGACTAAACAATCGAAACTTCTTTCATATTCGGTACATTTATGATTCGATTGTCAAGATTAGTCTCGTCTTTTCTTTATTAGCCTCTCTCTGTGGTAACCCTGGTACATATTTCATCCCTGACCTCCTTCCCGCGGTTTTGAAATTAAGAAAAACAACAATTATTTTATGCCACTCGGATCTGGAATTTTCAGCTGGAACGGGAATTATATTCCCGGATTGGGTTTTTCGGTGATCTTTAGAAAACTCCCTGCAATGGAATTATTGGTCATCTGAATTCAGCTGATCGTTTAGTGTTTATTGAGTCTATAAAAAAATAAACAATAAAAGGTGGAGAAAATGAATGAGGGTCAGATAAATCATAGACTATTATACCGTCTGCCATGGACTTTGCCCGACAACGCTATATCCTGGCTGGAGCCTACAGCAATGTGTAATCTTGCATGCGATGGCTGTTATAGGGAGAACCTCAAGGACTCGCATTTAAGGATTGAAGAGGTGAAGCACCATTTAGATGTTTTCCAGAATTTAAGGAATTCAGATTGTATTTCTATGGCGGGCGGGGATCCACTCCTATATCCTGATATTCTTGAGATAGTAGCTGATATAAAAAAGAGGGGATTAAAACCGATAATTAATACAAATGGCAAAACCCTTACCATGGATCTTCTAAAAGATCTGAAAAAAGCAGGCGTCCATGGTTTTACGTTTCATGTCGACAGCAAACAGGGGCGTCCCGGTAAGTGGAAGGGGAAAAATGAGATTGAACTGCTCGATCTCCGGCTGGAATATGCTGAGATGCTGGCAGAGGTTGGCGGAATATCCTGTTCATTCAACTCAACTGTTTATGAAGATACTCTCCGGTATGTTCCGGAGATGATTGAATGGGCACATAGACATATCGACATAGTTCATACAATGGTGTTTATAGCTTTCAGACATGTTATACCTAATATGCCGTTTGACTGGTACGCCGGCGGAAAAAAAGTTGAATGGGACAAAATAATGTACCATTCCGACACGAAAAGGGATATTGAAATATTGTCTACTGATGTCCTGGCAAAAGTGAGGGAACGGTTTCCTGAGTTTACTCCCGCTGCATACCTCAACGGTACTGTTAAACCCGATTCTTATAAGTGGCTGCTTACATCGAGAATTGGTACGAAGGATAAAATATATGGCTATATGGGTCCGAAGTTTTTGGAACTGATTATGACAGCCCATCATTTTTTTAAAGGAACATATCTTTCGTATGCTTCCCCCTCAATGAGCAGTAAAGGAAGAATGACCTTACTTATGCTCTGGCCCTTCGACAAAGGTCTTAAAAAGGCATTGACCGCTTTCTTAAGGAATCCTTTCAGAATTTTTAAGAAAACTTATATGCAGACGATTATGTTTATCCAGCCTGTCGACTTTAACGCAAAAGGCGAGCAGAACATGTGCGACGGCTGTCCGGATATCACGGTTCATAATGACGAATTAATCTGGTCCTGCAGAATGGAAGAACAAAAACAATACAATACCTGGCTGCGGACTGTGCCTAAAAATTAAAAATCAATTTTACCCCCTAAAACCCGGTTAACCCCGGGTTTTTTTTATATATCAAATAGTTTATCCTGGCCCCTGTCTTCGCTGATGATCAATGCAGGATTCTTCCGGCATTCCGGAAATAAAGCTTTTCAAGTGCTTCATCCGATAATCCCAGACCGTACAGAGCCCAGTGATAACCAAATAGTTCTATGTTATAAAAATGCTCATCATTCGACTCCAGTATCCTGAATGTTGTTTCATACATACTCTTATCAAATCCCATATCCGTTCCGTATAAAAGTCTGTCCTGATATTTCTCCATAAATGCTTTTGTGTATCTTGGTACAGGTGCGTTCTCGGCATATCGGGCACTGATATCTGCAAAAAAGTTAGGATACAAATCCAGGAGTCTTCCCAGTTTTGAAAGATCGGTATTCTGGTTTGCAAAATGACAGGCAATGAACATAGTGTTGGGGTGCCTCTTAATCGCATTTTCCAGCGTACCCAGTACTTCATCCAGATTTAGAATACCTTCTTGATTATCAAGCCTCCAGGTATAAGCATTCATAAGTCCGTCATTTGTAGAATCCATCTTCTCATAAAACCACTGAGGCTCGCCGACGTGAATGTTGATCGGCATTCCCAGCTCAGCACATTTCTCCAGTAATGGATCCATTCTGGGATCATCTATATGCATACCGGGAGCATGGGGAGTGCAGTACATCAGTCCCTTTCCTTTGTCGCCCAGCTCGCCCACTCCTTTTGCCCCTTTATTAAAACACCTTTCCAGTTCTTTAAGGGCGGCAGGACCGTATCCGGGTTTATCGTATCCTGTGTAATCAAAACCGCACCAGAGTTCGAACCTGTCCGGATATTTCGAGTAAAAACTTAGCAGCGAGTCGAACTGACTTCCGTGCGCGTATGTTAGCAGAATGGTCTTTGTAATCCCGGCTTCATCCATATTCTTTACCCATAGGTCAAGTTCCTCTTCATTGGTCGCATATGGATGTGAATGTGCATCAAACACAGGAAATTTTGCTTTTACAATTTTTGTTACCGGGATGTTGTAAATGCTCTTTGGTCTGAAATCTTTAAGAAGCAGGTTTTCAGGACTTGTCTGTGCAGGTAGTGTGAAAGAACATAATAAAATAAGAGAAACAATCTGTAACGGTCTTCTGAGGATAATCATAATTGTGTAATCCAATAAAATTAGTTATTTAAACCAGTATCACTTTGATACCTTTGTTTTGTAAGTTCTTAAATTCTTCTTCGGGGATGTTTGAATCTGTAATGATTATATCCACCTTTGTTATAGGGGCAATGTGAACAAAACTCTTCCTTCTGAATTTACTTGAGTCTGTCACGATGATGACCTCTTTCGATGCTTCGATCATCATGCGGTTTAAGTTTGCCTCTTCAAGGTTCGGGGTGAAAATTCCCGACTGTGAATCAATCCCGTCAACCCCCAGGAAACATTTATCGCAGTAAAAGTTTTTGATGTTGCTTTCACCGATCGGACCTATTAATGAGAGGGAGGATGTCCTGAGAATCCCGCCTAGCAAAATAACTTTAATTTCGTCTCTGATCAGCTGACCGGCAATATTTAAGGCATTCGTTATAACGGTTAAGTTGTTAATTCTGTTTATGTGCTTTGCTATTTCAACGGTCGTAGTTCCTGAATCGAGTATGATAGTATCGTTGTCCTTGATCAGCTCAACAGCTTTCTTTCCGATTGCGACTTTCTCCTTGGAATTGATCTGAGCTTTTTCGTTCAGTTTCTGATCTATCGCTACACTTTGAGTCTTTAATCCTCCGCCTCTTGTCTTAATAAGGAGGTTCTTTTTTTCAAGATGAGAAAGATCATTCCTGATGGTAACTTCGCTCACTTTAAAAATTTTGCTCAGCTCACTTACAGAAACCTGCCCTGCTTTATTAATCATATCCAGTATCGTGACTCTACGTTCTATAGTTGACATTTTAGCCGCCCTTTATGAAAAATATTCGAAAGCTTTCGAAAAATAAAAAATAGTTAAAAAAAATGAAATGAAATCTTGATTAATATTAATAAAAATTGTAAATACGCAAAGAAAGGTTTCATAAATTAATAATAAGGTTTCGTAACCTAAATGGAAATCTATAATAAAAGTTTTGGTTTGGTAAGCGATTCTTATACAGAATCAGAAATTGCAAGACAGCCGGAACTCTGGGTAAAACTTTACAGCGCATACCGTTCAATCAAAGACCAGCTTAAAATATACCTTAAAGACTTACCTGAAGATAAAGACATCAGAATCATACTGACCGGGGCAGGATCTAGTGCATTTATAGGAGAGGTTCTGCTCGGTGCGTTCAGTAAAAAGTTTAGTAACCCTGTCAATGCCGTTGCAACTACTGATCTGGTGACCCATCCGGAATTATTTTTCAATAAACAAAGTAAGTATTTGTTGATATCCTTTGCCAGGTCGGGGAACAGCCCGGAAAGTGCCCAGGCGATTTTAGTGGCTGAAGAATTATCACAAAGTGTATCTCATCTTATTATTACCTGCAATGAAGAGAGTGAGTTATTAGAAACAGTCAAATCAAAAAATAAATTCGTCTTTATGCTGCCCCCTGAAGCGAATGATAAAGGACTGGCGATGACTGCAAGTTTTACCTCTATGCTGCTGGCAGGACTTCTTATCTCCGGAATAAACCAGGACACTGTCGATCTGGATGAACAAATTAATTTACTGAATAATTACGGCAATAAGATATTAATCGTATATTCAGAAGAACTCCGTGAAGTTGCGTCAGCTGACTTCAAACGGGCTGTCTTCCTTGGGTCGGGGATGCTCAAAGGTATAGCCAGGGAATCCCAGCTTAAACTGCAGGAATTAACTGACGGAAGAATTATATGTAAGCACGACTCCTTTATGGGATTCCGGCATGGACCTAAAGCTGTGCTGGATGAGAACACTCTGATGGTATTTCTTTTTTCAAATAATGATTATGCAGGCTTATATGAAAGAGACCTCGTAGCTGCAATTGAAGGAACCCGTAAACCTCTTTATTCCGTGGGAGTGATGGAAGATGATTCATTTCCGGCAGATCTCGATCTGAAAATTGTCCTTTCAAATAACGGTAAAAAAATTCACGAAGATTTTCTTTCTGTAGCCATGGTGATGGTTGCACAATTACTGGGATTATATAAGTCAATAAATCTTGGGCTTGACCCTGATTCTCCTTCTGAATCCGGGATGATTCACCGGGTTGTGCAGGGAGTAAATATTTATCCATATTCAAACGGTAAATAGTGATAGCTCTGGATAATAAAATATCACAGGTAGTCAGGAGGCATAAATCCGGACAGGTAGCCGGTATTGCTTCTATTTGCTCGGCAAATCCGTATGTTATTAAAGCGGCCATGCTGAATGCAAAGAAAAACGACAAACTCCTGCTCATTGAGGCAACCTCCAACCAGGTTGATCAGTTCGGCGGCTATACTGGCTTAACTCCGGCAGCTTTTAAGCAATGGGTATTCGAAACAGCCCGTGACCTGAATTTTTCAACTGAAAACCTGGTTCTCGGCGGTGATCATCTTGGTCCTAACCGCTGGCAATTTGAAGGATCAGAATCTGCACTTCTGAAAGCAAAGGAACAGATTTCTGCGTATATTAATGCGGGGTTTAGCAAGATTCACCTCGATGCCAGCATGAAATGTGCTGATGATGGTGACAGGAATAAACCTCTTGACCCGGTATTCATCGCAGAGAGGTCTGCGTTTCTCTGCAAAGCTGCAGAGGATACCGCTGGAAAACAAAACAGCGAAAACCTTCCGGTGTACATCATCGGAACCGATGTCCCTCCGCCTGGCGGATCTAAGGGACAAAATGATAGTCTGCACGTTACTTCAATTAATGATGTCGGGGAGACAATAAGACTTACAAAAGAAGCATTTCAAAAATATAATCTGACTGATGCCTGGGAACGTGTTATCGGAATTGTCGTTCAGCCCGGTGTGGAATTCGGTGATGCAGAAGTTTTTGAGTATGACAGAACAAAAAGTAAGGACCTAGTGGAATTTATAGAAACATATCCATCTATTGTTTATGAAGCGCATTCAACGGACTACCAGAAAAAAGAATCACTGAAGCAGATGGTTCAGGATCATTTTGCGATCCTTAAAGTGGGGCCATGGCTTACGTACAAATTCCGTGAATCTGTGTTTGCCCTTGCAATGGTTGAGGAAGAGTTACTTTCGGGAAGGAAAGGTATCACACTCTCCAATCTTATCGAGGTGGTTGACCGGAGGATGATGGAATTCCCTCAGTATTGGGATAAATATTACTGCTCGGATGAGCAAGAAAACAGGCTGAAAAGAAAATACAGCTTGAGCGATAGAATTAGATATTATTGGTCGGATAAAATGGTAAGTGCATCATTAAACTTATTGATCAGGAATCTTTCTGAAAATCCTGTTCCATTTACCCTTTTAAGCCAGTATCTGCCTGAGGAATATACCGCAATCAGGGAGGGGGTTATAAATTATCATCCGGATGAACTAATTCATCACAGGATATCGGGTGTACTGGACAATTATCATAATGCAACAAACGGAGGCTAAATTGAAAGTTCGTCCATGGCTGCTCTATGCAATCGTTACAACATTATTCTGGGGAGTCTGGGGAGCATTAATTGAAATTCCTGAAAAAGCAGGATTTCCCGCTACACTGGGTTATGCTGTCTGGGCATTGACAATGATACCTCCTGCATTGGTAGCTTTGAAAATCATTAACTGGAAACTGGAGGCTGATAAGAAATCTATTCTCCTCGGCTGCTTAATCGGCTTTACAGGTGCAGGCGGACAGCTTGTTCTTTTCCAGGCCCTTAGGACAGGGCCAGCTTACCTTGTTTTCCCGTTTATTTCCCTGTCTCCGGTTATTACAATCATTTTATCTTATGTTTTTTTGAAAGAAAGAGCATCAAAGAAGGGCTGGATTGGAATCGCCCTTGCTCTGATTGCCATAATATTTTTGTCATATCAGCCGCCGAATGACACCAATAGTTCTGGATTTCTTTGGATCATTCTTGCACTTGTAGTTTTCTTTGCCTGGGGAATTCAGGCCTATATAATGAGGTTTGCTAACCAGACCATGAAAGCTGAAAGCATATTTTTCTACATGATGCTCACAGGATTACTGCTGATTCCTGTTGCCCTGCTGATGACTGATTTTTCACAGGAAATTAACTGGGGATTCAAAGGTCCTTATCTGGCCGCGATGATACAAATACTGAATTCAATTGGTGCTTTGATGATCGTATACGCATTCAGGTACGGAAAAGCGATAATAGTGAGCCCTATGACCAATGCAGTAGCCCCTGTAATTACGATTATTATCTCATTAATCATATACCAGGTGATTCCTCATCCGATTATTATAACAGGAATGATCCTGGCATTGATCTCAATTTTCATGATGGCAATAGAAGATAATCCTGAAGAATCTGAAACAGAAATTACCGCGGAAAAAGCAAATGAGCAGCAAACAGTTTGATGTCCTTGTAATCGGCGAATTGAACGTCGATTTAATTCTTAATACAATTGATTCTTTTCCCGAAATGGGTAAAGAAAAAATTGCCAGGCAGATGACTTTGACACTCGGCAGTTCATCTGCAATATTTGCGAGTAACCTGAGCTCACTCGGTGCAAAGGTCGCTTTTGCAGGAAAGATAGGCAATGATGCTTTCGGTACGCTTGTAAAAGAAAGTCTGGAAGCGAAGAAAGTCGCAACAGATTTCGTGATAATGAGCAGCAAGCTGAATACCGGGGCTACCATTGTGCTTAACTATTCTGAAGATCGTGCTATGGTTACTTATCCCGGGGCAATGGAGGATCTCACAGCGGATGACCTCGATACCAGCGTAATTAAATCGGCACGGCATCTTCACTTCTCCTCATATTTCCTCCAGCCGGGAATACAATCAGGCCTCCTGGCACTCTTTAAAACCGCAAAGGAAAATGGCCTTACAACCTCGCTGGATATGCAATGGGATCCCGCTGAAAAATGGAATTTTAATTACCGGGAAATTCTTCCTTTCGTAGATGTATTCCTCCCGAATGAACAGGAAGCCTTGCTTCTCACAAATGAAAAAGTGTTGGATGATGCTGTTAAAAAACTAACATGTGAGGGAAACCTGGTTGTGGTAAAGCTCGGAAGCAAAGGCTCCATTGCAGCAGATAAAAATAACAGTGTCTTCAAACAAGCATTTTATAATAATAATGTGGTTGACGCGATTGGAGCGGGAGATAGCTTCAATGCCGGGTTTATTTTTAAGTATATAAATGGAAGACCCGCTGATGAGTGCCAGGAATTCGCAAACCTGACAGGCGCAGTTAATACAACTTCTGCAGGCGGAACGACTGCCTTTGAAAGTTATGACCAGGTTGTAACAGTCGGTAAAGAAAAATTCGGATATAAACATTGAATTTAATAGAAAAACTGAAAGAATTTCAGGATAATAAAAAAGCTCTGCTTGCTGCGAATTATTATAACCTGGAGACCTGTAAAGCTATCGCCCGGGCTGCGGCTGAAACCGGGGCTCCTGTAATCCTGCAGCTTACACCGGCCTCCATAGAATATATGGGTTTGAAGACCGCCTTTGCCATTGCCCTGACCGTCTCAGCTGAAGAGAATATTCAATCATGGATTCATCTTGACCACTGTTCCGATATAAAATTAATTCAGCTGTGTCTCGATGAAGGATTTGATTCAATAATGATCGATGCAAGCGATAAAGATATTGATGAAAATATTGCTGTTACCGGCAAGGTCGTAAAGATGGCGGAACCCTATCGTGTGAATGTTGAAGCAGAACTGGGTTATGTTCCTAAACCGGGATCAGACTTGGATCCCAATAAATTTACCGAACCCCATGAAGCAAAGCGTTTTGTGGATGCAACCGGGGTGACTTCGCTGGCTGTCGCAGTCGGTTCGAAACACGGCTTTTATTCTGGGAGACCCGAACTGGATATTCAAAGAATTATTGAAATAAAAAAACTCACTTACGCTCTCCTTGTTCTGCACGGCGCCTCAGGCATTCCTGATCAGCAGCTTCGTGATGCTGCAGGCGCCGGTATTTCCAAGGTTAACGTTGCTACTGAAACCAAAAATCTTTTTATGAAATCATTGAAAGAGATATTGCTGAGATCGGATGATATCGACCTTAGAAACGTGTTCCCTTCGGCTTCCGAAGCCGTCACAATTATGATTAAGCATAAATTGGAAATAGTAAGCCTCACTAACAGGAGTAGCGTCAGCTTATGAAACTTTTCTGCTTAAATATTATGATTTTGCTGCTGACTGGTTGCCTGGCAGCGAACGCTTATGCTCAACAGGACTGGACACATAAAGTCAGGATCTGCGGTAATCCTCTCATTTATTCTGGAGTAGATGAGATCATTGAAAAAGCTCAAGATAGTTACGTATACGGGATTGAGGTTGATAATGATGTCACTGGCAGGTATGAAAGCTTTCTGGAACCCGCAGAAAAACTTGAGGCGATCAGGAAGGTTGCAGAGGAGGCCCATAAAATTAATAATCATACATTCGTTTATATAGCAGGGCTCGAATGTATAACATCAGATGCCGATAACAAAGAGCACACATTCTTTAAGGATCATCCCGACTGGGTGCAGAGAGATATTAACGGCAGACCTGCAGTATTCGGTGCCGATGATGCCTTTTGGATTGTAGAAGGTGACGAGGATGTCTGGATTAGTCCTTATGCAGCAGAGTGGCGTAAAATATATATGCAGAGAGTACGCGAAGTAGCTGCTACCGGAATAGACGGTATATACGTAGATATTCCTTACTGGATGACACACTTTGAAGGGTGGGAAGATACGTGGGCAAGTTTTGATGATTATACCGTAGCTGAGTTTAAAAAACTTACAGGATTAAATGCTAAAGAAGATATTCAGCTTGGCAGCTTTGAGGATCCTGGATTTATTAAGTGGATTAATTTCAGGATGAAAACTCTCACAGATTTTATGGCGGAAATAGATCGCAATATTAAAGCGGTAAATCCATCATGCAAGACTATCGCAGAAATTTATCCTGGGATTTCTGAAGATGTTGTCAGGGTAGGAGCAGATGTTTATCAAATGTACGATGTGGTAGATGTGATAGCACATGAATACAGCGAGGGTGAATATTACGCATCTGACAGGGAGCCGTACGACTGGTACAACTATATTCTGGGGATGAGTACATTCAGAGCTTTCGCGGATGGCGATCCTTCATGGATGTTATGTTACTCGTGGTTTGATAATAAAAACGTTGAACCTTCAGAAGCAATGAAAAGTCTTTTCGCTTCCCAGCTGTTCACCGGTACTAATATGTGGGATGTAAAGGGATATGTCATGTCCTCGACCAATGATATGCAAACCAGGACCAGCGTATATAAATGGGCTTCACAATATGAAGATATTTTTTATTCACCCCGGGTACCCGTGCAACCCGTCAGTATTTACTTCTCCGATGTTACACGAAACTATTTCAGCGAAGAATTTACTGATAGTTATCGGGGCATACTAAATTTATTGATGCACTCTCATCTGCCCTTCCAGATTGTAACATCAAGGTCACTGGAAAAAATGTCGCCCGAAATTCTGATAATGCCTGATGTAAAATGTATTAGTGAAGAAGAGGCAGGTTCTATAAAAAGAATTAGCGGAAAGGGGACCAGGTTCATACTCACTGGAGAATTTGCCGGGTTTAATCGGAACAGAGAAAAGCTTGATCAGAATAACCTAAGTGCTAATCTGTCCTGGCTTAAGAACTACTTCAATTCACCCGGATCCGGAAATTATATAATAGCGAAAAATAATCCTGGTAAAGAATATACCAGTGCAATGAAGGAGGAGCTCAATAACTATTTCAGGTCGGGAAGCGAAATGAATAAGATGTCATCCATCAGAGACGAATTTATCAACACGCTCACGGGATTTACATCCTATGTTCCGGAAATAAAAATAGAAGCCCCTCTCGATCTGATAGCTGTAACCTCGGAAAATGAAGAATACACCTGCCTGTATTTGACAAATGTGCGTGCTTTAACAACGGTTTATGATATGCCCGTTAAGACTCTGAAGAATGTTAAGATCAGTTGTCAAATTACTTCGGGCAACCCTGAAGTTTATGTGCTCCCTTTCTTAGAAGAAAAACAAAAGATTCAGTCTCTCTCGACGCGAGACGGCATCAGTTTTACCGTTCCCGAAATAGACAGGGGGACGGTAATAATGATAAAAAGAAAATGAGATAAAAAACAAAACGGCTGGAAAACATAATGAAATATATTTTTAAGACTATCCTGATAGTTTCACTATTTGTTTTCAATCTGTTTGCGCAGAGTATAATAGTATATGAGGGAACAGACGATATTATTTTCAATCCCGAAAGAGGATTTTCGGCGTACAGGAGTAATCCGGTTACCTTAAGTTTTATTAACTCTCTGAAATCGCAGAATGTATCCGTTATTCAGAGGATATATACGATCCCGCAGTATAACGATGTTCCCCTGCCGCAGTCATTCCTGGATTTGGTTCAGGCTGACTTGAATGCTGCACGTGAGGGCGGAGTTAAGCTTGTAATGCGTTTTTCATATACCAATAATCAGAACGGTGAGGATGCAGCCCTCGATACAATCCTGCTCCATATCAATCAGCTTACCCCCGTTTTCCAGCAGAATTATGATGTGATAAATTATATAGAAGCCGGTTTTATCGGCGCGTGGGGGGAATGGTATTATTCATCCCATCATCTGAACAACACGATAAGCAGGAGAACAGTTACACTTGCTTTGCTGGATGCTCTACCTCTAAAAAGAGATGTTGTGGTTAGGACCCCCGATTATAAAAGAAAGATATTTGAAGTCAATGAACCTCTGGATTCATTGGAAGCTTTCTCAGGAACTGACCGGTCTAGGGTAGGCGCGCATAACGACTGTTTCGTTTCGGATGCAACTGACATGGGAACGTACCTCTCAAATGATATTGAGGGTGATAAAGATTACCTGAACCAGGATAACAGGTATTTACCTCAGGGAGGTGAGACGTGCTGCGATTGTGGTTATGCCGGGTGTGAGAACTCCCTTATTGATCTGGCCAGGATGAGATGGTCCGTAATTAATAAAGATTATAATCCTGATGTACTTAATAGGTGGATCAATGAAGGATGTATTGATGAGATTAAAAGAAGGTTAGGGTATAGGTTTGAACTCCGGCAGGCAGCTGTTTCCGACAGTATCAAACCCGAAGGCATTTTTAATCTTGATTTTCAGATAGCGAATTATGGATTTGCAAGTCCGTTCAATCCAAGAAACCTCGAGATCATTTTACGGAACACAGTTAACCATCAAAGATACAGACTTGTAACAGATGTCGACCCCAGGTTCTGGACGGCGGGGGATACATTTTATGTTCATATAACAGCTGGGATTCCTGCAGAGATGGAGGAAGGCGATTATTCAGCATTCCTTTTCCTGGCAGATCCTGAGAACAGGCTGCATGATAATCCTGACTTTGCAATAAGGCTGGCGAACCAGGATCTATGGGAAGATTCAACGGGTTATAATTCCCTGAATCACCAGGTTACTATCTCAAGAAATGCCGGCGGTGAAATATATACGGGTACGAGTTATTTTGAATTATACAGCGGCATCTCCGGTGTCAGACCAGAACAACCCGCGGTTCCCGACGAATACAAGATAGAAGCTTACCCTAATCCGTTTAACGGGACAACAACTATTGAATACAATGTAAATCCGCTGGAAATTACCGAAGCAGTGGTTTTTGATATTATAGGAAGAGAAGTAAAGAAATTTGAACCCTATGAATATACCGCACAGAAGATTATGTGGAATACTGATCGAAATAATTCCGGGGAATTAAGCAGCGGAGTGTACTTTTTTATTCTCAGAACAAAAAAAAACTTATACTCTAAGAAACTCTTATTGCTTAAATAATTAATCATTCATTAATAACCAGGTGATCATCATGAAAAAAATCTTTACACTGATGTTCTTCATTCTTCTTCTTGGCTCAGCCCCCGCTCAGATCGTTATTGACGGGGATATGCTCGATTGGGCAGGAATCGATCCGCTGGATACCGGTCTGCCGGCAGAAAGCTACGGTGAAGTAACCGATCCGCAGTATTCCGATTTTAATGTCCGCCATGTGTATGTAACGCACGATTCAGAAAACGTTTACTGCAGGATTGATCTCGATCCTACAGCTAACTTCAATAATTTCTATAATTATTCTAATCCGCCTGTATTTGAAATGTATTTCGATACAGAAATCGGCGATACTACTGGATTTGATTGGGGATGGTGGAACAATGCCTATAATTATTATATAAACATTGCCCCGACGCTTCACCCTGATTCATTGGATAAATACGTTGAGTTATACTTATACACCGGCGGGAGAAATCCCACCTACCAGGAAGGTGAATTTGTATGGTTAATGAACGCTCCAATGGCAATTAACAGTGATAATAATGCACTTGAATTTTCCGTTCCGCGCAATATGATTAATTTCGGAAGTGAGTTCAGACCCTGGGTTTATTCAGTAGCCGATTTTCAGTGGGCTACCGGAGCTTCACAGCTTCCTTTAGAAGGCGGAGCCTCGATGCTGAAATATGATTTCTGGTACGGAGGATCGGTTTACGCTCATCAGGGCGACCAGATAATGTCTGACATAACTATCGACGGCGATCTGCTTGATTGGGTAGCTGCAGGTATTCAGCCGGCCGATGTTGGTGAATGCGCCGAGGAACTTGGCGATATGCCTACCGGTCCTGAGTTCGATGTCCAGGATATGTATATAACAAGTGATTCTACAAACCTGTATGTCCGGATCGATATTGATCCGAGTGCTACATTTGCCGGGATGTACAATAACTATGAAAATTCTCCCGTGTTCCAGTTATTCTTCGAGGTCAACTGGGGTGATACAACCGGCCTAGGCTATGGCGGCTTCTGGAGACTTCCTGTTGATTATATGGTTGACTTAAGCGCCGCACTCCATCCTGATTCAACCGGCAATGAAGTCCCTGTTTATAGATATATAGCCGATTGGGCTGGTGCATATGAAGAATTTGCAGAGGTTGATGGTGCCATAGCAACATTCGCCAAGAATTCAGAAGATAATGTGGTTGAGATCGCAGTTCCGAGATCAGTGATCAATGCGGGGACGGATGTAAGACCCTGGCTCTATGTTGTTGGCGATGAGAACTGGGATAATGAAGAATATTGTCCGAATCCGATTACCGATGATTATGCAGCGAACTATGCAATAAACTACAATTTTATCGACGGCCCTGGTGTTCACAGGCTCGGTGATAAATCAGTAGTTGCTGTCAGAGAAGATAAAGGTATCTCCAAAGTAAATGGATTTGGACTTGTCTCGAATTACCCGAATCCATTCAACCCCACAACGACAATCGAGTTTTCTCTTCCTGAACGCTCCATGGTTAAAGTTGAAGTCTTTGATATCCTTGGAAGAAAGGTATCGACTTTAATAAATAACCAGGAACTAAATGGCGGACTTCAGAGACTTGTATGGAATGGTAAAAATGACAATGGTGTTCAGATGGTGAGCGGTGCTTATATATACAGAATCAGTTCGGATAAGTACAGCGTTACAAAAAAGATGATGTTAATTAAATAGTAATAAACGTGGAGGCTGGCTTTAGAGTGAAGAGCGGCTGTTATTTAGTGGAAGTCTTCGACTGAGAAATCGATCGAACTGACACGGTTCAAAATGACAGATTCCCATATAATTCTTGAGGCAGCCTCCTATACTTTGAAAATCTATGGTGAAAAAAATGACCAGGAACATTATCAAACTATTCCTGATGACCATTGCAGCATTGACGCTTAATTCCTGTTTACCTGACAGGATGCCCCCGGCTCCTATTGAAAATGAAAGGCCCTCATTTGTGAAGATAGGATTTGATGCTTCAAATCTGGTCTTTCCACTTGACCACCAGGTTAAATTCTATTTTAATGAAGCAATGGATCTGAATAGTTTTCCCTCAAACATCCTCGTAGAAAGTGTTAGCGGAAAGATCGACGGCACATTTTCTTACGGTGAGTCAGATACAATTGTTGTTTATACACCTATCAGTAATTATAACCCGGCAGAATTTTATACTGTCTCCGTAAAAGGAGGAGTTATGGATGTGCACGGGAATTCAATGATCTCCCCGAACGATGAGGACATTCCCGAAACAAGCTGGTTCTTTACCAGCGGCGAATATTCCGACAACGGCTTTCCCCTTGGCTTCATAAGGGATAAATCCAACCGGAACATGATCTATAAGGTGGGTGAGCTGGATGAATTCCTCGATAGCCTTATGCTTCCGGAACCCCAGGATTACCAGACCGCAGCTCTGGAAGTCGACAAAAATTCTGATAAACTTTTTATCGTAAGTATTAAGCTTGCTGACGGACTTGTCACTGTAGTCAACCCTGATAATTTTACCATCGAAAGTCAGATAACGGTAGGATTGGGACCAACAAATATAGAGTTCGGAAATAATAAAGCTTATGTTACTAACGCATCGGCCAAATCATTTTCAG
Organism: uncultured Ignavibacteria bacterium; assembly: GCA_963832715.1. GTDB lineage: Bacteria > Bacteroidota > Ignavibacteria > Ignavibacteriales > Ignavibacteriaceae > DATFVA01. Next base: position 386,538 of record CAWHVB010000001.1, on the reverse strand, counting down.
TGATTGACCTGGGTTCCCTTGCAATCGAAACAACCCATGTCTTTGCCGACGATTTCAGACCTAAGGATGTCTCCTTCAGTCCCCTTAATAAGAAACTTTATTTCTATAGTACTACCAATTCCGATATAAAAGTTGTCGATGCGGATGATTTCACTAACTCTCATATAGTATCATCCGGCTTAACTACGAAACCTACTGATATTGAGATCAGCAGTGACGGTCGTCGTCTCTACCTTTTGGGAACCAACTCAAGTGTAATTTCCGTTTTTGATGTTGAATCTGAAACCCAGCAGGTACTTGACCCGGGCTACCAGTATCTGACTGACGGAACCATGGGTACAGATTTTTATTACGCCGCCTATTACAGAGGCACCGGCGGTGATAATATCGGAGGTATACTTAAGATCGATGTTAGTTCAAATACTGTTGCCGATCATCTTGAATGGGAATACCAGGTTGATCAGTTAAGACTAACATCAGCTGAGGAACTTCTTTACGCTGTGACTCCAATCGATTCAACTGTTCAGATTATTGAAACCAAAACAATGAAAAGAATTTCAAGTGCGAAGGTCGGCGGCAGCTTAAAGTACCTGGCAATCACGAAAAATAACTATTAATGCATTAAAACTTTTGGTTATCCTATGAATAAATACATTTTAACTTTTTGCACTGTAATCTTATTGTCGTTTCAGGCCGCAGCGCAGGGCGGCGGTAAGATTGTAGGAAATATTACGGATGCTTCAACAGGGCAGCCGTTAGTAGGATGCAGCGTCTTCATTGAAAACCTGATGGTTGGTGATGCAACCGATGAAGACGGCAATTACCTTATTCTTAATATTCCCTCCGGTACCCATAATGTAAGGGCAAAGATGCTGGGATACAATACGCAGGTAATTGAAGGTGTTAAGGTTTCCTCCGGTTTAACTGTTTCACTTGATTTTGAACTGCAGCCGGAATCCATTAAAATGGATGAAGTGACCGTAACATCTTATAGAATTCCTCCTGTACAAAAAGACCTGACCAGCAAACTTCAGGGAAGAACCGCAGAAGAGATATCGCAGATCCCGATTACAACTGTTAAAGATGTTCTGGTTCAGCAGGCTGGTGTAACAAAACAGGTCTTAACCCGTGACGTATCAAGTTTGCCTGCATTCGGGCAGTTTGCTACAGTGCCGTCTGACGGACTCCATTTCAGAGGCGGCAGGGAAAACGAAGCTGAATACCTGCTGGATGGTATAAACGTCGGTGATGCGCTCTGGGGCGATTTCAATATTGACCAGATGGGAGAGCTGGCAATCAGTTCGATGGAAACATTCACGGGAACGTTTGCACCCCAGTATGGGGAGGCAATGTCGGGTGTGGTAAAAATATCAAGTTCGAGCGATATGTCGGCTACCCCTAAATTTGCTATTAAATCGTTTACTGATAATTTCGGTATAGATGCAGTTTCAGAGAACACAAGAAGTCTCGAATTTTCAATGTCCGCAGCACTGCCTTTTTATAGTAATCTTGGTTTTATCTATTCTCATCGTACATTCAGTACTGACGGTTATATATTCGGGTATATTTACCCGAACTATGTAAACAGTGAGGGAACTGATAAGAGCGGAACACCCAAAAGAGTTCCGATGCAGTTCAGCGATACACAATTCGATTTTGCGAAAATAATCTGGCAGGCAGTTCCTAGCTTTAAAGTCACACTGGGCGGTTTTTATTCGAAGGCGAATAAGGGAGTATATAACCATTATTTCAAATACAATCCCTACGGAACGCCGCCGGTCAGGCTAACTGACAATCTGGGCTACGTAAAGTTCAACTACCTTATCAATGAAAGAAGTTATGTTGAGCTCTCATTGGCTAATTACGAAAGAAAATTTAAGTCGAGTGTTTACGACGATCTGTCCCTCTACAGTATAGTTCCGCAGAACGGTACCGCAGAATTTTCTATCATTGGTGAGGACTGGGTGTTCTTCAATACCTATTTCAACAGGAAGGAAGCAAAACTGGATTACGTCTGGCAGATCAACAAAATTCATAACCTTTCTGTAGGATCAACCCTTCAGATGCTGAAGACTGATCTGACAAGACGAAACCCCGATGGAGGCGAAGCGCTTGAACAGTATAACTATAGACCTTACCAGGTGGATGGTTATGTGAATGAGAAAATGGAATTTGAAGATATGGGAATGATAATTAATCTTGGCGCCAGGTTCGATTATATAAATACAAACAGGAAAGTACTGGTCGATCTTAAGCAGAACGGTAACCCGGATGCAGCCGTGGAGGACGCAAAAGCTGATTTTTATGTTACCCCGCGTCTCGGTATAAGTTTCCCCATTGCCGATAAGGCTGCAGTTAGGTTCGGTTACGGACATTATTACCAGTTCCCGAATTATTATAAAGTATTTCAGGGTACTTATTATGTCTCTGCATCAGGAGAATACCGCCCGAACCCTCAGTTGGAAAATACTCCTCTGGCTGCCACAACAATTGAACCTGAGAAAACAGTGAATTATGAATTCGGACTCCAGACATTGCTGAGTGATTATGTTTCTCTTGATGTTACCGCCTTCTACAGGAAAACAAATAACCTGATTGGTGTACTCCTTAATGAAACCAGTGAAGGCAAGAGGTTCCAGGTAATGGGAAACATCGATTACGCGACAGTAAAAGGAATTGAGTTCTCCTTGAAGAAACAATTCTCAAATCACTTTTCAGCTTTCTTTAATTACACCTTATCGAATACCCTGGTTAGTACATCTATTTTATTCGAGCGTCCCACTGACGAATCAAGAACTTTCCCGGCAAACTGGGATCAGCCGCATGTTTTCCAGGGTAATCTTCACTTTGAGATGGATAACGGACTTGGATTCTCCCTTTATGGTAGTATCTCATCCGGGTTCCCTTATACTAGGTCCTCATTTGATCCGAACGGCGAACGTTCCCCGGCTGTACACCAGCTCGACATGAACCTATTTAAAAACTTCAAATTCTTTGGCTTCGGACAGCAGTTGTTTGTCCAGGTAACCAACCTTACGAATGACCGGAACATCTGGTGGGTATATGCAGATTCCGGTGTGGCAGGGCAGGATGCAAATGAAGCCACTTCATACGATTATACAAATAACCCGAGTATGTACGGGCCGGGTAGAACAATCCGGTTAGGAATAAAATTATGGAATTAGCCTTATGACTAGTAATAAGAATAAAAAGTTTCTCCGGGCTGTCATTATAATAGCTTTAGTACTTACTTCTTTATCCCTCGCTCAGCAGCAGAACCCGATGGATAATAAGAGGTGGAATAAGCTGGACATCAATAAAGTTGCCACTGTATTTGATAATGTGGGCATGCTTTGTGACGGAGATAATCAGAATTACAATAATGCCAGATCACCATCGTTTGAATATCCCCAGGGAAGCGGCAAGGAGTACGGTACCTGTGTGGCGGTAGTAGTGGGGGCGCCTTATCCGCAGGACCCGGCGGTAGTAGGGGGAGTTAACCCTGAAAATTATCCTTATCTCGACGGGACGATGGATGAAGGTCCTGCTGATTTCTGGAATGAAGAACACTTTGCACCATATCCGGAATTTATCAACCCGGAGAAAGCAAACGTCAGCACAGACGTATCCTCCTGGCCTTCAAGCTGGCCCGCCGCACTTCCTAATTACTACCCTGTAGACGGAATGTCAGGTGAGAATATTACTAATAATAATCTGCCGACTGTACCAATATTGTTAGATCCCGAAACAGGCTGGCCGGGTGCCGGGGCAGACGGTAAAACTTTGGGAGACCAGGAAACTTTCAGCTATATGTTCGGCTGGGGCGGCACGGATCAGCTGGGATCGGGTAACAGCCAGACAAGATGGCTTCGGACCCAGATGATGATGCGGAGTATGGCATGGGAAGGTTCTCTTTACGAAAGTTTCATTGTATGGGTGTTCATTATACGGAATCCTACTGATAAACCTATTGTTGATATGTCAATGGGTATTCATGCAGACTTCAGTTTCTTTCCTGCATTCATTCCGGGAATAGGGCAGGACGCAGACAGGCATTACTATGATCCTGACCTTCAGCTTGCTTACGGATGGGATGACGATGGCTATGAGGAAAATCCGATCGGCGGCGGTGCACTTAACGCTGAGGATATTGGCTGGGGAGGTGTGCTTGTTTTGAAAATGCCCGGCGCTGGTGGCAAAGTAAAGACATATGATGCCGCACATTTCTGGGAAGGACAGACATCCAATTCCGGAAGCGGAGGTGATCCGGAGATGTATTATAAATGGAACCTGTTGAATGAAAATGACCCGCAGGATAGTAATGGAGACGGTATTGATGATGACTTTGATGGAAATGGAATCCCCGATATACAGGATGGCGGACCTAATTACTATGTGGGGAGCGGTGCAGATGGTCTTCAGATTGTTGGCTCCGACAAATTTACCCTGCAGCCAGGTGAAATGGATACTTTAATATTTGCTACTATTTTCGGCGCAACCGAGCAGGAAATAAAAACAAACTCACAACGTGCGATATCACTGTACAGTAATAACTGGAAGCCGTTAAAGGCTCCTGATGCGCCGCTGGTTGAATCATTTGTTGACGATAAAAAAGTAACACTTATCTGGGGAATTAATAGTGAGCACGATCCCAAATTCGAAGGTTACAAGATATTCAGGTCGCAGGATGACGGACAGACTTGGGGGGGTGAAAGTTTCACCGACTTCCAGGGTGGCGTCCACTATGTTCCTCTGGCACAATTCGATCTTGAAAACGGAATAAAAGGATACTACCAGTCATTACCCGAATACGCCTGGTATTACCTCGGTGATGATAAATGGAATAATCTGCGTTTCGTCGTGAGCGGAGATTCTCTACCGGGATTCGATCTCGGGAACCATAGTCTGACTCACTTTCAGGATGGCGACACAGTTAATGTTTATGTAGACAGAAGTGTCTTAAATGGAATTAATTACAGGTACTACATTGCAGCGTATGATTCGGGCAACGGAATTATAGGTCCGCTCGAAAATTCCGCCGCTTCAAAACCCGAAGAATTAAATAATACGGTCAGTGTCAGGCCCGAACTCGCAGTTTCGACTGGGAGTCTTGATAAAGTTCGGGTAGTACCCAACCCTTACATCATAAATGCGGTATGGGAGACAGGCTGGAATGAACATATCCTGCAGTTTACAGGCTTATCTCAGAAGGCTGAAATAAAAATATTCAACTCAGCCGGTGAACTGATTAAAACACTGGAAAAAAACAGTAACTCAAGCATAATGGAATGGGATCTTAAAAACGAGTACAACCAGCTCGTTGCCCCGGGTGTTTATTTTTATGTGATAAGTTCACCTGCAGGCACTGTAACAGGGAAATTTTTTGTAATTCTTTAACAGGAACAGGCTATGAAATATTTATATACATACAAACTGATTAAGAGAATTTTTTTGGCAGCAGTATTATCGTTTTTGTTATCCCCGGGTCAGGTATTTGCCCAGCAGGATGTGGATTACTCGGGAACATCTGCAGCAAACTTTCTGAAGATTGGCGTCGGTTCGAGACCGATGTCGATGGGTGATGCGGCAATTGCCACTGTGGCATCCCCGGAAGCACTCTTCTGGAACTCAGCAGCAATGACCAGGATAAATGATGACTTCGCTGTCTCGATCTCTACCATGGACTGGCTGGTTGAAACCCGGAACTCATATGTAGCGGCGGCTTACAAGGTGGAAGGAGTTGGTTCTTTCGGTATGGATCTTCAGTATCTCGATTACGGAAAGATTGAAGAGACTACTGTTTACGATCAGGACGGAACCGGGAGATTCCTTTCGGCAAGTGACCTTGCAGTTGGTCTTGGTTATGCCAGGGAATTAACTGACAGGTTTTCATTCGGTGTGAAGGTAAAATTTATTAACCAGACGATTGCAAATGCTACAGCAAATGCTTTTGCAGTTGATCTTGGCGCAGTATTTCTCACCTCATTCTTCGATAACAACTTCAGGTTCGCTGCTGCACTGTCGAACTTCGGAACTAAAATGCAGTTCAAAGGAGAAGACCTTTCAATTACTTATTCCGTTCCTGATAATCCTGGCAACAAGCAAATCCCTGCAGAACTTTCTACAATTGAATGGGATCTTCCCCTGTTGCTGAGATTCGGAGTATCCGACTTCATTCTCGATAATGACCAGGTATCTTGGCTTGTTGCTTACGACCTGTTTGACAGCAGGGACTTCAAAGTAAGACATAATGTAGGTACTGAAGTTGGTCTATACAGGATGGTTTATCTCAGGGGAGGATATAAATTTAATTACAATGAAGTGAACTACACGGCTGGTTTTGGTCTGGATTTTCAGAATATAATCGATTATAAGTTGAAACTGGATTACCTGTTCCTTGATTACGGGGACTTTGGTATACTGAATCAGTTTACGCTTCAGTTTAATCTATAGTTAATAAGAAAGACGGCCATGAAAAAATATTTATTAGCTATAGTTATACTATCAGGATTAAGCTTCGGGCAGAATAATCCTATGGTCAACCAGCGCTGGAATATCTTTGATATCAATAAGGTTCGGACCACTTTCAATAATACGGGACTTCTGTGCAACGGTAATGAACAAACTACCTCCCTTGCAAGGGAACCCTCTTTTGAGTACCCTGCAGGAAGTGGAATAAGCTGGGGTACTTGTGTCGGTGTGCTGCTTGGCGCCCCGATAGATCAGGATCCTGGAGTTGTTGGCGGATGGCCTGACCCTGCAGGCGATTATACTGCCTTTTGTGATGCTACACTTGATGAAGGACCTGCTGCCTTCTGGGATGAAGAACATTTTTATCCATATGCACAGTTCGTTAATTCTAATTCGCCGTCTGCAATTCTCAGCACAGACCCTTCAACCTGGCCTGATCCATGGCCCTCTGAGTACCCGGTGCTTAATGATCCGGTAGAATTTGATTCTGTTACAGGGTGGCCGGGCTTTGGACCGGGAGGAAAGCAGCTCGCTAACCAGGAAACATTCTCTGTTGTTGAAGCCTGGGGAGGTACTGATCAGCTGACATCAAACAATCCGCATCCCAATTTTTTGAAAACACAGATGATTGTCAGGGGGATGGCTTGGGAAGGAACATTGTATGAAGATTTTATTGTCTGGGTTTATGTAATCCGGAACATCGGTACTGCTCCTATTACGGATATGCGGGCTGCAATTCATGCAGACTTCAGTTTTATACCGCAGTTCTATCCCGGGATCGGTTACGATGATGACAGGCATTACTACGATCCCGATCTGCAGCTTGCTTACGGCACAGATGACAACGGCTACGAGGAATCCCCGCTTGGAGGCACTATACCTCCTGATAAAATAGCATGGGCGGGAGTTGTGGCTTTACAGATGCCGGGTCCTTCGAAAAAGGTTGCAACATACGATGCATTTCATTTCTGGATGGGAGCTACAACTCCCGCAGGTAATGGCGCTAGAACAGACTGGTATTTTGATTACAACATCAGGAATGTTAATGATCCCGAAGATAGCAACGGGGACGGCATTGATGATGACTTCGATCATAACGGAGTACCTGATGCTGACGAAGGAGGTCAGGGATATTATCTGGGACTTGGTGCTGACGGACTTCAAACTCTCGGATCAGAACCATTTGTATTAAATCCCGGTGAAAGTGATACGCTTATATTTGCCACTGTCTTCGGAACCAGCGAAAAAGATATAAAGGTAAATGCTGAAAGAGCGGTTACTTTATACAATAACAATTGGCAGATAATAGAAGCGCCGAAGGCTCCGGTTGCTGAGGTATTCAAAGGGAACAGAAAAGTAAAAATTGTCTGGGGTACAAAGAGTGAGCAGGAAACCGACTTTGAAGGCTATAAGATCTACAGGTCCGAGGATGACGGAATCACCTGGGGCAGCAAGACCTTTAAAGATTTCGAAGGAGGTATCCATTATCTTCCGCTCGTCCAGTATGATCTTGAGGATGATATAAAAGGCAACTACAGAACCATCCCCCAGTACGCGTGGTTCGACCTGGGAAGCGATAACTGGACCCAGTTAAGACAGGTAGTCGATGTTGATACTTTCAAAAATTTCAATGTCGGAGATACAATAAATATTTTCACTGATAATGATGTGATTAATGGTTTAAGCTACAGGTATTATGTGGCTGCTTATGATACTGGTAATAAGATTATAGGTCCGCTTGAGAATGGTTTCAGCAATACACCGAATAATTCTAATAATACTGTAGAAGTGACCCCGCAGGCACCTGCTGCGACGAAGAATCTTGATAAAGTCTCGGTTGTTCCCAATCCCTATAAGATTGCTGAAATTTGGGAGACAGGCTTGAGCGACCACCAGATCCAGTTTATCAACTTACCAGCTGAGGCTTCAATAAAGATATTCAATTCTGCTGGCGAACTGGTGAAAACTATTGAGCATACATCGTTTAATAACGACACTCCCAGCATCGCAAAATGGGATCTTAAGAACGAATATAATCAGCTTGCCGCACCCGGCGTGTATTTCTATGTAGTAAACTCGAAGCTGGGAACAAAGACGGGCAAGTTTTTCGTCATACTCTAAAAATCGGTGAAACTTTATAAGTAATAGTTTTTTTTAATAAAATCTTTACCAGGCAATGAAAAACATTTTAACTCTTCTCTTATTAGCGTTTGCTTATTCGCTATTTGCTTCACAGGATCCTCAATTTTCCGACGGCACAATTACAATTAAGTACGACAAAAAAATGCACAGCCGGATCAGTTCAGAAATTTCCGGCTCACTGCCGGTGATGGATAACTATTTTCCTTCTGAGCAATTAATGCTGGATGCAAAAACCATTTCCGATTTTGAACTTACTGACTGGGAGGAAGTGAATAAGCAGGATGCTAAAGGGTTGGTTCTTGATGGGAGGTTCTCAGAAGGCGGGCTTCATATCACAAAAGAAATTAAGGTGAAAGTGAATCCGCAGCACCCGGGTTTTCTGATGATGACAGTCACCTATACGAATTCCGGAACCGGTACGCTTACTGTTAGAGGGTGGATGAATAATTACTACAGGTTCCTTCCTGCAAAGGTGCAGCCTTCATACTGGTCATTCCAGGGTGCAACCTATCCCGATAGGCGAAACTGGGTGCAGCCCGTAAATCAGGGATTCAGCCAGGAAAATTATTTGGGAATGAATGCAAGCGACTACGGCGGCGGTACCCCCGTTGCTGATCTATGGAGACCTGATATTGGTATGGCGGTGGGACATATTGAAAATTCCCCGAAACTTGTATCAATTCCGGTTGATTTCACTTCGGCAAAGGATGGGGCGAGCCTTGGTGTTTTATATAAATTTATCGAGCCGTTGAAGCTGGCCCCGGGCGATTCATTTGACACTTATGAAACGTTTGTTTCTGTTCACAGTGGTGATTATTTCAATACTCTTGAGACTTTCAGTAAGATAATGCAGGAAAGAGGGATAAAATTTTCTGAGTTTACTCCTTCAACTTATCAGGCGGAATGGTGTGCCTGGGGTTATGAAAGAAACTTTACTATAGATGAGGTGCTTGGTACACTTCCGAAAGTTTCGGAGATGGGTTATGGATGGGCAACCCTTGACGATGGATGGCAGACTGCGGAAGGGGACTGGCATCTTAATCCGAAGAGATTTCCCAACGGCGATTCTGATATGAAGAGTTTTGTTGATCAGATTCATAAAAATCAACTGAAAGCAATGCTGTGGTGGTCTCCTCTGGCTCTTGACCCGGGTACTGATCTTATTAAAGAACATCCTGAATATCTGCTGCTCAATAAAGACAGTTCAACACAGGATATATCGTGGTGGGATAGCTATTATATGTGTCCCGCTTACCAGCCTGTTATCGATTACCACGTTAATCTCGTAAAGAAGATCATTGGCGAGTGGGGATACGACGGATTGAAAATAGACGGGCAGCATCTTAACGGGGCTCCTCCGTGCTATAACCCGGCTCATCATCACTCATCTCCGGAGGAATCTTCTGAAAAACTTCCGCTGTTATTTAAAGCTATAATAGATGCTGCTTTAAGCATTAAACCGGATGCGGTAATTCAGATATGTCCCTGTGGAACCGAATATTCATTTTATAATCTGCCGTACATGAACCAGACAGTAAGTTCTGATCCCGAATCCTCCTGGCAGATCCGGCTCAAAGGTAAAACCCTGAAGGCATTAACGGGATGCAATTCCCCTTATTTCGGCGACCATGTCGAGTTAAGCGACAGCGGGAATGATTTTGCTTCTGCCGTAGGGGTCGGTGGAATTGTGGGGACGAAATTTACCTACCCTACAGATCGCCTTGAACATAAAAATTTTGTACTTACTCCTCAAAAGGAAATAATATGGCAGAAATGGCTGGATGTCTATAAAGAAAATCAGCTTCCTGAAGGCTGTTATAAAGGGGGACTTTATGATATCGGTTATGATAAGCCTGAAACCCACGCAATTCAGAAGAACGATACCATGTATTATGCTTTCTATGCAGATTCCTGGAATGGTGATATTCAATTGAGAGGATTATCCGGCGGTAAATATAAGATCATTGATTACGAAAATGATAGGAACATCGCATCTGTGGAAGGTGAAAATCCGAAGATTAACGTTCCGTTTAAGAAACATCTGTTGATAAAAGCTGTCCCAATCAACTAATATTGAGAGTCGTTGGCGAAGCTTAAATAGGCGATACTGTCATTTCGACCGGAGGGAGAAATCTTAGATAGGAAATCCCTCTCCATAAGGATCTGTTTGTGGAAAATTTAAGGGAGTAAAATGGACGGATTAATAATTTTTCGGAGTTATAAATGAAAACAAATCTTACCCGCAGAAATTTTATTACTCTTTCAGCACTGAGCAGTGCGTTTCTTGGTTTTTCTTCCATCATGCCGAAAGTCAGCAGTGATGAACTGCTCGATAAATTCGAAAAGCTTTCAGCTCCCCCTGCCGCAAAAGGCAAATCGGTTATCGGTTTAACTGTTCCTCCGCTGAAGCAGGTAAAGGTTGCATTTATAGGCCTGGGTAACAGGGGGACGGATCATATTACGCTTGTTGATTCTCTTTGCCCCGATAAAGCAGTCATAACTGCTGTATGTGATGTTCAGAAGGTAAAAATTGATGCTGCTCTTGAGGTGCTTAAAAATTCGGGACACGGGCAGAAGCCAGCTGTTTATACAGGCTCGCTCGACAGCTGGAAAGAGATGGTTAAGAGAGATGATATAGATCTTGTCATTATTGCCACACCATGGGAATATCATACTCCGATGTGTCTTGAGTCGATGAGAAACGGAAAGCATGCGGCTACAGAAGTTCCTGCAGCCATAACATTAGAGGATACCTGGAAACTTGTAGACACAGCTGAAGAGACACAGCGCAATTGTATGATGATGGAAAATGTCTGTTACGGTGATGAAGAGTTGTGGATTCTTAATATGGCTCAGCAGGGTTTGTTTGGAACTCTTACCTATGCGGAATGCGCTTATATACATAACCTGCGGGAGCTTATGTTCAGCCCTGATTATTACTACAATATGTGGCGCATCCGCCATCACGTAGTTAAGGATGGCAACCTTTATCCGACACACGGTCTGGGTCCTGTCGCACAATACATGAATATAAATAGGGGAGATTCGTTTCATAAAATTGTATCAATGAGTTCTCTTCAGGCATCTCTTGATGAATATTCCAGAGAAATCGAAAGCACAAATGAGTTCTATAACCGGACGGGTTATAAACACGGGGACATGAACAGTTCGCTCATTAAAACCTCGAAGGGAAGAATGATCTTCGTTAAGCACGATGTGGTTACGCCTCGTCCGTATAACAGGATCAATGCTCTTGCCGGAACCAGAGGCTACCACGAAGGATACCCCAGCAGGCTTTCGCTGGTCGATTTCGACAAGGGACATACCTGGATGGGTGAACAGGAATATAATGAGTATAAAGAAAAATATCAGCATCCGCTCTGGCTTAAGCTTAAAGACGGTATCGAAAAATACGGCGGGCACGGCGGCATGGATTTCGTCATGATTTATAGATTGATTGACTGCCTTAATCACGGCTGGTTTCTGGATGAGGACGTATACGATGCTGCTTCCTTGTCGGTCGTAACGCCTCTCTCAGTTCTTTCAGTTGAATTGGGAAATGTACCATTGGAGTTTCCTGACTTTACGAGAGGAAGATGGAGTGAGAACCGGGAACTTGGTATCCTTAAAAATTCTTAACCGTTAAAACATTCATATAATAATTTAAATCGAGGATCGAATGTATTTCGATTGGATAACCTGGTCTATCTGGCTGATAGGGTTTATAATAATGGTGATCTGGATCCTGGTTCCTATCAGGGAATTCAGGAAAATCGTGCAGCATAAACGGTCCGAAATGAATGCTAAAAAAAACAATGATGGAGCGGGAACTTGATAACAATAGATTATATCATCGTTTTTGTTTTTCTTGGCGGAATGTTTTACGTGGGGTCAATATTCTATAAGTGGGTAGGCAGCTCTGATGATTTTTATCTGGCAGGACGACAGTTGACTCCTTTTATTCTTGCTGCTGTGCTGGCAGCAACCAATGTAAATCTTTACAGTTTTGTCGGACAGGCAGGTATAGCTTATAAGGAAGGGATTCCTATAATCTGGCAGACCTGGACAGGTAATATGGCAATGGTCTTCTCCGGCTTGTTTGTGATACCTATTTTCAGGAGACTCAGGATCCGTACCATTCCGGAGTTTCTTGAAAAAAGGTATAGTAGAGGTGTCAGAACTTTTGTCGCTTTGCTCTGGATATTGAGATTAAGCTTCTGGCTTGGCGTTGTCCTTTATACAGCGGTGATAGCCGCACAGTCAATATCAGGGTATGATTCATTCACTGCATGGGTTCTTATTTTCTCTGTCGTTGTAATTCTTTATACTATCCTGGGAGGGATGTGGTCGGTTGCTTTTACAGACGTAATTCAGTTCGTTCTTATGTTGGCAAGCGCTCTCATTCTTTTGCCCCTTGTAATGAGCGCTGTTGGTTGGTTTCCCGGGCTTTCTGAAAAACTTCCGGAAGGCGCTCTTACTCTCATTAAAAATAGCGGAACATACGACTGGAAATTTGTCCTCGCAATCTTTTTGCTGGGTATAGAATGGGCTTGTGTTGATCAGGGGTTGCTTCAGCGGGCATTCGGTGCTGAGAGTACAAGGAGTGTTGCAAAAGGTATGGTCATGGCCGGTATTATTACTACACCATTTGCTCTTCTGTGGATATTACCCGGTCTTGCGGCCAGGGTGTTATTCCCTGATCTCTCGAATGCCGACTCGGCCTTCCCCGTACTTGTTACTTCTCTTATTCCTAATCTCGTCATGGGTCTGGTTGTGGTTGGGTTATTGTCCTCGCAGCTGTCAACTATTTCGGGAAATCTAAATGGAGTAGCCACCATTTTCTCCAGCGACGTATACGAAAATGTGCTTAATAGAAAAGCAACAGATCAGGACGTACTTAAGGTTGCAAGGGTAATTACTTTAATTACTGGCATCGGCATGATACTTTTTGCGTACCTCGTCCCGGTTCTCGGCGGAGCAGTGAATGCCTACCTTACTATAATCGCGATTATGGATATGCCTCTTTTTGTAATAGCAGTTATTTACGGTTTGCTTTGGAAAAGGATTAACTGGCAGGGAGCAGTCGGCGGCTATATTGCCGGTGCTGTTTCCGGTATAATAGGTCAGTTTTTTTATGGCTTGAACTTTAACGTCACTACTTTCATTACAGCAGGTACAGCTTTGCTCATAACTCCCGTAATCAGTCTTCTCTATAAAGAAGAATCGAATGCAAGTATTGATGCGATATGGAGGGCAAGAACTACTAGCGATGAAGAAATAAACAGCAGCAATGTTTATAATATCATTCCCAAATCGCTTAAAGGGAAATTAAGTTTGACTGTCTTTGGTTCAGGATTAGTATTATTCCTGGTAGGTGTATTTGCCGGCAGTACCGGTAGCCCTGCAGCTTCTTATATCGCAGTTGGAGGTATGATAATATATTTTATCGGCGGTTTATTCAGGAGTTATACAAACTGAGTGCAGCCGGTTATGACTAAATTAAAAAGTGAACTGGTAATTTCCACTCCGGGCAGAGTCTGCCTGTTCGGTGAACACCAGGATTACCTCGGGCTGCCGGTTCTTGCCGCTGCAGTTTCACTAAGGATCAGGTTAGCCGGAAAACGAAGAAACGACAAACTGATCCGCATATTTCTTCCGGATATTTCGGACAGCGAATTAATCGATCTTAATGAACCCATTAATTATCATATGGAAAGAGATTACTTCAGGAGCTCGCTGAATATTCTCTTCAGGAAAGGCTTTACCTTTTCAACCGGTTTCGACTGTAGAGTGGATGGAAAAATCCCAATCAACGCGGGTACCTCAAGTTCTTCCGCACTCGTAGTAACCTGGATAAATTTTTTGGTAAGGATGAGCGATCAGGCGGAAGTTCTGTCTCCTGAACAGCTTGCAGTGTATGCACACGATGCCGAAGTAGTTGAATTTTCCGAACCCGGGGGGATGATGGATCATTTCTCGACGGCAATAGGCGGTATCATCTCAATAGATTTCTCTCCGGCTTTAACAGTAAGTAGAATATTGGTGCCTCTCGGTAACTTTGTACTGGGGAATTCACTGGAACCAAAGAACACCAAATTTATTCTGGCTAATGTTAAAAATCAGATAATTAAAATTGATGCATTACTTAAGGAAATTCATCCCGATTTTTCATTGTTAAAAATTAAAAGGTCCTCGCTCGGGGATTATGAAAAATATTTAACTGCTTCACAGTTCCGGCTGCTTACTGGAACTATAGAGAACAGGGACCTTACAGAGGCTGCCAGGGCGGAGCTGCATAAGTCCTTACCCGATGATAGGGAAATAGGAAGACTAATGAACTATCATCAGGAGATTTTAAAGGATGTGCTGGGCATTTCTACGCCTAAGATTGACAGGATGTTATATGCCGCAATGAAAGCCGGGGCTCTTGGCGGAAAGATAAATGGCTCGGGTGGAGGAGGATGCATGTTTGTTTATGCCCCTGATAACACTGAAAGTGTTAAGGCGGCAATTGAAGATGCGGGGGGACAGGCATTCATTATTAATACAGACGAAGGCTCCCGTGAGGAACAGGTCTAATTGGCCTCGGGTTTTCATTTAGGACGAGGTGAGAAATCTTTTTCCAGACATAAATTTATAAGAATGCATAAAGGAAAATTAGTCATACTGGCCGGCGGCATCTCCTCAAGGATGAGAAAACCTATGCCGGAGAATATGGGTGCGCAGCTTACCGGCAAAGTATCTCCCGTTATTAACGAACAGCTCATTAAGGACGCCGACGAAAAAGCTAAGTCGATGATTGGCGTAGGAAAAAACTACCGTCCCTTCCTCGATTACCTCTTATACAATGCCCGTGAAACCGGGTACTGCGACATTGTACTTGTCATAGGTGAAAATGATAATTCCATAAAGGAATATTACGGCACAAAAGAAAAGAATAATGAATTCAATGGACTCACAATTTCCTACGCGGTTCAGAAAATCCCTGCGGGAAGAAAAAAACCATTAGGTACTGCTGATGCATTATGGTGGGGACTAAAATCAAAACCGGAATGGGCGGGGAGCAGGTTCTCTGTCTGCAATAGTGATAACCTGTACTCCATAAAAGCGCTTTCAATTGTGCTCAACACAGAGTTCATGGGAGCTTTAATTGATTATGATCGTTCCTCACTCGAATTCGATTCGGAGAGAATAGAAAGGTTTGCTGTAACGGTAAAGAATGATGAAGGATTTCTGGAAAATATTTTAGAGAAGCCTTCCCCTGAACAAATTATAGAATTGAAGAGCAAGCACGGCTGCGTTGGTGTTAGTATGAATCTCTTTTCGCTGGAATACAATCTTATATTTCCAATTCTGGAAAACCTTCCGCCGCACCCAGCCCGGGATGAAAAAGAACTCCCGGAGGCTGTTAGTATTTTCGCTGGACGCTATAGTTCTTCAGTCTATTGTTACCCTCTTGCCGAACATGTCCCTGACCTCACAAGTAAATCTGACATAATAGAAGTCCGCAAATATCTGGAGAAGCATTATCCCGATTTTTCATTCTGAATTTTAGATCTTTAGAACACCTGGCATATTCTATCCTGCTCGTTCAACTCTACTCCTTTTTTGAATCTTTGAAATAGCCGCTTCCTTCATTGTAAGGAGTCCAATAATAGATCTCATTTCATAATAACTACTGCATCTGCATCATAAGCAATGCCTCAATGGGAAGTACGAAGTCTTACTATTACCTTTAAGC
Organism: uncultured Ignavibacteria bacterium; assembly: GCA_963832715.1. Taxonomy (GTDB): domain Bacteria; phylum Bacteroidota; class Ignavibacteria; order Ignavibacteriales; family Ignavibacteriaceae; genus DATFVA01. The sequence continues at coordinate 370,184 of CAWHVB010000001.1, read as the reverse complement.
GTCTCATAAAGCTTTCAACTGCGCTTCAACTGCGCTTTAACTGCGCTCCAACTGCGCTCTAACTACGCTTCAACTGCACTTGAAATATTATATAAATATGACTATTTTTAGACATTAAATATGGAGGATAATTATGGCTTTATTAAAATCACCTGTCATTGGAGTTCCTAGCGGTAAAGTTGGGGATCTCATTATCAGAAACCGGAATGGTAAATCTTTTTATTATAAGGCGCCCGTGAACTTCAAAATAAGTAAGTCGGCTGCTGCAGTGCAGGGACGGAGTAACTTTGCTTCCACTGTGGCTCTTGCTCTCTCTGTAAATTCTTCCCCTATGCTGAAGGAAATCTGGAAAGTTGCAAAAGTACCGGGTACAAATGCCTATCAGAAGCTGATTAAAAATAATGCAAAGCTTGTACGTAGTGGGTTGCTGACCACTTCAAATAAGATTACCCCTGAAGGATTACCTCTGGATCTGAATTCAGCAGCTATTGAAAATTCAAAACTCATTCTTTCAATGAATTGTCAGCCCGCTTCTGATCTCACTTTTCCGGCTATATTCCTAATCTATCTCTATTTCGGGGAGACGTCAGGTGCAATTATTCCTCTTATCAAAAAGATATCAGAACCTGCACCCGGGGGAAAGTATTATCTTGAAACTGACCTGGACTCACGTATAAAAAGACTGTTTTCAAAAGATCCTTCACCAATTGTGTTTATTTCGCTTATCGGCGGGACTACATTCAAGAAGAAGGTTTACTGGACAAGTACTGCCTCAGCGAAACTGTAAAATTAAGAAGTTTGTTGCAGGAAGAAGTCCGGGCCTATTGCAGCTGACTGGATCATTTTGATCTACCCAATCTCAATTATCACCGATCAAAAATTATAATTTGGTTTACCTCCCAAAACTATTGCTTTTTGTAAATATTTCCGCTAATATCTCTCCCATCATTTACCCCCTTTACCTGTTTTACTGAGTAATCGTTCTGTTCTCTGCCTATTTTCACTCAGAGTGTTGTGAAAATCCAATATTATGCACGAAAAATCCTAACACAGGATGTATTAATAGTTTTAGATTAGTTCTAATAATTTATTATCTCAGGAGGCGTACTATGAAGTCGAAAGGCAGTTTATTTGTCTTAGCGGTATTCTTTGTCTTTTTTATACAGATTCAAAGCCACTCACAGACATTTAAGGCTGAGATCAAATCTCTATCAAAAAAAGCTGATCTAATTTTAACCGGGAAAGTTATAAGACAAAACTCTTCCTGGAACAGCGACAGATCTCGGATATATACAAATGTTGTAATTCAGAAGAATGAATATTTAAAGGGCAATTATTCTGGACAAACCCTTTCTCTGGTTACACCCGGCGGAGAAGTTGGAGATGTTGGTGAGCTATATTCACATATGCCAAGATTTAGTAATGAAGAGGAGGTATTACTTTTCATCACAAAAGATAAAAATATGAATTACAAAGTTCTCGGTGGAGAAGATGGGAAATTAACTTTGTATCGAGATAAAAACGGAAAACTCATTACATCATATAACCAGGAAATATCCTCACTTAAAAAAGAGATTCAATCCTATATAAAAACTGAATAAGATTAACAGATCTGAATTACAACATTCACTAAATAATTAATATTGTGAGAAGCATATGAAAAGAATTTATAATAAATATGTTGCCTTATTTTCTTTACTGATATTTTTTACCAGCTGCAGTTCATCTTTTGGAAACAGCACTGATAATGCATTTCTATTAAATGGTTCAACCAGCTCACTGAGGATACTCGATGGTGAACCAGTCAATGGTGATGCAAACCAGAACGGATTCGCTTATTTTAACAGCAATTATTCCAGCTCTAATAGAAAGATAACCGTAGACACATGGGTTTATCTTTTAGGCGATAATCCCGGGAAACAGATGACAATTATTACAAGAGCTGTTTCAGACGGTTCTTCTTTTACAATGTATGTCCAGGATGGAACCGCCTATTTTGGAGTCGGGAACGGTACACCAATAAGTACGGCCAATACATTTCCCTCATTACCTGCTTTTACCTGGATCCGGCTTACAGGGACGTACGATGGAGCTCACCTGAAACTATACTATAATGGTGATTTGGCGGCCTCATGTAACGAATCATTAAATCAGTGCTCTACTAACGGGATTGGATTATATATCGGAAACTATGAGGATAAAGCTTTTAACGGTTTGATTGAGGAGGTTAGGATCTTTAAAACTGCATTAAACTCAAATCAACTGCAAAGCTGCAATGGCAATGGAGATCCCTCTTCCTCAATTCCTTCTTCCCTTATGCAGTATTTATATGGACGATGGTCATTCACTGAAATAACCAATTACTATGGAACTCCTGTTTTAAAGGATCTTTCCTCAAAGAAAAATTATTTAAGAATAACTGATATTACCGATGTTGTGGATACTGATCATTTGCCCTTTTTTGTTGTTAATTCCACCCAGGATTTACCTGATTTGTATCCTGGTGACGGCGTGGCAGATGCCGGGGGAGGCACTGTTACTCTCAGATCAGCTATCCAGGAAGCAAATGCCTTAACGGGTGTGCAGACCATATATTTTTATATCTTAGGCAACGAACTTCTCAATATACAGCCTGTTTCTGCTTTACCTGAAATAAGTGATGAGATTATACTTGATGGTACGGTTCAGAGGGGATACAACGGTACGCCTTTAATACAAACACAGGGAAGTTACGGAGGAATCACCATAACAGCAGGCGGCATCACTGTGCAGGGCCTATCTCTCAGCAGTTCAACAGGGTCGGGACTTATCTTGTCAGGAAGCGGCGGAAACAATATTACGTCTAATATTATCTCGGGGATTACTATCGGCTCGCCGTCAAATAACATTAATGGAAATACTTTTTCAAATTCCTCGGGGAACGGGATTACGTTTATTACAGGTGGCAATAATAACCAGGTTGGCGTTTTATCTGCAAATAATATCCTCAGCAATGCGGGCTATGGGTTAACGCTTAACAATGTTAATAATAATATAATTGAAAATAATACAATTTCGCTCAATGTGTCGGGGGGAGTATCATTTAACAGTTCCACTGCCAATACTTTATTAGGAAATAATATTTCGGATAATCCGGGTAACGGTGTGGATATAAATAATGATACCAGTATTTTAAAAAATAATATTATTTCTTCAAATGCTGGATTCGGAATATCAATCGTTTCCAGTACAGGCAGCCAGGTTACTAATAATGCAATTAGTAATAATAACCTGGGAGGAATTTCTCTAAATAATAGTCAGGGAACTTTCAGAGGCAACACAATTTCCGGGAATATGGCATCGGGTATAATCTTAAATTCATCTGATGAATCTTTGTTTTTAAGAAATACCATTTCAGCGAATTCAGATCACGGTGTAGTTATTAATGGCAGTAACAATACTCTGGACAGCAACATTGTTAATAATAATAGTAATGCGGGTATTTTCGTAGAATCAGGAAATAATAATTCAATACTTTATAATTCCGTTTATAACAATACCGATTTGGGTATCAAACTAAATACATCAGCTAACGATTCACAGTCATACCCCGCCCTGAGCACACTATACAGCTGGCAGGATGAAACTGCTTTACCTGATATACGGGGAGGTACAGCTATTCAGGGAAGTCTTAATAGTATACCTGAGCAAACGTACAAGATTCAATTTTATTCTAATACAGGAGGCACCACCAGAGAAGGTCATAATTTCTTGGGTGAAATTGAAGTAACCACAGATATCGCCGGGGAAGCGGATTTCCTTGCCAACTTCAAGGACGTTGTTCTTCCGGCCGGCGAAGTGGTATCTGCTACTGCAACTAGGTTGGATAACTCGCTTAATGCATTAAGTACTTCGGAATTCTCGGAATTAATAGTAAGATCTGAGGATGAAGGAAATCATTACAAAGTTAACACAACCATTGCGGGAATACCCTTGCACTGGAAAGATGGAAAAAGTGATTACCAGATCGCACCATCTGTAGTGGCAAAAGGATTTGATGATGATGTACAGAATGGATTTGATACCTGGAGTACTCTTGAACAACTAACCTACTCACGGAAGATTTTACCCGGTTCTGAGAAATGGGGAGGGGATGCGGATGGTGTTAACAATATAGTTTGGTTCCCAACATCTCAAATGTGGGAAGATTCCACAGGGGCGCCAACAAATGTTCTGGCTCTCACCAGGGTAAGATATAATGCGCTGACTGGTGAAATGACCGATGTTGATATGGCATTTAATGGTGATCCGGTTTCACTCACAACAGGTGAACATTTCACATGGATATCTAATGCGGATCCGAATAATCCGGATCCTGAAAAGGTGGATGTACAAAATGCAGCAACTCATGAAGCCGGTCATTATTCCGGACTGGCTGACCTGTATAATCCAGGGGATCTGAATTATACAATTGACCTGAAGAATAATAATCAGTTCGCTACCATGTACGGACGTATAGATAAAGGCGAGACTAATAAGAGATATTTGCATCCGGAATCATACATCAATCAATCAGATGTCACGACTTATGATATCGGAGGTATTAATTTTATTTACAGCCACCTAAATGATGTTTATTACGATATTGTTTTAGTTTTTGACGGTACAGCTGGCTTTACGTCTCCCACTGATTTAAATGGATTTGTTCCTTCGAAGAATTCCGCACTTGAACTTCTAACTAAGTTAAGGAATGGAGATCGGATCGGTTGGGTAAATGGTTCGGTTTCTGAACCTCTTGGAAATGATTTTAACGCAAAATTGACTCAACTGAGCCAGTTATCCCCGAACGCCACCGGTAACCTTGCCGATAGGATAGCAGCAGCTGAACAATTGTTTCAGGGATCATCATCTAATAAAAAAGTGATAATCCTGTTCAGTGCCGGTGATATAACTCCTTTCACCCTGATAACTGACTTAAATGTTGATCCGACAATAAAAATATATACTCTTGGGTTTGAAGGTTTCAACGCTCAGCAGGATCTAATGAGCTACCTGGCCAATAAAACTAATGGAGAATATTATGCAATTTCTGGTTCCGATGAAATCCCGACAGCGGTAAATATAATGTGGCTTAGATTGCTCGGTCTGGAAATATCTTATTTATCAGGTGATATTAATAGTGAATTTTTTAATACTCAAAGCGGTTTATCATGGCAGGGAGGACTGTCGTGGCAGGGTGGATTATCGTGGCAGGGCGGACTGTCATGGCAGGGCGGGTTATCCTGGCAGGGCGGATTGTCCTGGCAGGGCGGATTGTCGTGGCAGGGCGGATTATCGTGGCAGGGCGGATTGTCATGGCAGGGAGCTGCACTTGATATGGGAATTTCATGGACCGGTAGTGAATACTCACTAGTTTTATTACCGCCGGGAGTATTTATAACTGATCCTCCTAATCTGCCGGCAGCGGCAATTACCCAGGATAATTATCAAAGTACCTCTAATGCAGCATATGACATAGAATTCTTCAATGGGTATACTACCGGATCACTGGCTCCTTATAAATATTTCAGAATAAATAATCCCGGAATAGGCGCCTGGACTTATGCAATAATAGAGAATACTCCGCCTGCAGCTCCGGAGCCTATACAGGTTTATATGGCAAATGGAACCGATTATGTACTCGATTTTAAAACTAATAAGGAAAGATACATTTTAACTAACGATCAGAATGGAAATCCTGTTCCGGTCGTTGTCCATTTGGATGCAACGTTAACCCAGGGTGGTGAGAACAGTACTCAGGGTGAGCATACAAAGACTGTCGGTCAACCGATTGATAATGCAATTGTTAGTGTACAGGTCACTTCTCCCGACGGTCAGAAAGTTGTGGGATTTTTAACTCCAAAGGGAAATGGTCAGTATAGTATAGATCTTAATACCACTTTGCCGGGAAACTATGATGTTAGTGTAATTGCATCTGACAATGTAGCTGCTGACACCTTAAATAATAGTCAGTACCTGCTTACAACGCAGCACAGCTTTTTTATCTCTAAGTCTGAAGAACCGGAGGAACCAGTTTCGAATTTTCCACCGTATCCGGTATTTTCGAATCAAAATATTAATTTTGGTACCAGCGTACGCATCTTTAGTGGTACAGTTGCGAGCAACGCAAATGTTAATGTAAATGGTTCGGCTAATATTGATGGCGGAGTGGAAGGTGCGGGTTCATTTAGTGGAGGAACCAGCATTACTGGTCAATACATTAAATTTAATGGAAGCGTTACCCTTGGAGGAAGTACTCATCTATCTGGCGACGTTAACAGTGGTGGGGCTATGCAGGGCGGCACAAGCGTTGTTATAGGAGGTAATATAATATCAGGTGGTATCGTTCATCTCAATGGCAATACCACAGTAAGCGGTAATTTAGACGGAGGGGGTGACGTCACCCTCGGGACATCTGTAAGGATATATGGTAATTTAACGACCTCCGGCTCCCTTACGAAGGGTGGGAGCACAATAATCTATGGTGACGTTACAGAAAACGGTACGCCGCTACCACCCCAAACCTACAGTCTGATTACCATGCCTCCTCCAACTGTTTTTAATTCAGGCGGGGATAATATTACCAATAGCTGTACTCTTAGTCCTGGGTCTTATGGTTCTGTAAGCCTTGGTACATCTAAATCATTAAATTTGAGTGCCGGTGATTATTATTTCGATTCTTTCTCAATGAATGGCAGTTGTAAATTAAACCTGGATGTAAACGGAGGAAAAATTAAAATTTTTGTAACCGGAAATGTTACAATTGGTACCAGTTTCAGGCTAAATGTCTTAAATGGAAATCCGGAAGATGTTTTTCTGGAAACACATGGTAATTTTAGTATGAACGGCAGCGGTATATGGAATGGAATCATCTTCTGTCCTTCCGGAAAATTTACGGCTGGTACAAGCTGCATCATAACTGGTGACGTATGGGCTTCAGGTGATATAAGTCTAGGCGGGAGCTGCAAGCTGTACTGTATTCAGGTTCCTTTAGCCAAAGGACCTGCGGCTCCGCAAAATCAGGTAAATACTAAACCGGCGGTTCCGGATCAAATAGCCCTTCTTCAGAATTATCCTAATCCATTTAATCCTTCTACTACCATAAATTATCAGCTGCCTGAGAAAAACCATGTTTCTTTAAAGATATATAGTGTTCTTGGTGAGCTTGTAACTACCCTGGTGGATCAGGATATGGACGCCGGTTATCACTCGGTTTATTGGAATGCAGGAAAGCTTGCCAGTGGTATATATATATACAGATTAAGTGCAGGCTCATTTGTCTCAACTAAGAAGATGATTTTAGTAAAGTAAAAATTATTGTCCCTGAACCTCAGGCAGGTTCAGGGACTATGTTATGTAAAAACTATTCAATATTATAAGACTTGTGAGTAATGAAGTCGATCGGGTTTGAGGGATGATTATTTATAGACTAAAAATCAGTTATTTGATATTGATGCTTCTGCTTCTGTTTTTTCCCTCGTTAAAAGCACAAAATCATATAGTGTTTAATCATCTTACTGTAGCGGATGGCTTGTCCCAAAGTGCAGTGACATGCATATTTCAGGATAGAAAAGGTTTTCTTTGGTTTGGTACACAGGACGGGTTGAATAGGTATGACGGATATAATCTGAAGGTATTCAAAAATGATCCGGCAGACTCAACCAGTCTAATAAACAATTTTATCTTTTCTATTTATGAAGATACTTCAGGTACAATCTATATCGAAAACCAGGGAGGGGGATTCCAAAAATACATTCGCTTGACGGAATCTTTTGTCAGGATCCCAAAAGATAAGGTTTATCTGAAAAATGCAAGGTTCAGTACTGTTAGCGCATATCATCAGGATGCAGACGGTGTTAAGTGGATTGGAGGTCTGGGCTCAGCCACTGGTTTAAAACGTATAGATCCAAAAAATGGTAAGACCCAGGTTTATATGCATAATCCGTCCATTCCTTCAAGTTTGAGCGATGATAAAGTTTATTCTGTTTATCGCGACCGCTCAGGAAATTTGTGGGTCGGTACGTTTAATGGCTTAGATAGACTGAATGAAAAAACAGGTGAGTTCTCTCATTATCGCCACGATCCCAATGATTCCAAAAGCCTTTCTGATAATTTTGTATGGCCGATTTTTGAGGACAGGAAGGGATATTTGTGGGTAGGAACTGTCAGAGGAGGTCTTAACAGGTTTGATCCCGCCTCTGAAACTTTTATAAATTATCATAATGATTCTTCTGATCCCACAACCATAAATGATAATTTTATTTTTTCCATATACGAAGACCGCAGCGGAATGATGTGGATAGGTACAAATACCGGAGGGGTCAACTATTTCTATACTGCGTCACAGGTATTTGATTACTTTGCTAATAATCCTGCTAATAAGAATAGCCTAAGTGATAATACTGTTCTTTCAATGTGCGTGGATAGAAGTGGTATTTACTGGATAGGAACTATGAAGGGGGGACTGAATAGATTCGATTATAATAAAAAACAGTTTAGTAACTATACATATAACCCTTCGTCTTCTAATAGTATTTCAAGCAATTCGATACAGAGTTTATTTGGTGACAAAACAGGAAAATTATGGATTGGTACGTTCAGCAGCGGATTAAATGTTTTCGACCCTGAAAAATCGACATTCAAACATTATAAAAATGATCCTTCAGATATAAATTCACTTTCCGATAACCGTATTTACTCAATTGCAGAGGACAAAAAAGGAGTTATCTGGATAGGTACTTACGGCGGTGGACTTAATAAACTTGAACCTTCAACTGGCAAGGTTACGCGGTATATGCACGATGAGAACGATTTAAATTCAATATCTTCTGATGCAGTATGGTCTTTAGCAATTGATAATTCGGGTAAAATATGGCTCGGTACTTTCGGCGGAGGAATAAACATTTTTAGTCCTGCTGATAATAAAGTAGGTAAACTTCAAAACGATCCCCGGGATCCTTCAAGCCTGATGGATGATAATGTTATAAGGATTTTCATTGACAATAATGATAATATATGGGCGGGAACAACTAAAGGTTTGAGTCTTTATGATAGGACAACCAGTAAATTTAAAAACTACCGCGAGAAAGACGGCCTCCCCAATGAGTTTATTTACGGTATTCTCCAGGATAACTCCGGGAATCTCTGGCTGAGTACCAATAATGGTCTTTCGAGATTCAATCCACAGACAGAGAACTTTACGAATTACTTCTACCAGGATGGTCTTCAGGGAAATGAATTCAACCAGAGTGCTTTCGCAAAGGACAAAGCGACGGGCAGACTGTTATTCGGAGGTAACAAGGGTTTTAATGTTTTCAATCCTGCGGATATCAGGGGAAATACCTTCATACCGCCGGTCGTGTTTACAGAATATACTCGTTATAATACAGACGATAAGGAAGGTAAACCGATTTTTGAGAAAGGAATTTCAGAGCGGGACAGTCTTTTTCTTACCTATAAAGACAATATTATTAACCTGCAGTTCTCTGCTTTGAGCTACTATAATAATGCTGAGAACAGGTATAAATACATGTTGAAGGGGTTCAACAAAAACTGGATCCAGCTGGGGACAGATCACACTATTACTTTTACTAATCTGTCTCCAGGAAAATATAATCTAAAAGTAATCGGTTCCAACAATGACGGACTCTGGAACGATACGGGAGCCAGCCTTTTTATCCAGGTCACTCCCCCCTGGTGGAGAACAAAAACTGCATACGGAATTTATGTGGTGATCTTCTTTGGGATCCTTTACGGTGCCAGGAGAATAGAACTGAACAGGCGTGAACAGAAAGCTCAGATACGTGAAAATGAGCTGAGACTTAAAGCCACAGTAGCAGAGAAACGGGCGATTGAAGTTGAGAATGAACGCAAAACAAAAGAACTTGAGGAAGCCCGGCAGATGCAGCTATCTATGCTGCCTAAAACACTGCCTCAGCTGCCTAACCTTGAAATAGCAGCGTTCATGAGGACAGCTACGGAAGTCGGCGGCGATTACTACGACTTTATTAAACATGACGGAGGCCCTCTTCATATAGGTTTTGGTGATGCCACGGGTCACGGTCTTCAGGCCGGTATTATGGTTACACTAATGAAAGGGTTCTTTACTTCGGATGCAGCTAAACTTGAGCTTAAGGAATTTATGAGTCATTGTACTGCGATGATTAAGGAAATCAAGCTCGGCAGGATCCTGATGTCTTTCAGCCTAGTGCGGATAATGGATCATAAAATGACTATTACAAGCGGGGGGATGCCTCCGGTATATTATTACTGTAACGAGTCAAAAGAGGTTGAGGAAATTCTTATTCAGGGAATGCCGCTGGGCGCAATGAAAAGATTTTCTTACCAGGTTGTAGAAAAGGACCTTAAACCCGGCGATACGATTCTGCTTATGACAGATGGTTTCCCCGAACAAATGAATCAGAATGAAGAGATGTATGACTATCCGAGGGTGAAAGAAAAATTTAAGGAGATAGCCGAGTGTCCTTCAGAATCGATAATTGAAAGTCTGGTCAAGACTGCTGACTCGTGGATGGGAGAACGTGAACAGGCGGATGACATAACATTTATAGTTTTGAAGGTGAAGTAAAAAATACCCGGGGATGAAAAGAGTCAGGAAATTTTCATGTTTACTTTTTAACATAAAAAAATATTATATTCACTAAAATACCGATATACACTTATGGACGAAAACTTTAATCTGAAAATCAAGCTTCCTCATATCCCTAATATTGAGCTGGTAGCTGTCGAAGGTCTGGAAAGAATGGGTAAGTACCTTGGTATCACCAATGAAAAGATCGGGGAGGCAAGGATCATTGTAAACGAAGCAATAATTAATGGGTTTGAACACGCTGGCATGGATAGTCCTTATGTGAATGTTGAATTCCTGATGACAAAAGAGAAACTGACTATACTGGTCACTGATAATGGAAAAGGTTTCAATCCGGATAATGTGGCAGTCCCGGATATTTCAAAGAAAATAAGTAGTGAAAATAAACGAGGGTGGGGAATTAAACTGATGAAATCGCTTTCTGATGATATGAGCATCGAATCAGGCCCATCTGGTACAAAGATATCAATCATCAAAAACTTAACTTAATTGGAAATACAATGGACGGCGAATTTAATTTACAAACAGAAAAACTCGAAAACACTTTCCTTATTAAAACGGAAGGCTACATAAATAATACGGCAGGAGAAAAAATAGCTCAGTTCTTTTCTGAAAACCCGATAAAGAATGCGATATTCGACCTTGAAAAATCTAAGGTTATTAATTCTATCGGGATTTCCTACCTCCTTGAAGTAATTGAACAGATAAATGACAGGGAGGGCAAGATAATCTTTCTTAACCTGGATCCGTCAGTTGAAAAGACATTTAAAATAATGGGCTTATTTCAGTTTGCACAGATGGCTGATTCTCTCGATTCTGCTATGAAGGAACTTGCATAAAAGACACTCGCTGGCGAATAGTAATAAAATGGACAATTAAATAATTGGAACAGAATCTATTAGTTGAAAAACTCTCTCTTCAGGCTGAATCCTTTCAGGAAGGATTTAAGTTGTTAACTCAGTCTGATTCATTGAAGGGGATCTTTAAAAATTTCGGAAATCTGCTTCGAACAAATCTAATGATCCATGACCTGCATCTTTTCCATAAAACTGGTCCGGAATCAGATTGGAAAGTGATTGGCTCACAAAATTTTGATGATGCTGATAAAAAATTATTTGAGGATCATAAGCAGCAGACTTCATATTATCAAGGCGCTAAGTATAATGCTTCAGTCGTTTTGCCCCTGACTGATTATTCCTATCTGGGAATCCTGATGGGCGGCAAGCTTTATGGTGAGGGATTATCTGACTTTGATAAAATAACTCTCCAGATACTTCTTCAGGTTTTTTCCAGCGCATATGAATCCTTCCTTAATCAGAAAAAAGAAAAACAGTTCATATTCGATCTCAACGAAAAAATTCTGCAGTTAAATAATCTGATTGATACGGGTATTGACCTGGCAAAGTTTGAAAATCAGAATATCCTCTTTGAGATGGCTCTCGCAAGAATGGTTTCATTGACCAATTCCTCATCTGCATTAATAAGCATTGCGGAAGGCAATAAGGAAATTGCCGGGCAGGTTACATTTCCTCCCGGTATGCCCGCCGATAAAATCTTAAATAGTAATTATAAGATTGAATCATCCTTTGAATTCAGGAATACTCTTTACAGGTTTGTCCTTTCGGAAAAGGAATCCCGTAAAGGTGTTATCGAATTCGGGGAACTCGATATGATGCTGCTTGAGGCAATCTCACGTCAGGTTCGCACAGCGATTGAAAATAATTTTCTTCTGAAAGAGTCACTCGAAAAAGAAAGAATTGAAAAAGAAATGCTGCTTGCAGCTTCGATCCAGCAGAGGATTATTCCTGAGGTTCTGCCGGTAATTGAAGGATATGAATTAGCTGGTGAAAATATACCTTCACGTGAGGTCGGAGGCGATTATTATGATTGTATAGATATCGGGAATGGCAGGTATGCCCTTATTATTGCCGATGTTGCCGGTAAAGGTATTGCAGCGGCCCTTCTTGTTAATACATTAAATGCTTCATTATATTCTTATCTTGAGTTTAACCTTCCGCTGACAGAAATGGCAGACAGGCTTAATAAACTTATATATAATGCATCACCCCCCGATAAGTTCATAACCTTTTTTATGGCAGTGCTTGATTCTAAAAGCGGTGAACTCGATGTAGTTAACGCGGGTCATAATCCGATACTTCTTCTAAGAAAAGACGGCACGCTGGAAAAGATTGATGCGGGGGGAATTGGCCTCGGTATGCTCGATCTGGGAATTCCTTATCAGGGACAAAAACTTGTTATAAATCCCGGTGATAAACTCTTCCTTTATACTGATGGTATCCCCGAAGCAATGGATAAAGATGAAAATGAGTATTCTGATGATAGAATGATTGAATTCTTCAGCCGAAATGCAGATAAAGCTGCCTCTGAATTCATCAGGGGTATAGTAGAGGATGTTGGTAAGCACGTTAATGGGGAACCGCAAAGTGATGATATTACTTCAATGATACTAAAAAGGATCTGACCATTATTTAATCCCTCCTGTTGAATTATTAAACATTAGCAAGTATTAAAGGTGTATAGTAATAAGTATAACGGTAGTACATAAATTAGTACACTTCGCTGATTGGTATTTGTTTAACTGCAATAATTTTATATTTTCAATGCGGTACAATAATTGAAAATCTAACTTCGTTTTCACATAATTCGTCAGGGAGAGATGTTAGAAAATTACCGGGCTTCGTACTCATTTCTGTTTAATCAATCTATTTCTTCAACAAATCGCAGGGGCCTTTATGAAGACCTTGATGTTTCTTCTTATTCCATTCGTCATCTTTGCTCAAATAGAGAATCCGGACTCTGATGCAGCTTTAAAAGCGGGGGCAAACCCCAAAAGCAATATCAAACACTGGTCCTTCGGCGTCCTTTACGTTCCCTATTACTCCGGTACCATCTACAGGTTCTTTGACCGGACATATCCCCCCGACCCGAGTTTTTATTCTACTTCGGAGAATACTACCGATCTGGAGGCTGAACTGACCTATGGTATTTCTGATCTCAGATTAGTATTAACGGCCGGATATAACTCTGCATATGAAAGCGATCATCATGAACAACATAGTTCCTCCGGATATGATGACGGATATATTAATACTACCGGGTTGAAAATGTTTGATTTTACCATTGGATTTAAATCATATTTCGGGGATTTCCTGGCAGAGAGAGTAAGCGTTTATGTAGAAGCAGGATTTGGAAAACAGATAGCTTTTGCCGTTAATGATTATGAACAATTATTTGTTGAACCCCAGCCGGGCGAAGTAATTGAGGATAATTCGGCAGAGTTTATCCAGGAATTAAATTCGCCCTGGCACATTAACTTTGGTTTTGGTACAGAATATTTCTTCAATGAATCTTTATCCCTAAAATCAGATTTCAGGGTATTGTATTCGTCCGTTACTGGCTCCTTTAATTCTCGTCATATAACTGAGAATGGTTCCAATTATGTTACTGAAGAGCACACATTTCATTACTTCACAACTAAGATTGGACTAGGCCTCAACTTTTATTTTTAGGAAGGGTGACGGATAAGAATAGAACAGTCAGACTTGAAGCTTTCAATACCCTGATGAAGAAAATAATATTATTAAAATAAAATCGGGTAAATATAAGGAGTAAAAACGGGTCGAAAGGGGTTTATTTTATAAGGTACGTTCCATTACAACATTTCATCCCCTTAGTTTATATATTATTATAAGTGCGTAGATCGTTTAACATAAGAGGGCAATGTTATGAAAAACGAAAAGTACCGAAGGCTTGTTGAACAACTTCTGGATATGTCCGGAGTAAAAGTTAATGGGCACCATCCTTACGATATACAGGTTCACAATGATATGTTTTATAAAAAAGCAGTTTCCGAAGTGGAGCTCGGAATGGGGGAATCGTATATGGATAAGTGGTGGGATGCTGAGAAACTTGATGAACTTATTTACAGGGTGATACAAGCTGATTTACAGAACAAAATCAAACATAATTATAAAGTAGCTTTTCAGCTTGCTGGTTTCTACCTGATCAATATGCAGTCTCGACGCCGGGCTTTTATAATTGGAGAAAAACACTACGACCTCGGGAATGATCTATTCAGATTGATGCTGGACAAACGAATGAATTATAGCTGCGGCTACTGGAGAGACGCCTCCTCACTGGATGAAGCTCAGGAAAATAAACTCGAACTTATCTGCAGGAAATTATATCTGAAGCCGGGGATGCGTATTCTTGATATTGGATGCGGCTGGAGCGCCTTTGGTAAATACGCTGCTGAAAAATATGATGTAAATGTTGTCGGAATTACCGTTTCCAAAGAACAGGCTTCAATGGGTAAAGAATTATGCGGAAACCTTCCGGTAGAGGTAAAACTACAGGATTACAGGGATGTAGATGGTAAATTTGATCGGATCGTTTCAGTTGGAATGATTGAACACGTCGGTCATAAGAATTACCGTGAATATTTTAATATTGCTGCAAAGAATCTTAAAGAGGATGGATTATTTCTGCTTCATACTATCGGCGATGTCCGGTCTATCAGGAATATGGATGCCTGGACTCATAAGTATATATTTCCTAACGGAATGCTACCTTCGGCGGCTTTGCTGGGAAAAGCTATTGAGGGATTATTTGTAATGGAAGACTGGCATAATTTCGGTGCGGATTATGATAAAACTTTATTGGCTTGGTATAGCAACTTTCTCAGCGGATGGAACGAGCTGAAGAACAAATACAGTGAACGGTTTTTCAGAATGTGGAAATATTTTCTGCTTTCAAGCGCAGGAGCCTTCCGGGCGAGAAATAAAAACCAGCTTTGGCAGATAGTTCTCTCAAAAAATGGTGTACCCGGCGGCTACTGCTCGGTAAGATGATAATAATTTTTAAAGTGTATTACAATTTTATAGCAGTTATCAGACTGGAGCGATTTCTTGCAATGCCTGTTAAATTAATTTTGCATCCGCTAAATCAGTCAGTTTAAATCCCGTGGTGAATTTATTATATGCATCAGATTGAATCAAATATATCAAGCTCTCTAACGACGAATAGAAAATATTAACCTGCTTTAAGAATACCCGGTGACCCCGTAAAAACTTCATTCTGTGATGAGATGTGATCTATTTCATTGAACTTATTTCTTTCTATTTATTGGTTCTTCAAAGTACGATATTTGTAGAAAGAGAGCAGGAAGTACAACATTGGGTTTTACAAAAAAAATACTGATCGTAGAAGATATTGGATTAATCGCATTGGATATAAAGGCAATGCTTTTTACAATGGGATTTGCTGATGTTAAAGTAGTATATAACAGCAGCGAAGCAATAAATTATGTTAGTACAAATAAGCCCGATCTCATTCTAATGGATATTACCCTCGATGAAGGAAAAAACGGGATTGAAACCGCAAAGGAAATATTAAGCAAAGATTTTATTCCTATCATCTTTATAACCGGTTCAACAGATGAAGTAACCCTGAAAGAGGCCTCTGAAACTGAACCTGCCGCCATAATTTATAAACCGGTGCATATGCCTGACCTGGATAAAGCAGTCAAGGCAATACTGGGAGCCGGATTTCCGCCCGGAATAGAACCTGCCGTCTAGACAGATTATGGTTCTTAACCGTTTACCATGACTATATCGTTCTTTCCCTTATTCAAAAGACAACTGAATTAACTACGAATGACAAATGAATGACAACGATAGATCCCCAAGTGCTAAATATGACTATTAAATCCCTCCATTCCGCAAATGCCCGCAAATGACCAAGAATGACTATTTAAAGACAACAATAGATCACCGATGACCACGAATGCCAATTAATCTCCTTCTTCCGTTAAAACTTTACTTAAGTCGAGTGATCTGACTGCATCGACTGCATATTCAATCCTGCCGTCTTCACAGAGCCCTTTTATACCTCCTTCCTCATAAGCGCGAATAAATTCTTTTACGCATTCTTCCCGTACTTTTTGTATAAGTGCTTCCCGCCTTGTTTTCATTACTTGCCGCTTTCCAATTATTTATTAATTAATCTCTCAATAATTAATAATTGTCAAAAATTAAATAGCGTATAATATTTGATTTTGCTAAGTTTACTCGTGTCCGGATTTTCATCTCCTCTGTTCATTTCTCAGGGCTTCCGGTTTATAACAGGGCCGGTACTGCTAATAATTAAAGCGGAATTTTTATGAAGAAGCATTTGTTCGTTCTCCTTTTATTTATACCGGTGTTATTGTCAGCTCAGCAGCAATATACAATAATGGATTATAATCTGCTCAATTACCCCGGAAATGATACTACTACTCGAAACCCTTATTTCAGAACTACTATGGCAGCGGTTACCCCTGATATATTAGTCTGCGAAGAAATGACTTCCCAGGCGGGTGTAGATGGTTTTCTCAACAATGTGCTTCTCCCCGTTTTCAGCGGTTATGCGGCCGGTACGTTCATAGATGGTCCCGATACAGATGATGAGCTTTTCTATAAATCTGATTTCTTTACTTTTATAAGCAATACACCCATTCCTACTGATCTCAGGAATATATCGGAATTCAAACTGGTAGAAAATTCTTCAGGCGATACTATCAGGATCTATGCTGTCCACCTTAAGGCTAGTTCTGGCTCCTCTAATGAACAGCAGAGACTCGCGGAGGTGAATGTTCTGAGGGGAGTTACCGCTATGCTTCAGGAAGGCGCATTTTATATTGTTGTGGGCGACTTCAATATTTATGGATCATCGGAACCTGCATACGGGGCTCTCACCGATCAGTCGGCTCCCGGCTATTTCATAGATATTTTTGATATGCCCGGAAGTCTGGAATAATTCTGCATATGCCCCTTTTCATACTCAATCAACCAGGACAAGACAGTTCGGAGGCGGCGCGAACGGAGGATTGGATGACCGGTTTGATATGATTCTTATGTCGCAGGGAATAATAGACACAGGCGGAGTTCACTATGTGACTGGTTCTTATATACCCTACGGCAACGATGGACTTCATTATAACGATTCGATTAATCAGCCTCCTAACCTTGCAGTAGGACAGGAAATAGCCGATGCACTTCATTATTCTTCCGATCATCTGCCTGTGATGGCAGATTTTACATTTGAATCAGCAGTTCCTGTTGAATTAATTTCATTCAATGCAGAATTAGTGAATGGAAATGTTCTGTTAAACTGGAATACAGCGACAGAAACGAATAACAAGGGATTTGAAATAGAAAGATCGGACGATTCTTTTAAATGGATAAAAATCGGGTACACCGAGGGATATGGATCATCAGTTTCAAATCATACATATTCCTTTACAGATAAAGATATATCTGCCGGTAAATACAATTACAGGTTAAAGCAGCTGGACTTCGATGGAAGTTTTAAATATAGCAGTATTGTTCAAGTGAATGTTGGCAATGGTGCCGCTGATTTTAGTCTTGAGCAGAATTATCCGAATCCTTTTAATCCTGAAACGGTTATAAATTATCAATTGCCCGCGAATAATTTTGTTAGCCTGAAAGTATTCAATGTACTGGGCCAGGAAATTATTACTCTTGTAAACAAATATATGGAAGCCGGGCGGCATTCTGTAAAGTTCAACGGAGATAAACTGCCGGGCGGAGTATATATTTACAGACTTAGTACAGGAGATTATTCTGCCTCAAGAAAACTGCTGTTATTAAAATAAAGTTCCTTGAGAAATCAGTACTAAAAAAATAGTTATCGGAATAGATAAATTTCTACACGGTTTCTTCTAAAACCTCATTTCCGAGTTTAACTGCCTCTTTTGCAAGAAGATCAAAATCTTCATATTTACTGCGGTGATTAGCTATTGCAATCCTTAAACAGTATTGTCCCTTCAGAGTAGTATAAGAGGGAACAGCAATTCCACGCTCATGCAGCCGGAATAATAACTCCTTATTCACTTTATTAAGAGATTCGGTATTCAATCCTCCCGGGTTGTACCGGAAACAAACTATATCCATTCCGATCGGAGCAATAAGTTCTAATAGAGGATCATTTTCTACCAGGGTTCCGAAGTAATGAGCCTGGTCTACATTGCGGTCAATCAGCCTTCCGAATTTTTCAAGTCCATGCTCTTTAAGAGACATCCAAACTTTAAGCGCTCTGAAATTCCTCGAAAGCTCCAGCCCGTAATCAGAAAACCAGAGGTTGGCGCCGGGCAGGCCGCGTGTCTCGTGAGCAAGATACTCAGGAGTCAGCGAAAAAGCAGCCCTGTGTTCATTTTCATCTCTTACAATTACGCATCCGGCTTCAAATGGAATGTGCATCCATTTGTGCAGATCGAGCGCTGCAGAATCAGCCCTTTCAATTCCTGCCAGCAGTGGTTTAACCTTCGACGACAATATTGCCGCAGCTCCTATCGCACCATCAACATGAAACCAGAGATCCTCCTTCTTGCATACATCTGCTAGTGCTTCCAGGTCATCGATAGCTCCGGTATTAATGGTGCCTGCTGTACCAATAATGCAGATCGGTTTGTTTCCCTCTTCACGATCTTTTTTTATAGCAGATTCTAATGCTGCCAGGTTAATTGTATAATCATCCTTTACCGGAATGTAGCGGAGACTATCTTTACCGAGTCCAAGCAATTCTACAGCTTTCTGATTTGAACTGTGAACCTCAGTTGATGCATAAACAATCAGTGACTGTGGGGCATTCCTCATTCCCGACTCCCTCACATTGAATCCTGCTTTCGTGTTCCTTGCAACTGTCAGTCCGACGAAATTTGCCATCGAACCTCCGCTGACAAGCAATCCGCTCGAATTCTTCGGAAGACCAAGCATTTCTTTCATCCAGTTGATTACCTGTTCTTCAACCATGGGAGCTGCGTGCTGACCGCCGCCCAGGTTGGAGTTCATAATGGCTGCAAGAAATTCGGCCAGTGCGCCGAAGTAAGTGCCATTCCCCATATACCAGCCCCAGAAACGCGGGTGGATATTACCCATTGGATAAGGGAATATCATTTCGAGGAACTCATTATATACTTTATGCGCCGGGACAGGCTTCCGGGGAGCCTTACTCTGAAATCCTGCACTGATTTTTTCCGGTAATGGCTGCCATACCGGTCTCTCTTCAACCTTTGCAATATAATCGACCGCATCGTCCACAATACGGTGGGCTAACGAACGTAAATCATCCCAGTTATCGGGATCGAGTGTCTCATAATCGTTTGTTTTTTTCATTCAGGGACCTTTTTATTTTGACCATTATTATACATAATTATTAACGATTAAGGTAGTCTCGCTTACCGGGGCAGTGAATATTTTTGACAACTGGCTGCTGAAATTGAAACCGGAAAATGAGTGCTTTTACTCATTAAATTAAAATTGACTTTGATGCAAAAGTAAAGTAGATTTTAATTATCCCCTTATATTTCACGGAGTTAAATAGGCTGGATTTGTGAATACAATCCGGCGGATTATACTAAAGAATCCTGATCATTCGCTGGTTCTTTGATTAAGAAATTTTACCTGGAATATTAAGATAAAGGTACTGTTATGTTCAATATAGATCTCGAAAATGAAAATGAGGTGGTTATATCGGGCCGTTTTGATGCGGCACAGGTTGACAGGGTTAAGACTGTATTCGATTCTGTCTCAAATGATTGTGTTGTCAATTTCCAGAACCTGGAATATATCTCCAGTGCTGGTCTCGGATCATTGCTGCATCTCTATTCCAGATTGAAAAATACCGGGCATTCTGTGCAGCTCAAAAACCTGAACAAACACGTTCGTGAGGTCTTTAAGTATTCAAAATTGGATGGAGTATTTAACATCCTGGAATAAATTTTCAGATCCCGCCAACTTTTATTCTTCTGAGTTGTAATTAATTATGAATGAAGATGATAAGGATTTAGTGAGAGAAAGTCTTCAGGGAATGAAATTGGAACCTTGAAATCGGCAAGACCAAAGCCTATTATTAATGCGAGACCCAATATTCCGATTCCGAGACAGCCGGTAGCATAAGGATCTAATTGTTCAAGATGAGCCGATGTAATATCATTAAGAGCCACTTTACCGGTAAACGGTACTTCTTCCTCACCGGTGTTCATCCTGATCCCATAACCTTCAACGGAATCTGCTGTCACGCTGTACATATTCCGCCCGAACTCGTATCTTACCAGATCTCCCGAACGAATAATCAACTTTCCGCGGGTTCCATCTCCGATATTTTCATTTCTGATCTCCTGCGGAGTATAGCAGCCTGTCAAATATGGAAGCACGATAATTAAAAGGATAACACCTTTCATTTTTTTCATTTTATTTTCGGATTGAATTAAACCTGTAATTACTCAATCGGGACCTTTAAACCATTAAAATTTTCTGTTTTTTATGCCTGAAGATACTCACTATAAGCCCTCAGGACTTTAAATTCACAGAAGGTGCGAATTCCGGTTTCCTCCGGATTTTAGATGCCTGTTCATATCCGTATGCAATCTTTAACAGCACCGATTCACTCCATGCTCTGCCGAAGAAAGATATTCCGACTGGTAAACCAAAGACGAATCCTGCCGGTACGGTTATATGAGGGTAACCTGCTACAGCGGGTAATGAAGAGCATCCGCCTAGAAAATGATCGCCGTCTACAAGGTCGGTCAGCCAGGCCGGACTATCAGTAGGTGCAAGTAGTGCATCAAGTTTGTATTTGTCCATTGCTGCATCGATGCCTTCATCGCGCGTTAAACTATGATTTTTAGTCAGCGCTTCAATGTACTCTGTATCTGTCAGAGGTCCTTTTTTCTCAGCTTGCAGAAAAAGTTCCTGTCTGAAATAAGGCATTTCCTCTTCAGCATGTTTATTATTGAATTCAATGATATCTTTAAGAGAGTGTACCGGACAATCGGGACCGCGTCTGTCGAGATATGCTTTCATATCAGCTTTAAGTTCGTACAGCAGAACATCTAATTCGGAATCATCAAATTTTCCTATTGACTCAATCTCAACAGGGTCTACCAGTATAGCTCCTTTTTCTTTAAGTATATTAATCGATTTCTCAACTATTTCATCAACCTCAGGCAGGAAACCAAAGTATTTACGAACAATGCCGATCCTTGAACCATTCAGACCATCCTCATCAAGAAACTTTGTATAATCGGGATAATCCATACGCTTTTTATCTGTTGTAGCTGTATCTTCAGGATCAATCCCTGCCATTGTACTCAGCAGAATTGCTGCATCTCTGACCGTTCTTGCCATTGGTCCGGCTGTATCTTGAGAATGAGAGATCGGAATGATTCCCGTTCTGCTTACAAGTCCGACGGTAGGCTTAATTCCGACAATACCATTTATGGAGGAAGGACTGACAACCGAGCCGTCGGTTTCGGTTCCTATTGCAATCGCGCACAGATTTGATGATACGGCTGCCCCCGAACCGGAACTTGAACCGGATGTATTTCTGTCAAGTGCGTAAGGATTTTTTGTAAGTCCTCCCCGGCCGCTCCAGCCGCTTGTTGAATGGGTAGAACGTATATTTGCCCACTCGCTCAGATTTGTTTTCCCGAGGATTAACACACCCGCTTTCCGGAGCTGACTGACTACAAAGGAATCCTTCGCAGGTTTTGAACCCATTAGCGCGAGAGAACCTGCAGTAGTAAGCATTTTGTCAGCAGTATCAATGTTGTCCTTGATTAATATAGGGATTCCGTGTAAAGGACTTCGGGGACCTTTTTCTTTTAGTTCTTTGTCGAGCGAATCTGCAATACTCAGAGCTTCCGGATTAAGTTCGATAACACTGTTTAATGAAGGACCATTTTTGTCAATTTCATTTATGCGGGATATGTAGAGTTCAGTAATTGAACGTACTGTATACCTGCCCGACTTAAAACCTTCGGAAAGCTCGTTAACTGTTATTTCATCCAGTTCAAATGATAGCCGGCTGAATAATTTATCCTGTTTCGGGGTACCGCCGAATGAAAGGGAAGGGAGGTAAAGTGCAGCGATACTGCCTGCAAATCCGGATTTTATAAACTGCCTGCGTGTTTTGTTATTTGAGGTTAATTTATTCGCGTTCATACACCCTCCCTCGAAAAAATTGTTTATTGGTTGTTGATATAGTGCATAAGGTTCACTGAATCAATTTGTTCAAAATTGCATCCAAACACGGATAATTGTTACTTTTAACTGCTGTCTTTATTTAGATTTGCAGCTCCACTACTAAAATATAATGTTTCCTGAATAAAGAAAGAACATGGAAATCCTTATAGTACTGTTAGGAATTATTGTTAGCGGGTTTGGAACGATTGTGGGATTTGGAGGGGGGGTGTTCATGATACCTCTCCTCGTTATTGGATTTCACGTTCCGCTCAATATTGCTGTCGGATCAGTGCTGGTAGCTCTATTCCCAAGTGCGTTGATTTCAACAGCATTCAATTGGAGGAAGAAGTTAATCGATTTCAAGACAGGACTCCTTCTTGAAGTTCCAACCGCTTTCGGTACGGTTATCGGATCCTATCTTTCGGTTATAATCCCAATATTTATCCTTGAATGGGTTTTCGGGGTTTTTATTGTATACCTTGGTATAACCTTTATCTTCGCATCATATGACCCGGAACCTAAGAATATAAAAGCTTCTTTATTTTACAAACTCAATAGAATAGGGCCTGCTGTAATACGAAAAACAGGCTATGGTGCGTACCGTGTAAGTTTGATGCTCGCTCTTGTTTTTGGATTGATAGCGGGTACAATGGCCGGCTTGTTCGGTATTGGGGGCGGGTTTCTAAAAGTGCCTATTATGGTTGGTGTATTTTCCACTCCAACACAAATAGCTTCTGCAACCGGCCTTTTTATGATTGTGATTACCAGCTTAACCGGAAGTATAAGTCATTATTTTCTTGGGAATATTCATTTTGGTTATGCTCTGCCTGTGGTTATAGGATTTGTTATAGGTGCGTTTGCAGGCAATTCACTGTCGACAAAAACTGATGAACATGTCTTGAAAAGATTAATAGGAATAGGACTTTCGTTATCGGGACTGGTTTTCCTGATTTATTCCATATACAGGTAAGTATAATCTTCTATCAGAATACATACTGTATATTAAATAAGGGTATCTCCATATCCGTGGGTAATCCGCCAGGATTATTTTCCTGCTGAAACTTGCTTTTATAGTATTTCCCAACCGTTGAACCAATTGCATAGCTCATAAAAGCTGCTGCCACTGCATCGGAAAACCAGTGCATTCCGCCGCGATGCAGCGAGGAAACCCCATACATCATATAAGCAGCAAGTGAGTAGCCTGCAACTTTAAGCCAGGTCTTTTCGGAATAGAAGCTGGTTAGTGCTGAAACCACAGCCATCGTCGAAGATGTATGTCCCGAAGGCCAGCCCCAGAAAACCCCGCCCCGCAAAAATCCAAACCTGAAAGTTTTACTCAGGTCTTTCATATCAGAATGGTGCTGCCAGTCGGGATTAGGACGACCTGTAACAGCTTTAAGTAATGAGTTATAAAGAAATGCAATAAGACTCGATTGCAGAACTGCAAATGAAGCAGCTACTGCCCGGTCGTCCTTTCCGAATTTTCCGTAGGCATATAGCGAGCCTCCTGTAACAAATGGAATAAACATTCCTGCACGTATGACGGGCATAGCAGCTTCACCGAATCCCTCATGCTCATAAAAGAATTTATGAACATAATAATCTGTATTTGTAGTGACAATAAGTGCCGTTGAGGCAATCCCGGCAAGGTGAAGGTAAAGGTTGTCTCCCTTAAAACTATTTAAAACATTATTCCCGATGTTCCCGAATAATAAAAGATCCGGGGATTGGTTTTGAACTGTGGAAGAGTTTGTCTTTAAAAGATTTACCTCCTGACCGGATATATTATATTGGGCGCTTGCTGATGCTATTCCGAATGATATTGTCAGAAAATATAAAAGTGTTTTCATACAAATAAGAGTTAATTAAATCGCTGCTAAATTAATGAATATATAATGACTGGTCAAAGAAGCTTAAGGAATGGAATTGTTTCGCAAGGTAAGAAAGTAAAAAAGGGAGCCGAAGCTCCCTTAAAGTTAAGAGATGAGTGATTATTTCATCAGCATCATTTTCTTTGTCTGAACAAAATTTCCTGATTGAATTCTGTATGTATAGACACCGCTTGGGAGATTGGAAGCGTTGAAGTTTACTTTATAAGAACCTGGTTCTTTAACTTCATTTACAAGGTTTGCAACTTCTCTGCCGAGCAGATCATATACAATAAGACTTACATTTCCGCGCTGGGAAACTGAATAACCAATCTGGGTTGTCGGGTTGAAAGGATTTGGATAATTCTGTTCAAGTGAAAAATCAGCAACTTTATTTATTACAATAATAAGTTCACTTGAAGCATGTGATGAACCGTCAAAATCAACCTGGTTCAGCCTGTAATTATAAGTTCCTGCGGGAAGGTTGGCATCGGTATATGAGTATTCCTGGGGATTTGTTGTGGTTCCGAAGCCATTAATAAATCCGATTGTCTGCCATTCACCGGCTGTTTTTCTCTGTACCTGGAAGCCATTGTTATTTGTTTCGGTAGAAGTTTTCCAGTTTAGTATGACATTATTCCCTTTAACATTGAATGTAAATGAAGTCATTTCAACGGGAACAAGGTCGTCAGTTACAATTGTCTGGTAATATGCAACACCTGTATTTTCAGCCCCCGTTGAAGATTGTGTTGCAGGAGCTGGAACAGCGTACAGCGGAGCCCAATCCCAGCCGACACCTCCTACCAGTTCTCCAAATGAACAGGGAATAGGATAAGGAGAGATGGTCTGTTCATTGTAATAATTTGCATTGGCATCCCATTGAGGATAAATAAGGTAATACATACCGGCCTGAAGATCATAATCCATAGCTCCTGAACTGTACCAGCCTTCACCAGGTCCGCCGGTTACATCAATTGAACTAACTAGATTATATGTTCCTGCAAAGGTCGATCCTTCATAAACCAGAAACTGCATACTTGCAGCTGTAGTAGGATTCAGGTACATCCTTTGTTCGACAAGTTTTTTTGAAGTAGTACAATGAAAAACATTGCCGCGGCCTCTGACTCCTCCCGGTCCAAAAATGTTCGCATTTGAACCGAACACTTCTTCCATAGGAGCTTCGATGTTATTTATGATAGGATTAGGATTAACAACAAATGGTGCTGTTTTATCAATCTGCGGCTGAGGGGATGACTGACCGTACAGTGCTGAGAAACAACAGAGAACAAGTAAGGAAAAGAAAATGGTAATAGTTCTATTACGCATGAGACCTCCGGTTTGATAATTAAGAAGTTAATTAATTAAGAGCACTTAATTTTTTAGATTTCTATAGAATTATTCAAACCAACGATGAGATATCGCTGAAAAGTTCCTGTATAATCTCCTATTGATTGGATTTATATTATATAAAAAAAATCTTTAGTGCAAGTAAAAAATATCTTTGTCCAAAGAAAAATTTCAGTGGGGGCTAAAAAGTGTCCCGGCTAACAGCAAAATTAACCGGGACCTGAAAAGAAGGAATAAATTATTTCAGCACGATCATTTTTCTGACCAGCACTGAACCGGATGCCTGGAGCTTGTAGAAGTAAATTCCTGAGGCCAGGCCTGATGCGTTGAAATCAAGCTGATAAGTGCCCGCTTGTTTTTCACCATTCACAAGTGTAGCAACCTCATTACCGAGGATATCAAATACTTTGAGAGAAGTATATGATTCTTTTGGGACCGAGTATGATATCTTTGTAGTTGGATTAAATGGATTCGGGTAATTTTGCTGAAGACTGAAAGAATATGGAATTTCTTCAGATGCCCGGGTACCTACCACTACGTTTTCGGTAAGCCAGTTTACACTCCTTGCAAATAAAGTATCTCTTATATCTCTCGAATCGATCTGCTCAAGTCCGAAGCCGAGGTAAACTATCCTTGAGGTACCATTATCAGCTCTTATAGCTGAAACACTTGGACCCGTTGAATATAGTAAAATTGAATCGGCATATGAGTCATATCGTGAGATTTTTTCCAGTGATTTATCATAAATAAATCCCGGAACGAATTGAAGGCCGTCACCAATAATATCTCCCGGAACACCTTTCATTAAAAAGAAAGTGGATGCATCGGCTACATATTCTGCATGCAGGTAATTATGATAAAAGTCCTGGGCAAATTGACTTTGACCTGTTGGTTCAAAAATGTCGCTTCCGATGTCCTGGCCGTTTATGAACAGATTTCCTCCTCCGTCAAGAAAAGCCTGGAGCGCATCTACCTCTTCCTGATGAAATGCAGGTAATGTTGTTCCCTGTGACCAGGTCATCAGGTAAAAATGGGATAGATCAACCCCGGGCTGATCTAAGGCTGATCTTGAAACTATACCATAGGATTCACCGAATACATCCTGCATCGAACTATCAATATATGTGGAATAACCATCTCCTGCGTCTACCACAAGGGCATATACACCTCCGGAGGTTACATTTCTCATTACAGCAGAACCATGGTTCCCTGGAGAATATCTGGAAGCAAAATTCAGTTTGGTTTTTCCTGCACCATTAGTTCCTTGTGGATTAACATCAATTGTTACCAGTGTTGAATCGCCTGGATTTACCTGCACTGAATCTGTTTCACCCAGATCAAAGGTGCCGTTAGTTGTAGTAAATTGAATTGCCCATTCTGATGGTCCTGTGAAATCAGCATTAATATCATATGTATCCGGCAGCAGTCCCTGGTTACGGATAACCACCTCAAACTCAGCTGGAGTACTATTATCGGCAATTACATCCGGCGAAAGAGATGAAGCAGAAGCTACATAGTCGGGGGAAATCAATGTCCATTGTTCCGCCTGCTGTATTTCAGCCATGTACATTGGAGAGCTTTCTTTATAAACTAAAACAATCAAATTGCATTTGTCGGCATTGTAAGTAGAAGAAACATTATACGATACGGTCTTTGTAACCATATCCCCTGTGTTCCAGGTTGATGAGGTGTTCAGATTTTCGCCTGTCGCGGAATTGATCATATCCCTGACGGTCCAGTAATGAACCCAGTTTGTTCCTCCCTGCACACAATTGCCGTTGTTAACCTGGTTGTATATAAGACTGTCTTCTGTGAGGATGATATTATATTTATACTGTCCTGTAAGATCTTGAAGGGGTGTCACGGATATTGTTGCATCCAGCTGTCCGGTCTCTTCATTAAAAGATTTGTCCATATCAATAGAAACCGTTGCCACAGCGTTGGCCTGTGCCTGCACGCGGGCTGTCCATGTTGTGTAATCACCCGGTGCATTTTGCCGGTTGATGGTGGCCGTAGGGTAACCCGTAAAACCTAAAAGACTGATTATATTATTTCCCTGAAAACCTGCATAAGGATCGGAACCTACCGGACCATGGTAAGCAATAGGAATAAGGTTAGGATAATCTTCGAGCAGGTTTTCAATGGTAAAATCACCACAGGGACACCACTGGCACCACGTCCCGGTACAGAATTCAAGTACTGGGTTCTTCGTCTGCCCATGCAGATTAAAAGAACTTCCGGTTAGCAAAACGAAAAGGATAACGGAGGATAAAAAATTTAGCAATTTTTTCATAAGATCTCTCCCGTGTTATATGAATTTAGTGCTTTTACTTAAAAAGACACAGTATTTAGTGGTTAATAAAAAGCCCCGGTGTTACCCGGGGCAGCTATTAAAACTATTTGAGGACAATCATTTTTCTTGTCTGAAGGAATCCTCCCGATTGTAGTTTATAGAAGTACACACCCGATGACAACGAGGCAGCATTAAAATCAACCTCGTATGTACCGGCTTGTTTCTCACTATTAACTAGAGTTGCAACCTCATTTCCAAGGATATCATAAACTTTTAATGTGGTCTTTGAAGCAGATGGTATAGAATACTTTATCTTTGTCGTCGGGTTGAACGGGTTAGGATAATTCTGATTGAGAGAAAATGTATTTGGCTGATTGCCTGTGTTCTCTTCATTACCTACAACGACATTTTCCATCAGCCACCTTAAACTCCTGGCTGTTACAGTATCGCGGATATCTGCAGGCATTTGTTCAAGACCGACTGATGAATAAACAACACGCGATCCGGAAGCATCCGATTTCAGTCCCACAATAATTGATCCTGAAGTACCTACCTGCAGGATCGGCGATGCTGCCGCATCATATGCGCTGATCTGATCATGTGATCTTGCGTGAATTGTATTGTACAATATAAATGAAATACCATCACCGATTGGATCACCTGCTATTCCATTGATGTAAAATCCGTTTGCAGTATCCTTAACGAATTCAGCATGCAGGTAATTATGATAAAAATCCTGGGCAAACTGGCTCTGTCCGCCGGCTTTGAAAATATCGCTTCCGATATCCTGACCGTTTATAAGCAGATTGCCGCCTGTATCAAGGTATGATTGAAGTGCGTCAACATCCTGCTGGTAAAAAACAGGTTTCGTTGTTCCTTCAGTCCAGATTATGGAATAGTAATGAGATAGATCCGGGCTGGCATTCATCAGGGAATTCCTTGAAACTATTCCATAGCTTCCCGAATATACCCGCTGAACTGAACTATCAACATATGACTGATATTCGTTGTCATTTGCGTCGATTACCAGAACATTTACACCTGTAGTTGTAACATTTCTTAATTGAACTGTGCCATGGTTTGAAGGAGTATTCCGGGAAACGAAATTAAATGATGTCATTCCATATCCGTTAATTCCATCGGGATTTACATGAACTGTGATCATAGTTGAATCATTCGGTGCAACTTCAACTGAATCTGTCTCACCCATCTGATATGTACCATTTGCATCTGTGTAACTTAATCCCCATCCGGAAGGTCCGTCGAATGAAAGACCAAGATCATAAACGTCTGTCTGAGCTCCGATGTTGTGTACTACAACATTAAAATCTGCAATTGTATTATTATCGGCTATAACATCAGGACTTGCCTGGTTTGCAGTTGCAAGATAATCGATGGGTACCAGCGGATATTTCTCTGTTTGCTGAACTTCAGCCAGATACATAGGTGAATTTTGTTTATAAACGAATACTATCAGGCTGCATTTATCATAATCATAATCGGAAGATACTGTGTATGAAACGGTTTTACTGATCATATCACCTGTGTTCCAGGTAGATCCCGTATTTAAATCTTCGCCTGCCGCACCGTTTATCATAGAACGTACAACCCAGTAATGAACCCAATTTGTTCCGCCGCCGATACATTGACCATTGTTTATCTGGGTGTATATCAGGCTGTCTTCGGTAAGAACTATATTATATTTAAACTGGCCTGTTAAATCCTCAAGTGCGGTAAGATCAACAGTAGCTTCAAGCTGTCCTGTAGTTCTGTCAAAAGTTCTTTGTATATCTATTGATACTGTAGCTGTTGCACCTGCCTGTGCAGCAACTTTTGAGCTCCACGAATTATAATCTCCCAGTGCGCTCATTCGGTTGACGGTAGCAGTAGGATAACCTGAGTAGCCCATTAAACTTATTATGTTATTTCCGGGGAAGTCTGCATAGGGATCGCCGGCATTCGTCGGGCCATGATATGCGAGTGGAATAAGATTAGGATATGTGACAAGCAAATTCTCGATAGTTACATCGCCGCAGGGACACCATTGACACCATGTCCCTGTACAAAATTCAATCAAAGGATTCTTCTGCTGTGCATACGAATCTGATCTCATACCGATTAATGATACGAAAATCATTAAAAAGAAAATAAATAGTAACTTTTTCATCATACTATCCTCTCTGAATAAAGATTAATGCTGCAATTTTGAATTATATCTTTGTAATGAGCTTAATATAAAAAATTATTGAATAATTCTCATCACAATTTTTTGAACTTGTGCTTAATGAAAGGATAGTATCATAAGCGGGGTTGACAAAACATTTTAGTCAACCCCGCGAAAAATCAGAACGATGAGAGTGTATGGTTGGTAAAAGCTAAAAGGTGCCTTTCGGAGCCTGTCTTTAGATTCGTGTAGACATTAATTATATCCGGGTTATCTGCAATGGATAATTGATTTTCAAGGTCCTCAATATCCTGCTGCTCAATCGCCTGTCCAGTCAGCATCGCATCCAATAATGTCTGTTGTCCCTGCAGGACAAAATCATCAAACATCTGCTGGAATACTGGATTGGAGAAAACACCAACTTCATCACTTACTATCGGATCTTCGAGATCGTACCTTACGATCAATCGTTTTACTGCATCCATATGGTTCTGTTCGGCTTTCTGTATGTTATCGAATATTTTGTAATTCCATGCCTCGTAAAGTACAATGTATACATCCCGTGCTAACTTTTCCTCCTGACGCATATAGATTATCCCTTCTGCTTCTTCAGGAGAAAGTTCGCCTGGAACCAGTACGGTGGCTTTCGCCGGCTGATAATTATCCTGCGAACTATTAGTTCCTGTCACCTGGTCGCTGCACGATGAAAGCAGAGCTGTTATAATAAGCAGAGAAAATATTTTTATTACGTATTTCATAGTCTTCATCCTTCTTGTTGATTGTTGATAAAGGTTAACGGAATTTATAGTTCAAAGGGTGTGCCTGCGGGAAATACTTCAATTTAGTACATTATTGTGCGCAACACAGAGGGGGTTCGACCATAATTAATTATTATGCGACCATTGTGTCGAAGTCTAACAGTCAGTAATTTGGGACAGGTCCCTTTAATTCCCTAATCAACGTTAGTCGGGAAATAATCGATAAATGCTGCCCTTTGGAGAAATCTTTCTCCTATTTGCATATACTAATAAGTCCGGTTTTTTTATCTGAACCCACGCCTTCAATTCATTATTCACAAACTCCCTTACCCCCCCCGCTTCGTGGTTCGTCTTATCATACACCCATACCTCTTCCACCATCACCTCTGGTTTGATTTCTATAGAACCAATCCTAAAACCATCCCTCAGTTCTTTTTTATCTATCCATCGACACTTTTCATTGCAGTTTCGGGATAACGTGTTCCGCTTGCTGCATTCATCGGGAATATCTCCTCAATTTGTTTTAGCTCCTCTTTGGTCAGCTTAACTTCAGCAGCCTTAATGTTCTCTTCTATATGTTTCAGTTTGGTAGTCCCTGGTATTGGTACGATGTCATCACCCTGGTTTAGTACCCAGGCAAGAGCTAACTGTGCCGGCGTGATTCCTTTTTCTTTTGCAAGTGCTTTCACTTTGTCAACCAGTCTAAGGTTCTTCTGAAAGTTTTCCCCCTGGAAACGTGGATTGTGCTTTCTGAAATCATTGTCTTTAAAATCATCGGGACTCTGAAATCTTCCGGTTAGAAATCCCCTGCCCAGAGGACTGTAAGAAACGAAACCGATGCCAAGTTCTCTTACAGTAGATAATATCCCGGCTTCAGGGTCGCGTGTCCATAATGAGTATTCAGTCTGAAGAGCAGTTACTGTATGTTCTTTTTCAGCACGGCGGATGGTATCGGGAGAAGCTTCGGACATACCGATGAACCTGATCTTTCCTTCCTTAACAAGGTCAGCCATCGCTCCAATTGTATCTTCGATGGGCGTATCTTTGTCAACTCTGTGCTGATAATAAAGATCAATATGATCTACTCCCAATCTTTTCAAGGATGCTTCACAAGCTGATTTTACATATTCTGGTTTCCCGTTTATCGAACGCGACTGAGGAGTATCCCCCCGCACTATTCCGAATTTGGTCGCAAGGACAACATCATCCCTGATTCCTTTCAGAGCCTCTCCAACGAGCTTTTCATTTTTATACGGACCATACATATCAGCGGTATCGAAAAAATTTATTCCAGAATCAAAAGCCTTGTGTATTGTCTCTATTGATTCAATCTCATCCGCTTCTCCGTAAAATTCAGACATGCCCATACAGCCCAGACCTATAGCCGAAACCTCAGGGCCGCTTTTACCTAATTTCCTTTTCTCCATCTTTCAACTTCTTCCCTTTGAAATCAGTGTGTATAAAATTTTGTTAATCTATTTAAATATTTCATTTTTTTTCGGCTGATGCTTTAACTATGAGCACTGACCAGTTCATCCTTCAGCATATTTATAATCTTAAGCTCAAGTTTAACAGGAGCAGTAAACGATTCGAGGGCCTTAATTATTCCGTACTTATCGTTGTAAAGACCCCGTATTTCCAGACCCTTCAGTACGTGATGAACACCTTCCTTCAGGTGTATAGAATCTTTATTTGAAATAAAAGCTTTAAGAACAGGATATACACTGGCGTGACCAATTTCAATCAGTCCTTCTGCCGCCAGCCACCTTACATCGAATTCTTCATCTTCGAGGGCATTAATGAGAATGGGGATCGAGTCCCTGCTGCCTATCTCGCTGATTGCTTTGACTGATTCCCACCTCGCAAGGTGCTTATCGGATTCAAGCAGCTCAAGTAAATAATCAAGTGCCGGGTTTCCCATCTTTACCAGCTCATATCTCGCCTTCTGTCTCTTGATGCTGTCTGTACTTGCTAAATCTTTTACTAACTCCTCAATCTTTTCGGGCATTTTTACTTCCTCCTTATTAGGTTATTATGTATACACTAGTTAATCGTAAAAGAAGTTTCTATTGGTGATCCGCGTCATTATAAAAATATAATTATATTTAATTCTGTTTAGAATATCAGTTTATATTCCTAAATTGAGACAATGACATTTTGTCATATATAAATTTTTTCAACACCTGAAAATTGCGTTTTTTCGCTATTTTCAAAGTGTCTCATTCTGCGACCAACTACGGTGCAAATACGGTATAACTACGGTATAAATACGGAGTAAATCCGGCGACTGACATTTTGTCAGTACTGATGAATACTTAAACATAAAACAGATCCTTAGCTACTCCTCATACTAACCCCGTGGCGATGCTGCTTTCATATAAATTCCTGAAGCTATTGCATCTCAAGAAGTAAATTGGGAAGTTGCCATTACAATTTTCATCTCAATTTTCATTTCGGGGAGGTTATGAAAAAATTCTACTTTGCTTCATCACTTTTAATTTTATTCTCTTTCTTTTCTTTCGGACAATCCTCTAATAATTCTAATGGTATACAAACCAATATTATTAATACATCGCCGTCAGCTACTACTATAGAGTTTCAACTGAATACCTATAATCAATCGTTTGTAGATGTAAATGGTGTTACGACAATTTCTTATGATATACCCGGAAGTATCTACCTGATGGAAAAAGGTTTCCCTCAGCTTCCTTCTCACCGTGCAAGCATAATTATTCCAGACCTCGCCGGTATGAATTACAGGATTGTTTCACAGGAGTTCAACACAATTCAAACTCTGCCGGTTACTCCTTCCAAAGGACATATAACAAGAAACATCGATCCTTCAACCGTTCCATATACATTCAGTAATATTTATAATCAAGACGTCTGGTTCCCTGAGAACAACATTAAGCTGGATGAACCCTATGTTGTACGAGAATTAAGAGGGCAAACAATTCAATTTAATCCAATGCAGTATAATCCGGCAGAAGGTAAACTCAGGATATGTACCCGGATTGTTATAGAAGTTTACAGTGATCCTTCTGTTCAGGTTGTAAATCCTCTTGTAAGACTAAAACCTTTTACAGGTGTATCACACGAGTTTATTGATGTCTATAAAACTTTATTTGTTAATTACGGCTTGCCGAATTACAATTACGTTCCATTAGGGGAAACGGGAAGGTTATTAATAATTTATCCTTCAATTTATTCGTCCGATATAACTCCTTTCTATAATTGGAAAATAGAAAAAGGGATCCCGACAATAACGGCAGAATATCCTGCAGAAACCGGGACAGGTTCAGCTGCCATAAAGAGTTATATCCAGAATTTATACAATTCTTCTGAAGGATTGACGTTTATTGTTCTTATAGGCGAATCGAATGAGATCCCCACAATGAGCGGGCTTTCTGAAGGTGCCCCTTCCGATCCATGCTATGTTAAGCTGGCCGGAAGCGATGCTTATCCTGATGCTTTTATCTCGCGTATCTCTCCTTCATCAGCTGATAATCTCGATTACATATTATATAAATTAATCAAATATGAAAAATATCCTGATACTGGACCTAATGCAGGCTGGTATCTTAAAGGAACCGGTGTTGCTAGCAATGAAGACGGGGGTACTGGATTCTTCGACTGGCAGCGGATGAATTTAGTGAGGGATATGTTCGTCAACAATCTCTTTTTTACAAATGTAGATCAGATCTATGATCCCGGCGCTACAGGTTCCCAGGTTACTGATGCCCTAAATGAAGGAAGGTGTTTTGTAAACTATATCGGGCATGGTTCAGGTACATCCTGGGGAACAACCGGGTATAATGTCAGCAGCATACATAATCTCTCTAATGAGTATAGAGATCCTTTTATTCTGGATGTTTCCTGCGATAACGGTGACTTTACCCTTAGTGAATGTATGGAGGAAGCCTGGGTAAGATCCGGAAGTATGACCGATCCGAAAGGAGCAATTGGTTCATTCGGTGCATCAACTCTTGCAAGCTGGGTGCCTCCGTGTGATATGCAGAACCATGCAGTGATGCTGCTTACTACCAGGGATAAACATACTGTTGGAGGTGTCTGCTTTAATGGTATAATGCATGCAATGGACTTGTGGGGCGGAAGCAGCGGTGAAGGGTTGAAGCTGATGGAACAATATAATATTATGGGCGACTGCTCTATGCTGCTGAATGTTGGAACTGTACCGGATTCAACTGCTCCGGAACAAATTACAGATCTTGATGCTGTTGATCCTACCTCAAATTCTGTCACTTTAAACTGGACTTCACCATACGACTCATCCCTCGGAGGAGTAGTCAGTTATGATCTCAGGTACTCAAACGATCCGATCGTAAATGATGAAGATTTTAATAATGCATCATCTGCCCTGATAGCAGGTAATCCCGATTCAGCAGGCATCGCAAAGAGCTATACCCTGCACACACTGAACTTTTCCACTATTTATTATTTCGCAATAAAAGCTTCCGATATCTGGGGGAATAAATCTCTGATGTCGAATGTTCAGATACAAACAACCTGGGAAGCACCACAGATTAATGTAACTCCCGATTCAATTTATTGCCTCCTCCAGCCGGATGAAACTTTTAGTGATTCTATAATGATAGCAAACATTAGTTCCGGTAGCTCTACACTCGATTATAATATTGAGCTGACAAATAACACCTTTCCGGGCGACATTGCAGCACGGATAATCCCTGTAAATAATAATCCTTCAATTGTATACACCAAAGATATCCCCGGCACCGTAAAAGGAATGAGTATCAGAGGCTCCGGCGGTCCTGATACATTCGGATACGAGTGGATAGACAGCAATGATCCGCAGGGTCCTGCATATGAATGGAATGATATCTCTTCAACCGGAACAGAAGTAACAGGCTGGACACCAACAGGAACTTTTGATCCTCTGGATGAAGGAGTAGCCGGACCTATCCCTATAGGATTTAATTTTAAATTCTACGGCGAGGTTAAAACACAGATCTATCTAAGTTCAAATGGATTTATATCCTTTAATAATATCACAGATAATACGTATACAAATTACGCTATCCCTACACCGGGTATGCCCGATAATATGATTTCTCCGTTCTGGGACGATCTTGACGGAAATACCCAGGGAACAGTTTACTACCTGCAGACTGCCGATAAACTAATTATCCAGTATACTAACTGGCAAAGGTATTCTGCTTCGGGTTATTTAACTTTCCAGGTCGTTCTTCAGTCGAACAATAAGATATATTTTTATTATAATACTATGACTGCCGCAGCAAATTCCTCTACGATCGGAATTGAAAATATGGACGGAACTGACGGACTTCAGATCGCATACAATGCTAGTTATGTGCAAGAAGGGCTCGCGGTTATGATTTCTGCAGAACCCGAATGGCTGATATCAAATAATTTTTCAGGTACCGTTTATAATGGAAACTCGTTCGCCTTGGTTCTCGATTTTCTAACATCTGGGCTCGAGCTGGGAAATTATTCAATGGATGTCGTTATAACAAGTAACGCCCCCAATAACCCGCAGTTGACAGTCCCTGTAACGATGGCTCTCGGAGAAGTTCCGGTTGAACTGGTCTCATTCACAGCCGAAAAGAATTCAGGTGCAGTGCTCCTTAGATGGAATACCGCTACAGAGAAAAATAATATGGGTTTTGAAATACAAAGACAATCGGATAGTAAGACAATACCTGAAGAAAATGCGGCATGGGAAAAGATCGGATTTGTGTCGGGTAAAGGAACATCTGCCGAACCGGGTATATATTCATTTAAAGATGATAAAGCACCAGGCGGTACGATCCACTACAGACTGAAACAGATTGATTTTAACGGTGATGTACATTACTACGGAAAAATCGAAATTGAAGTGGATAATCTTCCGACGGAATATGCATTGACGCAGAACTATCCAAATCCGTTTAACCCCTCGACAACTATAAAGTACGATATCCCTGTGCAGTCACATGTTACGATGAAGATCTATGACGGTCTTGGACGATTGATTAAAACGCTTGTGAACGATATGAAAAAACCCGGAAGCTACACAGCAGCCTGGGATGGAAGCAATAGTAATAACCAATTGGCAGCTTCCGGCTTATATATCTGCAGGATAGAAGCAGGAAATTTCTCAGCAATACGAAAAATGTTATTGCTGAAGTAGCAAAACATCCCCTAATTCCCCAAATCCCCGTGCCGGCAGTGTTAAAGCTGCCGGCATTTTTTTATGTTCTGCCGCCCTGCCTGATCTTGAACCAGCCTGCAGGGGACGGGACAAATAATTTATTTACCATTCATCATTTAGTTGTAGAATAAAAAGGAATGGTTTACTAACTTACAGCCCGGAATCAGGGGAGTTAAAATTAATGTAATTATATAATTGATCAGCATATACATTCAAATATCAAATCAAATTATCCACTCACAATACTCTAATTAATCATGAAAAGATTTATTAATACATCTATTATTCTTTCTTTGCTCTTGTCTGTTGTAATTTTCGCACAGGATGAGGATAAGAAAGACTCTACGATGGCCGAAGTTGTTGCCGGATTAAAATGGAGGAATATAGGTCCTGCTTTTACATCAGGAAGGATCGCCGACTTTGCTGTCAATCCTCAGAACCATGCCGAATATTATGTCGCTGCAGCCAGCGGGCATATCTGGAAAACTACCAATGACGGAATAACATTCGAGCCTGTATTTGATCATTACGGTGCTTATTCTATCGGCTGTCTCGCAATTGATCCGAATAACCCTTATGTAGTATGGGCCGGCACTGGGGAAAATAATCACCAGAGAGCGCTCGGCTATGGTGACGGAATTTATAAAACCACAGACGGCGGTAAATCCTGGAAAGATATGGGACTGAAAGATTCCCGCCAGATAGGCGAGATTGCGATCGATCCGAGAAACTCTAATATCGTATTTGTTGCCGCGGAAGGTTCTGTTTGGGGCCCCGGAGGAGACAGAGGCTTATATAAAACAATTGATGCAGGAAAAACCTGGAAGAAGGTGCTTGATATAAGTGAGAATACAGGAGTTAACAATGTAATTTATGATCCCCGCAATCCCGATGTAATGTATGCAACTTCCGAACAAAGAAGAAGGCATGTGTATACGAAAATCGGAGGCGGACCTGAATCTGCAGTTTACAAGTCAACCGATGCAGGCGAAACCTGGGATAAGATAATGAAGGGACTTCCAAACGTTGATATAGGCGGAATGGGCATTGCTTATGCACCTTCTGATCCCGATATACTTTACCTGATCATGGAAGCTGCCGAAGGTAAAGGCGGATTCTTTAAGTCTACGAACAGAGGCGCAAGCTGGGATAGAATGAGTGATTACACCTCTTCAGGTCAATATTTTAACGAGATCTACGTTGATCCTAAGAACCCGGATAAAGTATTCTCTACAGAAACGTTTTCAAAAGTGACTCTTGACGGTGGAAAGACCTGGAATAACGTCAGCACTAAAGACCGCCACGTGGACGATCATGCAATGTGGATTGATCCGAATTATACCGACCACTTCCTGATAGGCGGTGATGGCGGCGTTTATGAAACATATGATGATGGTAAAACATTCGACTTTAAGGAAAATCTTCCGATTACTCAGTTCTACAGAGTTGCCGTCGATAACACAGAACCTTTTTATTATGTATATGGCGGAACTCAGGATAATAACAGTATGGGCGGTCCCTCTGCGACTTTGAGCGAGGATGGGATAGTTAACAGCGACTGGATTGTCACTAATGGAGGCGACGGATTCTGGAGCGCAACTGATCCGGAAGATCCTAATACTGTTTATGCCGAAGCACAGTACGGTAATATGGTTAGATACGATAAAGCCAGCGGCGAAGCTATTGATATCCGCCCCGAACCAATCGAAGGGGAACTGACATTTGAAATGGAACTGGGATACTCCCTTATTTGTGAGTCCGCACAGCCATACCAGACTTTATTGCGCTGCAAATAAAGTGTTCAGAAGCGACGATAGGGGAGATACCTGGCAGGAGATAAGTCCTGACTTAACTGCCCAGCTCGATCGTAACCAGTGGCCGGTAATGGGCAAATACTGGAGTGTTGATGCTGTAGCAAAAGACCAGTCTACCTCTCTGTTCGGAACAATTGTTTCGCTGACGGAATCACCCTTAAAAGAAAATCTTTTATATGCTGGAACTGATGATGGAGTGATCCAGGTATCACAGGATGCAAAGACCTGGAAAAAGATCGATGAATTTCCTGGTGTTCCGAAAAATACTTATGTAAGCGATATCTGTCCTTCTAAGTTTGATGAGAATGTGGTATTCGCTTCATTCAATAACCTAAAAAGGGACGATTTCAAACCTTATCTTTTAAAGGAGTACTGATAAGGGTGAATCCTGGACATCTATTTCAGGGAATCTTCCTGAGAATGGCAGTGTGCACACTGTTGAACAGGATTTTGTTGATCCCGATCTCTTATTTGCAGGCACAGAGTTCGGATTCTTTTTCTCTACCAACGGTGGAAAAGTATGGACACAGCTGAAATCAGGAATTCCTACGATTCCCGTCAGAGATATCGCTTTTCAGAAAAGAGAAAACGACCTCGTTATTGCTACATTCGGAAGGGGATTTTATATACTCGATAATTTCACCCCGCTCCGTGAGATAAATAAAACAACCCTCGATAAGGATGCTTATATTTTCCCGGTTAAAGATGCCTTGATGTTCAACAAAACTGGAGGCAGATACGGGCAGGGAGCTACTTATTTCAAAGCTCCTAATCCTGAATTCGGAGCGGTCTTCACTTACTACATAAAGGATGTTCCTAAAACGCTGAAGGATGAAAGAAAAGAAAAAGAAAAAGAATTATTCAAAGATGGCAAACCCATTCCGCAGCCTGATAATGACCAACTGCGTGCTGAGAATGAGGAGCTTGAACCTTACCTCATATTTACTGTAAAAGATGAGGCCGGGATCATTGTCAGAAAGATCACCAAATCGGCATCAAAAGGTATTAACAGGGTTGCTTGGGACTTACGTTACGGAAGCACATCTCCAGTAGAAGTTAAAGATAAATTCAACCCGACGGCCGAAGGTCATGGCAGCACCCTTGCACTTCCGGGGAAATACACGGTAACGATGGCTATGATAAACAGGGACGGAGAGAAACAGCTTTATGGTCCTGTTGATTTTAATGTCAATGCTTTGAATAATTCAACACTGCCGATAGCCGACCGTTCTGAACTTGTGAACTTTCAGAAGAAAGCGAACAAACTTGCAAGGACTATCCGGGGAACCGAAGGATTTCTCAATGATATGATGAAGAGAGTTACCGATATCAAGCAGGCGCTGATTAACACTCCCGAGGCACCGAATGACCTGATGGTAAGAGCCGATAACCTCTGGGAAAAACTGAAGGATATTTCGTTGAAGTTCAACAGGGAATCCAATTTCCCTAGTACTGAAGAGAACCCTCCTTCACCTGTAACATTTAATGAAAGACTCGGGGTGCTGGCTTATACACATTATCGTTCGTCATCAAACATCACCCAGAACGAAAAGAATGCATATAAGGTACTGATGGATAAAT
This sequence comes from uncultured Ignavibacteria bacterium, assembly GCA_963832715.1. Taxonomy (GTDB): domain Bacteria; phylum Bacteroidota; class Ignavibacteria; order Ignavibacteriales; family Ignavibacteriaceae; genus DATFVA01. Next base: position 329,498 of record CAWHVB010000001.1, on the reverse strand, counting down.
TCCCGCCGGTACTCGAACAGCTGAAGAATCTATATAACTACGACTTGAAAACACTAGAAGATGATATGGAAAAATATGATGCACCCTGGACTCCAGGTAGAATCCCTACTCTAGATATTCAATAGTAAATTCATATAAATAAAATCTCAATTCCGGACAGTCTGATAATTCAGACTGTTCCGGAAGAGAGTATTTACTATTCCCTCAATCTATCATCCACCTTTTTTCTTATTATACCTGCCGATCGAATCAGGTTAATGGATAGATGACTTCTCACCTTAATGCCGTCGTTATTTCCTTGATCTAATAATAGGCAAAATCCATTCCTATGCTGAACGTGCCCAGTTTTCCGCTTTAACTTTATCTGCGATATCAAAGTATTCAACTTTAGCCCTTGTAAATAATTTAGAAGCCATGGCGCCCCAGTAATACCATTTTTTATCTCCTACCATTGCTATTCTTTTAATATCATCGTAGTGCTCAATATCGAACTTTAAGTCTTCTACTGCAGCATCAAACTCCCAGCCTTTAAAATCAGTAATTTCAATATACCAGTTTGTCCTGCCGTACTGTCTGGTCTTTTCCTTTGCGAGTGCCAGAATATCCTCGTAGTCTTTTTTTGTTAATTTGCCGCTTGCCCTAACTGCTATAAAATCATTAATGGTCTTATCGAGTATCTGAATCATAATTTCTCCTTTTTAAAAAAGATAGAATTGTAACATGAAAAAGGAATTGTGTTGAGACACAGCTTGGAGCGGCAGGATTTTAAATTGATGGATATAAAATGCTATTTTATTGGAGGGAACCGGTTTCGTATCTTTACCCTTAAGATTACATATAGTAATTTAACACTTCAAAAATCGAATACAGGAAAGACTGTGGCCTTTATACCCTCATATATCAAAACGCTCAGTAATGGAGATTTTGAAAGCCGGCTGAAGAAAGCTGAAAGAATATTACAGTCGTGCACAAGCTGTCCCAGGAACTGCAATGTTGACAGAACGAACGGTGAATATGGTATCTGTCAGAGCGGTGATCTTCCAGTAGTTTCCTCATGTACCCCTCATTTCGGAGAAGAACCGGTACTAAGCGGAAGCAGAGGAGCAGGGAATATCTTTTTCGGTAACTGCAATCTGCGCTGTGTTTTCTGCCAGAATTATGTGATAAGCCAGAATTATAAAGTTGAAAGAAAAAATGAAGTATCCCATGAAAGGCTTGCAGAAATAATGCTGGAACTTCAGGATAAAAACTGCCACAACATTGGTCTTGTTTCTCCAACACACTTTGCAGTCCCTATCCTGAAATCGATTTACCTGGCAATTCAGAAAGGGTTAAATCTCCCCATAATCTATAATACAAATGGATACGATAGTGTTGAAATGCTGAAGCTTTATGACAGTGTGATTGATATTTATCTGCCTGATTTCAAATGGGGTGAGAATTCTGTCGGTAAAACTTATTCACGTGTAAGTGATTATTTTGATTCAGTTAAACCGGCAATTAAGGAGATGTACAATCAGGTAGGTAGTGATCTTGTTTATGTGGATGGGGTGGTAGTTAGGGGGTTAATCATCAGGCACCTGGTGATGCCGAACGGGTTAGCAGAAACCGAAAATGTATTCAGGTTTATTGCTGAAGAGCTGGATCCGAAAGTCCACATCTCTTTAATGGCACAATATTATCCTTCAAATAAGGCTGAAAATTATCCGCTGATAAGCCGGAATATTTCTTATTCCGAATATGCCAGATCTGTTGAACTGCTCGAAAAATTCGGCCTGGAGAACGGCTGGGTTCAGGAAATGGAAAGCAAAGAGTCTTACCGCCCGTTCTTTGAAGAAACCAGGGAAGATCCATTCAAAAACAAACAGGAAACTATTAACCAACAATAAATATTACCATCCTGATAATATTATATCCTTCCATACTAATTAAATAGACATTCCGCTGCGGTGTTATTAGCTTACTTCCGAACGATTAATTAACCTAATAATCGGGAGGCTGAAATGAAAACATTAGTATTGATACTTTTGCTCTCCTCCTTAATGTTCGCCCCACTTCTGGCTGCCGGGGCTGATTTAACACCATCTACCAGCAAAAGCGAAATTGTCGAAAACCTTCTTAACGGTATTAGCTCCGATAATGAGGGCTTAAGAACAAGTTCTGCTGTTGTTATAACAGAGGTAATAGATAATTCTATTGTTTCTCCTGAAGATTTTTCCGCTTCACTTAAACCTCTCCTTAAAATGCTTGATAACGGTTCAACTGAAATGGAGAGAATTACGGCTGCTGTTGCACTCTATAGTCTGAACAATGGTATAGGCATATACCGGCTGAGAGGTTCCGCAAGGTTTGATGAAAGTGAAAGAGTCAGGATGGTAAGCAAAAATTTGTATTATGCTTTTCATACTCTGAATCATTCTCAATATTTCCTGGATTTCTAAGATGTTAAATTATTAGCAGGCAGTTGAATAAAAACTGCCTGCATAATATTAGTACATTATCAGCGGTAATCCCCTGCGCTATTGCATCATAAGAAAATGCAGAAAACCTTTTATATCTTAATAAATTCTACTCTTCTGTTATTTGCTTTGCCTTCAGGGGTGTTGTTATCGGATGCCGGTTCCGATTCACCCTTACCGTCTGTTTCCATTCTTGTCGCATCAATACTAAACTCAGAGCTCAGAGCATTTTTAACTGAGGCTGCTCTTCTTTTGGAAAGGTCGAGGTTAGACTCATCTGTTCCGTCGCTGTCTGTATGTCCTATTATCCTGACCTTTACATCCGCATTATCTGAAAGGACTTTAGCGATTTCTTTTAGTGTCCCGTAAGATTCTGGTTTGATTTTATCGGAATTGATATCGAAAAGAATTCCTCTTGTAACAAGTTTCCCTTCAGTTATAAGTTTGCTTCTCATATCCGGTGCTCCTACAGCTATTCTTACGTTTGAAACCAAAGCAGCACCGTCCTCAAATCTTATGCGGTCCATTTTTACACTTGCTACGGGAAAAGCCTTAGGTAAGTCAAACAATTTATTTTCATTCTGATAAACACGTACTCTTGATTTCTGAATCCATATTGCAATATGATATTTTTGGTTTTCTTTTTGATAAATGCTATTATTTTCTTTAGTACCGCTTAAACCAAGTCCGTCACCTTCGTTTCCATTTATATATGTCCTATAGCCAGGTCTTCCAAAATATTCTACATAAAATGATAATCCTGCTTTTCCTGGGACAGCTCCCGGATCAAATGATTTTGCATTTATGCTCTGCATCAGTCTGAACCCATAGCCCGCCATTCCGCCTTCTTCGCCTTTAATCGGGACGACGTCGAATTCGATTGTATAATTTTCCGGTAAGTCTAAAAGGTTATCCGTCCATATTGCATCGCGTGTTGAAAACTGCAGCCAGTTTCCGGGAAATAGGTTCGTATTAACGACTTCACCTGACCCATTCGTATTCCATAATGCAGGAAAATCGCCGATATTATCCTGAGAAAAATCGTCGAACAGGATCACTTGTTCACCGGGAACAAAATCAAATTTTGAAAAAGATTTTAGTTCTTCCGTGCCGGGCGCCGATGCAGGATTTGATGCATCGTTCTGAACCTGTGTTGTGTCGGTCGAGGCAGCATTGTTGTTGTTCTGATCAGCTGCTTTATCGACTGTCTTATCGATTGCTTCATCAACCTTCTTTTCGGTTTTTTCTTGGACTTTATCCTTAACTTTCTTCAGGATATCAAATTGAGGAAACACTTCGGTTGAGAGGAAAAGAATCGTTAGTAACAGGATTAAATTGCGCATTATAACTCCCCAAAAAGTTAATAAAATATGCTGGTTGAATTTAGTTTGAATTTTTAATATTTCAAACACCATCAGGAATCAAAGGGAACCCGAATAAGAATAGAACTCTGTAATTGACACCATCCTGACTATGATTGAAATCCAGCAAATCAAAGGCTCCAGGTTATTAAGTGAAGAGGCCGGGGGAGTACCCTATTTGTCATGGAGAAAGGACGGTTCAACATGCTTTTATGATGAAATATTCATCAGTGTAGATAGGCAGGAAATCTAATGATTTACTGCATAAAGCAAGCAATTATAATTAGTATTTAATAAATTTTTTCTACCCGAAGCTCAATATGCGGATTAAGTTTTTTATAAATGACTAAAAAAGCAACAGAATTTCTTCGGTTTTTCTTGCCTATGCCAGGGTGTTTAATTAAGTTTTTTATGTCATTTATCTAAATCTAATCATATGGGAGAGAAAATGAGCGACAAAAAAATTAATGTACATTCTGATGCCGGAGGAATTTTCTGGGTAATGGGTTGGATATTTTCTATAGGCTTCCTGGATCTGACATTCTGGAACGCAGTTCTCGGAATAATAATATGGCCTTACTACATCGGACATTATCTGTATCTGCTGCAGCATAATGTGTGATCATTGAGTTAACGGAAGGCTATTTTTAACGGATGAGCCTCGGTATTAAATATAACGCTGTTGAAATCAAGTACATTCTCATCAGCAAAAAGCAGGTATAAATATTTTAGTGTTTCCGCCAGGAAGAAGCTCGGCATTTTATCACCTTTTTCCCCGGTGACAACGTTTTGAAGGGAGGTATAGCCTTCATCAAGCCTGCATTTATCCATTATGCTTGTAAGATAGACTTCTCCCATTTTTAAATACTTGTCATCTTTTGTGAAGTGGTACAGGTAATAAGCGGATTCTATGTTTTCGGGTCTCAGAACATACTGCGGATAAGTTACTTCCATTGTTTTATAATTAAATTCTTCAGGCTCAATACCGAAATGACCCCACATAAAAAAGCAAGACTCCTGTAGATCCTCAGCCCTTTTCAAATCGCGGCCGAGAGATAGAACAGCAGGAAGGAATGCATCAAGTGCCCCGAAGGTCGTGTTTGTTCTCTCTCCAGTATTCATATTTACCTTCCCGTACCATAACCTTTTATCTACCGTATCAGGCAGGAAATGGTTTACAGCAGCTATACTTGAATCATACATAACTTTAAAATCATTATCCCCCAGCAGCAGCCAGCTTTTAAGCAGATATTCATAGTAGGAATCTATCATTCCGCTGATATGACTTTCAGTATCCTGCCATTCGCCGGTATTTACATTTATCGTTGTTCCTACCAGCCCGATCTTCGATCTCCTGTTATAAACCTGCTTTACAGCATTCTTTGCCTTTTCATAATAAATATTATTTCCTGTAAGCCGACTGAGTGTACCGAATTCAAGCATTAAGGTGCCGATCTCTGCGGGGTTATTAATCTCATCTTTTGTTTCACCGGTTTTAAGATTGACGTTTATATAAGGCATACCTGTTTTCGAATTAAAAACAGGAAGCAGTCTGGTGCCCAAATCCTCTGCAAGAGTTAAAAATCTTTTATCACCGTCCATCTCGTAGGCTGAGAGCAGTCCTCCAAGGAACCTTATAGTTATTTCAAAGTTCTGAACGAAGACATCCTGATCGAAATTCAGGTTATCGAGTATCAGTTTTTTTGTTTCATCAGCCTCATCTTTTAATCCCATGAGAAGCATTGTATCGTAAGCATCGACAGGGGTCATATAAAAAGAGATCCCATACCAGTCGCGATATGTTTTGCTTTCTGGTTTCAGTTCATCATGTCCCCACGCATATTTTTTATAAGCTTTCCAGGCATGCAGAAATTCCTGTTTGACCATACTGGCATATTTCTCTTTATCAATGGTTGTTTTATTCTCCCCGGGAGAGACAGAAACTGAAAGAAGCATGAATACAGCAAGCAAAACGGATAATCTGGTCATAATAATTCCATAATTTGTACGATAATTTAATGTTCCGGGACTTATAATAAAAATCGTTATTACTCCATTTTCAGAGTCAAAGCTATTTGAATCATAAAGCATAAGTTTTTAATTTCAGCCACGAAAAAAGAAAGAGTTAAATTGAAAGAAAAAACAAGATGCGGATGGAGTGTATCCGACCCAATATACATAAAATACCATGACGAAGAATGGGGCGTCCCGGTTCACGACGACCGTAAACTTTTTGAGTTCCTTATACTGGAAGGATTCCAGGCAGGACTAAGCTGGATAACAATACTTCGGAAGAGAGAAAACTTCAGGAAAGCATTCGACAATTTCGATGCTGAAAGGATCGCCCGTTACGGCAAAAGAAAAATCAATTCTTTATTAAATGATGTGGGAATAATAAGGAACAAACTGAAAGTTGAAGCAGCGGTAACGAATGCCCGCGCTTTTCTGAAAGTACAGGAGGAATTCGGCAGCTTCGATAAATACATATGGCAATTTGTCGGCTATAAGCCGGTTAAAAATAAATTCAAATCACTTAAAGAAGTTCCGGCTAGTACAGATCTATCCGACCTGATGAGTAAAGACCTGAAAAAAAGAGGCTTCAAATTCGTGGGGACGACTATCTGTTATGCCCATATGCAGGCCACCGGGATGGTTAATGATCATATAATTACCTGCTGGAAACATTAATTTTGATCTAAAAGAAAATTCTGCTTATCTTCCTTTATTCCTGGAATTAAATACTATTGAGATTGAATCCCTTTCTTTTGGAGCGGGATTCTCCATACTCTCTCCCTTAATCCACTTGCTGTACCAGGATATAATTTCAGTCTTTCAGATATTCATAAAAGAAGTATGTCTGCCATTTTGACATACACGAGAATCAGAAGGAAGATATGCCGGAAACTGTTAAAAATATAGATCTGCTGATTGAGGAGAATAATCGGCTACGTGCAGCTGTTGCAGAACTGTCAATCCTGAATGATATAGCTATCGCCATCAGCTCAACTCAATCGCTTGAAAAGATCGTCGACCTGATCGTTCACAAATGTGTGAAGCACCTTCGGGTGGAGCAGGGAGCAGTTATGCTTCTGAATGAAAAGGATATGAATAAACCTTTTCATACAATGATCAGGAAACAGGATTCAGTAATCAGTTCTCTGCCTTACAGGCTCGATGCACAGCTCACAGGCTGGATGTTAAAAAACAAAGCTCCACTTCTTGTAAACGACCTTGCCACTGACGACAGATTTAAACTATCGCCGGATGATAAGGTTACCATAAGATCTTTACTCGGAGTGCCTTTAATGCTAAAGGGAAGAATGACCGGAATAATAAATGTTTTCAACGAACATGATGATTCGGGATTTTCACAGAACGACCAGAGATTATTATCTATAATTGCTGCCCAGTCTGCCCAGATTATCGAAAACGCACGGCTTTACCTTGAGGAGCAGGCACTTCAGCATATTCAGGAAGAAATGAGAGTCGCAAAAAATATTCAGGAAAATCTTCTCCCGAAAGAAGTTCCCATCAGCAGACATTATCAGTTTGCGGGCAAGAGCATCCCTGCTAAAGAAGTTGGGGGCGACTATTATGATTTTATACCATTAAAGGACGGAAGAATCGCTTTCTGCCTTGGTGATATTGCAGGCAAAGGAATTCCGGCCTCGCTTCTTATGGCAAACCTGCAGGCTTCTCTAAGAGGACAGGCATTTATGGGTAATGAGTGCAGCAACTCTGTATCCTTCGCGAATAACATATTGTATCATAATACGGATTCAACACGGTACGCCACTCTTTTTTATTCCATCCTGAACATAGATGAACACAAACTTTACTACTGCAATGCAGGTCATAATAATCCATACCTCTTTTCACCCGGCAAAGAACCGAAACGATTAAGCGAAGGCGGCATTGTGGTCGGTATGCTGCCTGATTATAATTATGAAGAAAGCTCAGTAGAATTCCCGGCGGGGGATGTATTCATTCTGTACTCAGACGGGGTAACAGAAGCGATGAATTTTTCGGAAGAGGAGTATGGTGAAGAAAGGTTTGAAAGTTCAATAAGAAAAAATCTGCATCTCCCGGCAGAAGAAATAATCAAAGAAATATTCAAGGATGTAGAAATATTTACCAAAGGTGCTCCCCAGTCAGACGATATAACTATGGTAATAGTTAAGCGTACAAAATAAATTTTAGTGTTAACGAGGGTCAATGAATATTAAAGAGCAATACGGTACTGTTATAATAGAAATGAAGGGGAAGCTGGTCGGAGGTACCCTGGCCGGCAGGATGAACCGTACCCTTGAAACTCTTCTTCAGCAGGGGAAGAAGAAAATCGTAGTGGATTTGTCAGGTATTACCGTTCTCAATAGTTCGGGGATGGGAATACTTATCAGCGGGTATAGAAAAATGATGGAGAACGGAGGATTATTAAAGCTTGCAAATATAACAAACAAGATGGAAGGTTTGTTATCTATAACCAGGCTTAACTTGGTCTTCGAAATATACAATTCGGTAGATGAAGCGGTAGATAGTTTTAAAAATTAAGCTTTTATATCCCGAAAGGAGAAGATAAAAATGTTTATGCGTCTTGTACAGCTGAACGTGGAAAGAGCAGCAATTTCCGATTTTCGTGACACTTATAACAGAGACATAATAGAAAGGCTGCAGAAAACAAATGGGTGCCGGTTTGTGGGATTAATAGAGAGCGGTGAAGAAGAATGCGAATTTATATCTCTCACTCTTTGGGATAAACAGGAACAGGCGGAGAATTATGAAAAAGGCGGAGCTTATGAAGAACTGCTGGATAGAATCCGACCATATCTTCAGAACTCATCCGAGTGGAAAATCCAGTTATCAGAAAACCTGGAACTTGAATACAAACAGGTTAATGAAGAACCTGTAATCAAAAAATTTTCGGTGCAGGCACAGGCAGACAAAACAGCAGCAAATAGCATAGACACGCGTCTTTATGTGAGAATAGTATCTCTTTCTATACAGTCAGGTAAAGAAAATGAATTTAAACAAATATACTCGGATGAGATTATCCCGGCGCTCCTTGCAACAGAAGGATGCAAGTATGCATACCTGACGCAGAGTGTACAGGATACCAGCGGGTTTATTTCGGTAACGATATGGGATAGTAAAGGTGATGCTGACTTTTATGAAAACTCAGGCAAATTCAGCGAACTGGTGAATAAAGTATCTCACACTTTTTCGCAATTCTACCGCTGGAAAATGGCTCTCGAAAAAGATTACAGCGCGAATATCAAGACTTCACAGGATATGAAGGTTGAAAGCTACAACCTGGTTACCGGGAAAAATTTTTATCAATAATTATCAAAGTTTATGAAGGCAGGATTTGAACTAAAAAATCTGGCGGATGCCGGCAATAAGCTTTTACAGCTTTATAAGCATAGACTTGAGCCGGGTGACCAGGTCTATCTTAAGACCCTGAATTCAGTTTATATAATTAAAGTGGTGAAGGCAGATGAATACCTGGTTTCCGGCGGATGGTTCGACAGACAAAAGATTTCACCGTGTAAAATTAACATCCGGGGATGTACCTGGGGCGGGACAGCAATAAAAACAGATATTATAGCTGCGCCGGGTCTTTGTATAGAATTTGGAAATAATCTTATAACGAGTACCATTAATAAAGTATTCTACTTCTCTTATATATCAAACAACTAAAGCAGGAATCGAAGGCATTCTTATATGAGCGATTTAACCGGCAGGAAAATATTTCAATATACAATCCTTGAAAAGTCAGGCGGCGGAGGAATGGGTGTGGTTTATAAAGCAAGGGATGAAAAACTTGACCGGGTAGTTGCCTTGAAATTTTTGCCTCCCCACTTGCTGGCAGACGAAGAGGCTGAGAACAGATTTATGAGTGAAGCCAAATCGGCTTCTTCACTAGACCACCCGAATATATGCACTATATACGATATAAATAAAACTGACGATGGTCAGCTTTTTATAGCAATGGCATTTTATGAGGGGGAGACCCTTAAGAAGAAAATAAGCCGCGGTTTTCTTCCACCTGAGGAGGCAATAAATATTGCACTTCAGATTGCAGCAGGCCTTGAAAGGGCCCATAAGGGTGGAATCGTTCACAGGGATGTGAAGCCAGCTAACATCATGATGACAAAATTTGGAGAAGTAAAAATAGTTGATTTCGGTCTCGCAAAATCGAAAGCTTCGGCGGGTATTACAAAGTTCGGATCAACAGTGGGAACAGCTGCGTATATGTCGCCGGAACAAACTAGAGGCGATACGGTAGATCAAAGAACGGATATATGGGCTCTGGGTATAATTATCTTTGAAATGCTCACCGGAACGGGACCTTTCAAGGGAGAATACGAACAGGCTATTATTTATTCAATCCTTAATGATGAATTACCCGAAATAAAAGGAATCCCGGATGAATTAAATACAATAATCCATAAATCAACAGCTAAAAATCCAGACGACAGGTACAGGAATATAAGTGAAATGTATTCTGATCTGTTGATGTTAAAAGGTGATTCCGGTTCAAAGATCTCCGGTTCTCAGATAGCGCCGTCAAAAGTTTTCCCAAAACAAGGACCAAAAAGTGTGGGGATGAGGTGGATATTATCAACCGCTGCAGCAGTCATACTTTTAGTTATCGCGGGGTGGTTTTATTTCAGCAGAAGTACGGGACAGGCTGAACCTGATAACGCCCGCAAAATGATTGTTGTACTTCCATTTGAAAACCTTGGTTCAAAGGATGAAAATTATTTTGCGGACGGGATAACAGAGGAAATTACCAGCAAGCTGGCGTCAATAGGAAATATAGGTGTAATATCGCGCAACAGTGCAGAAAAACTGGCAGAGTCAAATATGAGCACTGCCGAAATCGGAAAAGAATTCGGGGTGAATTATATTTTAAGCGGGACGATAAGATGGGCGAAAGAGAATGACAAAAAAAGCAGGGTAAGAATAACTCCACAGCTTACCAGGGTTTCCGATAATACAATTACGTGGTCGGATTCTTATGATAAAATCCTTGACGATATTTTCAATGTCCAGAATGATATCGCTCAGAAAGTAGTTGATCAGCTTGGCGGGTCTCTATTAACTGACAAGTTCAATCATAAAGCTCCGACTGACAATGTTGAAGCATATGATTATTATTTAAGGGGGCTGTCGTATGAAAACCGCGGCTCATACCTCAAGTCAGATTTTCAAAGCAGTATTAACCTTTATAAAAAGGCGATTGAGCTTGATCCCGGTTTCGCTCTTGCATATTCGGAGCTCTCAAGGATGCAGGCCTCCAATTACTGGTTTTACTATGACCGCTCGGCCGGGAATGTGCAGGATGCATTTGATAATGCACAAAAAGCTTTCCAGCTGGACCCCAATCTCGCAGAAACTCATCTAGCCTTCGGTTATTATTATTATTGGTGCAAGCTTGACTATGGAGAAGCTATTAAAGAATTCACAAGAGCCGGGGAAATCCAGCCGAACAATTCTGAAGCAGCTTTCGGACTTGGTGTGGTGTACAGGAGAATGGGTCAGTTTGATAAATGTATTCAAAATATGCTGAAAGGAGTATCCCTTGATCCTTTATCGATTGAATATATCAGAAATACTGGTGAGACTTACGCTTTAATGAGAGATTACAGCAATGCAGTTAAATATTTTAAGAAAGCTATTGAACTTAGTCCTGATGTAAGTGCCTTAAAGGTGATTGAGGCAGATTATTATATACTCTGGAAAAATGATCTGCAAACCGCTTCCCGGATTTTAAACGATGTGAAAGATTACAATTATCTTGATATTACTCCGAATATTCCTGTTCTGGTTGATATACTCAAAAGGGATTATAATAAGGCTCTCATTGATCTTAACCTGCCCGGCAGGGAGTATGAGACAGGCCAGTTTAATTATACTCTTCGGTCACAGGCAGCAGGCTTGATATATAAGTATAAAAATGAGCCTGAGATTTCAAAAACATACTTCGACTCTGCAAGAGTTCAGCTTGAAAAAATGATCAGGGAACATCCCGAGGATGAACGTTTTCACAGCGCGCTCGGAATAACGTATGCAGGATTAGGGTTAAAAGATAAGGCGGTGTCCGAAGGCAAAAAAGGCATAGAACTGCTGCCCCTGGAGAAAGAAGCCTACAAAGGATACTTTCGCCAGCTTGACCTTGCAAAGATTTATGTTTTGATAGGGGATAATAATAATGCTCTGAAGCAGTTAGATTTTGTGCTCTCAATACCAGGCTCATTTTCAGTTAATCTACTCCAAAACGATCCGCTTTATGATTCACTTAGAGATTTACCGGGATACAAAGCTATCGTACAGAAATATTCTAACAAGTAAGGCAGTTATAGAATTGTCCTTGTTGAAGCCTTTTAGAGGCCGGGATGAGGCCGAAAACAAACCGGTAGGAATTTCAGATTCACGCGGTTGAAATATTTACCCGGTGTTATTTACAGGCATTAAATACAACCCGTAAAATAATGATTTTATAAACCTGAAGTTTTAAGCAGACTGATTCCTGCGAAATGGAAAAACTATGATCAATGAAAACATCCACCAATACAAAATACTCAGTAAACTGGGCGAGGGGGGTATGGGTATTGTGTATGAAGCCAGGGATACCAGGCTGGATAGAATTGTGGCGTTAAAATTCCTCCCCCAATATCTGAGTTCTGATTCGAATGAAAAAGAAAGATTCTACCATGAGGCCCGTGCGGCAGCATCACTGAATCATCAGAACATTGCAGTTGTTTATGAGATAAACGAATATGAGAATAAGATTTTTATTGCCATGGAATATCTGGATGGCAATACCCTCAAGCACGTGGTGGAATATCAAGGTGAATCACTTACTATAAAGAAAGTCCTGGAAATAGCAGTCCAGATCTGTGAGGGTCTGGCGGCTGCTCATGAAAAAGGAATCGTACACCGGGATATAAAGTCTGATAATATAATGCTGACACCCAGGGGTCAGGTTAAAATAATGGATTTCGGACTTGCTAAGCTGAAAGGTGCATCCAGATTAACGCAGGCCGGTTCTACAGTAGGAACGGCGGCTTATATGTCGCCCGAGCAGGCACAGGGAGAAGATGTAGATCAAAGATCAGATATTTTTTCTTTTGGAGTTGTTCTTTATGAATTACTTACTGCTCATCTTCCTTTCCGCGGTGAACACCAGGCAGCGCTTGTGTATTCTGTTGTGAATGAGAATCCTCAGCCAATTGCACGTTTCAATGATAAAGTTTCTCCTGAACTTGATCGGATTGTACATAAGGCACTCGCGAAAGACAAAGATGAGCGTTATCAGCATGTTGATGATATGCTTGCCGACCTTAGGAGGGAGAAAAAGAATATTGAATATGCCAAATCGGGTTATTATAAAGTTTCTGATAAAAGTATAAAAGTTCCTGTTGAAGAAGGTGAAAAAAGTAAAAAGCTTTTGAAAATTATAATACCTGCAGCGGTGATTGTTCTGCTTGGTGTTCTTTTTCTGTTTTTCAATCCGTTTAAGTCATTTACAAATGCTGACCAGGTCTCCCCGGGTCCGATAAATTCATTAGCAGTAATGTACTTTGAAAACATCCCGGATCCAGCAGACAAAGAACACAGCAGTGAGATGCTTACAAGCCTGCTTATCACTTCGCTCTCACAAATCAAGGGACTTGAAGTAATCAGCAGGGAAAGATTATTAAACATTCAAAATGATCTCGGGCAGACTGATAATAAATCGATTTCTTCAACAATTGCCGAACAAGTTGCACAACGCGCGGGTGTTTCAACAATGCTTGTAGGAAGTATTTTACAGGAAAAACCCACATTGGCTGTAACAACGAGACTAATTGATGTAAAATCCGGCAGGATAATAAGTTCTCAACGGGTGACAAATTTCAGTGCGGATAAAATATTTAATCTCGTCGACAGCCTCTCTATTTTAATCAATGACGATCTACGTACCACTTCTTCAATCAATGAGATTAAATCTGTCTCAGAAGTTACAACCAAATCACCGGAAGCCTACCGGGCATATGCAGCCGGTCTTGAACTATTTTATAAAATTTATGCAGCGGAGGCTATTGCCGCTTTCTCTAAGGCAATAGAAATTGATAAAAACTTCGCGATGGCTTACTTTGCTTTGTCACAGGTTCAGTATTTTGTAGGTGATAACGAGATAGCCCAGGGGTCGTTGCAGAAAGCAGTTGAACTGGCTGACAGAACTACAAGCCGGGAAAAACTACAGATATTAACATATAGTTACGCACAGCGGGGTGAACCGTTAAAAGCAATAGAAGGATACGAAGAGCTGATCGATAAATACCCTCACGAGTTAAACAGCTACTTACAGCTCGGGTACTATTTATATGACAGAAACCTTATCGAACCTGAAAAAGGATTAGAGGTATTGCAGCGCGGCCTGAAAATAGAACCCTCAGCCAAGTCCCTGATGAATCTGCTGGCATATACATTTGCATATCTTAACCGAAGGCAGGAAGCATATGATGCAGTAAATGAATATATCAATTTAGTTCCTGCTGAACCCAATCCGTATGATTCCCAGGGAGATATTTTTGCATGGTTTGAAGAGTATGATTCGAGCCTGGTTTCTTACAAAAAAGCCATGAGCCTCCGAAGCGATTTTTCCTCCGCAAACAAGATAGGGGCCTATTACCTATTAAGAGATAACTATGAAGCCGCAGACTTATATAGTAAGTCAGGCGACTTTGAAGCAGCATCCGCTGAAGTCCATAGAGGCCTTATTCAATCAGCGATAAAGAAGCTGCAGGGGATACCAGAATCTCAGACCGGGGAAGAATACAGGCTAAGGATGATAATTAATTTTTGTTACGGTTCAGGTCAGTACGATAAAATGCTTCGGTATTGCATACAATATTCAGACAAACTGCATAAGAACCCGGCGGATTTCATTTTTGGGAGAGATTACCTTGCCTGGGGCCTGGTTAAAAACGGAAAAACCACTGAAGCCGAGAATATTGTTAATTCGCTTGAAAAAAGCGTGAATAAAACATCGACTCTATTGCGGATTCAGGCAGAATACGCAGCGGCTTTAGTTTACTTTGAATCAGGTAAATATCAGCAGGCTCTGGAATCATTCAGAATAATTGAAAATTCTCTCCCCCAAATCATGAGCCTAACATTTTTTACGGGATAACTTTGTTAAAAACCGGACAGGTTTCAGAAGCCGTACAGGAATTTAATCATCTCCTGTACTACCCGCGATCCAACGATTTTTACATACTGAGGGACTTCCCTGGTACTGGTCAGTTCTGGCCGGTGCCGCAGGTGCTGGCTCGCTACTGGCTGGGGGCTGCATACGAACAGCAGGGAGATAAGGAAAAAGCGATTAAAGAATACAAAAAATTCCTGAGAATCTGGAAGGAAGCCGATTTTTCATCTCCCGAATTAAAGGATGCGAAAATCAGAGTTCAAAAACTGGAAGGCCTGGCAAATAAATGATTGAGGGAGTAATTATCAGAGAAGTTTGATCAACAGCACTGCTGATTAATAATAACGATAGAATAAATAATTAAATGATCAACAAAACAATCCTGCATTATAAAATAATTGAAAAGCTCGGACAGGGCGGGATGGGAGTCGTTTACCTTGCAGAGGATAAGCGTCTTAAGCGGAATGTTGCCATAAAGTTTCTGCCCGATCATATATCTTCCGATCCTGAACAGAGACAAAGATTTGAATTTGAGGCACAGGCAGCAGCATCATTAAATCACCCCAATATAACGACGATCCATGCTATTGAGGAATCGGCAGGCCGGACTTTCATTGTAATGGAATATATAGAAGGAGTAGAATTAAGCAAGAAGATAAGCTCCGGCGGAATTTCAATTGATGAAGCTGTGAACATTTCAATTGGTATAGGTGAGGGATTAGAAGCTGCACATAAGAAAGGGATAGTTCACAGGGACATAAAATCGCACCGACACAGGCAGTATCCCGGGTTTTTGGCTGGAGGTCCTCTTCGTGACTCGCCAATTCAACGATCGCTCAAAACTATTAACCCCTTTTAGGATAGTATACCAGGCACTGATCCGGTAAAGTTTTCTCTTCACCTGTACGGCATTTGAATAAATCCTTTTATTTTTACCGAATTTACTGATTGTCGCTGTTTTGACTTCAGGCAGACTTTTTGTGTAGTTTTGGCATCTGAAAAATCAATATCTATATACGGAGGTCAATTGAGGTCATTTAAGATTGTAACGGCTGTATTTTTAACAATTATGGTTTCCGGGGTTATCCTCCCCCAGCATCATCAGAAAGATGATGACCGCAAAACCCCTGCAATATCTGAAAGGACTGCAGAATTGCTGGACAGGATAAAAGATAAGCTAAATGATCTGGATGCTGATTATCTGACACAGCTGCACTGGAGAGAGTACAATAAAGCAAAAAGGGATCTTCATAAAATTTATGATATGATTGAGGCTATAAAAAGGCAGCAGGATGCGGATATAGATCCCCCCATTACTGCCATGCCGGAATCTGACTACAGGCAGCTTGTAAACAGCATCAGCAATGAGTCGTTTGAAGAAAATATGGTATCCGTTCTACAGGCTTCCGCAAGATATAATTATTTTAGTGTGCAGCAGATAATAGGTATAATGGATTTGAACTCCTTTTCGAGCTGGAAAATTAAAGCACTCGAGCTTACGTATCCTTTTGTAATTGACAAAAATAATTCATACAAGATTATAAATGCGCTGACATTTTCTGAGGATAAAAGGAAAGCCCAGGAGATAATTGACGGAAATTGAAGAAGTCAAAAGGATGAATGATTGCTGCCCGCCAGAGACGGCCAAAATTGGGTGAATGACAGATTGGCTGATTGACAGATTGGCTGATTGATTGAATGGGTGATTGGCGAACCTCGAAGGGGAATTATCGCTGAAATAAAAAGGTTTGTTAAATAGATGATGGTTGTTTTGTGCATTCACTTTAGCTGCAGATGCTTTTTAAGGTAACCTGCAATTAATCTATTGCCGCTCTTATTAAAATGAATACCATCACCGTACAGATAATAACTTGACGGTTCTTTTTTATCATTCACGAAAGCATTCCTGAGGTCGACAAAACTGATATTCTTTTCTTTAAGTTTTTTCCTGATAAGCATCTGGGGTTCGAAAATATCTTTATTGTCAGTTTTTCTCAGCTGGTATTCATACGGCAGCAGGACAACCTCGAAGTGTATTCCTAATGAATCGCACGCTGACGATATCGTCTCAATATTTTTTAATGAATTGAGCAGCAGAGGATTTGATGCTTTATAAAATTGCCTGTCATATTCAAAATATGCGCGGGGACGGTCGCTAAAAATATTTTTCAGAAAATGATATGCCTTTGAATTATGTCTGAAGAAATTCACGATGCTGTTTAAAAATCCCTGCGAGTTGAATTCAGGAGATTTCCGATCAGGATAATTAGAATAGATATCGTTCAGCGTCCAGAACACCACCACAGATGAAAAGTTAAGTTTAAATCTATTCTGAAGTATAAATCCATCAAACACATTTACATAGTCTTTTGAAGAATAACCAATTAATGAAGGATTTATAATATTCAGACTATCGAAATTGTCGTTTACTATCCCCGCATAAGTTGAATCGTTTTCAACACTTATCCCCATTGTAACCGAATCACCGAGGAATAACAGCTTCCTGCTTTCAGCTGAAACAGGTTTAGTGTACTTCCAGGCATGGTAACCATCAGATGCCTTTTCGACTCCTCCTGAAATTCCTGTTATATCCGATCTTATTCCGGGCGAATCATTATAGAGAGAGTCTACAACAAGATTTGAACTGGTTCCCGACAGATTTATCGCCGGAACAAATATTCTTACCACACATTCCAGCAGTAAAAAAAGTACTATTATAACTGCAATATTATATAGAATTATGAGTAAATTCTTTTTCATTCTACTTGACATGAGATTATACGATTCTACCATTCAGGCAATACAACCCGGTATTTTTTTTGTGATCTATGTGATATGTCCTTACATTTTGATTAACATAATTCATAATTATTTTGTAAATATATAGAAAAACAGGAGTTATTATGCAGATTCCACTTGAAATATCCTACCGGGATATAAAAAAATCAGATGAGATAGATAATTTAATTCGCGAAAAAGTAAATAAACTTGAAAGAATATGTGATTACATGACCAGCTGCCGTGTAGCGGTGGAAAAACCTCAGCGTGCAATTAACGACGGATCACCATTCCGAATTAGAATAACGATGAGAGTTCCCCCGGGACACGAACTGGTTGTAGAAAGAAAGCCGGGGGAAGGTGTAATGTCGGATGGACTTGAAAAAGTTATCCGCTATGCTTTTGATGCTGCCAAGAAGCAGCTGGAAAAACTAACCGAAAAACAGAGAGAAAATGTAAAACAGCATCCTCAGCAGGAAGTTGCGGCTATTGTGGACAGGATCTTTCACGAAGATGGATATGGATTTCTCAAAACCGTCAATGGCAGGGAGATCTACTTTCATAAAAACAGTGTGATAAATAAGGACTTTAAAGAAATTGAAACCGGAATGGGCGTTAATTTTTTTGAAGAGCAGGGTGAGGAAGGTCCCCAGGCATCAACCGTTCACATAATTTAAACTGGATTAAATCCATATTCTAATTATCAGTACCGGGTTTTAACAGCCCGGTGCTGATCGATTAACCTTTACACAAAGAAAACCAGCCTTCCCGGGAGTTCTTTCTCCGGGTATTTATGATGATAAATTAAACATCAGTTTTTCGATAATGAAAAAAAACTAACCATTATTATATAATCTCTGTAATTCTCCTGTTAATTCATTTCAAATTCGAAACCGTGCATTTATAGTTTCGTGGTATACTTTCTGCCTGTAATTAAGTGCTATAGTAAGCTGACTATTACAGGACAATGTTGTGTCACTAAAATCGTTCCGAGGCGGTGTTCATCCTCCCGAAGAAAAAAAACTTACGGAGGAACTCGCTTTTGAAAAAATGAAGATCCCTTCCCAGGTAATTATTCCTCTTATCCAGCATTTAGGCAAACAGGCAAAAGCCGTAGTTAAAAAAGGCTGTATCGTTTCCGAAGGTACTGTACTTGCAGAGGCTTCCGGATTTATTTCTTCACCGGTTCACAGTTCGGTAAACGGGGCGGTTACAGCAATCAGCCGTGAGGCAGCTCCGGGAGGATTTCCTATCGATTCTGTCATTATAAAAACAGATGACCGTACAGATAAAATTATTCTTGATCCTCTGGATCCTGAAAAGGTATCGCCTGATGAAATTGTGGAACGTGTGAAGAGTGCAGGCATAGTCGGAATGGGAGGGGCGGCTTTCCCGGCGTACGTTAAGCTTAAACCCCAGGGTTCAACAATAACTGCTGTCATCCTGAACGGATGTGAATGCGAACCTTACCTGACACGCGACTATAGGTTTATGCTGGAAAGTACGGATGCCGTTATAGCAGGATTAAAATTGATTATGAAGGCCCTGGGCATTGCCCGGGGGTATATAGGTATTGAGAATAATAAACCCCTGGCGATCGATCTCTTTAAGGAGAGACTTGTAAAGGAAGAATTCATTTCGGTGAACGCACTAAAAACTAAATATCCCCAGGGTGCAGAAAAGATGCTGATAAAGGCCGTTACCGGCAGGGAGGTTCCACCCGGCAGACTCCCGCCGGATGTAGGAGTGGTAATTCTAAACGTCGGAACTGCCGCAGCTATATATAGAGCGGTGGTACACGGCGAGGTTCATGTTACTGCAGCAGTAACAGTTACTGGAAGAGGAATCAGAAATCCGAAAAACCTTATCATCCCCGTAGGAACTTCAATAAAAGATGTGCTCGAGTATTGCGGCTTAACTGAAGATGCTGCAAAAGTAATTGTCGGCGGACCAATGATGGGAACTGCTCAGTACGATCTCTCTGCTCCTGTTGTTAAAGCAACCTCGGGTATTCTCGTTTTAACAAAAAACGAACTGAATGAACCTGACGAAACCGCCTGCCTCCGGTGCGGCAGATGCGTTGCGGCCTGCCCTCTAAACCTGATGCCGACAAGGCTGTCACGTTTTGTCCAGCTTGGGAATTATGAGAGCGCCGAAGCTTCGGGTATTCTGGTGTGTATGGAATGCGGCACCTGCGCTTATACCTGTCCTGCAAATATACCTCTCGTTCAATGGTTAAGACTGGGTAAACAAAAAGCGTTACAAATACAGAAAGAAAAATTGCTGCAGAAATCGTAAAGATTGGAATATGTCAATAGCAACTAACATTGAGAACAGTGATCAAAAAATAGTACTGACTTCATCTCCTCACGTTCATTCTAACTGGTCGACTAAAAAGGTGATGTGGTTTGTAACGGCAGCTTTAATACCCGCAGCAGCAGCTTCTGTTGTATTTTTCGGTTTTTACCAGCTTCTGATCATTTTTACTTCGGTGTTTTTCTGCGGAGCTGCGGAAGCGGCAATACAGTCGTTGAGAAAGAAAAAGGTTACGGTGGCAGATGGGAGCTCTCTTCTTACAGGACTCCTGCTGGCGCTGACCCTTCCGCCGGGATTTTCATTAGCCTACACCGCACTTGGGGCAATTGCAGCCATAGGAATAGGCAAACAGGTATTCGGCGGCTTAGGCTGTAATATATTCAACCCCGCTCTTGTGGGAAGGGCTTTTCTGCAGGCAGCCTTCCCGGTTGCTATAACAACATGGACAAAGCCCGGTTTTGCCATAGATGCCGTAACTTCCGCTACCCCTCTTGCCTTATTTAAGTTCGATAAAATAATTACACCATTGCCAGGACTGCTTATCGGGAACACGGGGGGTTCTCTTGGAGAAACTTCGGCTGCCGCTATACTTGCCGGCGGTATTTTTCTGATCGCTGTGAAGATTGTAAATTGGCGCGTTCCGGTTTCAATGATTGTCAGTATGCTGGTTCTGGGAGGTCTTTTAAATTGATCGATCCCATTAATAATCCTGACCCGCTCTTTCATCTTTTTGCGGGCGGTTTTATGCTGGGTGCATTTTTTATGGCAACTGACTGGGTGACTTCTCCGGTTACAAATAAAGGTATGCTGGTTTACGGTTCGTTCATCTCTCTTTTGATAATTCTGATCAGGGTGTATGGGGGACTGCCGGAAGGCGTAATGTATTCCATTCTCATAATGAATGGATTTGTACCACTGATCAACCGCAGTACTCAGCCCCGTATTTTCGGTCTTGCTAAAGGAGCTCTGGAATGAATAAGGTAGTTCACATACTTCTTACATTAACTGTGATTGGTGTGATTGCGGGAGGTATACTTGCATTGGTTAATATATGGGCTGAACCCCGGATAGCGGCAAATCAGAAACAAGAGACAGAACGGGCTGTATACCTTGTGCAGAAAAACGGGAGCTCGTACAAGGAAATTAAAACACCTGAGGGTGAATTATTCAAAGTATTCGACACTCAGGAAAACCCCGTTGGCTATTCTTTTGTTTATGAGGGGAATGGATTCCAGGGAAAAATAAGACTGATGATAGGGATAGAACCGGATCTTGATAAAATAACCTCGATAGAAATCCTTGAACAGACGGAAACACCTGGACTAGGGACGAAGATTGCCGACCCGCCTTATAAGGATCAATATAACGGACTTACGGTAGGTACAGGGATTACCTGGGTTAAGGGAAAGAAACCTTCCCGGCCAAATGAGATTCAGGCTATTACGGGAGCGACTATATCATCGAAATCAGTTGCGGGAATTGTGAACAGGGGTGTCGAACTTCTGCGTAAGATGAAAAGTGAGGGAAGACTATGAAGAAGCAGGTAACCCTGACACGTGAATACCTGAAAGGACTATGGGAAATCAACCCTACGTTCAAACAGATACTCGGCATGTGTCCCACTCTCGCGGTCACCGTCTCAGCAATAAACGGCATTGCTATGGCACTTGCAACAACTTTCGTTTTAATTTTTTCAAGCGTTATAATTTCTATGGTCAGGAAACTAATCCCGAACCAGGTAAGGATAGCGGCTTACATTGTAATCATCGCGACTTTTGTTACCATTGTGGATCTGGTTATGAAAGCCGGCTTTCCCGGTTTAAGCAAAGCTCTTGGTCCTTTCATTCCTTTAATCGTTGTTAATTGTATAATACTGGGGAGGGCAGAAGCGTTTGCTTCCAAAAATACTGTTCTGAGGTCGTTTCTCGATGCACTTGGGAACGGCACCGGGTTTCTTATCTCTCTCGTCTTACTGGGCAGTATAAGAGAACTGCTGGGATCCGGTACGATTCTCGGATATACTGTTCTTCCACAGAGTTACGATCCTATGCTCGTAATGATACTGCCGGCGGGTGCATTCCTTACGCTGGGTCTTTTAATGGGACTGGCAAATTTCTATACCGCAAGGAAAGAAAAGATCTCTCACGAGGCTGTATTGCAGCAGCATAAAATGCCGGTAGAAGATAAACAATTAATGGAGGCGGGAGTATAATATGCAGTACCTTATAATTTTCATTTCTGCCGCAATAGTTAACAATTTTGTTCTTTCCTATTTCCTCGGGATTTGTCCTTTTATAGGCGTTTCTAACAAACTCTCATCCGCCATATCTATGGGGATGGCAACAACATTTGTAATGGTTATTACTGCAATCGTCAGCTGGCTCCTATTCAACCTGCTGCTGGTTCCATATCACCTTGAATTCCTTGAGATACCGTCCTTCATACTTGTAATAGCCTCGCTCGTGCAGTTTGTTGAAATGTTTATTAAGAAGGTATCACAGCCCCTTTACCGCGCTCTTGGAATCTTTCTGCCGCTCATTACAACCAATTGCGCTATACTGGGACTTGCGCTCCTTCTGGTTATGAGGAATTACAATTTCCTCGAGAGCATCTTTTTTGGTGCAGGTGCGGGTGCCGGCTTTACTCTTGCCCTGGCGATAATGGCGGGAATCCGGGAGGAACTTGAGCTTGCGGATGTTCCCGCTCCATTTAAAGGAGCGCCTATTACTTTGATTGTGGCAGGAATTTTAGCACTGGCATTCATGGGTTTTGCCGGAATGATCTGATACAAGATTTAATCGGAGAAGAATAAAATGTTAACACGTCGTAATTTCCTAAAACTTGGCGGAATAGCTGCCGGTGCTCTCGGTGCCGGTTATTCGACAGGAAAACTTGTTTACCCCGGTTTGGGCAGCCGTTTTTCAGTTCACGGATTTATTCCGGCTGATGAACTATATATAAAAAGACTCGCTCTTCTTTTCAGGAAAAAGATAAGGAGCAGCACTCCTGCGCTGGTTTACGGCGACAGCCGTATAGGGAGTATGCTGCGAGGTTATGATAATTCCGCAATAGAACCGGTATACAGCAGGAAAGGTTCAGTGATATACCTGCTGCAACGTCAGGATCAAAGCTTTTCACCTGACCTGGTAATAAGCGACAACAAAACCCCGGTTTATATTCCCGAGGATGACTTCAGTTATTCGTTTTTTCAGCTGAGAAATGATATGAAGAAACTGCGGGCTTCGTATATCTTTACTGCAGAATATAAAGAAGAAAGTCTTTTTAACAGTTTATTCAGTCCCTCAAAAAACATAATTATCGAAAATGAAAAGGGCACTGCTGAAGTATTAAAAGCATCCGCAGGCTTTAAAGATATAGCTGTCGACGGCGCAATTGGAAAAACGCATATAACTCTCTCAGACGGCATAGTAAAGGTAAGCCAATCTTGCTGCAGAAATAAGATTTGTGAACATACCTTATTGTCTGGTCCGCAGGATTTTATCGCCTGTGCTCCGAATAAAATTATAATCCGGTACGGATCATGAAAAAAGCGGGGCAATTTATCTTTGCTGCTGTTCTCTTCATAGGAGGCTTCTACCTGGCATACACCGGTCGGCACAACCCTTCCGAGATCAAAAGAACATCAATTGCGCTCGGCACAATTGTAGAGATTAAAATAAAAGACGATAATACAGAGAAAGCAGAAGATGCTGCCAGCAGAGTATTCGAAGAGTTCAGAAGAGTTGATAATTTGTTCTCGGCATACAAAGAGGGGAGTATTATAGGGCAGATAAATTCCTCTCCCGCAGAATGCTTTATAGTTGACGGGGAAGTGTACGCACTCCTCGTAAAATGCGACAGCATATGGAAGATTACAGATAAAACTTTTGATGCTGCACTCGATTCCCTCTCGAATTTATGGGGATTCGCTGAAGGGAGAACTCCCGCCCGTCCTTCAGATGAAAATATAAAGGATGCTCTTAACTGCTGCGGATGGGAAAATATCTCCCTACTCCCTGGTAATTCGTTGTACAGAAGTAACAAAGTAAGACTCAATCTCGGGGCCATCGCCAAAGGATACGCGGTTGACCGCGGAATTGAAGTGCTTAAAAGATGCGGCATAACAAATGCCCTTATAAATGCAGGAGGCGAGATCAGGCAGATAGGGAATGAATGGATTGTAGGCGTTAGAGATCCTGATGAAGAAACAGGAATTATAAAAGAACTGAAGCTGAACGGTATGGCCGTTGCAACATCAGGCAGCTACGAACAGTATTTTGAGGAGGATAGCGTTAGATATTGTCACATACTAAATCCGTCAGACGGCTATCCCTCAATGTTGTGTAAAAGTGTAACGGTCATTGCTGTTGACGATGTAACTGCTGACGCCCTCGCCACGGGTATTTTCGTAATGGGTCCTGAAAAAGGAATAAGCCTTACAGAAAGCCTCCCCGGTACAGAAGTATATATAATCGACAGCAGCAATAAGGAATATTTTTCGTCAGGCTTTGGTAATTATCTTTTGAGGTAGATATGGATGTTAGTATAATTATAGCGGTCTCAACTATGGGAGGGCTTGGATTGCTCTTTGCGGGAGCTCTTGCTGCAGCCGACAGGAAACTCCGCGTGGAAGAAGATCCAAAAATAGAGAAAATAAATGAAGTTCTTCCTAATGCAAACTGCGGAGCTTGCGGCAATGCGGGCTGCTATGATTTTGCGGTGAAGGTGGTCGAAGGAAAAGCAGCACCTAACGGATGTCCCGTCGGCGGCAAAGATGTAGTTGATGATATTTCTCTAATACTCGGTATTGATTGCGGAAACGCGGTCAGCTTAAAAGCACGTATTTTATGCCGCGGCGGAAAGAAAGAGGCATCATTAAAAGAAGTCAGATATTCCGGTCCGCAAAACTGTGCTGTGCAGGCGCTGGTTTCGGGCGGGGAAAAATTATGTCTCTACGGCTGTCTCGGCGGAGGCGATTGTGCTGCAGCGTGTCAGTTCAACGCAATGTATATGGATGAGAACGGGCTGCCGGTAGTTATAGATGAATTATGCACAGGATGCGGATTGTGTGCTAAAGCGTGTCCCCGTGGTATAATTGAGATGCATCCGCAGGATAGGGAGTTATTTGTATTCTGCAAAAACCTGGACGATCCTAAAACTTCACGGAAGGTCTGTACGGTCTCCTGCATCGGCTGCCAGATATGCGCACGTAAATCAGACGGTGGTATAGTAATGGAAAACAACCTTGCCATCATAAATTATGACAAGCTCGATATTTCGAAGATTCCTTTGGATAAATGCAGCACGAAAGCAATAGATTTTCTTCAGGTAAAAGAACCAGTGTCCGACGCAGCCGGAGGGGGAAATGTTTGAAGAGGAATTTACTGAGGAAGGTATAATAGCCTCATTGAAAGACGGGTTCGCTGAAATAAAGCTTGAAAATAAAAGGGACTGCAGCGAATGCGGTGCCAAGTTGATATGCAGAAATAATGATTCAGGCGGCAGGCTATTATCAGTTGAAAATAACTTCAAAGGAAAAGAAGGCGACAGGGTAAGGATAACAGTCAGAGGCAGGAATATTCTCGAGGCTGCATTCCTGCTTTACGGTATTCCGGTTTTCCTTATTGTTTTCGGTGCAGCCGTCGGTATGATGATATTTAAAGATGAGCTCACTTCGTCACTTGCGGGATTTGGTCTTGCGGGCTTATTCTTCCTTCTTCTCTTGTTATTTACCCGCCGCAAAAAATACGAATTCATAGTTCATACTGTAGACTGACTCTCCGTGTTCAACCTGCATTTAAAAATCACAACCTGCTGTTTCTCGCGTTTCAGAAAATAAAATTACTCCGATTTCCAGAGGAAATTGGGGCGGATGAATGCAACTTCAAATCCCATCTTCTGTATATTAGATAGGGATTGTGATCTTTTCTGTTCATTATCTTCAGCGGTTTCCACGGTCAGCACTTTGCAGCCGAGTTCGGCGGCATCCTGAATCCGTCTTGCAATGAGGGCAGTCTGTGCTCCCTTTCCCCTCCAGTTTGGGAGGGTACTGGCAAATGACAGCCATCCGCAATCATCCTTTATATACAGCGAGGCAGCGGCAACCGGATCACCAGCCTCAAATGCGAGGTAGGTCTTCCAGCATTTTCTGCCTACGAGATTTGTGAACCACGAGCTCATTTCTCCCGGCCATTCAAAACTATCAGTTATAATATCACCGAACCTTTGTGCTTCCTGACTGGTGCTCACTTCCCTTATTTCCAGATCTGTTTCCACTGCGGGAGGATTTTCAGCACTTCTGTAATGCTTTACCCAGTTATTGTAATGATGAATATTCCGCTTTTCAAACCAATCCTTCAATTGCGCGGGTGCAGCTTCAGGATGAATCTGAATAAAGAACCTGTTTATCCCTGCATCTTTATACTTGGAGATAATAATATCGACCATCTGTTCAGTTGCGGTCTGAAACAATCCCAGTCCGATTACCCGGTTGAAACCGAGAATGTCTATATTTTTTACAAGGGCGGTGCATGCAGATCCGATTGAAAAAACTTTGATGCCGAATTTATCTGAAATCTCTGTTCCGGCAGCATTATACATATCCTGCCATGCGTTTACTTCGCAGGCAGCGATTGATCTGAATAGCGTTGTTGTAAGCATAAAATTCCTGGTTATGTTTTATGAAAATTTCATCACCGATTAAGCATCCCTGTGTACTGTATCAGGTGAAAACGCCGGCAGACAGACAGCAATATATTCAGCGCCTTCAGGGCCGGGAGTACTATACTGAATCCATTCTCCTTTGTGAGTAACTATCGCTTCGCCGGCTCTCACGTTGTAAACATTGTCTTTTGTTGTAACCCGCAGAAGTCCTTTCAGTACTACTGTGTATTCGTCAAACTCTGGCGTCTGACCAGGTTCGGTCCAGCCTTCAGGACTCTTCATCTTCGCAATGCTTACCTCAGAGGATTTCGAATTTACTCTTCCGATAAACTCATCAATTATCTTCGGTTTACTCCCGGCAGCTTTTATAACTGAGGACGATTTTATATAGTCGGGCAAAAGCTCTCTCCTTTGATAATAATTAATTTAATTGATCCGGAATCTGTCAGGATCAATGAGCAGAACATCCTTTCCCTAAACGGAGGAAGATGGGTGCTCTCCTAATTTACAAAAAATTTTAAGCGATATGAATCACCAAAATTGTTTAATGATTAAGATAGATTAAGCAAAAAATATTGGTGAAAAAATGACAGGCAGACTTAAAGATAAAATAGCAATTGTAACCGGAGGCGCTACAGGTATAGGCGAAGCAATTTGTAAGAAGTTTGTATCGGAAGGGGCGAAAGTGATTGTATGCGGACTTCCATCGGACCCTGTAGAAGAAGTGGTAAAAGAAATAAATGACGGAAAGGGAGAGGCTGCTGCATTTGAAGGGGATATTTCTGAAGCTGGAACAGCAGAAATGTGCGTCAGGAAAGCAATCGATACCTTCGGAAGGCTCGACATTCTTGTAAACAATGCCGGCACGTTTCAAACTGTTGCATCCACAGAAAATTTTCCGGTTGATGATTTTGATTATATGATGAAGATGAACACGCGTTCGGCATTCCTTATGACCAAATACGCTCTGCCCCATCTTCAAAAGTGCAGGGGAAATATTATAAGCACAGGTTCTGAAGCCGGCACAATCGGGCAGCCCGATTGTTCTCCTTACGGCGGCTCAAAAGGTTTTATGATAGCATTCACGCGCGGGGTAGCGCTTGAACAGATAAAGTACGGCGTGAGGGCCAATGTTGTTTGTCCCGGACCCACCGATACACAATGGCACGATACTGATGTGAGTCCTATGACAATGCAAATGGAATCTGACATTTTAAAGGGCACTCCAATGGGAAGACGCGGAAACCCTGAAGAAATTGCAAATGTCTTTGCGTTTCTTGCATCGGATGAGGCTAGTTTTGTAACCGGCTCGTTGTATTTTGCTGACGGAGGTATATCGATAGGCAGAGGTCCCGCCGGCGATTATGTTGAAGAAAAGTACAAAATAATACCTGCCCGGAAACTAAAGCTGAAGCATTCAAAAGAGGGACTGAATAGTAAAAAAGTAAACAGGATAACATAAAGGCAGGTAATGGGTAAAAAGGATTTTTTGAAGGAATATCATAAGAAACGAAACTTTAAGATTACTGCCGAGCCGTTTGGAGGGAGCAAAAAGAAAGGAAAGAAGAATATTTTTGTGATCCAGAAGCATGATGCTTCAAACCTTCACTATGAGTTCAGAATTGAGGTCGACGGCGTACTTAAGTCCTGGGCGGTTCCGAAAGGACCATCGACCAATCCCAAAGAACGCAAGCTGGCAATGCCTACTGAAGATCATCCGCTTGAATATGCAGATTTTGAAGGGATCATCCCCGAAGATGAGTACGGCGGGGGGACGGTGATGGTATGGGATGCCGGCACATACGAAAATATTAACGAGGATGATGAAGGAAATACGATCCCGGTGGGAAATTCGTTGAAAAAAGGCGAGGTTAAAATCTTCCTGGATGGAAAAAAGATTAAGGGCGGCTATGCTCTTGTTAAAACAGGCAACGGAAAAAAGGCAAGGTGGATGCTGGTCAAGATGAAAGATGAGTATGCTGATGCACGACGCAACCCGGTATGCACCCAGAAGAAATCCATCCTTACCGGTAGAACTATGAGGAAAATAGAGAAGGAGGGAGCGGTGTAGGGGAGAAGTGGAGTTATGGGACGAATAACGGACAGTAGAGGCCCGGGATTCTTCATAAATTTTTGGAAGAACTTAAGAAGGGGGGAAAATGAGAGGATGAGAAAATTAGAGGATGAGAAAATTAGAGGATAAGAAGTTAAGAGGATTGGTTAATGCATAAATTGTTGGAAGGGCTTGATAAAAAAGCGAAAGCTAAGCTGAAGAAGAAAAAGATGCCGGAGTGGACACCTCCGATGCTGGCAAAACTTACTCACAATTACTTCTCAGACAAAAAATGGATCTATGAGCGGAAGTTCGACGGCGAGAGGATACTTATTTTCTGTGAGAATAAAAAAATAAAACTGATGACCCGAAATAAAAAAGAGGCGGGCCGGCAGTATCCCGAAATTGTTGAAGCATTCGGCAAATATTCAAAGACTAACTTCATAGCCGACGGAGAGATCGTTGCATTCGACGGCAGCACTACCAGTTTTGCAATGCTTCAGAACCGTATGCATCTTAAAAACGAGAAGGAAATAAAGAACAGCAAAACAAAAGTGTTTCTTTACCTATTCGATCTCATATACTATGAAGAGTACGATTTATCAGACCTGACCCTGTTGGAGAGGAAAAAAATACTGAAGGACGCTTTCAGCTTTAAGGATCCCCTTCGTCATACCATTTATAGAAAAGAAAATGGTGAGAAATATCTTGAGGAAGCTTGCAGTAAAGGATGGGAGGGACTAATAGCTAAAGATGGTACTGCCGCCTACAAACATTCACGATCATCTGACTGGCTCAAATTCAAGTGTTCTAACCAGCAGGAATTTGTAATAGGCGGTTATACCGATCCCCAGGGAGAAAGAACAGGATTCGGAGCACTGCTGATTGGATTCTATAAAGAAGATAAACTTCTTTATGCAGGTAAAGTCGGTACCGGTTATGATGATGAAACATTAAAAAGGATGGCGAAGAAACTTCACAAATTAAAAAGGAAGAAGTCGCCCTATGATGAAGAAGTAAAGGAGAAGAATGTACACTGGGTGACGCCTGAGCTTGTAGGTGAAGTTGGGTTTACCGAATGGACATCGCGGCATAAGCTCAGGCATCCAAGGTTTCTTGGTTTAAGAAGAGACAAAAAAGCAAAAGATGTTGTAAGGGAGTAGAGAGGATAAAAGATGAGTGAAGAATTGAAACTTGGAAAATACACGGTCAAACTTTCACATACCGACAAGGTATTTTTTCCTGATGAGAAATATACTAAAGGTGACCTCATCAATTATTTTAAGGATATAGCTGAAGTTATGGTCCCTTACCTGGAAGACAGGCCCCTTGTAATGCTCCGTTATCCTGACGGAATAAAAGGGGAAAGCTTCTTCCACAAAGATGCACCTGATTATTTTCCTGACTGGATAAAAACAAAATCGATTAAAAAAGAAGGAGGGGGGACAGTAAATCATGTTATCTGCAACGATGCCGCCACCTTAGTTTATGTTGCAAACCAGGGATGCATCACCCCGCATATCTGGCTTAGTAAAACCGATAAGCTCGACTACCCGGATACACTAATTTTCGATCTTGATCCTCCGGGGACTGATTTTGGTGAAGTTATCTTCGCTGCTAAGAAACTTCGCGGAGTATTAACGGATGACCTGGGTATGACAACATTTCTTAAAACTACAGGTTCGAAAGGAGTACACGTTGAGATCCCTTTGAAGAGGAAGGAAAATTTTGATGAAGTGAGAGGATTCGGACAAAAAATATCGCAGCTACTCTCGGCACGATACCCGGACCGGCTTACCACCGAGGTGAGAAAAAATAAACGCAGGGGGAGGGTATTCCTTGACGTGGCGCGCAACGGTTATGCACAGACGGCCGCAGCTCCTTATGCTGTAAGAGCACTGCCGGGGGCTCCGGTTGCAGTGTCTATTGAATGGGACGAATTGAACGGAAGTGTGTATCCACAGAAATATAATATCAAAAATATTTTTAGGAGACTTTCGCAAAAGAAAGATCCCTGGAAAGATTTCAGAAAACACGCAGCTTCAATTTCAGAAGCATCAGAAAAAGCTGACAAGATGCTTGAAGAAGCAGAAACGACACAAAAATAAAATAAATAATCGAGGTTAAGATGAACGAGCTATTAAAAAAACTGTCGGAAAAATTCGGTCTGACCGAAGTACAATCATTCGAGGCATTTAAAATGGTGCTTGCATTTTTAAAGAACAAGCTCCCCGATCCCGCGGGTTCTCAGCTCAACGATATCCTGATTTCAATGGATAGTGAGGAAACACCAGGCAATGCACTGAAAGATCTTGGATCGAAATTCACAACAAAATAAGGCAGACTTTGTAAAATATTAAATTCGTTGGAGGATAAAAATGATTGTTCAGATTGTTCGATTTAAATCCGAATTGAGCGAAGACGAGATAATGAAGTTATATGATGAGAGGGCTCCCCGTTATAGGGAGACCAAGGGACTTAAGGAAAAATATTATCTTAAATTTCCGGAAACAGAAGAGTATGGTGCAGTCTATTTCTGGGATAACCAATCCTCGCTGGATGCCTTCCGGGATTCTGACCTTGGAAAAACGATATCTTCTTCATATAAAGTTCAGGGAAGCCCAAAGGTACTGGCTGCTGAACTAGTTATGACCCTTCATGATAGTCTGGCGGATCAAAAGAGATAAAAATTGCTGATCATCAATGAAGATGCGGGGATCTCGAGAAATTATAGATTCTTTTACATAAAACCATCCCCAATAAATTCCATCTTCTTAAAGGAGATAAATTATCCTTTACTACTATATCCCGATAATTTCAACCGCCAAACATTAATATTTATTAATCTAATGTTAAGGTAATATTAATTCTGGGACATGATATTTGTACCAGTCATAAGAGATAGTCCTCACATAAAATTTATACCTGGTAGAGGCGCGCCCGTATAGAAGATACTATCGGGATTGCGTCTCTCCTGGTTTTAAACCCTTTCTGAGAAAAAAAAGATAGATTTTGCGCCATTTTGAGTCCCCGAATTACTCCTTCTCATCACAGGAGGTTTATTTTCCGCTCGCAAATCCTTAACTTTAGCCTTTCAGATAACAAAAAATAAGGAATACTGATGGCAATCGGAGCAAACAAGGTTGTTACCCTGAACTACATACTTACTGACGACCAGGGAAACATATTACAAACCACCACTGACGAACCATTTGTTTATCTAAGCGGCAATAACCAGATTCTGCCAAAGCTGGAGGAAGCGGTTGACACAATGCTGATCGGGGGTAAAAAGAATGTCGAGCTGAACTCATCCGACGCATACGGCGACTATGATGAAACAGCCGTACAGCAGGTAAAAAAAGAAGAATTTCCGGAAGGATCCAATTTAGAAGCTGGTATGCAGTATATGGCGCACACCCCGGACGGGCAGCCGGTACCCTTTGTAGTAAAAGAAGTAAAAAATGAAAACGTAACGATCGATTTCAACCACCCGCTTGCCGGGAAAAATCTTAAGTTTGATGTTGAACTTGTTGATGTAAGAGATGCAACAAAAGAAGAATTGGAACACGGTCATGTGCACGGTCCACATGGTCACCATCATTAATCCGTATGGAGAAGTTTGTCCAATCCTGAAACTGAAGGACGCTGTTTTGCCATATCAAATTTAGAAAAAGAAGCGAGAAGAATTGAAGAAGGTGCTAAATGTCTTGAGGCTGAAGTATTTAGCGCCTGACTTCCTGGACACGAAGTTCTGACCAATCCTTATCTCATACATCCCAGTGTGCACAGTATCTGCCGCTCATCCTTGCATATATTCACGGCAATTCGTAATATATGCTAACATAATATCCTCATTTGATGGTTTTTCCAAGGGTTCTTAACATGGGAGTTAGCTATGAAAAATACTTTACTCTTTCTGTGGCTCCTTTTAATCTCTATTATTTATATACCAACATTCACCTACGCACAAAATCCCGAACAAAGCATCATCGACGCAGGCAGCATAACATCATGGGTTAGCAGCAGCGGGTTTCACAACTGGATGATCAACAATTCATTCAACGGAAGCTATCCTAACGGGGTTCCCGTCGGTGCCATTTTTTCCGAGGGCATTAACTGGGGAGGACTTGTACACGATGGAGGTTCCCAATTAGTAAGAGTAAACGGCAATAATTATCAATCCGGCTGCGCACCTGTAAGCCGTTTATACAGAGTGCGGACGGATTATATCAATGCAGATCTGATAAATGACGCCGCAAACTTTTTTATGGTGGATCCGGGAGAAGTAACACCCGAAGAAATTGAAATTCTAAGAGCTCAATATGAAACCGACTGGAATGAATGGCCCGCAAATATGGGAGCTCCATATTACGATGTAAACGGCGACGGCATATATGATCCCTCTGTTGATATTCCGGGAGTTCCCGGCGCACTTCAGACAATATGGATAAATTACAATGATGATCAGACACCGGTTTACGGTTCTGACCGCATCGGTTTAAATATCATAGAAACTTACTGGTCATACGGTTTATCAGACAGTCTCGGGAGCGTAATATATAAAAAAGTCGACATCGTTTACTCCGGCACAGCATCAACCCCTCCCGATTCCCGGATAGACAGTATGTATATATGTCAATGGACAGATACTGACCTGGGGAATTCGACAGACGATTTCAGCGGAACAGATACCGTACTGAATCTCGGCTACACCTACAACTCCAGTGATTATGATGAGGAATATTCAGTCTATAACCTGGTTCCTCCAGCAGCCGGCAATGCCTTCCTTCAGGGAGTATCGGAGTATACGGGCAGTGCCTCCGACAGCGCAATCTTTAACTTCAGGTGGCGAAAAGGATACAAGTATTCCAACCCAAAACCCCTGACCGTTGCAATCATTCACAGAACCGGCGGTACCTGGAGCGATCCGGAATACAGCTATACCGGTGCGCTTCAGTTTTATAACCTTATGGGGGGCTATAAACCAGAACCTCCCTATCCTGATCAAACTACAAACTTTCAGTTTATGGGATATGGAACTTATATGCTGTCTGGTGATCCCGTTGCAGGTACTGGTGATATTGATGGAGTCAATGACGGTCCCGGCGACAGAAGATACTGGCTGATGAATGGTCCCTTCAGGATGAACCTGGGCGATACGGCACAGGTAGTGATAGCATTAGCTGCAGGAATGGGTGAAGATCACCTGTCGAGTATTACAGCCCTCAAACAGAATACAGCAACAGCGATTGAATACTTCAATAACTTTGTTGAAGCAATGACTAACGGATCATTCCAAACCGGGATAGGAACTAATGGAACCACTCCTACCGGGTATGCACTATACCAGAACTACCCAAACCCATTTAATTCATTTACGACATTCACATACGAACTGCCCGAACGAGCTTTTGTAAAGCTGACAATTTATGATATACTGGGAAGAGAGGTAACCAGCCTGGTAAACGAACAAAGACCGGCAGGGAAATACACTGTTCAGTTTGACGCAGGAAATCTCTCAAGCGGTGTTTATTTTTACCAGATGACCTTTAAGAACGAGTCCAGCAACACAACTTCTAGTTTCCTTCATAAAACTAAGAAGTTTATATTGCTGAAATAGGGAGACTTTTAGGCTGAGAAGATGATTGAATGGGATGATGAATATGTGTCGAAACACTCATTCATTTATCTCAGACAGGGGAGAAAATGAAACGTAATTATTGTTGAAAATTTTTACAACACTGACAAAATGTCAGTCGCTGGAGTTAGGTCGGATTAGGGACGGAGAAGGACTCAATATGAGACACTTGAAAATGGCGAAAATAAGCGATTTTCGTGCGTTGAAAAATTGAACAGACTGACAAAATGGCAGGCCTCAAAATGATACAACACAAATTCCAATTCCATCATGCTGAAGAGGAGAGAAGTAAAGCCTCAGGGATTAATATTCCGGTAGGACCTTCATACAGCGAAATGGCCTCGGGTGTATACCTGTATCAGATAATGATAAAGGATTCACGGAATGTGCCCGTCTTTACGGATATCGGCAAGATGATTCTGCTGAAGTAATTTCTAATAAAAATAATTAAGGATTAAATGAAAGCACTAATCCTTGTACTTGTTTTGATAAATGCGTGCCTGTTATATGCGCAGAAGATTTATTCTGTTCAATACGAAAATCAGGCTGATATAAAAGTATACGTTGCGGATTATGAGAACCAGGCTGACTTGAAAGTCTATAAAGTTAAATATTCAAACCAGGCTGAAGACAATAAAGGAAAGTGGTTCTTCACCGAATATGCTAACCAGGCAGATAAAAAAGTTTATTTCGTGAAATACGAAAACGAATCCGATCTGAAAATTTATTTCGTTAAATATGAAAACCAGTCCGGCTGGAACAACCGCCGGAAAATTTATTTAATGTACTAAGTTTATATAAATTGCGGGCCTGCTGAAACTGCGGAAGCACTGCATAATCCCTCCAGGTTCATTCTTCAATTTTTTTCATAATAGAATATGAATAGTTGCCAGCTATTATTAAATTATAACTCATATTCTTCGTTAATAATCTTCGGGACGATGATGTCATCAAAATTTTATAATACACTTTCAATAATTTCTGCAATATTACTTTTATTATCATTTACTGATAATCAATCACAGGCCCAGACCAGCAATGTAAATTTATATAAATACTTGTCACCTGTTCCCGGTGCGAAGCTGATAATGCCGACTACATGTATAATTATCAGATCCGATGAAGCGATGAGTCCTTTAACCTCTCAGAATTTGTCAGACATCACGGTAACCGGGAATAAAAGCGGACTGCACAAAGGAAAGTTGATGCTGCTTGAAAACAATTCCTTATTATCATTCCAACCCTTTTTACCTTTTGAGTATGGTGAAAAGGTGACTGTTGAACTAAAAAGTAAATTCAGATTAACCAGCGGCAGCTATAACCCGTATTTGAAATATTCTTTCCTGATTACGAAAAAGAAAATAGATAGTGCTGTGTTATTGACATCCTTACAGCCGGAACCGGCTGCAGGACCGACCAGTTCAAATATTCCAGACAACTATCATAGAAACTACAATGATACCCTGCCGGGGGATTTCCCGCTGTATTCGGTTGATTATACTAATCCTTCGGACGGAGATATATTTTTTTCACCGATGGAAAATTCGGGATATTTAATCATATCAGATAAATACGGGACACCGGTATTCTACAGAAAAATGGTTTCAAGAATTTTAGATTTTCAGAAACAACCCGATGGGCGTCTGACTTATATTGAAAATGATAACCGCAAGTACATGGTTATGAACAGTAAATATGAAATAACCGACTCTATTCAGATGCGGAACGGATATACAACTGACTTTCATGAAATTAGATTTTTAGATAACGGACATTATTTATTAATGGCAAATGATCCTGAGCCAGTTGGAATGGATACCGTAGTTCCAGGAGGCAACCCAAATGCAATTGTTACGGGATTAGTAATCCAGGAACTGGATGAACACAAGAATCTTGTTCTCCAGTGGAGAAGCTGGGATCATTTTGATATTACAGATGCAACGTATGATATAAATTTAACAGATAATATCATTGATTATGTTCATGCGAACGCACTCGAAACCGATTATGACGGAAATATACTGCTTTCGAGCCGGCACATGGATGAGATTACCAAGATCAACCGCGTCACCGGCGGCATTATGTGGAGATGGGGCGGGGAATATTGTAAAAATAACCAGTTTACTTTCCTTAATGATTCCACTGGATTTTCGCACCAGCATTGTATAAGAAGACTTCCGAACGGGAACTTTACAATTTTTGATAATGGCAACTTACATAATCCAAAATACTCAAGGGCAGTTGAGTA
The DNA here is from genome assembly GCA_963832715.1 of uncultured Ignavibacteria bacterium. GTDB lineage: Bacteria > Bacteroidota > Ignavibacteria > Ignavibacteriales > Ignavibacteriaceae > DATFVA01. The sequence goes on along the minus strand of CAWHVB010000001.1, from coordinate 292,785 downwards.
CAGTATGGATCAGCAGAACAAAACTGTTACTCTGGTCTGGGAGCACAGTAATATGCCTTTGAGCTACACAATTGCAATGGGCAGTACGCAGAGGCTATCAAATCAGAATACGTTTATCGGCTGGGGAACAACGCCAAGGGTGACTGAAGTGGCGCCGGACGGGACGGAGCTGTTTTCGTTAACGCTCTATGGCACCACTTACTGCTACAGGGCTTTTAAGTACGACTGGAATCAATCTCTGTTCACAAGCGATAAAGATACACTAAATTTTGGTGCGGTACCTGCGGGTCAGTCAGGGACCGTGTCATTCAGTCTGACCAACAACTCCGGCAGCAGAATTGAAATCAATTCAGTCTTCAACCGGGATTCTGCATTTTCACTGGAGCAGCAGTTACCGATTGTCATTCCTGCTCAGGGTTCTGTAAACCTTTCCGTGAAATTTAACCCCCAGAAATCAGGCGACTATTCCGACGACCTTCACCTGCGCCGGGATACTGAAGGGCAGAGAATCGCAGAGGTGGTTCATTTATCAGGTACAACCGCGCCGACTTCTATATATGCAGACGATAATCAATCGCCAGCCGATTTTTCATTGAGCCAGAACTACCCTAATCCTTTTAATCCTGTTTCCACAATAAAATATTCGCTGGCTAAAAGCTCAAAAGTGAAATTACAGGTTTTTGATATACTAGGAAACAAGATTACAACGCCAGTGAATAAAAAACAATCTGCCGGAAGTTATGAAGTGGAATTTGATGGTTCGAACCTGGCGAGCGGAATTTATTTCTACAGGCTGCGTGCAGGATCATTTGTTGAAACCAGAAAAATGATTTTACTGAAATGACCGTGGTAATTAACGAAGTATAATTAAATACTTAATTCCAAAAAAAGGGGAAGGTACTGTTTCCGGATACGGATCCGGTTCAATAAAAATCCAGGTATCCTGCCCCGTCTTTTTTTTATTTTACTTCTTCTAATCCGATTGTGCGCTTTTCCACAAGCTGATAACTTTTTTTGGTTATGTTGCTGAATCCACCTAATTAATTTATTATTCACTTAAAAGCGGAGACGCTATGTTGACACAGGATCAGGTTCGTGAAGCTTCAAAGAGGTTCTATGAGGGATTGAATCGTATGGCTAACGGACAGAATGGTAATTTCGGGGAGGTATGGTCGCAGAATTCAAAATCGACGGCGATGCACCCAATCGGCGGCAGAGACCTTGGCTGGGATGCGGTTAAAAATTCATTTGAGCAGGTTGGTAAACTTGCTTCCAGCGGTAAGGTCGAGCTGAAGGATCAGATTATCAACGTCCTGGGCGATACTGCGTATGAAATCGGTACCGAACATGCAAGTTTCCAGCTTGCAGGTAAAGAGGTCGCCGGAGAAATCCGCGTTACCAATATTTATCACCTGGACGGCGGCAAGTGTAAAATGGTTCATCATCATACTGATGTAGCGACTTCAATGGTAGATATAATGCATAGCCTGCAGGCCGCAGCTAAGTAAGTCTGTTCTAAAATAATCATCCGCTCCTGATTATTATTTCTTATACTTCGAAATAAACTCTTCAACCTCGGGTAGACCGCCCTGGTAGATGAGGTAGCCGTTGCTGGGTTCCCGCTCGGTTATTTCACCGGCGATAGGTGTGAGCATTATTTCTTTAACTTTTTCGGGATCGTTTGTTTGTCCCAGCGCCCAGCCGAGTTTTACGTAGGCAACTTCGGGAAGCATGTTCGCAGCTGGTACGACTCCCAGTTCCATAATTTCTCTGCCGGTTTCGTAGACATACATCTGAACGTAACCCCAGAGAGTCTGGACTGTCATAAAAACCGATACACCTTTTTCATATGCTCTTTTAAGAGCAGGGTACATCGGCCTATTCACGTGCCCTAACCCGGTTCCAGCTATTATTATACCTTTATAGCCATTATCAACGAGCGAGTCTATAATGTCGGGATGCATATTAGGATAGTAATAGACGATTGATACTTTCTCATCGAAAACGGGATTGACTGTTACGTCTTTGTCGTCTCTTCGTCTTTTATAATCTTCGCGGAGAGGAGTTATTTCGGTGCGGCTAACCTTGGCGATGGGGATATCGCCTATCGTTCTGAAGGTTGACCTATAGCTTGAATGCATTTTCCTGACGCGCGTGCCCCTGTGCAGGAGTCCGTATACGTCGCTTGTAGGACCGAACATACATACCATCGTTTCAGCAATATCGCTTTCAGCTGCTGTCTTTACACTATGTATAAGATTCAGAGCTGCATCGGAAGATGGGCGGTCGCTGGAACGCTGCGAGCCTACCATGACAATTGGTACGGGAGAATTCTGAACCATAAAAGAAAGTACGGCTGCCGTGTGATGCATAGTATCTGTTCCATGTCCTATAACGATTCCCTGTACGCCTTTTTCAATTTCCTTTCCTATTGCTTCGGCAAGTCCTTTCCATTGATCGGGACCCATATTCTCAGAAAAGACGCCGTATAATTTTTCTGTTTCCAGGTTGCAGTAATCAGCGAGTTCAGGTACTGAGCCATAAAGTTCACCGGGAGAAAATGCAGGTATCACTGCGCCGGTCCGGTAATCCAGTCTGCTCGCTATTGTTCCGCCGGTTCCTAAAAGTTTCACCCTTGGTTTATCGGGTTCATAGGGAAACTCTTTTTCGGGAATTTTATAGTGAGCTTCTTTTCTGCTGTGCACTTTAATATCAGCTACCTTTTTAGCTGCAATTCCGAGATTATAACCGACAGGGATTTTCAGAACGATGTGCAAATCATCGGCGGTTTCTGAACGGGGAAGTATTGTCCCGCTGTAAGTACCATCGGAAGTCATTATATCAACATTGCTCCACACCAGGGCATCAAATTTCTTAAGCGTATCCAGTGCAGCTCCGCGATATCCTTTATAATCGTTACTATTGTTATTATTATTGTCAGCCAATTTATGCATTCTCCTTTTCAGCATTATTAGTAAGAGAATTTTCTTTCCCTGCTATGTAGTTTTGAACATCTTTACCCGGAATTCTGCCGCGCAGTTTCTCCATTGCAAATCCCATCAGGACTTTGGCCCGGTTCTCCTTTTTATAGAGCCTGACTCCCTTCAAAAGGAACTTTGATTCTTTAAATGTTTTATCCATCTCATTATCAGCACAGGGAGGAGGCAGGAGTTCATCAAAGAAAACGCCGAGTGAGATAACATTTTCAAGAAGAGGAAGAATTCCATCCCTTGTAATTTTATTTTCCTTGTATGCAGTAATAATCTTTGAAAATATTTCTTCATTCAGGATCTCAACATCATATCCCTTCTTTCTAAGTCTTTTGGGAAACTGAATAAGAAGGACTGCCGCAAATACAGGATCAATTTTCCATTCTTTTACGGACTTTTTGAACAATTCAGCGTAACGAGAAATCGATAGTTCCCCTATTGTATCCGCAGGTATTTTTAATTCGCGGTACCATTTTTCCCTATCCCAAAAATGTTCCGGAACACGGCTTCTAATCTGTTTGATTCTTTCCCCCGGAATCTGTTTGGGAGGCAGGTCTGTATCGGGATACATCCTATCGGCCCCGGGAAGGATCCTTTCAAATCCGTTTGTTCCATCGCTTAATGCCTGTCTTGTTTCAGAAGGGATTCCGATCGTAGCTTCTTTTGCACGGATTATTATTTCATTTACTGCTGTTGAGGTATCTTCTTCACTTCCCCAAACCAGTACAATTGTATCTTCCTCTTTTGCTGATGTAAACTTTTTAACTTTCTGCCATTCGGATGAAGTAATTGTATCTCCCTTACTGTCGGAATGGATCATGTTAGGGATGGTTGTTAAGCAGGCAATTACACGCACACGGTCGGATATTTCTTTTGAAAAATATGTATTTGTCTGTGTCTGCCAGTGAAGGAGTTCAGAAAAGCCCTTAAGGACAACGCATTTCAAAACCGCACCGTTCTCAAGAGAATTTTTTATCGGGAGATAGTGAGGATTTTTCAAGACGTTGGTTACATCAAAACTCTCAGTTTTAAAAGTCTCGGGAGTCACTCCTCTTCGTTTTAGTTCTTCCCGGAGCCTCAACAGGTTCCATTGACGCATTGCTTCATTGTATGTGAGAAGCGGAATATCTTTTATCTGCGGCACACCTTTAATCTCTATTCTCGTTCCGCCGGTAACGCTTACATTTACATCTTCCCTGGCAGCTCCCATTCCTCTGCGTACTTTATTAGTGCTGCGGACAAGTTTACTGCATAGTCTTGCAACTTCAGCGACTTCTTTGGGTGTACGCATATCAGGACCGGTAACAGTCTCAATTAACGGCATTCCGAGCCTGTCTGTTAAATAAATTCTATCGTGTCCTACATCGCTGACTTCCCTGCATGAATCTTCTTCAATCGACATCTGTACTATTTTCACTTCACGGTCCTTGTAAGGGATTTTCCCGTTTAGTGCATAGATAGCTGTTCTCTGAAACCCTGTGGGTATACTCCCATCCAGATACTGTTTGCGTGCGATATGAAGTTCATCGACAAGGCTGCAGTTATAGAGCATCCCTATTCCGAGTGCGATATCGAGGGCGTCTTCATTGATGAGAAAGGGGGGAGTATCATCCATTTCATATGTACACACAGTTTCGCGGTTTATCCTATAGATAATCTCTTTCTTCGTTTTGAATTCCATCAGGGCAGTGCCGTCATAGACACCCAGTTCACTCAGGGTAGGGCGCATATGCCTGAGGATCTCCGCATCGTAATGCCTGCTGTATTTACCGGCGGGACATCGGCAGAAGAGTTTTTTATCAGTTAGCAATTGCTGATGAATTTCCAGTCCGGATTTAAAACCAACCGCGGCATAATCATCATCTGTCATTTGTGAGAAGGGTTTGAATGTAAAGTCGTACATAAACAGAAGAATAGAATAATATTTACAAAAAATTGAGTAAGAAATATAAGCAGAACGGATGAATTAAGGTAAGGAAAAAGAATAGTATTCATCAGGCCGGGAAAATCCCGGGTGCTTTTTCCCTTATAGAGCAAAATAGGGTTTTGCGTACTATAATTATTAAAAGATTAAAATACCACCCTTTCAACCAAGGCTAAAATCTAATTGTAATTCCTGCTCTTGATACTGTAAAATTAGCCATCCAGCCTTTAGCTTTGGCTGAACCGTTCGAATGGTATTGCTCAGTCCCATTACTAACTGAGGAACCATTCGATGAAGTATTTGACCAGCCCCTGGTTCCTGACAACTGGGATTCAACGAATACATAGAAATTATGCGTCAGCTTGGTTTCCACTCCAAGGATAGCAATTAATCCGATTGAATAGTCATCAGATACAGAATACTGATAATCATAACCGGAATTATCCCAGTTGTTCCGGCCTGTTGATTTGTACTGATCACGGCTATAACCAATCAGTAGTCCTCCGCCGGTGTAGACATCAACAAAATTGTTCTGATAAAACTTATAGAGATACTGAGGAGTTAAAGCCAGGTTGAAATGACTATTATCATTTTTATTTTCAGAGGAACTTGTGTCTACGCTGCTCATATTAAAAGAAATACTACCAGAATTAATTGTTGAGTTCGTATAACCAGTATATAAATCAAGGTTTACTCTCCAGAATGAATTTTCACACTCATTAAACCTGTAGCCGGCAGCATAACCATTAAAGAGATATATATTAATTCCGTGTGCAAGTTCATTTTCTTCATTCTGCGCAAATAAGAAATTAAAAGAAAGAATAACGAATAGTACAGACAAGCTGAATTGAATGAGTTTCATAAGATTCTCCCTGGATTATTTTTTCCCCGAACGGTATTTAATAGAATTTTGATAAACTACATAAAAAATATAAGCAATAGTGATGAATTAAAACAAATAGATATTTCCACTTTGGAGAGAGCCGGGGGCGCGTTGGGGGGAGTGGTATTGATAGTGCCTGGTGTTAAAGGAAGGAGCAGCGATGTAAACCCGCTGCTCCAAGATTGTAAGAAATTATTGCTGGTTCTGGGTTACCTGGAACTTCGCCAGCAGGTCTTTCACTGCGTCTTTATGAATAAGGAAGTCCATCATCTTTAGTTTTACATAATCTTCCCTGAAGAAGTAGTAGCCTTTGGGATCTAAGTTCCGTGATCCTGAACCGGAATCCTTTATGAGGTACCACATAACGCCGTCTTTGCTGGTGTAGCCTACCAGATGGATCCCATGGTCATCTGTCGTTGTATTATTATTGAACCTGAACTCTCTTGCATTCTCGTCGATATACTGAGCAGGGATATCGAACGAGGGAACGATTGCAACTTTATGCCATGCATCGTAACCAGGTTCTGAAACATCTCCGCCTATCGACATCGTGTAGCCGTTTTTAATTGCCTTATTAAGTGCATCCATAAAATCCTGGAGGGGAACGTTGTAATAATCGGCATTGTGCCACCAGTTATCGGGTACTTCGTATTCAACCTGCTGCCAGTAAGGCTTCTGCATATAAGATAGTACATCTACATAATCATCGGGATTCAATTTCAGGTAATCCGAAAGGTATTCTTTCGGGGTATATGTTTTTCCGTCAACCGTAACCTGTGCCGGCGGTTCGCCGATATAATGCTTCATAATTGATTTGATAACTTTGATAACTTCATCCTCGTCCCATGCATTAGTTTCTTTAACATTGTTAAGATAGTCTCTCATCTCTTTGATCATGATACTGTGGTCAGGGAATTTTTGATCTGATAACATACAGGCATAGCTATCTTCAGGTACAGCACCATACATTTTGTAAATCCGCTTTACAGCATTTGCTTCAGATCCTTCATCAAAAAGTGAATTTCCTCTTTCTTCGACAAATCTTTTTGCTTTTTCAACATACTCCCAATAAACGGTGAAAATCTCGGAAAGTTTAACTTTCTTATGCTGCTGGCGATATACTTCCGATTCGAAGAAGGACGTTGTAGAGAATGACCAGCAGGTGCCTGTCTGTCCCTGTGAAATCGGATCATTATACCAGTATTTAGTAAATTCATCGATTGATTTGGGAGCATTAACATTACTCATATCAACCCTGAATTCTTTTTTCTTTTCTTTTACGGGATTATTGTATTCTTTAACAGCCTGTTTTATTTCATCGTAAAAACCTTTTTTGGGTTCTACAAAAACTCCCTTATCTTTTTCAACCTGCGCCGGTGTATTTACATAAGAGAGTGCTAACATCAGGCAGGTTAAAATGAGTACTGAGTATTTCATTGGTGTGTCCTTAAAACAAAATTGTACAGAAAAATTAACTATTAAAATTAATCAAAAATAGGGTTAAAGTTAAGGGGGAGGGGATTTACGGATTGATTAATGGCAGTCGCTACGAGCCTGAGTACTATAGTCTCAGGAGAATATGTACACAGCAGGATAGAGGAGAAGAAGCCCGGATAGTTTTAAGGAGAGCATTACTCAACCGGGCTCCAGGGTTAATTTAATATGAAATATCACTTACCTCAATTAGTTCAGCTTCGATATTTTTTTCTTTCAGAAACTGAACAAATTCAGGATTGAAATATTTCTGATGATCTCTCTCATACTCTTTCAGAAGATCCTCAAGTTCTTTATGGGGAAGAGAAGATTTCATATAGTTGAGACGTTCTTTATCATCGAAGATTTTGTAATAGAAGGTTTGTTTGTCAGTCATTTTGACTCTCTTTTTTTGATGATACTAATTTAAGCTAATATTTTTTCTGCATGGAGGATATCGTTGAACAATCCGTCTTTTATTGATTCGGCATTTTTCCTTGCATTTGCCAGAGAATAAAGGATGTAACGATTAACTGTAAATACTTTTTTAGGTTCAATTTCAGCTTCGTCAAGCAGAAGATACCCAACAACGAGGTACGTATATAACTCAAGGAGATCTTTCCCTGCAACGTCCTGGAATGCCGGATCCTTTTTATCAGCAACATACTTCAGGCAGTCTTTATAAATACCCCTTATTTCAATCAGGTGGTTGACAAGGGGAGCTACTCCGCCTTTATATTCTTTCTTTTCTTTTTCATCAAACCTGTATCCCAGCACATCATTGATTACTCCGCCCATAGCGGCAACGACCTGCAGCTGAGAGGTGCCTTCATAAATATTTGTTATCCTGGCGTCGCGGGCAAGTCTTTCGATCTTGAATTCTTTCATGTAACCTGTCCCCCCGTGTATCTGGAGAGCATCGTAGGTAATCTTATTAGCAGATTCAGTCAGGACCAATTTACACATCGGCGTAAGAAGGTTCGTTTCCTTTGTTAATTGTTTAAGTCTGAAATTTTCCTCCTGAACGCTCAGACCCTGTTCCTTCCTCTTTTCAATCTGCATTTCAAGTACTTCTTTTTTATCCACACTCCTTGCAGCTTCATAAAGAAGAGAGCGGTTTGCTTCAAGCAGAGTCCGCATATCGATAAGGATATTGGAAACAACCGGAATGTTAATAATGGGTTTGCCGAATTGTTCTCTTTCACGGGCATATTTAACAGCCATTTCATAGGCTGCCTGCGATATTCCCATTGCCTGGGCAGAGACTCCCATCCTCGCACGGAACATCAGTTCAAAAACATATTTTATCAGACCGAATCTTCTTGTCCCGATCAGCTGAGCAGGAGTGTCATTAAACTGGAGTTCACAGGTCGGGGAACCATGAATTCCAAGCTTGTGTTCAATCCTTCTTACCTTTACAGTCTCATCACCGTAACAAACAAACATGCTTAAACCGCGGCCGTCTTTTGTACCGGGTTCAGACCTTGCAAGGACGAGGAGGATATTTCCATTACCGTTGGTGATAAATCTTTTAACTCCCTTCAGGAACCACTTACCTTTTTCATCCTGATAAGCGTGAAGTTTTACAGCCTGGAGATCCGATCCTGCATCAGGTTCAGTGAGTGCCATTGCACCTGTATAATCACCCGAGCAGAAACCAGGAAGGAATTCCTGTCTCTGATCCTCGTTTCCAAACTTCCTGATAGTATCAGCTATATCCTGCAGGCCGAAAAGGTTCATCAGGGAAGCATCAGCACGGGAGATGAGTTCGATGGACATAATATAAATCATAAAAGGAGCATTTAGTCCGCCATATTTCCTGGGGAATATCAGACCCATAAGGTCAGCCTGGCCAAGTCTTTTCAGATTCTCCTGTGTTCCTTTTGCATAACTTACTTTGCCATCCTGCAGAAGAGCGCCGTCTTCATCAACACCGGCCGCACGCTCCGCTATAAAATTACCCGCGATATCGCCTGCTATTTCAAGAAGCTTTCTATAGTTTTCAGTTGCATCTTCATAATCAACCGGGGCATAACGGTATTCTTTAGACTGAGTGTAGTCATCCTCAAGTATTGATACAATATCCTCTATATGCAGATGATTAAAATGGAACAGGATATCATTATTATCGGTGAAAAAATTTGGCATAATAAAACCTTATTTCAATTTATTTTTATAAGCTTCAATGAAGGCAGGTATAACCTCCGACGCATCCCCAACGATGCCATAATGGCTGATATCAAATATGGGAGCTTCGGGATCGGTATTTATAGCAATGATTTTCTGTGATTCCTGCATACCTGCACGGTGCTGAATAGCTCCGGAAATTCCTACAGCGATATACAGTTTGGGACGAACGGTAACGCCTGTTTGTCCCACCTGCCTGTCGGGGGCAACAAAACCGGCATCAACCGCAGCACGGCTTCCTGCAACCTCGGCACCTATAGTATGGGCAAGCTCTTCAATCAGTCTGAAGTTCTCTTTTGTTCCAAGACCATAACCCCCCGCAACAATTATCGGAGAAGCTTTCAGGTTCACCTTATTTTCTTCCCGGTGCTGTTCGATAATTCTGACCAGCTCATCTGCAGGATCGGGATGGAAATCCAATTTAGTAATCTTAACCGGTTTAGATTCAGGCAGAGGAGAAAGTTCCATTACACCCTCGCGCACGGTTGCCATCTGTACGGGAACGTCGGGAGTAATAATAGTTGCGATAATATTGCCGCCGAAAGCCGGGCGGATCTGAAGGAGCAGTTTGGGGAAATTTTCCTTGAGATATGTAACATCCGATATCTGAAGATCAGTACAGTCGGCCGTTAAACCACTCTTTGTATGCGAAGCAACCCTGGGAGCGAGATCCCGGCCGATGACAGTGGCTCCAAAAAGTACAATTCTTGGTGTAAATTCTTCTATTAGTTTAGTAAGGATCCTGCTGTAGGGGATTGTTCTGAAATGCCTGAGAGAAGGATGGTCGATAAGCAAAGCTTCATCAGCTCCGTAGCGAAAAGCTGCTTCCGCTATTCCTTCAGCATTATCTCCTATCACAACGGCCTTAACACTTCCGCCCATTGTCTCTGCAAGCTTATGTGCTTTGCAGAGGAGTTCAAAACTTACATCGGCCGGCTTACCGTCTCTTTGTTCAATAAAAACCCAGACTTCATTAGAAAATTTCATTTAATAATTCCTTTAACCAAAAATATGATCGGTCATTAATTGATCTATCAAACCTGATAAGGCTGTCTTTGTAGGTTCAACTTTTGCATGATTTCCACCGGCAAGAACAACTGATTCTACTTTAAAGACTTTAGTGGGAGAACCCTTAATACCGCATCTTTCCGGATCGACATCAAGGTCGTCGGTGGTAAGAGTTTTAATAAGCAGTCCTTTTTCTTCATATTCATGAACCAGCTTATCGATATACAGGAGGGAGTTTTCTTCAGTCATTTTTTCCAGGTCGAGTAACGATTTCGCACCCTTAAATGCCATCACCCTCTTAGCACTGAAGGGGCGCGGGTCTACAGCATCTTTTAAGACTGTAAGCAGTACCGGAATACTTCCTTCTACTATTTCATAGCCGCCGTCAATTTTACGTCTAATAGTAATACGATCTCTTTTTACGTCGATCAGTTCTTCAGTGTAAGTTATTTGCGGAATACCAAGCTTTTCTGCTGTCTGAGGTCCCACCTGTGCAGTGTCCCCGTCAATTGCCTGCCTGCCGGCAAATATGAAACTGTAATTACCGATCTTCCTGATCGCTTCCGAAAGGACATAAGAGGTAGCAAGAGTATCGGCGCCGGCAAATTTTCTGTCGGTGATAAGATAAACCTCATCTGCCCCCATATAGAGACATTCCCTGAGAGTATCGGAAGCCCTTGGGGGACCCATAGTAACCGCAGTAACTTTACCGCCGAACTTTTCCTTTATCCGCAGAGCGAATTCGAGTGCAACTTTATCTTCGTAATTAAATATTGCGGGCAGTTTTGAGCGGTTAACAGTTCCATCATCTTTCATCACTTTTCCTGATATATTCGCCGTATCGGGAACCTGTTTAACCAGCACTATGGAATTATACATAAAACCCTTCCAAATTTATTAAACGACTTTTGGGGCAGATGCCAGAATCTATTATACAGACCAAATAACATTCCAGAATAGATTTGGGATTGATAACCCCTTTTTTAGCCTGTTTAGTGTGGTATCCTTACCATAAATTAGAATCCGGAAATTTTGAGATTCTAAAAGTTGAGAAGGAAAGTGGGACAAATCATTCAAAAAACAAGTATAATTTATTTATTTTAGAACTATAAGAATTTAGGGTTTAATATGGATGCTGTGGAGCGGGAAAACAGGAAAAGCCGAAAATATAAGAAGTATACAGCCTGGTCTATTATAATATTAAGTGCATACATTTTTTTCTTATGTACCAATGGATTCGTAGCCGGTATAACCGGAGGATACAAGACATTTTTATTCGAATGGCTGGGAAAGACTAATAAATGGAGCGGATCCTACGGTCCGGAATCGCTGGTTGGAACTATGAACGACTTGTCCTCACTGGCAGGGCAGCTGTTTGTTTCTCTATTTTCTATTGTCTTCGGAGGTTATCTTTTTATAAGGAAGAAATACAGAACACTTTATACTTATTTCTTTGTGGTGATAGGAGCCGGAGTTATGCATGTGTTTCTGAAAAATTATTACGGCGGTGAGCCCTGGTTTAACTGGCTGAATATATTTGAAACCTACGGTAAGGGATTTCCCAGCGGTCACGCTATGATGTCGGTGGTTTTTTATTTTGCTCTTGCACGACTGATTTACCGATCCAATCCAGACAAATCTGTGAATCATTTTGTAATGGTCATAGCCTTTCTTTTAAGTATCTCAATAGGAATTGCGCAGATAATAAAAGGATCACACTCCCCAAATGAGATAATAGCAGGGTGGGCCATAGGCTTTCTCTGGATATCGGCTGCCTGGCTGCTCGATCATTATATCAGGAAAAAGAGTTACGTTCGTAAACATTTTAAGGATGCCGAATTAACGGGCTCTGAATCCCGGTCATCTTAGAACTAGGTTCAGCGGGAACTGAGTTATGAAGGGGCGTAGAGATGGGGAGAAAGAACACAGAGGCATCGATTACTTGACGAATATCAAAACTTGAGTAAGCAAAAGGGGCTGATCCAGGTGAGCATTGCCGGGATCAATCAGCCGGGTGGAGGTAAAACCCGCGAGGATTAATTAACCCTGAAATCGAATATATTCTGAAGTGTACGTCTGCACGCTTTGCAATAGGATCTCCCTTTAATATCTACCTCTTCAATTTCTGCTGAAGCGTGCATCACGCAGTCCCAGCTGCTGCAGTGCAGCAGACCGAAATTATGTCCGAGTTCATGCAGTATTTCCTTAACGGTCCTTTCGAACAGAAGCTCGTGGTCAGTCCTGCCGGTATAAAATTCCTCATGCAGCCTGCAGAGAGAGACGATCGAATGTTTCCCGTTAAGCTGAGCCTCTCCGAAAACATATGTGAATACAGGTATGAACAGATCAAAGTCTACAAGGATTATTATTTTGCAGTCAAGATTGGTTGTAAGATCGACTGCATCTGCTATAATCTGCGTGGAATAATATTGTCTTCGGTCCGCAGAATAAGCCTTTCGAAAATCCAGGTTAAGATCAATGAGCTTAATCTCAACCAGGAGAATTTTTCTAAGCTCAATTATAACTCTCTGCAGAAGTTCATTATTCGAAATGCTCAAGGGAGCTATGCATATATCCTGCATTAATCGTTTCTCTGCAGCCCGTATTTATTTATTTTATTATAGAGAGTGACCCTGTCGATTCTCAAGGCTTCAGCACTCTTTGAAATATTCCATTTCATTTCATTCAGCACAAGAGCAATATGTCTTTTTTCCATTGCTGCAATGCTCTTATCATCCTTGTCGTAATGATTATTCGAGCTAACCTGGAAAGGAAGGTCCTGTACATCGATACAATTTGTCTTGCTTATAACCACAGCCCTTTCGATCGCATTTTCAAGCTCGCGGACGTTTCCCGGCCAATTGTATTTAACAAGGAAATCCATTGCTTCGGGGGAAATGGTGTCTTTCTTTTTATTCATAGCGGTGGTGAATTTTTTCAGAAAATAGTAGGCCAGCAGAGGTATATCTTCAATTCTTTCACGCAGCGGCGGAATGAGGATAGTGAAAACATCGAGTCGGTAATAAAGATCCTCCCTGAATTTACCCTGTTTCACAAGATCTTCGAGAGGTTCATTTGTAGCGGCTATTACCCTGAAGTCGCTTTTAATCACTTCATTTCCGCCCACACGGGTAAATTGTTTTGTTTCAATCACGCGCAGCAGTTCAACCTGCATTTTGGGTGAAACCGTTCCTATCTCATCCAGAAAGACAGTACCTCCGTTTGCCATTTCGAACTTACCTTTGCGTTTATAATGTGCACCCGTAAAGGCTCCTTTTTCATGTCCGAATAATTCACTTTCCAGAAGCGATTCAGCCAGGGCGCCGCAGTTGACGGTAATGATGGGAAAATATTTTCTTTTGCTGTTGATATGGATTGCTTTGGCAACAAGTTCTTTTCCTGTACCGCTGTCGCCCCTGATCATAACCGTTGTATCGGTCTGGGATACGGTATTGACCAGGGAGAAGATCTTCTTCATTTCAGTGCTTTCGCCGATGAGGTTATCCGGTTTAATTATCTCATCAATATTTTCCTTTAGTGCGTCATTTTCCGATTTCAGGTATTTCTGATTCAGAGCATTCTCAAGTATATGAGACAGTTCATCAGGGTCTACGGGTTTTGTTATATAGTCGTAAGCCCCGTCCTTAAGTGCTTTTATTGCCGAAGGCACTGATGCGAAGGCAGTAATAAGAATAACGATAACCGACTGATCAAATTCTTTAACTTTGGCAAGAAGTTCGAGTCCGCTCATTCCCGGCATTTTCATATCGACAAGAAGAATATCATACTTGCCTTTTTCAAAATGTTTTAAGGCTATTTCCCCGGTATCGGCAGTTTCAACCTGGTATCCGTCTTCTTCAAACCAGTGTTTTAATGATTGCCGGACGATTAATTCGTCATCTACTACTAATAAATTTGCTTTAGGTTTCATGTTTCACTTCTTGAGAAAAGTTTTTAATAGGTAATACTAATTTGAAGGTCGTTCCTTCAACAGATGTTTCTTCTACTGAGATTTTTCCATGATGCTGTTTAATAATTCCGTATGCAACAGCGAGGCCCAGTCCGGTGCCTTTATTATCATTTTTCGTCGAATAAAAAGGTTCAAAAATATAAGGTAGATCTTTTTCAGAAATTCCTTTCCCCTGATCGGTTATCCTGATGACTGCATTGTCTTCATCTTCCTCAAGGACAACCTTCAATGTCTGTCCTTCACTCATAGCCTCTATTGCATTTATCAATATTGCAATAAGCGCCTGTTCAATTTTTTGTGAATCACATTCTATACTCAGATTGTCTTTTTTATATTCACGTACCAGGGTAATCCGGTTAATTTCAAGGTGATGATTTATAAGAACAAGACTTTTATCGATGATTTTTGACAAATCATTTTGTGAGAACTTACCCTCATCCTTATGCGAAAAAAGGAGCAGGTCCTTAACTATTTTTCCGCAGCGTGAAGATTCATCAGAAATTAGTGTAAGAAATTCGATAATATCTTTATACTCGCCATTCGTACTCATTTTTGACAGTTTTTTAGCAATCAGTTTACTGTAAGTAAGAATACCCTCAAGAGGATTATTAAGTTCGTGAGCAACAGTTGCAGATAATTTTCCAAGGGATGCGAGTTTCTCAATCTGTGTTATCTGCTCATATATTTTTTTCAGCTCTTCATTTTTTTCTTCAACTTTAAGGTTCAGAGTTTCCGACCATTCCTTTATCTCGTTATAGGCTGTATTTAGTCTGCCAGACATATGGTTGAATTCATTGGCAACCTGAGCAAGCTCGCCTTTGGAATGTATATCAATTTTATAGTCAAGATTTCCATTTGAGATTTCCTCAATCCCTTTGGATATTTTCTTCAGAGGCTTATTTACCAGGATAATTATGAACAACCCGCTGAAAGCGGATATCAGAACGGTCAGTATTATTGCATTTGTAATTATACTCTTTGTATTTGAGTCGATTATCTGGTTCATTTTTTCCGTTGAGACAATAACGTCCAGTACGCCGAGAATATTTTTATCGGCCGAATGCTCGTGGCAGGGACCGTTAGAGCAATCTGACTCGTTTTTAATCGGATTAATTAATCCCAGAACCTTGCGGTTTTTATCGAATGTGAATTCCCTTATCATCTCATTCTGGGGGAGGTTCGTAGGCAGGGTAGGGCGTGAGTGACAGACGTAGCATGCCTCACTGTTTGTATCTACAGTTTTGTTTATCTCGGTAGAATCCGTGGAATAGCTTATTCTTCCCTGTTTATTGTATATCCTTATTTTCTCAACACCTGCCTCTTTACCGATGGTGTTGATAATTTCATAAATATCCTGCCGCCGGTTAAGTAGCATACTATAGCGTGTTGATTTTTTAATCACATCGCTGAGATTATATGCATTTTGGGATGAGGCTTCCGTCAGATCCTGTTTAAGAACTGAAAGAGTGTAGAAAGTATAAACAGCTAAATTTATTAGCAGAATACTTAAAATAATCAAGGTTAGTTTAACACTTAACCTATTTATAAACGAGGGACGCATAATCTCCCCGAATTCTCCCCGAAAAATTATATCCAAACCTAACTAACAAAAAGAAGACTATCAAGACAGATAGTTGAATAAATCTACACTTTCTCACTATCCAAAGAGCAAATTTAGAATTTCTTTATACTTGGTAATCCCTGTTGCTTCATAAAGAGACATCACTTTCCGCCCTCCATCGTTCATCCTGGTCCCAAGAAAGTTGAATTCGTTTTCGAGTTCAAGCAGCCTGGTACCCAGCCGTTTGAGGTTTTCAGTGTATTCATCTTCGGTTATCTCAGCCTGCCTGATCTCATCCGGGTCGGCATCGACCAGGCTGAGCCAGGAACTGACTTTAAAGTCATCTATGCTGTGTTTTAATTTATCAACTATTAAAAAATTGATGGGGGAGACTACGTCAGTCTCTCCCCATTCGCCCCGCAATTTCAGCAGATTTTTTCCTCTGGTTATTCCTGAACCGGCTGTCTGGAATTCATACTCCTTGAGATTATCAAGGAAAAGATAAGCTGTTTTATCCAGCCCCAGGTAGTACGTCTTATCGAACAATTTTTTAAGGACTATACTATGCCCCATATAATGGTAGCCCGGAGAATAACGAATGGCTTTCAGCAGATCCAGCTTCCTTCTGATTATGTTGGTCTGAGAATTCGAACTTTCACTTGAGTCGGACGCAGAATTCCCGGGGTTGATGTTTCTCATTATCTTATCGAATACACAGTTATCGCAGTCGAAATTTTTATCACAGAGTTTATACTCAACGGTATTCGAACTCATCCATATACATTTCATAGAATTATAATTGACCGGCTCGGAACTTTTATTTTTTGACATTTGGAGATCTCCAAATTAATTTTTCTAACATTTCAATGCTTAACCGACATTGGCTGAAAGACCGGGAAGAACTTTGTAATTAATCTGAACGCCCACATGCCAAGGACTACGAGCATCAGAGTAATACTGAATTCATTTACGCTCGGGAAGTAGTGTACGCCTGCTTCCGAAGTAATAGAGGTTATACTTACATTCATTCTGTTGAGGATGAAACCGGCTACCATCAGGACAGTGGCAATGTACAGCCATTTTTTGTTTTGCCTGACACTCTTCTGGATCAATAAGCCGAATGGAATGAATACTCCGATCAGCACCTCAAGGAAATAAAGAAGTGATTTTTCATTTATCGAGAACAGCAGTGTAATATTACCTGATGTTATGAGGTCTGCCAGCTTAAGCAGAAAACCGAGCATAAAAACAGATACACTTATTAATCCCACCAGAGATAACAAATCCATTTCCAGCTCACGATTGAAAGCACGGGCACTCATGAATGATTCAAAGATGACCATTGCAAACCCTATTCCTACTGCCGACAGGAAAAAGTAGACAGGAAGGTAAGGAGAATACCAGATCGGGCTCATTTTAGTAGGGAGTATAAGGAATAGTGAACCAAGCGACGACTGATGCAGCGTTGAGAGCAGAACTCCCAGCACCATGATAGGTATACTGACTTTCCTTATGATCGAAAGGAGCCTGGCAAATTTGAATTTCTCCAGAGCCATAGGAAGGAATTCAAGAAAAAGGACCGTTGTATAGAGCATTACACACCAGGCTACTTCGAACATCACTGAACGCGGATTCCACATAATTAAAGCGTGCCAGATGTTGTACGGTTTTCCCAGGTCAAACATCAATCCGAAAACTACAAGCAGGTAGCCGAGGAAGGCAGTCAGGATAGCGGGACGTGTAAGTGGTTTAAACTTTTCTATATTAAAAATATGGGTAACAGCACACAGGGTAAATCCTCCGGCTGCGAGACCGACGCCGCAAAGGATATCAAAGCCGATCCAGATCCCCCATGGAAATGTATCGCTCAGGTTTGTTGCTGATTGTAATCCACCCGTAAATCTCAAGTAAGTTGAGTATAGACCGGTGATAACAATGATAGCGGCAACAGCCCTCCAGAAAGTTAGTTTTGGCAGATTAATTGTTTTCATTGTTATCTGATTCCTTTTTGTTTAACATTTTGTTTTCTTTTGCGATTTCGTTTTTGCGTTTTGTCAGCCAGTACATACCTCCAAGGAATACCGAACCAACCGATACTACTGTAGGTATTTTTTCCAGCGCGCGCATTGTATAATTGGGCAGGGCTTCGCTAGGAAGATCAGGGAAGCCAAGCTGATCGAAAGGAACAGGGGAGAGTATAAGCACGCTTGTACCGCCCGCTTCTTTTACGCCGTAAACTTCCGGGTAATAAGTATCCGGATCTTCAGCTATTCTTCTTTTGGCTTCAGCTATCATTTCATCTCTGTCGCCGAATATAGTTGCACCGGCAGGACAGGCTTCTGCACAGGCTGTCTGTAAACCTTTGGAAACTCTGTCGTGGCACATGATGCATTTACGGACGCGCGGGTTTGTTTTATTCCATTCGTATCTCGGAATTTTGTGAGGACATGCCTGCATACAATAACGGCATCCCAGGCACTTGTCCGGATCATAAATAACAGGTCCGAGTTCAGTCTTTTCCATCGCACCTACCGGGCATACAGATACGCAGGTAGGATCGACACAGTGCATACACATTTTTCTTGTGTATACATCACCGTATTCTTCAACAACTGTATATGTGTTTGCGGAAAGATGATCTTTTAAGAAGTCATCGTTGGTTTCTGCAAGTTTATTCTGCTCTTTACAAGCCTCATAACAGGATCCGCAGCCAACACACATGGTTGCATCGAACAATATTGCTTTTTGCTTCTGCATTTTTATTTCCCCTTACATTAATAAAAATTCTTTTTCGAAATCTTTAACACCTTCATCGGTAACCAATGATAGTGCACCTTCTACAACATTTCCGCCGTCATGCATCGTGACGCCTGCGAGTTCGGGTCTTACCGAATGAGCCCCAAGAAATTCCCGAAGCCGCTTGAACTCTTTTTTCATCCAGTTCTTAACTTCATTGCCGGCAAAGAGCTGGTATTTGCTTATTTCATATTCGGGTGCAAGCATCAGTATGCTCCAGTCATCTCCGTAAGGATCACTTATTTTCTTCCCGAGTATTTTGGGGTTCGTAAATTTAACTTCTCCGTCAACCGGTGATCTGAACTTAAAATTATTGCCGTTTGACACTCCTTCAAAAATTATCTCGCCTTTTTTTACCTGTGTTCCGGGTTCTGAAATTTTTGAAACTGAAAAGCTGCCAAGTGATTTTACAATGAAGTCATCAACCCCTACTTTAATCAATCCATATTCATTCTTTTTAACCCAGGTGTGTCCTTTCGATATAAAAATATCTCCCGGCACTGAAAGGGTGTTGAGATCGAATACAAGACGTTCAGCCAGGAATGTGCTCGGCTCAAAGGCCGGATGGGTTTTCTTCTGTGCTCTTAATACCAGAAAATCTATTAAGATAAAGAAAAGAAATGTGAATACTACAAATAATGCGACCATGATATTTTCCTCTCTATTTTGAAGTTTATCGCGCAATAGAATGTACAAAGGAAGTGCCGGGATTATATCCAAGTGTTGTTGGTGCCTATAAGCTATTACTATATAAGGTATTAGGGGAATTTAAATTTGAGACGTTGGAATTATTAAACAGTTGAGCTGCTTATTTATTCAACAACTTAAAAACTGCCTGAATCCCAAATCTATGCTTATGTGTGGTTAATACAATAAAGTAGTGTTGAATTATTCAATCGCACTTTGATTAAATATTCAACATAAAAATATGAATTCTGATCACTCAGAGCTCCGAACTGAAGAAAAATGCAATTGATTCCAAGGTTTGCCTTCAAATCCCTGATCTGCTTATACGATTCTCCCTCTACGATCCCTCCAACTACGCAAACATCGCGCAGCTGTTTTCACTCTTTTTTATTCTACTTTTTCCGGTCTCTTATTCCTAAAACTCTTGTTCCCTTAGTCTCTCAGTGCGGCTCTTCACCTAACCGCCGCTTCCGATCTCCGCCTGCACCTTCACTTCGCCGGCATTCCTGAAGAACAATGAAACCTGCTGTTTATGATTTATCACTGCATCCTGGTTCAGGTTCATAAGCATTATGTGGTAGCCGCCCGGTTTAAAAACGATTGAATCCTGAGGTTCAATTATGAGTTCCTTGACGGGTCTCATTCCCATCAGATCTCCCTTTTTATAAGTCTCATGTATTTGAACTTCCTCAGAAATACTTGAGGAGGCTTTATATAAGGTATCGGCTTCGCTGCTGTTATTGATAACGGTAAAGTAAAAGGCCGTATTAAAGGACTTAGGAGCGGGCCGCATCCAGGGATCTTTAATAGTGATTTTTCCGTCCCCCTGGAAAAAGAATAATATTAACAATATTAAGTATTTCATAAACCTCTCTTCTGTTTATAATAAACTTTTGATGTCTTTGGCTAGTTCATCAGGACTAGCAGTACTTCCGTGATAGTTTTTTCGGAGGTCGCCGTTTTCGTCTACCAGTGAAATTCTATCTGTATGTATGATAAAATAATTTGGCTGGCCTTTATCGTTATAGGTTGTATCATCGTGTATAGCCTTCACATTGAACTCATCAAGGATTGAATTTATATCCTTACTGGTACCTGTCAGCAGTTCCCAGTCGTTCATATTCATCTCCCTGACGGACGCATATTTTGTAAGAATGGATGGGGTATCTCTGTCGGGGTCGAAGGTTATCAGCAGAAATCTTACTTTATTCAGCTGGTCTTTGCCTAACTTTTCTTCGGCAAGCTGCATATTATGTGTGGTCAATGGACAAATATCAGGGCAGTTGGTATAAATAAATCCGATTACTGCAACTTTATCTTTAATTATACCGGGGTAATTAACTTGAGTACTGTCCTGGTTGAGAAGATTAACCTGCCTGCCGGCAACATTTTTCTTCAGGTCAAAATCATTCCCGCATCCGGAAAAAATAATCAGCGCGGCAAGAAGGGCAACTAGTTCTTTCATTTAATGCACTTTTAATGTTTGATTATTATCTGAAACTTATAGAAAATAGCCGCAACATGTAAGTGATGTGGAGAAACCTGATATTATTAATATTCATTAAATTGTAATAAACTAAAATATTAATAAAAGATTTGAATTCAGAATTGGCAGATACCGAAGAAGCTGCAGAGATTCATACTTCAGAGGCGCCTGTTGAAGGCCCGATCCCATCAGCATTCTGCAGACAGCACAAAAAGGAAATGGACTATCTCCAGATCCAGCTTTTTAGAAATATTAAATGGCTGACGCATGTAAAGATTCCCTTCGATATTGACTTTGAATCGGTTGTCTCAGATCTGATCCTCCGGCATGCTAAAAATTATTTCATCGTAGGATGTAATTATTCTAATTTCAGATACCTCGAAGAAAGAGGCTATAAGGGTATCAGGATGGGGAGAGAAGCAATCCTCGATCTGAATTTTAACCACTTTAAGAAAAAATCAGTGAAGGAACTGATCAACAGAGGAAAGAAGAACGGTACTGTTGAAGAGATAATTTATTCAAAAGAAACTGCAATTAAACTTCAACAATTCAGGAAATTCAGCAGGCACGGAACCGAACCGCAGTTAAAATACCTCTTCAATACTAATTTTGAAGAATGCAACCGGCTGTTTGTAATCAGAAGGCTCGATGGACTATGGCTCGGGGCGATACTGCTTTCGTATAAGAGCGATAAATATATTCAGTCCGAGGCAATCCTCTGCAGGAGAAGAGCGCCGAATGGTATAATGGAAGCTCTTATTTATGAGATTTTCAAAAAGCTAAAGAGTGAAGATTGTGAATACTGGACTCTCGGGGCTGTTCCGTTTACTATTTACGGTTCGAAATTTTTATCGAAAGAGTACGTAATAAATGTATCCGGCAGACTGATGAAATTTGCATATAACTATAAGGGGTTGTATCATTTCAAAAATAAATTTAATCCGGTCTGGGCCGATTATTATATCTGTATCAGACCCTTCTTTAATCCGGGAGCGATGCTTGGAATTCTGCGGAAAAGCAACCTGATCAAGCTTGCTGTGCATAAAATAATTCATTTCGGGATAAAGTAGACTGTCTGTTTATCGTATTTAATTATTTATTTTTACCAGCAATAATAAATTATCCGGAATATATTGCCGCAGTCACAAGGAATAAAATTAATTCTCAGAGCACTCCGCCACCG
Organism: uncultured Ignavibacteria bacterium; assembly: GCA_963832715.1. Lineage (GTDB taxonomy): Bacteria > Bacteroidota > Ignavibacteria > Ignavibacteriales > Ignavibacteriaceae > DATFVA01. The sequence continues at coordinate 270,637 of CAWHVB010000001.1, read as the reverse complement.
TAATTACAGATTGTTTTTCGGCGGACAGGCAGTATCACTAATTGGTACCTGGATGCAGCAGATTGCTCTCGGGTGGCTGGTGTACAGACTTACCGATTCCGCTTTTCTTCTTGGAATTGTGGGATTTGCAACGCAGATACCAACATTTCTGCTCGCTACTTTTGCCGGTGTGTATGCCGATAAATATAGTAATCATAAAATAATTATAACCACACAAACCCTTGCAATGATCCAGGCCTTTATACTGGCATTTCTTACTCTTAGCCGCCAGGTAACCGTCTGGCATATTATTATACTAAGTATAATTGCAGGCATCATAAATGCATTCGATATGCCCACACGTCAAAGCTTTGTGATAGAAATGGTTGAAGATAAAAATGACCTTCCCAATGCTATTGCCTTAAATTCTTCAATGTTTAATTCCGCAAGACTTATCGGACCCACTGCTGCGGGATTCCTTATTTCATCAGTTGGTGAGGGGATGTGCTTTCTCCTTAATGCGGTAAGCTATATTGCAGTATTAGGCGCATTGTTTGCGATGAAGATTCAAAAGAAAGAGAAAGCACGTTCGAAAAAGAAAATACTGAGTGAGCTGAAAGAGGGGATAAAATACTCATATAATTTTAAGCCCATTCGTGCATTGTTATTTATGATAGCTGTAATAAGTCTCGCCGCTATGCCTTATACAATACTGATGCCCGTAATTGCAAAGGATGTTCTGCTTGGGAATGCGAATACGCTTGGTTTCCTGATGGGTGCCGTGGGAATCGGGGCTATCGGGGGAGCAGTTTACCTTGCTTCCAGGAAATCAGTTATAGGACTCGGCAGATGGATCTATTATGCTTCGGGAATTTTCGGCATCAGCCTGGTGGTATTTTCTTTTTCAAGGAGTATTCCTCTCTCAATCTTTCTTATGCTCTTTACAGGATTCGGGATGATGGTGCAGATGGCAAGTTGTAATACGGTTCTGCAGACCATCGTTGATGACGACAAAAGGGGAAGGGTTATGAGTCTTTATGTTACTGCGTTTATGGGATCTGCACCATTCGGCAGCCTCCTGGCAGGAAGTCTGGCAAGTAATATCGGAACACCCGGTACCCTGCTTCTCAGCGGGATAGCAATTCTGATTGCCGCTTTTGTATTTGCAAAAATAATTCCGTCGTTAAGAGATTTAATCAGGCCCGTATATGTTCAGAAGGGAATTATTCCTGAAGTATCAAAAGGTCTGCAGGCCACAACTCATCTTCAGATGCCGCCGGAAGACTGATTTTTCCATCAGAACATTATTTCCGATAAATAAATAAACAATTTATTAATTTGTATGCAGATTAAATGGAAATAGGAGATAGCTATGGCAGAAAATAAAAATAATCAGGAAATGTCTCCCGACGAATTTAGAAAGTACGGCTATAAAATGATTGACTGGATTGCTGAGTACTTTCAAAATCTTGAAACTCTTCCGGTTCTCCCATCAATTAACCCGGGCGATATTAAAAGACAGCTTCCGGATCTTCCTCCGTCATCCCCGGAGTCGATGGATGATGTCATTGCAGATATTGATAAAATTATTATGCCCGGAATAACTCACTGGAACCATCCCGATTTTATGGCCTATTTCAATTCAACTTCAAGTTCACCGGGCATACTTGCTGAATTGCTTAGCGCGGCCTTCAATGTAAATGGTATGCTTTGGAGAACATCCCCTTCGTCAGCTGAGCTTGAACGGGTAACCCTGGATTGGCTGAAAAAGATGATCGGTATACCCGATGAATTCTGGGGAATAATTTATGACACAGCCTCTGTAAGTTCGCTGCATGGCATCGCCGCTGCAAGAGAACAGGTTCCGGGACTTGATATCAGGGGCAGGGGAATGGCGGGCAGAAGCGACCTGCCTCCTTTGAGGTTATATTGCTCAGAACAGGCTCACTCGTCAATCGATAAAGCAGCAATTACTCTGGGTATTGGGCTTAACGGGATCAGAAAGATTCCTGTTGATAAACAATTCAGGATGAGCCCTGAAGAATTGAAGAAGGCAATTGCAGAAGACAGGCAGAACGGGTGGCGGCCTTTTTGCGTAGTTGCGACCGTCGGAACCACGTCTACCACAAGCATCGATCCTGTCAGAGTGATCGGAGAGATCTGCAAAAAAGAAAATATATGGCTGCATGTCGATGCGGCATACGGCGGCACCGCTGCTATTGTTCCCGAGATGAAATTTATCCTGGATGGCTTTGAGCTTGCAGATTCGATAGTTGTTAATCCACATAAATGGATGTTTACCCCTATAGATATAAGCGCGTTTTACACACGGAAGCCGGAAGTCCTTAAGAGAGCTTTCAGCCTTGTGCCCGAATACTTAAAGACAAACGAAAACGAGAAAGCGGAGAACCTGATGGATTACGGCATTCAGCTTGGCAGACGGTTCCGTTCTTTGAAGTTGTGGTTCGTTATCAGGTATTTTGGAGTAGATGGAATAATACGAATTCTTCGCGAACATCTGCGGCTTGCTAAATTATTTGCTGAATGGATCGAAGTTCACCCTAAATTCGAAAGAATGGCGCAGGTTAACTTCGGGGTGGTCTGTTTCAGATTTCATCCGGCAGAAATAGATAGTGAGGATGAACTTAATGATCTAAACAGCAGACTTGTTCAGGTTATTAATGAATCCGGGAAACTTTTTATTTCTCATACGAAAATTGACAATAAATATATTATAAGAGTATCAATCTCAGGATTAAGAACGGAAGAAAAGCATGTAAAGGATGCATGGATCTTAATAAGGCGGGAAGCCGAAAAACTAGTGAGAAAAGAAGAATGAAAGGTTTAATCACATTACTGCTCCTCATCGTGTTTGCGGGAAATCCGTCTGCGCAGGCATTGAAGACCGCGAAGGCGAATAAACTTTATGCAAAGACGATGAAATACTATGAAAGCGGGAATTATGATTCGCTGGTCAGCGGACTTGAACAGGTGGTTATTCTGAGGCCGGATCATCCTGGTATCATATATAACCTTGCTGCAGCTTATGCCCTCGACGGGAGACCTGCTGATGCTGTAAGGAGTCTTGGGAGGGTAGCAGATATGAAACTTTATTTCCCGGTGCTGCAGGATTCAGACTTTAAGTCAATCTGGAATTCTGATCTGTTCCTCCCGGTTCAGAAAAAATTTGAACAAAATATTATCCCTGTTACCAATAGTTCAACCGCTTTTTCATTAAATGAAAAAGGCCTGCTGACAGAAGGATTAGCGTTCGATGAAAGTACCGGCAGGTTTTTTATAAGCAGCGTGCATAAAAGAAAAATAATAGAATATGATAGTGCCGGTAAGAGCAGGCAGTTTAGCTCACCTGATGCTGGTCTCCTGGGAATTTTCGGGATGAAGGCGGATGAAAAAAACAGAATCCTGTGGGCTGCAGGGGGAGCAATAAATTTTATGGAGGGATATACAGACAGCCTTAAAGGTGAGAGCTTTCTCTACAAGTTCAATCTTGATGACGGCAGTCTTCTGCATATATATAATCCTCCCGATACAGGCGGTGACCATTTATTCGGCGATCTGACTATTAATTCACGAGGGGACGTATATGTATCTGATTCGCGCGACAATTCCATTTACAGGCTGTCTGAGGACGGCAGCAGACTGGAAACATTCATTCCATCCGGATATTTTGTATCCCTCCAGGGAATTGCCTTTAGTGATGATGATTCCCTCCTTTATGCCTCTGATTACTCGCAGGGAATTTTTAAGATAAATGCAGAGGATGAATCAGTCCATCTTCTTGAGAATAAAACGCCGACAACGCTGCTAGGAATTGACGGTTTGTATTTTTATAAGGGTAAGCTTATTGCCACTCAGAACGGTGTAAATCCACAGAGAGTATTAGCCCTTAGTCCTGGCAAGGATATAGCCAGTATCGCGAATTATGAAATCCTGGAATCAAATGACCCGTTGTTTGATGAACCCACGCTTGGAGTGATAGATAAAGACCGATTCTACTTTATTTCTAACAGTCAATGGGGAAGGTTTGACAAATCCGGCAGAATTTTTCCTGATGAACAGCTTGAATACCCCAGGATTCTGATGATTGACCTCAATTCTTTAGATGACAACAAAGAATAGTATATATTTAATATTGTCTTCAATAATTAAGATCCTGAATGACCAGTAAGAACTCTACAATATTTTTTGTCTTTCTTGCATTACTGGCAATCGTTGTCTCTCTTTCTTACAGTAACCTTAAAACCGATGACGAATTTATTTTTTATACTTATGCAAAAAATATAAGCCAGGGTAATGGATATGTATTTAACCAGGGGCAAAAGATTAATGCAACCACCTCTCCCTTGTATACTCTGTTAATTGCTTCTTTAAATTATATATCCGGAGCATCGGGATATGATAAAATTCCTTTAATCGGAAACCTTGTCCGTTTTTTTTCTTTCTTACTCCTGATCTATTTTACATACAAAATATTGGAACGGGCAGGCCTTAAAACCTCCGGTTATTTATTTGCACTCCTGATTGCAGCTAATCCTTTTATAAGGAATTCTGCAGGGATGGAAACTCAGTTCGCTTTGATGCTGCTCATGGGGGCAGTCTATTTTTATACTATCGACCGGCTTGAATTATCAGCGGCTTTCGGCGCACTTTCCATTTTAGCCAGATTTGATAATGTTCTTATCGTTTTCGTGATTATTATTCACTACCTGGTATCGAAAAGAAAATTACCAAATCCGAAAGCTGTTATTATCTTTTTCATTTTACTCCTTCCCTGGTTTGTCTTCAGCCGCATTTACTTTGGTGACTTTTTACCAACCACTTTCTTTATTAAAACTCATCAGCAAAGTTCAGGTTATTGGGGGAGCGGTTTATTATTTATTAAAGGATTTGCCGCGGCTGCTCCGGGCGGAATCGCGGTTCTGCTTGTCCTGCTTTTAATAATGCTCATCTCATTTGTCTACCTGGTTCTGTATAAAAAAGAAATTTTCAGGACAAAATTCTTTAGTGTCCTTTTAGGCTGGTCGGTTTTATATTTCATTTGTTATGGATTTATTCTAAATCCACCCGCATATCCGTGGTACTATACTTTCATCGTGATTCCTTTCGGTCTCCTGGTTTCAGTATTTATTGAATACCTGATGGTCCGTTTCCATATGAAATCCTTACTGCCTGTATTTTTAATTATTTTTTGTGCCGGACTAATCTTACCTGTAAAAACATTTATTCATCCCGGTTTTAATAAATTTGATACTTATTATGAAACAGCCGCGATTCTTAATAAGTCTGCCCAGGGATCGAGCGTACTGATTGATGAAATCGGAATCTTCGGTTTTTATTATGAAAAAGGGAATGTAATCGATATGTTAGGACTTATAAACCCTGAAATAATTAATATTTTACAGAATAAAGATTATCCCGGTATTATTAGTGAGTACAAACCGGATTATGTTGTTGTCGATTATCCGGTTAAACCAGTCTATGAGAAATTCACTGAAACGAAATATTTTCTAAATTTATATCATTCTTTCGGAATAGTTTCAGGAGAATTTACTTCAGTTGAGATCTTCTCGAAAAAATAAGCGATTAATAAAATAATGGATAAGATTCTCGAGTTCGGTCTGCTGGCATTCACTTCAATTTTCACGATGATTAACCCTCTGGGTGTAATGCCGGTATTTGTTTCACTTACAGGCGGAATGAATTCGCATGAAGCCAAACAGGTAGCCGTTAAGGCCGTACTTACTGCTTTATTTACTATGGTCTTATTTGCAGTATCAGGAAAATTTATTTTTGATTTTTTCCATATTTCTGTGAATAGCCTCAGGGTCGTCGGCGGAATAATTTTCTTTATGGCTGGTTTTGATATGCTGCAGGCAAAACTTATCAGAACAAAAGAGAATTCAGAGCCGGACTCTGATTACAGAAATGATATTGCAATTACGCCCCTGGGAATACCTCTGATATGCGGGCCGGGAGCAATTACTGCCTCAATTGTGCTTATGAATGATGCAGATCTTATTACAGAGAAGTTTTTACTCCTTGTCGCTATCTTACTTGTTTTATTAATTACACTTTTCTTTCTTTTAGGCGCCAGGCAGATAATGAAACTTCTGGGCGACAGCGGGAATAAAGTGCTAATGAGGATTATGGGATTAATTGTTATGGTTATTGCTGTCGAATTCCTTTTCAGCGGACTAAAACCCATCATCAGAGATATTTTCAATATAACTTGAGAAAAAATTTCCAATAAAACTCTATTGTTTGATAAAATCAGACTTTTTCTACTTGGTCTGGTAATTGATATAAAAGATGATTGGTTAATTAATATTAACGAAAAACTATAATTATTGATGAAAAAAAAGAAGACCTTGGATAAACACAGTGCGGGAAACAGCAAAAATAGAACAACTAACCATATTGATTACGAAGAAATTTTCAGAGATTCGGTAGATGCTTTTATTCTAATTTCTTCTGAAGACGGGAGCATTACTGAAGTAAATAAGGGGGCAGCATCTCTTCTGGGATATGAAGAGGACGAACTCACCGCACTCTATGCAAAAGATATATTTAGCTCACTTCAATATTCGCAGCTTCGCCTTAAATACCTTCAGGAATCGTCCAATTTTAATGAAACTTATATAGATAGTGAATTCATTAAAAAGGATCAGACTATAATCCCCGTAACAGTAAGCATTAAGAAAATGGAGGGGGCTGAGGCCTTACTTCTGATTGCAAGGGATACTTCCCTGATCAGGCAGACCGAAGAAGCTTTAAGGAGGGAGGCATTTATATTTGAAAATCTGAATGATGCTGTCCTTATAACGGATCTTGAAGGATATATACAAAGCTGGAATAAAGCTGCAGAAAAAATATTCGGGTATAAAAAAGAAGAGGTGACGGATAACTTTATCAAATTTCTTTTCGGTCAGAGTGAATTTGAGATGTACTTCGATAAAATAAGTCAGAAGATCCAGCAGACTCTTTACTGGAACGGGGAATCTAAAATTATCAGGAAAAACGGTAATGAGGGTATGGCCGAAATTTCAGTATTTCCTTTCAGGGATTCAGCGGGAAATCATATTGCCTATGTTGTAATTATAAAAGATATCACGTTGAGGAGACAGGCTGAACGGACGATGCAGGAGAAGGATCTGATGTACCGGTCTCTTATAGAATCTTCCGGTGATGCTATATACGTTCTTAAAGGCAAAAAACTGCTACTCGTTAACCCTGCATGGTGCAGCCTTTTTGGTTATTCAAAAGAAGAAGCTCTTGCGGACGATTTTGATATAATGAATATTGTTGCTCCGTCCAGCAAAGAGTCAATATTAAATAGATTTGCTAAAAGTTTAGCTGAAAGATCGGTAGTATCCACATACGAACTGAAAGGCATAACCAAAGATAACAGGGAAAAAGATCTTGAAGTAAAAGTGAGTAAAATTCTTTGGAATGGTGAAGAAGTAAACCAGGGGATCTACAGGGATATCACAGAAAAAAAGAAAGCAGAAAGAGTTATACGGGAATCCGAAGAGAGGTTCAGGAAACTTGCAGAAAAATCTCTGGTAGGGATTTATATTATTCAGGATGGTGTTTTTAAATATGTTAACCCTAAACTTGCTGAAATTTTCGGCTATTCCGTAGATGAATTAGTTAATATAAAAGGACCCTCCGATCTGACTATTCCAGACGACAGAGAGACTGTAAAAGATAATATTGCTTCGAGGCTATCCGGTGTGGTTGATTCGATTGCGTATTCATTCAGGGGCTTAAAGAAGGATAAAACGATAATTTATATAGACGTTTTCGGCACCAGGAGTACCATTGGAAACAAGCCAGCAGTAATAGGAACTCTAATGGATATTACTGCACAAAAGATTGCCGGTAGAGCGCTTAAGGAATCAGAAAAAAAATACAGAACCATCATCGAAGCTGCAAGTGATGCTATTATTACCGTGGATGTAGAATCCGGAAAAATTATCGATGCTAACAAGCAGACTGAAAGATTGACCGGTCATTCCCGGCATGAACTGCTGGGTAAATCTCATCTCTTTCTCCATCCTGAAGATTACTGGGAGCATTATTCACGTTCCTTCAGGAATGTAGTTCTGCAGAAACAGAAAATAAGTCCCGGTGAGATCTTTATCCAGCATAAGAATGGCGAAAGGATTCCTGTTGAAATCAGCAATAGCAAGTATACCCTGGAAGGCAGAGATGTTATACAGGGAATTTTCAGGGATCTCAGGGAGCGAAAAAAAGTCGAAGAAGAGATCCGTAAGCTGTCAAGAGCAGTAGAGCAGAGTCCCTCTGCCATCGTAATTACCAATACCGATGGAAACATTGAGTACGTAAACCCTTACTTCTGCAAAGTAACAGGGTATAGTGTTGAAGAGGCAATTGGTCAGAACCCAAGAATGTTAAAATCCGGAAATATGTCGGATACTGAATACAAAGAGATGTGGAAAACAATTACCGAGGGAAAAGAATGGCGGGGGGAATTTCATAACAAGAAAAAGAATGGGGAGTTTTACTGGGAGCAGGCATCCATTTCACCTCTCCGCGATGATAAAGGAATAATAACCCACTATATAGCTATAAAAGAAGATATTACAGAAAAAAAACAGATGCAGCAGGAACTTCTGATTGCAAAAGAAAAAGCAGAAGAATCGGATAAGATGAAATCGGAATTCCTCTCACAAATGTCGCACGAGATCCGCACACCTTTGAACGTCATTCTAAGCTATAACTCATTTCTTAAAGATGAATTATCAGAAACAATAAATGAAGATATAAAACTTTCATTTGATTCGATTGATTCTGCCGGTAAACGATTACTCAGAACAATCGATATGATACTAAACCTTGCAGCAATACAGAAGGGCAGTGTAGAAATAGATCTTGACCCCGTCGATATCAGGGAAATTTTAGTCGGTCTGTGCAGAGAATTTGAATTCCAGGCAAGGGAGAAAAAACTTTACCTGACACTCGATCTTCCTCCCGGCAGAATAATTATCCCAGGCGACGATTATCTCCTGAGCGAAATCTTTCAGAACCTTTTGAATAATGCGCTGAAGTATACAAATGAAGGGGGTATCAGGGTACAGGCGGAAATTTTACACGACGGAAAAGTCAAAGTAGATATCCGGGATACTGGAATAGGCATATCGCAGAAGTATCTGCCGAAATTATTCCTTCCTTTTACACAGGAGGAGATGGGGTATACCCGAAAGTTCGAAGGTAATGGGCTTGGTCTTGCCCTTGTGAAAAATTATCTTGATCTGTTGAAGGCTGAAATAAGCGTGGAGAGTGAAAAAGATAGAGGCACGACTTTTTCAATTATATTTGATTCAGTAAATCATGCCTCTTCAAAAGTTTCCTCAGAGAGTAAACTTAGTCCTCCATAGTAAAACCGATTTTTATAGTAACCTGCCAGTGCTGAACCTGGTTGTTGTCAATGTGACCTCTCGTATCAATCACCTGGAACCATCTCATATTCCTTATGGTCTGGGCTGCTTTTGAGACAGCTTTTTGAATAGCATCTTCAATACCTTTTTCCGATGAACCGGTCAGTTCAATCATTTTATATACATGATCGCTCATAATAATTTCTTCCTTTAATTTTAAGTTGAATTGGTGACTGCCAAAATAAAGATTTTTCAGTCTTTATGCATTTATTTTTTTTGCAAAAGAATCTGAATTATTTTCTAAGCATCAAACATCATATCATTTGAAAATTTCAGGGAAGAAAATGTCAAAAAAATCAGCTTATATTAAACAGCTTAAAGGTATAACCTTCGCGGGTAAAACAGATTCAAATCACTGGGTTGTAATGGACGGACCGGAGGAGTTCGGAGGGAGCAACGCAGGAATAAGACCGAAAGAACTTCTTATGCTCGGACTCGGCGGATGTACCGGCAGTGATGTCGTAAGTATTCTTGCAAAGAAAAGAGTGAAGCTCGAGGGTTTTGAAATAAATGTGGATTCGGAAGTGTGTGAGGAGTTTCCGCAGGTCTTCACTAAAATGCATATCGAATATGTATTTTACGGGAATGAAATCAGCGAAAAGGATGTTGAAAGAGCAATCGAATTATCCACTACCAAATACTGCGGAGTAACAAAGATGCTTGAGAAGGCAGCCGAGATTACCCATTCATATAAGATCATTAAGCCAGAACCTGTGGAAGTCTGAAATAAAAGAAATAATGTTTTTTCGGGGCTTCAGACATGTCCAAGCGCTGAGCATTTCTGGTTTCACCCTCTGCCATTTTGTCAAACGTAAATTTTTTCAACACCTGAAAATTGCGTTTTTTGGCAGTTTTGAGGTGTCTCATTTTGAGTTCAAAAGGCGGACTAAAGGCGGATAAATACCAGAATAATACCTGGTAAGTAGTCCGACTGACATTTTGTCAATCTGATGAATTATTTTACATAGAGACAGAGCTAAAACAGACACCCCGATCCTAAGATCATTCTTAATCCTGCAATTCACCAATCTAATCTGCCAATCCGTAATTCCTAAATTCCTCTCCCTCAATGCTTCTGGTAAAGTCCTACTATATTTCCCTGGGGATCTTTTATCAATGCATACCAGCCCATAGCAGGAATAACAGTTTTTTCTTTGAAAACACTTCCTCCGCCGGATTTAGCTTTTTGAAGTGTTTCATCAATATTTGATACATTAATGTGGAATACAGTTGTGTCGCCGCTGTTTACTTTCTCAACCTGTCTTATCCCTACCATTATTCCTTTATGGTTATTGAAAAGCATATAACCTTTGCCGAATGGTTTAAATTCCCAATCGAAGACTTTATTAAAAAAATCTTTTGTCTGATCCATGTTTGAAGAGGGGATCTCTATGTGAGATATCAGTTGGTCTGCCATTATCTATTCCTATTTATTAAATTTTAGATGAACTAAGTTAAAAGTTACAGGAAGAAGTTTCAACAGGAATGAGTGATTAGGTGAAACGTATTAAATAAGCGAAGCGATTCAGCGAATCGCTTTACAGGGGAGCGATTCAGCGAATCGCTTTACAGGGGAGCGATTCAGCGAATCGCTGTACAAGGGGGCGATTCAGCGAATCGCTGTACAAGGGGGCGATTCAGCGAATCGCTGTACATAATCAGGAACCATTACTTAAAAATTTGTAGAGTGCTGAAAAGTCAAGTTCTCCCAGTCCATGTTTATCTGCTTCAGCAAATTCCTTTTTTACGGTGTTGGCGGCAGCAAGATTTATATTATTTTCTTCTGCCGTCCCTGTCACTAATAAAAGATCTTTATACATCCATTGCAGAGGGAAGTCCGGATCATATTCACCCTTGGCAAATTTTTCTTTTTTTGCGGTAAGGTAGGGAGCGGTTACCGGACCACCCAGCAAAGTATTAAATAGCGTCTCTTCATCGAATCCTAATGATTTACCAAGGACCATTGCTTCTGAAAATGATGCCATCGCAGCTGCCAGCATCAGGTTTACTACCATCTTCATCGACGTTCCTTTGCCGCACTCCCCGAGATGCAGAATTTTCTTACCCATTTTTTCCAGAAGAGGTTTTACTTCTTCAAAATCTTTAGTGCTTCCGCCGGCAAAGAAACTCAGCTCACCTTTTTCGGCAGGCTGTTTTGTTCCTGCAACTGGTGCATCCATAAATCTTATCCCTTTGTCAGATGCTTTTATCTCCATTTCTTTTGAAAAAGCAGGATTTACTGTACTGCAGTCAACCCAGAGACCGCCTTTTTTCAGTCCCTCCAGTAATCCTTTTTTCCCGAGAGCCACATCTTTTACTGCGTCAGGCTGACTGAGCATTGTAAATATAATATCTGCTTTTTCAGCTGCCTCCCGCGGAGAATCAGCCCACTCTGCTCCGGCTTCAAGGAGCGAATCGGCTTTCTCCTTTGTACGGTTATGAACTATCAGATCATAACCGCCCTTCAAAAGATTGTGCGCCATCCTGCTTCCCATTATGCCTGTTCCGATAAATCCCGTCTTCATTATTTCCTCTTTTTTATTATTTCAAAAACAAAATTAAAAAGATTAAGTGTTAATAGAATTGATTGAAAACAATTTCAGGCGACATGGATCACTTATTCCGCGGAGCTATAATTTTTATTTGACAGTACACAAGTTTTTATTTATGTTTGAACAAACGTTCAGTCATAAATAAGATGTCACCAAGAACAAAAGAACAATTTGAACAAATAAGAGAATCCGCAAGCGGCAGGATCATGGATGCAGCATTGGAATTGTTTGCTTCTCACGGCTTCCATGGTACCTCCATTTCACAGATAGCAAAGAAAGCCGGCATATCTAAGGGATTGATGTATAACTATTTCAAGAATAAGGATGATCTTCTCAAGACTATAATTGAAAATGGATTTCAAATTATTTTTGAAATGATGAATGAGATGAATACAGTAACCGATCCCATGAAGGCTCTCGAGATGATGATCAGACTTTCTCTCAGGCATATCAGAGAGAACCTCAAATACTGGAAGCTTTATATGTCGATTATACTCCAGTCCTCCGTACAAAAGGATGTAGGAAAGCTGATGATCGGGTTCAGGAATAAAGGAATAGAGGGATTATCCGAACTTTTTAAAGCCCTTGGAGAAAAGGATCCATACATCAAGGCATTTGAGCTCGGTACACAGCTTGACGGCATTGCTTTTAATTTAGTAAGTACCCCCGGATCATTACCGATTGATGAGCTGGAGGATCATCTAATAAAAACTTATTGCACAAAAGCACGTAAAAGGAAGAAAAAATGAAACTAAAAACATTATTATTTTTCGCGATTATATGCACCCAGGTATTTCCTCAAACGGCTAAAGAAGTAGTACAGAAAGCTGATCAGCTTATGAAAGCCAACAGCAGTTATTCAGAAATTAAAATGACAATTGTAAAACCTGACTGGTCACGGACGATGGGATTGAAGATATGGGCGCTTGAACCTGATTATGCATTGATATATGTAACTGAACCGGCCAGGGATAAAGGAACGGTGACGCTCAAACGAAAAAATGAAGTTTGGAACTGGATACCCTCCGCTCAGAAAGTTATAAAGATCCCCCCGTCGATGATGATGCAGTCGTGGATGGGATCTGATTTTACTAATGACGACCTGGTAAAGGAATCTTCTATCGTTGAGGATTATACTCAGAAATTTATTGGTGAAGAAAATTTACGAGGATACGATTGCTGGAAAATTGAACTTACACCGAACCCCAATGCCGGTGTGGTCTGGGGAAAGATAATAATCTGGATCTCAAAGAAGGAATATTTTGAATTGAAAGCTGATTATTATGACGAAGATGAAAACATAGTTAAATCGTTCAACGGCAGCAAGCCTGAGAAAATGGGCGACAGAACAGTGCTGACGTATTGGGAAATGGATCCGGTCGATGAGCCGGGAAATAAAACTATACTCGACTATGAGAAGATAGATTTCAATGTAGATATTAATGAATCATTCTTTTCCGAACAAAACATGAAGAGAGTAAGATAATGGGAACTTACCTGCGGCTTGCATGGAGAAATCTCTGGAGGAACAAGAAGAGAACAATCATCGCAGCATCTTCTGTATTTTTTGCGGTCCTGCTGGCTTTGATAATGCGTTCTATGCAGAAGGGGAGTTATGATTTTATGATTGATTCCTCTGTTAAATTCTCAACAGGTTATATACAGGTTCATGGAAAAGGCTACTGGGATAAACGTTCACTCGACAAAAGCATGATGCCCGATAAAGACATAATCACTAAACTGCAGCATCTGCCTGATGTGACCCTGGTGGTTCCAAGACTGGAGACCTTCACACTTGTCTCATACGGTAAGGCTACGAAGGTTTCTCCTGTCATAGGCATACTACCCCAGAAGGAAAAGAGTATGCTTAAATTGAACGAAAAACTTGTTGCTGGAAAATATCTCACCGATTCATCCAGGGGAATTTTAATAGCCCAGGGTCTGGCGGAATTATTAAAAGCAGGAGTAGGCGACTCTGTGGTACTTTACGGGCAAGGGTATCACGGTATAACTGCGGCTGCCTCAGTGCCTGTAATCGGGATTATTAAGTTTCCTATTCCCGAGCTTAACAAATCCCTTATATACACAAGTTTATCCTATGCTCAGTGGCTTTATTCAGCTGAAGGAAGAGTTACTTCACTGTCGATAATGATTGAAAAACCGGGAGAACTGGACCAGGTAAAAGCAGAAGTAAATAAATTATTTGATGATAACTATGAAGTAATGACGTGGAAAGAAATGACCCCGGAACTTGTTCAGTCAATTGAGGTTGATAACGCAGGGGGAATAATAATGCTTGCTATACTCTATATAGTTATAGGGTTCGGGATCTTTGGAACAATAATGATGATGACTGCTGAAAGGACAAAAGAGTTCGGGATCCTTATTGCTGTCGGTATGAAAAAGACCAAATTGATTCTTGTAACTACCGTGGAAACGATTTTCATATCTCTAATCGGAGTAATCGCAGGGATGATCGTTAGTTATCCCCTGCTTTTATATTTTTATTATAACCCCATCAGGCTGACCGGCGATCTCGCACAGGCAATGCTTGCATTCGGCCTCGAACCGATAATGCCGTTCAGTATCGCACCGGGGATATTTATTGCACAGTTCTGGACTGTACTGTTGATTGCAGTACTTTCAGCCTGGTATCCTTTCAGGTATGTACTGAAGCTCAATTCTGTTGAAGCTATAAGAAATTAAGAAGGAGTTTGATAATGCTTTTCTTACTGGCGTGGAAAAATGTCTGGCGGAATAAAAAAAGAAGCCTGATAATACTTATTGCGATTGTCCTGGGATTAGGATGCGGACTATTTGCAAGTGCCGTCATGTACGGGATGTGGGATTCTACTGTAAATTCCGCAATCGACAGGGATCTTAGTCATATCCAGATCCATTCCGAACAATTTAAGAAAGAAAATTTAATAGAAAATTATATACCGCAGGGAGAAGAACTTAAGTCGCAGATCGCAAAGATCAACGGCGTAATAGCGGTTTCAGAGAGAACAATTATAGACGGCATGGCCGCTTCAGCCTCATCCTCCACCGGCGTTGAAATTAAGGGTATTATTCCGGATGAGGAAAAAAAGATAACCAGTGTGGCTTCCAGCATTAAGGAAGGGAAATACTTTGAGGGCGTAAGCAGAAATCCTGCAGTAATAGGAAAAGAACTTGCTAAAAAACTCGATCTCAGGCTTCACTCTAAAATCGTTCTGAGCTTCCAGGGATTGGACGGTAATATTATATATGCTGCTTTCAGGATTGCGGGTATCTTCGAAACTGAGTCTTCAACATTTGACAAAAGTAATGTATTCGTTAAACAGAGCGACCTTTTCAACCTGATGAACTCTCAACCGGTTGTTCACGAAATTGCAGTAAGACTCAGCACCGTGCAGGTTATGGATCCCGTGGTGAAAAAATTAAGAAGCATGTATAAAAATTTATCCGTAGAGACCTGGCAGCAGCTTGCTCCTGAGTTAAGTCTGACTTACGAAACGCTCACTGTCGAATTAAACATATTCCTCGGTATAATCTTATTCGCTCTACTCTTCGGAATAACCAATACAATGCTTATGTCGGTGATGGAGAGGATAAGGGAACTCGGAGTTCTTATGGCTGTAGGAATGAAAAGAATAAGAGTATTTACTTTAATAATCATAGAAACAATTTTACTATCTATAACAGGCGGAATCATTGGAATGCTGCTGGGTGCGGCTGCAATCTGGATAACTGCACAGAAAGGGATAAACCTTTCACTATTCTCCCAGGGGTTGTCGAGCTATGGGATCAGTTCACATCTGTTTCCGGGGTTACCGTCTGAGTTCTATCCAATCTTGTTTGTTATGATAATCATAACTGCAATTGCAAGTTCAATTTACCCGGCTATAAAAGCTGTTAGGCTTAATCCGGCATCGGCAATAAGAACATATTAAAGTTTATTTAACGGAGAAAATATGGCTCTAATTGAATTATATAATATTCGTAAAACATATAACGAAACCAAAGTTCCGGTACATGCTGTTAAAGGTGTAGATCTTAAAATTGAAAAGGGTGAATTTACCGCTATTGTGGGTCCGTCAGGTTCAGGTAAAACTACACTGCTTAATATGATAGGAGGGCTTGATCAGCCTACTGAAGGAAAGATTGTTGTTGATGGGACAGATATATCTACCTATAAGCCGGACGACCTGATAAATTTCCGCCTCCATCATATTGGTTTTGTCTTCCAGGCTTACAACCTTATTCCTGTACTTACCGCCAGGGAAAATGTTGAATTCATAATGCTTCTTCAAAACATATCGAAAGAAGAGAGGGAAAAGAGGGCAAAGGAATTACTCGAAGCAGTAGGACTTGGCGATAGGATGAACAGCCGTCCCTCCGAACTTTCGGGAGGACAGCAGCAGCGAGTAGCTGTCGCCCGGTCGCTTGCATCTCACCCATCGTTCGTTCTTGCAGATGAACCGACCGCAAATCTCGATTCCGTTACGGCGGAATCCCTGCTCGACCTGATGGAAGATCTCAACAGCAGGTATGAAATGACCTTTGTCTTCTCGACGCACGATTCCAAAGTTATAAAGCGGGCTCATCGTGTAGTTACTCTCGAGGATGGTAAAATAATTTCTGATGAAGTACGAAAAGTCCTGCAGAAGAATGAAAGTTAGACTTTTTTTCGTTTTTATTGCTTTGTTTCTAAGCAGAGGCTATGCACAGCTGCCTTCAACCGAAATTAACGGTTATGCCAAATATCTTTTCGGTTCAACTAAATATCCCTTTTATAATGAAAGGTTTAATGACCATCTTATTCATGCCAGGCTGAATACAAGGTGGTATCCGCTTCAATCGCTTACTGCTGCTCTTGAATTCCGGTTCCGCGCCTATTACGGCAGCAGTGTTGAGAAAATTCCCGGGTTCCTTGATCAGATCAAATCACATCATGAATTTGCCGACCTTGATGCTGTTTTATGGAATAAAGGAAAAACTCTCGGGTATCTTGAAACGGACAGACTCTGGCTCGATTGGGTAAAAGACAAATTCGAACTGACAGTAGGCCGACAGAGGATCGCCTGGGGAACAAGCTGGGTATGGAATCCAACCGACCTCTTCAATCCGCAGTCACCACTGGATTTTGATTATGAAGAACTGCCGGGGACCGATGCTGTCAGGATGCAATACTATACCGGTCCGGTAACCAAGATTGAGGCGGCCGTCAGGCCGGCTAAGTCATCTGACAGGGTAATCGCTGCCGGACTGGTTTCGCTTAACAAATGGAATTATGACTTTAACCTGCTGGGAGGTATAAAGAATAACCGCTGGGTAATCGGCGGGGGATGGTCGGGAGATATCCTTGATGCAGGATTCCGCGGTGAATTTACAGTTATGCAGAAACCCGGACTACTGACGAAGTACAAAAGCCTGCCCTTAATAATTCCAGTGTATGTTCCGCTTTCAGCTTTCAGCGACCCGGTATTTTCATTCGTTGTTTCCGGAGATTATACTTTTACTAATTCCTTTTATATACACACCGAAGTTTTGTACTACAATTCAGGAAAAACTGAGAATGCGGGTCTCTATCAGCAGGAAGCTCTCGACCTCGGGATGCTTTCACCCTCACGGTGGTCGATTTACCAGGAATTTTCATATGATATAACACCTTTACTACGAGGGAGCCTGTTCGGCATTTATAATCCTGATGACCGCTCTTATGTAATAGTTCCTTCCGCCAGTTATTCTGTAATCACTAACCTTGATCTGTACCTTATTGCGCTGCTTTTTAACGGCGATACATTGACACAATACGGTGATTACGGAAGCTCACTCTATGCCAGAATAAAATATTCTTTCTAATCGTTTTAAGCCTACGGCGAAACCATCTGATTTATGCCGGGAATGAGGGCTTTTTGATAATTCACTAAAGCAAACCCTCTCCCGGTTAATCCAGGAACAACCGTTTTCAAAAAACATTAATTAAAAGCTGCATTTATCCGGCTATCTGTCTCCTATTCAGGATTAAACTGATAATCAGGAGGAAGATTTGCGGACTAAAACGGGTTAAAGACGTATTCAGGACGCATACAAGACGTATTCAGGACGTATTCAGGACGTATTCAGATGGTAGTTCGGGGTATTTATGGTAGAATTATTGATTACTGACCAGATCAGTCTTCAGGAGTTATTTTATAACTACAAAAGTTTGTTTTTATAAGAATTTTTATTATTTATAAAGAATCCATACCGGTTAGAGCAATTCATCACGTCAACTTTGGCAGAACGTTTGGGATATATACACTTAAAGAAAGCTTTTATATGAATAAAATTGATCTTAAGAAATTCGCGAAAAAAATAAATATCAGGCAGCTGACGGTCGAAGATTACGACCAGCTTGTAGAACTTCAGGAGTTAGCCTTCCCGGGCATGCCTACGTGGAACCCTGAACAGTTAAAAAGTCAGCTTGATATCTTTCCGGAAGGTCAAATATGCATTGACTACGATGGAAAGATTATTGCGTCCTCGAACAGCCTGATTGTGGACTTCGATCTACACGAGGATTATGACAGCTGGCAGAGGATAAGCGACAACGGCTATATAACGAACCACAACCCGGAAGGCGACACGCTTTACGGAATAGAAATTATGGTGCATCCCGATTACAGGGGGATGCGGTTATCCAGAAGGCTGTACGACGTGAGAAAGCAAATCGCACGGAAATATAATCTCAGGAGTATTGTCATTGGAGGCAGGATCCCGGGCTATTCTAAACAGAAGGCTAAGATGACTGCCCGTGAATATGTTGATAAAGTGATAAGCAAGGAATTATACGACCAGGTTTTGACGGCTCAGCTCTCAAACGGATTTGTACTTAAAAGAATAATGCCTACTTACCTTAAGTCGGATACAGAATCGGCAGGTCATGCAACTCTGCTCGAGTGGCCCAATCTCGATTATGTGCCTAAACAGGTTAAAAGATATGTTACTTCAAAAAAAGTAAGGATATGCGTAGTTCAGTACCAGATGCGGAGTCTCAAAAGTTTTAAAGAATTTGCTACACAGTGCGAATACTTTGTGGATGTTGCCTCAGGATATAAAAGCGATTTTATTTTATTTCCCGAAATATTTACTCTTCAGCTTCTTTCTTATCTTCCTAATGAAAGGCCGGGTATTGCAGTCAGGACGCTTGCAGACCTTACCCCGAAATACCTGGATCTGTTCAACAAACTTTCGATAAAACATAACATAAATATTATCGGGGGTTCGCATTATACCAGGGAAGGTGATGACATTTATAACATTGCCTATCTGTTCAGGAGAGACGGTTCTATTGAAAAGCAGTATAAAATTCATATCACTCCGAACGAGAGAAAATGGTGGGGAGTTAAACCGGGGGACAAGATCGAGGTGTTTGATACCGACCGCGGCAAAATAAATATCCAGATCTGCTATGATATTGAATTCCCGGAACTATCGAGAATAGCCACTCAAAAAGGCGCAGAACTGATTTTCGTACCATTCTGTACTGATGAGAGGTATGGTTATCTCCGTGTACGTTACTGTGCCCAGGCAAGGTGCATTGAGAACGGTGTTTATGCGGCTATAGCGGGGAACGTAGGGAATCTTCCTTTCGTGGAAAATATGGATATTCAATATGCGCAGTCAGGGATATACACACCTTCAGATTTTCAGTTCTCACGGGATGCTATAGCAGCCGAATGCACTCCAAATATAGAAACCGTGATAATACACGATATTGATATGGAACTTGTAAAACGGCATCGTTTCAGCGGAAGCACTTTAAACTGGAAGGACAGGCGGAGTGATCTTTATGAAGTAGTTCTTAAGAAATAACTATTTCCTGCGGGATTCGATTTTCAGTGCTGAAGTAGGCACAATCTCAAAAGTTGCGGAGGCAAGCATTATCTTTCCGTCGGACTTATCAACTTCATCGATTATCCTGGAAAAAAGTGCGTCTTTTGTAGAGCGCCGCTTTTTATAATCGACGACATAACGGATAGTATATTCCATCCAGTTATCATTGGCAAACATCGTTACCATGGGTTCAACTGAAGCATTCTCGATGCGGTACCTTCTAACGAGTTCCTTCCATGCAGTCTTAGCCTGGTTTGCATAATCGCCAAGGAGTTCCACTGTTAAGGAATGGAGGACTTCCTTTACGAACTTATGATCGCATCCGTATCTTACAGGGAGGGTAATTTCATCCCATAAAAAAGGGAATTCGCCGGAATAATTAAAAACGGGTTCCTTAAAAACAAAACTGTTCGCAACTCTAACAACCCTTCCGCTGTATAAATCGCCATTTACCCATTCGCCGCATTCCATTAATGTTGTCCGGAGAATACCAATATCGATCACATCTCCTTTTATACCGCCGAGCTGAACCCTGTCGCCTGATCTGTAAAATCTGCCTATCGACACGGCGAGCCAGCCGGCTACGCTGGTTATCACTTCCTGGAGTGCAAAAGCAATTCCAGCCCCGGCAACACCAAGGGCAACCGTGATGCCGCTAAGTTTATCGGAATAAACAACAGAAATAAAGACTATCCCGATTATATAACTTGCGAAACTAACGGACTTCTTAAGCTTATACTTCGTTTCATTATCTTTAATATTTCCAAGGAGAGATCTTTTAGTGAATCTGTTTATGATAAACAGGATAATAATTCCTGCTGCCGCAAACAGAATTCTTCCCCAGGTAGGGTCGTTGTAAATTCGTTGAAAAAAATCGTGCATTAACGTCCTGATAGTTAAACAAGAACAATTTTATCAATTTTCCAAAGCTTTCATTTGTTCTGGCTAACATTTACAAAGATCCGGTTTTCGCGATTTAATTTTATTTAATTATATTCCCCCTAATCCCTCATTTTATATTGCTTTAAATGAAAGAAGAATTCGTTGTAATAAGAGAAGAGATAGAGGAAATTGTCAACTCTTCTTTCCTTTCCGCATTAACCCGGAAGATTGATGAACAGATTCTCTTTATTAATGAAATAAGGGATCTTGTAAAAACACATCTCTTAAACCTTGAAGATCTGACAGGGGACGAACTAAAATTCTACAAAGAAATTGAAAATTATAATGCTAAACTGCTTTCCATGCTGGAGAAGAAGTCTCCCGACAAAAATGCACGCGGCTTTAAAGAGGAGTTCTCAGAACTCATCAGGAATTATAATGAATTCCTTAAGCTGACAGATAAAAAAAGGATCGAAGAGCAGGATGAAGACAGGTTTAATTTTTTAAAGGACGACTCATTCGTTGTAAAAGCGATTAAATTATTCAAAAGCGCAGGCTATTTAATTACTACTTCCCCGGGGAGATTCCTCAATCTCACAAGGCGATTGTTCCATAACCAGGATAAATCTTTAAGACGCTGGAAGAGAAAGGTTTACTTCCGGAACCTCATCCAGCTGATATTAAGAGACAAACTGCTGTTAAAATCATTCGATCTTGTTAAGGAGCTTAATGCGGATTTCTCTTCCTCTTATCAGTCCGTTTGGATGAGTGAGGAAAAAATCAACCGGCACTTTACTTCAGAACTTCATTTCCCTGATACATTGAAGTACATACCTTCGGAAGAAGAGGTTAAGGTGTTTGAAAAGGGATTCGATTCAGTACTGATACTCCTTCAGAAGACAAGGGAAAGCATCAAGATAAAAACGAAGGAGAACCTCGACGAAATCTTCTCCGAACTGGATGAACTGTATAGTAAAGCAGGGACACTTGAGTACCCTGCCTGGCGGTATTCAGCTAAAAAGGTTACAAAGTCTGAACAAAATGTTGAAGAAAAATACGTGCACTTATCCGGGGGATGGAGCAATACTTTATTCACCCTGTTTGAAGACTGGAAACTGAACAAGGATATTTATATAAATGAAGTCCTTGAAGTACAGCAGTTATATATATTAAAAGAAGAAAGCAGACAGAAGATCATTGACAGGATCGTTCCCGGCTTTGATGAGATCAAACGGATATTGTTCGCCTGTAAAAACAGGATTGAAGAACAGCAGAACCCGGAAAAGCTAAGGGAAGTTTTATTAAGAGAAAAATCTTCACTGCACAAAATTCTCGGTGAGGAGTTAACGCAAGATACGGCTGAACTGCTGTTAAACGCCGGGATTCCCGGGATAATTGATGAACTGGAAATGAATCTCAGGAAAAATATTGAAAAAACCTCGGTTAAAAGAGCTATTGTAAAAACGGAGGTCTATGATAGGGAAATACGTGATTCGGAGATCGAATCTATAGATCCCGGCGAACTGATAAGGTTCGAGATACTGCCTGACTTCCTGAAGGAAGCACATAAACTGAAGGCATCGATTGTAGAGCAGGTGGATGATATTCAGAAAAAACTGATGAATATTGATGAAATTGCAGATTTTAATCTTGAATCAGCGATTGCTTCAGCAGATTCATCAGGAAACAACCCCCGCTCTATAGCTGTGGAAGGATTGCAGAGGGCAATCTCGAAAACGGATGAAGTTAAATCGCAATTGTTTGATATACATGAAACGATATGCAGTTCAACTTCTTCTTCTGTAAGCAGCTTCAACAGGAAAATATTAAAACTTACGAATACCGATAATGTCGTTGAGATAAGATTAAGGGTAGCCAAAGCTAAGGCTATAGAAAAGACCGTACAATTCAGGGCAAAGACAGTTCAGTCAGTCAAAGACTTCATTCCAGGCGTTATAAACTTTTCCAGGCAGATCATTCGCGGCACGGGTAATCTGTACACAGACGTCCGCCGGCGTTTCGGACTGGAAAAACCTAAAACACGTATTTCTGCGGAGATATCCGATTTCCTGACTGAAACAGAAAATGCAATAAACAAGCTGCCGTACGTATACCAGAGGCTTTTCAGAACTGAACCTCTCGAGGATGAAAAATTTTATGAGAAGAGGGAGAAGGAAATTAATGCACTGAAGTTTGCCTACACTAAATGGAAAAACGGAAGCTTTGCTCCCGCTGTTTTGATAGGAGAAAAGGGAAGCGGGGTAACCACAACAATAAATTTCCTCCTTAAAAATATTACGATAGAAGAGGAACTGATAAGAACGGATGCTGATAAAACCATTGAGTGTGAAGAAGCTCTCTTAAAATATTTCGGATATATATTAGGAACCGGTTTCCGGGACTATACAGAAATTATACGCTTCCTGAATTCTGCAGGAAATAAGAAAATTATAATAATCGAAAATATCCAGCACCTTTTCATCCGCAGGATCGGCGGCTTCAGGGCATTCAAAAAGTTTTTTGAGATTATCTCAGCAACTAACGGAAATGTCTTCTGGATCGTAACGTCAAATTTATACGCCTGGAATTATCTTGAACGGGTACTTAATATAAGCGACTATTTTTCTTATACGGTCAGGTTAAATGCTTTCACAGACAACCAGATAGTTGATATTATTCTCAAACGTCACCGTGTCAGCGGGTATAACATTCATTTTGAGCCGTCAGCCGGCGATCTGCAAAGTAAGACTTACCAGAGATTGAGCGATCCTGAAAAACAAAAGTATTTGAAAGAGAAATATTTCTCCGAGCTGAATAGATTTGCGAGGAGCAACCTAAGTATTTCTCTCTTTTTCTGGATGAGATCTACAAGAGAGGTTAAGGATGATAATATTACAATAGGATCGCTTGAAGACCTTGATTTCTCATTTCTCCAGGGACTAAGCGACGAGAAGATCTTTACTTTGTACTCTCTTTTAATACATGACGGACTAACGGTTAAACAACATGCGATGGTTTTCAATCAATCGGAAGAAAAAAGCCGTCTTAATCTTCTATTACTATCAGATGACGGAATAATAACCGGAACAAAATCCGGATTCATCATCAATCCTTTATTGTACCGGCAGACAGTCAGCCTGCTCCAGACAAAAAATATTCTGCATTAAATTTTATGAACATAAAAACATCGATACTTTTATTCTTTTTGATCCTTAATTGTTTCTCTCCGGTGTATTCCCAGGACACAGCACTAAAAAAGCTGAATTTAAAAGCCAATACATTCGATTCCGTGCTGGCAAAAGATTCAGTAAAAATTCATACCGCCGCCGATTCCTCCAAAAGTTTAGTCAACCAGCTTGAACCTCCATCTGTACTGGATGTAATCTCAGTCGGGAAAGTTATCTGGGCCCTGGTATTTTTTATTGCGGGATTGTATATAATAAGGATCATAACGAAAATTCTTGAAGTATTTGCCGAACGCAGTGCCGGCTACAGAATTACAATAAAAGGAATCCTGCCGATAGTAAGAATTTTCGGGTGGGTGCTGATAATCTATATTGTAGTTGCGGGAATATTCAGACCTCCGATTGCAACCGTGATAGCCGTGACTGCCTCGGTAGGTATTGCAGTAGGGTTTGCAGCACAGGATGTAATTAAAAATATTTTCGGCGGTATTATGATTTTATTCGACAGACCTTTCCAGGTAGGGGATAAGATCCAGCTGGGAGAGTATTACGGCGAGGTTATGAAGATCGGACTGCGCTCAACGCGGATTGTAACACCGGATGATTCAACTGTCACCATTCCCAACGGGGAACTGATGAATAAATCTGTTTCTAATTCCAATTATGGTGAGCCTAACTGCCAGGTTGTAGCCGAAATTTTCCTTCCTATTGAAATTGATACAGACAGGGTAAGACAGATCGCGATCGAAGCTGCACAGGTTTCAAGATATATTTATTTAAATAAACCCATTACAGTATTATTTTTTAATGAGATTAAAGACCGCAGAGCATATCTGAAAATGCGGCTGAAAGCTTATGTGATGGATATAAGGTATGAATTCCAGTTTAAGAGTGATATGACCGAACTTGTAATGAAAGAACTGCTTGCACAAAATTTAATTCACGCTGAAGATTTTATGTGAAAAAAAGCTGCCCCGGAATATTTATTATCCGGGGGCAGTTGAAATTGATTTTATCGTGTTGCTGTACCTGTGGGGAAGCTGCCTGCATTGAGGCTTAAAGGGTAATCCGTATGATCCATTGCTCCTGAAGGTATACTTCCTGTAAGAGGTTTAAGGAAAAACGGGCCCGAATCATTGTCGGGATCAGGTTCAATAGTGATCACTGCGGTTCCTCCTGATAAATCAGTCGGAAAGCTCAATCCCATGGGAGCATTATTCAGAAAATCTTCTCCAGGGAATGGCGGTCTTGCCATAGTTCCGCTGTATGGTGCCGATTCATCTGCTCCCGATACAGAGGTAAATTTGCCAGTTGATACGGGGGTTCCGTCTATAACTGCCCAGCCCTCATATTTCCATCCGGAAGGGAGGGAAGGTAAGTTTAATCCAACTGCAGGGCTTCCGGAACTTATATCAAGAAACCATATACCGCTGTTTTCGTTGGTGGCGCTTCCGTTTGTAGGAGTTGCAAGAATAAAAGTACCTGAAGCAGAACTGAAGTCATTATTTAATGCAGAGGCATCACTTGCAGAAAGCGCAGCTGTACTGTCATTAAAGTTACCTGCAAGTATGTGAACATTGCTGGGTGAGGTACTGGAATCCGGCTCCGGCTCTATAGTCAGAACAAATTTAGTTGCATTATCAAGATCACTCTGATCTACAGCGAAAGTATTAGTACTCAGATTTCCATTTCCATCAACTGTAAACTTTCCTGTGGATTTGGGCGTCCCGTCTACAATCAGCCAGCCTTCATATTTTGCTGAAGATCCCAGGTCTTTTAATCCCGAAATATTAAGGGTAAGCCCGCCTGTTCCGGGTGGATTTGTTGTGTTATCATTTTTGCTGCATCCGGCTAAACCTATAACAGCCGCCATCACAGCAATCATTAAGTATCGCATCGTATCTCCATTTTTTGTTCATATAAAGTCATTCATAATTAACATGTTTACTAAAATTGCATGTGATATCTGCTTAAATAAGCGAATTCAAGGTAAATATCACATAACACCCGCTGTGTTACGAAACAAGGACCTCCTTTTCTTTCTTAGATTTTCCTTTATAAACCGGTATCTCAAACGAAAAAGTTGTTCCGGCGCCCTCAACACTCTCAACTTTTATATTGATATTGTGCACTTCAAGAATCTTTTTCACGATGGCAAGTCCCAGTCCCAGACCCTCCGAAGAGGATTTCTTATGATATCTGTCAAAAATATAATCCAGATCATCCTTTTTTATCCCTGAACCGCTGTCCTTAACATATGTGATTACTTTATCATTATTCATCTGAAGTCTTATAGTTACAGACCCGCCTTCAGGGGTAAACTTAAAAGCATTATCGAGAAGATTCTGAAGAACCTTTTCCATCATTCCGATATCTGCGTAAACAAGGGGAAGATCGTATGGAAAATTCAGTCTGAGCTCAATATTTTTCGACTCGGCTATAATCTGGTTTTTCTGCTGAATATCCTGGGCAAGTTCGGCAACTGAGAAGGCTTCAGGCTTTGGCTTTGTTTCCCTTGCTTCCAGTTTAGATAACTCAAATAATTCTTCAACAAGTTTTTTCAATCTTTCTGTGCTGCTGAGTATTGTCTGCATATAATTCTTCCTGTCGTCTTCAGAAAGAGTTTCCGATTTCAGAAGAATGGTTTCAATATAACCCTGCACCGCCGCAAGGGGAGTTCTGAGATCGTGGGAGACATTTGCAACCAGCTCGCGCCGCAGGTTATCCATCGTCTTCATATCTTCTATATTCCTGACAATCGTATCGGCCATATCATTAAAGGAATCAGCGAATTCATTAAACTCGCCGCGTCCTTTCAGTTTAATCCTTGCATTCATATTTCCGTTTTTGAATTCCCTGATGACAGAGACAATTCTTCTCATATTCCGGGTTATAAAACCGAGTGCAATAAGACTTATTATCGCCACCCCAATAAGAGTTATACCCATTGAGCGAATGCCCAGACCTAAAATATAACTTCCGAAAACGAGCTGAGTAGCGTTATCATATTCCTCTCCTCCGAGTATTACATAGATGTAGCCCCGGAAAACATCTCCCTCATATACTTTAGCCGCTGAGAAGGCTTTCTGCCTGTCGGCATTGCGGGGATCGGGTCCAAGCACGAAAGGCTTGTCTTTATTTTCGATGAATTCATTTACCGGTTTGAGAGATACATATTTCAGTTTTACAATTTTATTGGGAGCAAAATATGTAAGTATCTTTCCCTGTTTATCGAGGAGATAAACCTCAAGACTCGGATTGATTATCATAATACTGTGGAAAACATCCTTCAGGTTTTCCGTATTGGCTTTGCCGTCTACAAAACACTGGTTTTCCGCAGCGATATGCGGAGCTATTTCCGCATCGAGCTTCTGGTTAGTTTCCTGGTAGTACATTTCTGCAGTACGCACAGATATGTACATGTATATTCCTGATAATATCACCAGGACCAATAAAAATATTGCCGAAATTTTCCAGAACAGACTATGAAAAAACTTTGTCTTCAAAATACTTTTCCCTTCATTTCTTTGTTATTTCTTCGAGGTCGTTGAACCTGTAGCCCACTCCCCAGGTTGTTAAAATATACCGGGGATTTGACAAATCGTTTTCTATTTTTCCGCGGAGACGGTTAATATGAGAGTTTACCGTATGCTCGTATCCGTTATAAGAATAGCCCCATAAAATACTGAGGAGCTGTTCTCTTGTGTATGTTTTACCGGGGTGAGAAGCGAGCAGGTGAAGCAGTTCAAATTCTTTGGGAGTGAGTTCAATCCTTTCCCCTCTAAGGCTCACTCTTCTCTTTGCAACGTCGATCAAAAGATCGCCTATATTTATGTCATCCTTCTCTCCCTGGTCCTTCTGCAGTGCTTCAATCCTTCTGAAAATAGCCTTTACCCTTGCAGTCAGCTCCCTGACAGCAAAGGGCTTGGTAAGGTAATCATCAGCGCCAAGTTCAAGACCGAGTACTTTATCAAATTCCTCTGACTTGGCTGTAAGCATAAGTACAGGCGTATAGTTTTCCTGCTTCCTTAATTCCTTGCAGATCTCTAACCCGTCAAGATTAGGCAGCATTATATCCAAAACAATCAGATCATAATTATTATCAACAGCATCTTTCAGTCCGTCTTTCCCGTCATAAACACGGGTTACAGTACAGCCCATATCTTTAAGATGAATATTGATAAGATCAGAGATTGTTTTGTCATCTTCAATTACCAGAACGTTTTTCATAAACGGATATTTCTCCTTTGATTATAGGTAAAATAGCTGCAGAATGTAACAGAATTATCACGTTTGTAATAAAAGATTACAACGGGGAGATGTATGATTCAGAAAATACTAATTTATATATTAATTATACAGGGGGGCTGTCAGGCAAGGTACGGTTCAATATTTTCAATTTCGTGAACAGCTTTAATTTTTTTGAAATATTTCAGGGCATCTTTGAAGCATTCATTTGCCTTCTCCGCTTTTTGCCATTCTTTGTAGAGGATACCCAGTTCTAAAGATGTCTCTGCGGAGTTGAGGAAGTTTTTATAATCTTTATTTATGCGAAGGCTTGTACTTAGAAAATTTTCCGCTGCCGCATAATTCTTCTGAACCCGGCTGATTATTCCCTCAACCTTATAGATTTCGGCAACTGAAAGTTTATCATTTGTCTTATAACAAATTTCCATAGCCTTATCGGCAAAAGCTTTTGACAATTGAATATCTTCCATCTGTGCATATATGAAGGCTTTGGTTATATACGATATCCCGAGGACAGAATAAATACTGTCATTTAGTGAAACAGCTATACTTTTATCGAGTTCCTTTAAGGCATTTGAATATTCTTTTTTCTTAAGATAGGTGATCCCTATGTTATGCCTTATCTGAGCAAGCTTATGGTGATCATTGAGTTTCTGAAAATTTATAAGAGCACGGTTATAATAAAAAAGAGCCTGTTCATAGTTGCTGTATATATTATTTATGATCCCGAGATTTATCTCAATCTTGCCCATCAATACTGCGTCTTTTTTTTCATCAAGGTATCGCAGACTTTCTTCAAAATGGTTTGCAGCCTCTTTAAGATCTCCGCGTTCACCGTAAACTGTACCAAGCAGGTTCTCACACTTTGCGCAGCCTTTAGTATCGTTCTGCTGCCTGAAGAGGTTGAAAGCCTTTTTGGTGTATTCGAAGCATTCGATCCATTTGGCTTCACGGCTGTATATTTCACCAATCGAATAGCTGGCATTCGCGGCAAGGTTTTTCAGGTTGATATCTGTTTTACTCTGATCGATAATTTTCTTATGCGTTTCAATTGCGAATTCATACTCACCTATTGAAATAGCATAATCGCCGAAAGCCAGGAGAAACTCAATATACCTGATTTTACTCAGCTTGAGTTCAGCCATCGTAACGATGATTTGGAACTGAAATTCTTTGAGGTACGAACCGGAGAGATCTACATCAATTTGTTTCCTGTCGGCAGGTTTAAGAGTCAGATTATCAGTCTTTGGAAACCCGTTCTTAAAAACGTTCTTTTTGAGTTCAGAAAAGTCCTGAACTGAAAAGAATCCGTTTAAGATTTCTTCGAGGTTAATATTTTTTTTAACTCCTGCTGCCACGATTCATCTTTATTAAAAATAATTTAAAAATCTGAAAGGATAACATAAGCAATGTTATCCTTTCGTATTCAATTTTTCACATTTTCAATTATCTTGCGTAAGCCCAGCGTGAGAAATGGGGAAGTTGGGCATTTACTACAGTCAGAGTACCGGTTCCAGCATCAACCGAAACACCGTCATTAACTGTCGGGGCCAGGTTTCCGCTCTGATCGACGTAATAGAAATTTACATCTGAGGGATCAATACCGTTAAGATCCAGACCCGAAATAGTAAAGTTAAGAACAACAGGCTGACTGAAAGTCATTGAAGGATAAAAATCTACTCCAGCCTGATCGCTAACCTGCATTGTAATATTACGGGAATCGGTAAATGCAGAACTATTTGAAGGCACACTTAATCTGCAGTCAATAGTGACTGTTTTCCCGTTTGATGCCTGGTAGCTCTGAACCATATGTATTTCGCCGCCGTTTGAACCGCTGATGTTCTGCGAAGATGAGAACACAGATTCCACATTTACATCTGCTCTTTCAGGAAGCATAATTATAGTCTTAGCCTGGTTTTTTTCAACGCTATTTAGTGGTCCTGTAACATTGCTTTCCTGCATACACCCCACAAATGAAATCAAGAGTAAAGCAGCTACATAAGATAATTTCCGCATTTTTTCTCGCCCTTCTAATATTGTTAATAATTTGGTTTTCATTTTTAAGTTCTCAATTCGAAATATTTGAGGTAAGAAAGCCAAGGATTATGCCACACAGACACTCGTAAATGTTACTTACCGAATTTTTTGTGTT
The DNA here is from genome assembly GCA_963832715.1 of uncultured Ignavibacteria bacterium. Lineage (GTDB taxonomy): Bacteria > Bacteroidota > Ignavibacteria > Ignavibacteriales > Ignavibacteriaceae > DATFVA01. The sequence continues at coordinate 240,294 of CAWHVB010000001.1, read as the reverse complement.
AAAAACTTCGGTAAGTATTACTATCAATTATGGAAATTATTACTGTGACTTTTTGAGATGATAAATGAGATCTGTTGCCAAATGAAACAATATTATTATGGAATGAAACTCATCGAAAGCATTTTTTCCTGCTGCAGGGGGTTTTTTCTGCTTTACGGTCAGAAAACCGGGGTGCTTATGCCCTGAATCGGACGGCGGAGTATATTATTTAACAATTTTTGAGATCTGTCTGAACTCATCTGTTCCGCATATATTCAGTAATTCAAATAGGATAGCTTCTGTGGTTGTTATCTCTGCACCATGATGTCTCATTCTGTCGAGTGCCGTTTTGTAGTCAAATTCGTTCCTTGATGAGATTGCGTCAGCGGCCACATTGACCTGAAAATCGTTTGCGAGAAGATCGAGAATAGTCTGCTGAACGCAAACGTGAGCTTCAATACCGGCAACAACCACCTGCAGGGCATTATTATCTTTGAGCCGCGGGAAGAGATTTCCCGCACCGGAACAGCTGAACGTCATTTTTTGTATAGGACTTAATCCCTCAAGTTCTTTCAGGAGAGCTGCCGAAGTATTACCAAGACCCTTCGGGTATTGTTCGGTATAAAAAATAGGAATATTAAGGATCTTAAAACCTTTGATAAGTTTCAGGCTATTATTGATCACTTGTGCAGGTTTATCCATCACAGGCAGTATCTTTTCCTGGATATCGATGAGGAGGAGTGCGGAGGTGTCCCGCTTTAAGATCTTGTCATTGTATTTTATGGTCGATTCCATAATGCACCTTTAATATTTAGTAAATGGGGTCCATTCCATATTTACCGCAGGCATACATCATAAGCAATGCAGAGAGATCAACCAAAGTTTTTTTCTGATCTTCGGTATGGATTACAAGGTTATAAACTTCGGAAACAAACCTCATATTTTTTAATATTTTTTTGAGTTCTTCATAGCCGGGCTGACCATGCCAGTTAGCTACCTCTTCCACAAGAAGTTTCTCGTGTCTTCTCAGGAACTCAGCGAAAGAAATTGACCTGGTAATGTGAGATGTTCTTGGACGGCACATCGTTATAAGATCATTAAAATACATGTCCCATTTTTCAGCGAGGACACGGTTGCTGTCGCGCATAACGTAGCGGGCTTTCTCCAGTGAAAACTTTGCCTTGGTGCGCGGTTTGTGCTTTGAGGAAAGGGCATAGCCATCATAGCTTGTAAACCCTGTTTCATCGTCTATGTACTTCCACCGTTTTATCAGCTGCCTGGCTGAATATATAACGATTACCTTATCCAGCCCGCTGTCGACTACAATAAATTTTCCCTGCTGTTCATAGATTACAGTGAACCAGTGTTCCCAGTTATCAACGCTTAAAATGCAGGGATAGCCGGATTTCAGATGATCGCCTAATGCTTTAATTGCTTCATCCGGAGTTTCCCTTCTGAAATACTTCATCTTGCAGTCATAAGTTTTTGCTGCTTTGGCAAGACCGATTTCATCAGTACCATACCACCAGGTACTGCCGGCCCGTTTTGCAATCTCTCTTTCATTTTCAAATCTGCCCAGCATTACAAGGGCATATTTCAGAGCGAAAGGACCACACTGGTATTTATAAGGTTGGGGATAAAAACTCATACATTAGTAAATTTTTGTGACTCAATTTAATGATAACTAATGTTTAAATCATTACTATAATTTTGTGAGCAGTTCAATTTTCTTTATTTTTATTTTTATGAGTAAGAGAAAAACTAAAGTAGCAATAGTGTTCAACGAAGCTCAGCCCGATTACTATGTGAAATCAGTTGAGCACGAGATAAAAGAACTCGATTTTATTCCATATTTTGAAGTTGAGGAACTCACTCCCATTGAAGAATATGAGCTCATGGCCGAAAAACTCAGGAAATCCGGGCTGGAAGCCTATCCCTTAAATATTTTCGATAATCTGTCGATCCTTCTTAAAGATATAAAAAAAAACAGTCCCGACGTTATTTTCAATTTTATGGAACTCTACAAGGAAAATTCCAGGCTTGAAATGAATATCGTCGGTTTGCTTGAACTTCTCGGTGTTCCTTATACGGGAGCCCCTCCGATGGCGCTTGCAAACTGCCAGAGTAAGGTTCTTGCTAAGCGGATACTTAATTCATACGGCATACGTACCGCACGGTTTATCCTCATAAAAAAAGCGGCCAAAAGATATAAACACGACTTAAATTATCCCCTGATCATCAAACCTGCATTTGAAGACGCCAGTGTTGGAATTGAAAATAATTCGATAGTTGAAGATGCAAAGAGCCTCAGGGAAAGGGTCAATTATATTCTGACCGTCTTCCAGCAGCCGGCATTGGTTGAGGAATACATAGAAGGCAGGGAATTGAATGTTGCTGTTATGGGAGATAAAGAACCAGCTGCATTGCCTATAAGTGAAATCGATTTCAGTGAGATGCCTGACCATCTGTATAACATAGTCAGCTACCAGGCTAAATGGGATCCGAATCATTAGGCTTATCATAAAACCATACCCAGCTGTCCGGCTAAACTTCCTAAAAAAATAGAAAAGCAGGCTAAAGCGATAGCCGTTGATGCATTTAAGATTATGGGCTGCAGGGATTATGCACGTATAGATATGAGACTTTCCCGTGATGACAAATTGTACGTGCTTGAAGTTAACCCGAACCCTGATCTTACAGAAAGTGCCGGATTTATGCGGTCGGCAGAAGCTGGAGGCTACAGTTACGTCAAAGCACTTAAAAAAATTATAAGTCTTGCTAAACACCGGGGAGAATTGTCAGGAAACATAAACTGATTGTGATGCAGGTCTGATTCATACGTCTGCGTTACATAATTTATTTCATTTCAGGCATATATTCTTATCATATAGATATAAATAGTTTGGAGGAAATGAAATGAAATGTCCTGTTGATGGAACCGACTTAGTTTCGAAACAAAAAGATGCTTTTACCGTACAGACATGTCCCAAATGTGAGGGAGTATGGCTGAGCAGAGCTGAACTTAATAAGATAATAGCACAATCGGAGATAGAGTATCCCGACATAACTGATTTCAAAGGTAGAGAGAGTGAAAACAAGATCCAGAGCCCCGGGAAATTCTTCGGCCGGATCTTCGAACACTGATTTTGTTTTGTGCATTGTTTAGTTGTTATACCGCATCGAAAGATGCGGTTTTTTTTATCCCTATCAGCCGGTAACCGCCGCCTGGAACGCCCCGGGGAATGTTAATGCTTCAACTTCCTGGAAAATTATAAATTTGCGGAAGGGTGAACAGCTATATTAAACCGCCGACGATTTCTTGTATCACAGCGGCAGTTTCTTTTAAATTCCCTGCTTCATAGTCAGGTTTCACCGTGTTATCTGTAAGCGGAAACTTTGTTTTCCCGGTATAGACGAGCACACCTTTACCGCCGATTGCCCGGGCTGCTGCAATATCAGATTCAAGATCGTCACCGATCATGATAAATTCTGAATCCGGTTTGAATCCTAATTCTTTCAATGCCGTCTGAAAATAAACAGGCGAGGGCTTCCCTATGACAACTGCCTTTTTTGATGAAGCATATTCTATTGCAGTGATAAATGCACCTGCATCCATCGTTAAGGTTTTTCCGTCAGGTTCCCAGTACCTGTTTTTGTGCAGGGCGATTATCTCAGCGCCATTCCAGACTTTTCTGAATATCTCATTCATAGTTTCATACGTCCATCTGTCTGCTATATCGCCGATTACCACCGCTTCCGGATTTTCGTCGGAATCATATTCCGAAAACAACGCTTTAATATCCGGCCTGCAGTAAACCGATACTTTTTTATAATTATCTTTAATATAGATTAAGGCAGCGTCGACAGCCGTCATTGCGGGAATTCTGACCGAGATCCCGGATGCCTTAATGAACTCCAGCATTCCTTCGGCCGTACGGAGTGTTGAATTACTAATAAGAAAGAAGGGGATTTCATTTTTTATAAGGAAAGTGAAAAACTCCTCAGCGTCGGGAGCAATTTTATCACCAAGTTTGATCACACCATCAAAATCTATTAATACAGGGAGTTTTCTTTTCATAGGGAAATAAAAAAAAACCGTTTAACCCGGGGATACCGGATTAAACGGTTTCAGCAATAGCATTATATTTTGACCGGCACAAGCTGCGGGAATTTCAGCTTGGCAAGCTCGAACATTCCGAACATTACGCCTGCATAGAAAAGGTTCCCAACCAGTGTATAACCAAAGAACGGGATTGCTGCTATATAGCATTCAGCAAGTCCTGCCGCTGTTAAAGGGTAAAGTACCCCGGTAAGCCAGAAAGCGAAGTTGGTGATTAAAAAGAAGGAAACCGCTGCAGTTAAAGAAGCCAGCACAATATTCGATGCTTTTTTCTTCTGGATCATCGTCATTCCGATTACAACAATCAGAGCGAAGGCAACATATACCGAAATTATTGTAGAGTGGAATCCGATTATAAGATCTGTCAGGAACATTGCAACCAGAGGAATTGCGAATGCAAGTTTCTTATTGCTGAAATACGCTCCTCCGAATAAAGCCATTGCTCCTACAGCTGTGAAGTTAGGGAGATGCGGAATCAGCCTTGTAAAAGCTGCTGCTGCAATCATTGCGCAAAGAACAAGAAAACTTGGTGAAAATATTTTAGAGTTCATTTAATTCTCCTTTTAGTTTATAAACTTACGTTATTAAATTCTATTTGCTTTTTATTAAAAATAAAGATAAAACATCAGCTATTCAAAATTTTGCTCCATATCATAATTGCAATTTAAAACCTCCGTACAGCGATAAACCCGGAGTTGCATACCCGTATACCTCCTCATAATATGTATCTGTAAGATTATTTACTTTTGCGTAAAGCTGGAGGAATTTGTACATATCGTATGAAACAGCCACGTTTATTAAAATATAACTGTCAAGCCTTATTCTTTTTGTAGTTCCTCCGCTGAAAATTACATCATCTCTTTTCCCGTCGAATACTGCATCTACATATGTATTGAAATTTTTAAGGAGTGATACATTTACACTAACTACACCCTTATGTATCGGTCTTCTTAATAAAGGAAGATCTTTATCGGGTGAATTATCCGTCAGGTTCTTGGTTTTTGTATAGGTATAATTGGCTTTAACCTGTAATCCAGGTAAAGGTTTAAGACTTACATAGGCCTCAATTCCGCGGCTTTCAGATTTTTTGATATTTATAGTCTTATAGTTTATATCGAATCCGAATAAATTTTCGAATGTACTGTTGAAGTATGTAATACCCGCAGTCAGCCTATTCCCTAATAAAAACTGTTCGATGCCGGCGTCCCAACCACGGCTTTTTTCGGGGGCAAGTTTTTCGTTGCCTGTAAACGGATCAAACAGGTTGTACAGCGAAGGGGATTTAAAACCCGTACCATACGTAGCTTTTAGTTTAGTGCCAGTTTGCCATATTACAAAGGCAGGTGCTAATCTGTATGTCGTTGCATCGCCGAACCTATCGTGGTGATCGTACCTTATTCCCATATTAAGAAAAAACATATCGAGAATATTACTCTGTTCCTCAATAAAAAATCCTTTTGTAGTTGAATTTTTTGAAGGAGAAATACTTGCCGCCGTACTATCGGTAAAATACTGAAGATAATTGCTGAGGGCAGTTTCTCTTTCGTTTTCAAGACCCAATGTTAAAGAGAATGGTTTTGAAAAATTGAAGGTATTCTGAATATCGAATTTTACTTTTTTACCGTCATACATTGCATCAGAGCCAAAAGGATTGATGAAAGTTGAATCAAAGCTGTACTTCCTCACATTCCGCATATACGAAACACCAGCTTTTCCATTCCAGGTATTTTTATAATCGGAGAACACTGTTTCCATTCTTAATGCGTTTTCCTCAAGGTTGAATACATAAGTAGGATCATCTCCGAAGGCACCTCCGAACTGATCAAGGTCGGCATCCGCATCAGTATGCTGGTAAAAAAGGTTCAGCTTGAAATTGTTATTCAGGTTCAGTCCGGTTTTAAATGATCCTGTAAAATTGGAAGCACCGTCCTTTTCAGTATTCCCGTATTTCTTTGATGCAGAGGAAAATCCGTTTGTTTTTGTACGACTGAGATTCAGCTGGTAGTTGAATATATCGTAGGTTCCGTTGAGTCCGCCGTTGAACTTATATGTATTATAAGTTCCGCCTTCTCCAGAAAGAAAATATTTATTTCCTTTTGTTCCTGTCTTTGTGATAATATTTATTACTCCCGCCATGGCATCGGAACCATACATAGTACTCTGGGGTCCCCTTAGGATTTCAATGCGCTGAATATTATCCGTCAGCAGGTTTGAGAAGTCAAATGTATTTCCGGGATCGCTAGGCATATTCATTTCAATTCCGTCAAGCAGAACGAGAGTATGTTCAGCATTTCCGCCCCTTATAAGGACGTTAGCTAGTTTGCCGGGACCGCCCTGCTGAACAATGTCCACTCCGTATTCGTCTTTCAGTAAATCCATTACGTTATCCTTTTTTGATTCTGCTATTTCTGCCGAATCAATTACGGTAATAGAATTCGCAAGCTCAATTAACGGAGTTTCTGTTCTTGTGGCGGTAATAACCACATCGGACATTTTATAAAAGCCGGTCGAGTCGGATTTTTGAATAATACTATTTTGGGAAAAACCCATAGAAGAAAGGAATGCGGTCAGCAGTCCTGTAATTAGAACTTTTTGTAGATACATGAAGTTACTCCTGTAAAAGATGTAAAGTAACTTCGTGGGGGATTAAACGAATTGAATTTATTATTCGTTAATCTAACCTCACCCGCGAAGGTTGATTTAATTGCATACGGCAGGTCTCCTGGCTCAGCTTCGCAAAGAATAATTTATAATTAACAATTTATAATTAGTAATTAAGAATTATCAATTTATAATTATTCATTGCGGCACCTTACAGTTGCGCGTCAGCTCCGGATTTTAACCGGATTCCCTATAATTCCCGTTCCAACCGGGACACCGTAATAATTTGAAAGAACTGCACTAAAGATATAGGAGAAAAGGAAATAATCAAAATGGAGAAGGGGGATTTAGGAAGGTGAGGAGATAAGAAGATAAGAAGATAAGAAGATGAGGAGATGAGAGGGCTGTGTGAGGGAAATATTAATTCATTCTGTTATTATCACAGGTACATAAAACGAATAAAATTATATTATTAACTTAAATCATAAGAGGATAACGAGTGAGCCTTGGCGTACAGATAATCTGGCTGGCAGTAATGGCGCTGCCCGTGGCCGCAGTATCGTGGACAGTCACCCACGAAGAGGTGTTCAGGGAACTGCACGAATTCTGTGTAAGGAAAAGTAAAAATTCCCGGACCCTTATTGCAAGGAAATTCTTCTTTCTGTTCACCTGTGAGTACTGCTTCAGCCATTATATTGTGATTATCTTTTTAGCCTTAACGAACTTTAAGATGCTTCTGCCGGACTGGAGGGGTTTTATTATTTCCGGCTTCTCATTAGTGTGGACAGCAAATGTCTATATGAGTATTTATGCACACCTCCGGCTGGATATTAAGAAGGAAAGGATAGATATTGAAACAGAAGAGAAGGAACTGAACGGGAAAAATGAGACGAAGGGGAATAGGCAGAAATCAGTAAGCACTAAGCTGTAAGCAGTGGGTAAGATTAGTAAGCAGAGACTTGAAAAATCAGGCTGTTCTCAACATCTCAATACAGCTATAATATCCATTGCCTTTTTACCTGTATTGTCATAATTTAATATCACGTGAAAATGTAAATGTCCTTAAAATTCACGGGGTGATGTTTATATCGAGCTTCTATAAGGGACCCGCGAAGATAACATTGTAGAAAAATTTTAAGATAATTTATTCTTGAAATTTGCACTAAGTGCAAAACTAACAGAATGACGAAAGGTTCCGTCGTGAAGCTTATTTAATGGTCAGGGAGTTTGAAATAAAATAAAGGTGCAGGTATGAAAAAATATTTTATCCTGATTATTTCACTTTATGTATTCGGATGCGAATCAGAATCACCAGTTAATGAGACAATTATATCCGGCAGAACTTATCAAGGGAGTTTTCAAATTACAACATTCTCTGAACAAAATGGCAGTTACACTGAAAGTGGAAGCATCCGGATTAGTTTTGCCGATACTGCTTATAATTATACAGCATACTACAATGATACAACTTCCGGCCGGGGTAAATTATTTAAGAATGGTTTGCGGGATGGAGGGAATTATTCCAAACTTTCAGGCAATCAATTATCAATGCTGGATAGTGCGGTTATTTACGGTCTGGGAACAGCTACCGGCTCACCGAGTCTTTACCTGAACGGAGTATTTAAAGTAATAGAAGAAAAACATCATATCATACTTACAAACACAAATGATGTACAGGAATGTAAAATAGAGCTGGGGGGATGATGTATTGCTGCATGACCAGCTGCTCAAGAAAACTGTCCGCCCGAGGCGGATAAAATTCAAATAAACTTTGTCGCGCAAGCCACGCTAGAGGTGGGCAAGCTGGGGCTGCTGCTTAGAAGCTAAGCTATTATACATATTTAATAATAATTGGATGAAAAATGCTTGCAATTGCCTTCATAGTAATTACAATTAAATATTATGTGGATTTGACTAACTCTGAAAAATTAGCTCTTGAAAACGGAGTTGACGAGGAAGATTATGATATTCTAAAATTAGGGCTTTGGTTTTATATTGTCCCCCCGATTTTAGGTTTTCTTTTTCCGATTGTGTCTAAAATTTATTTATTACCCTTGTTAATGTTGACATACGCACCTTCTATTTACTATGGTTTAAAAGTTTCAAAAAAACTTGACAGAGGTTATGATTATGTCAGAAAACTTAGTAAAAAAGTAAATCAAGTTGTTTGGATAGGTTACGCCGGAATAGGATTAGTTGCACTGAATGGATTATTTCTATATTTAAATGATTTGTCAAGTGGGAGTTAATTCTATAAGAGATAAGAAATATTTCCGCATATAATTTAGTTTTTAAATTTGCACAAAGTGCAAAACTAACAGACCGAAGGAAGGCCCTTCGGTACAGCTTAATTAATAGTTATACACTTAAAAGGAAAATAAAGTATGAAAAAATTATTTCTAATTCTTTTCTTGTTTTTATTAAATATTACGAACTTTGGTCAATCTATTGATGGATATGGAATCAAAATAGGTTGGGGTTTAACTAATCATAGTTGGGAATACGACCCTTCAATTAATGTAAATCTGGATTGGGAAAATAATTCTGGAATTACAGCAAGAGCATTTGCTGATATTACTTTTTTATCGTTCTTAAATGTAGAAGGCGAGATTGGTTATGTTCAAAAAGGCGCAAAATATAAAATTGCTGTAACAACAATTTCTCAGCCTGATGGAACTGGGGAATTTAGAAATATCAATAATAGACTTAATTATTTATCAGTATCCTTAATGGGAAAAGTAAAGTACGATTTAAAATCAATTACTCCTTATATAATGTTAGGTCCTGAATATAATTATTTACTGAGCAAACAAATCGAGCAAGGTTTTGAAATTGTTTATGATAAATTCAAGAAAAATATTTTTGGTTTTTCGGTAGGTATTGGTTCAGAAATGAAATTGCTACCTATTAATATTATAGTCGAGTATCGCTATTCAAGTGATTTAACAAATAATTATGATTCATCTACAATAGATATTAAAAATTATTCGCACACTTTTTTAATAGGTATAGAATTATAAAAACGTGTATAACCAGCAACTCAAGCCGACCGCTTTTTTCGCATTCGGCATTTTGAGTTTCTCTTGTTGGCATTTCCGTGTTTAGTTTCTTGTTCAAGATTCTACTGATATGGAAAATTTTTTATAATAAATAATTAGTCGTTATAACTTAGACGGCTGTGGTATAACAACATCTCCACCCTACCGTTTCCTCCCTCAGCAAAACACTTTTTCATACGAAGTTGGAGCATCCCTTTCGGACCGAATTCCTGATATTTCTATGGGATTAGTTCGGTTCCTGACTTATTCCTTCGAACTAAATTGCTTTTCTTCCCCGATATAAATAATTTTGTTAAACTTCTGTGCGATTTTAATGCCGCACTGACTTAAACCAAATATTGTATTAATAATATTGTTACCACCAAACACATTCAGTTCTGGCTTACCAGTAAGTTATCGATTTTATAAAGGAGAAATTTAATGGGTTGGTTCACCTCGTTTATTGACTCGAGCCTGGGGAAAAAGCTTATCATGGCTGTTACGGGCTTGTTTTTATATATCTACCTGATCATTCACCTCATTGCCAATCTTCTGCTTCTCAGGAGTACCGGCGATGCATTTGAGGCTTATGCCGATTTTATGGCGGCTTCTCTTAATATTCCGGTCAGGATTATAGAGATAGTACTTTTCATCGCTTTCATATACCACATAATAAATGGTATAAGATTGTGGTTTATAAATAAATCTGCCCGCGGGATTGAGTATAAAACAAAAGATCCTTCTGCAAACAGCACGTTCTACTCAAGGTTCATGATCCAGAGCGGAATAGTTGTACTGATATTCCTTGTGATTCATCTGCTTGATTTCTTTATCCCTTCAAGATTTGGTTCTATGGGAATGACGATGTATGAAAGTGCGGTGGTTAAGTTCCACCAAACCTGGTGGTCCATATTTTATATCGCTGCAATGATACTGCTTGCCGTTCATCTTGTTCATGCATTTCAAAGCGGATTTCAGACATTGGGGTTGAGACATAATAAGTATACCCCGTTCATTAAAGGTTTTGGCGTCGTCTTTTCAATACTCATTTGTCTCGGATTTGCCATCATTCCTTTGTACTTCATACTGGGAGGGAAATAATATGAAATTAGAATCAAAGGTTCCTGCCGGACCGTTAGCCGACAAGTGGACAAACCACAAGTTCAAAATGAAACTGGTTAACCCGGCAAATAAAAGAAAATATAATATAATTGTTGTTGGTACCGGTCTGGCAGGAGGATCTGCTGCTGCTTCTCTTGCGGAACTGGGATATAATGTAGATGCTTTTTGTTTCCAGGACAGCGCAAGACGCGCACACAGTATTGCAGCCCAGGGCGGAATCAATGCCTCCAAAAACTATCAGAACGACGGCGACAGCGTTTACCGTCTTTTCTATGATACTATTAAAGGGGGCGATTATAGATCACGTGAAGGAAATGTGTACCGCCTAGCCGAACTTAGCGCAAATATTATTGATCAGTGTGTTGCCCAGGGAGTGCCTTTCGCACGCGAATACGGCGGTCTTCTCGATAACCGTTCATTCGGCGGAGCACAGGTTTCACGTACTTTTTACGCCAGGGGACAGACGGGTCAGCAGCTTCTTCTTGGCGCATATAATGCATTGATGAGACAGGTGGGACTCGGAAAAGTTAAAATGTATCCGCGTCATGAAATGCTTGATGTCGTTTTGATCGATGGGAAAGCACGCGGCATTGTTACACGGGATATGGTTACCGGTGAAATCAAATCATTTGCAGCCGATGCTGTTGTACTTGCAACAGGAGGATACGGCAACGTTTATTACCTGTCGACCAATGCAAAAGGTTCGAATGTTACTGCAGCGTGGAGAGTATATAAGAGAGGCGCATTCTTTGCTAATCCTTGCTTTACTCAGATACACCCTACATGCATTCCGGTTACAGGACATTATCAGTCGAAACTTACACTTATGAGTGAGAGTCTGAGGAATGATGGAAGAGTTTGGGTTCCGAAAGATCCAAAAGACAAAAGACCTCCGGCTCAGATCCCCGAAGCTGAAAGAGATTATTATCTTGAACGGAAATATCCTTCTTTCGGAAACCTTGTCCCGAGGGATGTAGCTTCAAGAAATGCCAAGGAAATGGTTGATGAAGGGAAAGGTGTTGGTCCCGCTCAGAATGCAGTTTACCTCGACTTTGCCGATGCAATTAACCGTCTCGGTAAAGATAAAATTGCCGAAAAATACGGCAACCTGTTCGATATGTATAAACTGATTACTGCAGAAGACCCGTATGAAGTACCTATGAGGATCTATCCTGCTGTACATTACACGATGGGCGGCTTGTGGGTTGATTATAATCTCATGACGACCATTCCCGGACTTTATTCGCTCGGCGAATGCAACTTCTCAGATCACGGTGCCAACCGTCTGGGTGCAAGCGCTTTGATGCAGGGTCTGGCGGACGGCTACTTTGTTATCCCTTACACTATCGGCGATTATCTTGCACAGCATAAAACCGATAAGCTTACAACAGAACATGAAGCATTCAAAAAAACAGAAAAAGAATTAAAAGATAAAATTGATAAACTCTTGTCTATCAAAGGAACTAAAACGGTTGATGAGTTTCATCGCGAACTCGGCCAGGTTATGTGGGATTACGTTGGAATGTCGCGTAACGCCGAAGGCTTAAAAAAGGCAATCTCCAGGATCAGGGAGATCAGGGAGGATTTCTGGAAGAACGTAATTGTTGCCGGTGAAAACGAAGAACTAAATCAATCGCTTGAAAAAGCAGGCCGCGTATCTGATTTTCTGGAACTCGGTGAGCTGATGGCTGAAGATGCACTGCACAGGGAAGAATCCTGCGGCGGTCACTTCAGGGAAGAACATCAGACTGAAGAGAATGAAGCAAAAAGAGATGATGTGAATTTCGCTTATGTTGCCGCCTGGGAATTTAAAGGTGTAGGCAGTAAAGCCGAACTTCATAAAGAAGACCTGAGTTTTGAGTTCGTCCAACCTTCTCAAAGGAGTTACAAATAATGGGAAAAGGAATGAATTTACATCTGAAAATATGGCGTCAGAAAAACCGTAACGCCAAAGGAAAATTAGTTAGTTATGAAGTACAGGATATTTCTCCTGATATGTCCTTCCTCGAAATGATGGATGTATTGAACGAAAGCCTGGTTAAAAAAGGTGAGGAACCTGTTGCTTTTGATCACGACTGCAGGGAAGGAATATGCGGAAGCTGTTCGATGTTTATAAACGGCAGACCCCACGGACCCCAGGAAGGAATAGCGACCTGTCAGCTACATATGAGAAGGTTTAAGGATGGCGATACTATAACAGTGGAACCATGGCGGGCCAAAGCTTTTCCGGTTATAAAGGACCTGGTAGTGGACAGATCTGCATTCGACAGGATAGTAATGGCAGGAGGATTTATCTCTGTAAACACCGGCGGCGCTCCTGATGCAAATGCTATCCCGATTCCAAAGGATGCACAGGAATCTGCATTCGATGCTGCCCAGTGTATAGGCTGCGGTGCTTGTGTTGCTGCCTGCAAGAATGCATCTGCTATGCTGTTTGTTGCGGCGAAAGTTTCTCATTTTGCCCGGCTGCCCCAGGGACAGCCTGAAAGGGAGAAGAGAGTCCTTGCTATGGTAAGACAGATGGAAATCGAAGGTTTCGGTTCATGTACAAATACTGAGGCCTGCTCGGCTGAATGTCCAAAACAGATTTCAATGGATACTATAGCACAGCTCAGGAGAGAATATTACAGGGCTTCTTGCAAAAAAGAAAAATAATTCGCAGCTTATTGGTTAAATAATAAGCAGGACGGGATGAAAAAAGCTCTCGGCGTTATAGTCTTAATTGTAATTGCTGCAGTAATAATTTATTACTTCTGGTTCAGCTATGCATGGAAAAATTCCAGCGGCGGCATCAGTCTTATACCCGGCGGATATCAGCATAAAGCTATGTCCATAAAGCAGATCGACAGCCTGACAGCAGAAATAAACTATGGATTTACCATAAAAAACAAAATTGTTAAGATTTCCACTCCCGATTCCATCCGGGTTCCCGTAAAGGGAGAAAATCCTGCAGGCTGATTTTCCAGGATCTTCTGAATCCGGTATTAGTTTAGTCTAATAAATAGTCCCGGTTAACACTTTAATCGGGATTTTTTTTATTTTCTGCAAGGAAATAAACAAGAGTAGGGCAGAATGTTCGAAAAAGAAATTAAATTTATTATTGATTTTACTTTAAATCGCATCAGCAAATTAGGGTCATTCTTTACTTATGAAAAACTGGCTTCAGCGGAAGTACACCCTGCAATAATTCTTTATATCTCCGCTCAGCTTGACTTCCTGATATATGAGGACCGTAAAAAACTCTTGCAGAATTCATCTTTTGATTATTCGGGCAGTGAGATATCAAAATATTTTAACCTCATAAGTGAAGAGATTAAAAAAAATAAGAGACTTGCCTTTGAAGATATAAGAACCCTTGTTGCTCATGCAGTTACATTCAATATCAACTACCTCATCAGGCCGAACTGGACACTTTCGAAATTAATTTTCGACGGGAACAAGACAAGAAACGTAACTGAAATAAAACTGATGCTGAATTATCTCTATTATTACGATTACGTCAAAAATGTATTCTACGGTTATTTCTCAAAACGTAAGATCCTCTCCCTGAGCGAAAATGAATTTGAAAATATACTCGGTAAAATTGATCATCAGATGTTTGATGAACACACAAGGGATCTGATCGATAATGCTCTTGTATCTATTGGTGACTTCTTTAATGAGGGCGGTCTGAATAAAACAAGAATATCTGCTCAGGCGGTGGAGATCTTTCTTAAAGAAAAGAACCTGACGGAAGAGATGTTCAAGCTCCGGCGTTCCATACCCGCTGAAGATAAAAGGAAATATGAAATTGAAGAGATAAGGAAAATTCTTTACTCGAGGGAACCGGTAAAAGTCCAGCCTGGTAAGCAGACAAAAGAAGAAATTCCGGAAGAGTCTCCTGATGATACCGCCGTCAATGAAGCAGAACCTGTTACTGAAGAAATTGCCGATCCTGTGGAATCTGTAAAAGAAGAGCTGGCTGAAGAACCCCTGCAGGAGAGTGGGGAAGTGACGGATGAGGTGGAGGAAGTTCCCGAGGAGGATGCTGCTCCCCGGATAGATGAAGATAAAGTTATTGAAAGGGAATCTCCTGATGATTTTCTTTCCAGGTTTGAGACCGAATTGAAATCACTGGAGGAACTTGAAGCTCAGCTGAAGAGTCCCGACATTGAAGAAAACCTGACATTTGAAGAATTAGAGGAAGAACTGAACCCCGAAGCAACCGTTGAGAAAGAAGGGCCAGAAGAAACAAAAGAAACAGGAGGAATAGAAGAAAGAGGAGATATAGACGAAACAGAAGAAACAGTGGAAGAGGAATCCTTAACATTTGAAGAACTGATGTCGGAGGAAAATGAACAATCAGATCCTGTTATTGAGGATGAAGAGGAGCCTTCTGAGGAATTAATTATAGAAGAGGAAGAATTCACACCTCTTGATGAGGCAGAGGCAGAGAAAAAGCTGCCCGATACAGCCCCCGCTGCAAAAAAGAATAATGATATATTGAGTTTTCTTTCCGACAAGGAAATGGACAAAATTGTTTCCAATGTTTTTAATGATGATGAAAGCGATTTTGTTAATACCATGGAAAAGATCTCGGACTCTGCTACCTATGATGAAGCTACCGAGATTCTTAAAGCAGTTTTCTTTTCATACAGGGTGAGTCCTTATTCTAAAGATGCGGTATCACTCACCAATGCCGTCAGCAACTTCTTCAGTCAGGAATAAAAATGTTTATCGATTATGCGGAGATCAGTATTAGCGGAGGTAAAGGAGGAGACGGAGCTGTTACCTTCAGACGTGAAAAGTACGTCCCCAAAGGCGGTCCTTCCGGGGGAAATGGCGGAGATGGCGGCAGTGTAATTATTGAAGCCCGCCATAATTTAGCCACATTGCTGGATTTCCGTTACAGGAAAAAATATAATGCCGCAAATGGGGAGATCGGCGGCAATTCACGCAAGGACGGAAAAAACGGTCAGGACGTGCTGATTAAGGTGCCTGTTGGTACAATTATTAAAGATTCAAATTCCGGCAAGGTTTTGTTTGACCTTGATGAGGACGGAAAGCGTGTAGTTGCAGCAAAAGGCGGGAAGGGAGGAAAAGGAAACAGCAACTTTGCCACCCCTACTAACCAGGCTCCCAGGTATGCCGAACCGGGCAGGCAGGGTGAGGAAAGAAACATAATACTCGAGTTAAAGCTGATAGCGGATATCGGGCTTGTCGGTTTCCCGAATGCAGGCAAATCAACCCTGATCTCTAAAATCTCTGCGGCCCGTCCAAAGATTGCCGACTATCCCTTCACAACGCTCGAGCCCAACCTTGGTATCGTTCAATATAAAGATTATATGAGCTTTACGGTTGCCGATATACCCGGTATAATTGAGGGCGCCCATGAGGGAAAAGGACTCGGATTAAAATTCCTGCGTCATATTGAAAGAACAAAAGTTCTTGTATACCTGATCGATATAACATCCGAAGATTATGAAAATGACTATCATGTACTTCAGAATGAACTGAAAAGTTACAGCAAAAAACTGGCTCAGAAACCAAAACTGCTTATATTGACTAAATCTGACCTGGTTGAGGATTCTGAGATAAACAAACTGCTCAAGAAGAGACTAAAGAAACTCGATAAAAAAATTCACATAATTTCAGCCGTAACCGGAGCAGGGATCGAAAAATTACTCGATCTTCTCTGGAAAATGATTGAAGACGAAAACAACCAGAGCACCTGATCGCGGTTACCTTTCCTGCAGCTCAATTTACATATATTTGATAATTGAGAATGAACGGAGTACAAATGAAAATAATTATTACGAGAGGCTTACTGATTTGTCTTCTGAGTGTTCTTCCATTCATGTATTCCTGTGATACAGGTATAAATATATTTTCTCTCCAGGATGATGTCCAGCTGGGACAGCAGTTAAATGCTCAAATACAAAGCGATCCCGGGGAATACCCGATTTTTCATGGCGATCCCTCCATTAAAAGTTTTATCGTATCCCAGATATTCAACCAGGTTCTCGCTTCCCCTCAAATTCAGCATAAAGACGTTTTCAACTACCAGATGGATATTATCGATGATGATTCCACACTGAATGCTTTCGCTCTTCCAGGCGGGTATGTGTATGTATACACAGGACTTATAAAGTACCTTACCTCCTCTGCAGCCCTGGCCGGTGTATTAGGTCATGAGATTGCACACGCTGAATTGCGTCATGCTACGCAAAGGATGACCGCATATTACGGGGTATCCATATTATTAAATATCGTACTGGGTCAAAATCCTTCACAAATAGAAGAGATCGCTGCTAATCTTTTTGTCGGTCTCGGTTTCCTTGCAAACAGCAGATCCGATGAGGACCAGGCGGACGAATACTCGGTTAAGTATTTACAGGATACCAGGTTCTACCCCGGAAGTGTGATGTTTTTCTTTGAAAAAATGAGAGATGAAGGCCTGATCAGTTCTAATTCGAATTCAATTGCAACTTTCCTTTCCACACACCCCGATCCCATTGATAGGATTGCAAGCACAAAACAGAGACTGCAGACGGCGGGCATTCCTATAAAAGATTATAATGATACGGGTGAGGGAATTTTCCATGATGAATACCAGCAGAATGTGTTGAGCAAATTTCATTAAACTAGATCGATAAATTTACTGATTTGCGGATTCCAAAGTGATCAGATTATCCCGGATTCAATCAGCGAATCCTCGTGATCTATCATCTGATGATTCCCCCAAATTTTATTTTGATAAAAATCTATTAATTTCTATATTTACAAGCTTAAATATTAAGTTTGGCGGGGTAGCTCAGTCGGTTAGAGCAGTGGAATCATAATCCACGTGTCGGGGGTTCGAATCCCTCCCCCGCTACGAATTAAGGAGAAAGAATTATGTACGCAACATTGATCGTTATAACAACTATAGTAGCAGTATTACTGATAGTAATTGTTCTGATGCAGTCGAGTAAAGGCGGCGGTTTAGCAGGTACTTTCGGAGGTGCAGGAGGAATGGGTACTATGTTCGGCACAAGAAGAACGGCAGATTTTTTAAGTAAGGCTTCCTGGTGGCTTGCAGGCTCCCTTGCGGTTCTGACAATTGTAATAAATTTGTTCTTTCTTCCCGGACAGTCGACTACTGAACAGCGCGAGAGTATTATTCAGAAATCGGGACAGCAGAATGTTCCCCAATCTCCCAGTTTACCTCCGCAGCAGACGCCTAATGTCCCTACCCAGGGAAATCAGACTCCTCAGAATAAGTAATTATCAAACGGTAATATGAGATTAAAGGCCCCGTTTTTTGACGGGGTTTCTTTTTGCCTCGATACGTTTCTTCACTTCGTTCTGAAACACTCGGCAACCTGTCTCGGTACGTTTCTCCACTCCGTTCCGAAACACTCGGCAACCCGCCTCGGTACGTCATCGCGACGCTTCGAACACCCGGCAGCCATCTTTACGAAACACCCGGCAGTTTTGCCTTTTAATGTGCAGCAGCTCTGCGGCTATGAGAGTTTTTTATTGCCACCTGGCTAACAGGGTGATAATATCATCCTGAACATCCCGATGGAACCGTGCTCCATTCTTATCGAATTCAAAAATGATACTGATTATCAAATCATCGCCGGCAGCAGTTGTAAGGTACCCGGATAAAGAAGAGACACCATTAAGGGTCCCTGTTTTGCCATGGAAATTATTTTCTGCGCGGGTGCCGTCCATTCTGTGTCTTAAAGTCCCGTCAACACTTGCAATACTTAATGAGTTATAAAAATCATCAAAATGTGCAAGGTCGAAATACATTTTCTCAAGTACGCCGGCAAGTGCGCCCACAGTTATCTGATCAAAACGCGAGATACCGGAACCATCAACAATTGAAGATCCATCTGAGTATATTCCGTTGTCCTTTATAAATGAGAGGATAGCCTGTGTAGAATAAAAAGCATTGCCCTGTTCACCGCTTACTTCGGCTCCCAGAGTCTTGAATAAGCATTCAGCGAGGAAGTTATCGCTGTGTTTATTTATATCCTGAAGAAGATTCCTGAGAAGGATACCCGAGCTGGTAAGCTCTTTTGCTTCCACCGGCGTGATCCCTACCTTTGCCTGGAGCTTTACTTCAAAGCCCTGATTTATAAGCTCAGCCCTTAACGATTCTGCTGCATTAAGAGGGGGATTTTTTACGTTTACAAGATACCGCCGTGTTCTTCTGCCTCTTCTTTTATATGTAACTTTTCTGTTTCTGTCAAGCACCAGGGCGGAAATAGGGGGGAGTGTAACGTTAGCAACCTCATCTCTTATCCAGTCATCCCTTGTGTAAACATCATCAAAATAGCTGTCATCGCCTATAATATTCCCGGTAATTTTATGTATGCCTTTCTTCTTCAGATCAGCTACACACTTCTCAAGGTCCTCCTGCGAGAACTCTGAATTCCCGTAACCCTTGATATATAGATTGCCGTCAATGGTGCCGTCGTTTATATTCTGATCATCTGTAAGCAGGGAAGTCTTCAAAACAAAGTCGCCTCCAAGCTCGGAAAGCGCGGTAGCAGTGGTGAATAATTTTGTATTCGACGCAGGAATCATTGGTTCGGAAGGATTAAGTGCGAAAATAGTATCCTGGGTTAGAGGATTGAAAACAAGTACCGCCGCATGCGTAGTTGGCGGAAGTTTCGTGAGTATCTCGCGGATCCTTTGTGCTACTTCCTGTTTGGTTGAGGGGAATGCAACAGAGACAAAAAACAACAGAACAAATATCGTACGCTTAATCATGCCCATCCTTATAAATCTAGCTGAATCTGAATTTGTTTAATTAGCAGGTAATATTATTTTTATGATTGCAAAAGGGATTTAATAATTTTTTAATTTTATCCTTATTTTTTTATTGCAAAAATGAAGTAATTTAATATTAATTAAAAGGCAAACTAAGCTCACTCTCAAAATATTTTTTAAAGGCAGATATGGCTAAAACCAAACCCATCAGAAAAGCTTATGAAAATCTCGATTTCCTTAATTCATCCGATGCAAGAATATTAAGGATCCTTTCAGAATTTTTGGAACCACAGACAAAATTCAGAAAGCATAAGATTGTTGATACAATAGTTTTTTTCGGATCGGCAAGACTTATGTCGAAGAAAAGATCCTTAACCGCTCTTAACAGGTTCAAGACAATTAACCCTAAAGATACAACGAATGAAAAACTGGCAGAGGCACTAAGGAATGCCCAGCATATGGTCAGGATGTCGCGCTATTATGAGGATGCTGTAGAACTCTCCAGGCGGCTGACCGAATGGTCGCTTAACCTCGATACTTCAGGAAACCGTTTTATAATTTGTACAGGCGGGGGACCGGGTATAATGGAAGCTGCAAACAAAGGAGCAAAGCTTGCCGGAGGATACTCTGTTGGATTAAATATAAGCATCCCGTTTGAACAGTTTGTTAATAAATATGTCAGTCCCGATCTTAGATTTGAGTTCCATTATTTTTTTATGAGGAAATTCTGGTTCGCTTACCTGGCAAAAGCCCTTATTGTCTTTCCCGGCGGCTTCGGAACTATGGATGAATTCTTTGAGATAGTAACCCTCATCCAGACAGATAAAATAAAGAAGAAGATGCAGCTGATCGTTTATGATGAGAAGTACTGGAAAAATATTATAAATTTTGAAGCACTTGTTGCCAATGCAGTAATTAGTCCGGCCGATATGAACCTTTTTTCTTTCTGCAATGATGTTGATGAGGCGTTTACCCTGGTTACAAAGCACTTTGAAAAATATTATCTTAAGAAAGAAGCTGAGAAGAGGGAGGAAGAACCAAAAATACAGCTGAAATAAGAAGAAGAGACCGGTGAAAGATTTTATAACCGGGGAAGGTAATTGGGTTCTGAACCCTGTGAAGTAATTTAAGGAACATAAAAAAAGCTGTCTCAAACATTGTTCGGGACAGCCTAATTATACTGATTAATTGTAATTAATCGTTAGAATCAGTTCTATGAGCACGTCGTTCGGCTTTGAGTCGCTCCATCCTTCTTTTAATCGAAGGCTTGACAAAAAAGGTTCTCTTTTTGAATTCTTTGAGCACTCCGGATCTTTCGTATTTCTTTTTGAACCTTCTTAATGCTTTATCTATTGATTCGTTTTCGCCTACTGATATACCAACCAAATTATTTCACCTCGCTTTAAATGGTTGTTTACTGAGATATTGATTCAATTAATTTCTTATTTCCTGATTTTTGAAATTCTACTGTAATGGAACTATATCCGTTCGAAAGTACTTCTTTACCGACAACTTTCCCGAAATCGTCCCAGTTCTGATGATAAATTGATTCTCCGACTGTGAATGATTTAGAAGGAGAATAAACAGTGCAGTCTTCGTTTTCAATTCCTTCTAAAGATGGCTTTGTTTCTTTAACATCTGCTGTCAGGTCGATAATCATCGTTTGCTTGCATTTCTTACATTTAGCCCATCTTTTATTTTCAGTATTCTCGCTTAAAGAGGCTTCTCCTAAAAGTTCCATCTTCCTTACTGCATTACAAATTCCGCAAAAAGCCTCTACATTTTTAACTCTAGCCATTTTTTTTACCTTTTTAAACTTGCAGACATGAAATATATCAAAAGAAGTGAGCATAATCAAGAATTAAATGCTTCCTACTTCTCGGCCTCAGATGGAGTAATAACCAGCACGGGGCAGGTTGCATATCGTATAACTTTTTCGGCTACGCTTCCTAAGAGTGTATGCAGAATGCCTGTTCTTCCATGTGTAGCTATAACTATAAGGTCAATCTTATTACTTTCACAGTAGTCAATAATAACCTCGAAGTCAATGCCTTTCTTTATTACAGGCACAATTTCTACTGATTTATCAGTATTAATTTTCTCAAGTGCCTTGTTGAGAGAGGTCCTGGCATCTTCATCGATGGTTTTAATAATTTTTTCCTCTGAAAGATCGAGCGATCTTATTGCAAGTATTGGAGGCGTTTTCTCAAGAACGTTGAGGAAATGAATTTTTGCCCCGTACTGCCGGGCCAGATCTATTGCGTACCTTGCAGCAGATAAAGAAAGGTTGCTGAAATCGGTAGGTAACAGGATGTTTTTGATATTAAACATAGTTTTAACTTTAATTTAGTTGACAGAAATTACTTTCAATTTCACCGGGTGCTCCGTTGGAAACTACTGCAAATATATTTCCTTTAACCCGGGTCATTAAGGTGACAAGGTTCCCGCTGGCGGCTTCATAACAATTGCCCGAGTTGAGGAATGAAACCAGGTCATCCGTTAGTGTCAGGAAATCATGTTTTTGGATTTCAGTTTCATCTACCTGGAACAAATAGACGAGTTTTCCGCTCTGCGTCGAATACACATGATGTGCAAATTTCTCACCGTGATCTACCGATACAACTGCTCCTACAAGCTTCCAGTCTTTGATTTCAGGTACATATACCGGGTATTCTACACCCTGTGTCTTAAAAAATTCTTTGATTTTATCGGGATCATCTGATTCAAACTGGGGCTTGAGCTTCCCTGCCAGTATGTTTTCAAAATTATTTTTTGCCTGTATATACATATTGTCGCTCCCGCTTTGCTCATATGCAAAATTCTTATATTCAGGGGAAGGGGTGCGGTTAAAAATAAGCAGGGCAACGGCAGTCAGTAATACAATAGTACTTCCCCAGGCTGCGAGGGGCCTGGTAAAATATATATCCGGAAGCAGCCGGGTTAAAGGATTTGAACTGCGGCGGGGAGAAATTTTTCTTTCGAGTCTTTTCCTTGTTTTTTCAGGAGCAGGTGAGATGCTTAATCTTTCTGAGACGAGTTTCTTTACAGAGACCTGAACAAAATATTCGAACTGCAGTTCGGGATCTTTTTCTATTTTATCCCTCAGTCTCTTTTCTTCAGAAGGATCTTTTATTTCACCATCTGCCAGCGCTGCAATGTAATATAAGTCTCTGCTTTCCTTCATAATTTACTCACTCAATCCCGATGCTTTATCTACGTAGCCTTTATCGGCTGCATAATTATATAACTTTGCAAACAGCATTTTCCTTGCCCTGTGAAGTCTCGATCTCACCGTACCTACAGGGATATCTATGAAATCAGCTATCTCATCATAAGTAAATCCTTCAATATCACAGAGTATGATCACCGTCCTGAAATCCTCCGGAAGGGAGGCAATTGCGTTTGAGATTTCATCATCAAGGAGGTTATCATACATTTCCTTCTCGAGATGAGCGCTGTCTGTTGAAGAAGGTTTTATGCTTTCATAAAAATTTTCAACTTCTTCATAGTCAACTTTGTCAGGTTCTTTGGATGACTTCCTGTAGGAGTTTATGTAAGTGTTTTTCATAATCCTGAACAGCCAGGCTTTACAATTAGTTCCGCGTTCGAATTTATCGAAGAACCTGAATGCTTTAAGATATGTTTCCTGTACGAGGTCGTCAGCTTCGTCGCTGTCGCCGGTCATCCTGAGGGCAAAATTAAATAATGCATCCATATGGGGAATGGCTTCTTTCTCAAAATCAGCGTACAGCTGTTTCTGATCATCGATTATTGCCAGCAGGACCGGGAATGGAAACATATTAATCTATGGGATCAGTTGATAGATATTTGTTATTAACAATTATATTAAAATTAAACTATTTATCAAACCATCAGCGGATAACTTCACCGCTGATACCTGTTATACGGGGATTCTCAATCTCAATGAGGAATCCGTTTACAACAGCGTACTTTACTTTTCCCTCCCTGGAAATTATAAAATTGGCAGGACCGTCAACTTTTATGTCTGTCTCTTCCCGGGCATTGTTTAACGTTATATTAATCGGATGTCCAGAGTACTCTCCGGTAAAAGCAAATCCGGCCTGAACATTTGTATACCCTTTGGAATACAGATCCTGAAAGTCCAATTTTGATAACTCTTCTTCTGAAGCGGCCTTTTTCTCATAGGTTTTACCGGGTGAGATTTCCATTCCTGAAAAATCAAAGTCATCATAAGCCCCGAATACCGAAAGATCGCCTAAGTCTGCAACTCTTCCCACCGGGTAAAACGCCCTGCCGGAATTCGTATTTATCTCAGTTCTGTTTATCCCTACATCTATTTTAATGGTCCTGCCTCCCGCCCGGTAATCCAGGTTCCTTAGTATCATATCCATGATATTATCTTTTTCATTAAAAGGTATATTCTCATATGTTTCAAGTTTCTCTTTCAAATATTCATTTCCCGATATGCTTTTAAATGCAGTTATCAAAAGAATGAAGTTCAGTTTTCTCAGGTACTGTTTTTCAGGATCGTCCTTCAGTCCCCCTGTTTCAATCAATACCGTACTCATTCCCCATTTTTGAAAATTATCCCCGAAAGCTCTTGGCTCATATTCATCGGAGTATCTACCTGTATGCCCGGGAATAAGTACATTTAAGATATTACTAAGCTGCCCGATCAGCTTCATTGAGTTTTCCCTGGCGGGCGTTATGGCCTTATCAGAACCGGCAGGTGGTGCTAAAAATGAGATAGCCGCTGACTTGAAGCTTTTGCCGGCACTATAATAAATGCTCTGATCATGGAGATTAAATCCGAAATCCGCTTTAATAGAAGCATATGTGTTTTTTAGAATCGTTGCCTCGGGACTCTGTAGACGGACCGCATCACGATTCAGATCAATGCTGTATGAATTTCTTCTTTCAAATATTTCTGCGCCGTCGGGGTTAACCATAGGCATGAAATAAATGGTAACATTTTTCAGAATTTCGCTTTTGTAATCTTCAAACTCATTTTCCGCTGCAAAGAAATTGAAAATATCGAATAAAGCCATTGTTGCTGTAGATTCATTACCGTGCATCTGCGACCAGAGAAATACTTTTGTATTACCTGATCCGAGCGATACCAGGTAAATTTCCCTGTTCTGCACGGACATACCAGCCTTTTTCACAAAAAATAATGCATTACTGCGAAGCTTCTCAATTAAAGGTTTTATATCTGAATGTTTAATCCGTCTGCCGGAAAGCGACCGCTCACAGAATCTTCCGTAAGAATCATTGAGCATAGCAGTAAAGTCTTTGTGTTTCACCATTAAAAAAGGAGTAGAGTAAAGTGATTACGAAAAGAAATTGATGATCTTATTTGTAATTTAATGATAAGATTATTTATTTACTAAACGTATTCAATTGATAACCGGAAGGAAAAAATGGCAACAGGTAAATTGAAAATTGGTTCTGCAATGCCGGAATTCAGACTAAAAGGCACTGATGAAAAATATTATCCTGCGTCTGTCTTCAATAGTAAAAAGATCCTTGTGGTAATATTCAGCTGTAATCACTGTCCCTACGTACAGGCATATGAAGAGAGAATGAAAGAAATTCAGGAGGAGTATGGAAATAAAGGAGTTCAGGTGATTGCAATAAATTCTAATGATGAATCCGGGTACCCTGAGGATTCCTTCGAGAATATGAAAAAAAGGGCAGAAGAGAGAGAGTTTAATTTTCCATACCTAAGGGATGAGGATCAGTCGGCTGCTGAGGCCTTCGATGCCTCGCATACGCCTGAAATCTTTGTCTTTGATTCAGAAAGAAAGCTGGCATATCATGGGAAGATTGATGATAACTGGAAAGAACCGGATAAAGTAAAAACAAGATATTTAATTGATTCACTTAATCAGCTTTTAGCCGGCGGGCAGATCTCTATTCCTGAAACATATTCTATCGGGTGTACCATTAAATGGAAAAAGAGTCATTCGATGCTTTAATTTTTCCCCTTTCCCTTTTATCCTGCCTAAACCGGTACGCCCATCATTTCTTCGAACTTGTCTATAAGTTTCAGAGGCTGTGGTGATATCGCAAAGCAGTAAAGAGGGTAGAGGGATGCATAATTTTTTACGAGCTCCGTTAAAACATCCGTCTTGTAGAGAAGTTTACTGGTTTGCGGGATCTCCCTCTCAAGAAGGATGTATTTATTCTTCCTGATTAAATCAAAGTGTTTATCTGCATTAAACTTTTTTTGCACAAGCTGAGGTGTTTTCTTAAACTCGTGAAAATCGAACCGGTTATTTAACTTATACTGATTAAAAACATGCGCAATTTCCTTCGGATATCTCTCAAGGTTCTGTGAAAAAAATAATTCATCTCCTTTGTCCCCATTTAAGAATATTCCGAAATCTGCTCCCTGCTTATCAAAATAAAGATAAAATTCACTATCCATTTTGAACCTGCCGAAATGGATAAGGAAATAGTTCTTATAAGGAGTATCCTTTGAGAAACGCATATCTTTATTTATTCTCATTATAGTTTTATTGAACTTCGGCTCTGTGCGGATTGCGGGGTTTAACTGTGTGAAGAATTGTCCGATTGATGTAACAAATGATTTTGCCGGAATTACCACATTTTCCTGGTAGCGTTCCCTGTTTTTCGCGAACCACTTTGTATTATTATTTTTTTCAAGCTCCTCAAGGAAAGGGAAAATATCTTTATTGAATCCGCTGAAAGGAGGAAGGACAGAACTCAATACATCATCCCGAGATTGATCGTCAGGAAAAAACCGCCGAGAGTTTTATTGAAATGTCCGGTCAGACTCTCAACACCTTCATCAAAAAACCGTATGATATAGTATCTCACGTTAATACCTACAAGGCTGCTTTTATCCAGTCCGAAATTCGCCCCGAATCCAAAATAACCTCCTGCTGCAACTTTAACTTTTGTATACCCGAATGAATTAAAAAATTCTTTTTCGTATGGGGTGGTAAGAACAACAGAAGGGCCGACGCCCAGGTTTAAGTAGGGCCTTAGGTTATCGTAAATTACATTTTCAAAAAGCCGGTACTGTATCCCGAAATTGACCGGTACAAGGAATACTCTGTTCTTCTTTCCAACTGTGTATGTCTGGTTTGTGTAGTAATCGTAATATTCAATTTCACGCTCATCTTTTGCTTCCGAAATTGAGAAATCGGTAAACCCGGTAATTTTGTCTGAAAATTGTCTTCTGTAAAAGCCGCCTAAGCCGAAACCTCCTTCACTAAACATAATATCGAGTCCCAGCATGTTGTTCGGGAAAACTTCCGGTTTTTTCTCCGGAGCCATTTCACCGATCTCCTGTGCATTTACATTTAACAGGGGAATAATTATTATTGCTGCAAACAATAACTTTTTCATAATAATTACTTTTTTTTCTTCAAAATTAATGAAGTCTGCATCAATATCAACATCTTATTTTATAGATATTTATGGGATCACCTGATTCGGCATCCTTCTGGGATGACAAATACCGTAATAACCAGGCGGGATGGGATATGAAAAGCCCTACTCCTGTATTCATGGATCTGCTGAATGAGCAGCGCTTTCTCAAACCCGGAAGGATCCTCATTACCGGGTGCGGTAAAGGTTACGATGCTGTTTTTGCGGCAAAAATGGGTTATGATGTTTACGCGGTTGATTTCTCCACAGAAGCCATAAAATTTGCGAAGGTCCTGGCCGATGAGGAAAATGTAAAGGTGAACTTAATTCAGGAGGACATTTTCAAGCTCGATTCAATCTATAAAAACTACTTTGATTATGTTTATGATTATGTTACTTACTGCGCTGTTCGTCCGGAACGAAGAAAAGAATTCGCTGAAAAGTCAGCGAAATTCCTGAAGCCGGGCGGGAAGCTTGTGGCCCTGCTTTTTCCTGTGGAAGAAAGAGAAGGCGGTCCTCCTTATGCTGTTGATGTAATGGAATTTTACGAACTTATATCGCCCCATCTTGAACTGAAATTTTCTTCGAGACGGATTAACTCAATTAAACCCAGAAAAGGACGTGAAGTTCTTCAAATCTACGTTAAAAAGGAAACAGGGAATATAAATGCCGATAAATCTTGAATTGAAGCTCAGACTCCGGAATCCGGATGAAGTTCTTCATAAAGTCAAAGCAATGAATGCCGAATTTAAAGCGGAATTGAACCAGACTGATGTTTATTACAGAATAAAAAACGGACTTTTGAAATTAAGACTTGAAAACGGTTCCCAGACATTGATCAAATATGTGCGGAATGAGAAGTCAGGCGACAGGTGGTCGGATTATCATTTGATATCGCTCGAAAAAAATGATGCAAGAGAATACTTCAGGGATATTCTTGAGGAGGAGACTGTTGTTGAGAAACAGCGGCTTCTATACCTGTATGATAATACCCGGATCCACTTCGATACGGTAAAAAGGCTCGGTTCTTTCCTTGAACTTGAAACCCTTGTAATAAACGGTAAGGATGATGCGGGACGGAGATTTGAGAATGTGGTTGAACTGCTTTCACTCGACAAAGAGAATGAGCTCAGGAAATCCTACCGCGATCTGATGCTGGAACAGGAGAAGGAATGATCTTAACGAAGACGGGACGTAAGGAATTTGATATTGAATTTGAAATCAACCTGAGGATAAAGCAGCGGAACCTGGACTCGCTGCTCATGATTGTCCCGACTAACCGGAGGATCAGGGCGCTTATCAGGGAGCTTGTTTCAAACTCCCCCGGTAATGCGGCGGGAAAATTAAATCTTGAAACTATCGGGTCAGCCGCTTCTAAATTATTATTCGACAGAGATGATATCAGGACGGATACTTTAAGCGAAGCAGCAGCCTCGGTTATTCTTCAGCAAAGTTTCAACGCTGTAAAGTTGAATTACTTCTCCGGTTATAATGGTGAAATTCCTAAGGGAACACTGGAAAGAGTGCGGAATGTTATATCTGAATATAAAAGACACGGTATTGTTCCCGCCAAAATAAGGAGTGAGGCCCAGTCGTTAAAAGGTTCCGAAAAGAATAAGGCTTCTGATATTGCCGATGTATATGAAGAATATCAAAAAAAATTAAACTCTCTGGGACTTAAAGAAACAGGGGATGTTTATTCAGCATTGACGGCACTTCCGGGTAAAGATTTCAACCGTAATTTTGTACACCTTTATCCCGATGTAAAACTTATCATTATTATGGGATTTGATGAGTTTACCCTTCCCGAGGTTGAAATCATTGACAGACTGACAACTGTTAACAATTCTGAACTTTTTCTGAGCTTCGATTATTTCAGGTATAACCCGCTGATATTTTCTCATCTGGACTCCTGTTATAATAATCTGCTTGCTAAAGGTTTCAAACCTGCAGGAGACAGATCCACTTCATTGTTCACACGTTTCCAGGATGAGGTAAGGGAAAACCTCTTCAGAAAAAAAGCCGACAGGGTTATCAGAAATTATAAAGAGGAGATCAAAGTTATCTCCGCCGGTACCAGGGAAAAGGAAATCGAATTAATAGCCTCAGAGATAAAAGAACTGGTATTGCGAAAAGGTGTTAAGCCGGAAGAAATTTATGTCGTATTCAACCTGATAGGTCACTATTCCAATATCATACGGGATATTTTCCCTTTATACGGTCTTCCGTTTAATTTAACCGACAGGTTCCCCCTCGATACATCACCTATCGTAACGGCTCTGATCA
The DNA here is from genome assembly GCA_963832715.1 of uncultured Ignavibacteria bacterium. Classification (GTDB taxonomy): domain Bacteria; phylum Bacteroidota; class Ignavibacteria; order Ignavibacteriales; family Ignavibacteriaceae; genus DATFVA01. The sequence goes on along the minus strand of CAWHVB010000001.1, from coordinate 211,023 downwards.
GTTTCCTTGAAATAGCTGAAAATGATTTCTATTATAAAAATATATTCAGGGCGCTTAGCGGCGGCATTCTTGAAATTAAAGGAATCAATATTACAAACCTGTTGAGAGCTTCGGTCAACCTGAAAATAATATCCGGATACGATAACTGGCAGAGAACCCTGAACGAAGCAATAGTCTCAATTGATGAAAGTGATGATGACTCCTATGAATCGCAGGCGAAGAAGGAATCGCTTCGTAAAGCATTAAACGACATTGACAGAATCCACGACTTCCTGGATCCTTTCCTTCACAAGATGACTATTCCAGCATTCAGAAAAAATCTGTCTGATCTGATTAATGAACTTCAGCTTCCGGTCAGACTCCTTACCGGGGAGGCTGATGAGGCTGAAAAAAATATTAAATCGCTGACGGTTTTTATTAGTACGGCAGAAGAGATCATATCACTGCTTCAGGATCAGTTCGGCGAAAATGAAAAGTTCCCTGCGGGCTTCTTTCTTCATAATATCAGGATGGCGGTTAGTTCATCGAGGTACAATATTAAGGAGAAACCCGGGTACGGTGTTCAGATAACTACGATGAATGAGATACGGGGACTTAAATCAGGCTATCTTTTTATCGGCGGATTATGCGACGGTGATTTCCCGACGAGGTTTTCTCCCGAGATTTTTTTCTCCGGCTCGATGGCAAAAGTGAAGGGAGAATTCAATCATCTTACGGAAGAAAGGTATTTGTTCTACCAGTCGCTCTGCTCCTGGAACAAAAAACTTTATCTGACTTTTCCGCGCCAGGAGGAAAGAAAGGAATATGTTAAGTCCGACTTCCTGAGAGAATTCATGAATACTTTCGAAATTACCTCAGGCGATGAAAATGAATATGAGGATACAATATACACCCGGGAGCAGCTTCTTCATTTTATAGGTAAAAAAGGAATCGCTGAAGCAGGTACATTGCTCGATCTGACTTCCGCCGGTCTGGATTTAGAAGAAATTGAACAGGCGATGATCATTGACCGCCAGCGGACTGAACTCCCGTTTTCCGAATCGATATATAATGGCTTTATTCCTGGCGGAATTTCAGAGGATGCAAAAAATAATCTGGGAAAAATAAAAGAACGCGAGTTCTCAATTTCTCAGCTGGAAATTTATGCCCTCTGTCCCTACAGGTATTTCGCTGAGAGGGTGCTCAAACTGGATATTATAAAAGAGCCAACGGAAGAGATTGAAGCCCTTGAAATGGGAAGTCTCATCCATTCCATACTTTTTAATTTTTATTCCGAATTAAAAAAGGATGACGTTGTTCTCAGCAACTGTGCGGATGAAGTTTTCGCAAGGGCGGAAAAGATGCTCTTCGGTATTGCCGATGCTAAAGTAAAGGAAGCTAACCTGAATTCTCCTCTTTCTTTCTTTGAAAGGGAAAAAATTTTCGGAATTGAAGGCAGGCGTAAAAATTCCATACTCTATAAATTCCTTAAATCGGAAAGAGAGGACGCCGGGGGATATGTGCCCGAATTGTTTGAAACGGGATTCGGACAGGTGAAGAGAGACTCAGGACAGAAAGTCCTTTTAGATGAATTAAAAGCCGGAGAAATCAGGGTGAGGGGAAAAATTGACAGGATTGATTTAAATAAAAATGAAAAGACATTCAAAGTCTTTGATTATAAAACAGGAAAGAACCGTGTCAAAAAACAGTATATGCTTGACGGTCTGCAGCTTCAGCTTCCTCTATACCTTTATGCGGCTAAGGAAATCATTAAAGCTGAACTGAATGAGGATTATGACCCTGCCGGAGCATTGATCTATTCTTTAAAATATAAATCGGCTGATTTCGGAAAAAAGGAAATAAGCTTCGGCAGGAATGCCGGTGATGAAGAAATAACTGCACAATATTATGAATTAATAAATATTTGCCTCGAGGCAATTAAAAGGTATGCAGACGGGATCAGCCGGGGTGATTTCAGACTTTCGCAGCTCGATCAAAGAGAAGAGAAAGCCTGCCGTTACTGCGGATTCAGACCGATATGCCGTATAGAGGGGGTCGGTCCATGACTGCCGGAAACATTCTCTTAAAATGCAGAACGATTTATAACCTCCTGGTACTGCAATACTGCACTATTCCGCTATTGACAATTTTTCTTTTTTCGCCGCTGTTATCTGCACAGAGTGCCGATACATCCTCAGCGATGATGGAGAAGCAGGAATTTATAAACTCTCAACAGGTATCGAAAGTTTTATACCCGGGCGATGCAGCTATCGATGCGAAGTATTATAAGCTCGATCTGACATTAAATTATGTATCCGGTTCGCTGGATGGCACTGCCCGGATGGATGCAGTGCCGGCCGCAGGATCGTTAAACTCATTCTTCCTTGATCTTAACAATAAACTGAACGTTGATTCTGTTGTATCGGGAAATGCTGCTTTAACTTTTACTCACCAGGATAACAAACTGAATGTCACCTTGTCCCGCACCTACCAGCAGGGTGAGAGGTTTTCAATAATTGTGTATTACCATGGTGTCCCCGCGTCCAACGGGTTCGGGAGTATAGAATTCGGTTCGCATAACGGGAGTCCAGCCATATGGACATTGAGTGAGCCTTACGGAGCCAGGGATTGGTGGCCCTGTAAAGATAATCCTGATGATAAAGCAGACTCTTCACAGGTTAACCTGACCTGTGCGGACAATTTAATTCCTGTTTCAAACGGAGTGCTTCAGAAAATTACTGATAATGGGAACGGAACTCATACTTATTTCTGGTTCAATAAATACCCGATTGCCAATTATCTGATTTCAATGGCAGTAACAAATTACACTGTCTATAAAAACTATTTCCGTTATTCCCCTGGTGACTCAATGCTCGTAGTACATTATATATATCCTGAGCATTTTGATAATGTTAAGCATTTACTTGATAAGACTACTGGAATGCTTGCGATATTTTCCCAAAGGTATGGTCTTTATCCTTTTATTGATCAGAAATACGGACACGCAGAATTCGGCTGGTCAGGGGGAATGGAGCATCAGACGATTACTTCACTCGGCAGCTTCAGCGAGTCTATTATCGCTCATGAACTTGCTCACCAGTGGTTCGGTGATATGATTACCTGTGCGAACTGGCATGAAATATGGCTAAATGAGGGGTTCGCCACGTATTCCGAAGCCGTTTATTTTGAGGCAGTAGATCCATCGTCATATGGTCCTTATATTGAATCATTGATGTCTTATGCCAAACAGGCAAAGCGTTCGGTTTACGCGGAGGATATAAGTTCAGCTTCAACTATATTCGATTATCCGAGTACATATGCCAAAGGAGCAATAGTATTGCATATGCTGCGGGGAGTGGTAGGGGATTCCGTCTTTTTTAATATTATGAAAACTTATGCGGCCTCGCCTGAACTTAGGTATAATAATGCATCCACCACAGATTTCAGAAGAATAGCCGAAAATGTATCCGGCAAAGACCTGGGTTATTTTTTTAATGAATGGATATACGGCAGGAACTATCCGCGCTTCAGGTACAGCTGGGATTTCAATAAAACCGGTACGGATATTTATACCATCCATCTGAAGCTTACACAAAATCCCAATACTGAACCGGCATTTTTTACAATGCCTGTCGAGATAAAAATATATACGGCTGAGAAAGATACAGTTGTCAGACTTTTTAATGATCAAAGTATGCAGGAGTTTGAATTCCCCGTAACAGGCAGGCCCGAATATCTTTCATTTGATCCCCGCAACTTTATCATGAAGGAAGTCCAAACCTCAGATACAGTAGATATAACAAAACCGGAGACCTATATTCTTGACCAGAACTATCCTAACCCGTTTAATCCCTCAACTACCATTCGATATGAGATACCTGTAAGTCAGCAGGGATTCGTGCCGGTGAAAATAACTGTCTACAATTCGCTTGGACAGCAAGTAGCAGTACTTGTAAATGAAGAAAAACCCGCCGGGATCTATGAAGTTAAATTTAATATGTCAGGACTATCCAGCGGGATCTATTATTATAAACTCACCGTACCCGGATATTCAGTTACAAAAAAAATGGCGGCAGCAAAATAACCATGGTGTATAATGCACCTTCTGAGAATTTCGTATTATAGATCCGCCGCTTTTCAAAAGTTGAGTCCGAAACAATGTCGCCTGGTAGAATTGTGATCCCCAAAGTAGGATTGTGAAATCAATACAGCAGATCTAACTCTCACATCAATGTGAGTATTCATTGCGTTTAAAATGGAAAGGTTCTCAGGTCATTCAATCTCATTTTGTGACACTGACATTTTGTCATATATAGACTTTTTCAACAGTCGAAAATGGCGTTTTTTCGCCGTTTTTCAGATGTCTCATTCTGAGTCCTTCTCCGTCCCTTCTCCGTCATAACTCCGTCCCTAACCCATCATTAATACTGAACCTGACATTTTGTCAGTAGTGTTGAATATGTAAACATAAAATCGCCTCGCCTTGCTGTTGAAATCAGACCAGGGGGACAACCCGTCGAGATAGAATCCAAAAACTTTAAATTATTTATGGCGAGGGTAATCGACCCGCCTAACGGCGAGGCAAGAACAGAATTTTCCCGCCGCCGCAGCAAACATCCGGATTGATAAAAGGGCAAGTCAAAATAAGTGAGGAGAATTTCTTTACTAATACTTAAAATATTTTGATGCCTTAAATTTATTTTGGAAAGCGCTGTGATTTAACATGTTGGTGAAATCAAATCTTGACAAGGAAAGTTTTATTATTTATTTTCGAACTGACCACTGCGGAAATGCGGTGGCAATTTTTTTTTAAATTCACCAATAATCCGGGAAGTGAGATGTCGGAAGGAAATTTTGTTTATTTGACCAGGGAACGGCTGGTTGAATTAGAAAAAGAACTTCGGGAATTAAAAATCAATGGACGAAAAGAAATCGCTCAGAAAATAGCTGAAGCCCGTGCCCATGGAGATCTTTCAGAAAATGCCGAATATGATGCTGCCAAGGAAGAGCAGGGACTATTTGAGCTGAGAATAAGCAAGCTTGAGGATACTGTCTCAAGGGCGAGAATAATTGATACAAACCAATTTACAAATGATAAGGTGCATATTCTTTCTACTGTAAGTATATTGAACCTTAAGAATAAGAAGAAAATTGAATACACATTAGTCTCACCTGAAGAAGCTGACTTCCAGGCAGGAAAGATATCTGTTACTTCCCCCGTAGGCCAGGGATTAATGGGTTCAAAGGTCGGAGATAAAGTAAAGGTAAAAGCTCCGGCAGGAATGCTGGAGTTCGAAATTCTAAACATTAAATAATTTTCAACAGTCCATATAATTTGACTGATGAATCCTACATACAGTTAGCATTAGAGATTGCAAAGAAAGGTATAGGAGAAGTTAGTCCCAATCCTCTTGTAGGATGTATTCTCGTAAAGAATGATAGAATAATCGGAGCTGGTTATCATCAGAAATTCGGAGCAAACCACGCTGAAATAAATGCCATTGAAAATGCCAAGGAACCAGTTGATGGAAGTACTCTATTCATCAACCTGGAACCATGCAGTCATTTCGGAAAAACCCCTCCATGTGTTGACCGGATAATCGAGAATAAAATCAAAAAGGTTGTCATCGGTACCCTCGATATGAACCCCCTTGTAAGCGGCAATGGTGTGAAGAAACTTAAATCCGCAGGTGTGGATGTAAAGGTGGGTGTGCTGGAGAATGACTGTATAAACCTTAACAAATTTTTCTTCAAATACATTACGAAGAAAATGCCCTTCATCTCACTTAAAGCTGCACAGACTCTTGATGGAAAAATAGCCGACTTAAGGGGAGGTTCTCAATGGATATCCTCTATGCCTTCCAGGAAATTCGTTCATCAACTGCGTGCAAATTATGATGCTGTCCTTGTTGGTTCAGGCACTGTCGGGAAGGATGATCCGGCGCTGACAGTCAGGTTAACCGACGGCAGAAACCCGAGAAGAATTATCCTTGACAGTGCATTAACTCTAAAAACCGACAAAAAATTATTTACAAGAAATAATGATCATAAAACCATCCTGGTTACTTCAAAGAATAATGAAAACAAAAGAAAGATAAAGAAACTTGAGTCCTTCGGGGTACAGGTTATATTTGCAAGGGAGGATAAGAACGGGAACCTCAACCTGAAAAGCGTGCTCAGGGAACTGGCTAAGAATAATGTCGCCTCGGTGCTGGTTGAAGGGGGGAGCCGTGTATTTTCTTCCTTTATCAGAAGCGGACTCTATGATGATATCTTCCTTTTTATCTCACCTAAAATAATCGGCGAAGGAATTCCGGTTGTTGAAAATATCGGCGTTAAGAGTATAAAACGCACACTTAACGTAAAAATTAAAAGCTTCGATAAGATAGGTGAGGATCTGATGCTCAGACTTGAAAGATAAGCTTCTTAAGTAATTCTTCTGCTTTTACAAAGATATTTTTGTTATTACAAAGGAGAGGGGTCATTACCCTGTCTTTACTGCGCTGATTTTGTCAGATCTTTTTATCTCATTTTTTCCACTCTCTGTAAAATATTTGTAACTTTAATACTCAAAAATTTAACATTATCATTCAGGAGCAGCACATGTTTACGGGGCTTGTTGAGGAAAAAGGAACTCTGGTAAATAAAATAAAGACGGGCGACGGCTACCGTCTTGAGATAAAAGCAGAAAAAGTGCTTGAAGATACGGTAATAGGAAGCAGTATCAGCGTTAACGGCTGCTGCCTTACTGTGGTAGAGAAAAAAGATAATTCGGTATCGATGGATACTATAGAAGAAACACTGAAGAAAACTAATCTTGGCGATTTGACCATAGGTGATTTTGTAAATCTCGAGAGGCCTCTAAAGGCGGATGCGAGGCTGGGGGGACATTTCGTGCTTGGACATGTTGATACAAAAGGCGAAGTTGTGGAAATCAAAGAATTATCCAACAGTCACTTTATGAAAATCCGGTTCCCCGATGAATTCAAACAATATCTTATTTATGTGGGTTCGGTTTCTATAGACGGTGTTAGTATGACAGTGGCTGAACTCAGGGATAATGTGTTCGGAATCGGTATAATTCCGCATACCTGGCAGGAAACAGTTTTCTCTTCAAAAAAGCCGGGAAGCACTGTTAACCTTGAGTTTGACGTACTGGGGAAATATGTCGAAAGAATAATGGAGAATAAAGAACAACCCGGTATTTAATGGAAAGAACAGAACAGAGATTCCTTAAGTATATTGATGAACATAAGCTGATAAGAACAGGAGAAAAAATCCTGGCTGCATTGAGCGGGGGACCGGATTCTGTTTTCCTCCTTCACCTCCTGGAAAAGTTCAGCAGACGCTTGAAAACGGAAGTATCTGCAGTACACATTAATCATAGTCTCCGCGGAAAAGATGCAGATGAAGATGAACTTTTCTGCAAAGAATTATGTGCGGCAAAAAAAATAGAATTTTATTCGGTTAAAAAGAATGTCAGATCGTTTGCACGAAGGAATGGTTATTCTCTTGAGGAAGCAGGCAGGATCACCAGGTATAAGGAGTTCAGCCGGATCCTGAATCAAAACAAACTCGATAAGATTGCAACAGCACATAATGCAAATGATAATACGGAAACGGTATTGCTGAATCTTATTAAGGGCACAGGACTCGATGGCATATCCGGTATCCCCGAAATCAGGGGGAACATTATCCGTCCTGTTCTATGCTTTACAAAAGAAGAAATACTCGCATACCTTCACCGGAATCAGATCCCCTTCAGAACAGATAAATCTAATGAGGGAATTGAATTTGAACGGAACTACCTTCGCAATAAAATAATCCCTTTGATAAAAGAAAAATTGAATCCCTCTGTCGACAGGTCTTTACTGGTATCCTCTGAAAATTTCAGAAATATTAAAGAATTCATACATAGCAGTGAAGCGGATATATTCCGGGAGATTGAAAAAGATCCTCCGGGGAATCTTAAAATACAGATCCGCACTCTTGAGAAGATCAAAGAGTCTTTAAAAGGACTTCTGCTCAAGAATCTGCTGGAGCGTGAATTAAATATGCAGATATTTTCAAATGATATCAGAAAAATCCTCTCGTTAGTTACTGCACAGGCGGGTAAACAGATTGAACTTTCGGGGGGAATTATTGTTTTTAGAGAAAGAGAGTATCTGAAGATTTTCCTGAGGGAGAAAAATCCGGACAACTACCTTGAGAAAATCCGGATAGGAGAGACGAAAGCTACTCCTTCCGGGACAGTTTCAATCAAAAGGTGTGACCGCGGATCACTGGTTTATTCAAATAATAAAAATAAAGAGTATATTTCAGCAGATACTGTAAGCCCTGAATTTACAATAAGAAGATGGAAAACCGGCGATTCATTTCACCCCATAGGAATGAAGGGATCTAAAAAGATCTCTGATTTCCTGAATGAACAGAAAGTTGAGTCTTCCGGGAAAAAAAATCATCTCATCATGCTGAATAGAAATAAAGTAGTCTGGGTAATCGGGCTGCGCGTCGACGACAGGTTTAAAATTACTTCTTCAACTCAAAAAATACTGGAATTATGCCTGAACTAAGGAACGGTAAACTAATAATTGAAAATGATGTATTTATTCCTTTTATTGAAGAGGAGAGGCTTCAGGAAAGAATAAGACAGATGGCCAAAGAAATTTCACGGGATTACAGAGGGAAAACGCCGATTTTCATCGGAGTATTGAACGGAGCTTTCCTGTTTCTGTCAGACCTGGTGAAAAATGTTGATATAGATTGTGAGATCGATTTTTTTAAACTTTCCAGTTACGGAGATGCTAAAATTTCCTCCGGAAAAGTTAAGCTTGTTAAGGAACTAAATTGTGACGTTAATGGTAGGGATATTATCATTGTTGAGGATATTGTCGACTCCGGATTATCAATAAAATTCATTGAGGAGCATATAGCACAGTATACCCCCACCAGTATGAAAGTAGTATCTCTCCTGGTTAAACCGAAAAGCCTTAAATATAATGTGAAAATTGATTATATTGGCTTTGATATCCCTGGTGAATTTGTGATAGGATATGGCTTGGATTATGCTCAGAAGTACAGAAATCTGAGATCAATTTATATCCTTGAGAATAATAAGTCAGAATAGATTTTTAATAAATAAATACATGGAAAATGGCAGATAATAAAAATAACAGACCTGTTCAGAAACCTCCGAAAGGGGGCGGTCCGAATAAATCGGATGATAATTTTGATTGGTCTAAAGTAATACGATTAGTTTTCGGTTGGGGAGCGGTGATTGTTGCTGCCGTAATTGTAATGCAGGTCTTCAAGACAGGCACACAGAATTATGTCAGCATCACCTATAATCAGTACGAAAAACTGATTGATGAGGGGAAAATACAGTCGGCTATAATCACTAAGCAGGATGTAAATGATTATTACTTCAAAGCGATCTTAACTTCCGAGCAAAGTCTTGAGGTTAATAATCAAACCGAGAAGGTTAAAAACATTTCGGTTTACCTCCCTGAACCCATAATCAAAGAACAGGAAGCCGTTTGGAAAGCTAAAGGAATTGATTACTCATTTGATAAGGATTCAAATGAATGGCTGAATGTTCTCCTGGGATTCCTTCCATGGATCATAATAATTGCGGTTTGGATTATTATTATGAGAAGGATGCAGGGAACCGGCGGCGGTACACGTGGAATATTTTCCTTCGGGAAGAGTAAAGCCAAGCTGATTACCCAATCAGGTCAGCGGATAACCTTCCGTGATGTAGCCGGTGCAGATGAAGCTAAACTTGAACTTCATGAAATCATTGAATTCTTAAAAGAGCCAACCAAGTTTCAGAAACTCGGCGGAAAAATCCCCAGAGGTGTTCTTCTTCTGGGACCTCCCGGTACCGGGAAAACTCTTCTGGCAAGAGCAGTTGCAGGAGAAGCGGGCGTTCCTTTCTTCTCTATAAGCGGTGCCGACTTCGTTGAAATGTTTGTCGGCGTAGGCGCCAGCCGTGTGAGAGATCTTTTTGAACAGGGAAAGAAAAATGCTCCCTGTATCATATTCATAGATGAGATTGATGCGGTTGGAAGGCACAGAGGAGCAGGACTGGGCGGCGGACACGATGAAAGGGAACAAACTTTGAATCAGCTCCTTGTTGAAATGGATGGTTTTGAACAAAACAGCGGTGTAATAATTATTGCAGCTACTAACAGACCGGATGTTCTCGATCCTGCATTGATGAGACCAGGCAGGTTTGACCGTCAGGTTGTTGTTGACCGTCCCGATGTTAAAGGCCGGGAAGGCATCTTAAAAGTACACACCCGGAATATCCCTCTTGAGAGCAATGTTAAGCTTGATGTTCTTGCAAAAGGAACACCGGGATTAGCGGGTGCGGAACTGGCAAACCTCGTCAATGAAGCAGCACTTCTTGCTGCAAGGAAAAATAAGAAAAGCGTGGAGATGGTTGATTTTGAGGAAGCCAAGGATAAGGTAATGATGGGAATGGAAAGAAAGAGCCTCATTATTACAGAAGAGGAAAAGAAAACCACGGCTTATCATGAAATCGGACACGTGCTGGTTGCAAGGATGCTTCCTGAAGCCGATCCTGTGCATAAGGTTACTATAATCCCGCGCGGCCGCGCATTAGGCGTAACAAGTTATCTCCCTATAGATGAGAAGCATACATATTCAAGAGAATACCTTGAGGCGATCATAACGTATGCTCTCGGTGGCAGGGCTGCTGAAAAAATTATATTCAAACACTTTACTACCGGTGCAGGTAATGATATTGAAAAGGCTACCGGAATTGCACGAAAAATGGTGTGCGAATGGGGAATGAGTGATAAACTCGGACCTCTGAGCTACGGTGCCAAGCGTGAGGAAATTTTCCTGGGACGTGAAATACAAAGTCACCGTGACTATAGTGAAAGAACTGCGATCGAGATCGATGAGGAAGTCAGAAGATTTGTGAATGAAGCTATGGTCCGTGCGGAACAGATACTCACAGAAAACATTGATCTTCTCCATAAGCTTTCACAGGAATTGCTTGAAAGAGAAATTCTTGATTCACACGAAATCGATGCGATCATCAGAGGTGAAACACTACCCCCGGTTAAGAAGAACGGCAGTACGGGAGGCAATCCGGAAATTATTCCGGAACATGTGAAGAAATTAATGGAGCAAAGGAAACCGAAAGAATCTTCTCCTAAAGATGACTCCAACTGATAACGGCACAATTCATTACAGAGATGAATTAGTTAGAAAACTGATTCATCTCTTTTCTTTATCTATTCCTATAATTTATTATTTTATTCCCCGCGGGGATGCTATTCTAATATTGAGCATCCTGACAGCCGTCGCACTTATCCTGGATCTTACCAGGTATCTTTCTCCTTCAGTGGGCAGGGTATTTTATAAATACTTCGGATTCCTGCTGAGAAAACACGAACTTGATTCCAGTAAAAAGAATCTGAACGGCGCTACCTATGTCTTTATCTCGGCGCTGATATGTGTAATCCTGTTTCCTAAAGTGCTCTTTATTACAGCTTTTACTATTCTTATCATCAGCGACACAATGGCTGCCCTTATTGGCAGGAAATTCGGCAAACACCGGCTGTTATCGAAGAGTTTAGAGGGAACTTTGGCCTTTTTTATAAGTGCAAGTATTGTCGTTTTTTTTACACCTAAAGTTCAGGATCTCCCGACTGAATATATCATCGGGATCATTTCCGCGGCAGTGGGAGCGATAGTTGAAAATATTTCATTTGGTTTTGCCGACGATAATCTGGCAATTCCTATTTCCATAGGATTTACAATGTGGCTTCTTTATATGGCGCTGCTTCCTGAACTTCAAATAGTACTACCAATACTTCCGAGGTAGAGGATGAAAAAATTCTTAATAAGTATACTCTCACTTGTTTCTGTTTTTTATTTTATGGCTTGTGAGGCTTCAAATAAACCCGCGCAGGGACTTGAAGATGAGATTTATGTTGTTGCCGATTCATCCGAGTTTGCCGGTTTATCGGTTGCTCTCGATTCAGCATTTGAAAAGATTATTTATACTCCTCAGCCTGAAAAACTCTTTACACTTATCAGGATATCGCCGAATCAGCTCGAAAGATATCAGCATAAAAAAAATATTTTAATCGTCGCCCCGTTAAATTCGCACTCGCTTACCTCACAATTTATACACAGCGTGGTCGATTCTGCCGCTTTGGAAAAGATTAAAGAAGAAAAAGACTTTATGATTAAAAAGGTCGGCCTGTGGGCAAGGGATCAGCTTGTTATGATACTGACCGCCCCCACGATCAATGAACTGGAGTTTAAGATCCTGAATAATAAGGACAATCTTCTCTATGCTTTCCAGAAAGTTTCGGATGAAAGGCTGCATCAGAGTCTGTATAATTCTGAATATGAACAGGAACCCCTTGAAGGTAAACTGCTGAAGGAATACGGCTGGCTGATATACGTTCAGGCTGATTTTAAGCTGGCGCTGGATGTACCAAAGGATAATTTTGTATGGCTTAGAAGATCTCCCGGAAGCGATATGGAGCGATGGATGTTTATACACTGGATCGATAACGCATCACCCGCTTATCTGAACGAGGATTCGGTCAGAGCAATCAGGAACAGGATGACTGAAAAATATTACAGAACGACTGACGACAGTTCTTATGTAATTATTGCGTCGGATTATTTTACTTCTAACGAGGTGAACTTTAACGGAAAGTACGCCATCTTTACCCAGGGATTGTGGGAACTGAATACAAAAGGGATGGGCGGACCGTTCATCAATTATACTTTCTTTGATGATAGTACGCATAGGCTGTATATGCTCGATGGTTCAGTATATGCCCCTAAGTATTATAAGAGAAACCTGATACAGCAGATGGATGTTCTTCTTCAGTCGTTTATGACTGGTCCCGAAATCAGTAAAGATAAGAAGCAGGAACTGCTGGATGCAGCAAAGGATTATAATAAAGGGAAATAGTTTTTAAAGTCCTCTCAGGTCTGCAGGGATATTAAATTTGGGGAAATCAGACTTAATTTTATCAATGTAAACTTTCGCCCTGTCAGTTTTATTAAACCTCAGTTCATATAATGCCCTCGAAGCCAGTACCGAACCTGCAAGGTTCTGAATAAAATCCGTATACCTGTTTCCGTATTCAGGAAACCTGATGTGAAAATCAGGATCTGCTGCAGGTATATATTCATTCCCAGCTTTTACCACTTTAAATAACAGGACATCGGGAACATACGTGTATCCTTCAGGCAGATTGAACTGTCCGTTCCTCAATTCATTCTCGGCGATTTCAGGCGGGAAATAAAAGCTCCGGTGATCTGCATTTGACGCCACAAGATCAGTCATCAACTTACGGTAAAGAGATTCAAGCAGATTGGAATTGTACTTCTCATCCCGTTCAAACGGCTGAAGCGCATTCTTAAACAGGTCGACATCAGTTCTTACTCCTGCAATAATTTTAGGATGATCGGTTTCCAGCTGATTGTAATACCAGGATCTTCTCAACAGTTCCTTATCAATAACAGCTACATCCTTTCTGAATCCCTCCACGTATTGAAAATAATAAGACGGCGATACACAGTAGTCCCAGAGATAACTGAATATAATAGAATTCTGATCTGTACTGGAAAGGAGCGCCTTTGTATAATCTTCAAAAGTATAGGTATCCCTCTGATTGACTTCTTCATAATTTATGAAAAATTCTCCGGCAGTTAAAAGAATAATTAACCCTGCTGCAGCTGCTGTTTTATATCTTCCGTTGCTTACTATTTCATATATCTTAATGATCCCGAATACTGCGAAGTAAGCAAGCGCTATATAGGCAAGCAGAAAATAGGAATCGATATCGTTAATATCGTAATTGATCGAATATGCCACCGTCGAAATAAATGTAATGATCAGGAACAAGGAAAGTCTCCTTGCGCGGAAAAATGAGACAAACAGTCCTATTAAACTTATTATAAGAGTAAATGTGAATTCTGCGGGAAGGTTATTTACGAAATAACTCAGCTGTTTTTTTGCGGCGGCAGTGGATGAGAATAACCAGACCTGGTATTGTTTGCCGCTGATGTGTCTCATTATTCTTTCCAGGTCGACAGGATTGCCCCAGTTTACCGGCGGGTTCTGTGAAGCACGTATCGGCAGGTAACTGTAAAAAATAAACAGCAGCGGGAAAAATAAAAGAAGCATAAATAATATCTGCTTTATGCTGGCAAGGTTTGATTTCTCTTTTATAAAGTACAGGAATGCAATTCCGGGAAGAATTAAGAGAGTTGTCATATGGTTGGCAAAGCCCAGCGCCAGAACGGCTGCAAGTATCATCCAGGGATTTTTTATCGATGCCGGTTTTCTTTCCCCTGAAAATGTGTACGCCTTTACAAGGCATAGAATGATAAGGCTAATAAGGAAAATATGCATTGAATATACTTCCACCGAAGTGCTCTGGAACCAGAAAGTTTTACTGAGACCCAGCAGAATGCCTCCTCCTGCAGAAGCAATATACTTTATCGTTTCAGGAATGGAAGAGATCGTCTCCGTTTTTTTTACTTTCTCGCCTTTTTTTGACTTTTTGGCAGTCTTTGCAGCAGTCTTTTTAATGCCGCTGAATTTATCCAGGTTATCAAGAATAAATTTTGAAGTGTAGACAAATAAACCGACTCCAAGGCTGCACCATAATGCGGCTAAAATATTCAGCTGGAATGCCGTTGAAAAAGGCATGGGTATCTTAGAAAAAATATATCCTATCATTGTAAACAGTGGATAACCCGTGGGGTGAGCAATTCCCGCAAGAGCCTGGACTGTCGTCAACTCTCCGGAATCGATCTGAATTATGGTCGGAGCCATAGTAACCAGGTAAACTAAGAAAATAAATAGTCCTGTAAGTACTGCATAGTATTTTTTAAGGAATTCCATTTTTAGCTGCCGAAAATTTTAGTGAATGTAGTGAATACTTCTTTCATAACTGAGGTTAATTTTTTTTCTAATATCGCTTCTGAACTGAACCCCATTCCTGCCGCAAGCTTTTTGAATTTTGCATTGTTCTTAATGATTATAGAGTTCGTATGATTGAAAATATTCTGGTTCAGCAATATCACTGTTTTCAGAAACCTGTAATCATCGATCAGAGGCTCAAGTAAAGAACGATATTCGGGAATATTCACAGGCAGCTGATCCAGAATTTTATTGATATTTTTTGCTCTAAATTTTTGAAATAAAGGCGGTCTGCAAAGTATTAAATATTGCACAATAAATTCAATATCCGTGATTCCGCCGCTGTTCTTCTTCAGGTTAATTATTCCGGGCAAAACTCCGCCCGCCGTAAGCATTTTCCGTCTCATTTCCCTGAGCTCAGCTTTGATTTGTCCGGCGTTCTCTTTTTTAAGTCTGTTTACTGCTGCCCGCACTACTCCCGTAAAAAGCTTTTTATTTCCGCCTGCAAATTTCAGTTTGGTAAGTGCCTGAAGCTCCCAGATCCTTGCCCTCGATTGAATATATGCTGTATAAGTGGCGGTATCCCAGACGAGCATGCCGCCCTTGCCTTCAGGCCTTAATCTGCAGTCGACTGTAAGAGGCTTAAACTCCTCTCTCAGTTTATTCAGAAATTCCAGAAATGTTTTTTGTTCACCAGGCTGATCTTCAAGATTATCGGTAATGAAGATTAAATCGATATCGGAAGCAAAAGTCATTTCACCGGAACCGAAGCTGCCCATTGCTCCTATAAAATAATGATTAAGAAGCGCCGGCTTTTCATCCAGCCTGTGCGAAAAACTTTCAATTCTTTTCAGAAAAAAAGAGGATAAAGCAAAGGACACTTTCTCAGGAGTAATAATTCCCAGTGTAAATTGTACTGCTGTATGTAACATGAATTCTTTGTAAGGCAGTTCATCAGTAACCTGAATTCTTTCGAATACTCTGCCGGATAGAAAATTCTCCCTGAGAGTCTTATCTTCAGCAAAGAGATCTACAGTCAATTGAGAATATTCGCATATCCTCAGGAATGCATGGAAAAATTCCTTTTTTTGGAATTCATCATACCAGATAGACGGAAATTTAGCCTGCTTCATAATTCTGACGAAGTTCTTCAGGATCGATCCCGGATCCTGCGACTTTCTAAGATACTCTGTCAGGCTGCTGCTGATCTTATCAAAAGCCTCCATCGACTGTTTATCAAATTCTTTATTCCCGAGCAGCCCTTTTCCTTCCCTAAGATACTCAATGTCCCTTTCGGTGGCACGCGGGTCAGAAAATCTGACATTTGAAATGTTAATTACGGCCGCGGCAGGCTCAACTTTGCCCGTAACAGAAAGATAAATTTTTAATACTTTTTTCCGGTTTCTATTAACCGTCTCAAGAAAGCCGGCAGCATCCCTGAAACCAAGATAGCGACTTAATTTATCGAGGAGTTCACCTTCGGAAGGGATGAGATGTGTCTGTGTATCATTCATTAACTGCAGGTAATGTTCGATTTTCCTGTAAAGAATATACGCATCCCTGAGCGTACCTTCTTCATTATCAGAAAGCAGGCCGGCATTATGTAATTCTTCCAGGGTAGTCAGGGTATTGCCTGAACGGACTGAATCTACTTTTCCGCCGTTGATCAGCTGCAGAGCCTGTACAGAAAATTCGATGTCGCGTATCCCTCCCGGGATAAGTTTTATATTCTCATCATTATTCAGATTTCGTTCGATATTTCGTTTTAATTTCCGGATCTGTTCGATTGGAGAGGACTTGAAAGATGAAGGAAAAATAAAAGGGATGAGATATTCTTTGAATTTTCCGTAAAGTTCAGCGCTTCCGGCAACGAATCCCGATTTAATAAGCATCTGCCTTTCCCAATCCTCGCCCCGGCTTTCATAATATATTAGATAATCTGAAAGCCTTCGGCAGAGCGGTGAATTTCTTCCATCAGGTCTTAAACGAAAATCAACTCTGTATAAATAACCGTTCTCAGTATGTGAAGCTGCCGATTCAATAAAAAGGAGTGCGGCTTCTGTTAATATTTCCTGGAATTCTTTTTTCCCCTGCAGTATTGTATTTTCATCATAGAATATTATCAGGTCTATATCAGAACTATAATTAAGTTCATTTCCGCCCAGTTTACCGAGTGCAGCAAGACAGAACCTGTTTGGCGGAAAAGCAAGTCCGTATTTATTAAGAATATGATTATAGCAGATGCTGAATAATTCAGAAGCTATCGCCCTGGCAAGGCTGCTCAATTCTTCCGTTACTTCCCTGATATCTTTTTTGAGAAAAATATCCTTCGAACCTATCCTGAGTATCTCTTTTCTTTTATATCTTCTCAGCGCATTCACTTTTGCGGGCAGCGAATTGAAGCTTCCCGTAGAAGATGCAGCCGATTCTTTATAGTCTTCTTCAGTGTATGTCTTCTCAAGAATGGAATGGTTCGCTGCAAGATAAAAGTACCCGGGGTTTCTGACGAGTATATCAGTAAGGTAATTGCTGTTTGATGCAATGGCAGCTGCCAATTCCGTATAATGAGGATATTTTAGACAATCTGAGAGAAACGAAACTTTATCGTAGGCTGCTGAAATGATCCTTAATAAATTGGATTCTGATGAATAAGTGAAAAAGTGTTTACGGGCCTCATTTTCAATCAAAGAAAACAGATCCGAAAGCGCCTTCTCTTTAAAGTAGCCGCCTGCATATTCTACGATCCTGCGGATAAAATCTTCCGACAATATTTGTTTCTTTTTTGCGGGCAAATAAAAACTGATTATTTTGTTCTCTAATCTAAAACATTGAAATCATTTATTAAATTATAAATATATCACTCGTTATAGAATTTAATTTTTGTAGATTTATGTTCAATCGAGATTAAAAGGAGAATTAAATGCAGATAAAGGACTCAACATTTCTAATTACCGGCGGAAGCTCGGGCATCGGCAAAGCCGCCGCGAAACTGATTATAGCGAAAGGCGGGAAAGCCGCAATCACAGCCAGGGGCAAAGACAGGCTTGAAAAAGCGGCAAAGGAAATAGGTGCATTTCCTATAAATGCGGATGTCTCACGTCGTGAAGATATTGAAGAAACATACAAACAGTTTTTTAATAAATTTAATAAACTCGATTGTCTCATAAATAATGCAGGAATTTCCGGAGGGGGAGAAGTAGATAAGCTGAAATGGGAGGATTTTGAAAAAGTATATTCTGTTAATGTGTTCGGAGCGGCTTTGATGGCCCAGAAAGCCTCAGAGATATTTAAAAAGCAGAATTACGGGAATATCATTAATATCGGCTCTACAGCAGGTGTTAAAGGCTATGCCGGGGGTTCTGTATATTCATCATCTAAGTTTGCATTAAGGGGAATGACAATCTGCTGGCAGGCAGAATTAAGAAAATATAATGTCAGAGTGATGTGTATAAATCCCAGCGAAGTAAGGACATCCTTCGGAGGCAGGAAAACTGAAGAAGCTGCCAACCGGTTGAGAGGAGAGGAGATTGCGCATACAATTGTTTCATCTCTTGAACTTGATGACAGAGGATTTATCCCTGAATTTATGGTCTGGGCGACAAACCCGTTTTAAAAAGAAAGCATACCCGGAAATTACCGGGTATGCTTCAATGCAGCTAGCAATTAATGTTATTGTTTGTCCTGATCGCTGGATTCTGTAGCGGGCTTGGACATATTTTCCCACCATTCTTCACTATAATCCTTGTACATTTGTTTCTGATTATCATTTAATACAGATTCGATTCTTGTATTATATGTAGTCTGAAGCTGAGTGTAATTTTTCGTATCTGCATTTGCTTTTGCATTCTGATAATCAACGAGAATGCCTTCTATCCTTGTCTGCTGATCCTGTGTCAGATTTACTTTCTGATTTAACTGGTTTGTCCATTTCTGTGCGTTGTCTTTATAGGTATCATTAGACTTGCTTACATCGTTATCCTGTGCATACAGATTGGCACCTAAAAAAAGAATACATGCGAACAATACTGTACCTGCTATCCTGCTCAAATTTATCTTAAGCATATTCATACCTTTCATAAATTGATTAGAAATAATTTATATTATGAGAATAAATTCTCACCCCCTATAAAACAAAAGATGATCAGATAGTCAATTAATTAAGATCACATGTGATTTTGAGTTTTTGAAAGGATGTGTTTAATCGAATGACGCCATAGAGTAATAATTAAAGGTTTCAAGTCATCCATGGTCCGCGTCGCTGCTATACAGGCAGGTTCGTCAATACTCCATTGCTCCGCAGCTCCGGCATTCCATCTGCGACTCCATTTACCTTCAATTCGTCTGATGGTTGGCAGCGCTGAAACAGGGCACTTTCAGGTAATATTTAAGTATAATTAAACAGGGGATTCAGAGAATTTCCCTCAAAAATTAAAGAATAGGCAAAGTTTCCTAAATTGCAATTCAGATGCCCAATGTTTAATTTTGATGTTCAATACCAACGGAGAAAATCGATAAATGCAAAATATTATTAAGAAAATCTTTGGTGATAAACACACTAAGGATGTTAAGATATTAACGCCGATTGCTGACGAAATAAACCAGGAATATGAGAAAATAAAGGGCCTTTCAGAGGAACAATTAAAGGCTAAAACACCCGAATTTAAAGAGAAAATACAGGAATATACTGCAGAAACACGGCAGAAAATTGAAGAAATTCATACAAGACTGCAGTCTGACGAAGATTTTGATAGAAATTCTTCCTATGATGAACTGGATGCCCTCGAAGAAGAACTCAATGCTAAATATGAAGAAATACTTGATCAACTGCTCCCGGAAGCTTTTGCAGTAATAAAAATTACCTGTGAAAGACTTGTAGGTCAGACCTGGCTGGTTGCAGGGAATAAAACCACCTGGGATATGGTTCCTTATGATGTCCAGCTTATGGGCGGAGTTGTACTTCACCAGGGTAAAATAGCTGAAATGGCCACCGGTGAAGGTAAAACACTTGTTGCAACTTTACCGATGTATCTGAATGCATTAACGGGACGGGGAGTTCACCTGATTACAGTTAATGATTACCTGGCAAAACGCGATAGCGAATGGATGGGTGAAATATTCAGGTATCATGGACTAACCGTCGGTTGTATACTTAATACAATGAACTCCGAACAAAGACAGCAGCAGTATGCATGCGATATTACATATGGAACAAACAACGAGTTCGGATTCGACTATCTTCGTGATAATATGTCGATCGATAAAGAATACCAGGTACAGCGTCCCCATAATTTTGCGATTGTTGATGAGGTCGACTCGGTTCTGATTGATGAAGCACGAACTCCTCTTATAATCTCCGGTGCGGTTGAAGTGGATGACCAAAGATTCAGCGAGATGAAGCCTAAAATTGAAAAATTGTACAGACTTCAGACAAGCCTTGTGTCCAAAATTGTGCAGGAAGCGGAAAATAACCTGGCTGAAGACGGGAATGGAAAATTAAATCCAGGTGAAGCAGGGATCCAGCTGCTTCGTGCAAGCAGGGGATTGCCGAAACACAACAGGCTGGCCAAACTCTTAAGCGAACCCGAAAATAAAAAACTGCTGCACTCTACAGAGATGGAATATCTGAGGGAAAAAGCTAAGAATATGCATATAATAGATGATGAACTTTATTTTGTCATCGATGAAAAAAATAATACGATAGATATCACTGAAAAAGGGAGAGAAGAACTTGCAAAAGGAAGCGGGATGGAGAAGAACTTTTTCGTTCTTCCTGACCTCGGGACTGAAATGAGCAAGCTTGAAAATGATGAAACTATATCTCCCGAGGAAAAGCTGAAAAGGAAAGACCAGCTTTATAATCATTATTCCGAAAGCAGCGACAGGATACATACTCTCCATCAGCTGCTTAAAGCATACACCCTGTTTGAAAAAGACGACGAGTATGTAGTTACAGAAGATGGTAAGATTGCCATCGTAGATGAGTTTACGGGACGTATATTACCAGGTAGAAGATATTCAGACGGACTGCACCAGGCGATTGAAGCAAAGGAAAATGTTAAAGTCGAACGCGACAGCCAGACTCTTGCTACTATTACACTTCAGAATTATTTCAGAATGTACAACAAGCTTGCAGGAATGACGGGTACTGCTGAAACCGAAGAAGGTGAATTTTTTGAGATTTACAAACTTGAAGTAGTAGTTGTTCCTACAAATAAGCCGGTTGTAAGAGATGATCAGGATGATGCAGTATACAGGACAAAACGTGAAAAATATAATGCTGTGATCGAAAAGATTGAAGAGCTTAGAAAAGAAGGCAGACCTGTCCTTGTCGGTACAACCTCCGTTGAGGTATCCGAAACAATTGCCAGAATGCTGAAAAGAAAAGGTATTCCTCATAATGTATTGAATGCAAAACAGCATCAGCGTGAAGCGGAAATTGTCGCACATGCCGGTGAAATAGGAGCCGTAACAATTGCTACAAATATGGCGGGACGCGGTACAGATATCAAGCTTGGCGCAGGAGTGCGTGATCGGGGCGGTCTTTTTATCCTGGGTACAGAAAGACACGAGTCAAGAAGAATTGATCGTCAGTTAAGAGGACGTTCCGGACGTCAGGGCGATCCGGGTACTTCTAAATTCTTTATATCTCTTGAAGACGACCTGATGCGCTTGTTCGGAAGCGACAGGATATCTTCAGTAATGGGAAGGATCGGGATAAAAGAAGGCGAGGTAATTCAGCACTCTCTTATTACTAAATCCGTTGAAAGAGCCCAGAAGAAAGTTGAAGAGAATAACTTCGCTATAAGAAAAAGACTTCTTGAATACGATGATACAATGAATCAGCAGAGAGAAGTTATATACACCCGCAGGCAGAGAGCACTGGCGGGCGACAGGCTGAAGAGCGAAATCTTTGAATACCTTGAAGAATTTATAACCGATGTCGTTGATGAGAATTTTGATGAGGTGCTTGCAGATAACATAAAAGAGGAAGTTCTGCAGAAGCTTCTTGTCGAGGTAAAACTTGAGCCTACAGAATTTGAAGAGCTCGGGAAAGAGGGGATAAAAGAGCGTATAGTTGAAAATGCCCGGACCTTCTATAAGAAAAAAGAAGAAATGATGGGGTCAGAGCTGATGGCAAAGCTTGAACGCTATGCGATGCTTAGTGTGATCGATCAGAAATGGAAAGAACATCTAAGGGAAATGGATGATCTGAAAGAAGGAATCGGCCTCCGCGCTTACGGTCAGAAGGATCCTCTTATTGAATATAAGGGGGAGGCTTTCAAGTTATTTGTAACACTTTTGGAAGAAATAAGAAATGAAGTTGTATCCTTTGCTTTCAAATTCTTCCCGCAGGCTCCCGATGAAGTCCAGAACAGGAGAAGACGTCAGCCTTCAAGAATGACTGAAAGTAAGCAGAGTGCTACTAATATCGGGTTAGCATCACCGGCAGGCAGAGCAGCAGGCCAATCATCACCCGAACAGGGCGGAAAACCTCAGCCGGTACAGGTAGCAGATAAAGTAGGAAGAAATGATCCCTGTCCCTGCGGCAGCGGAAAAAAATACAAACACTGTCACGGTAAATAAAAAAGGGCTTCTCAATGAAAAAGATTGAAGCAATTATTCGTCCTTTTAAGCTGGATGAGGTTAAAGAAGCCCTTGTTGAAGAAGGTATCAGGGGTTTAACCATCACTGAAGTACGCGGTTACGGGAGGCAGAAAGGACACACTGAAACATACAGGGGGAGCGAATACCGGATAGAATTTATACCTAAAATTAAGATCGAAATAGTAGTCGAAAAGGAGAAAGCGGAAAAAGTAATTGAAGCGATTCTCCGGACAGCGAAAACAGGGCAGGTCGGGGATGGAAAGATTTTTATCTATGATGTACAGGATGTAATCAGGATAAGAACGGAAGAATCCGGAAAGGAAGCCCTGTAAACCTTTGCCGCAAAAGGCGGGATATTTTACCTTTTACTTTTTTTTATACTTTTTTAGCTTGGACTATGCATATCAGAAGATTTATTCCCGGATTCTTTATCTTTTTCCTGCTTACCGTCTCGTCCTTCGACGGCTGCGGTGTATGGCACAATTTCACAACGTATTTCAACCTTTACTATGATGCCAAGGACATTTTTGAAACCGCCCAGGATGCAATAAAAGTACAGCAGACCGACCTCTTTGCTGTGGAAGAACCAAATGCCACGGGAAATACAAACCAGCTCCTTTCAAAGGTAATCGATAAGTGCTCAACCATACTTCAGTTTCATTCAAATTCTGCATTTGTGGATGATGCACTCCTTATGCTCGGTAAATCATTCTACTATCAGAGAAATTATCTGAAAGCACTGAGGAAATTCCAGGAGCTTATTGCTACACAGCCTCAGAGCGATCTGATTCTCGAGACTGAACTCTGGATCGGCAAAACCCAGATGAGATTAAAAGAGTATGATGATGGATTAGATATGCTCGGGACTGTGAAAAAGAAGGCAATGGAGGAAGGGGAGGATGAATTTGTTACAGATGCATTCCTTGAAGAGATTAAATATGACATATCACAGGAGGATTACGCAAGTGCAATCACTGCCTCAACCGACTATCTTAAACAATCGGATAATGATGAAATAAATGCTGAGATAGAATTTGAACTCGGCAAGCTGTATGAAAAAGTCAATGATCTTGAAAATGCTATAACTGCATTTAGGCAGGTATTTGATTATTCACCTTCTTACGATACACAGTATGGCGCGCGGCTTGAACTAGGAAAAGCTTTGAGAGATGCGGGCCATAACGATGAAGCTCTTGACATTTTTGATGGGATGAGTACCCAGGATAAGTATGCTGACCATTTTGATGAAATTAATCTTGAAATGGGAGTAACCCTTGCAAAACTTGATCAGTACGATGAAGCCGTCAATGTCCTGATTAAAGTCGATACAACCTATAAGGCATCCATTAATGCGGGAATGGCAAGGTATGAGCTGGGGCAGATCTTTGAAAATCATTACCAGGATTTCGACAGTGCCGGTGCTTATTACACACATGCTGCTTCTTCTGCCGCACCGCCTGAGTACCTGACAAACGCTCGCCAGAAAGCTCAGCTTTTTAGTAAATATATTCAGCTTAGAACCAATCTTAAGACTAATCTTGAAAAAAAATATTATGCGGAGAATCCTGAACAGTACTCCAGTGACTCATCGGCATACTACCTGGAAAGAAAAGATGTGGAAGGGCAGGTTATTGCAGAACAGGAATTTGCACAGGTCAGGGCAAAAATGGATTCGGCTCTTTTCGTCCGTGATACTACCGGGATGAAAATAGATACTACGGTAGTTCAGAAGGACAGTCTTGATCAGTTCGGAAACGTTGTATACAACCAGTTCGGTCAGAAGATAACTGTACCGGATACTGTAATAGTTAATCCCCTCGACAGCCTTAAGCAGAAGAATGAACTTCTCTCATCGATTGCTTCACCCAATTTTGAAAAAAGAGTGAAGGAATTGATGCATGGAAAGGAACCTCCTAAAAAACCGGACATACCCCTTGATTCACTTCAGTCAATGATCATTAAAGAGAAATTTGAGATGGGCAACATATTCTTTACGGAGTTTAATCTGCCCGATTCCGCTTATAAATATTACCAGGATGTTCTGGCACTCAATCCTGGTCCCGAGTATACCGCAAAAACACTGTATTCACTGGGCAGCTACTACCTGACGCAGAACGATTCTGTTAAGGCTGACAGCCTCTTTAATGTAATATACAGGGATTACCCTGATCAGAATATTGTAAACGCTGCTGCCAACAAACTCGGTAAAGAATTAAAAGATCTCAACTATGATCCTGCCGAGGATATTTATGCTTCGGCCGAAAAGGAAATGCTGGATGATAAATACGATTCATCCCTGGTAAAACTGAAAAAAATATATAATGAATTTCCCGGCTCGCCCCTTGCACCTAAGGCACTTTATGCTTCCGGCTGGATCCTGGAAAATAAACTGGATAAACCCGATTCAGCTGCGGCTATTTACGATTCCCTCAAGGTGAATTACCCTTCAACAATTTACGCAAATAAAATTTCACAGAAGGTAAGCATTTATAACCAGGAACAACAGCGTGTGGCTAAAGCAAGGGAGGATTCTCTAAAAAAGATGGAAACCCTCAGACTTGATTCACTCTCCCGTGTGGATTCCCTGGGATACAAACTGCAGCGTGAGGATACTCTTAAAACTTATAAGAATGCACCTCCCAACAGGTTCGGTGAACCGGATATCAAAGCAGGTAAAACTGGAAATGATACTACTCAAACCAAAATACCTGCTGTAATAGACAGCATCAGGCGGAATAATAACCGTGAACTGGAAGACCTGCAGAAGAAATCGGAGACCGAGGTTGATTCACTTGTTCCGTCAGATATAAAACGAAAGAAATAACCGTTCTTAAAGAATAGACCGTGATCAGGGATATTATGAACTCATCTTTGCAATTCCCCGAAAATGAGCTGGGCAGAGCCTTCGAGAGGACAATACCATACCTTAAACGACATAAACTAAGTACTTTAATACTTTATCTTTTATTCATTCTTTATTTCAGCATTCCAGGTCTGCAGATCCCCTATTTTGAATACTATCATTTCAGAATAACCTCCCTGATGGAAGAGAGAGCACTTGAGCATGGGCTGGTCTTCTATCCTGAACAATCCTGGACCTCAATAAGTGATATTAACCCAAACCTCCTGAAAGGAATAATCTCGATGGAGGATGGAGCGTTCTTTTCTCACAAAGGAATTGACTGGAAAGAGTTAAATATGGCATTAAGACAGAATAAAAGGAGACACAGGATCTACCGTGGAGGAAGTACTTTGACTATGCAGCTTGCTAAGAATCTATTTTATACGACTGAAAAATCGATATTTAGAAAAGGAAAAGAATTAATAACAGCCCTGAGGATGGAGAAAGAATTGAGCAAAAGGACTATTCTTCAGGCTTACGTAAATGCAGTAGAGTGGGGGGACGGTATATACGGAGTGAAGGCAGCTTCTGAGGAGTATTTTGATAAAGAGCCTGACCAGATTACAGTAAATGAGTGTGCAAGACTGGCGGCTGTTCTTCCGTCGCCCCTGATTCATCCTCCTGATAAAAATTCACAGTATGTCCTTCGAAGATCGTCAATTATCCGCGGCCGTCTGAATGATATTATTTTGTTTCCGGATGAAAAATGAGAAGAAGAGATTTCTTTGACCTTGTAGAGGAAGGTGAAAGCCTTCAGATAGAATTCAAGAGAAAGTTTTCAACACCCGAAAAGATTGCAAGGGAAATGATAGCTTTTGCCAATACACGCGGAGGCTACCTGCTTTTCGGGGTGGATGATGATAAACAGGTAGTTGGAGTTGAAAGCGAAAAATCGGAAGCTGAACTTATAAAAGATGCAGCGTTGAATTATTGTGAGCCGCCGATTGAATATGAGATTGATTTTCTTGACGTATTCGGCAAAGAAGTGGTAATAGTATCGGTCCCGGAATCGGATAAAAAACCTCACAGGATGCAGGATTACCTGGATGAGCTTGATCTGAATAAATCAGTAGTTCTTGTCAGGGTGAATGATAAGAGTATCCAGGCGAGTAAGGAAATGGTGAGAATTCTCCGGGCACGGAGCCAGGATTTGAGTCTTAAAAAATATACAATCGGCTCCAATGAAAAATATGTTTTCGATTATTCTAAATAAGATATGAAACTATTTCAGTCAAGGAATTAAGCGATCTTGTAAATATTTCTGAACGAAGGGCTTCAAGAACACTTGTAAAAATGGTCAGGGCTAACCTGCTTATGATCCATACAAAAGATAATGGCGAAGAGTTTTTTACTGTTATTTAACGAACCCGCTCTTAATCCCTGTCGAATACTTTTCTCATTTCGAAAATTGAAATACCGTAAGCTACTGCTACATTCAATGACTGTTTTATTCCGTATTGCGGGATCTCTATTGAAAAATCGCAAAGGTCTATCAGTTCCTGTGCAACTCCTGTGATTTCGTTCCCGACTATCAGGCAAAGGGGAAAATCCTGTTTATCAATAACGTAATACGGTCTGCTTTTTGAGGTCAGTTCCAGTGCGCATATTTTAACCCCCTCTTCTTTCAGATTTTTAATTACCTTAACCGAGTCCT
This sequence comes from uncultured Ignavibacteria bacterium, assembly GCA_963832715.1. Taxonomy (GTDB): domain Bacteria; phylum Bacteroidota; class Ignavibacteria; order Ignavibacteriales; family Ignavibacteriaceae; genus DATFVA01. The sequence goes on along the minus strand of CAWHVB010000001.1, from coordinate 183,951 downwards.
TAACATATTCCCAGTCGACACTTTCCGTTGAGCCTAAAGCCGTTTTTAATATTTCTTTTTTACCCGATGAAGTCGTCATCAGTTAATGGGCGGACGGGGAGTATACCCGCAAAGATATAGTTTTTCGATCATTGCTCCGTCGGAAGTCCTGAAAATTGATCCAACATTATAATTGCTCCTGATGCTGTTCAGTATAACATAAACGGGAAGCTTTGTTGTTTTATGGAGATTATCAAGTGTAAATCTCTTCGCAGAGATTTCATCGTGAGTAAGTTTTTTCATTCCTCTTGAATATTCTTCCTTGTTCCTTAATACCGGTTCCTTTTTTCCTTGATACTTGTTCCTTCTTACTTGTTACTTGACTTTCCCCGCAAGCTGTCCGCAGGCGGCTGCAATATCTTCCCCCTGGGTATAACGTACTATTACTGTTACGTTCTTATCCTCTCAGTCTTTGAACGAAATCTTCTATTCTTTTTTTTGGAGTCGGTTCAAGCTGTGCAGAAAATCCTTCAGGATTCATATGCTTCAATGAATTAAAAGGAATTACATTTACCTTTGATGGAATCTGAACTGCATAATTTCACCAGTGCATTCAGATCCTCATCCCTGTCATTTATTCCCTTCAGCATTACATATTCAAACGTAATCCTTGTTCTGGTTTTCTTAGAATAATATTTCATCGCCTCAATATTCTGCTTAAGAGAATATTTTTTATTTATCGGCATTATCTTCGTTCTTATATCCTCAAAACAGGAATGAAGCGAAAATGCAAGCTTCACATTCAAGCCGGTATCTGCAAGTTCAATAATTTTTGGAGCAATTCCTGCCGTCGAAACAGTAATCTTTTTAAGTCTTATCCCGGTAGTTAATTCCTCGCCGAAAATCTCAAGTGATTTTACTGTTTCCTTAAAGTTGAGCAGCGGTTCACCCATTCCCATATAAACAATATTTGTAATATTTTCTTTTCCGTAATCTTTTGCTGCCAGCTTATACTGATCAAAAATTTCTCCGGCAGTACAGGTTTTTCTTATAACCCATTAGCCCCGTTGCACAGAATTTACAGTCGAGAGGGCACCCGGCCTGGGTAGAGATGCAGAGATGTCGTTCTTTTCGTTTCCGGGATTATCACCGATTCAATTATGTTTTTGTCTTTTGTTTCAAAGATGAATTTTTTTGTGCCCGTTTCTTCAGATACTTCCGAGCCGGCTTCGGAAAGTGTATTGATCTCTGCTTTTTCACTCAAAGAATTACGCAAAGCTTTTGGAAGGTTCTTCATCTCCATAAAATCACCGGCAAGGTGATTATACATCCAGTTGAAGACCTGCTCTGCCCGGAATTTGGGTTCGCCTTGCTGCATGAAATATTCCTGCAGCCCGGACAGCGTTAAGCCTTTTAGCCTTATCTTTTTACCGTGAAACTGAATTTCCTGAGGAACCGGTATTTCATTATTGTTTTGCATCTGATAAATATACGAATATGGAATTTTTCATAAAATTGAAAAAGAAAGGCCGGGTTTTATTTAAGTCGGACTATTGGGTCAGTCACGGTAATGAGACGGGTCAGCGCCCCCCTCTGCTTTGAAATCGCGGGTATTGCAGCTGCAAAAGAAGGAACCGGATAATGAAACGAAATGAAACTACTCTTATCAATAACATTGCTATAAAAACAGGATTAAGGTATCTTAGAAACTGAATTTTTAATGGTTTATTCTCACACTAAAATCAGGGAAGAAAAATGAATTTCGATTTAACAGAAGATCAGAAAATGATAATGGAGTCAGCACGCGAATTTGCTCAGGCGGAAATTGCTCCATCCTCCGTTGAAAGGGATATAAAAGCGGAATTTCCGACAGAAATAGTTAAAAAACTGGGAGAACTTGGATTTTTGGGAATGATGGTTCCGCCTGAACATGGCGGCGCAGGACTCGATACTATAAGCTATGTTCTCGCGATGATTGAGATATCAAAAGTTGACGCAAGTGTCGGGGTTATCATGTCGGTTAATAATTCGCTGGTCTGCTATGGACTTGAGAAATATGGGTCCGATTTTATTAAAGAAAAATATCTTCTTCCCTTAGCACAGGGTCAGAAGCTCGGCTGTTTTGCATTATCAGAACCTGAAGCAGGGAGCGATGCAACCAAACAGAAGACGACAGCTGATAAAGACGGCGATCATTATGTCCTTAATGGAATAAAAAACTGGATTACAAACGGTACAACTTCCGATTATGCCCTGGTTATGGCAACCACAGATAAGTCAAAAGGCCACAAAGGCATCTCTACTTTTCTTGTTGAGAAAGGTACCCCCGGTTTTGATCACGGTAAAAAAGAAGATAAACTCGGGATCAGAAGTTCCGATACCTGTTCGCTTACCTTTGAGAACTGCAGGGTGCCGGCTGAAAATATAGTTTGGGAGGAAGGTAAAGGCTTTAACTTTGCCATGAATACTCTGAACGGTGGAAGAATTGGAATTGCTGCCCAGGCTATAGGTGTAGCTGAAGCTTCACTTGAAGCCTCATTGAAATATTCACAGGAAAGAAAAGCTTTCGGCGAACCTATTTCTAAATTCCAGGCAATACAGTTTAAGCTTTCCGATATGGCAATGAAAGTGGATAGTGCCAAAATGCTTACCTTCCGTGCTGCAGCCCTGAAGGATGCAAGATAAACCCTACTGGAAAGAGGCTGCAATGGCAAAATTATACTCATCTACGATTGCCGTTGAGAATGCCCTCGATGCAATCCAGATTCACGGCGGCTATGGTTATGTACGGGAATATCTTGTTGAAAGATACCTGCGTGATGCGAAAATCACTGAAATTTATGAAGGAACTTCTGAAATTCAGAAGGTTGTTATTGCACGGGCATTGCTGGACGGAAAATAAGCATAGAGAGTCGGTGTCAGCAATTTAGCCTATGTTCAATGCTTCACCATGCTAAGTATGCATACCAGGGTGATTGATTGAGTGATGGTAAGTAAGTCTTTAGCTGGCGGGCTCAAAGAATGGCTGAAGCTTTCCGGAATTAATACTGCATCGAAACAGCGATTCGTTTCAAAGAGTAGATAAATATGAAGAAACTGCTTTTAATCATATTATTTATGTCAGTGATTATGCCTGCCCAGACAGAGATGCATAGATGGGGGAAAGCAGAAATCACCTACCAGCAGAAATCTCCAGGCAGCGAAAGAAATTATGGGATCGAAAATGGATCGTTAAGTGATATTCTTGTCGAAGGGTTTACCCACGCCTACTGGATATTTATTTCAGATGTGGATGGCGATAACTGTCCTTTTAGTCCTACCTGTTCCTCATTTTTTGTTGAGTCTGTCAAAGAGACAAACATTATCCAGGGGGTGCTGATGTTCTCAGACAGACTTACAAGAGATACAAATTTCTTTTACCGTGAGTATCACTATCCGCTTGCTGAAAACGGCAGGCTGTATGACGTCCCCTCCAACTATAAACTTAATGCTGCCGAAATAAGATACAATCCTCCCTTTGCCGTTGTAAATGATGAATGATAAAACCAATCCTGATATTAAATATCATCCTTCTGATATGTTCACAGCAGATACATCCGCAAAATAAAATCGACTTTCATTCCTCCGGCAACATCAGGTTATTTGCTGATTACCTATTTTGTCAGAAAGACTACCTGCGGGCTTCCGATGAATACAACGACTGGCTTGAGATAAATAATAACGACACGGTTCAATTTAAATCAGGTCTATCCCTGCAGTTTACAGGTGAATATGAACAGGCGCTTAACCGATTTCATAGTGTTCCCTTCGGCTCATCATTTTATACGGAGAGCAGGGAAGAATATGCCAGGACACTTTTCCTGCAGAAGGATTATTCCGATCTCCGGGGTTATTTTATGCGGTCAGATCCTTCCAGGGATTATTATCCTTTCATCCGCAGGCTGAATTATATTACTTACTACTATTCAGATGATGGTTTGCCTCCGCAGGATGACATGGTTTCTGCTTTTCCTGACGATCAGAGAACGGATGTAAAGAAGTTCTATGAATGGAAAAAGGATCCGCCTTATAAAAGTCCCATACTTGCCGGCATATTTTCGGCGGTAGTACCGGGACTTGGAAAAGTTTATACTGAGAACTACATGGATGGTCTTTTTGCTGCGCTGCTTACAGGAGTATTCGGATATATAGCGTATACAGATTTTAGAGCTGATCACGATGTGAGAGGCTGGATATTTACGGGAACAGCTGCATTCTTTTATGCGGGGAATATTTATGGTTCAGCAGCATCTGCACAGATCTATAATGCCAAAATCAGGTTCTACTTTGAATCGGAATTGCAAAATTTTCTCCATCTGTTTCATTACGACAAGGAGGATTATAAATTCTGTAAATGAGATTGCAAAACTTAAAATATTTTGCTGCAGCCTTAATTTTTTGCTGTCCGCTTATACAGTGGACAGCAATCTCTGGAAGAACAGTATGATTATGCTCTGAATTTATACAGTCATTCAAAATATTTTGACGCAGTTACTGAGTTGAAGCGGCTCAGCTTTTTCGATAAGGATAGGCAGTATGCATTTCAGGCTGACCTGTTGATCGGGAAATCATATAAAGAAGGGGGGAAGTTCCCTGAAGCCCTTGAATATTTTACCCTGGCTGAAATATCGTCAGCAAATGATTCCGATCTTTTTGAAGCAAAAATATATGCCGTAAGGATAAATATTTTAAGGAGAACGATTCCCGGAGCCTCTGCGGATGCTGGATAAGATGGAAGGGGATGAGAAGTTCAGCGGGAGAAAGGATGATATAACCTACTGGAGAGGATGGGCTTATATTTTCGGCGGAAGGTGGGAGGATGCAGCAGAAGCCTTTCGCTCTATTGGACAGGATTCATTAAAAACTCTGTGTGAGAATGTCGCGGATAATCAATATAATGTCACAACCGCAAAAATTCTTTCATATATTATTCCCGGAGCCGGGCAATTTTACACAGGGCACTATTTCAGCGGGTTGCTCTCTCTTGGCTGGAATGCTTTGTGGGGTTACCTGGCTGTAAAAGCTTTTGTCGATCAGAGGATCTTTGACGGATTTGTCATAGGTAATTTCTTATGGCTGAGGTTTTATTCCGGGAACCTTCAGAATGCCGCAAAATTTGCAGAAGAGGAAAACGTGAATATTGCTAATAAAGCGCTATCCTGGCTCCAGAATCAGTATACCGGCAAAAAACCATAAGGCTGGTAACTGAATCCCTGATGTCTTTTCTAAATTGGAGACAGGTCGATGCCCGGTCTCTGCTTCGGAGGGGGACCACAGCAGTAAAACTAAAATCAGAACCCTGCCCATTGGATATTAAAAGAAATTCATTTTAAATTGAGATTGTGATTTATTCACAGGGTGGAGAAATCTGCCTTATTTTCAACCATATGGAGGCCTTAATGAAAAGAGGTATGGTAATCGGCTGTGCAGTTGGGGGATTTATTCTCATTGTTATCGCTATTCTGGTAATATGGGGAATAAATGCCTATAACAACCTGGTAACCCTGAACGAAGCTGTCAATCAAAGCTGGAGTCAGGTGGAGAACCAGTATCAGCGCAGGGCAGACTTAATTCCGAATCTGGTTAATACCGTAAAAGGCTATGCAAATTTTGAAAGAGGTGTGCTTACCGATGTAACTGAAGCCCGTGCGAAAGTCAGCCAGATGAATGTTACTCCGGAGGTACTTAATGATCCGCAGGCATTTCAGAAATTCCAGGCAGCTCAAGGCCAGTTATCCGGTGCATTGTCGCGTCTTCTTGTAACTGTAGAAAACTATCCTGAACTAAAAGCGAACGAGAACTTCCTGCAGCTCCAGGCGCAGCTTGAAGGAACTGAAAACAGAATCTCGGTGGAGAGACGAAGATTTAATGAAACCGTACAGACATATAATACTACGATTAAAAGATTCCCGAATACAATTTTTGCCGGCGTATTCGGATTTCAGCAGAAACAGTATTTTCAATCAACTCCGGGAGCGGAGACGCCTCCTAAAGTGGAATTTTAGTCTTGATAAGAAGATTATTTTTATTTCTGTTCTTAATTTCAGCTGCATATTCACAACCTGATGTCCCGCAGCTGAAATATTGGGCAAATGATTTTACAAATACTCTTAGTTCGAACCAGCTGTCTACTTTAAATGTTGAGCTGAAAACATTTCAGGATTCCACGGGCAGCCAGGTTGTTTTTTTGATGATCCCCACCTTGAATAACTATCCCCTGGAATATTACTCGATGGATGTTGTTCAGAAAAATAAAATAGGCACAAAGGAACACGATAATGGGGTGCTGTTTCTTGTTGTTAAAAACGACAGGAAAATGCGGATTGAAGTTGGGTACGGACTCGAAGGCGCACTCCCTGATGCTCTTGCAAGTTCAATTATCAGAAATGTTGTGAAACCATATTTCACAAATGAGCAGTATTACCAGGGGGCAAAAGCAGGACTGGATGCGATAATATCTGCAGTCAAGGGAGAATACACTGCTATTAAACAGCCGGAGAAGGAGAAGAAGAATGCACCGATCGGTACCATCCTTATGATCATCTTTTTCATCATCATATTTTTGCTCAAGGGTGGAAGAAGAGGACCGGGCAGTTTTATTTTTTACGGAGGAATGCTGGGAGGACTTGGAGGATTCGGAGGCGGGTCGCGCGGCGGAGGTTCTTTCGGGGGCGGCGGCTTCAGCGGAGGGGGCGGTTCATTCGGGGGCGGCGGTGCCAGCGGAGGCTGGTAAATAGGTGATGGAATATGGATGATGTTTGATGGATGATGTTTGATGGATGATGGGGAATGGGGAGACTGGAAGATGGTTGAAGTTTTAAGGGACGTTAAGAGGGCAAATATAATTTTTCACAATTCTTTTGAAGAGGGGGCGAACCGCGCAGTGGTGCCGAATTTAGCTCTGTCGGCATAACCAGGTCGGTGGAGATTCCTTCACACAAACTTCAGTATCATTACATTAACGGAACACAGATTCAGCTAGCGCGGAATCGCTGACGGCGCAGATGGGCATAGTTCGGAAAAAAATGCAGATGCCGCCTGAGGCTGGTGCCTGTAAAGTGAAATGGGGTTTCGCTTAAAAGATAATAACATTCGGCACTGTAAAACTGTGTAAAAATAAAGACATCTTTCTTAAGAACTTCATTGATGTTTACTTTCTCTTTTAGTAACATTGTTTCAATTATTTTTGAATTTAATTCAAAAAATTTAATAGACTCTTTTTCATACCATGGAAATCCAGATCAAGATTTTTTAACAGGAGAAATTGTTATGGCAATAATGATAACCGAAGAGTGCATTAACTGCGGTGCCTGCGAACCCGAGTGTCCCAATACTGCCATCTATGAAGGTGCGGCTGAATGGGAACTTGCCGGGAAGAATTACGGTGAAGGAAATGCGGCTCCCAGCGGTGCTGAAGGATTCTATTCCAATGATTTCTTCTATATCGTACCGGATAAATGCACAGAATGCAAAGGGTTTCACGATGAGCCGCAGTGCGCTGCTGTATGTCCTGTCGATTGCTGCATCCCCGACCCGAACCACGTTGAAGCTGAAGAAGCTCTTCTAAAAAAGAAAGATTATCTCGATCAGTTAGGTCGTTGAAAAAATATAGGTTTTAACAGATTGGGGCGTTGTAAGCGCCCCTTTTTTGTATCCCCCGTCACATATTTTACCCAATTCCGAGAAATGAACCACTTTGATTCTCTTTTCTGAAAAGGCACACAGTACCTGATAATAAATAGAATCCTCATTTTTTAATTGTTTTACCGTTATTACCAATTTACACTATGTGAAATTTCTCCCGAAGCTGGTGGCATACTTTTGGTTTTATACAAACCAACAAAGGATAATGTAATTCATCAAAATAGAGACAAAAGGAGAAAGTAATGGCATACAGGATCAATGAAGAATGTATAAATTGCGGTGCTTGCGAACCCGAATGCCCGAATAATGCCATTTATGAAGGCGGACACGAATGGGAATTAGACGGTAGCACATATGGAGAAGGCGCTGCAGCACCATCAGGTAAATCAGACTTCTACTCAAACGATTATTTTTATATAGTTCCTGATAAATGTACTGAATGCGAAGGATTTCATGATGAACCCCAGTGTGTTTCGGTTTGCCCTGTAGACAGTGTATTGAAGATCGAAGACTAGTTAGTTCTTAAATTTTTTGCTGCAGGGGAGTAGCGGAAAAAACGTTGGGGGATGTGGCCAGGGGAGACTGGACACCAACGGGACCCAGGGGAGTTTGCGGCCAGGGGAGTGCTGAAAAACTCAACTTTGGGGAATTGTTCAGGGGAGTTTTGTTGTGGGGGTTGCACCAGGTAAAAAAGATATCAACGGGGACGGAAAAGGACATCTGAATGGTGTCCTTTTTCTGTTTAAATCGGGCTGCTGTCAGAATTCCTTTCACCTTTAATAAATCTTCTTTAACTTTAAATTCTTTAAGAATTATCAAAAACTTCAGGATCGTATGAAAATAGGTAAATATGATGTGCATATAATCGAATCAGGTTATTTCGGACTGGATGGCGGGGCAATGTTCGGAATTGTTCCTAAACCTCTATGGGAAAAGACTAATCCCGCCGATGAGATGAACAGGATAAAGCTTGCTACACGGAATCTTCTGCTGATATCGGAATCAAAAAAGATCCTTGTGGATACGGGAATGGGAGAGAAATGGAATGATAAGAATAAAGAAATCTATGCAATAGAACAGGATTCATATTCGTTAAAAAGTTCCCTTGCAAAGTTAAACCTTGAGCCCCGTGATATAACCGATGTTATCCTGACGCACCTTCACTTCGACCACACCGGCGGCTCAACAGTACAAAATAACGATAAGCTTGAACCAGCTTTTCCTAATGCAACATATTATGTCCAGAAAGAAAATTATAAATGGGCTATGGATCCTTCTGAAAGGGACAAAGGAAGCTACATAAAAGAAAATTTTGTTCCTCTGAAAGAAGCCGGCGTCCTTATGCAGATAGAAGGCGAGAAACAATTTGACGATGAGATTGATTTTATCATAGTGAACGGACATACATTCGGTCAGCAGCTCCTGAAGTTGTCAGATTCATCAAATACTTTCATTTACGTCTGCGATTTGTTCCCAACTACAGCTCATATCCCGCTTCCTTATGTGATGGGATATGACCTTCAGCCTTTGGTGACTGTTGAAGAGAAAAAGAAGATACTCCGGAGAGCTCTCGATGAGGATTGGAAATTATTTTTTGAGCACGACCCGGAAACTGCATTTGCAACCCTGAACTCCGGCGAAAAGGGAATCCGTATAAAGGAAAAGTTTAAGTCATTCTGATGGAAGGATTTTTCAAAGTATGCCGGACAACTGACCTTGTGAATAATTCGGGAAAAAGATTTATAGTTGATGATGTTGATGTTGCGGTTTTTAAAGTTGATGATAAGATATACGCATTAAGTAATATATGTCCTCATCAGCATTCACCCCTGATTTATGACGGCTTTCTTGAGGACGGCTGCGTAGTTTGTCCTGCTCACGGCTGGATGTTCAGTCTTGAAACAGGCAAAACCCCAACCGGGCAGAGAGGACTCAGTTCTTTTGAAGTCATAGTTGAAGATGGATATGTGTTTGTGAAGGCATTTAAGAAGGTCTTGAAATGGTGATAAAGTATCTCAGGGTTAAAGGATCAGCAGGATAGGATTTTAGAATCAGAGCGATGAAATTGAATAATGAAATAGTTAAAGAACTTGCTTTGCGGATAGGATTTGATCTTGTGGGATTTGCAAAGGCTGATGCACTCGATGAGGAAACAGCTCATCTCAAAGGATGGCTTGCAAAGGGATACCAGGCAGGGATGAAATACATGGAAAGAAATACAGATAAGCGAAAAGAAGTACGCGAAATTCTTCCCGATGCAAAAAGTGTAATTTCCCTTGCTCTTAACTATTATACTCCGGTCCAGCATTCCATAGATAATGATGAAGAAGAAATTCAGCAGCCGGAAGGTAAAATCTCACGCTATGCATGGGGCAGGGATTATCACCTGGTAATATGGGAAAAGCTTGATCTGCTTGAAAAAGAATTGAGCAGACTCGACCCTGATTTTAAATCTATTTCATACGTTGATACCGGTCCCGTAATGGATAAGGCCTGGGCTGTGAGGGCAGGGATCGGCTGGCAGGGAAAGCATACGAACGTTATTAATCCCGGAATAGGCAGCTGGTTTTTTATTGCGAATCTCATTACAAATTATGAATTCGATTATTCGCAGCTGTTACCCGATCACTGCGGATCGTGCACTGCCTGTATAGATGCCTGTCCCACACAGGCTATCGTGGATGAATATGTAGTAGATTCGGGCAAATGCATCTCCTATCTCACGATTGAAAATAAGGGTGAGATATCACCGTCATTTGAAGGAAAATTTGATAACTGGGTATTCGGCTGCGATATTTGCCAGGATGTTTGTCCCTGGAATATAAAATTCAGTGAAAGCTGCGGTGAAAAAGAATTTTATCCCAAAAATGGTAAAACCGGGATCAGATTATCTGAAATTGCAGGGATGAGTAATAAGGAATTTAACAGCAGATTTAAGGAAAGTCCGGTTAAAAGGACAAAACTTTCCGGGCTAAAAAGGAATGCATTGTTTATTTTACATTCCCGAGACTTTAAAAATCACGATAGTAATTCGTAAATTTGCAGTGAGGAAAATTGAATTAGAAACTTTTCAGTAATATTGGAATCTAATCTAAAGTACTTAATTATAGTTTTTATGGAGCAAAAATGTCTGATACAGAAAAAAACCAGAATCATCACAAAATAATTATCATTGGTTCGGGTCCTGCAGGGTTTACTGCTGCTTTATATAATGCGAGAGCCGAGCTGGATCCCGTGATCTTTGAAGGTATGCAGCCGGGAGGCCAGCTTACGATCACTACTGAAGTTGAAAATTACCCGGGTTTTGAAAAAGGTATTCATGGGTCCGGAGTTAATGGATGTTATGCGCAACCAGGCTCACCGTTTCGGAGCTAAATCGTATTACAAAGAAATTACTGAAGTTGATTTTTCTAAGAGACCATTCGTCTTGAAATCATATGATGAAGTATATACTGCTGATGCAGTTATTGTTGCTACCGGAGCTTCCGCAAAACTTCTCGGCATTGAAAGTGAAAAACATTTTATGGGTTACGGTGTTTCAGCCTGTGCAACCTGCGATGGATTTTTCTTTAAGAATCTGAAGGTTATTGTTGTCGGCGGAGGAGATACTGCTATGGAAGAAGCTAACTTCCTTACAAAGTTTGCTTCTGAGGTGACAATTATCCACAGGAGAGAAGAATTCAGAGCTTCTAAAATTATGCTCGACCGGGCGCAGAATAATCCTAAGATTAAGTTTATGACTAATAAAGTCGTTAAGGAAGTACTCGGAAAAACTGAAGACGGAAAGAAAGTGATGACCGGAGTTCTTCTTGAGGATACAAAAGATCTTCAACTTCGGAACTTGCTGCTGATGGATTATTTATAGGGATAGGACACAAACCCAATACAGAGCTTTTCAAAGGTATTCTTGATATGGATGAAACCGGATACCTCAGGGTACAGGAGGGTTCTACATATACAAATATTCCCGGCATATTTGCAGCCGGGGATGTTGCAGACAAAACTTACAGGCAGGCAATAACTGCCGCAGGTTCAGGATGTATGGCTGCTTTGGATGCAGAACGCTGGCTGGAAACTCAGGAAGCTGAAGTCGCGGAAAATGTTCAGGCCGGAAAAGCTTAAGACTAAATTGATAAAGGAGCTGTCCTGAGCTGTCATCAGGATCTGATTGTCAGCTTTGGGGCAGCTTCTTTTCTACTCTAAACACTGTGTATTACAATCACAATTTTTTCTATTTACAAAAATCATCTTCCCGGGGGAGCCGCATTCGCTCACCCCGTATCTTTTGCTGATGCTTATTGCTGGATGTTCCTGTATTTATTCGCAACAAGGTTCGCTATGACAAAACCGAAACCTGTAATCGTAAAAATTGAAAATGGCGTCCAGTAATCTTTATTAGTTATATCCTGCAGCCAGAGCCCGAACCCGAGCGAAATTCCAAATGCTACAGTTATTACGCCTATTTTCATAAGCCTGTATGGATCTTTTTTGCTTTCAAAGAATTCTTTGATTGAGTCTGCGCTTAAACCTTTATCTATAAGCATCTGACGCTCCCGTGAGCGCAAATAGAAATATGTTACAAGCACGAGTCCTGCTACCAGGGTCATCACTATCGGGATGAATACTGCAATTACTTCACTAGCCATTTTGTTACCTTTTTATCTGTTAAGACTGTAAAATTATCTTTTGGTTACAGCTGTTATAATCAGCTTCTACCTGTTCAGACCAATCAGGATTGATAAAGGTTACACGAAAAATCAGAAAAAGGAAGGGGAAACTGGATAAATCTTGCAGCCTTATTTCACGTCTTTGCTATCTTACCTCCTGATCTTCTCATCACCTTCTCCTATAACTCTCGTTAATACTACCTTCTGAATACGTCCTGAATGCGTTTATTCCAGTTTACCGACAAGAATCCGGTACATTTCTGGATTAAATCTTGAAATGCCTGGTCGAACATTTGTTTTTGAACGGTATTGTAAATACTACACCTGACATCCTTTTTCATTTTTAATTATACATTGTTCATTTATAATTATACATTGTATCTGGTCTGTAACCAAATTTCAAAAAACCAGGTCTAATGGATAGATGAGAGAATTAACCGATGCAGAGGTAATCGAATCTGTCAGGAAAGGAAATCAATCTGATTTTGAAATACTGGTAGATAGATATAAGAATAAAGCGTTTTCGCTCTTGTGTAACATGTTAAAGGATAATATGGAGGCTGAGGAAGTTCTTCAGGATGCTTTTCTTAAAGCATATTACGGATTGAATAATTTTAAACAGGAAGCTAAATTCTCTACATGGTTTTACAGGATTGTTTATAACACAGCATTAACAAGGCTGTCTGCAAAGAAAAGAAAGATTGAAAAAGAGATGACTCCATAGATGAAGAGCTTAATATTTCAGATGATACTTACCCGGCCGATTCCGAAAAAAAAGAACTGGGCTTGCTTCTGACTGAGCTGATTGATAAACTGCCTCCTAAGTATGCATCAGTAATTACTATGTTCTATCTTGAAGAGATGTCCTGCGAAGAGATAAGTGAAGTTACAAATTATTCGGTTTCTAATGTTAAGGTGCTTCTTCACAGGTCGAGGAATGCTCTTAAGGATATCGTACTTAAAAGCAATTATACATTGGAGATGTTATGACCGGACTGACAGATGAAATACTCAATAGATATATAGACGGTGAGTTAAGCCCGGCTGAATTAAAAGACGTCAGGAAGATCCTCGATGCATCGGAAGATGCCAGGAGAAAATTATATGCAATGCAGCTTGTACATTCCGGATTAAAGAAATACAACGAAAGAAAGCCTTCCCCGGCTTTCACTACGGTTTTAATGAAGAAAATTGTCCGTAGGCACGAACCAAAAGCACAGCGGTACTTCATCTTTTCAATCTCCTCGATCTTCGTTCTCATTAGTCTTGCGATAATCGGGTACCTTACCTCCTATATCATCTCTGCCGGTCAGGCATCATCCGAAGGAAACGATAGTGTGAATAATCTTATATACCTGGCTGAAAGATTGGTTCATGGAATTAAAACTGTATTCACCGCAGGGAATGTTTCATTAATTGGTTTCATCTTTTCATTTGCTATCATAATATCTGCCTGGTTCTTTTTCGATAGTCATAGGCAGGCAAAAGCAAAGCTTACCAAACTTTGATCTAATTCTGCCTTCTATTCCTATTCAGGGTGAATCTGCTGCAATTAAACCCAATTATTCTCACAAAAAATTCACGCCATTTTAGTATTTTACAGGATATGTTTCAATAATGGATGAAAAAATGCTCGTAACCACAACTAATGTAGTCGAAGGTAAAAAAATTACACAGTATTTCGGACTCGTATCCGGTGAAGCGATCATGGGTGCAAATATCTTTAAGGATATATTCGCCGGGATAAGGGATATTGTAGGCGGACGGTCTGCCGCATACGAAAAAGAGCTCAGGAGGGCAAAGGATATAGCAGTTGCGGAAATGATGGAAAATGCGCAGGCTATGGGAGCAAATGCCGTTATAGGCGTCGACCTTGATTACGAAACTATAGGCGGAGGTACGGGGAATATGCTGATGGTAAGTGCAAGCGGAACGGCCGTAGTTATTCAATAAAATGAAGAGATAAGATGGAAACTAAAGCAGGATATGCTGCAATACTGGGGCTGCCTAATGCAGGTAAATCGACTTTGCTTAATGCATTGCTGGCCCAGAAGATCTCGATTGTAAATGAGAAACCCCAGACGACCAGGAAAAGAATTCTTGGCATTTTGTCAGAGGAAAATTACCAGATAGTATTTCTTGATACCCCCGGGATCCTGAAGCCGTCGTATCTGCTTCAGGAAAAAATGATGGATGATGTCAACCGTTCAATCAGAGATGCCGATATTTTTCTATTAATTATTGATGCGAGTGATGATCCTGAAGGGGAAAAACTTCTGTCGCTTCCTGAAATTAAAAAAGTTATGGAATCGGGCGTTCCCGTGATCTTACTTATGAATAAAGTAGATCTCTTAAGCCAGGAAGTTGTAACGGTGATGCTTTCTAAATTTGAAGGGAAAGGATTATTTAAGAGCGTTATTCCCCTCGCCGCAAGTGTAAATTATAATGTTCAGAAAGTTCTTGTGGAAATGGTAGATCTGCTTCCCGAAAATCCTAAGTTTTACCCGGACGATATAGTCGCAGATGAGAATGAGAGGTTTTTTGTCTCTGAGATAATAAGAGAAAAAGTACTTGAACTTTACCATGAAGAAATTCCATACTCTGTGGAAGTATTGATCAATGATTTTAAAGAAAGAGAATCAAACAAAGACTATATAGATGCAGAGATCGTTGTTGAAAGGGAGGGGCAGAAAGGAATTATTATAGGGAAGCAGGGTGCAGCTATTAAAAAACTGGGAGAGATCGCCCGTAAATCTATCGAGGAATTCCTGCAGCGTGAAGTTTATCTTGAACTTCGCGTGAAAGTGAGAAAAAACTGGCGTACAGATGAAAAGATGCTGCGTTCATTCGGATACTCGCACGAAAAGGAGAAAGGTGAGTAAGTTCCTCCAATCAGGCACACTGTTCGTATGATGAAATTTAAAGGCGAAACTGCTCTTATTACTGCTACCCTGATCTGGGGTGCTACTTTTACTATAATCAAGAGTGCCTTAAATGATGTATCGCCGTTGATATTCATCTCGCTGCGCTTCACACTGGCCGCACTTATACTACTGCCTTTCCTCTTTAAAGCGCTAAAAGGGATATCAAAGAACGTCCTTCTTGGCGGTATTCTGCTGGGGGTTTTTTATTTCCTGGGATTCTCAACCCAGACAATAGGACTAAATTATACATCTGCTACCAAGTCGGGGTTTATAACCGGATCTTTTGTCCTTTTTACCCCGCTTCTTCAGATCATTATCGAAAAAAAACTTCCATCGAAGGGAAGCGTAGCCGGGATCATCCTGGTAATAATCGGACTGATTTTTCTTTCAAGCAGCGGGACCTCACTCCTTTCGGTATTTTCGGAGATAGGTGAAGGATTTAACCTCGGGGATTTCTTTACTCTGCTCTGCGCTTTCTTTTTCTCCCTCTATGTTGTGTACCTCGATATAATCAGCAGGAAGTATGACTTCAGACCCCTGGTTTTTATACAGATAGCCGTTACGGGCGTATGCGGTATTTTATTCGCGGTCATACTTTCATTTTTCGGTCTCGAAACCCCGCATATTGAGTTAACTGTAAATTTGCTCTTCGCCGTGGGATACACATCAATACTTGCAACTATCGTAACAACTATTATAATGACTAAGTACCAGAAGTTGATACTTCCGGCAAGAGCAGGCATTATATATTCCTTTGAACCGATATTTGCCGCCGCCGTAGCTTTTTTTGTGTTGAGGGAAAAAATATCTAATTTTGGATTTATTGGCGGTGCTCTTATATTTTCAGGACTGCTGGTATCGGAGTTAATAGATAAAAAAATGAACATGCGGTATGACTAATAGTGAAAAACGTGCGGAGATCATTGCGAACGGGCTTGTGCAGGGTGTGGGATTCAGGTACTTTATTATTAAAAATGCTGAAAGTCTCGGCCTTAACGGTTATGCAAAAAATCTTTTTTCAGGTGAGGTTCTTACGGTAGTTGAAGGAAACAAAGCAAAGATAGAGGAATTATTCAAGAGGATAAAGGTTGGTCCTTCACATGCAGCGGTTAAGAACTGCAAAATAGAGTGGGGAGAAAGTAAAAATGAATTCACACATTTTGAGATAAGGTATTGAACCAGCAATTCAGAACCGGATTTGGTTTTGATGTACATGCCCTGACCACTGGACGCAAATTAATTTTGGGCGGAATAGAAATTCCGCATCCAAAGGGACTGCTGGGACATTCAGATGCCGACGTCCTGCTCCATTCAATTACCGATGCTATGCTCGGTGCTCTTGCCCTGGGCGATATAGGACAGCACTTTCCGGATACTGATCCGAAATATAAAGATGCAGACAGTTCTACTTTTCTCAGAATGACGTATAAACTTGTCAGGCAGAAAGGTTATTCGCTCGGGAATATCGATGCGATGATCTCCCTGCAGCAGCCCAAAATTGCACCCTACATCATAAAGATGCGTGAAAATATTTCATCAATCCTTGGTGTTGCCCTGGATCAGGTTTCGGTGAAAGCAGGAACCAATGAGAAACTGGGATTTGTCGGGAGGGAAGAAGGAGCTGCAGTTTTTTCAACCGTACTTTTAATTAAAGACGCTTAAGTATGATTGAACATATCCTCGATTTCATTTCACAGCTGACTCCGTTCTGGATCTATATCGCACTATTCTTTTTTTCATTTATTGAGAATGTGTTTCCCCCGTCTCCCAGCGATCTTGTTATTGTTGTCGGGGGGTCGCTTATCGGTACAGGTGAACTTCACTTTATACCTACTCTCTTATTTACAACCGTCGGCAGCGTGATCGGCTTTATGACGTTGTTCTATATAGGCACCCAGCTCGACAGAAAGGTTATACAGCAGGGCAAAATAAAATTTATTTCGGTTGAAGGACTTACAAAAGTGGAACTCTGGTTCAAAAAATGGGGATACTGGATAATACTTGCAAACAGGTTTCTTCCGGGAACCCGCTCGGTTATTTCATTCTTTGCCGGTCTCAGCGAACTTGAATTTAAGAAGACTGCAATCCTTGCTGCCATCAGCGCTTTTGTCTGGAATGCAATAATTATTTATCTCGGTGTTATATTCGGGAACAACATTGAAGTAATTGACCGTTATCTTTCAACGTACAGCAATATGAGCATGGATAATTACGGGAGCTGCTGCCGCTTTTATATTGCTGAGATTTATATTTAAAAAATGGAAAGCAAAACATTGAAAATTTTCTTCTGGAAAAACAAACCGTTTATAACTGAAGAAGAAAAAAAGCTAAGGAGAAAAGACAGGCTTCTTTTAATTCTCAGCGGTATTTTTCTCGGGGTTTCTTTTCCCCCCTTTCCGTTTCCTTTTACTATTTTAATGCTGATAGCGCTGGTTCCTTATTTTATTGTCGTTGAAAGACGCGGAAAACTGCTCGAAATAAATTCAGCAACTTACCTGACGGCATTTGTTTTCGGACTGATTACAATTTACTGGGTAGGAAGCTGGCAGAAGGAGTCCGATCCTTTTCTAATGATATCCGGTGCGCTTCTTCTGTTTGTCAATCCTGTCTTCTTTCTTATACCCTCTACGCTGCTTTATTTTTCAAGAAAGATCTTTCCTGCCTGGGTTACGTTGTTTCTTTTTCCGCTTTTCTGGGTAAGTTATGAATATGTATACATGCTTACCGATCTAAGCTTTCCCTGGCTGACACTCGGCAACGGTTTGCCTCATTTTACAAGTTTCATTCAGGCAGCGGATATTGTGGGCACTCTGGGATTATCTCTTATTGTAGTATTCATAAATGTCCTTCTTTACAAGGGCCTGTCTTTTTATCCGCTGAAAAGGAAGTATTCGTTCCTGCACTTCGGTTTGGGTATCACTCTGATTTTAATTATGATTATTTACGGGGCATACAGGCTGAATACCTTTAAGATTTCAAACAAAACAGTGCGGGTAGGATTGATTCAGCCGAATCTCGATCCCTGGGAAAAATGGAGCGGCGGAAGTGTTGATCAGCTGACACACAGTTATCTGGAGATGTCCCGCAAAGCCGTTAAAGAAGGCGCTGAGTTAGTCGTTTGGCCGGAAACTGCACTGCCTGTTTTTTTAATGAGCGGTCTTTACAGGAATGCACAGGATTCTATATTTGATTTTACACGGGAGAATGGTGTTTATATCCTCTCGGGGATGCCTGATATCCGGTATGACGAAAAAGGTCCCGGACTGCCGGCAGATTCAAAGTACAATCCGAATGGTAATTTTTATTACAGAACATATAATGCGATTTTCCTTTTTTCTCCTTACACAAGAGAAATTCAGAGATACGGTAAGATGAAGCTCGTTCCCTTCGGTGAAAGAGTACCTTTCGTAGATACTTTTCCATTTTTAGGAGATTTGATAAAATGGGGAGTAGGAATCACAGGATGGAACGTAGGCAAGGATACTTTAGTATTTACTGTTCCTCTTAAGATTAAAAATGAAACGGGCAGCCAGGATACGCTGAAGCTGAACGGGCTGGTTTGCTACGAATCAATTTATCCCGATTTTGTTGCATCATTCGTTAAAAAAGGAGCTCAGCTGATTACGGTTGTAACAAATGACAGCTGGTACGGAAATTCAAGCGGGCCATATCAGCATAAGGAAATGTCGGTGCTCAGGGCAGTCGAGAACCGGAGGTCTGTACTGCGGGCCGCAAACGGAGGCATAAGCTGTTATATCAATCCGCTTGGCATTACAAAAATACAGTCAAAGATGTTCACCAAAGATATCATCGTAGAGGATGTTCCTGTTGAAACAGGTGAAACCTTTTATACAAAAACCCATTCACTTATACCGACACTCTGTTCGGTTTTCTCTTTATGGGTTATAGGAATAATCATTCTTAAAAAACTGAAAGAAAAATTCAATCTTTAACTAATCATAATTCAAAAAATATAGTATAAAAATGTCAGAAAAATTTATTGATTTAAGAAGCGATACCATTACCCGTCCATCTGAAGCGATGCGTAAGGCAATGTATGAAGCAGAAGTAGGCGACGATGTTTTCCAGGAAGACCCCTCGGTGAATAAACTGCAGGAATATGCTGCAGAACTTTTGGGAAAAGAAGCTGCTCTGTTTGTGTCGAGCGGTGTAATGGGCAACCAGGTATGTCTTAACGTCTTAACAAACCCGGGAGATGAAGTAATCTGTGAAAGAGATTCCCATATATTTAATTATGAATCGGGTTCTCCTGCAGCCCTAAGCGGGATTCAGCTTTCCCCGATCGACGGGAAGAGCGGCGTAATTACACCCGGACAGGTGGAGCCTTTTATCCGTCCCGCCAGCGCTTATTATATGCCGAAGACAAAAGTTATCGAAGTGGAAAACACTCATAACAGGGCGGGAGGTACGATTCACCCTCTTGATAATATTGCCGCACTCGGAAAGCTTGCAAAAAAATATAATCTTTACTATCACCTGGACGGAGCAAGAATATGGAATGCATCCATTGCTTCGGGAATTCCGGTAAAGGACTATGCGGAACATTTCGATACGATCTCCTGCTGTCTTTCCAAAGGTCTCGGTGCGCCGGTTGGATCTATCATTGCGGGAACAAAAGAATTTATTAAAGAAGCATTCAGAGTTAGAAAAGCCTGGGGCGGGGGAATGAGGCAGGCGGGAATTATAGCTGCGGCCGGTTTGTACGCCTTGAAGAACAATATTGAAAGGCTCGAAGAAGATCACAGGAAAGCAAAAATCCTTGCCGAAACAATATCCGGGATCTCATCACTCGAGATAAATATGGATGCTGTACAGACGAACATACTGATATTCAGACCTTTGAAGATGACTGTCGAAAAGGCAATTGCTGCCTGTAAGGAAAAAGGACTTTTAATCTCGGTGGGAAAAATCGATTCGCTCAGGGCAATTACTCACCTGGACGTCAGCTTCGATGAGACAGACAAGGCTTGTAAAATTATCAGGGAAGTATTCAATTAAGATGGATAAAGCTGAATTCAAACATAAGATAACGGTAACTGTCCGTTTTAATGAAGTAGATATGCTCGGTGTATGCAATAATGCTGTATACATTAACTATTTTGAACACGCAAGACTTCAATACATCAAAGCCGCCGGCCTGATGCCGGAAGGCGGTATTTTTTCAGACGGCAGGTTATTCTTTATGGTAAGGAACGAAATCAATTACCGCGGACATGCACACTATGATGATGAGCTGAACATCTACACGAGAATTTCTTACATTAAAAACTCTTCATACGGATTTGACCACATTATTGAAAATAAAAGAACGAATGAAATTATAGTGGACGGCTCCGGAGTTGTTGTCCAGGTAGACCCGAAGACCAGGAAATCGATGGCACTGCCGGAATTCTTCTATGAGAAAGTAAAATCCTTTGAGGGAGAAGTTAAAATAATCAAAGAATAATTTGGGGAGAGAATGCGCCGAATCGTTTTTGATATTGAAACCTGCTGCCGCCCATTTGAATCATTAACTGAAAGTCAGCAGGAATATCTTCTCAGGTACGCAGAAAAAGAACCTACTGAAGCACTGCGGAAAGAAAAACGGGAAGAAGCTGTAAGGTATACCAGTCTCTATCCGTATACTGCAAGCGTAGTTGCTATCGGAATTTTCGATGTAGAAAAAGAAAAGATGTTTGTTTATTATAATGATCCTTCAGGAGAAGAATGGTCATCCGATGAAAAGAAAGTTCAATACAAAGCGGTTGATGAAAAAGAAATGTTAACGTCGTTCTGGAGGATTGCGGACGTTGCCGGCCAGGTCATTACTTTCAACGGGAGGGGGTTTGATGCTCCTTTTCTTATGATCAGATCTGCAATGCTGAAGGTTAAGCCATCTAAAAATCTTATCGGGAAAAGGTATGATCAGTCGTACCATATAGATCTCCTTGATCAGCTTACTTTTTCGGGTCTGACGAGGAAATTCAACCTGGATTTTTACTGCAGCGCTTTCGGAATTGAATCTCCCAAATCAAAAGGCATCACAGGAATGGACGTTAAGGATCTTTATGAATCAGGCAGGGTAAAGGATATAGCTGTATACTGCGGAGAAGATGTTTATGCTACCTGGCAGCTTTATAAAATCTGGAATGAGTACCTTAATATTTAAGAATTGAATGATATGAATGTCAACACCGTTCACATCACTCAACCAGTTTACGATTCCTTTTATCATTCCTCCATTACTCCGTCCTTCGCTCTTCGCCTTTAATTTAGGCTTTCATTTTTTTAATTTTTGTACCGAATAAAGAATTTTACGGAGAATTAAGATGTTCAGAGTTTCATTCCAGTTTATCGTCATTTTTACTCTCTTTTCTGTTGCAGCAGGCTGCCAGGAAAGTAAGAATAATCCCGACGAGGGGAATATTGAGAAGACGTATTATGACAGCGGCAAACTCGAATCGACGACAACAATGGAAAACGGCAAAAAGAACGGCGTGCAGAAATATTACTTTGAAAATGGAAACATTGCTTCCACAGTAAATTTTATCAATGATAAAATGCAGGGAGATCTGAAAGCTTATTATCCGAACGGACAATTAAGAATTGTTGCCCATTATGATAACGGCGTTATAAACGGTGAATCACGAAGATACTACCAGGACGGAAAAACCGAGCGGATCCAGAAATACGATAAAGGCCGGCTCAGCTATGAAAAGAAATTTACAGAAGAGGGCAAAGTTGAATACGAGGATCACTATTAATACCTGTAAAGCCGATCGCCGTTCGCTCCTGTAAAGCCGAACGCTGTTCGGCTTAAGAAAACATAGGTAAACCTAAACAGTATTCCGCTATAAAAAAAATCCTAAAAATAAATCCTCCATCCTCTCTTCAAACGTCATTCAAAAATATTATATTTAAAGCCGATCTATATTTAAAAAGTGAAGGAATAAAATGCCGGCAGGAAAGGTAAAAAGAATTGGAATATTAACAGGCGGAGGCGATTGTCCCGGACTAAATGCCGTTATCCGCGGGGTAACGAAGCCCGCACAGGATTACGGAATGACTGTATTCGGAATAAGAGACGGCTTCGAAGGCCTGGTAGAAGGAAGAGCAAAAGAACTTAAAAATGATGATGTTTCAGGTATACTGGCAAGAGGGGGAACTGTGCTGGGTTCTTCCAACAAAGGAGATCCATTCCACTGGCCCGTTGATCGCGACGGCAGAATTGAAATATTCGATAAATCACAGGACGCACTGAAAAATTACCAGGCCTGGAACCTTGATGCATTAATTGCAATCGGCGGTGACGGCACAATGCACATCTGCAATAAAATGTCGGCCCTGGGAATGAATGTGATAGGAGTACCAAAGACCATCGATAATGATCTTGAAGCAACCGATATGACTTTTGGACACGACTCGGCTGTATATGTTGTAATGTGGGCGCTCGACAGACTTCATACAACCGCATCATCCCATCACCGTGTAATCGTTGTAGAAGTAATGGGACGGTATGCCGGATGGATTGCCTTGAACGGAGGTCTTGCAGGAGGCGCCGATATTATATTGATACCGGAAATCCCTTTCTCGTGGGATAAGATCTATAATAAGATTAAGGAACGTGAACTTCAGGGAAAAAAATTCAGTCTTGTCTGCGTAGCCGAAGGCGCCAAATCGCAGGACGGCGGATTAGTAGTAAAAGGTCAGGACATCAAAAGGCATGATCCGAACCAGCTTGGCGGCATCGGGGAAGTAGTAGCCAAGAAGATCGAGCAGAACACCGGAAGAGAGACCAGAGTAACAGTATTAGGGCATCTGCAGAGGGGAGGGAGTCCCACTGCATATGACAGAATATTGTCGACTAAATTCGGTGCATACGCAATAGACCTTGCAAGCAGGAAGAAATTCGACAGAATGGTTGCGCTCAAAGGGAGCGAGATCAGGAATGTAAAAATAGAAGATGCCATTGCACGGCAGAAACTGGTAAAACCCGATGATCAGGCAGTATTTGCGGCAAAAGCCGTAGGTATTTCTTTCGGACAATAAAATTTGGCTCATACATTATAAAAGAGTTGATTTTAGGGTGTTGTTGGCATATATTTGAATCTCTTTTTTGAAAAGTTCTCAGATATTCCGGGGTCGTAGTTCAGCGTGTCTCGTCCTGTAAAACAGGACGGATTGGTTAGAATGGCTGCCCGGTAAAAGTTCTTTACATAATTCGGGGTCGTAGTTCAGTTGGTTAGAACGCCTGCCTGTCACGCAGGAGGTCGCGAGTTCGAGTCTCGTCGGCCCCGCCATAAAAAAATCCTCTAAGTTAAAAACTTACAGAGCTTTGTTGATTTTAAAGGATTTTTATGTAACGGACAATGACGTATTAAGTCACGCAGGCGTCGTCCCGATGGCGAATCGGGATCGGCCCCGCATAAAAAAATCCCCACGGTTTTCCGGAGGGGATTTTTTTATGTAACAGGATGCGAGAATCAAGTCTCGCCTGTCCCGCTAAGAACATCAGCGGGGATCGGTCCCCGCATTTGAAAGCCTTAATACAATTCGTATTGAGGCTTTTTGATTTTAAAAGCGGTAAGTAAATCCCACTGCCTGTGTACCGACACTGTACCAACTTTGTATCGACTAATCTCAGATACATCTTGTTAAAAAAGGATTGATTAGTATGGTTAGTTAAAGTGAAAATAATAATATCAATGTTACATATCTTATTCTCATTTTCATCTTTTTACTCCATTAATTGATTTCAGCTAGTTTTTTATTATATATTTTTTCCATTAAGGAACCTTTACTCTGAGTTTTAACTTTTTGTAAAAAGTCAATTTTGCCTGATTTTGATGGTATCGAATCAAGTATAGTTGTTATATGATTTCTACATTTACCTGAACCAGGGTATTCCTGGAGTAATTTCTTTAGAATTTTTTCAGCTTTGTGCTTGTCCTTTAAAACTACATAATATAAAGCTGACAGTTGAACTAGTATTGTGGGAGAATAAACACTTGAGGGATTATGTTCAACTAACATTAGATACTTATTACAGACATCTAAAATGTTTTGCTGATTGGTATTATTATTACTATTAGAAATTCGCAAAAATTCAGTATAAACATCTAATTCCTTTCCAGAGGGAGGGACAACCTCGATTGAAATCGTGTCACTTGCGATGTTGAATACACCATCTGTAAAAAAAGCCTGTATACTATAATTCCCAGGATCAATACTCATATTATACAGCTCTGTACTATACCCAGTACCGAATAGTTCGTCAAGTACCAATAACTGGTAAAATTCTTCATTTGGCTGTAGTTCCAGACTAATTTTTTCTCCACTTGCATAATAACCGTTATAGGGGACAATATTTCCTGCATCATCAATTATATCTAATCTGAGAGTTTGTACAGAGGGATGCGGATACTTCGTCATTATAATCTGGTTACTGGAATTCTTTAGGGTCACACCAACCTCGATTGGCTCAGCTGTTAAAAATATATTCTTTGAGACAGCAATATTTAACTCTAAGTCAGCTGCCGAAACAAATTGTGTACAAAAGAAACAAAGAATTATTGTTGAAAATAAAATTTTCATTTTTTAGCTCCTTTATAATTTCCTTTAAATTCATTTATATGGTTATCACAAAAATCATTCAAACCAATTCCTAACAGCACCAGAAATGGAAGAAAATGAGCTAATATTCGGCCCCGCCAAAAAAACCTTAATACAGTTCGTATTGAGGCTTCTTGATTTTAATGACTGTGTCAAATGAACTATTTCATTTACTTCTCATGATCATTTATTATTTACCCTTCCAATATAAAAAATGACCCTTCCATTTTGAAAGCATTATCGGTAAAACAGTTTGATATTTGTAGCCTAAGTAATTGTAAAAGCAATACTTAGCGCTCTGGCACTTTATTAGAGTTATCTTGCCGAAAAAAGGATTTAACAATGCTGGAAATATTAATGATTATGCTGGGAGTTTTTTGCTTCTATCTGTTTTTTAAGTCAATTCAACTTTTTGATAAGTTATAAATGTAAAGGAGTCACAATGATTTTATTATTAATAATAAGCGCACTCGTATTTGCATATCTCTTTTATGCATTAGTTAAACCGGAAAAATTTTAAGGAGAGGAAATGAATCCTGAATTAAACGGTGTTGTATTAATTATTCTTCTAACTTTTATTCTTGCCTATCCTTTAGGCAAACATATCAGCAAAGTTTTTAAAGGTGAAAAAGTCTGGAGCGATTTTCTTTCACCTATTGAAAAGTTTGTTTTTAAAATTGCTTCTATAAATCCCGATGAGTCACTGGATTGGAAAAATAATATGAAAGCTTTGCTTAGGCTTAATGCAGTCTTTTTTGTCTGGGCAATAATTCTTTTAATGATCCAGGGAATTATTCCATTCTGGAATCCGGCAAAGATTTCAAATATGGAAGCAACACTCGCTTACAATACTGCCGCAAGTTTTACGTCCAATACAAATCTTCAGCATTATTCGGGTGAAACGGGCTTAACATATTTTTCACAATTAATAGTTATCTGCTTTTTACAGTTCGTTACCGCGGCAACCGGGATTGCTGCGCTTGCATTATTATTTAAAGGATTAAAAGAAAAAAAATCAACAGATATTGGCAATTTTTATAATCTATTTCTTAAAAGCTGCACACGGATTTTGCTCCCACCTTCTATTCTAATAGCGGTAATACTTCTTTTAAATGGAACACCCACAACTTTCGAAGGACCGCAAAAAGTAATTACACTTGAAGGAGACACAACTTTTGTTGCCACCGGACCGGTTGCACCGATGGTTGCTATAAAACAATTGGGTACTAACGGCGGCGGATTCTTTGGTCCTAATTCTGCTCATCCTTTTGAGAATCCTAATTACCTTACAAATATTGTTGAAAATTTTTCTATTCTGATTATACCGGTCGCATTAGTTTTTGCATTTGGATTTTATTTTGAAAAGAAAAAACTCGCATGGATATTTTTTGGAGTGATGACAGTTGCTTTCCTCTCATTTGTAAGCACGACGGTATCGCTTGAATCTGCGGGAAATCCGGAAATAGCAAAGCTTGGTGTATCCCAGCCAATGGGAAGTATGGAAGGAAAGGAAGTCCGTTTTGGTCCCGCCGCTTCTGCACTTTGGGGAGTTTCTACAACATCAACCTCTAATGGTTCTGTTAATTCAATGCACGATAGTCAGACTCCGCTTTCTGGTGGGATTTATCTTGTTGATATGATGATTAACTCGATTTACGGTGGAGTTGGAGTAGGTTTTATTAACTTTTTTATGTTTGTAATTATTGCGGTTTTTATCGGCGGATTGATGGTCGGAAGAACTCCGGAATTTCTGGGGAAAAAGATTGAAGCAAGGGAAGTAAAAATAGCTTCACTGATTATACTCCTTCACCCGTTTTTAATTTTGGTTGGTACCGCGATCTCATCTTTTATTGCAGCAAATAACGCTTCAATCGGCTGGCTTAACAATCCATCGTATCACGGATTTTCGGAAATGCTTTATGAATTTTCTTCAGCAGCAGCTAACAATGGTTCCGGCTTTGAAGGACTGGGTGACAATACCGCATTCTGGAATATTATGACGGGTACTGTAATGCTTATTGGAAGGTATCTCCCGATCATCGGACCTATTGCTATTGCGGGCTCGCTGGCGTTAAAAAAATCAATTCCATTTTCGGAAGGAACATTAAAAGTTGACAGCATTGCATTCGGCGTTGTTTTGTTTGGTGTTCTTGTGGTAGTAGCAGCCTTATCGTTTTTCCCCGCTTTAACGCTGGGACCGATCGCAGAATTTTTTTCAATGTAACTAATAAATGATTTTGAAAGATGTCGCCATTATAATTAAAAGGATTTATAAAAAATGAAACGACAAAAAAATATAAAATTATTCACGCCGGATATCGTAAAAGAATCAATCAGCGAATCTTTTATAAAGTTAAATCCAAAGATGATGATGAAAAATCCGGTGATGTTTACTGTTGAAATAGGAACAGTAATAATGCTATCCATAACAATATTATCAATTGTATCACCGGGGAGCGGACAGGGTCTCTTTGGATACAATCTGCTGATAACTATCTTGCTATTATTAACAGTTTTATTCGGAAATTTTGCCGAAGCGATAGCCGAAGCAAGAGGAAAAGCGCAGGCTTCTTCGTTAAGAAAAACAAGAGAAGAAACCGATGCGAAAATTATCGGTGATAATGATGAAATAAAAACAATTCCCTCTTCACAATTGAAAAAAGGAGATATTTTTATTGCAGAAGCCGGAGATACAATCCCCATTGACGGAGAAATAGTAGAAGGCATTGCATCCATTGATGAATCCGCAATAACCGGTGAATCAGCACCCGTAATAAGAGAAGCCGGGACAGATCACTCAGGGGTAATCGGCGGAACGAAAGTTTTATCTGATAAAATTAAGGTCAAAGTTTTAACAGAACCAGGCGAATCATTTCTTGATAAGATGATAGCGCTTGTCGAAGGTGCGAACCGGCAAAAAACTCCGAATGAAATAGCCCTCACGATTCTGCTTGCTGGTTTTACAATGATTTTTCTCTTAGTAACTGTAACACTTAAACCATTTGGTGATTATGCAAATACAGCCGTAACAATAACGGCTTTAATCTCTCTGTTCGTCTGCCTTATACCCACAACAATCGGCGGCTTGCTTTCAGCAATAGGAATTGCCGGAATGGACAGAGCATTAAGAGCTAATGTAATCGCAAAATCAGGTAAAGCAGTTGAGAATGCCGGAGATATAGATGTTATTCTTTTGGATAAAACCGGAACGATAACAATTGGAAATAGAAAAGCTACAAATATGTATCCCGTAAATGGAACAGATAAACGGGAGTTTATAAAATATTGTCTGCTGGGTTCACTTGCCGATCCAACGCCGGAAGGGAAATCTATTGTTGAACTCGCGCCAAAGCTTGAACCTTCTGTAATGCAAAAAACCGCAAAAGATGGAAATTTTATTGAGTTCACTGCAGGGACAAGAATGAGCGGGATAGACTTCCCCGATGGAACTCAAATACGCAAAGGTTCCTGGGACGCCATAAAAAATTGGGCTTCAGATACTGATGGTATAGAGAAAGAAATAAATACAAAAGTGGAAGAAATTGCATCAAACGGCGGAACGCCGCTGGTAGTTGCAGTTAATAAAAAAGCAGTTGGTGTTATACAGCTTGAGGATATTATAAAACCCGGCATACAGGAAAGGTTTGCAAGGTTAAGAAAAATGGGAGTTAAAACCGTAATGGTGACGGGAGATAATCCCTTAACAGCTAAATTTATTGCGAACCAGGCAGGCGTAGATGACTTTATTGCAGAAGCTAAACCGGAAGATAAGATGAATTATATCTTGAAAGAGCAGAAAGAAGGAAAGCTGGTTGCAATGATGGGCGATGGAACTAATGATGCACCGGCTCTTGCTCAAGCTGATGTTGGCGTAGCGATGAACTCGGGAACACAGGCTGCAAAAGAAGCCGCTAATATGGTTGATCTTGACAATGATCCGACAAAAGTATTAGAGGTAATTGAAATAGGTAAGCAGATGTTAATTACCCGCGGTAATGTTACAACTTTTTCAATTGTAAATGATGTTGCTAAATACTTTGCAATAGTTCCGGCATTGTTTGCCGCAGCTATTCCGGGATTGAATGCGCTGAATATTATGAAACTTGAAAGTCCGGAATCGGCCATTCTATCTGCCGTAATATTTAATGCATTTATAATCCCGGCGTTAATACCGCTTGCCTTAAAAGGCGTAAAGTATAAGCCAATCGGAGCGACTGCTCTTCTTACAAGAAATTTAATGATCTATGGATTTGGCGGCTTAATTGTTCCTTTTGTAGGAATAAAGCTGATTGATTTAATAGTGTCATTATTTATCTAACGTTTTCAATAATGCATAAGGATGTCTGAAATGAAAAATATTTTAAAAGATATAAAACTTCATCTTGCAACGGTAATTTTATTCGGATTGTTGTTCCCGTTGTTTATTTGGGGGGTAGGATTATTCTTCCCACAACAATCAAACGGATTACCGGTATACAGAAATGGAAATCTGGTGGGTTTCGAAAATATCGGGCAAAAATTTTATTCGGATAAATATTTTTGGGGAAGACCTTCCGCAGTCGACTACAATGCCGCTTCTACCGGCGGTTCAAACAAGGGACCGACCAATCCGGAATATTTGTCTGAAGTTGAAAAAAGGATTGAAGATTTTCTACATAGAAATCCGGAAGTGAAAAGAAATGAAATCCCTTCTGATCTTGTTACCGCTTCTGGTGCGGGGCTTGATCCCCATATTTCTCCTCAGGCAGCTTTTATTCAAATCCCCCGTGTTGCAAAGGAAAGAAATATGAGCGAAGAAAAATTAAAAGAATTGGTTGATAAGAATGTTGAGAAGCCGCTGTTCGGTTTATTCGGGACTGAAAGAGTAAATGTTCTTAAACTTAATCTTGCATTAAATGATATATCCGGAAGATCCTTTATACAGGAATAGGTACTTTATTAACAAAACTAAAAAAATGTAAAATGAAAAAAATATTTACAATAGCCGTATTTATATTTTTAAGCCATTCTACTTTTATTGAGGGACAGACAAGTTTTGAGATTTCCCCTAATGTTGATTTTGTTAGCAGATATATTTGGAGAGGTTTCGATATTGCCTCTACTCCCAGTATTCAACCTTCAATTGGTTTTGCATATCATAATTTCACTTTGGGTTTTTGGGGGGCTTACACTTTTTCAAATCAGGAATCAGCCTCAGATGAAATTGATATATGGTTAAGCTATGATATTAAGCTGGGTAATATTATTGCTGCACCCATAATTACCGATTATTATTATCCCAATTCCGGAAGTAAGCTTTTTAATTTTGATAATGAAAATGGAGCACATCTGCTCGAAACCGGCTTGATTCTTAGCGGGGAAAACATACCAATTAGTGTGTCGGCGTATTACAATTTCTATAACGATCCGGGAAATAACACTTATTTTGAAATTGCATATACTGCAGAAGTGAGTGATATTACATTCGATTCATTTATTGGAGCAGCGGGTGGAAGCAAAAAGAATTCATTATTTTACAATACAGAAAATATCAATGTTATCAATGTTGGCCTCAAAGCAACTAAATATATTAAAGTATCAGATGCACTAAAGTTGCCGGTTTTTATCTCTTTTATAGTTAATCCGAGAAATGAAAAAGCATATTTAGCAGCAGGTTTTAGTTTATAATTAATGGAACCCCAAATATCCATATCGGCAGAAAGATTTTTGAATCTTATTCGCTCTTCAAAAAAGGGCAAATTAAAAATTTATATAGGGATGGCTGCCGGTGTAGGTAAAACATATAGAATGCTGCTTGAAGCCCACGAATTGCTCGAAGAAAAAATTGATGTAATGGTCGGTTACATTGAAACTCACGGAAGAATAGAAACACAAAAGCTCACTGAAGGCTTGCCGGCAATTGAAAGAAAAAAAATATTTTATAAAGGGAAACAGCTTGAGGAAATGGATGTTGATGCAATTTTACTTCAAAAGCCGGAAATTGTACTAGTTGATGAACTGGCTCATACTAATATTCCGGGTTCAAAAAATGAAAAACGCTGGCAGGATGTTAAAGAATTATTAGACACGGGAATAAATGTAATAAGTACTGTCAATATTCAGCATATTGAAAGTATTAATGAACGGGTTGAAAAAATAGCAGGGATCAGAATAACAGAAAGAGTGCCGGACACTATTATCCATTCGGCTGATGAAGTTGTGAATGTTGACCTGACAATTGACGAATTAATTGAACGTTTAAAGGAGGGGAAAATTTATGATTTGCAAAAAGTACCTATTGCACTGCAGAATTTTTTCCAGGAAGATAAACTATTGCAGCTTCGCGACCTTGCCCTGAAGGAAGTATCGCGTCAGGTTGAAAGAAAAATCGTAAGAGATATTCCACTTGATTCACGCGATAGAATCAATGCAATTGTGACGGCGCTTAGTTCAAATTATCACTCCGGTAAAAAAATAATAAGACGTTCTTCCCGTATTGCAGCACTATATAACTCAAAATGGTATGTAGTTTATGTCCAAACAGATAAAGAAAAATTAGATAAAATAGATCCGGCTGTTCAAAGGCATCTATTAAATAACTTTAAACTTGCGACAGAGCTGGGTGCTGAAGTTGAAGAAATAAACAGCAATGAAATTGCTAAATCAATTGTGGCGTTTGCTGCTAAAAAAGAAGCTTCTCTGATAGTGATTGGCAAGCCGGTGTTTTCGATTATGTATAGATTGAAGCCAAATAATTTATTCCGCGCTCTGGCATCGCTTGCTGCAGAAGAAAACATTGATATCCTTTTGGTATCACCAAAATGAAAAGTATTAAAAGCAAAATAAGAACCGGTGTAGTTTTTTTATTCGCGGTAATCTTGCTGTTAAGTATTTTGGGGATTGTATTTATTAATCAGCTCGCAATGGAAGCAAAGGGGACGATCAAAGATAATTATTCATCTGTTGATTATATGATGAAAATGCTTAATTCACTTGACGAAATGAATAGTTTTCAGGAAGATAATATAAGCAATATCCCTGTTGACTCAGTTAAGGAGAGAGATTATTTATACAATAAAAGTATATTCGAAACCTGTCTTGTAAAACAAACAAATAATATTACAGAAATTGGTGAAGGCGAAATTGTAAAACACCTGAAGTTAGATTATGACGAATATATGAGCTTGTATAAAAGATTAAAAAACAACCTGTCAAAAGATGAGGAGAATGATTTAGAAAGATTTAGGGAAAAGAACTCTGAAGTCAGAGCAGGAATTACAGGCATATATATCACAAATATGAATGCGATTCATAGTAAATATAATAGACTCCAAAGTACAGCGGATGAGGTGATTTTATATATGTTGATTACTGCCACTTTAAGTATACTGATCACTTTCTCATTTATATATTCATTCCCTTCAAAGATTACCGGACCAATTAAAGAATTAACCGGGAGTATAAAATCGATTAGTGAAAGAAACTATAAACAGAAACTTGAAGTAAAAGCAAAAGATGAGGTTGGAGAATTAGCT
The DNA here is from genome assembly GCA_963832715.1 of uncultured Ignavibacteria bacterium. Classification (GTDB taxonomy): domain Bacteria; phylum Bacteroidota; class Ignavibacteria; order Ignavibacteriales; family Ignavibacteriaceae; genus DATFVA01. Next base: position 151,572 of record CAWHVB010000001.1, on the reverse strand, counting down.
AATGCATTTAACATTATGGCAGAACGGCTGCAGGTTTATGAAGCTAAACATATTGACCAGCTTTTATTTGAACAGAAAAGGATGGAAACAATTGTCCAAAATATTGATGACGGGATTCTGTTTGTTGATGAAAACCGGAAAATAGTATTGGTGAATAATAGACTGCTGCAGCTGGCCGGATTACAAGAAAAAGAAATCTTGTCGCACTACATACCTGAAGTCGCAGCGAAAAACGATTTAATAGATGAGATTTATAAATCAGTATTGACAAAAAAGGGAAATAGCAAAGAAGAAACAAAACCGATAAGAATAGTCCAGGATAATAAAGAGATGTTTTATAATATTGAATCGGAAGAACTCATAACTTATTCCGAATTTGCAAAAAAGGAAACCTTTATAGGTAATCTTATTCTGCTTAGGAATATCACTAAATTCCAGGAAAGAGATAAGGCAAAGACAAATTTATTATCAACTGTTACACACGAACTAAAAACTCCTCTGTCATCTATTAATATTAGTTTGAAATTATTGGAAGACAGCAGGATTGGCAATTTGAGCGAAGAACAAAGGGAAATAGTACTTGCTTTAAGGCAACAAAGTTCAAGACTATCAAGGGTTATAAATGAAATATTAGAATTTTCTCAAATAGAATCCGGCAATATTAAATTAAAATTTTCTCCGGTAAAGCCGGATGTAGTCCTGGACATTGGTATAACCGCTCTGATGATGCAGGCTTCAGAAAAAAATATTGAATTACCGGTCGAAATAGAAGAAGGATTGCCGGATATTTACGCAGATATTGAAAAGCTGGTTTTTGTTTTTATAAATATTTTAAATAATGCTATTAGGTATTCTAAACCAAATGATGAAATTAAAATCCAGGTAAAAGGACTAAATAAAGAAGTCGAGTTTTCAATTAAAGATAACGGACCGGGTATATCTAAAGAAGATCAGGAAAAACTATTTCGTAGATTTTCTCAGGTTGGTAAAAAGTCAAAACAAGGATGGGGACTTGGTTTAGCTATTGCAAAAGAGTTTATCCAGGCACAAGATGGCAGAATATGGGTGGAAAGTGAATTAGGAAAAGGAAGTAAGTTTACATTTACTCTTCCAATATTTAACAAATTATAAATTTAATTATAAATATATTTATCTAGTAGATACTATATTGGTTAGCCACATGTATCTTTCTAAAGAGCCATTCAGGGAGTATCTTGGTTCTGCCTGGTTAATTGGTATTAAATATTCATTAAACCAAATGTAAGTATAACAGGCAGCTCAGCCCGACGGCCCGCCGGATGCGGGTAAACTTTTTCACACTTACCGGCAGGTTCGGCATTATCTAAATTTTTTGCTTATATTATACTATGCACTGCTGTTCCTGGCGGCGGGTTATCCGCAGCACAGTTACAATATTTGTCGATGCTGTGTTGTACACCAGGCTTCTTAAATTCAGAAAGGTGATATCAATGTACAAGCTTTCTGTGATAGCAGCACTTACAGCTTTGCTTATCGGTTGCAGTCAATCCGGAAAAACAGAGCTACAGAAAATCCTCGCTGAAAAATACTTCCGCGGCATCTATGGATGTGATTCATCCGTAGTAGATAACCTCGCGTCTGAAGACATCACCGTCAGCTATCCGATATTTCAGAAGATATTCAATAAATCAGCAATACGAGGCCGCGTCGCTGTCAAACGGTTTGTCAGTCATTTCTGCAGTGTATGGACCGACGCCAGGATAAAATTCCACGAAGCTGTTGCGGAGTCAGACAAAGTAGTCCTTGTGTGGAGTTTCCAGGCTCGCAATGTTGGCTCTGTGCAGCCGGGAGTTCAGCCACGCGGGGAAGTGGAAAGGTGGGGCGGTATTACTCTTGTGCGTTTCAATGACGCCGGCAAGATCGAAGCCGAAATTGGAGAGGAGAGTAATCCAGGTCCTGTTGGGCGTGTGAGCCTCCAGCCCTGATTTGGTACCGGTTATCAGTCTGCAACAGAGTGTGAAAATAAATAATCGTAGACTCAGCGGCTTAGGTTCGGGTAGTGCAAACCGAATCAGTCTGCTGCGCAGCTGAGCCTCGCTCCGTTATAAAGTTTAAAGTGGTGGAGGTAAATTATGAACAATGATAACCGTTTAATTCTAAATTGGATAAATATTGGAATTATTTGTGGTTTTCTTGTTAGTATTATTTATCCGCTGTTACAGTTTATTTCGAATTTAATTTTGGCAGTCATCCTGGCTGCTTCAATGGGAATTTTGCTAAGCTTAGCTTCTGGCGGCTTATATTATTTTATTCAAATTCATAAAAAAACCATTGCTCCCAAAATTGCATTATTCTCAAACATTATTGCCGGTGCTCTACTGACTCAAATGTTTTTAGTCCAGCTTGCCATTAAATCATCAAAACCAAAACTAATTGAAGGATCCGGCAAATGGGTTTGGGATTCATTAAATCATATCCATTACGGCTTAGATGTTGCCTGGGATGTTTATATATTTTTAGGAACGTTTTTATTCGCAATAAGTATGTTCCAGCATCCTAAATTGGGGAAAATTTTTTCAATAACTGGAATAGTAATCTCGCTTTTAATGATAGTCACCAACGTAATCTCTTTCCCAACCCCACCTTATGAAGAATATATTGATTTTGGTCCGTTTATTGGACTATGGTATTTGGGGGTTACTATAAAAATTATGACCTCTAAAAAATGGATACATCAGCAAATTAAAGAAGCTGCGTTATAACTTATTAAATGTTTTGTAACATAAAAAGTAATTTGGTCAACGTCACTAAATAAAAAAAATGCAGCCCGGGCTTGTACGGTTAAATTAATTTTTTGGCTTCCGGTTTTAAATAGTATGGGTGTCCCCGCCTGCGTAAAAACTTCAGGGGCTATTTTCGGCAACACTGTTATAGGCTATATAAATATTTTAGATTATGATAAAAAAATTGTAGTTTGATCAAATAATAATGAAGAAAAATATTTTACACAGAGCATTCAATCTGTTCTCAATACCAATTACAGTTATACTAAATCAGTATCGCTTTTAGGGGTTGAATATTATTTTTAGCAACTCAAAAGGAGAAATCAAAAAATGCGCATTCCAGGTATACCATCATTCATAAGCATTATCGTATTCGTCATCCTGCTTATCCCGGCTTCATTTTCCCCTGCGCAGGAAGTCACTAAGCCGGATTCAACTTTAAAAAACTCATCCCATTGGAACCGGGAAGAGCGTGAAGTGCCAAAGGGGAGTAAAGTGCATCAACTTCCCCAGGGATTGCCGATTGCCGCATTCAGTCCGGGCGGAGAAAAAGAAAAAGCGCTGAATGATTTTATGAGGGAACAGAAAACAGCAGGTCTTCTGATTTTGCAGGATGGAAAGATCCGACTGGAGCGATATGCACTCGGGCACAGCGAAACGAACCTATGGTCGTCATTATCTGTTGCAAAGTCAGTAACGAGTACACTTGTGGGGGCAGCCATTAAAGATGGCTACATAAAAAGTGTGGACGACTATGTAACTGAATACATTCCCGATTTAAAAGGGAGTGCCTACGATAAAGTGACTATCCGCCATTTATTGACAATGACTGCGGGTGTACGATGGAACGAGAAATATTCTGATCCGAACTCTGACATTGCCGGATTTAATTCAGATTCGGTTGATCCGGGTATGAATGCAACAGTAAGTTATATGCGGCGTTTGCCGGCCGAGGCAGAACCTGGCAGTAAATGGGTGTATAGTACAGGTGAAACTCACCTGCTAGGTGTTGTGATCAGCTCAGCTGCCCATCAAACTTTATCCCACTACCTATCCTCAAAGATCTGGATCCCTTACGGTATGGAGCAAACGGCAAACTGGACCCTGGATCGAACCGGACAGGAACTGGCAGGCTGCTGCCTCCAGATGACGCTGCGTGATTTTGCAAGGTTCGGACAATTTGTGCTCGATAAGGGACGCATTAACGGAGAATCCATTGTCCCAAATGATTGGTTCAAGACAGCAACCCATATACAGGTACCGCTCTGGCCCGGCGGGGGTTATGGATACGGTTGGTGGATTTTTAATAGCCATTCCTTCGAGGCATTAGGGATCTATGGCCAGATGATCCATATCGACCCCGCGAGACATCTTGTGGTAGCGATTAACAGCGCCTGGCCTGAGCCCGAAAGTAACGAGCGGCATATGGCTGTCCATAATTTTCTGAAATCTATTGACAGTGAAATTGATAAAGAGGGGAAAGGCACCCAAAATGACGATGTTTACTGACATGATTCAACTGTGAATTACAATCACCAATGCCAGGCAGCAACATAAAATAAACAGATGAAAGAAGTATAAATTAAACAGTCTTCTTATTATTCCGTTTCTGACAGTCAATGTCTCGTTGAAAGTTGTCCGGCATAAGTTCCTGATTCTCCGACTACACAACGTTGAGAGTTGGTAAAATAAATCATATTTTCAAAATACTTATAACAAGCCACTATGCTGAAAGTCCGCCAGAAGTGGGTAAATCCCGGGTGGTGGTTATTTGCAACGAGCTCAATGCTACCTGCTTTTTCACTGTTGAATTCTTAAACGCACTGACAAAATGTCAGTTGTCATACTAATATCGGTTTAGGGTCGGGGAAAGGACGGAGAAGGGACGGAGAAGGACTCAAAATGAGACACTAGGAAAACTGCGAAAAAACGTGATTTTCGAGTGTTGAAATAATTGACGTATGACAAAATGTCAGTCAACAAAACTTGACATCAAGAGTCTTTTGAGATTGAGGCTCAGAGGCACGAAAAGATTTTTTCAGTATGCGCCGCGCGAATTATTCAATCATTGAACATACCGCAGGTCTCTGGCCTGAGATTTAGCCGTAGAACTTCCTCTTCAGAAATTATTATACGTTAAATGTTGGGAGGATAGGGGAAGCTGCACATCAAAATAAATAATCCTTAATCCTGAACTTTTAATAGCTCCTAAAGCCTGTATCGAGTATTTCATAATTCATAATATCTGGTTTTTGAAGTCATCAAACTCTATAAAGATAGTCCTGGTGAAAAGATCCCTATACTTAAGGATATATGCACCCTGAATGGTGTCAGCAATCATTCACAAATGCCAATAATTAGTGCCCTATTGCAATAGTATTAAAATATTGCAATATTTCTCTACCCAAATGTCAAACAATATCTATAAATATAAGAAACGTTTCTCTTATCTCTTATTACTTGTATATCTGTTTGTTGTTGCTCTCTCGGTTTTTCATTATCATCAGATCGATATCAGGAGCGGGAATTATCAGCTAAACAGCAGCCGGGATAAAAACACCGCTGTACCTGTTGACGCCTTAGTGGGACTCGATGCTGAATGTATTGTTACTCATTTTACCAGCACTATAAGCTCTATAAATTATTTCCCCGAGATTTCCCGTGCCGGCAGTGACAGCCGGGTATTTTCTTTCTTAGAACAACCCGATAAACTTAGTTATGTAGTATTATTCAGGAACAACCCCCTCAGAGCTCCTCCTGTCGTATTCCCTTTATAAACAGGAAATACAGAACCCCCTATAGAACACAACGCCAGTTAAATCTTAGCTGTTAAATCTCTGTATTTCCATCGGAATACATTTGAAAATCAATAACAGGAGATTAATGCTATGTTTAAAAGGTATATATCCTCTTTCGTGAGTTTATTTAGCAGATTATTCGTGATCATTATTTTACTTTCATTTAAGTCCCCGGCACAGGGATTAAATATTCAATCCGGTACTAAACCGGAAAAACAGGTGAATCTTTATGTCACTGTACTCGATTCTTCTTCAAATCAACCGCTCGAACTTGTGAATTTGATCCTCTTAAAGGATGATCAGACTATCAACATAAATATAACAAACCATAGCGGCCAATCTGTCTTTCATAATCTGGATCAGGGACAGTATACTTTAAGTGTTCATTATATCGGGTATAAAGCTTATACGGTGCCTGTAGATATAAAAGATGCAAATTATAAACTGATAATAAGACTTCCTGAAGAGACGATTGGTTTAGGGGAAGTGGTGGTAACAGGTACTAAATCCAATAACGTTTCAAGTTTTGTTGATATTAAAAGCGGACGGCAGATATATGAGGGAGAGACTTTTCACGCACCTCCGGCAGCCAGGATGACAACTATAATACAGCAGAATCTTACAGGCGCTGTAAGGGCTCCGACAGGAGAAGTTCATATAAGAGGCCAGCACGGTGAATTCTCGTATTATATTGACGGTATTCCTGTTCCGCTCGGAGTTTTCGGAGGCTTGAATGAAGTTGTTGATCCGAAAGTAGTGAAAATAATTACTTTTTATACGGGGGGTTTTCCTGCTGAATATGGCGGACAAATAGCTGCTTTGATTAACATCCGGAATCAGGTTCCGCCGGGACCTTTCCATTTAAGCTTATCCGGTTTTACAGGCAGCTACCTGACATCGGCAAAGAACCTGGGTCCCGATGTCGGTACTTTCAAATCTTTAAATTCCAACGGCCAGAGCCTGTCGCTTAGCAGCCGCAGCGGTAATTTTGGATTTTTTCTCTCCGGTTCAAGAGAAGAATCCGTCCGCAGGATTGATCAGCCGGTCGACTCTTTATTTCACGATCACGGTCTCGATTATTTTATCTACGGGAAGCTCGATTACATTCTAAATGATGATGATTACATTACATCTAATTTGAATTTCAGCGAGACAAGAACACAAATTCCGTTCGACCCCATTGAAGGAGTAAATTATGATAATCAGAATAGTTTCAATGCATTTCAGACGCTTTCATTTTTCCATACGATATCCGGTGAAACTGATAAGGAAAAAAGTTTATTTGCGGGATTTTATGTAAGGGAAGGCGGACTGAAATTTTTAACAAGTCCCCTCGATGAAACCCGGCAGTTCATCGGCAGCGATACAACCACGGCATATACGGTAGATCAGAACAGATCCTTTTCTACCTTCGGTACACGGGTTAAATACAGCGACCGCCTGGCTCACGAATTCCTGTATGAAGCCGGGCTGAATTTGAGTATAACAAACGGCACCGAAACTTTTACCTTCAGGGATCTTAATGGAAACGGACCTGTAAATGAAACAAATTTTAAGGGTTCCGATTTCAGCTTGTTTGCCCAGAGTGAAATCCGCCCTCTGGAATGGTCTGAAATTGAGGCTGGCTTAAGATATGATCAGCATATCGCCCCATCTATACCTCTGCAAAAACAATTAAGCCCGAGGGTAAAGTTCAGTTTTTTCCTGGATGAAGAGAATACCGTTTTTTTAAGCTATGATAGGTTATTTATGCCGACAAATATAGAAGGCCTCGGTTCAATTGCTGTTGCAGTCGGAGACTCATCAACAGCTACCTTGCCTGAGAAAGATAATTTATATGAAGCCGGAATTATTCACAATTTTAATTTCGGAGTCACTGCAAAAGCAAGTTATTTTAGAAAAGATTCTTCGCCCGGTCTGGATGACGAAACTCTCGGTTCAAGCACTATCAGGGTTAATGTTAATATAAATAAAGTAAAGGTGTCGGGAATAGAACTTAGTCTGGACTATAGCAGCCTGGCAAGTCCCTTTTCTGCATTTCTGAACGGTGCAATTATACACGCCTATGGAACCGGTCCTGTATCCGGCGGGTTCCTTCCGCCCGATGATTCGGAAGAACCATTCGACCTGGATCACGATCAGAGATTGTCGGTAGTAGCCGGTTTGAATTATCAGCCCCAAAATTGGTTCATTAGTCTTACGGGAATTTATGGAAGCGGACTGGCTAATGGTAATGATGATTATGCTTTTAAGACCGGCTTATTTGAATTCAACCAGGGAGCTCACACAACACCATCCTGGATACTGAATTTGGCTGGAGGCTATACATTTTTCCTTGGCAATGGGAATACAATTCAGCCGTCTTTATATATTACAAATATATTCGATCATAATCATTTGATTAAAGGTGCATTCTTCAGCGGCGCAAGTTTTGAGGAAAGAAGAAATGTGGTTTTTAAAATTAAATATGAAATATAGGCAGGCAAAATTGAACCTGAAAAAGGAATTGATGCAGCCTGGCCTCTCCGCCGAAGGCTGAGTGCAGTAGCACGAAATTTTCCGGGTCCCGCATCCTTTATTTATTAATTAGAATGCGGCATATAGCTTTGATCAGATTTTACTTAATGGTGTTTTATCATAATCAAAGCGGTTTATAAATGATTAAATATATAGTATCGTTGCTTTTGTTTATAATTGCTTTAGGCACGGTTAAAGCTCAGCAGTTGAATAACCGGGAGCTTGATTCATTGTACTACTGCGTGGTTAAGATAAGAAGACCCGATCTTCTGCCGCAGATTTCCCGCACGTTTGCCTCCGGTTCAATCCGTAAAAAAGAGCGCAACCGGTTTATTCAATGCAGTAAAGTTACACCTGGGATTGTTTAGTGAACAGCAGAGAAGCATCTTACAGCCTATTCTCGATCGTCCCGCTGCAGATACCAGTTTTATTTCACCGGGTAATTTTTTTAGAATACATTATAATATTTCGGGTTACTTTACCCCGAAATACGATTTGCAGCTGTTTGCTGAGGCACTTGACTCAGTGTATAGTTTTGAAATTAATTATTTCGGCTACCCTCCGCCCCCTTCCGATAACGGCGCAGGCGGAGATAACAGGTATGATGTCTATATCACTAACACAGGTGGCGAAACTTACGGGTATACAGTACCTGAGACAGAAATTAACCCCGGTACCCAAAGATATACTGCTTTTACGGTAATCAATAATGACTTCAGCAGCTTTTTTACACGGGGAATAGATGCGGCAAGAGTTACAGCAGCTCACGAATTTGCTCACGCAATTCATATCGGGAATTATATCAATCGATTTTTTCAGGGGGATGAGTTCTTTTATGAACTTTCTGCGACGGCTATGGAACATTTTGTGTTCCCGACAATTAAGGATTATCTCCAGTATCTGCCGGTTTATTTTCAGAATCCACAGAATAGCTTTGGAGTAAATGGTACCATCCAGGAATTTGCCCTGGGTATATGGAACATTTATCTGGCAGATAAGTTCGGGTTCCGTATTATCAGAAGAGAATGGGAATTAATGCCTCAGTTGAGAGCACTAAAAGCAATTGAGAACAGCTTATTAGAGGAAGGTTCAAGCTTCAGAAAAGAATTTGCCTTATTCGGTAAATGGCTTTTCTATACAAATTACAGAACCATTAGCGGAAAATACTTTGAGGATGCATCCTACTATCCTCTTGTCCGTCCGATGACAGCACTAATTCTGGATTCTTATCCCAAAACAGTCAATGTCAGCTCATTTCCGGTTGCGGAAAATTTTATAGAATTTATAAATCCCGTAAATGGAGATACTTTATTCAGCATCATTTCAAATTCGGATGTTGAGAGTGGAATTGAAAATCCCGGTGCTGATTATTCCTTTGGTTTTTCATTGGCAAATTCGCCCGGCGGTGATTTTGAGAAACTTACCGATATGTACTATACCAGGCTTGAAGTTAAAATTACCCCGATGTGGAATGAAACTGAAATTTTAAATAATGAAGTCATCAAAGAAGACACTACCTTAATTCCTGTTAATCATAACTCGTCAGATTATTCATATCCGAATCCATTTAAATATGGCAGGTATGCTGAAAACATTATTTTCATTCCCGTAAAATCCAGGATTTTCAGTAATGCGAACCTGAGCATTTATTCATCGTCAATGGATTTAATATTTAACAAACAACTTCCTGTAACTTTTGGAAAAGGCAATAATACAGTGGTGATCTGGAATCTCGATGAAACAGGCAGGAAATTACCTTCAGGTGTATACATTTATGTTACAAAAGGTGAGAAAGAAAAAACGATCGGAAAATTAGTAATTTTCAATAATAATTGATTCCCCAGTGGACAACCAAAACTTTCTTCATAAATACTTTGTCCTTCCTTCCGGATGGCAGCGCAGCCGGGTACAAAAAAGGAAATAGTTTTTACTGAAATTCATCCTCCCAAATTTTAATACGCCGCTGCTGTGCAGCTCATAGGCTTTCAGGGCGACATTACTTCTAATAATTCTCGCCGTTCTACGGCGAAGACAGCCTTCTGCCTACTAATTTCTGCTTACTGCCTTTTCTTACCTTCTCACCCTCTTACCTTCTTATCTTCCACCTTCTCCCTCCGCGCCTCCGTGCCTCCGCGGTGACTCTCCTTTTCCTTGCCTGCCTTCACCGTCTATCCTTAATTTTCTTTCAAAATAATGAAATATTTTTCCGCCGGAATAATTTTACTGATTATTATAATCTTACTATGTAATTTTGATACGGGAGATTAAGATTTTATTCGAAAAGCGTGGAATCCCATTTCAACGCATAAAATCCTAAGTAACAGAATTAAGTTTTATTCTGGTTAAAGAGAAAAAATGCAGCTCAATTGTTCAACGCGGGGAGATGTTCAACACACAAATACTTTTTCCATTTTGTGTACGACAGTCCTGTATTATTACAAACGTTTATGAAAACGATTCACGCAATATTCTATCTCTGTCTGATCTTTTTAATCTGCTGCTCCGATATATCATTTGCTCAGAAGTATCCTGTAACGAATTATACGAAAGACAGGGGACTGCCGGGCAACCAGGTCTGGGGCATCTACCAGGATGATAAAGGATATATGTGGTTCTGTACGTCTTCAGGATTAATAAAATATAACGGGAAATCGTATAAAATATATGGAACAGACGACGGGCTGCTTGATGAAACTCCGCTCGGAATTACCGGTGATGAAAAAGGGAATTTGTGGGTCGCTTACGATTACGGCGTCTCACGGATTTCTGATGGTCACATAAAAAACTGGAAGCTGAAGGAATCGGAAGGGCAGTTTACATTGTTCCGGGATAGTTATAACCGTGTATGGGTTCATTCTCTCTTCTTCCCCGGCGATGTATCATACTTCCTTGATACAACTTTAGTTAATTTTTCTGAAGAACATAGTTTTAAGAACCAGGTAATTGTAAGTATTACTGAAAATAAAAAAGGCGGGATCTTTTTTATCAGCAGAGAGGGAAAGGTGTTCCTCTACTTTGCAGATAAGATAAAAGAGCTCCCTGTTAACGGTCTGGCCGGTTCAAAAGTCAGGTATTCATTTTTTGACGACAAAAATAATTTTATAGTCTGTTCAGAAAAAGGACCTGGTATTATCCGGAATGAGAATTTTGAAACAAATCCTGTTGTAGACTGGATTCTGAATGTTCCGACAAATTACGGAATGCAGACAAAAAGCGGCTGCTACTGGTTCGCAACCGAGAACGGAATTTACAGGTATAAAAATGTTGATTACGGAACTGCCGACTATATAAATATCACAGAAAAAAATGGTCTCAGAAGCAATATAATCTTCAGGGTGTTTGAGGATTATGAAGGGGACTTGTGGATAGGGCACTCTGAAAACGGGATATCTAAAATATCATCACTGATGTTTACTACTTACGGAAAAGAAGAGGGATTACTGTCGGATGCAATCCTGGCTATCTCAAAGGTGAATGATAACTTCATTGTTGCTGCCGATAAAGGACTTTTTAAATTCAACGGACAGAAATTTGAAATCATAAACTCCGCATCTCCGTTCTCAAAACGCTGGTATTTTACTATTCTGCCTTATTCAAACTCGGAATTATTTTTAGGCTCAACACCGGGAATTGTCAGTTTATCCAACTCTTCATCTTATAAAATTACCGGACTCGATACAAAAATAATTTTTACGACTTTAAAAGATCATCTTGGTAATATCTGGGCCGGCACGAGCACAGGTCTTTATCTTAAGACAGGTCCGGATTTTATTGAGCAGGATTTCGGGGTGCAGGACATTGAAATAGACAAACTGATGGAGGTTGAAAATAAAGACCTTTATATCGGGACAGCCAAGGGATTGGTAATAATTGAAAACGGTACTATTCCATTCAGCAGCAGAAAAATTGTCGGCGCCGGAGATACAAAAGTCCCTCTTTTACCGGTTAAAGGATATGATCCGGGATAAGGATGGAGATATACTGGTGGCGATCGGTAAAGAGCTGCTTATTATCGATAAGCAGAAACAGATAAAAACAGTCGATGCCTTAAAGAATACTGATATCATCGTGCTGCATATAGACAGCAATCAACGGCTCTGGGCGGGATCGAATGCCTCCGGTCTCTTCCTGCTCCAGAAGGAGGATGGGAAATATGAAGTAGTATCGCACTATACTTACCATGACGGTATTTCGTCCAACGAATTTGCTTATAATAATTCGATAGCGGAAGGTGCCGATGGCAATATATATTTCGGAATGTTCGACGGACTTACGGTTTACAATCCGGCAGAAGACCGTGTGATTACTGCTGCACCGCTTTCGTATATCACCGGGGTAAAAGTTAATGATTCAACTTATGCCTTAGCTGATATTTCAGGAACGGAACTTTCTCCCTCACAGAATAAAATCAGTTTCTATTGTGATGGCCTATCATTTTATAATGAGAACGCTGTTAATTTTCAATATTACCTGGAGGGTATTGAGAAAGAGTGGTCGAATGTTTCAGCGAATCCGGAAATAACTTATGGATACCTTGAACCCGGGAATTACACTTTCCTGGTGAGAGCTGTAAATCAATTCGGGGTGTCGAGCAATCCCCGGTCGATATCTTTCACAATACTTGCCCCCGTCTGGAAAAGACCCTGGTTCATAGCTGTTTCTTCTCTGCTCTTACTGTTAATAGCATATAGCGGCTATATTTACAGGCTTTCACACATCCGTAAAAGAAATATGCAGCTGGAGAAGATTGTTGAAGAAAAGACGACCGATCTTCAGAAAAGTAAGATCAGGATTGAAGAACAATATAATTCTCTTGTGGACGCTCAAAAGGAACTTGTTGAAAAGCGTGAGCTCGAAAAGGCTCATAAGGAAATTCAGTTATTAAAGGACAGGCTTGAAAAAGAAAATATTTATCTGCGTGAGAAACAGGGAAACGTTCAGGAAGTAAGTTCAATTATCGGAAGAAGCCCGGCAATTAATGAAGTCAGAAAAAAGATTCAGCAGATAGCTGAGACCGATTCAACTGTTCTTATTACGGGAGAAACAGGAGTAGGAAAGAATTTAATCGCCGAGGCAATTCATAATACCAGTCTGCGGAAGGAGCGGGCGCTGGTTGTCGTGAATTGTGCTGCCATCCCCGATGCATTGGTTGAGAGTGAGTTATTCGGGCATGAGAAAGGTGCTTTTACAGGTGCCGATAAACTGCATATCGGAAAGTTTGAGGTTGCCGATGGGAGTACAATATTCCTTGACGAGATCGGCGATATGAACCTGAATGTTCAAGCTAAAGTACTGAACGTGGTGCAGTCGAAAAGAATAACACGGATCGGCGGCAGCCAGGAGATAAATGTCGATGTAAGAATTATTGCAGCAACTAATCATAATCTTGAGGAGAGAGTAAAGGAAGGAAAATTCAGACAGGATTTATTTTACAGGATAAATGTATACCCGATTTATGCACCTCCATTAAGAGAGTGCAGGGCAGATATTGAACATCTCGCCAAATATTTTATTGACCGCTATTCAAAACTTCTGAATAAAAGGATAAGCACAATAACTAAAAGCGCCCTGGATATTCTTAAGGCACATTCTTACCCGGGAAATATCCGTGAACTGGAAAACATAATCCACAGGGCTGTAATAATTTCTAAGATGGATGTAATCTCTGATGAAGATATTTTGCTAAACCTGAATTCTGAACGGTCAGAAGGGGAGAGGGTATTTATAATGAACTGTCACTCTTGAGCAGATGGAAAAACAATATATCATTCATATCCTAACAAAAACCGATGGCAAGATAAGCGGGAAAAACGGGGCAGCTGAACTGCTCGGCATCAACCCCAGCACTCTGCGGTCCCGGATGAAAAAATTAGGGATCAGTTTCGCTGAACAGTCCTGAAAAATAATTCCCCTCCGGCAAAAAAATCCCTTCGTGTAAATCTGTACTTATCTACGCTTCCCGCAAGCACCTTCTCCTTGGCGACGCGACGACTTATTTAATCCCTGACAATCTGCTTCAATATGTGATCGTGAAATATCGCAACTCGTGAAATATCACGTGAATTTATTCTCAATTCCTCCCCAAAACAGCCATTAACGACTTTATTCGAATGAATAATCGCTGGCATATCTTTTAACATAGCTGATCATATGATTAATCGAATCTACAAAACTGAAGAAGAAGGAAAACCGATTGTTCACATCATCGGGAAACTGGATTCCGCTCCTGTACTTGACGATTTCTTAACTGAGATCTACAATAATTACAAAAATGCTGATTATCTCAGGCAGCACTTCCGGATGATACTGGATCTGAAAGAAACAGAATTGATAACAGAATCGTGCCTGGAAATCCTTAAAGACTATTCGGAAAAATTCCCTGTTATTTTCCGGAATTTCTCACTTTATGTTGAACTGCTGCTTAATGAATACGGCTTTCTTCCTGAAAATAAAATTGACTGAATTTCATAACAAATAATTAAATAAATATTAAAAGGAGAAGTAGATATGAGTAAATGGCTAATGACTATTTCATTTTTCTTATTGACGGTTATTGTGAATGCACAGACTCCCCCGGATGTTTCATGGTCAGATGCCTTCGGCGGTTCACGGAATGGACTGGGGCTATTATGCTGTGCAGACAGACGACGGCGGATATATTACGGTAGGAAGAAAAGATAATGGTTCGCTGAATATGGATGCATGGTTAATTAAAACTGATGCAAATGGTGATACGCTCTGGACAAAAACATACGGCGATACTTATATCGATGAAGCTTATATAGTTAAACAGACATCCGACGGCGGCTATATTCTTGCCGGTGCTTCAACTGCTTTCGGCTGGTACGGAGAAGGATGGCTCCTAAAGACAGACAGCAACGGTAATGTAATCTGGAGTAAAGGTTATCATCCCAATCCAAGCGGGCAAACAGAATGGGATAATTTTTATGATGTCCTGGAAACCCCCGATGGATTTATTGCTCTTGGTTTCGGCGGATACCAGGATTATTACTGGCAGGCGTGGATCCTTAAAGTGGATAGCAATGGGAACGCCGTATGGAATAAGAGCTTTGGTGCTCAATATGATTGGGAAAGGCTCTACTCACTTCAGGAAACCTCAGACGGCGGCTACATTGCTGTCGGAGATAAACATTATACTTACGGCGATACAACTTCTCACGATGGCTGGCTTGTTAAGTTTAATAGTGACGGCGATACACTCTGGACGAAACATTACGGTGCGGCACAGGTTGATATCTTCAGATCAATCCGGATTGATTCTGACGGCAATTACATCATTGCCGGGGAAAGAGAACCGTACTGGGGAGTTGGTATGAAAGGCTGGATGATGAAAACGGATCCTGAAGGGAATGTCATATGGAATAATATGTACGGCAATGGCGGATTTATGGCAGTACAGACAACGCCAAACGGAAACTATATCGGCGCAGGAACTAAATTTGTAAGCCAGGCAGCATTAAATGATGCATGGCTGGTGAAGACGGATGCAGACGGAAATGTTATTTATGATCATACTTATGAGATCAGCAATCTTGATGATGTAGTACAGTCCATTCAGCCGACTTCGGACGGCGGATATATTTTAGGCGGAAGGTCAAACAGCAGCGGTTCAATAGCTAAGATAATGCTTGTCAAACTGGCAGCGGATGAATCTGCCTCTCTTACTTCTTTCTTTGAAAACTTTGACGGCGTTGTCCCCCCGGCGCTTCCGGACAGCTGGAGCAGCTGCATAAAAGTTTTAATTTCAAATAATGTTGCTGAAGTAAAATCAATGCCCCATGGTTTAGCCCCGTCTCAGCCGAATGCTGCTTTTATTATGAACGGGTTAGACGGCAGCAATGGTCAGCCTGATTATAATGCTTTTGTCGCTCTCGTAAGTCCTCTTGTTATGATCGGTCCTGACGGCGGAACAGTTTCATTCTGGGCTACGGGCGGAAATCCTGTAAAAATCGGTTTGATGACAGATCCTTCCGACAGTGCTTCCTTCACCTTGGTTGAAGAAGTTCAATTGACTTATGATTTCACCCAGTATACAGTTACTCTGCCCCCTGCGGGAAATGCCTACATTGCATTCAAAAACGGAAATGTTAGTCCTGTTACCCCGATATTTTTAGATGACATTGAGTTTCAGTCCACTGTGCCGGTCGAGTTAGTGTCATTCACCGGATCAGCTGATGGGAAAACTATCGGCCTGGTATGGAAGACAGCCACAGAAACAAACAACCGCGGATTTGATGTCGAAAAGAAAAACGGGATCAGCTGGGTAAAAATCGGATTTGTTCCCGGCTCCGGTACTTCAACCGAATCTCATTCGTATTCTTTTACCGATAATGCTCCAGGTACCGGTAAGAATACTTACAGGTTAAGACAGGTCGATTTCGACGGATCATTTGTTTATTCAATTGAAATTGAGATAGATGTCAATTTACCGGCTCATTATTCGTCTGGATCAGAACTTTCCTAATCCCTTTAACCCGAATACGACGCTTAGTTTCAGCCTGCCGGTAGATGCTAAAGTAACTATTAAAATATTCAATGCTCTAGGCCAGGAAATTAATACAGTGGCAGATAACAATTTAACTGCAGGGTTTCACTCGATAAACTTTAATGCAGATGCTCTTGCCAGCGGTTTGTATCTCTATTCAATAGAGGCAGTTGGTGTTGACAAAACCACTTACAGGTCAGTTAAGAAGATGATGCTTTTGAAATAAACTGGAGTTTAGAAGATAAGATTTGTCCCATAACAAAGTTTCCCTGTTCACTTACTGCAGGCTGATGTTATGGGACAGGTATTTTCGAAGTTTAAATTAAACCGGTTTAATAAAATGGTAATATCACGAATTTCACATCCTGCATCGCACGAACCATTTCGATTTACCCGGTTTATTTTACAATATTATCTGCTTTTCTGCTCTTTGCCATTTTTTTCTGTGCTTGTGCGAACCTTTCAGCTTTTGCTTTCTCCATTTCAATAAGCCTGATTGCTTCAGATTCTTCCTCTTTAAACTCAGATCTTAACAGAACAATGTTAGCTTCTGTTGCAGTGCGTTTAACTTTTAATCCGCTAAGTTTGCGTTCAATCTCCTGCTGACGCAATAGTTCTTCTTCGTTGTTTCTTGCTTCTTGTGCTAATCGTGCAGAACCGGTTAATACACCTTCTGTACCTATGTAAACATCAAGTAATTCAATTCCGTGATCAGTCAGTATAAACTCCCGGATTTGATTGGAATGCGGCATACCGCGCGATTTTAGAATATATAAACCCCTGTTGCGCTCACCTCCGCTTTCGATGTCGCGCAAAAGCAGCCATGTATCTATCAGAGATGAAATTGTCATATCTGTAAGCTCCAGGGGATGTCCTGCCGTAGTGAGGCTTGCAAAGAACGCGGTTATGTTTCTCATCTTTAAAAAATCCACCAGACGGAGCAACATTACTTTTACTTCGGTTTGATTCTCTCCTATCACAAATGCATCAATAGGGTCCAGAACAACTATTTGCGGTTTAACTTGATTTATAAGTTTGATGGAAGTCGTAAGATGATGTTCCAATCCGTGCAGTGTCGGTCGTGTAGCATGAAAGTGAAGCATACCTTTTTTCACCCACTGCTCCAATTGTATGCCGATTGAAGACATGTTGCGCAAAAACTGACTAGGGGATTCTTCGAAAGCAAAATAAAGGACCCGCTCTCCGCGCCTGCATGCTGCTTCAACAAATTGTGCGGCAAGGCTCGTCTTGCCGGTGCCGGCGGTCCCTGAAACAAGTATTGTACTGCCGCGGTAGTAACCTTTACCCGCCAGCATTGTATCAAGACGCGGAATGCCGGTAGAGATTCTTTCTTTGGATGCAGTATGATTCAATCCCAGCGAAGTAACAGGCAGAACGGAAAAACCATCCTCATCAATCAGGAATGGATATTCATTCGTACCATGTGTTGAGCCGCGGTATTTAACAATACGCAGCCGCCGTATGGATGACTGATCGGTAACCCGGTGATCCAGCAGGATTACACAATCGGAAACGTACTCTTCCAGACCCTGCCGCGTTAGTGAGTTTTCGCCTCGTTCACCGGTGATTATAGCAGTAATACCTTTCTTCTTCAGCCAGCCGAATAACTGCCGCAGTTCTGTGCGTACTACTGTAGAATTCGGCAGTGCTGAAAAGAGAGATTCAATGGTATCAAGGACAATGCGCTTTGCCCCTATACTTTCGATTGCCTGGTGGATGCGGACAAACAAACCCTTTAAATCAAATTCTGCCATCTGTTCAATTTCACCGCGTTCGATGTGAATATGTTCGAGCCAGATCTTTTTCTTTGCAACAAGACGATCCAGTTGAAACCCTAACGAGCCGACATTTGCAATAAGTTCTTTTTCTGTCTCCTCAAATGAAATGAATACACCGGGTTCATTATATATCGTTGCGCCGCGGACGATAAACTCCATTGCAAAAAGAGTTTTGCCGCAGCCGGCGCCGCCGCATATAAGTGTCGGTCTGCCTTTCGGTAATCCTCCGCCGGTGATTTCGTCTAAACCTTGAATACTGGTGGGTGATTTTGGGAGGGGTATTGGTCTGTTTTGAATTTTACCTTTTTTCATCATACTCATCTCAATATATGGTTTATGTTTCTGTATAAATCACAATTTTCCTTAACGATTCATACCTTTATTGAATAGTTCAGTTGATCAGCAGTTCCTGTTTTTGCCGCAATGTTGTAATCAATAATAGAAAAATCGGGGAGACATAAAAATAGTCCAAAAGGATGAAATAGGAATTAATTCATTTAGTTGATATTTCGTTCCGGAGAATATCGGAACCGGCAGCAATTCTTCAGAATGAATAATTATCTTTCATTTTTTGACTTTATAGTAGTCAATTCTTCACTTTACTGTTGAACAAATAATAAATTAACGGGAGGTGACATTCTTGTCACTTATTTTACCTATCCTCATTAGTTTTTCCGGAAGTGCACGATGGGAGGAACTTTTGTTTTCCTATTAAAAGTTTACCTAATTTAATACATGTAATTAAAAAAGTTTTTCAGCAGCAGCTTAATCAGGTGTTGTGAAAAAAATAAAGCTCCTTTCCGCTTTTCAAATTATTACAATCATTGCCTTATTTGTTATTATTGAGTTTCGGCAGCACAGCAGCCATTCAATCCAGTCTGCCGGATAATTGCAGAAGTGTTGAAATTCTTAATCGGTATTGAAAAGCAGCTTAATCACTATGATGATTTTGTGTTCTATTAGAATAATTAATCGGGGAGAATAAAATAATGGAAACAATGAAAGCGGTTATTTGTACAAATTACGGACCGCCTGAAGTATTGAAGATGGCGGATGTTGCCAAACCTTTGCCCGAAGATGATGAAGTATTGATTAAAATAAATGCAACAACAGTGCATATAGGGGACACCAAGATCCGGCGCTTTGAACCCGGACTAGGTCCGGTTAAAGATTTTTTCTTCAAACCTGTTATGCGGTTAATTGTTGGCTTAAAAAGACCAAGAAAAAAAATACTCGGTATGGAACTCTCCGGAGAAATTGAAGCAGTCGGGAAGGATGTCAGGCGGTTTAATGTAAACGATCCTGTTTTTGCATCAACGGAATTCAGGTTTGGTGCGTATGCGCAGTACTGCTGCATACGCGAAAACGGAATCCTGGCAATAAAACCGGTTAATATGACACACGAAGAAGCCGCACCTGTTTCTAATGGTGGAATAACCGCACTGATTCATCTTAGAAAAGCAAATATCAGGAAAGGGCAGAAAGTATTAATATTTGGTGCTTCCGGCAGCGTTGGTACTTATGCAATTCAGATTGCCAAATACTTATGGGGCAGAGGTTACAGCTGTATGCAGTACTTCCAACCTGGAATTGGTAAAATCTCTGGGCGCGGATGAAGTTATCGATTATACGCAGGAAGATTTTACACAAAATGGTCAGATTTACGACGTTATTTATGATGCTGTGGGTAAGATCCCTTCTTCAAAACGCAAAATATCACTCTCCGGGTCAGGACACTACCTGAATGTTCTTTCTATGTCGGGCAATATCAAATTAAAAGTCGAAGATCTCAATTTTATTAAGGAACTCTGTGAAGCGGGAAAGCTGAGAACTGTGATTGACCGAAGCTATCCGATTGAAGAAATAGTAGAAGCTCATAGGTATGTTGACAAAGGACATAAAAAAGGAAATGTAGTGATAACCGTCGGAGATTAAACAACCATCACTTGCCTCAGTTTAATGTCTGAAGACGCAATAAATAATTTTTATGAAAACGAGCGTTTTGCAAACTTTGAAACGGTTTTTATGGAAATTTAGACCTGGATTGAAAACAACATTAATGGCTGAAAGATAACAGTAATAGAATTGGTTATTAACGAGAGTTTTAGAAACCCCGGCAGCCGGGGTTCAGATATTCAGGCTAAGCTGAATAATATTGAATTCAAAAACTTCAGGAGAGTAAATGTCAAATAAGATACTGGTAACCTGTGCCAGCGGCAGAATTGGTTTGGAGCTGGTGAGCAAATTGGTAAGGACCGGAGAAAAAGTACGCGCTGCCGTCCGGAATCCTTCCAGTGCATACAAAAAGTTTGGGGATGCTGTTGAAATTGTTCAGTTCGATTATGATAGACCGGAAACATTTGCCCCGGCCGTTAAGGGAATCGACAAAATATTTCTTATGGTGCGTCCGGGTGATAACCATTCAGACCTTGCAGCTAAGCCGCTTATTGACGAAGCCCGGAAAAATAATGTACGCCGAATTGCAGACCTTACGGCTATGGGCGTTGAAGATGATGAGGATTTTATGCTGAGGAAACTGGAAAAGTATATAGAAGACTCGGGAATACCTTTCACTCATCTTCGTCCCAACTGGTTTATGCAGAATTTCGATTCGGGACCTATGTACGCTGACATACAATCTACCGGGACACTGCATCTTCCGGCTGCCGACGCGAAGATATCCTTTATTGATGTAAGAGATATAGCTGAGGCAGGCAGGGAAGTTTTGATGAACGACAGGCATACCGGAAGAGCATATACCCTTACCGGCGGCGAGTCGCTTGATCATTCCGAAGCGGTTGAAATCATATCAGAAGAAGCAAAAAAGAAAATCAATTATATCGCTCTGAGCGACGAGACGGCGCGTGCAGCATTAGCCGGAGCAGGTGTCCCGCAGGAGCTGATAGAGAGGTGGTCGGATTTTTATAAAAGAGTACGCCAGGGATGCTGCGCTCCCGTATTTGATGATATTTTGTCTTTGATTCACAGGGCTCCGGTTACATTCAGAAAATACGCGCATGATTACGCTGCCTCGTGGCGCTGAAGTGTACCCCATAGGTATAAAGCAATAAGCGGCTTCCCATTTATCACCACCGGTTGATTTCCCGGATTCCGGTATTGCCATCCTTCTAACCCTCAATATATTGCATCCGTACAGATGCTTACACAAAAATATTATCAACTGACAATATTTTTTGGTCAACGTTCCGTCTCTGCTTTGTGGGATATATGATCAGAGCGGAAGATAAAAGCTGAACTCACTGCCTTCGCCGGGAATGCTGTTAACATAAATAGAGCCGCCCTGAGCCTGAACAAATTCTTTAGATATTGCTAAACCGAGTCCCCACCCGCGTTCTGATTTTTTTCCCAACTGACTGAATCGGCTGAATAGTTTTTCCTGGTCTTCCGGAAGGATGCCGGTTCCATAGTCCTTTACAGAAAAGCGGAGTGTATCATCTGCTAATCCGGCCGACAATATAATTTTACCTCCATTGGCAGAATAGCGAATGGCATTATTAAGCAGATTGACGAGAACCCATACCGTTTTCTCAATATCCGCTTTTATTGACGGCAGATTGTCCTCAATTTTAGTTTCGAGACGGATGTTTTTTTCCGAGAGGAGCATGATTAATGCGGTAGCCGCATAATCGATGATATCCTCGGGACGGGTTTCTGAAATGTTCATCCTGATATTGCCCGTTTCTATCTGTGAGAAATTCAGGATCTCATTTATTACTTTACTCAGCCTGTTGCTCTGATCCTTAATTGTCTGGAGAAGTCCTGTTTGTTCCTTGTTTAATTCACCAATTCGGCGGTCTTCAAGAAGCTTTATAGTAAGGTTTATAGAGGAGATGGGGGTTTTCATTTCATGAGAAACATTTGATAAAAGATTGGTTTTTGCAGCGTCGCGATCTTCAAGCGGTTTTACAACCCTGGAAGGAAAAGTCAGAATAAAAAACAATGTGATCACAACGCTTATCCCCCCTGCAATTACAGCATAAATTATGATTTCGCGTGCTTTTCCTTCCATTTCGGAATTCTTTATCAGTATGGAGGACATATTCAGAGAATAGATTTCCATTATGATTTTTTTTGTTTCCGTGTAGGATTTCTTTAATGCTTGTCCGGATTTAATGGGATTAATTCTGTTAGTTTTAATTCCATCGAGAAATGCATCGTATGAGATCCTTAAGCTATCTACCAGATCTGACTCGCCGCTTTCAGTTATGTTAGCTGATTCATGCCTGAAACTGGACTCAAAACTCTCTTTAGCCCTGTCAAAATCGACCAACATCGGTGAATCGGATATCTGTGAATTACCCGCCTTCAGTTCAAGGAAGGTATTGAACATCTCATCAAGCGACGCAAGCATATTGGTTGTATAGTCAATTGTGCGGTAATTGTCGGTTATCGTTCCGCGTGAGCTTTTGGCAAGCTGGTTTATAAAAATTACGGCGGAAGCACTCAGGACAATAATGATGATTAATAAGAAGATAACTCCGGAAAAAATCCTGCTTCTGACATTGTTCATATAGCCTTTGAGCGGTTATTTATTATCGGGTTCCTTAAGCTGTCTTTCCAGACGATCAAGGAAATTATTAATCTCGTCATAACTGTAATAAATATCCTCATACCAGAATCCTTGTTCATCCTGAGTTTCAAAATAAAAAGTATAAACACTCAGATGAAATTTCTTCAGACTATTTCCGGTAGTTATAAATTTAAGTTCGCACCGGTATTTATTTCTGCCATCCCCCGAACCGGTATCCGAAATATCCACAAAGGTTTCATCAATTTCAAAACGGCGGGCGAGGTTTTCTAAAAGAAGATCTGTCTTTAAATCGATGTGAGAAGCCGGCATATGATCCTCCTATAATTTAAAATTTTCTATATCTTCCTGACGCCCCATTATTACCAGCAGGCAGTCGGGCATAAGTATGAAATCAGCTTCAGGCATCAGAAAAAATTTACCCTGCAATACATCCTTAACTGCAATCACCAGCAAGTTAAACCGCGACCGCAGCTTTATCTGCTTCAGGGATTTACCTATAAAATCTTCGGGGGAAGCGATCTCAACAATGCTGAACTCAGATGTTAAAGGTATATGCTCTAGCAGGTTGGCCGAAGATAATTTCCGGGCAAGCGCACAGGCTGTATCTTTTTCGGGAAGGATAATTTCATCGGCTCCCATCAACTCAAGTATTTTGGCGTGATTTTCATTTATTGCTTTTACTATTATCCTTTTAACTTTACGTTCTTTAAGATAATGGGTTACAAGGATGCTCGCTTCCATACTCTGACCGATACTGATGATCACAGCATCGACTGATTTAGTTATAAATTCATTAAGAACTTTCACATTCTTTACATCAGCTATAACCGCATCTGATACATAATCTTTGATTTCATCAATCCTTTCACTGCTTATGTCGATCGCGAGAACCTGGTTGTTTTTCTCAGCAAGCGCTCTGGCAACATTGAATCCGAAATTGCCGAGCCCTATCACTACAAATTGTTTCACTTTATCTCCTTTTTAACCGATTAATATTTCTTCTTCGGGATAACTGTAGCCGTTCGTAACTGTACCTTTAAGCAGAGAAAAACCCAATGCCAGGGGACCAACCCTACCAAGGAACATGGTCAGGGTAATCAGGAGTTTTCCGGATATAGAAAGTCCGGAAGTTATCCCGGTTGAAAGTCCCACTGTTCCGAAAGCTGAAACTGTCTCAAACAGTATCCTGATAAATGACGCATCTTCCGTGCTGCTGAGTACAACTACAACAATAGTTATCCATAGTAAACTGATTCCTGTCAGAACTGTAACGTTTGAAATAATATCGCTACTAACTTTTCTTTTAAAAGAACTGTGTCCTTTACTCCGCGAAGAACACTATAAAAATTCTTCATTATAACGGAAAATGAAGTTGTTTTTATTCCGCCGCCGGTACTGCCGGGAGAGGCTCCGATGAACATCAGGATTATTATAATCAGGAGACTGGAACCCGTCATAGTCCCTATGTCAATGGTGTTGAAACCTGTTGTTGTAGAGGCTGAAATCGCCTGGAACGAAGCATCGATAATTTTGGATCCTGTTGATGCCGTATACTCCGGAGCCTGGAAAAAGAATACCAGGATGGTACCTGCAGCTATCAGGAGTGCAGTCGCGGTCAATACGATTTTACTATGAAGCGACAGTGCAGTAGGAGTAATCTTCTTTATTTTTTTAACAATATTTTCATATATATCATACAGGACGAAGAATCCCGCGGCCCCGGTAATACAAACAATGTCGATTATTATATTAAGATACAGGCTGTGTCCGTATTTTGTAATACTATCGCTGAACAAGCCGAATCCTGCCGTACAAAATCCGGATACGGAGTGAAAAAAACTGACATAAAGGGCCCGGGCGGGAGTAAAAAAATGAATCCAGTAAATATACATCCCTGCAGTTCCGCAGATCTCAATGATAAAAGTAAAGGCGAATACAATCATGGTGAACCGATTCATATCAATTTTTAAGGGCCGCCCCAGGGATTCTCTCAAAACTTTTCTGCCGTGCAGTGATATTTCTTTTTTCCTGGTCAGGAATACAAGAACAATAAATACCATGTAACCCAGCCCTCCTACCTGTATTAGTATCAGTATCACCCATTGCCCGAAAAGAGTGTAGTAGCTCCCTGTATCAACAACCACTAAACCGGTGGTTGAAACACCGGAAACAGCTGTAAAAAGGGCATCGATAAACGACTGTGAGGTTCCGTTAACGCTGGATTCAGGGAGCATTAGTAACACTGTCCCGATCAGCGTTATGAAAAGAAATCCCAGTACTAAGATTCTCAGAGGCGAAATATTCCTGTAAAACCAGCTCGTCAGTTGCATTTTTGAATTATATTGTTCAAATCTATTGTTCAAGGAACATACCATACCCGGGGAAGCATAAAAACAGCTGATTAATGATGTATCCAATCTAATGCAGGAATAAGCACTCGTTCATAATGGCGGGGTTGATTTTCAAAATGGAAGGGTTCCTTTTAATTAATTGTGGATTGAATTGATTTTATCACAGGTACAGGTTTTGTATTCTAAATTATATAAAAATGCCGAGGCAATCGATATGAAAAACTTTATTGCACGGGATAGAATAAGTACAGGAAAACAATACTTCTTCTCAACAGTCATATTGTTTTTATTTATCATACTGCTTTATACGGTTCAGGATATCATAGGCTATGAAACAGTTTCAATGATCCTGCTGCTTGTAATATTTATGCTGCCTATTTTTAATTTCAGCAGGGGACCGATAATATTATCGGCTGTAATAAGCGCACTGGGGTGGGACTATTATTTCATACCGCCTCATTTTACAATGCATATCGCAAAGCCGGAAGACGTTATGATGCTTCTGATGTTTTTTATAGTAGCCGTAACAAACGGAGTTCTCGCTGCAAGGGTAAATACCTACCGTTATGACCTTAAGAAGGTGGAACATCGGTGGGTGTCATTATACAACTTTGTAAAAGAATTATCTGCGTCAAAAGATACGGATGAAGTGCTTGAGAGAGCTGTAAAGAATATTGAGAAAGTATTCCATCTTGAAACTATCGTTTTCCTGAACAAAGACGGTTCACAGTTATCAAGGTCAGCTCTCCCGTCAGCGAGTTTCAACACCGATGAGATGGAATGGCTTGCGGCATCAGCAGCATACCGGTTAAAATCTCCGGCAGGGAATACCACTGAACTTGTAGGGAATGCAGATGCTTATTATTACCCGGTTATTGACAATGCAGGAATAGTAATATGTACGATCGGAATAAAACTCAATGATGAAATCAGGAAAGATAAAGATGAAATGAAGTTTTTGAAGTCGTTTATAGCGGAAATAATGCCTTTTATTGAAAAGATAAGAATTCAGTCGAGTCCATAAGATTGAAGTTTTCTGTAAAGGGTGGTTAAACCTATCCCAAGTATTTCGGCCGATTTGGTTTTGTTGCCGCCGGCTGCTTTAAGAATTTTCAGAATATGTTCTCTTTCTACATTTACGAGGCTTTCGGCAGAATCGTTTTTACGGGTTAAAGCTGAAATATCATCAGGTAAAAGACTGACCTGGAGCTGTCCGTCTGATAATATTATCGCCCTTTCGATGATGTTCTTCAACTCGCGTATATTTCCCGGGAATGGGTAACTAATAAGCATAGAATAAAAATCTTCGGAGACATTGCTTATATTCTTATTCAGCTTCCTGGAAAAGAAGTCCGATGAAGTAATCAGTGAACTCCCTGATATCTTCTTTTCTTTCTCTGAGTGGAGGAATTTCTATCCTGACTACACTGATCCTGTAATAGAGGTCATCCCTGAAATTACCCTTTTTAATTTCCTCCTCAAGGTTTCTGTTTGTTGCAGCAATAATTCTGACATCAACGGTTGTCGGTTTAGTGGAACCCGGTTTAATGAAGCTGTTTGTTTCGATTGCCCGGAGTAATTTTGCCTGCAGGGAAACATCAAGTTCTCCTATTTCATCAAGGAATAATGTCCCTTTGTCTGCTTCTTCAAATAATCCTTTTTTATTTTTATTGGCACCGGTAAAGGCTCCTGCAGCGTAACCGAACATCTCGGATTCCAGAAGCTCCTTCGAGAAAGCGCTGCAATTAACTGCGATGAAAGGCTGCGTCTTCCTTCCGCCTTCATAATGGATTGACTGGGCAAAAATTTCCTTGCCTGTACCGGTCTCACCCATTAACAGGACAGGTGTATCGGTACCTGCAACTCTTTTTGATACATCAATAGCTTTAATTATTGATGGAGAACTTCCCATTATATTATCGAAACTGAATTTCTGGCTTACCCGCTTTTCCAGGTTTTCTATTCGCCTGTGAAGAGAGGCTTTTTCTATTGCGTTCTTTACAACCGGCAGTATCTTATTATCTTCATCTCCCTTGGCAATATAATCGAAAGCGCCTTTTTTTATAGCCATAACGCCGTCTTCAATCGTGCCGTAGGCAGTTAAAACAATTATCTCGGTTTTGGGGTTTATACTTTTAATTTCCGAAATAAGCTCTATACCGTTAACATCAGGTAATCTGACATCGGTTATTACTATCGGATGCTCTTCTATTTTGAACAGGCTTAATCCTTCGGAACCGGTCCCTGCTGTATCAATGGCATATCCTTCGAGAGACAACAACCTGGCAAGCAGATTCCTTAAATCACGCTCGTCATCAATTATTAAAATATTTTTTATCATTCACCTTGTTCTCAAAAGCTGATAAATAAAGCACATTTCAAATATAAATGTATTTTCATTATAACTCACCACCTGATTATCACTGATATTGGGGTCTTGATATTTATCTTCGGTAACTCTGCATATCCTGATAAACCGGTTCTGCCTGCAGCCTTGAGTTAATGAAATTGGCCCGGTTATTTTATATTTTATTACTTCCGGATATTAATAATCCTCCTGCCGGGACCAGGTTTCTCCGGAAAATGGGATAGTTAAGAGTATTTCTTTATTATCTGAGGGTGATGAAATGAAAAGTATCTCTGCCTTTGCCTTATTGCTTTCGTTTTTGTTTTGTTTAAGTGTCTTTCCTCAGGTGAGCGGCACATTCAACTCCCGAATAAACAGCAGCTTAAGATTCAGAACTCCCACTATTTCCGATCATTTATCAGACACCATCACCGCGCATTTAAATGAATACGATGTTAAGTATTATGAACTGAATTTAAATGTCAGCAATCTGAATACTGAAATTTCCGGGAATGCAGTTATATATGCCCGGGTACAAACTAATTTGCTGGATACATGCTATGTAGAACTGATCGATAGTGCTGATTCAGGAGCGGCATATACGGTGGTGGACTCAGTGTGGGTAAATAATACCCGCACAGATTTCATACACCATGATGATTTATTGAAAATCAATGTTTCTCCTTCTCTGCCTTATAGTGCGTATTTTTATGTTAGAGTGTTTTATCATGGAGATGGGCATGGCGCTGTATCAAATGGTTCTGAATTTGGTTATTCAGCGACAGTTACAGGCAGTGAACCTTACGGATCGAATTATTGGTTTCCTTGTAAGCAGATTCTCCCCGATAAAGCCGATTCTGCGCGTATTGTTTTAACAACTTCCTCTGATTGCCTTGCAGGTTCAAATGGAAGATTAACTTCTGTTACCCCGCTGCCCGGCAATAAGACACAATTTGAATGGGTCTCACATTATCCGATAGCATACTATCTTATTTCATTTGCCGTTGCACCATATAACGATTATCGAACTTTTGTACATTTATCGTCCGGAGACTCAGTATTAATTCAAAGCTATCTATTCCAGGATTCTCCTTATTTATCAACACAACTGGCAGCCGTTGAAAAAACCAAAGAAAATATTCAGTTATTTTCGGATTTGTTCGGTGAGTTCCCTTTAAAAATGACAAATACGGCTACTGTGTAGACTCTTTTCCATATGGCGGTATGGAAAATCAAACAATGACTACTATTGGTTATTTATTAATGGATACTTCGGTTTCTTATCTGAACCAGGGATGGCTTGGCTGGACGTCGGCGCACGAATTAGGACACACATGGTTCGGCGATAATGTTACCTGCGGGACGTGGCAGGACATCTGGCTGAATGAAGGGTTTGCTACTTATACTGAATACCTGGCTGCATTTTACAATTCTTCTCCTGCAGCAGCAGACCTGTTTATACAGTTTATGCAGAATTATGCAACGTATTTTCCTGACGAAAGTGTTTATATTCCAGATGAATATGCAAATGATCCTTCCAAAATATTTTCGGCTGTCTCATATGCAAAAGGAGCGGATATACTCCATATCATCCGCTATCTGACAGATAATGATTCATTATTCTTTCTCGCCCTAAAAAATTATGAGAGCTTATACGGAGGAAGTACTGCAACCGGACTGGATTTTAAAGCAGTATTAGAGTCTACAACCGGAATTGATTTTACAGATTTTTTTGATGAATGGTATTTTGGTGCAGGATTCCCGAAGTTTAATATTTATTACTCTCAGCAAAATGACACACTTTCAATTACTTCAGTGCAGACTGCTTCCAGTACTTTGCCAACATTATTTAAAGTTCCGGTAGAATTAAAACTAAATTATGCCGGGGGTGATACGCTGATAAAATATTTTCAAAATGAAAATAATATCAGCTTTTCTGTCCCGGTAACTCATCATGTTAACCAGATAATATTTGATCCGAACCACTGGCTGGTTGCATTTTCTTCTATGCATCCGGTATCTGTTAAAGGAGAAGAATTATTAAGCATGGAATTTAATCTCTCACAGAATTATCCCAACCCTTTCAACCCGGTAACCAGTATCCGGTATACAATCGGCAGCCGGCAGCACGTAACTCTGAAAATTTATAACGTTCTTGGCAAAGAAGTAGCCACCCTGGTGAATGAAGAAAAAGAATCCGGGACTTATTCAGTTGAATTCAATGGTCATTCTGATAAAGGTCAGAATCTTTCCAGCGGGGTATATTTTTATAAATTAACAGCTGGTAATCAGGCAGGAATTCATACAGCAGTCAAGAAGATGATCCTGATGAAGTGAAGCTGCCCTGCTTTTCAATTTGGTTTATTAACAAGCAGGCTACCCCGACATTGGAAACGGTCAACACCCATCTCTACTAATATTCGATTTGATAAAAGGGGGTACATAATAAGCAGGGGAGACATGGTTTTATTTCTTTTCTAAAACTTAAACTATCTTGGTGGGTTAAGTTTATTTTGGACAGTAATAATAATTTCAGGGTAATCATTCTTCAAAATTCAAATCGACTTTGAATTTATCAGCCGATTGCTGAAATTGAATTTATAAAAAACCAAAACCTTTAAGCTTATGTATAATCTGCCTTATCATAAAGAACAGAATGAAAAAATAGTGAAAGAATTTATCGACCAGAATCCTTTTGCGTTTTTAACCGGCTGCGATATTGAAAATAAACCAGTTGCTACACAGGTCCCGGTCTTTATTGAAGAGAAGGACGGCAGGAAGATACTCAGGGGACATATCATGAAAAATACCGATCACCATCACGCATTTCAGCATAATGAAAATGTCCTCGCCGTTTTCACGGGAAGGCACACATATGTCAGCGCTGTATGGTACAGTAACCCTCATCAGGCTTCCACCTGGAACTATATGAGTGTCCATGTTAAAGGTACTATCAGGTTCCTCGGCGATGCTGAACTAATTGATGTACTTCGCAAGACCTCTCTTCATTTCGAGAATTACGATCAAAACTCATCCACTATCTTCGACAACCTTCCGTCTGATTATACAGGGAAATTACTCAAGGCAATTGCAGCCTTTGAGATTGAAATAAAGGAGATGGACACAGTTTTCAAGTTAAGCCAGGATAGGGATCAGGAAAGCTATCACAATATAATTGCTAAGCTTAAAGAAAAGGGTGAAGATGGGAAGAGTATTGCTGAGGAAATGAAAAAAAGAACCACGCAGGTATTCCCCGGTGATAAGAAATAAGATATTAAAGGAATCTTTTTTCTCACGGTATTAAGGGGTTAATCAAAACTAAGCTGAAGTTATTCGAATGTTGAGTGCGGGTAGCTGCCGGACGGAAAATTCCCCGGTTACTTTCCGATCTTTACAGGTATTCATAGAAATATTTTTTTACATTTAGATACAAAGAATCTAATCTCTTTCTATTATTGATATTCTTAAAAATCCGGAGATATTAAATTGATTAAAGTTTTGCCTGCCTTCATCTGCTTATCCTTAATAGTAATATTTTTCGGATGCCGCAAAGAATCGGAGGCAGTAAAATCCTCTCACAATAAATCACTCTGCAGTTACGTGGATCCCTTCATTGGTACTGAGGAAATGGGACATACATTTCCAGGCGCTGCGGTCCCTTTCGGAATGGTGCAGCTTAGTCCTGAAACAGATACTGTATGGTATAGTTACGGCAATGGTTATAACCCCGATGTGTACCGCTACTGTGCAGGTTACCAGTATGACGATAAAACAATCGTCGGATTCAGTCATACGCATTTCAGCGGCACCGGACACTCTGACCTTGGTGATTTTTTAATTATGCCGACTATCGGTAAACTGCAATTAAATCCCGGCACTGCAGATCACCCTGAAAACGGGTACAGATCGAGGTTTTCACATTCTACTGAAAAAGCACATCCGGGATACTACTCAGTTAAACTTAATGACTATAACATAAATGCTGAACTTACAACTGCACAACATACAGGATTTCATAAATATACTTTTCCGAAAACTGATAGTGCGCACATTATACTTGATCTTACCAGCGGGATCTACAATTATGACGGAAAGGTAGTCTGGTCCTCGGTTCGTGTTGAGAATGACACGCTGATTACGGGATACCGTCAGACAAACGGATGGGCAAGAACGAGGCTTCTTTATTTTGCGATGGTATTTTCAAAGCCGGTTAAGTCATATGGCCTGCGAAATGAGGAATCCCTGATTTACAAAGGATTCTGGAGAAAATGGAAGGAAGATGAGAATTTTCCGGAAAGAGCGGGACACAAAATAAAAGCTCATTTTGATTTTGACACCCGGGAAGGGGAGAATATCATGATCAAATTTGCTTTATCGGCTGTCAGCACACGCAATGCGCTTAAGAACCTGGAAGCTGAAATTCCGGGATGGGATTTTAACAAAGTGAAAGACGATGCTGAAGCCGAATGGGAGAAGGAACTTTCCAAAATCCGCATAGAAGGAAGTGAGGACCGCAAAGTCAATTTCTATACTGCCTTGTATCATAGTTTTCTGGCTCCTGTTGTTTACTCCGATGTCAACGGCGACTACCGCGGTCTTGATCAGAATATTTATAAAGCGGATGGATTTACCGATTATACGATATTTTCTTTATGGGATACCTATAGGGCGCTTCACCCGCTGTTCACAATAGTGCAGCAGAAAAGGACTTCTGATATTATTAACTCTATGCTGGCTCATTACGAACAAAGCGTTCATAAAATATTACCGGTTTGGTCGCATTATAGTAATGAAAATTGGTGCATGATTGGCTATCATGCGGTACCTGTCATAGCAGATGCCTACATGAAAGGAATCAGGGGGTACAATGTCGATGAAGCACTTCAGGCAGTCGTTGCCAGCGCCGACTATGACCCTTATGACGGTATCGGTTATTATAAAGAATATGGTTACGTTCCTGAGGATCTTAACGACTACTCCGCTTCAAAAACACTCGAGTATGCTTTTGACGACTGGACTATCTCTCAGTTTGCCGGAGCAGCAGGGAAGAAGGATTTATATGCCAGGTTCCTTAAACGGGCTTCGTCCTATAAAAATATTTTCGATAAGAATACCGGGTTTATGAGGGCTAAGAATTCTGACGGCAGCTGGAAAGAGAATTTCGATCCTCTAAGTACTGAAGGACAGGGATTTATTGAAGGAAACTCCTGGAATTATTCTCTTTATGTACCGCAGGACATACAGGGATTCATCGGATTGTTAGGCGGACGGGATAAACTTATTGCCTGGCTCGATTCGCTTTTTACCATGAAAGTTTCCGACGAGAGCATCGCACAGACTGAAGACGTTACAAAGGCGGGGATGATCGGCAACTATGTCCATGGCAATGAGCCCAGTCATCACGTTCCTTATATGTATGTCTATGCAGGCGAACCATGGCGCACGCAGGAACGCATTCATCAGATTGTCGATACTATGTACAGAAGCGTACCTGATGGTTTGTGCGGAAATGATGACTGCGGTCAAATGTCGGCCTGGTATATTTTCAGTGTTCTCGGTTTTTACCCCGTAGCTCCGGGCAGTAATGAATACGTGATCGGAAGTCCTTGCATGCAAAGCGCTGTCATAACACTTGAGAATGGCAAGCAGTTCTCTATAGAAGCAAAGGACCTGACGGATAAAAACATATACATACAGTCGATGACATTAAACGGCGTAGACTACCATAAAAGTTTTATACTCCATAAAGATATTATCAATGGCGGCAGCCTCGTATTCAATATGGGACCGCAGCCGAACAAGGAATGGGCGTCGGGTATGAAAATGCCGTATTCTCTCCCATAAGGGCACACCGCTGTTTCGCTTGAACCCTGTAAAGCGAAACGCTGTTTCGCTTAAACCTGTAAAGCGAAACGCTGTTTCGCTTGAACCTGTAAAACGAAACGCTGTTTCGCTTTCTACTGTTTCACTTTCAAAACCGCACCGCTGTTCGCTTTTTTTCCTATGCCCCCGGAATGAATATGAACTAAATTTATCATAAATTAGATTTTACGATAATGATTTATTCGTAAAGGGGTATATTATAGAACATTATTCACAATAAAATTAGAAGATATGACCGATAAAAACACATTGACGGAGTTTCAGGATGAGAGCAGATTATTTATACAGCATCTTGAGAATTATAAAACTGCAAAAAAAATTATTAAAATCGCAGAAAAGATAGACTTTGAAGGTATTTTATCATTGTTTGATGAAAATTTCGGAAATCTGTGGAAGAAAATTGAAAAACAACAGGATGATGAGGATACAAAACGGGAATTCAGAAATCAGGTCCTTTTGCTGTTCAGGGAATCAATTTTTAACGTTCTTTACCTTGGGATAAAAGATTTAAATACAAAAGGCATGGATTACCAGGATCTGAATAAAGGAATTCAGCAGGACTTTGAGAGAATCATGCAGAATTTGTTTAATGCTTTTGAAACTGAATACCGGCTGCTGCAGCCGGGGGCAAAGCCTGTAAAAAGAATTAAGAAATCAGTAAGTGCCGGAAAACCGGAGAGAAGACAGCCCCAGAAGAAACCCAATAAAACTTTTAAAGAGGAAGATATTCCTTACTATGAAATGGTACAAAAAACCTGGGAGAAGATGAAGAAAAGTGATGAGAATGTTTCGCTGAGAGCTGCCGCCCTGAACGTCGCTAAAAGTGAAAAGGGATTGACCGATAAAGAAGAGCTTCAGGATTTTTATAAACGCTTTATAAATTACAGACGGAAATAGAGCGGGCATCGGAACAGACGGTACCCGGAGGGTTGTACTAAAATCTCATTTCACCAAACCCATCTGTACAATTAAGAATTAAGTGCTGTTATTATTTCAGCGAAAGCTTAATTTTAAACTCAGCTCCTCCATTCATACTATAATCAATTGATCCGTTGTGCTGTGAAACCATTGAGTGGACGATCTGGAAGCCAAGTGTTTTCGCCTTACTGAAATTAATCTTTTCGGGGAGCCCTGCACCATTATCCTTCAAGACGAGTGAGATCTTTTTGTCTTCTTTTTTCACTTCAATGGAAATGAGACCCTTGTCCTTGTTTTTAAAACCATATTTGACCGCATTTGTTATAAGCTCGTTAATGATCAATCCTAATGATATAGCCAGGCTCGAACTGATAGTGAAATTTTCAATATCCTTTGCGATTTTAATTTTGCGGGCGTCGTTGTCATTAATAGACCTTATATGATCTATTATTTTATAAAGATAGGTTTGCACATTAACCTCATTCAGATCGGAAGACCGGTAGAGATAATCGTGCAGGAATGAAACCGATGACAGCCTGTTTCGTGTGTCGCTTAAAATATTCTGGATCTTTTTGTCTTTCGTATTAACTAACTGCAGGTTAAGCAGACTGGCCATCAATTGAAGGTTGTTCTTGATCCTGTGGTTAGATTCTTTGACAAGAACATCTTTTTCGGAAAGCAGGTTCTTCAGTTTATTTTGTGCTTCTACCAGCCCGGTGATATCTTCTACAGCTACCACGACTGCCAGTACATTATCATCCTTAACAAGAGGAATAGCAGAGTTTAATATAGTTTTCCTTGATCCGTCAAAACACTGGATTTCCAGTACCTCACCGATACAGAACTCCTTTTCAGTTAAAGCTTTGTAGCTTGCCCAGTCATTGCTCTTTATTTCCTGGCCATTATCAACTCTCCAGGCCTTATATTTTTTATGATCATCTATATCCCGGTATTCCGACCCTGCCCAGATCTCTGCATGTTTTTTATTATTGCTGATCAGCTCCCCCTTACTGTTAAGTATTGAGATACCGACAGGCAGTATATCGAAAATTCCCAGCAGCAGGTCTTTCTGCCGCTGAAGTTCTATAGCAAGCGATTTTCTTTCAGTAATATTCTCGATCGTTGTAAAGAAAAATTTAATTTCTCCCCGGTCATTAAATATTGCAGTTCGGGTAATGTTTGTCCATACAATGCTTCCGTTCTTATGGACAAATCTTTTTTCAAGACTGTAGTTCTTTGTCTCGCCGGAAATCAGCTTTTCAAAATTCTTCAGGTCATTCTCGAGGTCCCCGGGGAAAGTAATGTCATTTATTGATTTACCTATCAGTTCATTTTCCGGATAACCTGTAATCTCAACAAATTTTTTATTCACTTTCATAAAAACAGCGTGTATAGACAGATGTGCTAGTCCCACTGCTGCCTGTTCAAATGTATTTGTATAGATGCTTAACGATTCCTTCAGTTCCTGTTCCAGCTTATTCCTGTTTACCGCATATTCCAGTACCCTGGTTAAATATTTCGGCTGGATCTCATCCTTAGGAATGTAATCCTGTGCCCCGTACTTAATTGCCATTAGTCCGGTTTCGTCTGAATGATCTATGGTCAGTACAACTACAGGAATCGAGCTATCCGTATCCTTTAGTTTTTTCAGTGAATCAAGTCCGGTGCTGTCCGGCAGCCCCAGGTCAAGAACAATTACTTCAACTTTTTCTTTTCTAATAAAGGAAATTCCTTCAGCCAGACTGGAACAGGTTACCAGGCAAAATCTTGAAAGCTGCGATCCTTCACGGAGCTGTTCATTGATCAGCAGGCGGTCACCCGGATTATCTTCAATTAACAGTACATTTATAACAGATGTATCTACTTGTATATCCATGTGTGATGTTCAATTTTTAGGAAGTTTAACAATTGTAAGCCAGAAGTTTTCAATTGATTTTATAACCTTAATAAAGTTGTCGAGATCTACCGGTTTGGAAATAAAACAATTTGCATAGTTCTGGTAACTTTTTGAAATATCCTCCTCAGCACTCGAGGAGGTTAATACTACAACGGGAATTGATTTAAGGGCATCATCGTTTTTAATCTCATACAGGATTTCACGGCCATCTTTTTTAGGCAGGTTCAGATCGAGGAGGATTATGTCGGGACTGCTGTCACCTGAATTACTTCCGTTTTTTTTCAGATAATTTATGGCTTCCTCACCGTTAGAAATCACCGTCAGCTCGGCAAAAAATTTATTTTCCTTCAATGATTCCTGGATAAGTCTGATATCGCCGGGATTATCTTCAATTAGCAGCACATTGATTGGTGCCAATGACTGTATGGCCATTATTCACTCCTTTACAGGGATTGTGAAAAAAAATGTAGTGCCCGAACCGGGCTGAGAGTCCAGCCAGATCCTTCCGCCGAGCTTCTCTACTATTCTTTTGCATATAGCCAGTCCCATTCCTGTCCCCGGATATTCAGTCTTTCCATGAAGCCTCTGGAATATCTTAAATATTTTCTCAAAATATTTCTCTTCTATTCCGATACCATTATCCTTAACAGAAAATACCCATTCTGAATCGTTTTGAACAGCAGATATTTCAATCTCGGTTTTGTTCACATTGTACTTAATCGCATTTGAGAATAAATTTGTGAAAAGCCGTGAGAGCAATGACTCATCCGAAAAAACAACAGGGAGTTCACCGTATTTGATTAAAGCGTTTTTTTCTTCAATCAAAGCTGCAAAATCTTCAATTATTTTATCAACTATAGTTTTGGTTGAGACGTTTTTAAATACTTTCCGGCTGGTGTTAAGCCTGGAATAATCAAGAAGATTATCAATGAGCACTTTCATTCTCTGTGCACCATCTACAGCAAAATGAATGAACTCTTTGGCATCCTTATCAAGTTTGTCAGCGTATCTTTTTTCAAGCAGCTGCGTAAAGCTTATTACCATCCTTATGGGTTCCTGGAGATCGTGAGAGGCTATATATGCAAACTGTTCCAATTCCTCATTTGATTCTTTGAGAGATCTGATTGTGTTTTCTTCTTCCCGCGCAGAATCTCCCGGCATCCAGTTAATTATGACGTAGGCTCCGTATTTTACTATCTGAAAGTTATAATTCCCCGTAGAAGATTTGCCGGCACTATCACGAAAATTCTGATATAACAATTTTATGGGTTTTCCTGTTTCGTACGCTGATTGCAGTGCCTGTGGAAATTTATCATCCTTTCTTAAGGGAAAAAGAGATTTGAATTTTCCTCCTTCGATTGTCTCCCGGCTTAAACCTAAAGATGAGGCAGCAGAATCAGTGACCAGCAGAAAAGTGAAGTCTGTAATGCTGCTTTCACCCTCTGATTCAGGGCACAGTACAGCAAGGGGCATCTGTAATGACCCGAGCAGTGAAAATAAACTTTTTTCCGCTGCTGCGTCTGTAACCCTTGTACCTGAAGTATTCATTAGTTAAGATATCTTCCCTCATCTGAAATTCAGGCGAAATTTAATTAATAAAAACTTTAGTTACAGTTTGAAAAACGTGATTAAAAACACTCTCATTTCTGTCCGAAGAAAATTGGAAGACTTTGAACATTGACTCTTAAATGAATAAGATTATCTTGAATCTCAGAAGTTGATAATTAATTTTATCAGCTTTGATTTTAATACTTATTAGGTTAAGTATTAGAATTTGATTGGATAGTAAGTACACAGAGCAACATCTGTAGAAACGCTATCCAATCTTTTTTTATCATCCACCTCAAATTCAGTTGGTAAATTCGGCAGCCTGCTGAATGAAAGTAATATCCTCCGGAATGGAGTTATCTATCCATAACTGGATAAGTCCTGTACCCTCGGGTCCTCCATAATTCTTTAGCCAGGCAGATGCTTCGCCTGCTTCATTTGTAGCCAGCACGGTTGTAACTTCATCCCGCTCGACACCTCCGAAGCCGGTCCACCATTTGGTTATTCCAAGTTTTCTGCCTTTGTTTGTCGGAATACTGGTATAAACCCCGCGCAGTGCATCTGTGACTACTCCCTTAAATTTAATATCGAGGATTTTAGATGCTACAGTGTAATCAACCGAAACTAATTTATCAGTTGAAGCATCCCGTATATATCCGAGGGGGTTGTTGCCAATGAAAATTGATTTTCCTCCGGATTTTAAATAAGTGAGAAAAAGATTCTGATCTGAAGTATCCGGCACAATGGAATAAGGTACTTTATTGCTCGCAAATATGATGACTGAGGGTTTTTTGTCATCCGCTCTTTTCTCCATAAAATCTTTTAGCTGGACTGCATTTAACAATTCATAATTCTCTGCCATGAAATAATCTTTGACAGACTCATCAATTCTGTTCTTAAACCATTTATATCCGCCGGTATCTTCCCAGTATACAGCCTTTATTAATTCGTTAGCGGGTTTCTTGTTCCCCCTTAGGCTATAAACATTGCCATCGTCGCATCCGAAGCAGAGCAAATCGTCATATACTATGACCGAAGAAAGCAGCCACTTAGAGAATTTGAATTTCCACGATACTTTACCTGAACCTGATTCGATCTGGAACAGGTTTCCCTTACCATCGCCGAAATAGAGATAATCTCCTGAAATGGTCGGGGAACTCCACACCAGTCCCGGAGTATTGAACCTCCATTTTTCTTTGCCGGTCAGGAGATCGACCGCCTGAACAAAATGTCCGTCTGACGAACCGGTGAAGACGGTCTTGTTATATATCGCCGGAGTAGATATTACCCACGAAACCTGGTGATCGAATTTCCATATTTGTCTACCCGTAAAAACATTAAGTGCATACAGGAAACCATCGCGGGCTCCGAAACATACAATACTGTCATCCGCCGCGGGAGATGAAATTATTGCCGTACGGTCAAATCCTTCTTCGCCCATATTATTACCTGTTGAACCTCCATCGGTGCTAAACTTCCAGGAAAGACTTCCATCTGATATATTCAGGGCATAAAAACTTCCTCCCATATCTCCGAAAAGAAGCAATTTGCCGTAAATTGCAGGTGATGTCCTGATCCTGCTGCCGGTATAGTATTTCCAAATCAGGGTTCCATCGGTTTTACTTAATGCATACAGATTGCCGTCCCCGCTTCCGAAATAAAGTTTATTGCCATGAATCACTGCAGAAGACAACAAATAATCAAAACCCCATCTGTACGGGAGATCTTTACCGGTCGTAAATTTCCATTTAAGTTCACCCCGTAAAGAATTGACGCAGTATAGGTTATTATCACCGCTCAGAAAATAAATATTTCCTTCCTGATCTGCAGCGGGAGAAGAATTGACGGGACCGTTAGTCGGGTAACTCCATACAAGTTCTCCTGTGGATGAATTTACGGCATATAGATTATGATCGGCGCTCCCTGCAAAAATCTTTCCATCATAATAGAGTGGTGTAGATCGGACAGCACCCCCGGTAGAGAATATCCACGCAAATTCTTTAGGACTGCCTGTATAACCTGATTCATATACTCCTGTATGAGCTTCATTACCCCTGAACATTGCGGCTTTTCCCTCCTGTGCAGCAAGAGGGTACACTGATATCAGCATTACCGCTGCTATAAAAAATCCTTTCATAGAAGTTAACCTTTCATTCGTAATTGGGAGTGTTAAATGAGAATTAAGATATTTAATAAATCCCCGGAAGCAAAGACTATCATCATTTATTCTGTCCGTTCATAGAATTTAGGAGGGACCATGCTAAGCATCCTGACAAAGCTTTCGCGGCTGCTTGAAGTCATAAAGTCTGCTGCAGGAAGTTTACACCGGAAAGAAAGCGGCTTTTTTTATGAATTATTTCCCCTGGAAAATCAGATTTTATATGTTCCTATTTTTTTCCTATCAGAAGATCGGATCCGAAAGATGTATTTTTTCTTTCAATATTTGAGAGACCCGCTGCTTCATACCATTCCCTCATCTCTTTTTCAGTATATGTATCACCGCTCTCTGTGCCGACGAGCATATTCAATGCGAAAAGCGCACCGAACTCCGGATGCACTCTGTCTTCACTCATAATAAAATCACTTATAATGATCATTCCTTTATCACTAAGGGCATCGGCACATTTCTGAATCAGCATTTTATTCTGATCATAATTGTTTATATGCACAATAGCTGACAAAAGTATTAGATCAAATCCTTCTCCGAAATCTTTATCGAGATAATTTCCCCCGATGAAATTAAATTTCTCTTTTAGTCCGGCTTCTTCAACATACCTCTTTGTTAGTGGAATGACATGGGGTAAATCCAGCACCACAGCTGTTGAACCAGGATTTTTTCTTACCAATTCCATTGAAAAAGCAGCAGATCCCCCGCCTACATCAAGAATCTTTTTGACCCCGGTGAGGTCGATCATCATCCCGATGATCTTTGCCTGTTTGACTCCTCGATAATGCATTGCACTAATAAACGCCTCAACCCATTCCGGTTTTTCTGTTTTGTTTTGATCCCCCTTATGAGAACTGCCTTTTATTACCGACTCTGTAAGAAAACTCCACGTATCCCAGAGATGATTTGTATGGTATAAAGAACCCATAAAATCGGGTTTTCCTTCTACAAGGAATTTAGCGGCAAGGTCTGTATTGTAGAACTTTCCTTTGACTTTTTTCATTAAACCCATTGCACAAAGTGCATTCATTAGTCTGGATGCTGCCCGCGGATCTGCATTAATTTTATCGGATACCTCATCTGCTGTCATCAGATGCTTATCGAGGATAGTAAATATGCCCAGCTCAAATGCGGATAATAAGATGCGGCTTGCCCTGAATGAATTGGCAATATCCCTGATCTCACCTGCGGATTTTATTTCTTCCATTTTAATTGCGTTTTAACTTTAAGAAATCTTTTCCTGATAAAATAGTAAAAAGGGCATTAAAAAGACCTGACGTTGAAGATTAAACCAACAGATTAACCGGATTGTCTAACTCTGGTTATGAATTAAGTAATAAGGATAAAAAATGAAAAAAATGATCTTTTTGGCAGCTGCCTTGCTGCTGCTGACGGCGGCAGTTAATGCTCAGCAAAGGCTGACACCCCGGGAAAGAGCTAAAAATTTAAAAGCAAGACTCAGTTTGACCGATGAGCAAACCGCCAAAGTTGAGCAGATACTTACATCTTCCAGTGATAAGATTCAGAAGCTTAGGGCAGGTGATAATCCTGACAGAGAACAATTTAGAAAAATAAGGGATGATTCGAATAAAGCCATTCTTGATATACTTACTGAGAATCAGAAAACTGAATTTAATAAAATGCTTGAAGAAAGAAGGTCCATGCGAAGATCAGCACCGAATAATAGAAACCAACAATAATTTAACCAGTGATAATTAATTCCGTTTGAGAAATCTAAATGAAAAAGAAAGTTTTAATACCCGTTTCATTATTGGCAGTCGTTGTTATAATCATATATTTCGTCTTTTTTAACAGCAGCAGTGCCAATACAAATAAATTTATATTCGGCAGGATCACAAAAGGTGATCTGAGTACCACAATAACGAGTACAGGTACCTTGCAGGCGGTTACGACTGTAGATGTGGGTACACAGGTTTCCGGAAAGATCGACAGAATACTCGTCGATTTTAATGCTAATGTAAAGAAAGGCCAGCTGCTGGCAATTCTGGATACTACAAACCTTGCCCTGCAGGTTAGAAATTCCGAGGCAGGACTTGAGAAGGCGCAGGCACAGTACGACATCTCGAAAGCCCAGTTCGACAGGGATCAGTCATTATTCGATAAGGGTTATCTCTCCCAGCTGGATTATGTCACATCAAAGTCGAATTATCTTACTGCAAAAGCAACCCTCACATCTGCACAAACATCTCTTGCACAGGCAAAAACAAATCTTGGATATGCATTTATTTATTCGCCTATTAAAGGAAAGATAATTAACAGGAATGTGGAAGAAGGACAGACTGTTGCGGCAAGCCTTTCTGCACCTACGCTTTTCACGATAGCAGAAGATCTTTCTAAAATGCAGATCCTTGCTGATGTGGATGAGAGCGATATCGGGCAGATCAAGGTAGGCCAGGATGCTAAATTTAATGTTCAGGCCTATCCTGAAAAAGAATTTACCGGAAAAGTGGTTCAGATCCGGCTGGGCTCTACTGTCGTCTCAAACGTTGTAAATTATGTGGTTGTGGTAAATGCCGATAACAACGACGGTCAGCTTCTTCCCGGGATGACCGCCACCATAGACTTTTATGTTGAACAGAGGAATAATGTTCTGATGATCCCTAATGCTGCACTAAGGTTTCAGCCGACAGAAAAAATGGTATCTGATTTTACCGCGCAGATGAAGAAGTCGCAGGAAAATCTGCCGGACAGCGTTAAGCAAAAATTTCAATCACGCGCAGGGGGCAGGGAGCAGACGCCTGGAAGCCCGGGGCGTGGAAGTAAATCAAGAGGCTCTTTCTGGTTTATCAATGCAAATGGCAGCCCCGAGATGGGATTTGCTGTGCTTGGATTGACCGACGGGAAAAATACAGAGGTCGTAAGGAGCAGGAATGCTGAGGACGGTATGCAGGTTATTACAGGACTTGAAACTGCCGGGGAAACCCAGACTACAAATTCAAATATACTGACGCCGAACAGAAGTATGTCGAGAGGAATCAGAAGAGGTTTATGATGCAGACAGATGCGAAAAAAAATATTATAAAAATAACCGCACTTGCCAAAACGTACACGATAGGTGAAGTAGAAGTTCA
The DNA here is from genome assembly GCA_963832715.1 of uncultured Ignavibacteria bacterium. GTDB lineage: Bacteria > Bacteroidota > Ignavibacteria > Ignavibacteriales > Ignavibacteriaceae > DATFVA01. The sequence continues at coordinate 108,435 of CAWHVB010000001.1, read as the reverse complement.
CGCACTGAGATCTGTCGATCTGACAATTGATGAAGGTGAATTCGTTGCTATTATGGGATCTTCCGGATCAGGAAAATCAACTCTTATGAATATGATCGGCTGTCTTGATACCCCTACTTCAGGAGAATATTTGCTCGACGGCGTAAATACCGGGACTCTCTCCAAAAATGATTATGCAAAGATCAGGAACCAGAAAATCGGATTTGTATTCCAGGGTTTTAATCTTCTTTCAAGGACCTCAGCTTTGGAAAATGTGGAGCTCCCTTTGATGTACGACAGGTATGAGCGTATAAAGGACCCTGCTAAGAAAGCTATTGAAGTGCTTGAGAGAGTGGGCCTGGGAGACAGGCTGGATCATGAGCCAAACCAATTATCGGGGGGACAGCAGCAGCGGGTAGCCATAGCACGGGCCCTGGTTAATGAACCATCACTTATACTTGCAGATGAACCTACCGGAAATCTCGACAGCCGGATGTCGGTAGAGGTCTTTTCGCTGTTTCAGAAACTGAACGATGAAGGCATCACTATCGTGCTTGTTACCCATGAAAGGGATTTTGCAAAGTTTGCTAAAAGAATAGTTGAGTTGAAAGACGGCAGGGTGATCCGTGATTCTATCATTAAAGACAGGCTGATCGGTGAAGAAGAGCTCAGAAAAATAGAAGAGACAGTCTTCGATGAAAACTAAGGTTTAATAAAAATGCATATAAAGAATTTGTTAAAGGTCGCTATTAAGAGCATTCTGAAATCAAGAATGCGTAGTCTCCTGACCGCACTTGGAATAATAATCGGTGTTGCTGCTGTTGTTGTGATGGTTGCTTTAGGAGATGGTGCGCAGATACAGGTGGAACAGCAGATATCGTCACTTGGCTCCAACCTCATTATAATTTTTCCCGGCTCAGCCTCTTCAGGCGGTATACGTATGGGTGCTGGAAGTATCAACCGCTTTACAATGGAAGACGTAAAAAGGATTCAGGATGAAGCAACTCTGATCAAAGCCGTAACCCCGATCGTAAGGACAGGAGGTCAGGTAATCGGCGGTGTGGGAAACTGGAGTACTCAGATACAGGGAGTATCAGTCAATTTCCTTGAGATTAGAGATTGGTCCCTTGCTTCGGGTGAATTCTTTACAGATAAAGATATGATCTCAAGAGCCAAAGTTGCTGTTCTTGGTCAGACGGTTGCCAAACAATTATTTCCCGATGAAGACCCTATCGGGCAGCAGATCAGGATCCGCAATGTGCCGTTCAGGGTTATCGGTGTTCTTACCGCAAAGGGTCAGAGTGCAATGGGGTCCGACCAGGATGATATTATATTCGCTCCGGCAACTACTGTCCTCGACAGGCTCGTCGGCGGTATTTATATCAATTACATCCAGGCAAGTGCAGTTTCCACCGATCAGATAGATGCTGCACAGCAGCAGCTTACAACTATTATGCGTGAGGCACACCATCTCAATCCCGGTGAGGATGATGATTTTACAGTCAGGAATCAGGCTGAGATAACAGAGGCTGCAACAGAGACATCGAAAATACTGACAATTCTGCTAGCTTCAGTTGCAGGAGTATCTCTGCTTGTCGGCGGCATCGGTATAATGAATATTATGCTTGTCTCAGTTACAGAAAGAACACGGGAGATTGGTATCAGGCTCTCTGTCGGAGCCCGTACTTCAGATGTGCTTATCCAGTTTTTGACCGAGGCTATAGTATTAAGTTTTGCCGGGGGATTAATCGGGGTACTTCTTTCGTTCGGGGTTGTTTTCATATTGAATGCCTATACAGGAATGATAGCTGTTATCAATCCTGAGATTGTTGCAATCGCTGTCAGTTTCTCTGCCGTAATAGGAGTGTTCTTCGGATTCTATCCTGCAAGGAAAGCGGCGAACCTTAATCCCATAGATGCATTAAGGTACGAATAAACATTAAATACAACGATATCGAAAATGAAAAAAACATTAAATCTTATTATCGCTCTTACATTGTTTTATGCTGCCGGTATTACCTGTGCCCAGCAGAAACTTTCCCTCCGGGATGCCGTTACTATTGCACTCAACCATAATACCGCAGTGGTTAAATCGTCCGGATCTATTGCCGGTTATGAGTCGAATGTGAAAAGCGCTTACGGTAATCTTCTTCCGAACCTCAGTGTCAGCGGCGGATTCGGATGGCAGCGCGTTACTGATAACGGCGGTGCAAAACAAATAGATTACTTTGGAAACCTGCAGACAATCGGACCTTCTCAGACCGATTCAAGGAATTGGTCGGTTTCGGCAGGAGGAAGTGTAACTCTGTTTGACGGATTATCAAATTATGCGGGTATAAGTCAGAGTAAAAACAATCTTGAAGCAGCTAAATTCTCTCTTGAGAAACTCAAACAGGATGTGATACTTCAGACTGTAAATCTCTACACCCAGATTATAAGCAATACAAAGCTTATGGATTTCCAGGACGAAGACCTGAATTACAATAAGGGACTCCTTGAACGTGTCAGGCAGATGTTTAACCTTAAAATGGTGTCTGTTAGTGATGTTTATTCTCAGGAAGCTCAAACTGCAAACTCCCGGGTCGCTTACCTGCAGGCAAAGAATAATCTTGAGAAATCCAGGATCAATCTTCTCACATACCTTTCTCTTGATGCTTCCAAACCATTTATATTTGATACAACTGCAGCAGGAATAGATGACAGCACCCTGATCAATAGCCAGCCCGAAAGTCTTTATGAGTATGCTTTTAATAACAGGCAGGACTATCAGAGTATGAAATATGAAGAGCAAAGTGCTGAGAACCAAATGACCATAGCACGAAGCGGCTATTTCCCCAGGTTATCTGCGAATTATGGTTTTTCTTCAAGTGCAGTGCAGCCTTCCGACCTGTTCAACAGGAAAGTGTATAGCCTGGGATTGTCACTAAACCTCCCGGTATTTTCAAACTTCAACACTGAAAACTCTGTACAGCTTGCAGAGGTTCAGCTTGAGAATACAAATGAAGATTTGAAAAATCTTGAGCTGACTATAAAAAGCCAGGTAGCCTCCGCAAACCTTGATCTTCAGACAGCTAAACAGCAGCTGGAAGCATCGGATGCAGCCTTAACAGCTTCGAGAGAAAGCTGGAAGATAAAAAAAGAAACTTACAGTCTCGGTTCAGCTACTTATCTGGACCTTCAGCAGGCTTATAACAATTATCTGCAGGCAGAATACAATAAGATTAATAACGAGTACAAATACCTGATTGCCCAATATACTCTGCGGAATGCAATAGGAAAATACTAACACTTATGAGAACGGAACTGCCTGCCGTCAGGCAGGTAGATTCGTCACCATTTCAAAAATCCATTACTCCTCGCTTTATCCGGGTCTGCACCGCCAAACCGTTTGTCTGCCGTCATATAATGCGTAAATTTAGTTTCATAACTTCCTAATTATAATAATTACAAAGAGATAGCGCAGTATGAAAAAATTTAAATTCTATTTTATATACCTCACTGTATTTTCTTTCTTTTTCGTATCCTGCAGTTCAGTGCCGATCACTGGAAGAAAGCAGTTGAAGCTGATTCCTGAAAGCGAGATGCTTTCTATGAGTTTCAGTCAATATGACCAGTTTTTGAAAGAGCACCAGGAAAGCAATAACCCGCAGCAGGTAGCCCTCGTGACTCAGGTGGGAAGCAAAATTGCCGCTGCTGTTGAACAATATATGAGGCAGAACGGATTGTCAGACCAGGTAAAAAACTACAAATGGGAGTATCACCTGGTTGTTGATTCGGAAGCCAATGCGTGGTGTATGCCTGGGGGAAAGATCGTGGTCTATACAGGCATTCTTCCCATTACAAAGGATGCAAACGGACTTGCGGTTGTGCTTGGTCACGAAATCGCTCACGCTGTGGCGCATCATGGCGACGAACGTATGAGCCAGGCACTTATTGCACAATTGGGCGGAATAGCTCTTTCACAGGCCTTAAAAGACAAGCCCCAGCAGACACAGCAGTTATGGATGGCCGCTTATGGCGTAGGGGCAGAGGTCGGCGTTCTGCTTCCGTTCAGCAGGACACAAGAAAGTGAAGCTGATCATCTCGGCCTGATATTTATGGCGATGGCAGGTTATGATCCTCCCGGAGCATTGGACTTCTGGCAGAGGATGCAGCAGCAGAGTCAGGGCTCTCCACCTGTATTTTTAAGCGATCATCCGGCTAACCAGACCAGGATAAATGATATCCGGGCCGAAATGCCGGAAGCGATGAAGTACTATAAACAAGGTTAAAATCCGTTGCTTATGATTAATGACAAAATGCCCGCAGATGATCCTTCTGAGTGATTTATTTTACTGTGCTCAAAAAATATTATCTGTAGGTTTGTACTGTAACTTATAAATATAAACTTAATTAAAGGAGCAACGATGAATAGGATTATGAGTAGATTGTTTAGTACCCTTGTACTGGCTGTAATGCTTGTGTTTTTAACAGGTACGGCATATTCGCAGACTGATAGTACACGGACCCATAACAAAATGGATAAACAGCGGAATAGCGCTTATCAAAATGCTAAATACGACAAAGACGTAAGCGATGCCGCTTCTAAACTGAAAACTCAGGTTGATTTAAGTCTTGAACAGACACGGCGTGTTGAAGGTATTCTGCAGGATTATAAAGATAACTCGAAGAATGCAGCTGCAACGGCAAGCAAAGATGATACGATGGATAAGATAGAGAATGTTCTGACTTCAAATCAGAAATCCAAATTTGATAATATTAAGACTCAGTGGTGGGCAACTACAAAACAGCAATTATCCGGCAGTTCAACTACCCCCCAAATGAATAAAAATGAGAATAAATAATATCTGATTGAGTAGAAATAAAAAGCATACCGGTAATTACGGTATGCTTTTTTTTTGCAAAGACTCTCACGTAATAGTATTCAAACTCCCTTAATCTGGAAATTTTATAGGAAAAGACTTAATTTTAATAAACTGATAAAATGAAGGAGGGGAGAGATGCCCTTTACAGCAGAGCAGTTTCTCGGAATTTTTAAATCCTATAACAATTCAATTTAATAAAGAGGACCTGGGACTTTTCGTCTCCGGAATATTGTCTGCAGGTTTGATATTTACAGCTAGAATGAAAGAGAGAAAGGTTAAGGCAGCATGAATTATCTCACAGGCAGGCAGTTCGCTGAACCTGTAAAGCGATTCGCCGAATCGCTCACACACCTGTAAAGCGATTCGCTGAATCGCTTCCTAAGCTCACATATGCGTAAAAAATTTCTGCTTCTGTCTCAGCGAATCCCTATGTCCGCATTCAGACATAAAAATATTTCCTACAATCCTTCTTCACTGCCCAGGATCGCTGAATAGCTGGTACACCTTGCAAATCGATTCGCTGAATCGCTCACACACTTGTAAAGTGATTCGCTGAATCGCTTCCTAATCCCACGTATGCGTAAACACTTTCTGCTTCTGCCTTTTGCGAGTCCCTATGTCCGCAAGAAGTAGTTAAACTAGCCTGAATCTGTTTAATGTTTTAAGAAGGTGACCTTAAATCAAAAACCTGTTTGATGGTAAACTTAAGTGTGTCGTTTACAGGGATTAAAAGCAGAGACGGCCTGTCTACTTTAAAAGCTGTAAGGCTTATATCAAATTTCCCATTCACTATCAGACTATCTCCATACCAGTTGGTAAATGCCTTTATTATTATATCTTTTGTCACTCCATGGAAAGTTAGTTTACCGTAAACATTCAGACTGTCTCCTTCCTGTTCCACTTTTGTGCTTACGAATTTAGCTGTCGGTATCGAAATGGCATCTATAACTTCCATCGCGTGAGAATCCCTGTTCGAATTGCCGCTGTCGAAAGTTGAAACAGGTACCTGGACCAGGACATTAAGAATTTCGTGTTTTGAAGCATCTGCGTATATAAGACATAATGATTCATGACTGGTAGCTTCAACCTCGTGAAGCGGATGAGTGAGCCGATATGTTATAAATGACTCTTCCTTATCAGCCTGGTACTTTTCAGGCTGGGCTGGTAAAGTGAGGGTGAACGAGAGTACAAGAATTAAAAGTAATCCTGTTTTTATTTTCATTATTCCACCTGTTAAAATGTTACTACAATCATTGCTGATGCAAATACGGCTGTTGTGATATACGCTGCGATCTGATGGAAATGGGCTTTGCTGATGTTGAAGTGCCTCCTTCCTCCTATCATCCCTCCCAGGATAGGAGTAGCTATCATTCCTGCTGCGTGGACCCACGCAAGAGTTTTATGGATAGATGTTGTACTTTCCTCGTCCCTGCGTATAAGAGGCGGTGGGGAAAGTACGGCAAGCAGGGCAGTTAAAGAGTAAGAGATAATAGTGGCTGCAACAAAGGTCTGGTGAGTATCACCGGACCGTCTGTGCCCGTCAATTACCCTCTGGCCGAAATAGTCAGCTGTGAGCATCAAAGCAAGTGTGGTAAAACCGCCGATCTGGTGCGCTGTAAGCATCGAACGTCTTATGCTGAGTTCGTACCCGCGCTCTTCGGGTGAAAGCGGATTAACCAGACCGGTCTCTCGTGTAAGCCCGTTCTCGCCCCACAGTAATTTTTCCATAAAGCTCATATGCTCGGGAAGAAGCTTCGGCTGGACCTCACCGAAAAGAGAATCTACATTTCCGAATACCGAAGTTTCCGTTGAATCAAAATTAACATCCGGTTTGGTTAACGCAGTGCGTCCATGCAAACTTGTCCCGAAGTTTAATTCATCTCCGGGTGATAATTCCTGTGCATAGACTTTGTATGGAGATAAAAGGATTAAAATATAAAACACTAACATTTTGAAATGAAGAAGAGATGCGATTTTTATTCCCCCTTTTCTGAAGCCCTGGTAGCACGGATTAGAGCAGGCTTCACTGAGATATTCCATATTTACTCCGGCTTGTGTTTAAAATAAAAAAGGCAGCACATATAAACATTTATTAAAAGCTTTAATTTTTTTGAAGGAATCGCCTGACACACCCTGAATCGCTTGTGCCTGGTTATTTAGCTTCTAACAAGTTTCTATACGCGCTGCATTTTGATTTGTTGAGATAAACTTAAATTTAAGTTATTTAATTTCCTATACTTAATTAATAAGCCCATGCGCGCAATCACAGTTCTCACCGACTCTGTCTTTGCGAATCCCGATGCCCCCATCCAGTCACAAAAATATTTTCTACAAACCTTCTTCACTAATGATATAAGCAAGTACTGCAATTGCCGCAGACCCGAGTTCAAGTTCCCTCGGGTTAACTGCCTCAGCTACATCGTTATCCGAGTGATGGAAATTAAAATATCGCTGGTTGTCAGGATTGTATCCAATAAGAGCTTTCGCATTTTTAATGTCGCTTATATCTGCTCCGCTTCCGCCCTTTTCCACAGCTTCTATATTGCACACCCTTAGTACCGGCAGCCATCCTTTTAATTTTGCAATTACTGCGGAATCGGCAGATACAGAAAAGCTGCGGGGGGTAAATCCTCCGGCATCACTCTCTATCGCTGCTACATGTATTTCATCCGCAGTGTCAGCATAAGTGCCGTAGGCTTCTGCACCTCTCGACCCATTCTCTTCATTTATAAAAAGGACGCAGCGGATAGTTCGTTTTGGTTTCAGGTTCAGCCGTGTGAGTAAATCAAGCACTTCCATCGACTGAACACATCCGGCGCCGTCATCGTGCGCACCCGTTCCTTTATCCCAGCTGTCAATGTGTCCGCCGACTACAATTACTTCATGAGGGAATTCGGATCCTTTAATTTCACCAATTACGTTATATGATTGAGCATCGGGCAGTGTCCTGCAGCTAAGCTTTAATCTTAATTTCAATCCGGGGTTTTCTCTGAGTGTATTGCTCAGAAAGTCTGAATCTTCATAACCTGCTGCCGTTCCCGGTATTTTTGGAATAGTGTCATTGTAGTACATTACTCCGGTGTGAGGAACGTTGTCAAATTTGGTTGTTATAGATCTTATTATCACTGCTGCGGCTCCGTACTGTGCAGCTTTAACTGCCCCAAACATTCGCATGCCGACAGCCCTGCTATATCCCCGAAATGTATTGACAAGGCTTTCGTCCATTGGTTCATTTATGAAGACAATTTTTCCTTTTACTTTTTCTCTGACAGAATCGATTTCATTCAGGCTTTCCACTTCAAAAACCGGGGCAGCAATCCCTTCTTTACTTGTCCCGATACTTCCTCCCAGGGCGCAGATTGTTATCTTTCTTCCTGAATATTTGCCTCCGGTAATCTCTGCTTCCTCAACTTTACCTCTCTCCCAATGCGGTACCATAACCGGCTGCAGCCAAACATTATCAAATCCCAGATCTTTCATTTTGCCTTCAGCCCAATGGATTGCTTTTATGGAGTTTTCAGATCCGCTCAGTCGCGGCCCGATTGCGCATAGATCCTGAAGTGTCCGGTAAGCCGTACGGTTCTCTAATGCAGAGCTCACAACCCTGCCTGCAATTTCAGTGTAGGCTTTCAACTTTTCTGAAGGGGCGTTTTGAGCCTGTGTGTGGTTAAGTATGCTGAGGTATAGAATAAGTAGGAGGAGCCGGCCGGAGGTTTTCAATTAAGTATCCAGAATTTATAAACAACAAAAATATTTCACACAATTATACACAAAGTTTATAAAAATATTGTAGATTGTCTGTATCATTTTACGGGGATTTCAATGAAAAAAGCATTACTTCCAGTGATCATATTTTTGGGTGTATTCTTTTCTGCAAGCGCTCAGAACCTGCCGCATAAGATGACGGAAGGAGAACAGCAATTATGGATGAATTATACCCCTCCTGCAAATCCTTTATTTACTTACCCTCCTGCGGGTCCCGTAAGAACAATGGCAGAATGGGAGGAACTTCAGGGTATAATCATAACATGGACATCCTATCCCTCCATTCTCAGCCAAATTGTCGACTATGCACAGGATGAAGGTATCGTATTCATTGTCTGCACTGACTCTAACTCGGTGAAGAGCTATCTTACTTCAAACGGAGTTCCCCTCGTAAATCTGAGGTTTCTTCTGACAGGCTTTAATTCTATCTGGTGCAGAGATTATGGTCCATGGTCTATCTATAAGGAGGATGTCGACAGTCTGAAAATAGTTGACTGGATATATAACCGGCCCAGACCGCTTGATGATATAGTCCCCGAATTCTTTGCTGATTATATAAATGTCCCGGTATATCAGACAACAGCTTCTCCGTACGATCTGATTGCGACCGGCGGAAATTTTATGACGGATGGACATGGAACAGGATTCTCAAGTAACCTGATCCTGAATGAAAATCCTTCAAAAACAGAAGCGCAGATCGATACAATAATGAAATTGTATATGGGACTCGAACGGTATATTAAAATGACCACTCTTCCTTATGATGGTATTCACCATATCGATATGCATATGAAACTACTGGATGAAGAGACCCTCCTTGTGGGTCAATATCCGCCGGGAGTAGCCGATGGTCCTCAGATTGAAGCTAATCTTCAATATATATTAAACAACTTCCAGACGTGTTATGGAAGGGAATTTAACGTAGTAAGAATTCCCATGCCGCCGGATGCGGGCGGACTCTATCCCGATCAGGGCGGAATATACAGAACATACACGAACTCAGTTATCGTAAATAAAACAGTTATCATACCAACTTATGAATACCAGTACGATACCACAGCTTTTCGTATTTACAGGGAAGCGATGCCCGGTTATAATATTGTCGGAATAAATTCGAATGCAATTATTCCTTCGCTCGGGGCTATCCATTGTATAACTAAGGAAGTCGGGGTTTTTAATCCTGTCTGGATATCCCATCCTAAAATAGATGGAGTGATAACTTACTCTGGTCCTTATGAAATAGATGCAGAAATAAAGAGCACGGCGGGAATATCGGATGCAGAAGTATACTGGACGACAGATACCTCAGCAGGATATACTTCCATTCCGATGCAGGAAATTTCACCCGATTCATTTAGTGCATTTATTCCTTCTCAGGTAAATGGAACCGAAGTATTTTATTATATAAAAGCTGCATCAAATGACGGAAGAATGACGAGCAAACCATTGACTGCACCCGCAGGGTTTTACCATTTTGAAGTTGATGCACCTGTCCCTGTGGAACTGATATCTTTGAACACGACGATCAGCAGAAATAATGTTAGTATTGAATGGAGTACGGCATCTGAAATTAACTGCCGCGGTTATGAGATTCAGAGAAGTTCCGGCACAGGCGGATTTATTATTCTCGGTTTTGTAAAAGGGAAGGGGAACTCTTCAGAAACCAGCGATTATTCATTTACAGATAAGAACCTGTCCCCGGGGAATTACAGTTACAGACTGGCACAATCAGACTTTGATGGTACTGAAAAGATCCTCGGAACAAAAACGGATGTCATTATTGGTCCTGCGGAATTTACCCTGGAACAGAACTTCCCGAATCCTTTTAACCCCTCAACAACTATTGTATATAGTGTTCCATCCCTTTCACTTGTTTCCCTGGAAATTTATGATGCTCTCGGAAGACTCGTTAAAACGCTTATGAATGAAGCAAAAGAACCCGGCAGATATTCTGTTGCCTGGGACGGCAGAAATAATGTAAATGAAAAAGCAGTTTCCGGAATATATTTTTGCAGAATGAAAGCCGGAAATTACACCGGGTTAAAAAAGATGATTCTTCTCAAATAAAATCTCCCCGCTCCTTTCAGAATTATCCCGGTTGATATTTATCCCGGGATTTTTTTTATACACGTCTCCTCCCATCCTCTGATCTTCTCATCCTCCCATCTTCTTATCTTCTTATCTTCTGATCTTCATATCCTCCGATCTTCCCATCCTCTAAACACCCTCCCTTCTTCCTTCAGATATTATTATATTTTACATATGCATCCTGATGCAAAAAAATATATTGCTCAATTGAAGCTTGAATCTCATCCGGAGGGAGGATATTTCAGGGAAATATATCGCTCAGGTGAAATAATTCTTCCTGAAGGTTTACCCGGGAGGTTCCGGAAGGGTAGGGCTGTCTCGACTTCAATCTACTTTCTGCTTGCGGGTCACCAGGTTTCTAAATTTCACAGGATCAAATCAGATGAGATCTGGCATTTCTATGATGGATGCGGGGTCAGGATATATGTAATAGATAGTTCCGGAAACCTGGGCGAGCATAAACTCGGCAAATATATTGAGAAGGGGGAGGAACTTCAGGTGGTTATAAAAAATAATCAGTGGTTTGCAGCTGAACTAATTGATAAGTCGTCGTTTTCTCTTGTCGGCTGTACTGTCGCTCCCGGCTTCGATTTCGAGGACTTTGAAATGGGAATCAGAGAGAAACTGTCATTGACATATCCCGAGTACAGAGAACTGGTAGAGAGATTTACCTGATTAGCGGGTTTATTTGAATCAGGATAGAATCCTTATGCCTGGCTCTTTCAGTCCCGAAATCAGTCAATTCCCATATTAGAAGATTAAATAGTAATTGAATTTGCACAATAAGGAATCAATTTACTGATATGTTAAGCTCTAAATCCGTAAATTCATTAGATAATCAGCGATAAAAAATTACCTTAACTGAAATGTGTTAATACTATACATTAAAACATCAAATTTTTAGTTGTTTTGATATGTACTTAATATTGAACTTCAGACCTATTTTATATAAATTTTTCGCTCGAAATTAAATAATTAATCCGGAGGATGTCTATAGAGTATTTTTATACCGTAATTTTTGAATTATTTCTTTCGGGTTCCAAATTAAAAATAAGATTCCAAATCTGATTCGGGAGATTCTTGGGGTCGCTGCCGCTTCTGCAGTGATCTTTTATAGTTTAATCAATCTCGGGTTTTCGCCGGAAAAGGCACAGATAAATAAAGCTATCTGGATAAATGCCTTATTTGATTACTACCATAAAATGGCAGAATTATCTCCTGACCCTTCACAGGATTTATCCGGCGATAGTAAGGAAGTCCTCCTTCAATCATCGGTTCCGGATAAACCAGGACAAACAATTGATTCTGTAAAGGTTTTCGATCCCCTCATAAAACTCCCCGGAGAGAAGCACGATAGTTATGCTTCAACGGATGCCGGACAATCCGACATTTTTGCTGCTGTAACCGGATTTTTCCCTCCCGATTCGACGGTCAAAAGCGATTCGTTAAATACCGATTCATTGAAAACTGATACTATCGGGGTAGCTGCTGATACTATTAAAGTGGATTCAATGGCTCTCGATTCTACTGCCAGGCTTAAATATTTTCATTATGAGAGAAGGGATCTTCCGTATGTGACTCTCCAGAGGGAGAGAACCTCTCCGTTTTTTGCCCAGCCTACCGAGAGAAAAAGGACTGTCAGAATAGATTCAACCGGTAAGTTTGTTGTAATCGAGGAAAAGGTCGCCGGGCAGGAGACAAAGATCCTTCTCAGGGTACCCATAGAAGACTATATTGAAGCAAAACTTTCACTGCATCAAAGGGAACTATGGGAAGACCTCGGTTATCAGTATGAACTGAAATCTTCCAAGAAAGAGTTAGGCGAATTAATAAAGAATATTACTGACTTTGAAATACCGCTTCCCAAAGTCGGTGTGCTTAGCATTTTCGGTGAACCGAAGATCAGTCTGAAGATCGGAGGTGCCGTAGATATACACGGCGCCTGGCGAAACGAAAATACACAGGGAGTAACAGCTTCCCGGTATGGAAACACCCGGAATGAGCCCGACTTTAAACAGCAGGTGCAGATTACAGTTGCCGGAACAATAGGAGATAAACTTCATATAAATGCCGACTGGAATACAGAAAGAACTTTTCAGTATGAAAACCAGCTTAAGATTAAATATGAGGGATATGAAGATGAGATAATACAGAGCATTGAAGCCGGAAACGTTTCTCTTCAGACTTCTCCGTTGGTCGGAGGAAGTGAAGCTCTCTTCGGGTTAAAAGCAAATCTCAAATTAGGCCCATTGTCTCTTACTACCCTCGCCAGTCAGAAGAAAGGCGAGACTGAAGAAGTTTCCGTCAACAGCGGAACAACTTCACAGGAGTTCAACCTGAGAGCGTACGATTATTCTACCAACCACTACTTCCTTGATACTGTTTATGCAAGCCAGGCTCCCGGATATAATTTTTTTAATGACTATTACGGCAAGGCAACTCCTTTTGTTCACCAGGAATTCCGTGTTGTAAATGTTGAAGTATGGAAATCGGTGAATGTAGTTACCTTCGACAGGACGAAGCAAAGAAGAGGAAATGCCTATATCGATCTGCCTTATGCAGGTGCTGACGGGAAATACGGCACTGAATACAGCAGGGACACAACCGGAATACCCGGAAAGCTGGAGACCGGTTGGTTTGAGCTGCTGCAGGAAGATGTTGATTATGTCCTTCATCCGGAAACCGGCTACATTACATTTAAAACTAATCTTCAGGATGAAGATATCATAGGCGTAGCATACCAGGTGCAGTCCGGCGGAGTTTACGGAGAATTTCTAAGCAGTATAAATGTTGCCGATACCTCAACGAATATTGTTTTAAAACTTGTAAAACCCAAGAACCTTCAGCCTCAGTATAAGGCAGCCTGGATGCTCCAGCTGAAGAATATTTATCCCCTCGGCGGAAGGAATATCAAAGAAGAGGGATTTGAATTTAATATTGAATATGAAAAAGAGGGACAGGAACCTGTTACCGATCTGGCAACACCTACGGGAACGGTCAGGCTTCTTACCGCATTCGGACTTGACCTGCTTGATGCGAGCAAGAATGCAAACCCGGATAATAAATTTGATTTTCGTCCAAACCTTACGATTTTTCCCGAAACAGGTGAAGTAATCTTTCCTACTCTTAAGCCTTTTGGTGCCGATCTTCCTTCGGCTATTCCCGATTCGCTTAAATACAACCAGGTTTATGATACAACGAAAACTTTCGCACAGCAGAATAAGGTAAAGGATAAGTGGCTGCTTACAGGTAAATATTCAGGAGAAGCTTCGTCGGTTTACCAGCTGGGATTCAATATAGTAGAGAATTCAGTGAGAGTGCTGTTAAATGGAAGGGAATTAACTCCCGGTACTGATTATATAGTAGACTATAATATCGGTCAGCTGACCATCCGGAATGATGCGGCTCTTGTTCCCGGTGCAGATCTGAAGATAACATACGAAAAGAACGATCTATTTCAGCTTGCATCTAAAACCCTTCTCGGAGCAAGGGGATTGTTTGATTTTTCAGATAAGACCCAGCTGGGTTTTTCGATACTGAATCTTAATCAGCAGACACTGAGCGACAAAGTAAGAATAGGAGAAGAACCGCTCAGCAATACAATATATGGTGTAGATGCAAAAACGGGAATCGATCTTCCTATCGTCACAAAAGCTCTTGATAATATAATATCCACACGTGAGATGTCCTCAATAAATGTCAGTGGGGAATATGCTTATATCAACCCTGATCCAAATACTAAAAAAAGTACAATTGCCTCGGACCAGGGACAGAGTATAGCCTACATCGACGATTTTGAAGGAGCAAAAAGGATCATACCTGTGGGTGTTTCTTATACAGCCTGGAAAGATCTTAGCCCTCCTGATTCACTGGACGGTCTCTCAGGATTAACACCGAAACAGATGATGGATTATAAAGGAAAGAGTATATGGTATACCGTTACTCCTTCTGATGTTAATGTAAAAGATATCTGGCCGAATAAATCCGTTGCAAAAGCCGACCAGCAGGTGACTGTAATGGATTACGTCTTCCTTCCTTATACACCCGGATCGTTTAATTATACACCGCAGCTGGGGAACAGGGCACAGAACTGGGGCGGTATAATGAAGCCGCTTTCTTCTACAGCAAACAACCTTGTTGAAGAAAATATTGAGTTCGTTGAATTCTGGGCAAAGATTGATAGAGGAACCCCGGCAGGAGCCAAAGTCTACCTTGATCTCGGAAGGATTAGCGAAGATGTAATACCCAACAGGATACTTAACACGGAGGATAAACCTCCGGAGAATGATCTTATTGACCAGGGTGAAGATGTCGGTCTTGATGGACTTACAGATGCCCAGGAAAGGGTTGCCTTTAACAGCACCGCAGCCGATCCCAGCGGTGATGATTTCTCTTTTTCTAAAACTGGAAGCAGTGACTGGCGTGATTATTTTAATATAAACGGTACTGAGGGAAACGCTGTACTGACGGATATCGGCAGGTTCCCTGATACTGAGGATCTGAATAAGAACGGAAACCTTGATCTTGCAAACAGCTATTTCAGATATGAAATTCCTCTTGATACGAACAGACAAACGAACCGGTTCATTGCAGGAGGCGGCGATAATGGAGGATCTGACGGCATAGGCTGGTACCTTTACAGGGTTCCGTTAAGAGATTTCGCAAAAGAAGTTGGGAACCCTTCCCTTACTGATGTAGAATATATAAGGTTCCTTATCTCCGGTGCCGATACCACTGTACATCTTCGTCTTACAGAGTTTAACCTCACGGGAAGTCAGTGGCAGAAAGTGCTTCCTGAAGATACTACAATGTCTATCTCTGTAATAAACATTGAGGACAATCCCGGTTATACTTCTCCTCCGGGTGTATTTCAGGAAAGGGACAGAACAAGACCTGACGAACAAATCTACAGGAATGAACAGTCTCTTGACCTCATAATAAAAGACCTGCCCAGCGGCCAGTCACGACAGGCAGTCAAATATTTATTCAGACCGCTTGATGTGTTTAATTATAAGCAGATGAAATTATTCATCCATGGAGATACGAACACCGGCCCCGGATCTGTTTCAGATACATCCAACGGAACATATGCATCCCAGGTTTATTTCAGGTTCGGAGGCGATACTAATAATTTCTATGAATACAGGCAGCCGGTAAAACCGGGATGGAATGAAATCTCAATCAATTTTAGTGAATTGACTGCTATCAAACAGGCAAGGAGTGATTCTGCAATTACGGATTTGGTGGAAAAGCCGGTACCGGGAAAAGAGGGACACTTATACGGCGTGAAGGGTAACCCGACATTGACTTCTGTAAAATTTCTGCTGATAGGCATTCTGAATACTCAGCGTTCAGCTATTACATTCGGACCTCAACGCACGGGAAGTTCATATATATCCGGAGAAATTTGGGTGAACGAACTCAGAGTTGTAGGAGCAGACGATTCCCCCGGCTGGGCTTATAGTTTTTCATCTTCTGTAAAACTTGCTGATCTCATGACTGTGAATTTTAATATGAGTCAGACAAATCCCTATTTCCATAAACTTTCCGATCGTTTCGGGTCCAGGGTGGAGGCAAAGAACTGGGGTATGTCCGCTGATGTGAATGTTCTTAAATTACTTCCTTTCAGTCTGCCTGAAAGTAGTCTGAGGATGAATTATTCACATACCGAGAGTGTAGGTAAACCGCTTTACCTTCCGGGAACAGATGTCAGGGTTGATGAGGCTGCTAAACAGATTGAGGCGCTGAGACAGGATACAACTACTATCGCCACGAAGACACCCGAGCAGATCATATCCGAGTCGCAGACGATAAATACTTCGGATTCCTGGTCGGCTTCAAACATAAAAATTAAAATACCTACGTCCTTATGGTATATACGGGATACCTTTAATGCATTATCATTCGGATTCAATTATAATAAAACGTTCAGCAGGAGTCCCACAGTTTTATCAAATACAGGATGGGTCTGGAATGCGACGCTCAGTTATGCACTGAACTTTAATCCTAATTATTATTTCTATCCCGAAGAAATTCCTGTACTCGGGTCTGTTGTCGCATTGTTCTCTGATTATAAAGACGTGAAAGTTTATTATACGCCTCAGAATTTTGCATTAAACCTGACTGCAAGAAGACAAAGAAATACAAACATTACTCGTTCACAGTCAGGCTCTCCTTCACAGCAGATTATTTCGAGAGACTTTGGTACAACAAGAGGATTTAACTTTAACTGGAAAATTACCGAAGGCGGCTTAATTAACCTTGCTACTGCATACAATGTTAATATTACTTCTTCACTGGCTGACCTCGAAACAGACTCACATGATCAGCAAAGAAAAGAAAGTGCGATCTGGAATGATATATTTTCGGGAGTATTTTTCGGAAAAGATTTCAGATATTCGCAGACATTCGACTTAAAAACGAGTCCCAAACTTCCTACTCTATGGGATATCAACAGGTTCTTCCAGCTGACAGGCGGATATAATGTAAGCTACAACTGGAATTTCGATTTCCGTCAGGATACGGTCGGCCGCAGCGGAGGATTTGCGAGCCGTCTGCAGGCAGGTCTTACTCTCAGGCTGAAAGCTTTGACTGATCCTCTTTTTGCTGAGAAAACAGAAACCCCCTCTAACGAGAATCAGAACCGCAGAGGCAATCAGGGAGGAAACCGCGGCCGAAATCTGGAAAACAGGAGAAGGAACCTTGAAGGCGGGGAAAATCAGCCTCCTGATACTACCAGGCAGAAAGATGAAATTGTTAAAACTCCGGAATCCGACACAACCACTACGTCACCCCAGGTACAAAAAAGACCTGCGCTGACGAGGGCGCTTGGATTTCTTAAATCCGTGGCAAAGAGTATTTTCTTCGATTATGAAACTATAGCATTCAACTACACACTCGATAATACTCTTTCCAAGTCGGGTATTTTAGGCGAAGGCACGGGGTTTAATAATTTCTGGGGGATAAACTATAGCTACCAGAAAGGCCCTTCGAGAGCATTTATGCTCGGCATCAGCAGCGATATAGGCAGGCGTGCGCCTAATGCAAACCTTCAGGATGTATTTTCTCAAAAGAACAACCTTGATTTCAGAACCTCCCGGCCTTTGTGGGAAGGGGCAAAAATTGATATTAACTGGAAAGTTGGTTGGTCTATAAATAAAAATACTACAATCTCTACGGACGCCGACGGAAATCCAACCATTCAGAATATTACGGAAACAGCGTCGATCCAGAGATCATTTCTTTCCCTGCCGCCCTCACTCTTCCTCAGTGTTTTCGGTAACGGCATTAAAAAAGTAAATGAACTGTTCGATCCCAATGATCCGAATCCGCAGCAGAATTTATCTAATGCTTTCCTGAAAGGATTTGAAACTTTCCCTATACTGGCAAAGCTGAGCTTCCTGAAGGATTTTGCAAAATATATTCCACGGCCCAACTGGCACCTTACGTGGGATGGTCTTGAAAACTTCCTTTTCTTTAAGTCGTTTGCAAAGAGAGTTTCCCTGGAACATGAATACAGCGCTACATATACTGAGGGAACGAAACTAAATCCTGACGGGGTGCAGGAAATCCTTACCCAGAGAATTGAGTACGGATTTTCACCTATCGCAGGATTGAATATGACGTTTAATGATATGTGGGGAGGGAACCTGATCGGCAGTATAAAATACGGTACAAGAACCATCTACGACCTTGGATTGACTACAAAAAATATTTCCGAAACATTCTCCAAGGATATTGGTATAACTGCAGGATTTTCCAAATCGGGATTTGAATTGCCGTTGTTTGGTATATCGCTAAAGAACGATATAGAGTTCAGTCTTTCCTATACCAGTTCGAAGAACTCCGTTGTAAGATACGATATGCTGAACTTTACCGAAGAAGGTACCCCCCAGGACGGAACTCTGCGTACGACAATGGAACCGAGAATCAAATACACTATTAGTTCTAAGGTTACTCTTTCAATTTTCTACAGAAGAACTTCGGTTGAACCGGAAGGAGCCGCAAGAATTCCTCCTACAACTACCAATGAAGCCGGTCTTGATGTACACATTTCGATCCAGTAATAAAATCTGTGAGATTAATTGATCTCTCTGTTACAAATTCTGACAGTAATCTTTATTAAATTAGTATTTTAACAGTAAAAACAGGCTGATAATGGCAAATAACAAGATATTGTGGGTTGACGATGAAATTGAACTTCTTAGATCTCATATCATTTTCTTATCTGAAAAAGGATATGAAGTAGATACAGTTACAAATGGTGAGGATGCAATCTCGCATGCGAAACAGAACTTATATGATCTGATCTTTCTTGATGAGATGATGCCCGGTATGGGCGGGCTTGAGGTACTTGCACGGATTAAGGAAATCAATTCGTCTATTCCTGTTGTAATGGTCACTAAAAGTGAGGAAGAAACTCTGATGGATGAGGCAATCGGAGGCAAAATAACAGATTATCTCACCAAGCCTGTTAATCCGAGTCAGATGTTCCTCGTATGTAAAAAGATACTTGAAGGTAAAAGGATAACCGGACAGGCAGCCGCGAAGGATTACCTCCAGGATTTTAATGAGATATCACGTGCATTGCTGAATAACCTGGATTTCGGGGAATGGATTGATGTTTACACAAAAATCGTTAACTGGGATGTTGAGCTGGATACGCATGCGGGAATGGGACTTCGTCAATCGTTGAACGATCAGAAGAAAGAGGCTAATAAGGAATTTTCACGTTTTGTGGAAAAAAATTATTCTAACTGGGTCAACACTATCGGGGATAATTATACACCGCCTCTCACAACCGAAATTGTTGAGAAATATCTCCTGGATGACCTTAAGGACGGTAAAACTTCAGTATTCTTTTTTGTGCTTGATTGTCTGCGGCTTGATCAATGGCTGGTTATGGAAAAGCACCTTCTGGATATATTTAAGATTGAAAAAGATTATTATTATGCTATCCTTCCAACTGCTACTCCCTATGCAAGGAATGCATTGTTTGCCGGACTTTTTCCTTCGGAGATAGAAAAGTATTATCCTCAGCTGTGGCAGGGGAGCGATGATGATGAAAGGAGCATGAATAAATATGAAAAGGAACTTCTTCAGCTGCTTCTTGACAGGAAGAAAATTAAACTGAGGAATGATCTGAAGTATATTAAAATAATTGATCCTGAAGTTGGAAGAAACTTTGAACAGAATATTCATTCGTACCAGAACAGCCATCTCACTGCTGTCGTGGTGAATTTCCTCGATATGATCGCCCACGGCAGATCCGATTCCGATATATTAAAGGAGATTGCTCCCGATGAACCTGCCTACAGGTCGCTTACAAATACCTGGTTTACCCACTCCTCACTGCTGTCGACATTCAGAGCTCTGGCAACGATGAAAAATGTGAAAATAATTGTAACTACCGATCACGGCAGCATACGATCACTAAGAGGTGCGAAGGTGCTCGGAGACCGTGAGGCTTCTACAAATCTTCGTTTTAAATACGGGAGAAACCTGAAGGTTGATGATAAGAATGCAATATTTATTAAAAATCCGCAGGATTATAAACTGCCTAAACGCGGAGTTACGATAAATTATATTATCGCTAAAGAGGATTATTATTTTGTCTACCCGACCGATTACCATAAATACCTGACGTACTATAAAGATACTTTTCAGCACGGCGGTATTTCGATGGAAGAGATGATCCTGCCTGTAATAACAATGGAACCGAAATAATTGACGGCGGAAAATAAAGTTGTCGTTAAATCGGAAGATGAAACAAGGGCTCTGGCGCTTCAATATGCCTCCGGTTTATCTTCAGGCGATGTAATTGTATTGAACGGCAGTCTCGGTGCAGGAAAGACTTTTTTTATACGTGAAGCTGCCGTCTACTTTAACGCTGCTTCGGTCAGCAGCCCTACTTTTGCACTCGTCAATGAATATGAAGGCAGAATCAGGATATATCACTTCGACTTTTACAGGATTGTTAAAGTAGAAGAACTTTATGATATAGGATTTGAAGATTATCTTAATGATGAAGATGCTGTGATTTTTATAGAATGGGGGAACCTGTTTCCGGAAATACTTCCTCGGGTAAGAAAGGAAATAAATATAAAGACCGGTGAAGAAAAAGAGAGAATATTTGAGTTTAAAGATTACAAATAACGGATCACCTGTACTTGCAATTGAAACCTCATCTGCATTGTGCGGAGCATGTGTTTATTTCGGCAGAGAGAAATACTTTGAAACGGTTGTAAACTTTAAAAACGTCCACGCTGAAAAACTAATGGATACGATCGATTCAGTTTTGAAGGCTGCGATGCTGAAACCTGGGGACTTAAAAGCGATTGCAATTTCCAATGGTCCCGGATCGTTTACCGGTTTAAGGATTGGTATGTCGGCTGCCAAAGGACTCGCATTCGGTACTTCAGTCCCTCTTATCCAGGTGCCCACCTTTGAAGCTCTGGCTCTGCAGATTTCCAGGTACCTTCCTGAAGATACATTCTTTATAATCGCTAATAAAGTCAACCTTGATGAGGTATACTTTGCTAAGTTTCAAATTAAAAGTAATAATTATATATTTGTAGAAAACCTGAAGATATTAAAATTTGACGAATTCGCTGCTAATTCGAAGGATGTTATTACTTTCGGCAATGCGATTAAGTCAAAAAATAGCAGTATATTTTACAGAACAGATATTTTTGCACCCCGGCCGGAATATGTAGCTGAGTGGGCAATCGAACATGGAGAGGAAAAAACACAAATTAATATTGATTATTTAGAACCTAATTATTTAAAAAATTTTACAATAAAGGTGAGAAAAAATGATTAAGCAAATTTTCGCATTCGTTTTCTTTTTAACGGCAGTAAGCTTTGCGCAGATGTTCCCTCCCAAGGTCGCTTCTCAGCTGATGGAGTATGATTTCGGCCAGGTTCCGAGAGGAGAACATGTTAAATATAATTTTGTTGTTTCCAATGTCGGTGGTGATTTATTAAAGATAAATGATGTCAGGGCTTCCTGCGGCTGTACCGCTGCTAAACCCGAAAAAGACAAACTTGCACCGGGTGAAGCGACAAATATTAAAGTTGATTTTAATTCTACAGGACGATCAGGCAGACAAACAAAATATATAACTGTTAAAACCAACGATCCTAATAACCCGGAGATAAGATTTAAACTTACAGGAGATGTTGTTGATCCGGGAACCAGCACAGGAACTCTCACAGATAGTCCAATCATGTTCTTTCAGGATACCCAGCACGATTTCGGAACTGTTCCGGAAGGGGATACGGTTCATTACACTTTCAGTTTTGTAAACAAAGGTAATGCAACTCTTAAGATCAGCGATGTGAAAACCTCATGCGGCTGCACAGCTGCCCTGGTTTCAAGCGAAAAAGTTGATCCTGGAAAAGATGGTACATTAAATGTATCACTCGATACAAACCATAAATCGGGTAAGGTCAGCAAAAGAATAACTATTTTTTCAAATGATCCTACAAACCCTGAAATGGTACTGACAATATTCGCTGACGTCCGGAAGGGAACAAATTAATGCCGTGGTTCAAACGGTCAAAAGAAAATATTTCTCCTGACTCCCAGAAGAAGGACCTGCCTGACGGGATGTGGGAAAAATGCCCGAGCTGCGGAGAAATAATTCATAAGAAGCAGCTCGAAACAAACTTATGGACATGTTTTAAATGCGGTTATCATTTCAGGATTGGAAGCGCTGAATATATACAGATCCTAATCGACAAAGGCTCGTTCAGGGAGATGGATAAAAAGATGCGTTCAGCCGATCCCCTCGAATTTGAAGATACTAAGAAGTATAATGAAAGAATCGCGGAGACAATAAAAAAACTGGGTCTTAATGATGCAGTAAAGACAGGCACCGGAAAGCTTAACGGTATAGATGTGGCTTTTGGCTGTATGGATTTTAAATTCATTGGCGGAAGCATGGGTTCTGTTGTAGGTGAAAAGATAGCAAGACTTACAGACCGTGCGTTAAAGACTAAGAATCCCCTGATAATTGTGTCTTCAAGCGGCGGGGCAAGGATGATGGAGGGAGCACTTTCACTTATGCAGATGGCTAAAACAAGTTCAAGATTAGCAAGGCTTGCCGAAGCAAAGGTTCCTTATATCTCAATAATGACTGATCCGACTACTGGAGGAACAACCGCAAGCTATGCGATGCTGGGTGATGTGCATATTGCTGAACCTGAAGCACTGATAGGTTTTGCGGGACCAAGAGTAATTAAGCAGACAATCGGCAAGGATCTGCCTAAGGGATTTCAGCGTTCAGAATTTCTGGTTGAAAGAGGATTTGTGGACATTGTTTCACCAAGGAAAGATCTTAAGCAGAACGTTTTTAACCTCTTAACTTTACTGAGCTGAGGAAGAAATTAAAATAATAAAAAGTGTTAAGGAAATGCAGCAGATTTCGGGAAAGCTGCATTTGGAGGGTATCAGGATCGGCCTTGTTCCCACCATGGGCTACCTGCATCAAGGACACCTCTCGCTGGTTTCAAAATCAAAAAAAACTTCTGACGTTACCGTAGTCTCTGTATTTGTAAATCCTGCACAGTTCGGACCAAAAGAGGATTTTGGAAAATACCCCAGGGATCTTGAGCGCGATAAAAAAATGTTAAGAGTTGCAGGTGTAGATTTTTTATTTATTCCGGAAGCAGGAAAGATTTACCCGGATAATTTTCAGACGTACGTGAGCGTCGATAAAGTCACAAAGATCCTTGAAGGGGAATCAAGACCCTTGCATTTCCGTGGAGTTACAACAATTGTGGCAATGCTCTTTAATATTGTCGACCCTGATGCGGCATATTTCGGCCAGAAGGATGCACAGCAGGCTTTCGTAATCAGGCAGATGGTTAATGATCTGAAATTTAATGTAAAGGTAGATGTAATTCCCATTGTGCGTGAAAAAGATGGTCTCGCTTTAAGCTCAAGAAATATTTACCTGGATAAAAAAGAACGCGGGGATGCACTCGTACTCAGTCATTCACTTCTTTATGCAAGAAAAATAATTTCGAATGGACGTTATGAAGCAGCCGGAATTATTCGCGGGATGAAGGGAATCATAAACCGCGCAGAAACTTCAGATCTTGATTATATAAGTATTGTCGATGCCCTCTCATTTTCTCCTGTAAAAAAACTGGTGCACGGGAAGAAATATTATGTCCTTATCGCCTGCCGAATCGGAAAAACACGACTGATTGATAATATCCTGGTTAAAGCTTAAGGATTAAAATTCAGATCAGCAACCGCTTTTATCCCGTACAGCACAAGATCTTTCTCATATGCGTAATCGAAATTAATATAAGGAAATAATTTCTCTGCATTCCCCCCTGTTATATATGTGTGTACCCTTCCAGGGTTGAAAGTCTGTTTTATGTAAGACGTCATCCTGTCAATCATTCCTAAAGTTGAATTGATGAGTCCGCTGGAGATTGAAGACCTCGTCGAATTACCTATCATTCCCTCAAAGTCTGAAAATCCCGCCAGGGGCAGCTGTGCGGTGTATGAATGCAGTGCTTCTCCCATCATTGCAGCACCCGGAGCAATCACCCCGCCGATAAATTCAGCCGGGTATTTAACGATATTTATTGTTGTTGCTGTCCCCATGTCAATCGTTAAAATTATTTCACCATCCTTGAGATTGCCGTTCAGCAGAAGGGCTCCTTCTGAGGAGCAGAGCCTGTCTGTTCCGAGTGTGTCAGGAGTCTTATAGTTTATTTTAAGATTGAACCGGGAGTCTTTTGTTATCCGGTGATAGTGTTGTGATCTGTTTTCAAGGAAATTGATCAGCGTGTCGGTGCTTTTAGGGACTACGGATGAAATGCCCGTTAATGAAATTTGTTTGGCCCCGTAGATTTCCTTAAGCTGTTCAACATTTTCAAATGAAAATGTTTCAATAACTTTTTTGCCGGATAATAATCCAGCCTTGATCCTTGAATTCCCTATATCGCAAGCAAGGAACATTTTATTAAATTGAAGTGGTTAAAGAATCAGCCAATACTTACATCTCCGAAATATATTTTTTCTAACTTCCGCCCGTTCTTAAGAATCAGGAAACCGTCTTCGTCAATGTCGTCAAAAATTCCATACTTGACATTTTCGCCTTCTGTAACGGAGATCTTTTCGCCGATCATTCTGCACCGTGCTTTCCAGTCCTTTAATATTTCGGCCGGTTTATTATCGATCCATTGTAAAATTTCCTCAAAGATGTTCAGCACTTCAGCCAGTAGAACCTCACGCTCAACCAGGCTGCCTGTCTCTGCTTTTATAGAAGTGGGCGGGATGTTAAAAACCCCCTGGAAGGATGTCTGGTTTACATTTATGCCGATCCCCGTAACTACCTTTTCTATTTTTTTCCCTGCGGATGAGGACTCAATTAAAATACCTGCAGTTTTTTTCCTGTTTATCAGAACATCGTTCGGCCATTTGAGTTCTATCTTCAGCTGGTAAAGGTTTTCGATTGCCATTGCCACTGCCAGGGAAGATGCGAAATTGACCAGGTTTATTTTGCCGCTGGAGAAATCCCTGTTATTTAACAGGATTGAAAAAGTCAGGTTCATTTCTTTGTTGCTGTACCAGACCCTGTCTTTACGGCCGCGGCCCTGCGACTGTTTCTCGCTCAGGACGACAGTACCGTCTATGTCAAATTTATTGGATTTATTGAGCAGAACACTATTCGTCGATTCTACCTCTTCTGCATAAATAAAATTTCTACCGATAATTTCAGTATCAAGCTTGATGTCGAAAAACTCCAGGTCGAACAAGATATTTCCTTCAATTTAATGAGTAACTAAGATAAAAAAATAAAATATAAAAGATAATTATTCATTTCTCATTTCCTCGTTATTCCATACTCGTCAAAATTAAATGAAATCCCTAAGTGATTCAGGTGGGCCTGTCCTCAGGGTTAATCGTGAGTTCCCCCGCTCCTTAAAAGTTGATTCCGTGACGAAATCCCCAGGGGAATTGCAATCCCCGGCTCTTCGAAGTACAGACAGGGCGTTGACCCGTCTCCGGGGTTTAAAACGTAAAAATATAAGGATTTGCTCTTGTATCTTCCTGTGAGAAGCGGATTATTCGCCATTAATCCGATGGTGTCAAATAATTTGTCAGATTATATATGGATTTAGACAAAAAGGCAGAGATTCTGACAATTAGTCAGTCGCCCATAATTTTTGCCCGAAACCGTATCTTATTATATTATAAGGACTTATACCAAAATTTTTATATGGCACATCGATTGAAAGAATAATAAAAAATTAAAAAGCATTAAAAGCATTAAAGGAGAATATAAAAATGACATATGTAAAATTTGAACCGTTAAGAGAATTGGACAACCTGAATAATCGCCTGCACAGATTTTTCGGTGAGTTTCCGGCGAACATCGATCTGGGAATTTCATTTAGTCCGCGGGTAGATATATCTGCTGATGACAAAAGTATCTCCATCCAGGCTGAGATCCCGGGAGTAAAAAAAGAAGATATGAAAATCTCTCTTCAGGATAATATCCTCACTATTAGCGGCAAAAAGTTGAAGAATGATGATAAAAAAGAGGAAAAACAATATTTCAGAAATGAAATAATGTTTGGTGAATTTTCAAGAAGTTTTACGCTTCCTGAAGATATAAATCCCGATAACGTTGAAGCAGAATTTGAAAACGGTGTTCTGAGCATTTCTATTGCAAAGAACGATGTTAAAGCTGCAAAAGAAAGAAACATAGAAATAAAATAACCAGATAAAAATTCAGCAGAGTTTCTGCATAATTACAAACAGGAAGGAGTTTTAGAATGGGCAAGATAATAGGAATAGATTTAGGAACAACGAACTCATGCGTGGCAGTGATGGAAGGTAATGATCCGGTGGTTATCCCTAACTCAGAAGGCGGCCGTACAACCCCTTCTGTTGTGGCATTTACAAAGTCGGGTGAAAGATTGGTCGGACAGCCGGCTAAACGGCAATCGATCACAAATCCCAAAAACACTGTATTTTCTATTAAAAGATTTATGGGTAGGAAGATAGATGAAGTTACCGATGAGAAAAGTAAAGTGCCTTATGAAGTAATAGCAGGCGACAACAATACAGCAAGGGTGAAAATTGGCGACAGGGTTTATTCGCCCCCTGAAATAAGCGCCATGATCCTGCAGAAGATGAAGAAAACCGCAGAGGAGTATCTTGGCCAGGAAGTTACTGAAGCAGTAATTACTGTACCCGCATATTTTAATGATTCTCAGCGCCAGGCAACAAAGGATGCTGGTGAAATTGCAGGTCTGCAGGTTAGAAGAATAATAAATGAACCGACGGCAGCAGCGCTTGCTTACGGATTGGATAAAAAGACTTCTGACCATACCGTGGCGGTATACGATCTCGGCGGCGGTACGTTTGATATCTCGATCCTCCAGCTTGGCGAGGGTGTATTCGAAGTAAAATCAACTAACGGCGATGGCCATCTCGGTGGAGATGACTTCGACCAGAGAATAATTGATTTTCTTGCTGATGAGTTTAAGAAGCTTGAAAGTATTGATCTGAGAAAAGATCCTATGGCATTGCAGAGATTAAAGGAAGCTGCAGAAAAGGCGAAGATAGAACTATCATCTTCATCGTCAACTGATGTAAATCTTCCATTCATTACAGCTACCCAGGAGGGACCTAAACACCTGAATATCAATCTTTCCAGGTCAAAGTTTGAACAGCTGATTGATGATCTGGTTCAGAGAACCAAGACCCCCTGTGAAAAAGCTATTAAAGATGCGGGAGTTACTCCCGACCAGGTAGATGAGGTTATACTTGTTGGCGGTTCTACCAGGATTCCAATGGTACAGGAACTCGTTAAGAAACTGTTTAACCGTGAACCTCACAAAGGTGTCAATCCTGATGAAGTAGTTGCAATCGGTGCTTCAATTCAGGGCGGTGTACTTTCCGGTGATGTAAAAGACGTATTGCTCCTCGATGTTACACCTCTGTCATTAGGAATTGAAACACTCGGCGGAGTATTTACAAAACTGATCGACGCGAATACAACAATTCCTACGAAGAAGAGTGAAATATTTTCTACCGCTTCTGATAATCAGCCCTCGGTTGAGATAAACGTCCTGCAGGGTGAGAGACAGATGGCCGCAGACAGCAGATCGCTCGGAAGATTCCATCTTGACGGAATCCCGCCGGCGCCTCGCGGTGTACCGCAAGTAGAGGTGACCTTCGATATCGATGCGAACGGAATACTTCATGTAAATGCGAAGGATAAGGCTTCCGGAAAAGAACAGAGTATCAGAATTACATCATCAAGCGGTCTGAATAAAGACGAAATTGAAAAAATGAAGAATGATGCGAAAGAACATGCTGCGGAAGATAAGAAGAAGAAGGAAGCAGTTGAAACAAAGAACCAGGCTGATAGTCTTGTGTTCCAGACTAAAAAACAGATAGAAGAAATGAAGGACAAGATATCCGCCGATAATAAATCAAGACTTGAAGCGGAAATCAAAAAAGTTGAAGAAGCAATCTCAGCCAATAATACAGAGCAGATGAAATCGGCAACAGAATCGTTGAGCAAAACCTGGAATGAAATAGCTTCCCAGCTGTATAGTCAGGCGGGCGGACCTCAGGGGCAGGGTGCCCCGGGCGGACAGCAGCAGCAGTCTCAGCAGGGAGGCGCAAAGGAAGATGGTAAAGAGAATGTTCAGGATGCCTCCTATGAGGTGGTTGATGATGAAGAAGAGAAAAATAAAGATAAGAAATAATGATTGGATGCAGTCTCCGGACTGCATCATTATTCCTCAGGAATTAATAAAAAATAAGGAGTCCTAAAATGAACGATAACTATAATAATGATACGGTTGAGGTTAAGGAAGAAAAACAATCGTGGGAAGACCTTCTGAATTCAGAAGGCAGTTATGCACCGCTTGTGGATATCTATGAGACGAATAATGAATTCGTTCTTACCGCAGATATGCCGGGTGTAAATAAGGAAGATGTCAGTCTGAAGATGGAAGAAGGTTCAATGCTTATATTCGGTAAGATAAATTACCAGGATATATTGAACCGGAAATTCATCCTTAAAGAAAAAGAGATGGGACACTACTTCCGCAAGTTCAAAATTTCAGATAGCATTGATGAAACTAAAGTATCTGCTAAGTTTGAGAACGGACAGCTGATTGTTACACTTCCGAAACACGACAGAGTAAAACCCAGAACAATAAATATCAAATAAAGGTTTTTACCTGGCTGCTTATAAAGTGCTTGCCGGCTTTCCCGGCAGGCATTTTTATTTATATACCGTCACATTTTTAATGTTCATTTTTAACCACGGTTTGGTTATTTTTATTTTTTCAGTTAACCAGTATTTACCGGATTTTGAATGACGCATAGTTCCCAGAAGAATCGCATTATTTTCATAGATTTAATGCGGGCTTTTGCTGTTCTACAGATGGTTCAGGGGCACACCACAGATGTTTTACTCGCAAATTCCTATCGCAATACGGATTTTACCGTGTATGCCCTTTGGCTGTTTATGCGCGGGATGACAGCCCCTATTTTTATGTTTTCCGCAGGTGTGGTTTTTACTTACTTATTCAGACTCGTAAAAGAACCGTTTAATTCTAATCCCCGTGTTAAAAAGGGTTATAAGAGAGTCATACTGCTGATAGCGCTCGGTTATCTCCTCCGTTACCCCACCGCAACTGTGGTTGATTTTTCGCAGGTTACACAGGATCAGTGGCAGATATTTATGGCGGTGGATGTCCTGCAGTGTATAGGCATGGGTCTCTTCTTCCTCCTGGTCTGTTCCTGGCTGGCGGAAAAATTTAATCTGAGCGACTATCTGGTTTTCACTGCGGGTACGCTTGTATTTTTTATCCTGTTTCCTTTCTTCTCTAATATCGCCTGGAAGGAGTTCCTCCCGGTTCCCATAGCTGGATATTTTTATAAAGGAACCGGCTCCATTTTCCCGCTGTTTCCATGGGTCGGCTATGTCATAGCAGGCGGTGTTCTGGGCAGCTACCTGGCAAAGAACCCGATGGTTTTCAAGACCGCTAAATTCAGTTTAAGGATATTCATTGCAGGAGGTATTCTCCTTGCCGGAGCCTTAATAATAAATTATTTCCTCCAGCTCTTTTACGGCGCCGGTTTTGATGCCTGGCCTGATAGTCCGCTCCTGGCTTTTATGCGACTTGGCTTTGTGCTGATGCTGAATTCTTTAGTCTCTTTTATTTCGCTGAAAGTAGAAACTATTCCAAGATTCCTTATACTGGTTGGAAGAAATACGCTATTGATATATATTGTACACCTGATGATTTTGTACGGAAGTGCATGGAATCCCGGACTTATTTTACTCTTTGGTTCCAGTCTGAGCGCATGGAATACGGTTGGATTTGCTTTGGGAATGATTACCCTGATGTCCCTGATGGTAATAATTATCCATAAATTGAAGATTAAAAACAAACAATTAGTAACGCAATAGTGATGAGAAAATCGGATACAACAAACCCGGAAGTGAATGATTCTGAAAAGAAAATCGAACAGACCTTAAGACCAAAGAAAATTTCTGATTTCAACGGGCAGAATAAAATAACCGACAACCTTAATGTCTTTATCTCAGCTGCCTGCAAAAGGGGGGAAGCTCTCGATCACGTGCTGTTAACCGGACCTCCGGGACTCGGGAAAACTACACTGGCTCATATTATAGCGAATGAAATGGGAGTGAAACTGAAAATAACCTCTGGTCCTGTTCTCGAAAAACCAGGCGACCTGGCAGGTATATTAACTAACCTTGAAGAAAAATCTGTTCTTTTTATCGATGAGATCCATCGTTTAAGTCCTGTAGTTGAAGAGTATCTTTACTCAGCAATGGAAGACTATAAACTCGATATTATGATCGATACAGGTCCTAATGCAAGAACAGTTCAGATCAGCCTTCCGAAATATACTCTTGTAGGAGCTACTACAAGAGCTGGAATGCTTTCATCACCATTGAGGGACCGGTTCGGGATTAAATTCAGACTCGACTATTATGATTCCGCAACCCTGCATACTATAGTGCAGCGTTCATCAAAAATTCTTAACCTTAATATAGAAAAAGATGCCGCACTGGAAATTGCTAAACGGTCGCGGGGAACTCCTCGTATAGCCAACCGGCTCCTTCGCAGAACAAGAGATTTTGCAGATTTTGATAACAAGAAAATTGTGGATATTGAGACGGCAAAGAAAGCACTGAAAGCCCTGGAGGTGGATGAATTCGGTCTCGATGAAATGGATAAGGAAATAATTCTGGCAATAATTGAAAAATATAAGGGCGGCCCCGTTGGTCTTAGTACCCTTGCAGTTGCCGTTAACGAAGATGCCGGAACAATAGAAGAGGTGTATGAACCTTTCCTGATCCAGCAGGGATTCATTCAACGGACTCCTCGCGGCAGAGAAGCAACTTCACTCGCATATAAAAGGTTCAATAAAAATAAATTTAACCAGGAGAGTACGGATTCATTATTCGAATAAGGGAGAGATCAAAAAATGAAAGCTGTTCTGAATTTAACCGTCCTGTTCATAGTTTTTTTCCTCTGTAAAAACAATACCTACGGCCAGCAGGAATATATACCCAGGAACATACAAAAAGCATATGATAAAGGGACAAGATCAATAGATGGTACCCCGGGACCGAATTACTGGCAGAACTCTTCAGACTATGATATTAAAGCTGAATTTAATCCAGCCTCAAAGCTGCTGACTGGTTCGGAAAAGATCGTATATCATAATAATAGTCCTGATACTCTTAATAGAATTGTACTCAGGTTATATCAGAATCTAAACAGACCGACTGCTGCCAGGGATTTTGAAATAAACTCCGATCTGATAACTAAAGGAGTGAATATTTCAAATCTGGAACTCCGTGGTGAGAGAATGGACTTAAGTAATTACAGGAATTCCGGATCAATGGGTACTCTCTTTTCCATCAGCCTTAAGGATAACCCTCTGCCGCCTCACTCCGATATTACGATGAACTTTGATTGGAACTTTACACTCCCCGGGGGTGAAAATCTAAGGATGGGAACCTATGATTCCACCTCGTTCTTAATCGGTTACTGGTATCCCCAGGTTTCGGTTTATGACGATATAGACGGATGGGATGCAATACCTTACAGGGGACTGCAGGAATTTTATAATGACTTTTCCAATTATAATATAGAGTTTACTGTGCCGAATACTTTCGGTGTATGGGGGACAGGAGTACTTCAGAATCCTGATGATGTATTTACGGGGGAATATCTGAAAAAATATAAGTCTGCCATGAATAGCGACAGCATAGTACATATTATTTCCAAGGACGATCTTAACAGGCAGATCTATAAAAACGATAAACCGCTGAATACCTGGAAATTTAAGGCCGAAAATGTAAGCGACGTAGTTTATGGTACGAGCGATCATTATTTGTGGGATGCATCGACGCTTGAAGTCGAGCCCGGAAGAAAAGTTTACATTGCTGCAGTTTATAAAAAAGAATCGGAAGATTTTTATGGGGTTGCGAAAATAGCCAGACAGTGTATTCATTATTTCTCCACTCAGATGCCTGCTGTTCCATTTCCTTTCCCATCGTTTACCGTATTTAACGGAGAGGGGGGAATGGAATTTCCTATGCTGATAAATGACGGAAGTACACAATCATACAGCAGCACTCTCGGTCTTACTGCACATGAGAATGCTCACCAGTATTTCCCCTTCTATATTGGCACCAACGAACAGAAGTATGCATGGATGGATGAAGGCTGGGCGACCTTTCTTCCGACTGATCTTGAAGAGGAATTAATTCACAGGAGGAGAAGGATTGAAGGGGAGGCGGAGAACTTCAGTACTTTTGCAGGTACCGAGAATGATATTCCGCTATTTGTAACCACCGATAATATGAGTTACCGGCCCTACCGTGTAGCCTCATATACAAGACCCGGACTTTCATACTTTTTTCTTCGTGATGTGCTCGGAAGCGAAAAATTCAATGATGCACTTCATTCATATATTAAAAACTGGAACGGTAAACATCCGATTCCTTTCGATTATTTCTTTACTTTTAATAAAGCTGCAGGTAAGGATCTCTCATGGTTCTGGAAACCATGGTACTTTACAAGAGATTATGCAGATCTCGGTATTAGTAATGTCGTTCGCGATAATTCGGGGTTGAAAGTCGGGGTGTTCAATGCAGGAAAAGTTCCTCTCCCTGTAAATCTTACTTTTTATTATTCCGATGGAACCAGGGATTCGGTTTATAAGTCAGCTTCCGTTTGGGAGTATAGTGATTCTGTAACGATTGCTTTTAACCCGGCCAAACCTGTAACAAAAGTTGAATTGGGAGCGGCTTATATTCCCGATAGTTACAAGGACAATAACCTGTACCGGATAGAATATAACGAGCAATAAATTCTCCCTGTTTCAGTGAATCGCATTTGCTGACTTCAGGCCTTCTCCTGGCCTTTTCCCGACCTCGTCTCTTGTATCCTGGCAGGCTGCCGGAATGGATATCGGTACTGTGATAAGACTTGACATTTCTATTAATCAAAGCCTGCGGAAACTGTGACATTATTCATTTGATATCTCAACAGATTCTTTAATTTACAGGTGTAAACATAATTAAAGAAAGGAGATATTATGGATAGGCTCGAGATTAAAGGCAACTGGAACCAGATGAAAGGGAAAGTGAAACAACACTGGGGAAATTTAACTGATGATGATCTTCGGTTTACAGAAGGTAAAGAAGATGAACTCGTTGGAAGAATTCAGAAAAAAACCGGATCTTCCAGAGAAGAAGTAATAAATTATTTACGGAGTCTCTAAACTCAAAAAATGTTTAAGAGTGAAGGGCATATTGAAAATTTTCGGTATGCCCTTTTTTTATTAATAAAATATATTAGGAGGAAAAGGACCGGGACCATCCGTCAAAGATAAGAAACAATACGAGAAGCTCAGAGAAAAAGGAATGAGTAAAGAAAAGGCCGCAAGGATAGCAAATTCCCCTAAGAAAAAGACGGGAAAAAAGGGAGGTAAACATCCCAAATATGAGGAATGGACTAAAAATGAATTATACGACAAGGCTCAGAAGGTTGGAATTGAGGGTAGATCGAAAATGGATAAGGGAGATTTGATTAAAGCACTGCGTAATCATTAGTTCGGCCCTCTTAAACTGCCGGTCTTACACACTATCCGCTGAAATCATAACTCTGCATTAACCGGAATGCACCATTAGTTCGACCTTCGTAAACTGTGAGTCGGTTAGACTACCCTCTCAATTCATAATTCTGCATATCCGCAAAGCGGCGGAATAATTGACCACCCCTCTGCAGAAAATTACCGCTTTTAATCAAGGGGAAGCCGGTATCAAAATACCTCCTTACTACGATCCAAATACGTAATGAATACGCTCTGAATACGCTTTCAATACGCTATGAATACGCAGTGAATACGCTCAAAATACTCCATTACTACCCAAATACTCAATACGTGGGGTCATCACCTCATCGAGGCTGTCCAGAACATATTATAAAATGAAATAAAGCTTCAGAATGCGGGCCTGATTCGAAGAAGGATTGAATGATAATAATAATTTAACAATGAAACCCGCAATTTATATTTGATAGGAGAAAAATTATTAGCATATTTAGCATTCTAAAATTAGTCTGTTATGAGATCCGTAAAATATCTTCTATACCTTTCACCGATAATAATCTTCATAATAATTTCATCTGCAAGGGAGTTAAATGAGGGTGTCCTGGGTACAAAAAGTAACCCGATTAAACTTTATTTCACGCCTTCTGTAGATGCTAAAAGGATAACTACAAATGCTAAGGAATTAACTGATTTCCTGGAAAAAGAAACCGGTTATTATTTCACTACTGCAGTTCCTGCAAGTTTTATCGCTGTGGTCGAGGCATTCGGGACAAAAAAAGCAGATATTGCCAGCATTAACACATTCTCATATTTGATGGCGAATGCAAAATACGGTGCCGAAGCAAGACTGCGCATTGTGAGAGATAATAATGAAACTTCATACAAAGGGCAGTTTATAACAAGATATGATTCAGGAATCGATAGTCTTCCCGATATCGACGGCAGAAGTTTTGCTTACGTAGATCCATCCTCTACCTCAGGTTATATTCTCCCGAAAGCCATGCTCGATAAAAAGGGTATAAAACCGAGTGAAACGGTCTTTGCTATGCGCCACGATAATGTTGTAACTATGGTATACCAGGGACAGGTAGCCGCAGGAGCGACATATTATGCTCCGCCTGATCCGAAAACTCATGAAATCCTCGATGCACGAATGAGAGTCGAAAAACAATTCCCTGACGTTGAAAAGAAAGTAAAAATTATAGGTTTTACCCAGCGCATACCTAATGATCCCTGGGTATTCAGAAAAGATATGGATGAAGGTATGAAAGAAAAAATAATTGATGCTTTAATAAAATACGTATCAACTCCGCAGGGTGGAAAATCAATGTATGATATATATGATATCCGTGGTCTGATTAGAACAAAGGACAGTGATTATGACGGTCTTAGGAAACTGCTTGAAGAGCAGAATATTAAATTTGAAAACCTGATGAAGAACTAATGCTGCTTGAAATAGAAAACCTGCATAAAATTTATAATAATGGAACACATGCCTTAAAAGGCGTTTCCTTTAAGGTTGAAGAAGGAGAATTCCTTGTTATTATCGGCCTGAGCGGTTCCGGAAAATCTACACTTCTAAGATCAATTAACCGTTTAATCGAACCTACTTCGGGCAAGGTTAAGTTCTTTGGAAAAGATATTACGCATATTAAAGGCGAGGAACTCAGAAAAGCAAAATCTCAGATAGGGATGGTATTTCAGCAGTTCAATCTTATAAAAAGACGTTCGGTACTGACGAATGTTATTACCGGCAAACTCGGTTCACTTGGTACTTTTGAATCGGTATTTGAACGCTTTGGTGAAGACACAATGAAAGAAGCGTACCTGAATCTTGAAAGAGTTGGAATTACTGAAAAAGCAGACTTAAGAGCTGATACTCTGAGCGGCGGTCAGCAGCAGAGAGTTGCTATTGCCCGAAGTCTTATGCAGAACCCGAAACTTCTGCTCGCAGATGAACCTGTAGCTTCATTGGATCCTGCCACTTCTAATTCGGTAATGCAGTATTTTGAAAAAATAAATAAGGAACTGGGAACTACAGTTATCTGCAACCTTCACTTCCTGAGTCTGGTTAGAAGATATGCCTCGAGAGTTATTGCCCTTAAGGCAGGTGAAATAGTATATGAAGGAATGCCCTCTGATATTGATGAAACCTGGTTTAAAACAATTTATGGAGAAGAGGCTGAAGAGGTGGAAATCAGATGATGGATCCTGAACTCGAATTACATCCGCAGGCAATTCTTGCAAACACCAGGAAACGTGAGGCAAAATTCAATTTTGTTAAATCGGTTCTCCTTGATATCTTCTTTGTATTTTATAGTCTGATCATACTGGACAGGGCAATATATTATAAATTCATCCTCAACCTCCGCTACATTCCTTTCAGCTGGAATAATATTTTAATTCTGCTGATAATCAGTATAATCGCCGGTTATCTGTGGACATATTCACGAACTTCACTATCGGCTAAACTTTTCGGAATCTCAAAAGATAATAAAGTGACGAAATATACTGTCGAGATTTTCGGATGGTTCCTGTTTAATATTACTTTCATTGCCGGGTGGATTGTTACAAGAATATCCATCGTGGATCTGTTCAGCAGTGAGGGGATCCGCGGTGCTGAGAGAATATTCAGTTCCTTGTTCCAGCCGGAGTTCGGGATATTTGACGATGCCCTGTTTGCAATGATTGAAACAATTTATATCGCACTGCTGGCAACACTGATTTCAATTCCCATAACACTTATCCTGTCTTTTTTCACTGCACGGAATTTAATGAAGGAGAATAAAATCAGTTTTGCCGTATATACAATTCTCAGAATTATCCTGAATTTCACCAGGTCGATAGAACCTCTGATCTGGGCAATTATATTTTCCGTCTGGGTTGGTATTGGTCCTTTTGCAGGAATGATAGCACTCCTTGTTCACACCATAGCTTCTAATGCAAAATTATATTCAGAGGCAATCGAAAACATTGAAACCGGTCCCCTCGAGGCCATAAGTGCAACCGGTGCAAATAAAATACAGGTTGTATGGTACGCAGTAGTCCCGCAGATAGTTCTTCCTTTTCTCTCATTTACAATTTACAGGTGGGATATCAACGTAAGGATGGCTACGATTATAGGACTTGTAGGCGGCGGCGGTATAGGTACTATGCTTATGCAGTACCAGGGACTCGCACGCTGGCATGAAGTGGGACTCCTTGTCCTTATGATCGCATTTGTGGTCTGGGTGATGGATTATATAAGTGCAAGGATCAGGGAAGCAATTTATTAATATCTCCTGATATTTCCGGTTAATTCTTTTTATCGTATACTGTTTCCGATTTTTCAGTTTAT
Organism: uncultured Ignavibacteria bacterium; assembly: GCA_963832715.1. Lineage (GTDB taxonomy): Bacteria > Bacteroidota > Ignavibacteria > Ignavibacteriales > Ignavibacteriaceae > DATFVA01. The sequence goes on along the minus strand of CAWHVB010000001.1, from coordinate 71,246 downwards.
TATACCACAATCTAAATCGCAGCTAATTGAAAGAAATTAAAATATCTGTTAAAAATTTAAGCTTGTTCTATGGAACTAAACAGGCCCTTCATGATATCTCAATGGATATTCCGGCAAATAAAGTTACTGCTTTTATCGGGCCCAGCGGATGCGGCAAGTCTACTTTTATCAGATCAATTAACAGGATGAATGACCTGATTGACGGCGTTAAGATCAGCGGTGAGATTTATATAGACGATAAAAACATCTATGCCAGGGATGTTGATGTAGTGAATCTGCGGCGAAGTATAGGCATGGTTTTCCAGAAATCAAATCTTTTCCCGATGACAATTTATGAAAATCTTGTATTCGGTATAAAACTGAACGGAACAAGGGATAAAAAGAAACTCGATGAAATCGTTGAACGTTCACTTACCCAGGCTGCTTTAATTGATGAGGTGAAGGACAGGCTTCAATCTCCCGCTCTTAGTCTTTCAGGGGGACAGCAGCAGCGGTTATGCATAGCACGTACACTTGCTATCGAGCCTGAAATTGTTTTAATGGATGAACCGGCAAGTGCGCTCGATCCGATTTCTACTGCAAAGATAGAAGAACTAATACACGACTTGAAAAAAAATTATACTATAGTTATTGTTACTCATAATATGCAGCAGGCAGCCAGGGTCAGCGATAAAACCGCTTTCTTCTACCTGGGTGAACTTATTGAATATGATAAAACGAGCAGGATATTCACAAAGCCGGTAAAGAAGCAGACAGAAGATTATGTTACCGGAAGATTTGGTTAATAACCAGTATAATATCAATAGAAGGAGCAGGCAATGGAACGCCAGTTTGAAATTCAGATTGAAAAGTTAAAAACCAGGCTGATAAAAATGTGCAGCCTTGTGGATGAACAGGTCGAATCATCCTTGAAAGCAATCGATGAAGAGGATATTGCCCTGGCTGATATTGTTATTGAGAGAGATGCTAAGGTTGATAAATATGACGTCAAAATTGAGAAAATATGTCAGAAAATCTTTGCTCTTAGTCAGCCTGTAGCGATGGACCTGAGACTGATAATGTCGGCCCTGACAATTGATACGAACCTGGAAAGGATAGGCGATCTTGCGGTTAACATTGCTGAAGCGGTCAAAGAAATCAAAACTAAGCCGGATTTTTATGAAAGAACCAGTCTAAAGGAAATGTCGCTGATCTCCCGGGATATGGTCAGGAACGCGATTGATTCCTTTATACACGGCGATCCTAACCTCGCAAAAATAGTTATAGAGACGGATGATAAAGTTGACGAGCTGAATGTCGTGAATCATAAAGTGTTAAAAGAAATTATGAAAGAAAAACCTGAGAATGTTGATCCGGGGGTTACTCTTCTCGTAATATCAAGACACCTGGAAAGACTTGCAGATCATGCTACCAACATTGCCGAAGACGTTTATTTTATAGTTGAAGCCCAGATGATTAAACACAAATATGAAAAGATTGTTATGGGTGATGATGATGGAGATGAGGATAGTTCAGCCGATTAGATCTATTTAATCCGGCAGAACATTTTCAATCAATATATTTAGCATTTCCCTGGATAATAACTGACCGTCGTTACTCGTAAGCTGGTTCAATTTCATACCGAACAGCCATCCCCAGCTTGTTACGACGAACATAAGAGGAAGGGAGGGTACAGCCTTCAGTTCTTTTTTTCTATAGGCAGGATTTAGCACCATCTCAAGGATTATCTCTTCTTTTCTCAGCAAAGACCTGAGTATCTCTTTTTCTTTCTCGAATGAATCGTCTTTTAAAAGAAGCAGTAATGCATCGTAAAGTAATTTATATCTTTGGTCAAACGTGTCCTTACTGTTGAAATATAAGTTAAACCTGTCCCGCAGCGGCATTCCTTCATTATCAAAAATTGTTTTTATTTCCTCAACATACTGATCACTTTCCCATTCAATTGCTTTATAGAAAAGTGCTTCTTTGGAAATAAAATAGTGATAGATGGTAGCTTTGCCTATTCTCAAATCACGGGCAATCTCATCGAGAGTGGTTTTCCCTAATCCATGTTTTGAAAAGCGCTTTACTGCAGCTTTAATAATTTGCGTTTTTCTGTCGTTTTCCAAGATCTGACCTAAATTTGAACCGGTTGTAAAATAGTAAATTTTGAGATAAAAGATAACCCTGACCAGAGGGGGTATCAGTAGATGAAACAGGGAGGGAGAGCACAGATTCCTCCATGCCCTCCCCAATAAAATGAATTAAATATTGAAGCGGAGCGAACCGATGAAATTCCGGCCCGGTGCGGTAATGCCTGAAGAATAAGGTCTGTACCGCTGGTCTGTAATATTCTCTACCCCAAGATAAGCTTCTACATTATCAAGCAGCCGGTAACTTAACTTCAGGTTAAGAGTATACCATGATGGACAATAGATATTTCCGTTTTCATCTTTAGCATATAAATAATCTTTTTCATATTCGCTGGGCGAAAGGTCATTATAGCTGATCTCACCATTGTAAGCTGCATATATCGATGGCTCCCAGCTTATCTTTTCTAAAGGACAATTCTGTTTTCCCGAACCATGGCGCTGCATGTCTGAGCGGGGTGACATTACCGCCATCATCTTCTTCCTTTCCTTTCTGGTAATTGAGTTGAGTCCTCAAATTCATAAACGAGGTAATATTAAGGCTTAAGTCAGCCTCAATACCCCAGATATATGCGTAAGCAGCATTCTGGATTGCCTGAACCTGACTGAAGGTTCCGTCGTATATTATACTGTCAGCACCATTTAATGTGAAATCTCTTCTGACCAGTGCATTGTCCAGGTAAGTATAAAATCCGGTTATATCAATTTCTGCAGCGCCCGGGAATACTTTCATTAACCCCAACTCTGCATTATAAGCATATTCAGGTTTAAGATCCGGATTAGGTACTACAACAGAACCTGGTTCAGAGTCAAATACTTTACCCAGGTCATCCACATTCGGCGCTCTGAAACCGGTCGACAGGTTAAAATTAACCTGCCAGTCGCTCTGAGGATGCCAGACGAGTCCGGCATTGCCGGTGACAGCTCCGGTCCGCATCTTTGCAGTCGTAAATGGAAATGAATAATATGTTGTATCGAACTCTGCATCGAGAGTTACGAAATTATACCTCAAGCCGGTTTGTAAAATATATTGCGGGCTCAGTTTATTTTTATAGGTAACATAAGCGCCGTAAGAGTTCCAGGCGGAACCGTCGGGATAACGTGAGGCGTCAGGCAGGGATACGCCCGTCAGGATATTATCCGTAGTTCCTGTTGAACCCACTTTATTTAATATTACTTCTGCCCCGTAATAAAGGCTGGAATTTTCCGTTACATCTTTTAATAAATCAAGATTAAAAGAGAATGCATTAACTTTTTCTACCCTGTTCGTCCGGTTTGCGGAATTCAGATTCCTGTCATGCCTGCTTTCTTCAAAGAACTGGTAGGCGGCATTGATCTTGGAAAGATCGTATATAGCGTTGGGGGTATAATTTGTTGCGGTTAATGAATGCATCATCCAGTCCTGGGGTCCATAATACCATTCTGCAGATCTTAATGTGTTTCCTTTAGGACGTACGAGTCTGTCATACCGGGTAACATCCGAAGAAGTTGAATAATGGAATCCGTATTCAAATTCCCATTCGGCAGCCGGAGTGAATAAAACTTTCTGCAAAAAGTTTACCTGGCTGTAGCCGGATATTTTCTGTTCCTTTGGATCCGGATTTATCATAACTGTATCGGATCCGTTTATCCTGTCCTGATAAGTCGGCCGTAGGAATTCATCCGGTCCGATGCTTCCCATTATCAGATCATTGAAGTCAGTATAGGTTAAACTTGAAAGGAATCCCCAGTTTCTGAAACCAAGATTGAAGTGAAGATGGCCTGTTTTTTCCAGGCTTGCAGATGAAAACCTGGTCATTGCTCCTGCATTAAAAGAAGGTGTTCCGTCATATGAAAGGCGGGGCGATAGAGTATGAAAACTCATTACGCCGGCTATCGCATCACTTCCATAAATAACTGAGCCCGGACCGTAAATAACCTCAGTATGATCAAGCGAATTTGCGTCAAGCGATATTACATTCTGCAGATTTCCGCTTCTGAATATTGCTGTATTCATCCTTACACCATCTACAACGATGAGCAGCCGGTTAGTAGAAAAGCCTCTTATCATCGGGCTGCCTCCGCCGAGCTGACTTTTCTGAATGAAGACTCCGCCGGACATCCCGAGCATATCGGCCGTTGTCTGGGGATTCAGAAAATCCACGTCTCTCGGTGATACAACTTTTATAGTATTTGGGATATTGCTTTTGTTATCCTCCCAGCGGTTGGCAGTTACAACGATATTATCTAAGGATATAGTAGTTGCCTGCATAAACACTTCAAAGTTGTTTTTTTTCACTTGCTCATAAGTCGTTTCCAGTTTTTCATAGCCTATAATTCTGAAGATAATATTTTTGTTTTTATCCAGCTTACTAATATCAGCTTTACCGTTTGAATTAGTAACGATAGACCGGTTGGGGTCGGAATTGTATATAGATACGAGTTCCAGGGGAGTTTTTGTCGCCAGATCTTTGACAGTTACAACCTGGGCAAATAATGAAATACCATGAACAAATAGAATTAAAAAGAATAATTTCATTTCAATACCTGTATTATTGGTTATACATAATCCACCGGAATAAGGAATATTTAACCAGTCCGGAGAAAATATTTATAGAAAGACCATTAATCAGGTTCGGGGGGGAGGGGTTTGTACAAGGTATTCCCCTTTAAGGAGATCATTTTTATAGGTGCTGAAATAGATATTATCAGCTTGAGGAATTTGGAAATTATAGTCAGCCGATGAACATGAATAGTACTGACTCAGATAATTGTTCACCCCGTTTTCCTCTACGGGATTCCCGGAGTTTTCATCAATAATTTTGTCCAGTATTGAAAAGAGTTCAGTTTCATCCGAATCATAAACGCATAAAAGAAACACGGAATCTCCGCTGACCTCAGCTTTAATTATGTCGAACATTTTATCATTATACCGGAATTCTTCAGCTTCTGTCCATTTTGTATCGCAATATTTTGCGAATTCATTTTTTTCAAAACGAAAAATAACCTGCTGGTGAGCCGGGACTCCTTTTTCTATCAAGCGGCTGATCCCGGTTTTGTGTTTTGCCTGGAAAAATTCAAATAGACCAAACTGGATAACTCCATGTGAAATTATCAGCAGGATCATACCAGAAGCGAACAGATTTTTCATCAGGAGGTTCATTCTGAAAAAATAATTATTACTTACCGTATAAAAATAATATTTTTCGGATCAGCATGCTTAAAAATCTGATATATACATATAATAGTTTGCGATCATTAATAAAATAAATCTTAAATTATTACTGCCGGAAGTATGAATAATTTAAAACCTTTAACCTGGACGCAATTAATTCTGCTATTTGGTATTCCCACAGCTCTGAATGCTGCTGCCAGCAGGATTGCTATTCCATTCCTTTTCAATAATACTTCACTCCCAATAGAGATATGCTATTTCCTGAGTGTGGGACTTATTGTACTGGTGCCGATGTTTATCGGTGCTGTATGGTTAAGCGGGAAAGAAGCAGGTTCTTTTAATCTCCGGGACTTATTCAGAAGAATGAGAATTAGAAAATTAAACAGAATAGATACAGTATGGACAATCGCTGGCTTTATTCTGCTTTCGCTTGCGTCATTCCTGATAGCTAAGATCCTGCTTCCACTTATACATATTGATGCAGCTCCATTCTTCTTCAAAAATATGCCGCTGTCCGGCAGCTATATGTATATACTTTACGTATGGCCGTTATTTTTCTTCTTCAATATTTTTGGTGAGGAATTCCTCTGGAGAGGGTACATTCAGCCCCGCCAGGAGCTTCTTAATGGCAAATGGACATGGCTTGTTCACGGATTGTTCTGGGCAGCCTTTCATATTCCAATGGGATTCGACCTTATGCTATCCGCAACTCCCATCTTTTTTATACTTCCGGCAATAGTTCAACTCCGGAAGAACACTACCATATCTATAATTATTCATTTTGTCTTCGGCGCGTTCGGATTCCTCGCACTTGCTCTGGGTGCTGTAAAGTAATACAGACCTAAATTACCTTCTGACTAAATATTCAAAATTGCATTTGTGATTGAGAGCGGGGTAGTCCCTGCTGATTTCTGAGTATTCGGTTGAATGAGCATATTTATGATGCACTGAAAACGTATTTAAGACGTATTCAGGACGCATTCAAGACGTATTCAGGACGTATTCAGGACGTATTCAAATGGTATTAACACTGAGATGTATCTAAGGGTGTGTACTAATGAAGTTAGCTAATAAGAACTGATTTTTGTTGATTGTGCGGGACCGCCGGCTGAAGTTGCTGCGGGTTTTATCCGGCGCGGGTCCCCCTATACTATTCTCATTCCGTTCTCACTTCATTTGAAAAAACCCATAACCCATAGACGAATTGTTGTTAATATTTTTTGCTGGGCCGTGCGGAAGAAGACACACGAATACCTTCTTTTTTACTTTTGTTAGCCTTAAAGACGGATTTCTACTTCGAAAAGACCTGGAGAAGGGTCAACGCGCCCCCAGCCAAACTTAATCCTAACTTAAATCTGAGGGAATTAAAAACTTATCCCGAATATTGTTAATTTCCAATCCTAATTATGCTTAACCAGAACTTTGTAATCGTCGGAGCTCTGATCGGCGCGGCCGGTTCGACAGCTTATCTTATTGATACTGTAAAAGGAAAAGTCAAACCGAACAGAGTGTCATTCTTACTCTGGTCTATCGCCCCGCTTATTGCATTTGCCGCACAGATAGAGCAGGGTGTAGGAATGGAATCGCTGATGACCTTTAGTACAGGTTTCCTGCCTCTTTCAGTATTCATTGGTTCATTCGTCAATAAAAAGGCTGAATGGAAATTAACCACGTTCGATATAATCTGCGGCGTGTTATCCGCGGCAGGTTTAGCTTTATGGTTAATTACCAGGGTAGGTAATGTCGCAATAGTATTCAGTATAATTGCAGACGGACTTGCTGCTGTTCCAACAATTGTGAAAGCTTATAAGTATCCCGATACCGAAATAGCCTGGCCGTGGATAGCCTCAGTAGCCGGTGTGATACTGACTCTCCTTACGCTTCAACAGCTTACATTTGCCAACTCCGGGTTTATTATTTACATTCTTATAGTAAACACCGTGATTTTTAGTTTAGTGCAGTTCAGGATCGGAGAGAAAATAAAGAACAGAACTGAAATCAGTTAACGGTTTCCTATCAGTCCGTCGGAGCGGCATTTTAGCCTCATTTTGCCGTAATCAGCCACCTGATTTGGCGGAATCCTCCCTTTATCTTACAGTCCTGAGGATGTATTTTTTAAGAAATCAATTTCAATAAATTACAATCTACAAGGAGCAGTTATGTCAACAGTATCTCTTCATCGTGTTTTTAAGTCGTCGCCCGAAAAACTCTACCGGGCATTTCTTGATGCCGATGCGTTAGCAAAATGGCTTCCGCCATACGGGTTCACCTGCAAAGTGCATCATATCGATGCTAAAGAAGGCGGAAGCTATAGAATGTCATTTACAAACTTCACCACTGCCAAAAGTCATTCATTCGGCGGTAAATATCTCGAACTAAAGGAAAACCAATACATCCGTTATTCAGATCAATTTGAAGATCCCAATATGCCGGGTGAGATGATAACCACTATTTCCATAAGCCAGGTCTCCTGCGGGTCAGACGTCACTATAGAACAGACCGGGATACCGGAAGCGATTCCCGCAGAACTATGCTACCTCGGCTGGCAGGAGTCGATCGATCAGCTTGCAAAAGTGGTGGAACCGGATATTCCCGATTAATGAACTGAACAAGCCGGAATTTAGTAATCAGGGATTTACGTTCTAAATCATCGGAGAGTACGAAAGCTTAGGGAGGATTTTCCTGGAAATAATGACCCGAAGGTTAGCCGAACCTTCCGGTGACATAATCTTCGGTTTGTTTTTTTGCTGGATTGGTAAAAATGTTACTGGTTTTATCGTGTTCAATCAATTCACCCATGTAGAAAAAAGCAGTATGGTCGCTGACTCTTGCAGCCTGATGCATATTATGAGTGACTATTACGATAGTATAGTTATGCTTTAATTCGAACATCAGCTCTTCAATTTTAGCAGTAGAGATCGGATCCAATGCACTTGCAGGCTCATCCATCAGGATCACTTCAGGTTCAACAGCAAGTGTCCGTGCAATACACAGTCTCTGCTGCTGCCCGCCTGAAAGTGCAGAGCCGGGATGTTTAAGAATATCCTTAACTTCATCCCACAATGCTGCCTGTATCAGACTCTTTTCGACTATTTCACTTAACTTTTTTTTGTTATGGAAACCATTTAACCGTAAGCCTGCAGTCACATTTTCGGCAACGGACATTGTAGGGAACGGGTTGGGTTTCTGAAATATCATCCCGACTTTTTTCCTTAGCCAGACGGGATCGTGTTTCATAACGTCTTCTCCATCAAGAAGAACATTACCTTTTATAGTTCCGCCGACTTCCTCGTGCATCCTGTTAAGGCATCTTAAAAATGTTGATTTGCCGCATCCTGAAGGGCCTATAATGGCAAGCACTTTATTTTTAGGTATAGCAAGTGAAATATTTCTTAAAGCATGTACCTTTGAGAAATAAGCGTTCAGATCCCTGGTTTCAATCCTTATCTTTTTTGAACCCTGGCTGCCGGGGTTCGGGTTTTCTTTAACATTCATATCGGTCTCAGTCATCGGCAGAATTCCCTATTAAGCATACTTTCGTTTTCTTGTTGCAAGTCTGAATAAAATATTAATAACGGATACGATCATAATCAAAACCAGGGCAGCGGCCCAGGCCTGCCTGTTCCAGTCTTCAAAGGGTGCTTTTGCGTAATCATATATAAATACAGTGAGCGAAGCAATCGGCTGATCCAGCTGTGTTGACCAGAACCGGTTGCCCAGTGCTGTAAAGAGCAGCGGTGCTGTCTCACCGGCGACCCTTGCAATAGATAACAGGATTCCTGTGAAAATGCCTTTAAATGCTGCAGGCAGTATAATGAACAAAGTTGTTTTCCACCTTGGTATGCCCAATCCCAGGGCAGCTTCTCTGTAAGAGTGGGGGATTAAGTTCATCATTTCTTCTGTAGTTCGGGTTACCAGCGGCATCATCAGAATGCCGAGTGCAAAACCGCCTGCCAGTGCCGAAAACCTTCCCATCGGCAGCACAACAAGGATATAAGCAACTACACCAATTACAATTGAAGGAATACCGTTCAGCACTTCGGCTAAAAATCTTACGGCGCGGGCAAACCAGGAAGTTGAGTTCTCGGACAGGTAAATACCTGAGAGAATACCCACGGGAAGTCCAACCGCACAGGCAAGTGCAATAAGTATTCCTGTTCCCATCAATGCATTTGCCATTCCACCGCCTGCCTCACCGGCAGGTTTGGGCATCTGGGTAAAAAAGTCCCAGTTGATTGCTGAAATTCCCTGTGAAAGGGTGTAAAAGAGAATTAAGAACAATGGGATTATAGCTACAACAAAACAAATTACGGTAAGCGTTATCATTATCGAGCTTTTGGCTTTCCTCCAGCGGTAATATGTATTTCCTTTATTCATCATTAAGATCTGTAATATTTTTTAGTTACACTCCACACGATTACTCTTGCTGTCGGCATTCAGGATCACCGTCATAACAAAAAGGAGTAAAGCTATTTCTATTAAAGAACTTACATACAAATCACTTGTTGCCTCCGTGAACTCATTTGCAAGTACACTTGCCATTGTATGTCCCGGATCGAACAGTGAAAATGAAATATCGGGTCGGTTGCCGATCACCATAGTTACGGCCATGGTTTCGCCTACAGCTCTTCCGAGTCCTAACAGAGTAGCGCCTAATATTCCGGATTTCGCTCCTGTCAAAACCACTTTTACAACTTCCCATTTAGTTGCTCCCAGGGCGAATGCAGCTTCACGCTGTGCATCCGGAATAGACTTCATGATATCGCGCGATATTGAGGTTATAATCGGAAGTATCATGATAGTGAGTATCAAAGCAGCAGCGAGCATACCAAGTCCGTAAGGCGGACCCTTAAATAAAAACACAAACCCAAGGTGATCTCCAAGAAAAGGTTCTACCACTTTTCTAAGCCAGGGGGTCATGACGAAAATTCCAAAGAGGCCGTATACAATACTCGGGATAGCCGCCAGAAGTTCAACTAAGAGAGACATCGGCTGCTCAAGCCACTTAGGAGCAAATTCAGAAAGGAAAATTGCAATACCGACACTGAGAGGTAGAGCAATGACCAAAGCAATTAAAGAAGAATACAGAGTTCCAAAGATGAAGGGCAATGCACCGTAATTATCGTGTACCGGATCCCATTCCTCACTTACAATAAAACCCCAGCCGAATCTATCTATCGAAGGAATAGATTTACGCAGCATTTCAAAAAGCATTAAGAGAACAAGTGAAAGAAGTATAAACGCAAAAAACCGGGTGATATTTTCAAAGATAAAATCCCCGATATTCTTTCCGGAGGTTCCTGACCTTAAAAAAGAAAAAGCAGGTGACGAACCTTTCGATCCGTCAGCCTGCTGCAATTTTTCGTTTCTGTAATCTTTCTTTCTAAAAGGCATTATTTAGTGGAAATCTCATCTATTTTCTTTAAGTCAAGCTTTACAACTTCCTGGGGAAGAGGAGCATAATATAAGTCTTTTGCATATTTTTCGCCATCGGTTAAAGCCCATTTCAGGAAATTTACAATTGCCTTTGCTTTTTCCTTATTCTTCGAATCTTTATAAATGAGAAGCCAGGTAAAACCTGAGATCGGCCAGGAATCTTTTCCGTCGGCATTTGTGATTTCTACTCTTAGATCCGCCGGCATATTATTTATAAACCCGGCAGCAGCCGCAGAAACAGCATCAAAAGTAGGCATTACAAAGTTACCTGCTTTATTCTTCAATGAAGAATAGGGAAGTTTGTTTTGTTCAGCGTAGGCAAGTTCTACATATCCTATTGAACCTTCAGTTTGTTTTACGAGTCCGGCAACGCCCTCATTACCTTTTCCGCCAAGACCTACAGGCCAGTCAACTGATGTACCCTGCCCTACCTTGCTTTTCCATGAATCGCTAACCTTCGAGAGGTAGCCTGTGAATATATTAGTAGTACCGCTTCCATCAGAACGATGAGTAACAAAAATTGCTTCATCGGGAAGTTTCTTTCCCTGGTTTATTGAAGTGATCTTTGAATCATTCCACTTAGTAATTTTTCCCATATAAATATCTGATAGAACTTCAGGTGTAAGTTTAAGACCCTTACCTACTGAAGGCAGGTTATAGGTGATCACAACTGCACCCATTACTGTTGGTATATGCAGTATGTCAGTTCCCTGTTTTTGTTTTACCTGCTGCATTTGTTCTTCCGACATCGGGGCATCAGATGCTCCGAAATCGACAGTGCCCTCAATAACCTGTTTTATACCGCCGCCGCTTCCGATCGACTGATAATTAAACTCTATTCCGGTTTTCTGATGATATACATCGAACCACTTCGAGTATATTACATACGGGAAAGTAGCTCCGGCACCGTTCAATTTTAACTGCGCCATTGTAATCGAAGATAATCCTGCCAGCATCACTATAGCCAGCGACCATATTTTCATTTTCATTATTTCTCCTTTACTTGATTAAAAAAAGTTTTGACTTATTAAATTAAAATTCCCAGAAAAAGGTAACCCTGGGTGTGACATCACTCTTATCGGAATTTGCAGGGGCATCAGCCTGGTAAGTAAATATCTCGACGTTCGGTGTAATACTAACGTTCTTTACAGGGTTAAACTGTAGTCCTGCAAGGATCATATTTCTTCCATCTTTATCAACATCGGTGTTAGGATCGACGGTATCAAAACGTCCGACAAGCTGGACTGTCGGAGTAAAGTTAACATAAGCCCAGAGGGAAACGCCGAAGCCATTCTGTGACTGAAGGGAGGACATTTCATCAGGAGCGTACTGATTCTGACGTGATGCCATAAAACCTTCTGCGCCGATACCAAAGTTGTCTTTCTTTTTATAGCTTATAAATGCAGCACCTACAAAAGCAGAATTATCTTTCAACTGATCATCCGATATATCCATTACCTTTGGGTACGAAGCATAATCACCATAAAGAGTGATCAGAAGCTCAGGTGTAGGATCAAATTCCAGCAGACCATAAAATCTTTTATATTTATTAACCTCAGGTGAGTTTCCTGAATTATTTCCGATCTTCAGCCAGTATTTAACTGTACCGCTTTGGTCAAACTTTCCTTTAAGATCGATTCCAAGGTCTCTTGAGGAAACTACTTTGTTCAAGTCCATAATAGTCTTTTCCAGGTACCGGTGTCCCCATGCGCCTTCTGATACATCAAATGCGGGAGTAGGGGAGATACCGAAAATCAGGTCGGAACCGCTGAATATATTTTTCCACTTCAGCCATGCATCTTTTACCATTACGCCCCATTCTGTATTCCCGCCTTTCAGACCAATCTGATCACTTTCTAACCGGAACCGGGTTGCAAAGTTATCCGATATAGAATAATCGGTGGTAATATATATCCTTCTGAACTGGAATCCGTTCAGATCTTTATCTGCGGCATTACGTGAACTTGCGTTGTAAAAATAATCCCCGAACATCAGTCCGCTGAATTTAGGATTATTATCCTGAGCAGAAGCAGCACCAAGGAAAAGGACGATCGTGGTAAGAAGCATTAGCACTCTTTTCATATTTCTCTCTCTAAAGCTGTTATTAAATATTGGTTTATTTCCTAATTGACTGATCAAACATATCACTAACCGAGATTTCATATGTTAAGGGATTGTTAAGGATGTGTTAAGAAATTGTTAAGAAGGTTAGAAGTTGAGAAGATAAGAAGGTAAGACGATGGGAGGGTTGAAAAAAGTTGATAGCTGATGTAATAATTATCTGAAATTATTTTTATTTTTGACTGAAATTAATAACCGGGGAGATGAGCAAGTGGAGACGATAACATATTCTTTGAGGGATGAACAATCGAATTCGGAAAATTACTATAAGCGTGTAAATGAATTTGCAGATACAATTGTTGAACATGCACAAAATACAATAACTCCTTTCATCCATGATTATATAAATTATCTTAAAACCTATAAACTTGAGGATATCCGCAAGGTTGAAGAGTACATCCTCGAACTGTTAAGTTTTGGTGTGCTATGGAGGGTATATGCGGGTAAAGCGCTCTCCGTAAAGTTTGCACCGTTTATTACGATGGCCCGGATGGCTGAGTGGAGGAAAAAACACCAGCGGGTAAAACCCGTAATCGACTTCAGCAGGGGAATACTGCTGACAGTTTTCTTACTTCCAGGGAAAAAACATAAAAAGCCGGATATACCGAACCTGGATCAGATTGATCACGTCTGCAAATGGTTTGAAGCAACCGGTGAGTTCAGGGAACAGGCCCTGAGATTTATAAGATGGCGTGCATACTGGGGCAGCAAATCACAGAAGGAATTATATAATATATTTTACGCTATTGAAGAATTTACAAACTGGTTTAATGATGCATCAATTGAGGTACTTGGAAAGTATACATCAAATGTCGACTCCTTTTTGGAGCGGGCTGCTAATAATTATAAATGGCGGGAAGACAGAGTCTCCTGTACACGCTCAAGGTTGGAATATCATCTTAATATGGCGGGTGCTGAATTGATGAACCGGGCATTCAGACCTGAATTTAATCAGTCGGAAGCAAAAGCTGTACTGGTACCCGGCTGTATGCGTATGCGTCCAGAGGGGGAGTGTGAAGCTGTAGAGGTAAAGGAAGGATTAATATGCAGCGACTGTCGTCCCGGCTGCAGGGTTAATCAACTCCGTAAGCAGGGTAAAACACAAAAAGATCATGCTGCGTTTGACGTCTATATAATTCCGCATGCCTCCGATCTCTCGTTATGGTCGCCTAAAGCAGGTGAGCCGGCGCGGGGCGTGGTTGCATCTGCATGTGTAACAACACTTGTGGAGGGCGGATGGGAATTGAAAAGATACAATGTTCCCGCTCAATGCGTTCTGCTTGATTACTGCGGCTGCAAAAAACACTGGCATGAGAACGGGGTTGATTACCGGATTTAATAATAATGAACTGAAGAGAAGAGTGGGGAAAAGGGACAAGGAAGAAGTAACAAATAACAAGGAATGAGTTAGAGGAAAGGATTACAATCCTGTCCCGAGGGAAATCCTGCGGGACAATCTTGTAATTTGTAATTTTGCTTTTTTAATTTGAGACTATTTTTTTTGCGTCATCGATTATAGTACTAGCCTTTTTTCTGCCGTCTTTCAAAAGTCCGTCAACTTTATCTTTTCCTGTTTCAACAATATCATTGACATTATCCATAATATTATCTGTTGTTTTCGATATATTTTTTCTCATCTTCTTACCCGAAACAGGTGTATACAGCATTGCAAGAATGCCTCCGATTACACCGCCTACAAGCAATCCCGTTACAAATCCGGTCAGTTTATCCTGTTCTCTGCTCATAATTTCTCCTTAATATTAACTTTATTTACTGCAATATAACAGAAGTATGCAGAATACAAGTTGCCTCAATCACATTTTCTTTCTGCCGATTTTGAAAAAATTTATGAGTATCATACCAGAAATGAACCCGCCGACATGAGCTCCGTATGCTACTCCACCGCCCTGTGCTCCTGCGCCGAGCAGACCCAGCCCGCTTATCAGCTGGAACAGGAACCAAATACCGATTACTGCAATTGCCGGAAGATCGGTTATAAAGTAGAACATAAGAACACTAACTCTTTTTTTAGGGAAGAGCAGTAAATAAGCTCCGAGTACTCCGGAGATTGCACCTGATGCTCCCAGTGTAGGAATTAATAAATTTTCTCCAAGAAAATAACTGGAGTATACATGGGCCAGTGATGCGAGAATTCCGCATACCAGATAAAAAATGAGATAGCGGAAATGTCCGATCCTATTTTCAATGTTATCACCGAAGATAAACAGAAAAAGCATATTGCCGAAAATGTGGGCAATGCTGCCGTGCATAAATATTGAAGTCAAGAGGGTAATGTAAACGGTTAAAGGAGTAACCCCGAGTCCCGGCAGAGTATACCTTTCACCGGTTGCAGGGTTCTCATATGTTTCATCGTGAGTTACTACATCTCTTCCGGTTATAATTTCTGCGGGTACAGCAGAAAATTTGTAGGTGAATTTTTCATTGCTGCCAAAATCCTGAAGCCAGATGAATACAATGACATTTGCCAGGATCAGTAAGTAATTAATGTAAGGGGTTATTGTCCTGTCACGATTATCATCACCGATCGGGAAGAGCATATAGAAAACTCCGGTATTATAATACCCCGAACTTACTAAAAAAGAGATTCATAATATGAAACGCCGGCCCGATTCACTGCACTTATAACTTTCACCCGGGAGGGTTTGAACGTACGGCTGATCTGAAGAAAGGATTAATTATCAATGCCACAGCCGCGACCAGTACACAACCTATTACATTGTACCAGAGGAAGGGAATGGACGTGAACAGGTAGCAGTAAAGAACTGCCAGTTCGGCAATAACAGCAGCAATAAACACCGGGGTACCGGTTACCTTTTTCAGATAAAAAGCAACAAGGAATATTCCAAGTATGGTCCCATATACAAGTGAACCAAGGATATTAACCGCTTCAATAAGAGAACCGAGCCGATTTGCAAACAGGGCAAAAGTTATAGCATATGCTCCCCATAGAATGGTGGCAAGTTTGGAGACCACTAAATAATGCTTATCGGAAGCATTCTTCCGGAGCATGCGTTTATAGAAATCAATTACGGTTGTGGAAGCGAGTGCATTAAGCTCAGCTGAGGTAGAAGACATTGACGCTGAAAAGATGGCAGCAAGTATTAATCCGATTATCCCTGCAGGCAGGAAATGAATTATGTAGGTTATAAAAATATAATTTGTATCATTAGAATCAGCACCGGGATCAGCCTCTTTTATTAGTTCTACGGCTTCATTTCTTATTATATTTGCTTCATTCTGCTTTTTTCGTACCTGCTCCAGGGTTTCACTTGTAAGCTTATCATTACCCGAGTGTATTGAAGCAAGCATTTCTTTCAATTTATCCTGCTTCTCCTTATGTACCCGGTCAAATTCATTACTTAGATTATTATACTGTTCTGCATAATTACTTTGTTTAACAGTGTTTACAGCTATCGGGTTAAAGAAAAGCGGAGGAGGATTAAACTGATAAAATACAAATACCATAGCACCGACAAATAAAATGAAGAACTGCATAGGAACTTTTATAATTCCATTCGTCAGCAAACCCAGCCGGCTCTGTGCCACCGTGCTCCCGGAAAGATATCTCTGAACCTGCGACTGATCCGTTCCAAAATAGGAAAGCATAAGGAACGTGCCGCCTATGATCCCGGACCAGAATGTATAGCGGTTATTAAGATCGAATGTAAAATCGATGGCATTCAGTCTTCCGAGTTTACCGGCTACATAGGCCGCGTCGAGGGGAGATACATCCCGGGGAAGCAGGAAAAAAATCATTATAAAAGCTGCAAACATTCCCAGAGTAATAATTATCATCTGGTGTATATGCGTCTGATTTACCGCTTTGGTACCGCCCGTTGTAGTATATATTACTACCAGGGTCCCCGTAATTATAACTGTCAGGTTAATATCCCAGCCGAGTATTACAGATAATATAAGTGATGGTGCAAAAATTGTGAAACCGGCAGCCAGGCCTCTCTGCGATAAGAAGAGGAGGCTGCCGAGTGTACGGTTCTTCAAGTCAAATCTCTTTTCAAGGTATTCATATGCCGTGTAGATATTCAGCCGATGGAAAATAGGGACTGCAGTGATGCAGATTATTATCATCGCAACAGGGAGTCCAAGGTAGAATTGCACAAAGCGCATCCCGTCAACATAAGCCTGGCCGGGAGTAGAAAGAAAAGTAATGGCACTTGCCTGGGTTGCCATAATTGAAAGCGCAATGGTATACCAGGGAGTAGTTCTTCCGGCACGCATATACCCATCAATGTCCTGGGTCCCCCTTGTTTTCCATACACCATATATAGTAACGAAAAGGAGAAATCCGATCAGAACAATCCAGTCTAAAAGGGTCACTCAAAAACCTTTGTAAATATGTAAAAGAAAATTATAAGAACGACAAGATTCAGAAAAACCAGGGCATAAATATTATTCCATGTTTTCAGTACAGGCGGTTTTTCTTCTTCAGTTGTGCCTTCATCTTTAGTTGGGTGACTTTTCATTTTGTCCTGCCGAAATCATATTAACAAATATTCTAAAGGCGCCGGGAACTCCGGCGGGAATCTGTCTGAACCATGAATAACCGGTATAAATATAAACACCTTTTCCATAGTTTGCATAGAGCATTCCTCCCTCGAGGGGAGACTCTCCAGGATCGTTTCCGGAAAGTACCGGTTGATAATTAGGATCCCATTTATCAGCAAAATATAGTCCTCTCTCCTGGACCCAGCCTTCAAAATCCTTTTGTGTAATTTTATCCGGATAATTTAATAATGACATTGAAGGATTTATAAAGGTTATAGGCGCTTCTTCCACAGTAATCCTGTCGTGTGAAAGTTCCAAAGGATAAGGGCCTATATTATCTACGACAAGATTAAAGCTGGTATTGTATTGAACAACGAGGGTACCGCCGTCTTTTACATACTCCATAAGCCTTGCCTGGTCGGCCGCAAGTCTGTCTCTCGTATTAAAAGCCCGTACTCCGGTTACGATTGCGTCAAATGTTCCGAGATTCATCGTATCTATATCGGTATCGGAAAGAAGTTTAATATTATAACCAAGCTGCCGGAGGTAATCAGGAATAACATCGCCCGAACCCATTATGTAGCCGATATTATTCACTACCTTGTTAATATTTAAGCGCAGAAGTTTTGCTTCAGCAGGGGGGAACAAGGTCTGGACAGGGATATGCGGATAATCAATAGTGACCATCCCCTGATTTATTTCTTTACCATCTTCGACCGCCACTGCTTTCAGCTTTACTTCAGCCGTATCAGATGGGGGAGTAACGTTAAATTCAAAGGTCCGTTCATCTCCCTTGTTTGTAAATGAATATTTATACTCTGCAGGATCCGACTTCCAGCCGTCAGGAGCCTCTAAAAACACTCTTCCTGACGCGTCTTTCTTATTAGCTTTTAACCTGACAGCGACAGTTTTACTGGTATTATCAGGGAATAAGTAAAGTTTATTTTCGAGATTGACTGCTACAGGAGGAGTAATCTCTATCGGTCTGTATTCACCACCGTGAACAGGATCTGTCCATTGGTATTCTACCGGAATCGAGAGTTCTAAATCGGTATTTCCATCTGTCAGGGTAAAAGATGCGGTCAGAGGGGGATCGTTATCTGGTTTCCCTATCAATTGCTGATCATTTACAGTATAAGTTCCTTTGCCGTGAGGTTCGACCAGCCAGTAAGGCTGAGAGTAGGGAATATTTCCAGGGAGAAGCACTTTCTCTTCCGATTTTACGAGACTGTTGTCAGTCAGCAACTGGTTAATTTTATCCGGGCTATTGCCGCAAGGCTGATTGCTGCAGGAGATTGAAATACTTTTGAGCCGGAAAGGGTAGTCAGAGCGGTTAACTATCTGAGCCGATATTTTAACAGAATCGCCTGGTGTGAATGAGTAATCGTCAGCAGAAGCTTCCATCCATATTCCGGCTGCAGCACTTATTACATCTGATAATTCTTTTTTCTTAAGAGGAACCCAGTAATCGTCATTCAATTTATTCAATTCCGAATATGCTTCAATCAGTTTCGGCAGACTTGCGGAAGGGTTGTCCGGATTATATTCATTTTCAACCTCTTTCAAAAGCGAGGCTGTTTTCCCGCTCCCTTTCACCCGGTTCCAGGAAAGATCTATACCTTCAAATAAATCGTTCTTAGCTGAATCGCCCTCAAGGTATTGGAAATAATTCACCTGGTCACCTCTTCTTGCCGAGACGCCGAATCCCTGGCTCTTATGCATGCTTCTGCTTTCAGCCGCAATTTCAGAATAAGATTTTCCTAAAAGCGGGTTGTACGCACCGAGATCAATTTTAATAAGTCTGGAAGTATCAGCATTTTTCTTTTCAAGGATAGGGAGCCACGCATTCCAGTAGAGTCTCTTTGCCTGCCAGGTCTTAACATACTTAAGCTGATCGGGGAAGCTTCCGGGGTCGGCTGCAAGCTTGAACGCTTCTTCGGCGAGCAGGGCTGAGGCGGTATGATGTCCGTGCCCGCCTTCACCTGTACCGGGAAAACGTGTTATGATAACATCAGGACGGAATTTTCTTATTATCCAGACAACATCCGAAAGTATTTTCTGTTTTCCCCAGATGCTGAAAGTCTCTTCAGGATTTTTCGAATAACCAAAATCAACTGCACGGGTAAAGAACTGTTCGGCACCGTCTATTCTTCTTGCCGCGAGAAGTTCCTGCGTCCGTATAACACCAAGTTCGTCAGCCTGCTCATTCCCTATCAGGTTCTGACCGCCGCTTCCCCGGTTCATAGCGCAGTAGCCGGCCCTTAATAACTTGCCGGACTCGAAATAGGCGAGGGCAGCAGTGTTTTCATCATCAGGATGAGCGGCGATGTATAAAACGCTTCCGAGCACATTGAGTTTTTTAATTGCAAGTTCCAGCTGAGCAGCATCAAGAGGTTTAGCCGGCTGAGCAGATATGGTGAGATTTACGAGCAGCAGGAAAGCAATGAGTAATGGTTGTCTTTTTAAAAATAAATACATAATCACCCAATTCCGGTTTGTGAGTAAACGAATATTATAATCTTTTGTCTGAATGGGTGAGATTATACGATTAAATATTTAAAGTTCCAACGTATAAAGGATGAGAGGGGGAAGGGGGAATGGAATGGTGGAGGGGGGAGGAATGGATGATCTGACCCCTGCAGCGTACAAATCCTGCCTGCCTGACCGCAAAGACAGGCAAGCTTTCTCGAAATGAATATTCTTACCTTCTGTACAGAGCCCGGTAACGTAGATCGGCCGACCGGATTTTTCGCTCCTAAACTACTTCTGATTCCCATTTTCTGTAGGTGCCGAGCAAGCCTATTACTGCTATTCCTCCGAAAGCGAGAGGAGCAAGAAGAGGTTTGTCTTTCTCATTCTCTTCGTGAATGAGCTGTTCGGTTGTAAGGTTTTCGTCATCTTCCTCTTCAGCAACATGATAGTAAAACCCTGCACCCGCCACAATAAATGAAAGAAACAGGAAAATATGCATAACCCGGATAATTCCGGGTTTCCATTTATAAAAAGTTATGAAACCTATCACTGCTCCTATCAGGCTAAAAACGGGAGGAATGAAAGCCATTAACTCATCATTGAATACATCTATATGTTCAATTATGGTATCCGCAAGCAGGAAACTAAAACCTGCTGAGGCAGAAAGTACCAGAAGTCGGTTCAGTGTAAAATTTCTTAACATATTATTTACCGCTAATTATTCTAAAAGAATTACACCCCAAACATAAAATTATTTATAAAAATAGAACAGCCGAATAAGTATTATCTGTATTAATTGTTTTCTTTATTTATCTTTGTTAAGCACAAATAAGAATAATTTTGAAAAAGTGCATTTCCATATCATTAATTCTCCTGCTTCTCATCAATTCCGGTGGGCTCCTTGTTATCCTTTACCAGGCTCAGTACCTGGTTAAGGCTGAAATGCTTACTGCCATCCAGGAAAATACTTTCGGGGTAACCAATTCTGTGAAGTTCAGAATCAACAAGGAAAAGCTGTATACCAATACGGACGGATTTACCTGGAAAGATAATTCTGAATTTGAATTCAACGGGATGCTATATGATATTATCAAAACAGAGGTAGAGGGCGATTATGCAATTCTGTACTGTCTGAATGATATTACGGAACAGGAAATCGTGAAATCTTTTAACGATGAAGTTAACGCCCTTGCAGGCGGAAAGCTGAACAATTCGACATATAAAACAAGTTTACTTAACATTATTTCGCAGGCTCTTTGTATAAATCCATTTGAAATTAAACAGCCGGACGATAAGCAGCAGTATTTATCAAATAATACAGCTCGTATAATTCCTTTACCGGCGGATATTCCTACTCCTCCGCCGAAGACTACCTGAAAGTTCACTTCTAATTACATAATTCTATTAATAATTTCATCAGGTAGTAAAATGAAAAGACTATTACTTTTTGTTACATTAATGTTTACCTGTGCATCAATTAATTACGCACAGGAAAACAGCATTGATTCCGACTCGATTAAATATCAGCTTCCGCAGGATGTTGTTGTAACTGCGCCGAGGCTGAATGTTTCTCTAAGACAGATTACTTCTGCAACAAGCGTCATCAGTGAGGATTTTCTGAACACAGTTCCGAGATTTGTCTCGATCGATGAAGGCCTCAAACTGGTTCCGGGTGTGAAAATCGATAACCAGGCCAACGGCAACAGGCTGCATCTTTCTATCCGCGGAATAGGTATCCTTACGGAAAGGGGAATCAGAGGGATAAAAATTCTAATGGACGAACTTCCTATAAATGATCCGACGGGATTTGCTCCTGATTTCTTTGATATTGATATGACCAACATTTCACGTATTGAAGTGATGAGAGGTCCCGCTGCTTCTCTATACGGCGGCAGTGCTTCAGGAGGTATAGTAAATGTTATCAGCAAAAATTCTCCAAACACCCCGCTTTTTGGTGAGGCAGGCGGAATTTACGGATCCAATAATTTCTGGAAAGGATACGGTCAATTCGGAGGACGCGCCAGGGATATAGATTACAGGATATCTTTCGGCAGGACAATGGGAGACGGGTACCGTGTACACACTCATTTCTGGGGTAATAACGTTTATGCAAAAGCCTCTTATATTCCGAACAGCAGTATCAAACTGACGCCCATTTTTGAGTATGTAAATTTCTATCATGAAAATCCCGAAGGCATTAACCTTCAGCAGTATAATGAAGACCCCAAACAGGCTAATCCTGATGCTGTACCGTTTAATGAGTATCTTCAGACTGAAAGAAGCACGGCAGGTTTAACCGGTTTAATGATCATGGATCAGCATGAAGTACAATTTAATGTGTATAACAAACGGACTCTCTTTACTGAAGCTAATAATCATACTTTTAATTACAGAACATACCTTACACCGGGAGCATCGATTCAATACGCATTCGGCTACGGTAAAAAAGATGATTTCTTCAGGAATAAAGTCAGTGCAGGAACCGATTTACAATGGCAGAAGATAAATGAACACAGGGTTGCCAATAATTATGCCGTTCCGGGTACAGATATATTATCAAATGAAGAGATAAACCAGAGCGGTCTGGGTCTTTTCCTCTTCGATAATATATTCCTGGGTGAAAAAACAAATATCTTCCTGAGCCTGCGTTACGATAAAATACACAACGAACTGAACGACCTTCTGAAAGTTAATTATGATGCATCCGGAACAGCAGACTTTTCAAAGACAACAGGTAAGGCAGGTATCTGCTACTCGCTGATGGAGGAAGTTAACTTATATGCCGACTGGGGACAGGGCTTCCTGCCTCCGGCAACAGAAGAGCTTGCCCAGAATCCGGATAACTTCGGCGGATTTAATACTCACCTTGTACCGGCAACTTCAAATGACTATGAATTAGGGAGCAGAGGCTACATAGCTAATTCACTGTATTATGATATAACCGGGTTCTACTTACTTACCGAAAACGATTTTGACCGTTACCGTATAACTGATCCGCAGCGCGATCAGGAGACATTTTACCGCAATGTCGGTTCAAGTGAGAGGATAGGGTTGGAATTTTATACAAAGTATACTCCGGTCACTGAGTTCATTTTTCAGGCTGCTTATACCTATTCACATTTCAAATACACGAACAGCACTCCTATCCGTATAATGATGGATGATCCTGCAATTATTAAATATATCGAAGACGGAAGTTTACTTCCTAATTCTCCGCAGCATCAGCTGTATATAGATGCAGAGTATCATCTGCCTTATAATTTCTTCGTAGGGATAAATACCGAAACCCAGAGTAAATCGTACATTGACGGCGCAAATATTGAGAGCGAAGCCGCTGCCGGCTATACACTCATTGGCGCAAGGATCGGCTACGATATTAAGCTTATTGGACTGAATGCCCAGGTAATTCTACAGGGCAGGAACCTTGGTGATCAGAAGTATGTAGCATTCACCGAACCTGATCCGGGCGGCAATGCATACCAGCCGGGTGCGGGAAGAGAATTCTTTGGTACAGTAAGGTTGGGATTATAAATATTTTCACAGCCTTATGACCAGTAATGATTTACGCCGGCGCAAGCCGGCAATTTTTTTACTGAAAGATCAACATAAATCCTGGAGTACGGGTTGTTCGTCTGAATTTGATGAGGTAATATTAGGTGAAGTATCGGAACTATTTTGATCAAAACTAATTTTTTAGTTTCTGCTGAATTATTTACAATTAACCTATAAAAATAGACACCGCTTGGAAGATTCTTTCCATCAAAATCAGAAAAGAATTCTCCCGCCGGTAAATAGCTATCTAAAAGATTTACAATTGTTCGTCCCAGGATATCCAGGATTATGAGTTTTACATTCCCGGGTTTAAACAGATTGAATCGAATCCTGGTAGTGCTATTGAAGGGATTAGGATAATTTTGTAATAGCTGATACACTTCCGGTTGATCTATTTGTGAAGGCTGCGGCATGAAGTTTGCGTTATAAAAGGAATCCGCTATAGTGGAATTATTTTTTAATACAGTTACTGAATTAAGATTATTAGTACCCGTTCCTACTATTTGAGCAAAAACGACTTCCTGAGTGTCTCCCTGTGCAAGGTTAATAGGGCCAATCCCCAATGCAACACTTCTGTCAGAAGGCGGTACCTGAATTCCATCCAGAAAACCTGTACCATTTACCGGATCACCTGAGAGTGGATATCTTGTTGTTCCTCCGCCAAACTGTTCAGGGACAGGGTAGTATGTCCCGTTGCTGATCTTACCCTGCATAAAATTATAGTACTTTAGTGAGCCATTAATATAGTCTCCTTCGACCGGTTCAAAATATGGAATTACCGGACTTTGAAAAGGATAAAGGTAATGAACTGATACCATTTCTAAATTCTTCATTCGAGGAATTTTTCTACCCTGAAAAATAGCTGTATCCATTATTCCACCTGGTACGACCGGACCAAGAAGCAGCCTGATACCTACGGCAGGAGGAGGCCCTTCTAACACTGGATCTGTTTGCTCATTATTATAGATGTATACCAGGTTGAGCGTGGTATCACAACCTGCAAAATCGTTCTCAGCTAAGCCAAGTTCTATATCACTCCATATAGAAAAAAACATTTTCTTTATTTCGTGTGCTCTTTTATTTATTATCCTGTATTTCTTAAAAATTACATTATCAAGTATGCCTGATAATCTATATCCCCATACTGTTGTCTGCAATTCGATTCCGATTGGCACCGATCCATACAATGATGATACCAGGAGGGTATCCGAGTCATTATCCGTAAACCACAATGTTTGTGAAGCTCCGGGTATTCCAGGTACATCAATTTCAGGTTCATATATACCGTCATTATTTTTATCGAAGAATGGTGCTCCCTTCGAAGCAGGCCATTCATTCCAATCTTCTTCATATTTTGATCGTATGTCCGCTTCACTTTTATTTTCATCTGCCATTTCCTGTTGAAGGTTCGACTGCAAATAGTCCGGACGGACCCGATAAACCCTGACCGTACCAGACGAAGGGTCCGCAGAAGTCCCATCGTAATTTAGCCAGCCGGGTGATAATCCTGAATGATAAACCGATCCCCCGACTTTTATAGTATCATTGATTATTCCACCGAAAACAAACCCGGAGGCAAATACCAGAATTTGTCTACTGCCGATCGGAAATTCAAATGCGGCTGTTCCGGTACTTAAATCGAAATCGGATATATTATTATTATAAATGAAAGTTGATATGTTGTTAATGTTGAACTTGGAAAATTGCGGCTGCCAGAAACTTTCTGAAGCCGTATGTTTTGAATATTGAGAGGTAATTGGAATTACAGCAATCAAGACTATTAAAAAGGTTAATCTAGCTTTGCCCATAGCTAAGCCCCATCATTCCGGTTATTTTTTAGATTATAATTTAATCAAATTATAATTTTAATTAAAAATACATTTAATCACAGGAAATTAAAAAAGGTCTTTATATGAGTGAGAGAAAGAGGAAAGATGAAGGAGGTAGAAAGATTCCAAAACTAGCATCCGAAATATCCTCACCCTTCCCGGGGCGAAGATTCTTTATCGCGTAATCGAATTGACTATATGCGTTTTCCTCAATATGTTTAAGTAATGCCTGATTCTATTACTTGAAAAAAGATAATAAAATATTAATTCTTGTAAGCAGGATGATCTTTTTCAGTTACTTTGCTGCATGGTCATTCTCATCTTTTCTACTAATGCAGCAGCCTAGCTGCCGATTTGCATTACAGGATGAATCCTATCTTCTGAATTCGCAGGTTACCAGTTCATTCTTCAATGGAGTTGAAGAAAACAAAAAACTCAGAAATCCTGGAGATAACGAATCAAGGTTTTGCAATTCTTTCAATTTTCCCGGAGCGTCGGGATTAAACCTCATAAGACCATCAGGCAATTATCATTTCATTGTCCCCGAAGATATTCCTGCAATTTCGGAATTCTTTCTATCCATCGATCACCCGCGACCTCCTCCATATTCTATATAACCTTTAATAGTCAACATTTAAATAATAAATAATAATCTGCTGCGGACAATTCATTTTCAGAGTGTAAGAGTGTGAGACTGGCTGTGTAATGCAGTAATCATAAAATAAAATGCCCCCGGAAGGAATGAAAGATTCCGGTGCAAAAGCACCAGGAAAGAATCGGTTGTAATTAAGGTTTTTTAATTCATTAACCTTTAAGGAAAAACTATGGAACTTAGCGGCTGGATATTTTTAACAGGTGCCTGGGGAATAATAATTTACCTCACAGTTTTCTGCTTTGTCAGAGTGTTCGCTTCGGAGAAAAAAGAAAAAAGATTAAAGAATCCCGAGGAGGATAAAAATTATGAAAAAGGAATCAAGTGATGACGCGAAATCAGGATTAAAGTCGATTATTGAGGGATTAATTATGCTTCTTATTCCTCTTTTAATCGGATACATTATATATTTACTATCGTAATTGAAATTATTTGGGGAGGAAACCAAATGAAAAGATCTTTCCTGGTTCTTCAGATAATTATCGGATTACTCGCATTCCCATCCGAAATTTTCTCTCAGCTTGACATGCAGAATTACATCGGCAAAAGCCGTTCGGAATTAATTGATTTCCTCGGCAAGCCAGTTTATACAGACGATTCAAATAAATCAATGGTGATGATGTTTTATAAATCATTGGTTTCCAGCAAATCGTTTGTTGCAGATGAAGGCGGTATATTCCAGGCAGAAGCAACTCAGCAATATGAAACTCAGAAAAGTCAGCAGGCCGCCCTTAACGGATATATTGCCGATATGATAAGTAAAGGATATACAGTTGATACTTTAGCCATTGGAGAATTTCAATCAGATAAACCCGGTGTTACCTGCACTGTACACTGCGGGTTAAACAGCACGACGAATAAATATGAAATTACTGTTTCGGCCCACAAAAAGGAGGGGTAATGGAAATAACGGCTGATGTCTGAAGATTCGAAACTCCGCCTGTGCCGGGTAAAGTAAACCGGCCGGGCGGGGATTTTAATATAATACAATGAGGCGATAGCCCGACGGGAGGGGAGAGGTATGATGCAGAGACGAAATTTTAGTAACCTACTACTTCGCCCAGCGCTTTTTTCACAGGAATCCAGAGTTCATCGAAGAATGTATTATCCTTTGTTCCGATGTAATCTTTCTGACCTGTTTTTAATTTACCATCCCCGGGATTACTTTTTCTTATTTTAAAAACCTTAGCCAGAAAACTTTTAATCTTTTTTTCTTCCTTTTTCTTATTCAGCATTTTTACTTCAAGGTCTTTGTAAACGGGAGTTACACCAGCGTGTGCTTTCCCGTCATTCATTTCTGTAGAAAAGTTAATCTTTGAGATATATCCATTTGTTAATCTTACCAGTTCGTCTATTTTCAGCCATTGATTCATCGGTTTAACGCTCATTGAATCGAGCATTCCTTTGCTGTTATAGTTAAGCTTTTCCGATTTTTGATCTAAATGAACCTCCAAACTCAGCCTCGCAGCCCCGAACATCTTTCCTTCAGCCTTAATGACAGCATATTTTTTACTCTGCTTTAGGTTTCCAATATTAAAGATCTCCGCACCAACATTTGTAAATGGCAACACAGCTGCAGTATCGCTGTTCTCCTGCAGAGCCTCGACCTTGATTTCACCCCGGGCAAACTTCAGTTTGTCAATATTTAGCCCGAATTTCAGATCCTGCAGAATCTCATTAGGCATTTTAGGAGCAAAGTCGGGAGCTATCGGTTTACGCTTGTCGGTAAGGATTTTTACAAAGAAATTATCTATTTCTGCTGAAGAAGCAGTGAATGTGCTTCTCTGCACTATACTGCTGAAGTTGATTCCTTCTATTTTTATATTTGCAATTCTGATTGTCCGTTTATCAGCGCGATATTTCTTTCTTGCAAAATAATCCTGCCTTGAAAGAAACGGTTTATATAAAAAGCCCTTAACTGTGAGTATAGAATCTTCACCCGAGACGATGACAGAATCCAACCTGAGCAAATTCCCTCCTTTTACAAATTTTCTGCTGATCTTTACAGCATCAAAATTGAAATTATCCGCAATAATATATTTAAGGGAGGTGTCACTTTCGGATGAATCGATTTTTATTCCTCCTATCTCCAGGTTAAAATTGTCGATTGTATCTTTTGTTGTTTCATTACCAGTCTTAGAAATTTGGAATAATTTGCCGGAACGAATCATAAGTCTTTTTATACGCAGGGGATTTATACGCGAAGGTAATCCGGCTGCAAATGATTTGTCGAAGAGAGGAGCATACTTTCGTTCCTCTTTCTTCCCATTGTTGTTTTTTTCCTTCTGTTTTCCATCAGATTGCGATTTTATCTCAAAAACCGGTTTATCAATGATGGTTGTACCCAGCGATAATCCAGAGCCGAAGATCACGACAGCCCAGTTAATTCCAGAGATTTCGAACGAAGGGATTTTAACATTATAGGTGGATATACCTGTCCCCGATGAATCTTTATACGATAACCTGATACCCTTCGTTTCGACTGAGTTTGAAAATAAATGATAGCTCATATCATCGATCTGCAGGCTTATATTTTTAGGCGAGTTTGCTTTAGATAGAAGCTTGTCTTTGACAAGGCTGTTAAGGATGGGGTCTGAAAATATTAACACCGCGAGGAATAAGAGAAGCAGTACAGCTGCAATGATAATGAGAATACGATATGTAGTATTTGTCCATATTGACTTTAGAATCATTCGTTAATAATAATTAATAAATGAACGTTTGTAAGTGATGACGAATAGTATTAAGGAGAAATCAGCAGCGGCAATGTTTCAACTCATCGTTTATTCTGCTTTGACGACAGCCGGAAGCCGTAAATGACTAACGATGATAATGGCAGATAAAAAAAGCCGGCAGTTATACCGGCTTTAATGAGTAAATTATGACGGCTATTTTGTAAGGATCATTTTCCTGATCGAGGAAAAATTTTGTCCTTCTGATGTGACTGCATCAAGGCGGTAAAGATAGATTCCGCTGGTTAACTTTGAAGCATCAAAGGTAATTTCTTTATCTCCGGCAGAAATGTTCCCGTTTATCAGCGAGGCAACCTGCTGTCCCAGTATATTAAATACATTCAAACTTACCTTCGAATCCGAAGGTAAACTGAAGCTTATTTTAGTTGAAGGGTTAAACGGGTTCGGATAATTCTGCTTCAAAGAAAACTCTGCCGGGGCGGATACTTTAGTCTCAATTATCCTGGAATACTCATAAGTGCCGTCAAAATCAATTTGTTTGAGGCGGTAAGAGTATTTTCCGCTTTTAATATTCCTATCGGTAAAACTATAATCCAAAGGTTTAGATGTCGTTCCGCCGCCATTAACAAATCCGATTTTCTCCCATTCGCTCTCATTGCTATTTACAACAGCTCTTTGAATTTCAAATCCCTTGTTATTTGTTTCCGTCGCAGTTGTCCAGTTAAGATTCACATTTCCGTTAAGCGTTGACGCAGTAAAAGACGTCAGTTCAACCGGCACAGCATCAAGGTCCATCAGGGTTACATCGTCAACATACCAGAAGTCGATATCATTCGCATCTCCGGTATAGTACAGAGCTATCTGCATGTTATCAATGCCTGTAAAGTCGACAGTAACTTCTGCAGGTCCTGAATTTCCGCTTGCCTGCAGCTCCCATATTGATGTATAAGAACTACCGCCGTCGCCGGTTACAGCTACGCCCACATAAACTATATTCGACCAGTAGTCCTCCATATAATTAAATTTCAATTCCATATTGTGGCCCTGTATCCCTGTAAAAACAGGGGATGCAAGCAGGTAGGAGTCACCGACAAACAAATATTCCCAGGTGAAGTGTACCTCGGGAGCCGAATTCCCGCCGGCATAATTTGAATTGATAACCGACCAGTTCTGCTGTCCCAGGGGACCAACCGCAGTCCAGTTCGACATATCCTGGAAACTATCATAAAAGAGAGTGTCAGTAACCTGAGAGAAAATGGGCTTGTTTAAAATGAGGGTAAACAGCAGAAAAAATAAAATATACAAAAATCCGGTAGATTTATGCATAGGTTGCCTCCTGTTATAATTAAAAATTAATAATCAGCAATCGAAGAAAAGTCTGCACGGTTAAAAAGTTAGTAAATTCAGCGGAAATAAAGGGACATCGGACTCATAAAAAAATAAAAATTGACAATACAGCAGAAAAAAGCAGTAAAAGGAGGCGATGAACCGGCTGAATGGGAGATAAGGGAATCACTTTTTCAGGTATTTCAGGGTCATGCAGGTGATATCATCAGACTGTTCAGCACCAGCCGTAAAATCTGTCAGACCGGAGAAGACCCGGTCTACAATTTCTTTACAATCCAGGTTTGCCTGATTTTCGAGAAGAGCGCAAAGTCTTTGCTCCATAAATTCCTCCTGCTTTGTATTAAATGCCTCAGTTACACCGTCGGTATAGAAGAATATAATATCTCCGGGCTTCAGCATTATTATATTCGATTTATATTCGGACAGCTCGAAGGCACCCAGCATAAGTCCTCCTGCATCATTGATTGATTTGAGCGAGCTGTCAGCTGAAAGCAGGAAGGGAGGATTATGTCCTCCATTAGAGTATTCAAATGCTCCGTTCCTTGTATCGAGGATGCCGTAAAATACGGTTACAAACATATTGGAAGGACTCTCTTTCACAAGCATCTTATTTACTTCTGAAAGAACTTCATCCGCCGGTATTCCTTTAGCTGAGATAACTTTTAGCAGTGTTTTGCATACTGCCATCAGCAAAGCCGCGGCAATTCCTTTCCCGGATACATCGCCAATAATTATCCCTAACCTGTATTTGTCAATAAGGAAAAAATCATAAAGATCCCCGCCCACTTCCCTGGCAGGAGTCATTCTGGCATAGATATCAAATTCCTTTCTATCAGGAAATGCAGGAAACGTTTTAGGCAGCATGGATGTCTGTATTATCGTTGCAATATCAAGTTCCTGCCTGAGGGCAACGAGAGTATCGTGAGCCATCATAGCTATTTTATAACGTTCGATTTCCTTAAGCGATTTTTCTATGGTAATCTCCAGGTCTTTCAGATCGATAGGCTTGGTAACAAAATCATATGCACCCCTGTTCATTGCTGTTCTTATATTATCCATATCTCCGTAAGCCGATACAATTACAGACCTGAGAAGTTTCTTATTTAATTCTCCTATTTTTGAGAGAAGCGTCAACCCGTCCATTACCGGCATATTTATATCGGTCAGAATTAAATCTATCTCCCCGTCATTAGCAAGTTTTTCCAGTGCTTCCGCGCCGTTCTCAGCGAAATGGAACTCGTATTCATTTGCTTTAATTTTATTGCGGAATTTCTGACGGATCAATGCCTGAAGATCAGGTTCATCATCAACTACTAAGATTTTTGCCAATTGCATTTAATTTTTCCTCGGTTCGTTCGGTTAACTAATTTTAGATTTGAGCAGATCAAATTCCAGCGGTTTGGTAAAATAATCATCCGCGCCCAGCTTCTTTGCCATATTAAAGTTCTGTTCATCTCCATAAGCAGTAATCATAAAAACTCTTAATCCCGGGTACCTGTTTTTTATTTCCTTCAGTAATTCCATCCCATTCATTTCAGGCATATTGATATCAGTCAACACCAGGTAATCAGTACGATTCTCAATTGTGTTAATCAATTCAAGCGCTGCCGTTCCATTAATGGCGTAACGTATTTGTATCTTCCCGGATTTGATTTCTTTCCTGAACTTCTGCTGAAATAAAAACTGAACATCATATTCATCATCAACGACTATTAACTTCATTTTGCCTCGCTATGTTTTGGTAATGTTATAATAAATTCTGTGTATTTACCTTCTTCAGTCTCAAAAACTATATTGCCGCCGTGCATTTTTGTAACGATATCGTAGCTTAGTGAAAGTCCCAGGCCCGTTCCTTCGCCGGTCGGCTTCGTAGTAAAAAAGGGGTTAAATAATTTATCCTTTACATCTTCCGGAATTCCCATCCCGTTATCTTTAATACGTATTTCAACCTTATCGTTTAAGTTCTTAGTAGCAACCCTGAAAACCGGAGAGAAATCATCTCCTCTCTTTTTCTTTTTATCATAAGCCGCATAGCAGGCATTATTAATTATATTCAGGAATACTCTGCTTATATCCTGAGGAATAACATATATCTTTTCCAAAGTTTTATCGTAATCTTTTTCGATCGTAATATTGAACTCCTTATTCTGCGCCCGCATACCGTGGTATGCAAGGTTACATACTGATCCAGAAGATCATTTATATCAGTCGGGGTCTTCTCTCCCGTAGTTCCTCTTGAATGAAGAAGCATCCCTTTAACTATTGAATCCGCGCGTTTTCCATGCTGTGTGATCTTCTCAAGATTCTGCTTCAGATTATCTGCTATCTCCTTAACCCCTTCATCAATTTTGCCGTTTCTGCTTAATTCCATCTGCATTTCGTCCAGCAGCTCGGCACTTATTTCAGAAAAATTATTAATGAAGTTCAATGGATTTTTAATTTCGTGAGCTATCCCGGCCGTAAGTTCACCGAGCGAAGCCATCTTTTCTGAATGAATCAGCTGCGCCTGCGTAGATTTTAATTCTTTATAGGCTTTTTCGATTTCCCGTGCCTGTAAAAGTTCTTTCTCTTTTGCTAAAGCCCGTTCTTTTTCGATCAACCGCCTTCTTTGAATTCTGTCTACACCAAAAACCAGAAAGCCAAACAGGAAAAAGTAGCCTAAATATGCAGAAGTGGTTTTCCACCACGGAGGATGAATAATTATTTTTATCGATCTGCCTTTTTCATTCCAGATGCCATCTCCGTTTGAACCTTTAACCATAAAGATATATTTACCCGGTGCAAGGTTAGTGTATGATGCAAAATCCCGGCTATTGGATAGCCAGTGATTATCAAAACCCTCCAGCTTATAAATAATTTTATTTTTTTCCGGTCTGGAATAATGAATCGATGCAAACTCAAAAGATAAATTATTCTGCGTATATGAAAGATTAAGTTCATTCAGCATCATTACACTTTTATCAGTCTTTATTTCAGAGGAATCTGATTTAAGTGAGATATCAGAAACTTTTATGTCCTCTATAATTATATCCGGTTTTATCTCATTAATTTTGCCGGGATAGAAATATGTAAACCCATCGATTCCTCCTAAAAATATCTCGCCGTCTTTATCTAACCAGTTAGCTTTACTGTTGGTAAAACCCTGAAGTCCGTCCTGAGCATTAAAATTGACAAAATTCCATTTATCCTTAGGTGCATTTTTATTCAGTTTGGATAATCCTGCTGATGTGTTAATCCAGAGATTCCCTTCAAGATCTTCAAGAATCGAATTTATTTGATTGGAGGGAAGGCCGTCTTTTTGATCAAATCTGTTAATATTTTGAGAGGAGGGATCAAATCTTAGTAAACTGTTTGCTGTTGCAATCCAGACCATTCCTTCCCGATCTTCAAAAATGCAATTAATATAATTGTTCAGAGAACTAACATTCAGGGAGTCAAAATTATATTGCTTAAAATTACCTGTTGTTAAATCATATTTAAAAAATCCGCTTTGTGTAGAACCTAACCAAAGAACATTACGGTACCGCTTACTAAATTCTATACTTGTACCTATTTCCGTAGGCATAAATTTATTGGAGTTAATTTCTTTTTCATTCATTTGATTTATGCTGTTATAATCGGATTCAGATAAACTTAATACCTGAATTCCATACCACAGGGAATCAGGAGGTGGAGTTACATTCCAGGTTCCGTAAGAGTGACCCACATCTGTCGCATATGTAATTTTATAGTTTCCCTTTTTCAAATCTAAACATCCAAGTGCAATTCGGTTTTTATATCCGCCTCCGTCATTAAACGTTTTAAATAAATCATTCATCGACCAGATTGTTTTGCCATCTTTGCTTAATAATGATCCGGCATCTGAAAGACCCACGCCGACATCCATTTGACCCTCTCCCAGACCAATTATCAAAACTTTCTGGTCTGAATTCAGGGTGAACGTTTTTTCCAGATTTGAGGCTTCCCCAACTTTTAAGATGGAAACTATCGGCTCCTGTGAATCGGCTATTTTATGTATTTTTTGCGATAGTTCCCGACTTATCGGTTTATTCATGATCGTTGGTAAGAACGTATATTGATTTTGGACGGGATCGTATTTCTCAAATCCCTGTCTTGAGGCAATCCAGATATTACCTGATGAATCAGTTTTTATAGCGTTTATATAATAACTTGAAGTTTTTTCTAAGTTAGGTGATAGATAAGCGCTCACCGAATTATTCTTATCAATTTTGTGCAGACCAAGGTTATTATATGCGAACCATTTATCACCCTCATTATCATCAGCAAGAGCCTGAATATTTATGGTCCCTTCTGCAGCACCAGAATGGTTAAAATTGAATTTTATGTTATTTAACTTATGATTTTCAGTGTCGTAATTAAATAAACCCTTTTCAGATGTTCCAATGGTCATTTCATTGCTCTGAGATGAACCCGCAAACACTGTGGAAAAATTTGCACCGGAACTTGCGATGTCCCCGGTTGAAAACTTATAAAAATTAAATGGTTCTCTGAGCGGGTCAAATTTGATAAGGCCTTTACCCCATATCCCCAGCCAGATAACGCCGTATTTGTCTCGATAAATGTTGTTAATAACATCCCGCCCATAGGTGTTTAACTCGTTATTACTATAATTTATTCTTTGGATTGTCTTTGTCTTTGGAGTGATCCTGTACAGCCCCTGCGAATAAACACTTGCCCACAAGTATCCTTCATCATCCTGCATAATTCCTGTTATGTTATCATAGGTCGTAGGATTTTTGATCAGGCTGAATAAGTCGAAATTCTCAGTAGTATGATAAGCAGGAGAAAATTTTATTAATTGATTTCTGCCGCCGAGCCAGATATTACCGGATGCGTCTTCATAAATAATCTGAATTTCATTCGGATCAAAATTTGTATTGAGAAAATACGGCTGAAATAAATTAAGCTTTTCATTGTATATTTTTATACCGTTTGCATAATCGGCAGCTAGTATATTCCCATTCTTTAATTCAGTTATACCAATGATATTACCCCATTGTGCATTTTTATTATTACTATCGAGGTGTATCTGTTCAAACTTATTTTTTGATTTACTAAACTTTTGTATGCCGTGATATGTGGTCCCGAACCATAAATTTCCTTTAGAATCTAAAAGTGCGGAATAAGAATATGATATTTTAGAGACACCCGCGGTCTCTGTGTGATAGCTGTTAAAAGTTTGATTTTTCGGGTCGTATTTTGCTATAATGTTATTTGACACTCCAATCCAGATAAATCCGTCTTCATCCTCTGCAATAGCATAGCAGTCATTGGTTGGCAGTGTCGTGGAATCATTCGGATCGTTTCTAAATACTTTTATATTGTTTCCATCATACCTGTTAAGGCCGTCATTGGTTGAAATCCAAAGAAACCCGTTGCTGTCCTGAAAGATATAGTTGACTGTAGAGTTGGAAAGCCCCTGGGGTACTGAAATATTCTCAAAAAGGTAATTCCTTTGTGCAAAGGCTGAAGGAGATATCATTAACATCAATATCCCAAAAACAATTATTCTATTCAGTACACCGGATAAGATTGTTTTTATCAGCCGACTATTTTTCTCTAAATGCGTTGTCAAAAATTATTTCACTTTCTTTAAGAAATTAAGTTAAGGGTAATTGAATTATAAACCCTGCGCCTTCTCCAATTTCAGATTCAACTTTAATATCTCCGCCATGAACCTTGGTTATTATATCATAGCTTAGAGACAAACCAAGACCGGTTCCTTCGCCGGTTGGCTTGGTAGTAAAAAACGGATTAAATATCTGTCTCTTTATTGACTCCGGAATACCGTCCCCATTGTCGTAGATCCCGATTTCAACTTTACCTGTCAGTCTTTTTGTTGAGACTCTAAGCAATGGAGAGAAATCATTACCCTTCTTTTTCTTTTTTTCATAAGCTGCATAGCAGGCATTATTAATAATATTCAGAAAAACCCTGCTGAAATCCTGCGGAACGATATTCATCTTTTCCAGGGTTTTATCGTAATCTTTTTCTATTGCTATGTTAAATTCTTTATTCTGCGCCCGCATGCCGTGGTAAGCAAGATTAACATACTGATCCAGGAGATCGTTGATATCTGTTGGTGTTTTCTCTCCGGCAGTTCCTCTTGAATGAAGCAGCATCCCCTTAACAATTGAGTCGGCCCGTTTGCCATGACGGGTTATCTTTTCAATATTTTGTTTTAAATCCCGAATGATCGATAGAACTTCCTCTTTATTATTGTGCCCGAATTCTTCTGTCAGCTCATCAATAAGTTCGGTGCTTATTTCCGAAAAATTATTCACGAAATTAAGAGGATTTTTTATTTCGTGAGCGATGCCTGCGGTCAGGGCTCCCAGGGATGCTAACTTTTGCTGTGTTACAAGCTGCTCCTGTGTTCTGATAATTTCATCATTTTTTTCCTGCAGTATTTTAATTGACTGAGCCTTTAGTATGGCCGACACTGCGTGTTCCCTGAACCGGTTCAATATTCTTGCTGTTGACGGGTCGAATGAATTCTTATCCGCAAAACTATCAAACACAACATAAGCTTCTAACTTGTTGCCCCATTCAACAGCCATAACGAGCATTGAGGAAGCTTTGTTTATTTTGGAAAACATTTCATTGCCGTGCAGCTTTTCTGTGCTGCTTATGATATAGATACCTTTTTCGATTTCCTCTGAATTTTCGGTATATCTTCGTTTTAAATCTGCTGAACTGAAGGGAATGGATTTAAGCGCATCTATATTGTATCCAAGAGTAAAAGCAACGTGAAATTTATTATCATTGTGATCAAGTAAAAATACTGCTGCTTTTTCTGCTTTTGGGATGAAGCTGACAGTCTGAACCAATAATGAATTAAACAATGTATCAATGTCTTCAGCATTATTAATTACACGAACCAGTCTATCTACTGTTTCAAGTTCTTCGGCCTGTTTTTTTATCAACTCTGCTTCCCTTAGCTTCGCTTTATCACGTTCTCTTTTAGTGATACGTGCGCGCATGATTCTATCAGTAAAATAAATGCCGGTAAAAATGAGTACCGAATAAATTACAAATGCCCACCAGGAAAGATACCATGGCGGTAAAACTGAAAACGGAAAAGAGCCCTCGCTGCTGACTACGCCGTATATATTTTTTGCCCGTACATGAAATATATAATCGCCGCCCGCAAGGTTTGTAAATTCTTTTTTTGATTCAGATGTCCATTGCGACCATGTATTATTATTTCCTTCCAATAAATACTGATAAAGGTTAGCACCAGGTTTATCAAAAGAAACCGCCGAAACACTAAAACTTATATTGTTGTCGCTAAAAGGAAGAATCAATTTATCCGACTTAGAACCGGATAAACCGGCTCCGCCATAGATCAGGGAATCGTTTTTAACCTCAACTTTTCTTATTAAACATTCATACTCTGACCTTATATCTTTTCTACGAACAGAACTATAATGCACCAATCCTTCATCTGTGCTTATCCAAAGGACATCACCGTCTGCAGCAGGGTGCGGTTCGGCATATATTACAGTGATACTGCTTAAATCCAATCGTTTGAAAACCGGGTCAGGCCGCCAGACATAATTACCATTTTCCTGCAATTTTGCCTTACCCAGTTCATTCACCCCCTTTCAAATCCGCCAAAATCCACAAATCGCTGTCAGTTCCTTTTGAAATATTTAAGATTTTGTTGGCAGAGTCTGCAAACACAGAACCTAAAGTTGAATCGGGCACAAAGTTATCTGCATACTTGTCGAACCGGAACAAACCCTTATTTGTCGCAAGCAGCGCTTTATTATTAATGTCATAAAATTCCGTCTGATAACCAGGAAGAGTTTCATTACGGTAACGTTCGTAATCCAGTATATTTTTTTGTCCTGATAAAAGATGTTTTATCCCACCCGTTACATGCAATTATCCCCCCGTCAAGACTATTGAGCCATAAACTGCTGTCTTTGTCTTCAACTACAGAGACTATCTCTTCCTCAATGCTGGTACTATGAATAACAAAATCGTTTTGATTATTCAGCGTAATAATTAATAGTCCATCAGAAGTCCCGGAGTATAGCCTGCCGGTATAGTATTTGGAAGGAATAATTGAAGCAGCTGAAGGCGGGGCTATTGTTTTCTCAAAATTTTCATTTCTAAGCTTATGAATTCCCGAATTGGCTGCAGCTATTATAGTCCCATCAAATTTTATCAGCTCATACGCCGGTTTATTAATCCCCTGTACTAATTTAAAAGACGAAGTTCCTTTATTTGAATAAATTATCCCCAATTCATTAGCAATGAAAAGATTATCATTAGACCGTAGTATTGAGTAAAAAGGATATTTAGCGACTCCTTTAGACGGCAGGATTGAAAAAGGGGATGGGATTTCGCAATATACTATTCCATTATTCGTTGCTAACCACAAACCTCCATTCTTACCCGGGTAAACATCATAGACCACATTGGTCGGCAATCCGGAATTTTCATCAATGATATCAATAAAATGTCCCTCGTGATCCATTATGATAACACCACCGCGTTGAGTGGCAAAAGCAAAATATCCGTCAGAAGTAATACACGAATTATATACCTGGCTCTCCTTCAAGAATTCATCATTGTCTGTTTTAAATGGTGAAAATTTCTCTCCATCAAACAGAAACAGCCCTGAGGTATTTGTGGTAACGAGAATTCTTTTCCCCCGGCCGGGCTAGTATCATCAAAGGGAAGCATATCGAATACCCCGGTTTCGGCAAAATATTTTCCATCGGGCATAACAGCTATGGAATCTCCATCTATCACCGTTAATCCGATTCCATCGTTCCTTGAATAAATTCTATCATTTATGTTGTACAACCTGAATGCATTTACCGAATTCCACACTTTAATCTTCTTGTCCTGCCATCTGAAGATTTTATCCTTCGTTTTAAAATAGACAGCCTTTGAAGAAGTGATCACATCCCACATCTCGCCATAATCGCGGTACTTTTTATCGAGATAGCCGAGCAATGATTTATATTCTAACCTGCCTGAAGAATCAGGCGCCAGGTAACCAAAATCTGAGGATGCACACACATATATGATTCCGTCACTATCCATTGCCATAGAGCGGACTGCTGAATTATACGGAACTTCTATTTTACGCCAGGAGACACCGTCAAATTCCAATATGTCTTTTTCATTTCCGAAGTACATAACGCCCCGGGTATCCTGCACGATACACCAGTTTGACAGATGTGATTTATAGGTTTTAGGACTGTAATATTGAAGAAACGGCTGGCCGGTTTTATGGAAATTGTAATCAGCCGGCTGACCGAAGGCTGAGGAAGTTAGAGAAAAAACTAAAAATGTAAATACCGTTCTACAGGATTTTATAAAAAACATTTTAACCATTATACATCCTGTTCCTGACTAAAATCCGGCAATGTTATTATGAACGTGGTTCCTTCACCGGATTTAGTGTCAACTTTAATATCTCCTTTATGCACTTTGGCAACAATATCATAGCTAAGCGATAGACCTAAACCTGTTCCTTCGCCAGAGGGTTTTGTCGTGAAGAATGGCTGAAATATTTTATCTAAAATATTTACAGGAATCCCATTACCATTATCACCAATACATATTTCAATTTTGTGTTTTAACTTTTTGGTAGAAACCCTTAGAACAGGATTAAAATCATTTTTACTTGTCTTTTTTCTGTCGAATGCCGCATAGCAGGCATTGTTAATTATATTCAGAAATACCCTGCTGATATCCTGCGGAACGACACTTATTTTCCCCAGGGTTTTATCATAATTTTTTTCTATAGTTATATTGAATTCCTTGTTCTGTGCTCTCGTCCCATGATAAGCGAGAGTAACATACTGATCGAGAAGGTCATTAATATCTATCGGAGTTTTTTCACCGGTAGTTCCTCTTGAATGCAGCAGCATCCCTTTAACTATTGAATCTGCGCGTTTGCCATGCTGGGCTATCTTTTCAAGGTTTTGTTTTAAGTCTTTTATAATTGATAGAACTTCCTCCTTATTATCTTTCTCCAATTCTTCAGTCACCTCATCCAGAAGTTCACCGCTTATTTCTGAAAAATTATTCACAAAGTTCAGGGGATTTTTAATTTCGTGTGCAATTCCTGCCGTAAGTTCACCCAGTGAAGCCATTTTTTCGGGCATGGATTAGTTGTGCCTGGGCTGCCCGTAATTCATCTAAGGTAACTTCAATCTTGTTTTTTGCTTCCTCCAGGTTTTTAAAGTCCTCGTAACGGGCGAAAGCCATGGAGAATGCTTCAGCTAATGTTTTTGCTAAA
Organism: uncultured Ignavibacteria bacterium; assembly: GCA_963832715.1. Classification (GTDB taxonomy): domain Bacteria; phylum Bacteroidota; class Ignavibacteria; order Ignavibacteriales; family Ignavibacteriaceae; genus DATFVA01. The sequence continues at coordinate 31,049 of CAWHVB010000001.1, read as the reverse complement.
TCCAGTTTTTCATCAGTAAGGGGAGAAACATCACCAACATACAGCATTCCCTGTGCTGAAGGGTACAAAGTGGAGATAAAGTGAATCCGGCGGAGTTGATGATCCCTGGTAAGTTTCAGCATCCTGAACCTGTCCGAGTTCCATCATTGATCTTGTCCAGTCGATGAAAGCCTGTTTATCCCAGTGTTCTCTTATAGACGTTTTTCCTCCCCCAGTACATTAACAGTCTCAACTAGTAAGTTCATTTGCATCAAAGTCTAAATTTAAAACGCCCAGCGCTTTACCATCCGGAGTAGTTAAAGAATACCTGGACTTTCTCATTCGCTTCATCAACTATAAAGACTCCGGAACGTATAAAAGGGACTTCAAGTGCTTTAAGTTCACGCCATATAATAGGGGTTATTCTGTTAAGATCTTCAGCAGTCCTCATACTGGCAATTTCACCTCTCACTCTTTCCAGAGAAGCCTGCTTGACTGCTTCGCGGGCTTGTGCTTCGGCTTTTTGCAGATCGAGAAAGCGGATATAGGTCTGTTCGAAGGCAGCAGCAAACCGTTTTACTATTTCCTTTTCTTCTTTACTGAATCGTTTGAGATTGTAGCGCAGGATATCAATTCCGGAATGCTTATGAAACCAGCCCATCATAACCATTCCTTCAGCACTTTGAATCATTTTTATTCTTTTGGGCGGAACAGGCTGAATCTTGAATACTTCCCTGAAAAAGGCATCTTTTTCTTCTTTATTTTGTGAATAATCAAGAAAGCCCTCCCCGGGGGAATTAAATGCTTCGTAAATTTTTTCAAATATTGGTAGGTCGGAATTCGGCAGATGATATAATTCCGGGTAAATGTCTTCTTCTACCGAGGCCCAGAAATGGATATCTTTGGAGGGATCCAGGTTTAACTGGATATTGACAGAATCAATATCCGTTACAAGTATCCGGAATTCTTTGTAGAGCAGTCTGACCACATCCTTTAACTCATCACTATTGTGCATACCCATGGAACGGGACCGTACCCGCTCCAGGGCGCCTTCTATCTGCGCTTCTCTTGTCTGTGCTTCAGCTTTTTGCAGATCCAGAAAACGACGATAAGATTGATTAAAAACTTTTGCAAACCTTTTTAAAATGTCATGTTCTTTTTCTGAAAATGTTTTTCCTGTGTAGCTATGAATGCTGATTCCAATATTGTTTGCAATCCCCACAGACAGGTGCCAGCTTTCCGCTTCAAGGATCATTTTTTTTCTTTCATCCGGCAAATTCTTGTAATCAGAATGTTCATAGAGGTAAGAGAAATAAGCGTCTTTTTCTTCTTTCTGATAAATCTTACTGAGGAGGTCCTGTCTGCTTTTAACGGCATTAAAAATATCATTCATTACAGGAGTGTCAAAATAAGGAGTATAAAGGCAGACAGCTTTTGCATAACCTGGGGCAGTAAACCAGGAATCAAAACCGGTTAGGTCATTATTCAATAAGTTGATATTGATACCATCAATATCAATTCCCAATTCCTTCATTTGACCGAATAATGTCATTACCACGTCATTCAGTTCTTCACTTTTATGCATAGCAAGCGACCGGGAACGCACTCTTTCCAAAGCCGCTTCAATCTGTGCTTCTCTCGTTTGCGCTTCGGCTTTTTGCAGATCCAGAAATCGGCGATATGTCAGATTGAATACATCAGCAAAACGTTCCAGTAATTTTATCGATTCACCGGGTAATGGTTCAGGCGTAGTGGTTAATATCATACCTTGCGAGAAGAAAGCCACACTATGTATTCGATGATCCCTTACCAGCTCAGCTTTAATGGTCATACCCATCACTTCCCGCACATACCGGATCCAGTCATTTAATTCCTGTCCGGTTAGGTCAATGACAATAAATTTCCTTTTTCTTTTCCATGCATCATATACACGTCTTCCTGTAGTCGGCTCATCAAGACTTGCATTGAAGTGATGACTGATTTTAATGCCCTGCTGATCCGTAGCCCAAACTTCAAGGATGTTATCTTCTTCTTTAATCAGGCAGATATTCAGCCTTTCGGGCGTAACTCCAAGTTCTGTCATTTGCTGAAAAAGAATCGCTGCCGTTTCAGCAAGTTCATCGCTTTTGTGCATTGCCATTGTCCGTGCACGAACTCTTTCCAGAGCGAGCTGAATTTCGGCTTCTCTTGCCTGTGCTTCCGCCTTTTGAAGATCGAGAAAACGGGTGTAGGTCTGCTGGAATACCTTTCCAAAGCGCATTAGAGTATTATTCTCTTCATCGGTATATGGAGTGCCCGAAAAATTCTCAATATATAAGCCGACATTCTCCAGAAGCACACCTGACCCGGCAAGACCGGGGCAATTGAAATAATATTCAAGTGATTCCTCCGGTACGCCTGGGATAAACTTAAAAAGTTCTTTATAAAAATTGTTCTTTTCTTCAAAATTCAGAAGGTATGAGAAGCAATCCTGTCCCTTTTCTTTTGCTTCCCTAATGCTGTTGTTGGGGGTAGAATCAAAACAGGGAATAGTTATCTCGGAAGGTATTTCCTGCTTATCAGCCAGCCAGATGTGCAGATCGTCTCTTGTTTTATAATCTAAAATAAACCCTGTGTGTTCAATGTGAATATTTAAATGAATAAATTGTTCATATACAAGCTGGATTACATCCCTGAGATCTTCACTTTTCTGCATTGCCATTGTTCCTGCACGGACTCTTTCAAGCGCTAATTCAATCTCGGCTTCTCTTGCCTGTGACTCAGCTTTCTTCAGATCCAGGAAGCGGATATATGACTGCTCGAATACTCTGGCAAATCTTTTCAGAATTTCGATCTCGCCGTCGGAAAATAATTTAGCGGGAAAACTGGCAATACCCACAGCGGAATTATTTTCAAATGCGACCGTCAATGAATAATCTTCGGCTCCGAAAATCCATTTCTTTTCACTTTCAGGATTATTCCGCAATTCGGGAAGCTCATACATTACCCTGAATGCCTCATCTTTCAATTCCCGTGAATAGATTTTATTCAGTACACCCCCTTCATCGTGAACTTCAAGGAATTCATCTATAACAGGGCTTTTAAAATAAGGAACATGGACCCGCAATGCTGTAGTAAATTCGGGAGATGCAACCCATTCAATATGATCTTTTGAATTTTCTTCAAACGCATAAATTCCGGCAACTCTTCCCTCCATAGTCATCCCAAGTTCCTGTAGTTTCAGGAGAACTACGGAAATAACTTCTTTTAATTCTTCACTCTTCTGCATTGCGAGCGAATGTGCCCGGACTTTTTCCAGTGCTGCTTCAATCTGCGCTTCTCTGGCCTGTGTTTCTGCCGTGGTTATATCAGCGTATCTGCGGTATGCCAGATCAAATACATTTCTGAACCTTTTAAGAATATTTTTCTGTGATTCATCAATGGAATTAAATGTCGAGATCCCGATATCTCCGATACCTATTGAAAAGAGATAGTAGTAAAGGGTTTTTGCCTCATCCAACCTGGGATCGTCATACTGACCGGTTTTTCTTCTGAATTCTCTCCATCCTTTTAACTGATTCTCATCAATTAAAACTTCGAAATAAGCATCCTTAGCACTATTAATCTTATCCATATATTCATCTACAATGGGATGAGAACCATACTCAATTTTAGTTATGGCTCCGCCCATTAAATCTGAAAAATCATAATCCATAAAAAAGGTCTTCTTATCGTCAGGTACATGAATTACAACATTACGAATGCTGTCAAATCCCAGCTTATCAAATTCTTTTAAATGATACTTCGCATATTTTCAGCAGATCGTCAGGCTTCTTCATACTCATCGCAACCGTTCTTACTCTTTCGAGTGCTGATTCAATTTCGAGTTCACGGTTTTTGAGTGCAATTTCTTTTTCCAGCCGGGAGATTATTTTTTCCGGATCTTGCCGCTGAGCTTTTTTATTCATTAGCCGAATCGTAATGTAGGATCAATGAGTGAAAAATTATATTTTACTTTTTTACAGCCCGGCAGGGATTGAGCAATCCGAAGATATGTGTAAAAATCCGACCTGTGACGTTTTTCAGGCTGCATAGTATCGCTGCTAAAGGCTGTGATATAATATACAAAAATCTTATTTCTCGCTTCAAAAATTAATATTTATCATCAGCAGGTATTTTCCCAGGCTGTGTTTAAATATCCCAAGTAAAAAATCCAATGACCTTGCTTTTACTTTATCCCGGTTCCTAAATATTAAATAAAAGATGCCATCCCGACAACACTTGCGGGATGGCATCCTGTTTAATTACAAAGCATTTCAACTTTAATTATTCATTCGAAGTACTGCTGCTGCTGGAAATCCTTCCGCCGTGATCTCCGATCAGTATCCATTTCCCGTTCTCTTTCATAAGGATGTCTGTCCAGGTTCCGCCAACGCTTGTTCTCTTTTTAGTCTCTTTGTTTTCATCGAGTTCTGCGTAAGTATAATGCACATATGCAAAATCACCTTTGACCCAGATGGTCAGAGGAGTAATTGAGTAGACAATCACCGAGTTATCCTTAGCATCCTGCATGACCCACTTACCCGTGTTGGCCTTGCTCATTGGCACCCTCGACTGATTGCTCCAGCCCATGTAACTGTCATCGAAGTAATTCATAAATCCGGCTGCGTCTCCTGAGGAAGACACCTGCCAGTATTTTTCGACACCCGCCCATACATCTTTCTGTGCGTCTGACCATTGCTGGGCAAAGCTGCTGCCTGACAACAATAATAAAACGAACATTGCAAAGAATATTTGAGTTAATTTTTTCATAGAACGCTCCTTGTTTAATGTATTATTTGAAAATTATTATTTGTTTTTATATGCATCAGAACCAATAAGGTTGGCAGTTATCAGAATTTTGTCACTTACTCTGTCTCCTATGAAGGCATTATTTACTTTGAAATCCGAAAGATTTATGTCAAACTTTGCTGAAATATTTATGAGATTGCCTTCTCTTATTTTTTTTGTAAATGGAGTTTCCTGTATTAATTTAATTTTGGCTGAGGCATAAATCAGCTTTGTCCTGCCGCAAAGGGTAAATTCCCCCGTGACTACTGCATTTATGTGATTATCTTCTATAACATCGATACTTTTCACTTCCAGGATGCGGAAGCTGACAACCGGATATTTCTCCGAGTTCAGCCACATCAGGCTCTGAAGCTGCTCATCTCTCAATTTTATACCGGTTTTTATGGAAGCTGTTGAAATGTAAATTTCACCCTTTAATGTTGATCTAAAATCTTCTGCATCGAAGGAAATATTACCCCATACATCATTTGCTAATCCGGTTACGTTTTCATAAGGCGCTTCGCTGTAAAAAACTGCCTGGTTTCTTCCTGTTGAATCTCTCAGGTTAAATTCCTTCCGCCCTTTTAATTGGAAATCGAAATCCTGGGACAATGATACTGGTACAAACAGTAACGCCAGTAAAAAAATGCTATTTAATCTTTTCATTTCTTCATTTTAAGGATGTTATATTTTATTTATTTGTATGTTCTATGGAGTTTAATCCACGCAATGAACAAGCGCGGCAGCAGATTTTTCGGGGACTGACACCGGGATCAGAACATGGCGGAAAAATGCATATGAGCGGTCAGCCACTTTCCGTTTTGCTTAATCACCACCATACTTTCTCTGATGCTCTTAATCAATGCATCAATGGTAGATTGTACTGCGGACATCACATCTTCCTTGTCACCGGCTTTTAAGAGAGTTGAAAATACCGAGACGAGGATGACTATCGTTAAAATAATTCTGCTAATCATATTCATAATTCCAGAATTAAAAAGTTAAGGAGATAACCCGGGGTTACCTCCTTCAAAAACCTGTGGAGTCTAATTTTTGTGATGGACAACTTCACTGTATATTTCATCGGAATGTTTACCGGTGAAATATTTATTGAATGCTTTACTGAACGCCTGTCTGTCGGCTTTGTTCGGCATAGCCTTCATAAATTCATCGTTGCCTGCCTGTTCAGCTTTGTTTATATCCTCAAAGCTTTTTACGGTGATCATCTGGATAAAATCGCGGCTGTTGTGGCCCCAGAAGTGACGAACCACTCCGTAACTAATAACGTATGGATTATTCTTATATGAATTATCCATCATTACCTGCGCAAGGGAATCCAGTTCCCGTCCTGTACCGTCATCCGGAAATGCTCTTTCGAAATTGGTCATTACAACCACATTATTCTGTGCTTCCTGTGCATATGCAGAGGAGTTAAAGGAAATAAAGAGCGCGAAAAGAAATAGTGCTGTTAAAAGAACTTTCATTTGATACCTTTCGATTGTTTAATTATGTATTGGTTATTGGACCATTTGACTGGTTCATCAATTCCTGTCAAAATGCAGGCTGGTTCAATCTTCATGTCCTCCCAGCCATTGTTCAAAACTTTTATTTTTTTCACCCTGGGGATAAACCCAGTCTGGTTTAAGTCTCAGACCGCTTCTGCTCTGCCATATAAAATCGACAGCATCTTTAATATCATTTTCATTTGGAACTTTGATCATAAACAAGACATATTCCTCAAGTGAAACTGATTTTATCTCAGAATTTATATGCTGTGCAAACAGGGTGCTCTGGATAACTTCAGCCTGTCTGGATTCGGTGGTTGCCCAGACAAATCCGTTTTTTCCAAGCAGAAGGTCATTTGCCTTGAAGGAAATAGTAAGCTCCACACGTATGGACGGCGGCAAGTCGGGAGGGGCATCTTCACTTAATTCGCTCCAGCTTAATAATCTGCCTTTTCCAAAAACGATTGTCCCGTCAGCCCGATAGATGCCTGCTACTTTCAGCATTATCATAAAATTTGTAATAAATTAAGAGATAGATCCTGGTAAAAACTTTAGCCAATTTATAGTAAAAAAGAGGCTAAATCTGGTACTATCCGGGCAATTTTTAGGATTTTTGAGTCAGGAGGGAGAATAGAAATGGAATAAGTTATAAACAGGAAGGATTTATGTCCTAATCAACCATTTTTCCTTTATACTCTGAGGGACTGCAGCCGAACTGCTTCTTAAATGCGCGGGAAAAATATGATTGATCAGCAAATCCAACCTGGTAGCAGATCTCTGCCACACTTCCCGCATTCCTTACCAGGAGATCGGCAGCCCGCTGAAGCCGGAGAGAGCGGATTAATTGTCCAGCCGGCTGGTCTATAAGCGCTTTCAGTTTCCTGTTCAGCTGGGATACACTTACTCCAGCTTCCTCAGCCAGTCTCTCAACGCCGAATTGTTCATCTTCAAAATGATTTTCTATAATTTTAATAGTTTTCTGTAAAAATTTCTGGTCGGCATCGAGAGCTGATACTTCAGAAGGCTTTATAACAGTTGCGTTACTGAATTTTTTTCTCAATTCCTTCCGCTGCAGAATAAGGTTTTTAACTCTTACTCTTAATTCCCGTGCATTAAAGGGTTTGGTCAGGTAATCATCTATGCCTGTTTCAAGTCCTTCGATTTTCTCATCAATTCCTGCTTTAGCCGTCAGCATGATAATTGGAATATGACTTGTCTTTTCGTCCTTTCTTATCGCGGAACTGAACTCATATCCATCCATTTTCGGCATCATTATGTCACTCAGGATAAGATCCGGTATTGTCTCCAGAGCCGCTATCATTCCTTCCTGTCCGTCAGATGCCTCAATGATTCTATAGTCATCTTCAAGCTGCTCCCTGATATAATTCCGCACATCGATATTGTCTTCAACTATTAATATTATTTCCCTGTTTTTAATATAATCCACGGATTCCTCTTCATTAAGATCCTCCTGTGGACTGCCGGAGGCGGGTATACTTATATCAGGGAGTGTTATTCCGGTAATATCATTATCGGCTGCTTGTTCCGGCTCATTCACATCTGCGAGGGGCAGGAGAATAGTAAAAACTGTACCTTCATCAACTTTACTTTTAACGGAAATCTCCCCCTTATGAAGTTCGATGAGTTCCCGGGCCAGCGCCAATCCTATCCCGGTTCCCTCATATTCACGGGTATTTGAATTATCTCCCTGGTAAAAACGGTCGAATATTTTTGAAATACGATCGGCGGGAATCCCCCTGCCGGTATCTATAAAGCATATTTCCGCAAAGACAGGATTTATTGTATTTACCTTAACCTTTATCTCGCCGCCGGAAGGAGTAAATTTAAATGCATTTGAGATCAGGTTATAAAAAACCTTCTCCATCTTATCAGGTTCGTATATAACTGGGATATATTCGTAAGGAGATTCAAACTTCAGAGTTATCCTTTTAGATTCTGCAAGTGATTCAAATGAATAAAATAAACTTTTGAGAAATGAAACTATATTATGCTGTCCGGCGTTAAGCTTCATCCCGCCCGCCTCAATTTTTGATATATCAAGAAGCTGATTTATGAGGGTAAGAAGTCTTCTTGCATTCCGGTTGGCAATATGGAGTTTACCTTTTTCTTTTACTCCGATATTGGAAGAGAGTACACTTTCCACCTGTCCGAGAATTAAGGTTAATGGTGTCCTGAATTCGTGAGAAATGTTTGCGAAGAATCTTGTTTTAAGCTGATCCAGCTGACGCAGGGAATCCGATTCCACTTTCTCAACCTTCAATTCATTTTTAAGATTCATCCGGTTGAGTTCATACCTTCTCAGGATATAAAGTCCAAGCAGGAACAAAAATCCATAAACTGTATAAGCCCACCACGTCTGCCACCAGGGTGGAAAAATAATAATCCTTAAAGACGCACCTTCCTCATTCCATACACCGTCGTTGTTTGAGCCCCTGACGCGGAAAATATATTCTCCCGCCGGAAGGTGGGTGAAAGTCGCGCTATGATGTGTCCCGGCATTTATCCAGTTATCATTGAAATTTTCAAGCTTATAGGAATACCTGTTTTTTCCGGGAGCAGAAAAATCGAGTGATGCAAATTCCAGACGGATGATATCCTCATTATAGGATAAACTTATTTCTGAAGTGCCTGTAAATGGTTTAACAACCGGTCTTTGATTTCCGTTTTCCGAGGACTGGTTCTGCACCTCGCAGCTTGTAATAACGATGTTTGGAATAAAAGGGTTATCCTTAACTTCTTCAGGGTGGAAATAATTTAATCCTTTGATCCCGCCGAAGAACATCTCTCCGCTCTTACTCTTATAAAAACCGTTTGTATTAAATTCATTACTCTGGAGCCCATCAAGCACGTCAAAATTCTTAAAGGAAACTGAGGCAGGGTTAAATACTGAAATACCATGGTTTGTACTGAGCCACAAATTCCCCTTTAAATCCGGCAATATTCCGTATACAACATTATTCGGGAGTCCGTCTTTTGTAGTAAAGTATTCAAAAGAGGGTTCTATTTTATTAAATTTATTTAATCCGCCTCCTGCAGTCCCTATCCATAAATATTTGTCCGGTTTACGGGGATCGGGACAAATAGATTTGATAAAATTATTATCCAGGCTCCGGGGATTGGAAGGATCATTTTTGTACGTATCGATCGAATTTAACTTCTGATCGAATTTCACCAATCCTTTATCGGTACCGATCCAGAAAATATCATTTTTATCCTGATAAATAGCAGGATGTGCAGCAATATTCCGTGCACTGCTGGTGTTGTAGCGGTAATGTATGAATTTTCCGCGGCTGCTGTCAATCAGTTCACTGAAATAATACTCTGTTGCGATCCAGATGCGGTTATGGTTATCCACAAATACCGCATCAACTTCCTTCTCAGGTACCCCCGAGCTATCCCCGGGATCATATTTGTAGAGCCTGTACTTTTCAGTAACCGGATCATAGCTGAACAATCCCTGGGAAGTTCCAAGCCAGAGTATACCGTTATTATCTTTTACAATCGACCATGCGCCTGTATTACCGAAGTCATCAGGACGCGTGGAAGTTGTTTCAAAACTCTTAAGTTCACCGGTTTTCCTATTCCACTTGTACAGGACCTCGGTGCTTATCCATACATTACCTTCATCATCATCACAAATTGCCCGAACACTGAACCCGGTAATCCGCGATCCGGTTACGTCTTTACGAGTAAGCAGTGAAAACCGGTTTGCTTTCGGATCATAAATATTTATACCGGCTCCAGGGGTTCCAATCCAGATGATCCCGGTTCGATCACACCAGAGTCCCGATACAGAATTATAGCTTACGGATCCCGCATTCATCGGATCATTGGTTATGTATCTGTACTGCCTGGCCGATGGATCGAAAAGCATCAGTTCACCGGGAGTGGCAAGCCACAAATTTCCGTCATGAGCGGCAACGATATCAGTGATCATTCCCCATCCGAATCGGAATACAGTGTAGTGATGAGGGAAGAAGCTGTAATCACCTTTCGTGATATTAAAATCTACAAGACCGCTTGGTGTCCCGAGCCAGAGACTTCCTTCCTGCAGTTGTCTGATCGCAGTAATCCCGTTGTAAGGAGGGAAGGGGGGAGCATCAGCACTCCTGGTTTCGATTTTATAATGCTTAAATGAATTCTGTTTATCATCAAACTTATCCAATCCCTCCGCTGTTCCCAACCATACAACTCCTTTTGAATCGGTACGGATTGATGAAATAAAATTACTGCTAAGAGATCCTGTATTCAAAGAATGTAAGAAATGCTCCGTTTTTACAGGAGCATGAGCAGAGCTGCGTGAAAATCTGAACACACCGTTTCCTTCGGTACCGAACCATAAACTTCCGGTTGAATCCTCCTCTATACATGTTATCCGGCTTTCATTGTTCGGTAAAGGAATCCTGGTAAATGTTTCCTTATCAGGGTGATATAAATCCAGATCCCCGTTTAAAGTTCCTACCCAGATATTCCCCCCGCTGCTCTGAAAAAGTGATGAAATATAATTAGATGAAATGGAAAAAGTATCTGCCGGGTCGTTCTGAAAAACCCTGAAATTATACCCGTCATACCTGTTTAGTCCATCCTTCGTACCGAACCACATATAACCCTGTTTGTCCTGGATAATCGAAAGGACCGCGTTCTGGGAGAGACCGTCGTCAATTGTCAGATGCCTGAAATGAATCTGCTGGGATTCCAATCGGGATGAGCATAGAACCAGGGAGATGAAAAGAAAATAGAAAAAGTATTTTTTCAATTCGCCGACAGTCTTAAATATTTTTTTTGGTGATAAATTTATTTAAAGAAGTAAGGAGCGGCTTTTTGAGTGTAACTTCTTCAATTATGACACAACACACATAGAAGGCAAGAGAATTTATTGCTTTATTTGCTTGAAAACAAGTGATTGGGGTAATTAGTTCCAAAATTGAGCTTCCCCGTCCTGTAACCTTCCCGGCTTAGTAATTCACCTAACGGCATCTTCTCCCCCTCAACTCAGCCTAAACTTCAAGAACCTTTGAAGCCGTTTTATACTGATCGGGGTTTACATACAGTACGTATCCGAATCCGCCGCGTCCGTCTGTAACAGCGTTTGATGAATATATATTCACCTTTGCTTCGAAGAGTTTTTGGTGAATGTCTACGAGTGCGCCGATTTCATCATCTCCCAGGACTAAAAATGCCGGGTTAGGACCATCGAGATGGATATTTGCTTTTTTGGCCTCCACGACGAGTTTGGAAGAGTCTTCAGGAAATATAGTGAATTGTGTGCGAAGCGGTCCTGTTGGTACACAGGTGAAAGCATGCAGGTTAACACCAACTTTTGCAAGGAATGATAATAGTTTATATGCTTCGCCGGGATGGTCTTCGACCGAACAGTAATAGTAATCGACTTTCTTGATTGCAGCTGCCATTTTACCTCCGGTAATTCAGGCTTTTACAGCTATAAAATAATCAAAAGAATCATTAAAATTCCACTACTTAAGGAAAGGTGAGTTTTTTATCCATAAGTACTGCAAGCTTTTCAGCCCTATCCCCGGCAAGGGTCCTTATCTTTTTAGTTACTTTATCAAAAAAGTTAAACTCCACCCGAACGTTGTTTTTAATAATTGTCCTCTTCCATGTACCGATTACTTTACCTCCGAAGACAATGAAAGGGAAAAACATTCCGTTTAAGGTTACATATTTTTTTGCAATACCCGGGTTCATCACTGCAGATCTGTCGGTATATCCTATGAGGTATTCATCGAAAGCAGGGAGGAGATAGAGATTATTATCGTCAGTAAACTTCCGGTGTTTTGGAGAATACCAGTAAACATTTTCCCCTTCATGGATTGAAGAGAGTTCTGATTTTATCATTTCGAGAGCCGATCTTGCGCTGGTCAGGGTCAGTCCGCCCCACCACGCAAAATCCTTCACGGAGGCGGGGCCCCGGCTTGTAAAATAAATACGCGCCAGCCGTGCGAGTGCTTCGTCCAATTTAATTTTTGAGGAATTTGGTATCCTTTCCGAGATTAGTGCATAAGTCTGTTTATTAGCTTTCGGTATCCCGCTGCAGATGAGTCCTGATAATTCGGCTTCTGCAAAAATGTGAGAAGCCCTGTTGAGATCTGTTTTGATGCGTGCAGTATTCAGCAGTTTCACAATCTCGCTGCGGGTGAGATGGTTATTGCCGGCGAGTGCATCTCCTATTATCTTTTTACATTTTTTGAAAACAGCAGATGATAATCCCATCTGATTGTGCCTCCCGTTCATAGAAGCTTTAATGCGTGATGCGGTAAGGTCAAGCATCCACAGAAGATCATCTGAAGATACAAAATGCCAGGTAGGGCGGAGTACGTGAGTCCTTATAATATCTCCATCGATTATTGCTTTATCTACCAGCTGACTGCCGGCATGCTTCAGACGAAGACCGATTGCCAGCTTTGCCATCAGGTAATCCTGTGACTGTATGGCGCCCATATAACCTACAAGGTCTTTCACACGGGTAAAACCGGGACCGGAAACATGCTGTGCTGCCAGCCGGGCGGACGGTATATCTTCCATTTTCATTTCAGCGCCCCGAGGTAATTATTAATATACTTTTTCAGATTTTTTCTCCGGTACTGCATTATATAACGGGGATGATCCAGCGGAATTATCTTATCAAAGAGTTTTTCACTCCGGTTAAGCAGGGTTAAAAATTTATAATTCTTACCCGAACCGAGGCACCAGCAGATTCCGGTATCTATTCCGAATAACAACTGTTTTCTGAGAGTTGTTACAATAAAATCGTACACTGCATCCTGCAGTTTCTTATCGTCATAGTAATTGTAGTTGATTTGCCTTCCCTGGGCGCTTTCTTTTGTGAATCCAAGAGGACAAACGGCACTGATAAAATAACGCGAATAAAATTTCTTTGCATCTCCGTAAGCTTCTATCATTTTATAGACAAACTCTGATGATGTTTCGTACGACTGTACACCCTTCAGCTTAATTCCGCAGCACTGCTCAAGACGGATCGTATCTGTAAAGGCTATGCCGGTAACACCTGCACCGTGCCGGCCCGGGTTTATCCCCAGTATAATTTTTCTTTTGTTATTGTCGCTGAAATATTTGTTAAAGAATTCTGCTGATGCCTTTAGAGCATCGGGATTCTCTTTGTAGGGATTCATAACATGAATATTATCCGGAAGAGATCCTGTATACTTAAGGTTTTTATTAAATGAATTTACTTTATCTGCAAAAGACATAAATAATTAAGAATTACATAGAATTAACAATTAACAATAGAATTAACAATTAAGAATTAACAATTAAGAATTAAGAATTAAGAATTAAGAATTTACAATTAAGAATTTACAATTTGCAATTTAATATTCATTCGAAACCTGTCCAAAATAAAAGAATCATTTACGTTATTCTGAATAATATCCGGGGGTTCAAACAGTTTATAATTTCTTTTATTCTGCCTGGCGGAGGAAGATACAGGAATGAATCCTTCTTTTCACGGGTCAACGCCCCGTCTCTACTTCAATGGGGATCTCAGCCCGTTCTTCTGATGAAATTCTCACAATTAAATCTTATGTTAACACCTTAACAGATACAAATTATTTAGTATGAACAAGCTATTGAAAAAAGCCTTAATACTGGCGGTGATTACTGTAGTCTACAATATAATGGAGGGCCTGGTTTCTGTGTTTTTCGGGGCTAAAGACGAAACTCTCGCACTTCTGGGATTCGGTGTTGACAGCTTCGTTGAGGTGATCTCCGGTATCGCCATCCTTCATATGGTGCTGCGTATGAAATATTCGAAGGTGAATACAAGAGATAAGTTTGAAAGAACCGCGTTAATAGTTAATGGCTCTGCATTCTATCTTTTAACATTTGGACTCATTGCCGGGTCGGTGATCAATATATTATATGACATAAGACCGTCAGCCACTTTTGCAGGTATCATTATTTCTCTAATATCGATTGGTACGATGTACTACCTGATGAAAGCAAAGTTAAAAGTTGGTCACGAAATGAAATCCGATGCAATCATTGCAGATGCTAATTGTACAAAGACCTGCTTCTATCTATCTTTTATTCTGCTGGCATCGAGCGGACTCTATGAAATATTTCATATTGCGTATTTCGACATACTTGGATCTCTGGGAATAGCATACTATGCGTTCAAAGAGGGTAAAGAGTCGTTTGAGAAATCACAGTCGGCTGAGATCAGCTGCGAGTGTGATGATTAATGAGTGCGGGTGATTTTATGTCACCGCCGGCAAGGTCTTTCCCGCAACCTAAGTTGTGATTCGCCTAACCTCACCTTATCCCGATATTCATTAATAATGATTAATAACTGAATAAACGGAGCTGTGATGAATTACGGTCGTGCAATGACAGGCGGTGCAATAGGTGCGGTTGCAGTAACTTTTTACAATCTGATCTTAAGATACCTTGGGATGCACATTGATCTCGAGATGGTACTGGGTACGATGTTCGGCGGGATGCCGTCTATAGGTATGTGGTGGATCGGATTCGGTATCCATGTTTTTGTGGGAATGATATTCGGTATTATATATGCCTTCTTCTTTGAACTTGGTACACGTAGAACAGGCTGGGAGGCAGGTTTGAAGATCGCTGTACCTCATACAATTATTGCGGGATTTTTATACGGATTATTTCCCGTTATTAGTCCTGTTATACCCCGCTATTTACCTGCGCCGGGATACTTCATGGCGCACGACGGATTTCCGTACATTATCGTGTTCATAGGAATGTATATGATCTTCGGAATTATTATGGGCTTAACTTATAAGATAAATGGCAGGATACAGCTGCTGCCTATTGAGCGGGAGAGTATGTAGGGCAGAGGGCGGGGAGAAGGGAAAAAGATGAGAAGGTGTGAACTGAGCTTACCCCTGTAGCGTACCAATGGTTAAGCTAGTATATAATGTAAAATCATTGGAGGAAAAATATGGAAACAGGAAAAAAACGAAGGATTGAACTTACCCCTGTAGCGTACCAATGGTTAAGCTAGTATATTAATAGTAAATCATTGGAGGAAAAATATGGAAACAGGAAAAAAACGAAGGATTTATGATGCTGAATTTAAGAGAGATTCAGTAAAATTGGTTCTTGAGGGAGGCCGAAGAGCCAGGGATGTAGCAGAGGGCTTAGGGATAAATGAAAATGTTCTGTATCGATGGATAAAACAGTATAGAGAAGATCCGAAGAATTCATTCCCAGGCAACGGGCGGTTAAAACCAGAAGAGGAAGAATTGAGAAAACTCAGGAAAGAATTAATGGATGTAAAAGAGGAGCGCGACATATTAAAAAAAGTAGTAAACACATTCTCAAGTGAGAAGTGAGAAGGTGAGAAGATAAGAAGCTAAGAAGATAAGAAGGTGAGAAGCTAAGAAGATGAGAGGGCGAGATGGAGTCGTGGAGTTGGTGGAGTTTTGGGATGAACCATGTCGTGTGGAGAGCCAGGAATTTGCATAAAGGTTTCACAATGTTCCATTAAGTTTATCGCTGCGCGATAGGAGAAGGGCTCAGAATCTGGCGGCCAGGATTTTTCATAAAGTTTATTTGCTTCGTAAAATTTAGAGCCGAACAGAGTTCGGCTTTACAGGCGATCAACTTCTACCAGCCGCCGCCGCCGCCTCCTCCTCCGCCGCCGCCGGAGGAACCGCCGCTGCCTGAACTTGAGCCGGGTGCAGTTGAGGAAGAAGATATCGCTCCTGAGAATGAACTCCCGAAAGAAGATGCAAACCCGGACGCGTCAAATCCGCTCCAGCCTGCTCCCGAATAAAACGATGGCGAATAATTTTGTTCAAGAGCTGCCTTGGCCAGTACATCAGAGAATTGTTCCGACCATTTTTGCTCTACCCCGAGGGCAAAAGCAAAAGGCAGATATTTCTCAAAGAGTTCCGGTGTTTTCTCAACAGGTGTAAAATAATTAAGCCTGTCTTTTTCAGCCGTAGCAAGATACATCCTGAAGCCTTCTATTTTATCCAGCACTTTCCTCCCAAGGAGGGTGGGTGCTTTTAGCAAATGATAAAAAAGAACGTTCAGGAATATGATAACTCCTACAATGATACCGGAAAGAAATGAACCGGAGCTATAAAAGAAATAGATTCCGGCAATTTCACCGATAACAAACGGAAGAGCGAACAATGAAGAAAAGATCACTGTACCTATAAGGGATGCTTTAATCTTCCCGCCTGAGAACAAACGTTTCCAGGTTCTTAACAAATTTATTAAAAGGGCACCGACTCCAAGGCTCCATATCGATATCCAGACAAGCAGAAAAACCTGTTCACCGTGACCCATCGAAATGCTCAGCAGAAGAAACAAAAAGGAGATTACAGCGCCGATTACGAATTGTTTTCTATTAGTAATAAAATATGTTTTTTCGTAGGAAGTCTTTAGTTCCTTCTTTAAGGCATTTATCGCGCTGCTGAAAATCGAATGATTAGTGTTCTTTAACTCCAGCTCATATTCCTGACCCGGCAATTGTTCCTGGCGGGGCATTGCCTTCAACTTACTCTGAATTACAGAAGAAATAGCGCCGGAAATTGTTCTGGCAATAGGGCTATTGCTGTTTTTAAGACTATCAAGCTTCTTAAGTGCATCTTCAACCTGATCACTACCCGCAGCATTTTTTGAAAAACTTAGCTTTCCGGCAATTTCCTTTTCCTCATTACTTAATGCGGAAGTATCAGTCTTGAGCCGCAGCAAAGAATACTTGCCGTCGGTCTCTTTAATTTTCAAATATCCTTTTACAGCCATATTAATAATCGCCGCTGTAAAGGCATTATTATCGAAACCCATTCGGCTTATATAACGCACTGCGGCAGGAGAAAGGTTATCAGGGGGAGTGAAGAGGGGGACAATAACATCCTTATCCGGGTCCTTGCCCACCTTATTCCATACAGTGATATAATAAAAGAAGATGACCAGCAGACCTATAAGTCCTATAATTTCACTAAGATTATCCTGGGCAAAATATCCCAGCTTCTGAAGTCCTTCAGGTTCGGTAACAATTCCCTTCGGGAACTCGAGCACAATTGTTAACCCTTCATACGAACCCAGAGGCCGGGTAGTCTCGTAAGAAACCGTACCTGCACCGGATATATGGGACTTAAGAGCTTTTTCACGAGAACCCTGTCTGCCTGTATAACCATAATATTTTAGTTCACCTGCCGGGACGTTTTCAGGAAGGGTTATCTCTGCAGAGACATTTTCAATAGGGAATACCCAGCCGTTTCCCGTAACATTCCAGTAAAGCTCATCGTGATCGCCGAAGAAGCCGAGCTGTCTGTTCGTTTTATAAATTATTTTGTAAGTATAATCTCCGGGATCGAGGTATACATTTTTATTTCCCGCATAAATTCTGATGCCGTTATCATGATTCTCTGTATGATAATCCTCAACCTGGCCATCTCTGTAAACGCCGATAATATCCATATCAACAACAACTTTGTTGCCGTATGCGTCATTATAAGTTGTAGGGAAATCCCTGTAGATCCCTCTTCTTATATCGATACCCATCGCTTTAACTTTAATTGTTTCGGTTACGAGCATTGAAGCATCTTTATTGATTACAATGTCGCTGTGGTAAGAATAGATCTTCTCCTGCTGAGCAAAAAGGGAGGGTACAGCCGTCAACACAAACAGAAAAAATAATAATGTTTTATTCATATTATGATAATCCGACTTTAGGTGTTTCACGTTCAGTGGCCAGAGTAATCTCAAAGAATTCCTCTTTCTTAAAATTAAAGAGCGAAGCTGTAATATTTGAGGGGAAAGATTCAACAGTAATATTATAATCTCTGACAGCGCCGTTATAATATCTTCTTGCATACTGGATCTGATCTTCTACCTCCGTAAGCTGCTGCTGAAGGTTGAGGAAATTCTGGTTCGCTTTAAGGTCGGGGTAATTTTCAACTACAGCAAAAAGATTTTTAAGCATACCGGATAATTCCGATTCGGGTCCGGCTTTCTCACCGGGCGAATTAAGCTGCATAGATTTTGCCCGCTGACTAGTAATTTCCTCCAGCAGGTTCTTCTCATACGATGCATACCCTTTAACAGCGTTCACTACATTCGGGATAAGGTCGTACCTTCTTTTAAGCTGCACGTCAATACCGCTCCATGCTTCTTTAACTACATTGTGCTGCCGTACGAGGCGGTTGTACAGAAAGACGAAGAGAAGAATGATAAGTACTATTATGATTAATAATGGGTACATAGGCGTTATTCAGTTTCAGTTAAAGATTAAAAGGGAAAATATGATTCGGCGGGGTTAAGCTCAAGTTTAAAGTTGAGAATATTTGCTTTACACAAGCCGAACAGGCGTTCGGCTTTACAGGTGTCGCTCCATTCGAAATACTATATGATTGCAAGATGGAGTTTAATTTGTCTGCGAGGGAGGGAGTCCTGTAAAGCGAATCGCTGATTCGCTTCATTGATCTGTAAAGCGAATCGCTGATTCGCTTCATATATTTGTAAAGCGATCCGTCGGAGCCGGAGTGAGCCGCTTGGGGGAACGACTAACAAGCATCCCAATCGGAAATGTGTCGCTGCTCTGCAGCTCAAGGCACCCAGGGTAACACCATTCCTACTAAGGTATCGCCGTTATACGGCGAAGACAGGAGTGTTTTACTAATCTTCTCATCTTCTTATCTTCCTGGCTTCTGCTTAAGATTTCTCCATCCGCCTATCGGCGGGATAAATCCTCCTTACGTCGGATGTCGAAATGACAAAGGGGTCGCAGGTTGGGGATATTTAATTTGTCTGCGAGGGAGGGAATCCTGTAAAGCGAATCGCTGATTCGCTTAAGGGAAGATTTAACAAGCATCCCAATCGGAAATGTGTCGCTGCTCTGCAGCTCAAGGCACCCAGGGTAACACTATTCCTACTAAGGTATCGCCGTTATACGGCGAAGACAGGAGTGTTTTACTAATCTTCTCATCTTCTTATCTTCCTGGCTTCTGCTTAAGATTTCTCCATCCGCCTATCGGCGGGATAAATCCTCCTTACGTCGGATGTCGAAATGACAAAGGGATCGCAGGTTGGGGGACCTGAGCTACGATACGGATTACAACTTCTTGCCGGTCATCTCGATACTTTTCTCACTTCGCTATCGCTCCGTTCGAAAAACTCGATGACCGCGACGATCAAGGAAGAAGTAGCAAGTAAGAAGGTAAGAAGATGGGAAGATGGGAAGATAAGAAGATGAGTACAGGTGAAATTAATTGATGGTTTTTTGAAGCTGAACAGGCGTTCAGCTTTACATGTGCAAAGTAAGCCGAACAGGCGTTCGGCTTTACATGTAAACCAGGCGTTCGGGCTTTACAGCGGGGTCTGATCAGTTGGGATGAAGTTTTTAGGATCATAGCCGTTCTGCTTCAGGATTTCATTTGCCTGTTTTAATTTGTCTTCGGGCAGCTGCCTTGTACGGCTCAAAATCCATCCGTATTTTCTGTTTGGTGTTCCGATTACGGCATACGAGTAATCGTCCGCAAGACCTATAATCCAATAATCGCCCCAGAATAAATGGAACCCGAGTATACTGACAAAACTAACTTCAAGCTTAGCGTTTGATGCAGTATCTACTATCTTTGCCAGTCCCTCAGATGAATCCATTGTGCCGTCATCCTGTCTGCAGCTGTTAACCACTTTAATTGTGCCGTCATCATTCATAGAATAACGTGCCGTAGTATTACCGATGCATTGTTTCTGAAACCTGTTGGGTATCTTCGATATTTCGTACCAGAGACCGGTGTATTTTTCCAGGTTAACGTGCTTTACAGTAACCGGTTGAGTGTTTTCTTTCTGAGGCATGATATTACCAGCTGAAATTAATAATAAAATTATGATATATATTTTCATAACGATTAGTTCTTTCTTGATTTATCAGGTTCTAAAATGCTAAACACAAATTAGGCTTAAATAATTCCCTTCAGACCCGCTCGCTGAAACAATGGGTGATAGCCGCTTAATGGTAATTATATTGGCATTCGATTAGAATTGCACGTATTTACATACAAATTTACGAATGAACAATTGTAAAATACACTATTTTGCACTATCACTGCTGGCATTTATTTTGTGAAGGTAAAGCAAAAAATCTTATGAAGAAATTTTCCATTTTCCTGATTATTGCTGTAACGGGTATACTTGTTTACAGCTACTGGCCTGAAAAAGTACTGCAGCATGCGCCGGGTGTACTTTGTCCTGATGACCCTGTTCAGACAACCGTAGTTAATCCTGTCCCCTGGGAAAAGGATGACTACACAATCACGCCCCTGGCAGAATTTAAGCTTAAAGCCTACGTATTAAGTACCAACAGTTTTTCAGTTGGAAGAGAAAGCGATTTGTCGCCGATGGATCTTGCGCTGGGGTGGGGACAAATGTCTAACCAGGCAATCATCGACGGTCTAGATATAAGTCAGAGCAACAGGTGGTATCACTGGAAAGCCGAGCACCTGGTTATTCCTGCTTCTGAGATAATGACACACAGTTCCAATATGCATATTATTCCTGCGAACGATGAAGTTGAAGAGACGCTCGATAAACTATATAAAGGATGCATAATAGAAATGAAAGGGTACCTGGTTGCTGTAAAGGGAAAAGACGGCTGGCATTGGAAAAGTTCGCTCAGCAGAAACGATACCGGCGGTGGTGCCTGCGAGCTTGTGTGGGCTGAGGAACTGGAAGTGCTGGAAGGGTTGTAGGGCAGGAAGATGGAGTTGCGGAGATTACCGCAGAGGCGCTGAGGAGGAGGAGGATAAGAACGTAAGAAGATGAGAAGCTGAGAAGCTGAGAGGCTGAGAAGATAAGAAGATGAGAAGATAAGAAGATGAGAAGGTAAGATGGAGTTCCCGGATTTTTTGAAGAACCTGCGAGGGAGGGAATCCTGTAAAGCGAATCGCTGATTCGCTTCATTGATCTGTAAAGCGAATCGCTGATTCGCTTCATATATTTGTAAAGAGATCCGTCAGCGCCGGAGTGAGGAATCACAAGCCGAACAGGCGTTCGGCTTTACATGTGCAAAGTTAGCCGAACAGCGCTCGGTGTACAAGCTTAATTAAGCTGAACAGGCGTTCAGCTTTACATGTGCAAAGTTAGCCGAATTATCAGAGAAATGAGTTATATACCCGGGTAAGATTTCTCCATCCGCCTATCGGCGGGATAAATCCTCCTTGCGTCGGATGTCGAAATGACAAAGGGATCTCAGGTCGGGAGATATTTAACTTGTCTGCGAGGGGGAATCCTGTAAAGCGATTCGCTGAATCGCTTCATTGATCTGTAAAGCGAATCGCTGATTCGCTTCATTTATTTGTAAATCGATCCGTCGGACCGGACTGAATCGCTTAGAGGGAGCGGCATCAGCTCGTTAATAAAATTCGTGAATCCTTAATGATTTTTGTCACTGCACAAGTAAATATTTCTTATACATTTGTGAAAGAGTTTTGAAAATCTTTTGGTGACAGGATTTTGTTATTAAACATATTGCGGCTAGAGAGCGATGATGCCAGAGCATTGTCCCGCGAATGATTTTGCCGGCAGTTAAGGGAACCCAGGGAACGCCATTTAAATCAAACGAGCAATTCTGAATTTCCGGCCTGCCGGCGCCGATTTTATAAAAAGAGTCTCCATACATAATAGTAATTGCCCTTCGGAAGAAGGGCTTTTGCTATTTTATGAAGAGGAAGAAGATGATTAAGCCGAACAGCGTTCGGCTTTACATGAGCAAAGTTTACGGCAGGTCAGCAAACTGCTATCTCATTGATCCATTAAATCTGCGTTCTATCCAGGCGATAATTTCCCGGCCATAGCGTACTACGGCAATAGATTTTTAATGAATCTTCCTGAAACTCACTTAACGTTTTTGATCAGCTGGTATGTAAACTGAAGTACAAACCCGATTGCGGCAATAGATAATTCCTTCAAACCAATTTCTAATGAACTGCTTATTCCAACCATGTACGTTGAAACATCCATAGCGATCAGAATAAAAAGAAAAGCGGCGAAGCCTGTTAACCCCGCTGAAAACGGCATGATAAAGTAATTATAAAATGATGAATTTTGTTTCTCTGCTGCGCTCCCTGTTCGTTTTAAAATTTTAGAATAGATACGTAATATTTCCTGCATAATCTCGTTCTCTTTGAAATAACTTTTACTGAGCATATATATAAAATGTCAAGCTAAATATCTGTGATTATTTAGCAAAGCAATACAATGACAGCAGTTCTAATGATTTTAAATACAAGCAAGTGTCTTGAAACGGGATTTGACCTTTGTGCATGTTATCTGCTATTTTTAATATTCTTATTAACAAAGTGTTACGCATAAACAATGAAGAGAAACATTAAAATTATATCGGTAGTCGGTGCACGTCCCAACTTTATGAAAATAGCCCCCGTGCACAGGGCATTTCTTAAGCACAAAGGAGTTGTAACTCATTTAATTTGTCATACCGGGCAGCATTACGACGAACGTATGTCGAAGATCTTTTTCAGGGATCTTGAGCTTCCTGAACCCGATTTCTACCTTGGTGCGGGAAGCGGCTCACATGCCGAACAGACCGCAAAGATCATGATTGAATTTGAGAAAATAGTTATTGCTGAACAACCGGATCTTGTTATAGTTGCAGGAGATGTGAACTCTACCATCGCCTGTAGTCTTGTTGCTGTAAAACTTGGAATCAGGGTTGCGCACATAGAAGCAGGCTTAAGGTCTTTCGACAGGACGATGCCGGAGGAGATCAACAGGATATTGACTGATTCCATATCGGATTATCTTTTTGTGACGGAAGAGAGCGGATTAATCAACCTGGAGAAAGAAGGAGTAAGCAGGGAGAGGATATTCTTCGTCGGGAATGTGATGATTGATAGCCTGGTGCATTTTCTGCCGAAGACAGAAATGTCGGGTATTATGAAAGAATTTAATCTGAATAAGGATGAATACTGTCTCGTTACACTGCATCGTCCTTCAAATGTGGATTCGGAAGAATTTCTTAAAGAGCTGATAAATGTGATGAATGAACTCGCAGGAAAAATGAAGATCATTTTCCCCGTACATCCTCGCACAATGAAAAATATCGAAGCATCCGGACTTGCAAAGCAGCTGAACCCCAGCCTGCTGCTTACAGAACCGGCAGGATACATTGATTTCCTTACGCTGATAAAAAATGCCGGACTAATTATCACCGACAGCGGCGGTATTCAGGAGGAATCGACATACCTCGGGGTTCAATGTCTTACTGTCAGACAAAACACCGAACGCCCGAGTACAGTAGCACTCGGAACAAATCAGCTTATTGGTACGGACCTTCAGGAAGTGAAAAAGGCGGCGCTGGAAATTATTAATGGAAAGAAAAAAGAGGGAAGTATTCCTCCTTTGTGGGACGGGCATACGGCTGAGCGAATTGCGGATGTGCTGATGAGTGTGGTTAGTTAAGAGATGGAGGAGTGGAGGAGGGGGGGAACCATTGAAATGGTTGGGATGGAACTCATATTCCTAATTATTCCCACGGTTGAAACCATGGGTTAATGAGATATGAGTTTCATGTGTGTTTACGGCCAGGGGTGCATTGAAATATGCGCGTAGCTCAGTTCTCTGAACTGAGCGAAAAAGAGTGATTAAAGGGCTATGCTGGGGAAATATCAAGTCGGCATCTCGATACTTTTCTCACTTCGTTATCACTCCGTTCGAAAAACTCGATGACGGTTTTTGAAATCTTATAGGAATTTCATATCTCTCTATAACAAATGAATCACTTACAAAACTCTTAATAATATGCCAAAAGCACATTTAGAAATTTTTCTTTTTATTCCACTTCGTGGAGGAATTCACAAGAATAAATCTTTTTTTTTTTAAATCCTTACTGCCAGTGACCACTCCTATCATTATGTAGGAATAAGTTGTAATCCTAAATAACCAGCTTGCTTCTTTATTCTTTTAATCTGCTGTTCTTTGTATTTTTTTTGATATTGAATTAATCCTTGTTCAACATAGTCATAGCCTTTAGTCATAATATTATAGTAGATAACAGCAATCTTTCTGGCAGTGGCTTTATTTGCAACCAAACCTCCTTTTTTTGCTTTTATTCTTCTATAAAAACCAGCCAAAGCAGAGTATTTACTGTTAGCAATTGATTGTGCAGACTCACGAAAAATTTGACTTACTTTGGTATTGCCTTTCTTTTCTGCGTTTTTTATTGCTTTTACCCGATTGGTGCTTTGAAGGTGAAAGGCATGCCCAGGATACAAAGTGTTTTTCAGTTTTCCAATTAGCTTTAAGATCAATCCCGGTCTCTGCAATAACTTCCATAAGTGTTTTATCGTTTAGTCCGGTAATTTGAGATGGATCTTTCCCTCCGGTTAATTGCATTAGTCTTTCGTGAAGCATAGCTATTTGAGGTGGATTATTACGTATACGTTTGGGAGTATTTATATTTTCCGGAACAGGTTTATCCTTTGTCATTGTTTTAAGTAGAATTTCAGTTTGTTTATCACATTCTGAAATTTGTTGTTGGTAGAATTCATAAGAATTAACAGCTTGTTTAAGAGAAAAAATGTAATCCTCTCTGAAATTACCTTTTAGAGAAGATATAACCGAAGCCCTTTTAGTTTTAAGAATACTTTTGTCACAAAGTTCTACAAGTACCTCTGGGTTTCTTTCTCCTTGAATAATTGCTTTCAGAATTCTCATTCCGCTTGCCCCGCTAATATTACTTATAACATTATGCAGCTTAATGTTCATTGAGTCTAATGCTTTCTGCATATGTTGTATGTGTTGTGAAGCTAAGGATATATGATCATTTCGCAAACGAATATATGTCCGAAGCTGACGAATTGAATCCTCTGGAACAAAGCAAGCTCTCAGCAGACCAAAACTATGAAGCTGCTGAATCCATTGACAATCGGAAACGTCACTTTTACGTCCGGGAACATTTTTTACTTCTCGCGGATTTACTAAACATGCATTTATCCCTGATTCTTCAATCATATCGTAAAGTGCATACCAGTATATTCCTGTTGCTTCCATAGCAACATGTGTAATACCGCTTTCTTTAAGATATTTGATGACATTAAGGTAGTCATCAGTAAAAGTAGAAAACTGTCTGACTTCCTTGTCTTCAATGCCTATAAAGATCTTTTCAGTGCCTATATCTATGCCGGCAGAATTCGGATACATTTTTTCTAACTTAGACATAATTACCTCAACTTAATATTAGTGAATCAATACTAAACAGAACTAACAAGCCTGAAGATTAAGTAGTCTATGTATACTGCCAGACGGGAATTCCGAAAAAGAATATTATCACCATGTTATGATTGACAATCTTCAGAACAAGTCTTTTCTACGAGTTTTTATAACATCAAAGTAAGAACTGTCAAATTGCATGTTACTTCTGCTTTAACTCAAGGTCACTATTTTAATGAATAAACGCAATGCGTTTTTAAAAGTCTTTTCTTGGCGCAAGAAAAGTAACACCTGCCTGTCAACCTTCACTTCGTTTCGGTTGTTAAGCAGGCAAGGCAGGAAAGAACATGCTCTGCAAAATAATTGCTAAAAAATTACTCCATTTCGCTTCGATAAATAAACCTGTCCGCCAACGTCTCGATAGGAGG
Source organism: uncultured Ignavibacteria bacterium (assembly GCA_963832715.1). Lineage (GTDB taxonomy): Bacteria > Bacteroidota > Ignavibacteria > Ignavibacteriales > Ignavibacteriaceae > DATFVA01. The sequence goes on along the minus strand of CAWHVB010000001.1, from coordinate 5,116 downwards.
ACGCGGACAGCATTTATCGATTATCCCGCCCTAAATTTTGGATACACTTGGCGGGATAAACGCTCCATTACGTAATTTTTTCCCCCCGCCTACTATAATTTAATATAAACTCGGGCGGGGGGACCGCAATTCTTTTGAGGAGCAGGCGAACCACGATGTGTGAAGTTCCTGGATTTTTTAGATAGCCTGCGACGGAAGGGAATCCTGTAAAGCGAATCGCTGATTCGCTTCATTTATTTGTAATGCGATCCGTTAGAGCCGGAGTGAGGAATCACAAGCCGAACAGGCGTTCGGCTTTACATGTGCAAGGTAAGCTGAACAGCGCTCGGTGTACAAGCTTAATTAAGCTGAACAGGCATTCAGCTTTACATGTGCAAAGTAAGCCGAATTATCAGATAAATGAGTTATAGACCCGGGTAAGCGGCCGCGCTGCGGCTGCTGGATCTTCGCGAGTTTTGGAATAAATAATTTTTAGTCAGCCCAATAAAAGAAAAGGAGTGATGATCCTGAAACGGACTCTTATCCCAGCATCATTCCTTTAAGAACATAAGGGGGTTCACTGTTCCTTCCCACTGTTGACAGTACAGTTCTCAGATGATCTATACCTTTGAGGCTTACCAGTTCATAATCATAACAAGTGTATACGCTGTCCCTTTCCTCAAGGCTGTATGATACCTGTCCGGTCCGGCGGTCATAATTAACTAAACGGATGAATTGATTTGTCATTACGTGTACAATATCAGAAGCTGTTTGAATCGCGGGATCCTGTTTTTCCATAGTGTCGTCCTCCATTAGTTTATTCCCTTCGGAAATTAGTGGTTAATAAATTAAAATTATTTAAGGCTGTTCAGCAATTAAGAGAAGCGACATAAAATTAAAGATTTACATGGATAATAAACAGGTGAAATTTTGTGTCAATGAAATTAATCACGGGAGGAAAATGGGAGTCATACAGTAGGGGAGGAGTGGAGGAGCAAGTATCCCAGTGTGGATAACCCGGAATTTTTAAAGAACCTGGGAGGGAGGGAATCCTGTAAAGCGATTCGCCGAATCGCTTCATTGATCTGTAAAGCGATTCGCTCGATTCGCTTCATTGATCTGTAAAGCGAATCGCTGATTCGCTTAAGGGAAGATTTAATAAGCATCCTAATCGGAAATGTGTCGCTGCTCTGCAGCTCAAGGCCTCCTGGGTAGCACTATTCCTACTAGGGTATCGCCGTTATACGGCGAAGACAGGGTTGTTTTACTAATCTTCTCATCTTCTCATCTTCTTATCTTCCTGGCTTCTGCTTAAGATTTCTCCATCCTCCTCACGTCGGATGTCGAAATGACAAAGGGATCTCAGGTCGGGAGATTTTAACTTGTCTGCGAGGGGGGGAATCCTGTAAAGCGAATCGCTGATTCGCTTCATTTATTTGTAAAGCGATCCGTCAGAGCCGGAGTGAGGAATCACAAGCCGAACAGGCGTTCGGCTTTACATGTGCAAGTAAGCTGAACAGCGTTCAGCTTTACATGTGCAAAGTAAGCTGAACAGCGTTCAGCTTTACAGGTTGGAAGATTTTGATTGAACTTCTAAGGCAGAAATCTTAATTTTATGTATGGCTTTATTGTTTTGTTAATCTTTTAAGGAGAAGTAACCGCGGGGAGAGGTTAAGTTCGGGTAATGCAGCCCACCGCAGATACCAAAGAGGAAATCCATGAAGCATCAACCATCTGCCGCATTGTTTTTAATCCCCTTTTTAATGATCTCTATGATGTTCTGGCATGGGTGCGGACCGCAGGTTATCATCATCGATACAGCCGGCAATGAGTCGGCTTCACCTGGATCACCCGGGGCGGCCGGTCTCCATATTGCATCCGTTAAAGATACCAGGGAACAGGATCCGAAGCTGGTAGGACATATTACAGGGCAGGTCGGCGGCAAAAAAGCATATATTTATTTACAGGACAGTCTTTCCGTATTTATAAAAAATTATCTGAACAGTCTGCCGGGCTATCCTGACAGGGCTTTCCCGGTAAACATCACCATTAATTCCTTCTCCCTTGCAGAAAATTTTTCGAAGAAAGATGAGTATCATCTTTTCGGCTCACTCAGCTACAGGTATACTGACGGGGGAGGAATTAACAAAGAATTTGTTTCCAGTTTAAGCAGCGATTTCAGTCGGGATGAAAGCTCCCTTGCAGCCGGCATTAACTCAGCACTAAAAGAAAGCTTCAACGGGTTCATAGATAAATTAAGAACGGAAAGAGTTCAGGACGGAGTGTTCCGTGAAAACTTAGTGCCGGATACAGCTGCCGATTCAACCGGATACGGTACCGGGAGTCCTGATGAGCTGCAGATCCGGCCGCCCTCTACTATAACTCATGTTGTAAAATATCCTGAAAGAGATTCAACTATTAAGCGGGGAGACAGTCACTTCAAATCAATTGTTGATTCCACCGAAGTATCCAAACGCAATTCAGAAATTGAAAACTCCGAAGCATATGATACGGATTCTTATAGTCCCGAATTACCCTATCCCGATTCAACCCGATCACCAGGTATTGTTTATGACCAATCATCGTCCGTTCAAAATGACAGTTCATTTGCAGATGATAGGAATACAAACCGTTCCAATATTGTTTTTGACGAGCCGGTGACTGCACCCGATATCAAAAAGTCTGCGGCACACATCGGCGCAGGGATGTCTTACTACACGGGAAGCAGCATAACCGGCGGAATGCAGGTTGAATTCAGGATGAGCTGGCAGAAGCCTGACTGGGAATATGGATTCAGTGTCGGTTTCCTGTATGTTAACTTTATTACCCATTCGTATGAGGGTTCTCTCTGGGCTCTCAATCTGCCCTGGAACATGAAATATATGCTGAAAGACGATTTCGTAAGTCCATACGCAGGTCTCACAATTAAACTAATAGCAGGCACAACCAATGAGAATGGAAACAACCAGCAGGGTTATTACTACAGCTATAATGGTGCATCGAACAATTACTTCTGGGGACCCACATTCGAAGAGTCCCTGGGCATATCGTTAGACCGCAGCGTATTTATAGAAGGAGGAGTGTACCAGATGTTCCTCTTCGGAACAGATTATTTGCCGAGCGATATCGGCTTCAGAATATCATTACATTTTACAGTAACAAAATAGCTCAGGAGAAAAAAATGTTCTCACAGAAACTTCTTGTCCCGGTTGTATTATTGGCCGCAGCAATGCTTACGGGCTGTGCAACCACAAACCTCGAAACATTTGAAAAGGGGAGCTCGTGTCAAACCACTCTCGAAGGATATTACCACAATTACAGTGTGCTCAAGACCGCTTATCCCTGCATCTTTATTAAAGACAAACGGGGACCGGTATATATGGCCGGAGAGATACTGGAAAAGGACGCATCCGGGATATTGTTTAAGAAAAAAGCAGGGGGTCTGTATTCTAACGATCCGGTCTACTATCCTCTCGATACACTCCTTGCGGCAGTGGACACAACAGGAAAAGCATTTTATGGTGAGGTGCCGGGGAAATTTTTGGCGGGTATGCATATGAACATTGAACTCAATGATGTTAATAATCCCCAGCGGACAAAGCTTATCTTGGAACTTGAACCCGATCATTCCTTCGCATATTGTATGCAGCCGGGCGAATACAGGGTTAAGGAGATCATCTGGGAAAATGAAAACAAAGATGTACTGGAGGGAGTAGATATGCCGGAGATAACGCTTACTATCGATTCGGGCAAAGTAAACTACCTGGGCGAGATTTATATCGATACCAAAAAGCCGGGTGAACCCGGGACGCTGAGTATTCCCTATAAAAGCTGGAACAGGGACAATGCAGCAGCAGCCGGCTGGCTTTTCGGGCTGGCAGGTTCGGTGGTATATTCACTTACTAATAGTCTCGGCGGTGCTGAAGCAGTAAAAGTAATAGACCTTGATACGGATGAGAACTTTACACCGCAGGCAGGGTACCAGATAGTGCCGGTAACGCTGCATGTAAAGGCGGCGAGTGGGCAGCAGTCGGCGGATCAAGTAGGAAGTGACAAGTAAGAAGATCAGAAGTTCAGAAGATAAGAAGATGAGAAGATGAGAGGATCAGAGAGGGTTAGTAGTAAATTAAAATATATCTCTGTCTTCCCCGTATAACGGCGACACGTCAGTAGGGATGCTGTTACCCTTAATGCCCTTGAGCTGCAGAGCAGCGACACATTAAACCTGGTTTATTTGTAAAGTGAGCCATTAGAGCCGGAATGATTCGCTTCATTGATCCGTAAAGCGAATCGCTGAATCGCTTCATCGATCTGTAAAGCGAATCGCTGATTCGCTTAATTTATCTGTAAAGCGATTCGCTGAATCGCTTAATTTATCTGTAAGTCTATTCGTCATATTCAGACATGAGGAAAGTGTGTATTTACGATGCGGGGTGCATTAAAATATGCGCGTAGCTCAGTTCTCTGAACTGAGCGAAAAAGAATGATGAAAGGGCTATGATGGAGAAATCTTAAGTAGACACCTCGATACTTCCCTCGTGCGCAGTGCAGTTATAATCTGAAGAGCATTCAGCTTTACACAAGCCGAACAGGCGTTCGGCTTTACATGTGCAAAGTAAGCTGAACAGCGCTCGGTGTACAAGCTTAATTAAGCTGAACAGGCGTTCAGCTTTACATGTGCAAGGTAAGCCGAACAGTGCTCGGCTTTACAAGTGTTGCTCTATTCGAAAAACTAGATGATTGTAAGATGGAGTTTAATTTGTCTGCGAGGAGGGGAATCCTGTAAAGCGATTCGCTGAATCGCTTCATAAATTTGTAAAGTGATCCGTCGGAGCGGGACTGATTCGCTTAGGGGAACGACTAACAAGTATCCCAATCGGAAATGTGTCGCTGCTCTGCAGCTCAAGGCCTCCTGGGTAACACTATTCCTACTAGGGTATCGCCGTTATACGGCGAAGACAGGATTGTTTTACTAATCTTCTCATCTCTTATCTTCCTGGCTTCTGCTTAAGATTTCTCCATCCTCCTCACGTCGGATGTCGAAATGACAAAGGAGCTCAGGCCGGCAGATATTTAACTTGTCTGTGAGGGAGGGAATCCTGTAAAGCGATTCGCTGAATCGCTTCATATATTTGTA